>NZ_JBNMQT010000010.1:0-207658 GCF_050205645.1 Mycobacterium heidelbergense
GGGGTAATTGGGTTGGCGGGTGGCGTCAGGAGCCCTCCACTGCGTCAGTTCGTTCCGCGCTACACGAACTAGCAAGCAACGCGTCCCCACTTCACAGTCAGCGGCTAGGTGTTGGACATTGCGCGATTTCTTTTGATCCAGTCGTCAATGTATTTCATGGTGACAGGCAACGCCTCCCCGAAAAATACGAGGTGATCGGAGCCGGGAATCTCTACCCAGGTCCCGCTCTGATACCGGGATGCTGTCCAGGGGGCGACCTGTGGCGGGATGAGACGGTCATATTCGGCCCGGATCACAAGGACCGGCGACGTAACAGCTGCGAAGTCGACGGCGGTGGATTTGCCCCGGTCCAGAAACGGGAAAACGATCTCGCAGTAGGCGCGCCCTGATTCAGCGACCATTCCGGCGAAAACCTCGCGGGCGACCGCCTCGCTCTGTGCGTTGGCTATCCACCGCCGAAACCGCTGCCACGTGGGCGGATACATCGGCTTGGCCCACGGTCGCGGTTGTAGATAGTGCCTGCCGAGGACGCTTAAGGCGCCGCGCAACATCTTCGGGTTCAGGATCATCCCCGCCGCCGGTGCGGGGCAGGCGGCGACGAGGCCGGCATGAGGGATACGCGCGGCCACCAGCTGGGCCAGGAGGCCCCCCAGCGACAACCCCACGAGGAGCGGCGGAGAATTCAGCGAGCCGATGAGGGCGCCGAGGTCGTCGGTGTAGTCGCGCATGCTCAGCGGCGCTATCTTCAGAGCGCCTTCTCGCAGGGGCAGTTCGTGGTGGCGCAGGGTCGGGGTATGCACGGTATAGCCACGTTCTGCGAACGCAGCCCGTGCCGAACTCCACGTCTCCCCACGGCACCACGTCCCGTGGATCAGGACAACGTGTTTGATGTCGGGCATGAATAGGATTGTCCAGCTTATGAATAGACCCGAGACTGCTGGTCCTCGGTGGCGAACATCTCTTCTAATTGCATCGGCGAGTAGTCGACGTCGATCTCACCGACTGGCCGGCCGCGTGCGATTTGGATGGCTCCGAGTCGGCGCGTGCCCTTATCGCCGGCGTACTGAATGAACTCGTCTCGTGAGAGCGCGAAGGGCATATCGCCGCCGTATAGCGAGAAAACCTCTTCGGTGTTGCGCAGCACAATTGGGATCAGCTCGTTCATTCGCGTTTCGAATACCGTCCAATTTGCGTCATCGGCGGCGACGTGGCGCCGACAGGTGAATGTGCCCCACGCCATGTGACGTCGCTCGTCATCGCTTATGCGTCGGATCAACTCTTGCATACCGGGGAGAATGCCGCGGTTCACACAAATCTTCTGCCAGGCGAAGTATCCGGTCAGCGCCATCATGCCCTCGATCACGTGGTTATAAGTTGCGGAGGCTCTAACCTGGGCGGCTGGGGAGGGGTCGGAGCTCAACGCATCAAGCGATTCGGGAAGCTCCTCGTAGAACATTTCGCGGTAGGCGGGAATCTGATCGATGTAGGCGTGCAGGTCATCGGTGATCCCGACGGCGTCGAGCCACAGCCGGAACACCTGCGTGTGCCTGGCCTCCTCGAAGGCGAACTGGGTCAGATACATCTCGTCCCCGATGCGTCCCTCGGCACGCATTGCGGTCATGAACGGTTGGATGTCCTGGGCCACCGCTTCCTCGCCGGCGATGAACTCGGCGCACAGACGCGTGGCGTAGTCGCGTTCTCGCTCCGAGAGTGATTCCCAGTCTTCTCGATCGCGGGAGAAATTGATCTCGGCGGGGTCCCAGAACTTCGCGTTGCCTCCCGTGAAAAGCCGCAGCGGCAGGCTGTCCCAGTTGAGCCCGCCTGCGCCGATCGAGCGGAATCGTGTTCGTGTCATTCGCTTAACCTCCTGATCTCGTGGTTGAGTGGGTGGGTAGCCTCTGCATCGCTGCCAACGCGATTACCTGCGACGGCTAAACACCGGCGACTCGCTCATCGGTCCCCCCGGCGTGTTGCCCAAGTTCGCCTGAGCGCAAGCCTTTTCGGCCATCCGATATTGCTGCGGCATTCGACAGATCGAATATCAACAATGTGCTCGACGCGGTTGCGACCACGATGCCGGCGGCGTCGGTCACAGTTGCCTCGGTGAACCCGACCCGCGATCCAGCCCTCACCACTGAACCGATGGCAGTGAGGATGCCGCTACTCGGGTGGACTACTTTGAGGTAGTTCACCTTGATTTCGACCGAAGTGAGTCCTCTGCCCTGCGGCAGCGTGCTCAATAACGCGCATCCCGCAGCGGTGTCCAGCAGAGTGCATATGATCCCCCCGTGGATGGTCCCGGTGGCGTTGTACATCGATTCGTCCGGGATACACGAGAGCGCCACTCGCCCTGGCTCAACCAACATCGCTTCCATCTGAAGCAACGCATTGATTGGCGGTGGCGCGAGTCGACCATCCATCATCGCACGCAGATAATCAATGCCTTGCATCGAACGGCCTTTGACCGTAGTAAGAGTAGGCGCATGCCATTCAACGGTGCGTCTACGGGTTGGTCCCCATTCTTCGGCAGGTAGCGGCTTCCCCAACTCGCTTGTCATTGCTTCCACCTACGACTTTCAATGTTGTTCACTGAACGAAACAGCTTCGGCTCATGTTGTTGACGTCGTGTTCCGAAGGAACCCGGTGACTTCCGAGAACTCCGCTATGGGTAGGTCTGTCGCAGACAGCAATCCCAGTTGGCTCAACACGCCCGCCTGGTCCCAATACAGTCGTTCGCTTTGCATCAGGGGACCGCGAAAATTTACGATCACCACGAAGGGGACTTCGATTGTCCGTCCCGTGGGCTGCACTCGCGGAAGAAGGAAGGGAATCTCTCGGTCGTGGGACATGCACATGATCGACTCGTCTACCAGGAAGTCGTCCCCGACCCGGCGATCGATCAGTTCGCTGCGCGTGTCATCCGGGATACCGGGTATGAAAACGTCCGCATAGTAGCGGCGTAACTGGTCGCGTCCGAAGCCACCGCTCATCGTCGGCAGGTGCATCACACTCGCATCCTCAACCATGGTGGAAACGGCGAGGTCGGCGTCCTTAACGCCAAACTCATAGAACGCGTGCTTCTCCCACAGTTCGACCATCTCATGTCGACGCATGAATCCCCTCGCATTGTTGAGCCAAGCAGCGCTACGTGGCTGGCATGCATGGCATACGCACATGTCGCCAGTGTCAGGTCGCCCAGTCACTCGATCACGACCGATTGCAGATAGGCGCTACTGACGAGTGACATTGTCATGCGCTATAGGAACCGCTGACGCGCCGAAAATATTCGCCGGCAAGTAAACCCACTCACCGCCGAAGGTTAATCCCCTCAACCTGGGGTGGGGACTGCGCGTTGCGAACCAACCTACCGTCGCAGACGTGTGTCATTCTGCCTCGCGCATTTCATCCGCGACGCCGCCGCTAGTTACTGGCATCAGACCGGCACCGCAAAGATGGCACGGATGAGGTGTCAGTGGTTGATGCAACGCTGAAAGTGCATGGGATCGAAAGTGTTCGGATTGCCGACGGTTCGATCATTCCGCGCGCGACCAGTGGTAACACCATGGCTCCATGCGTCATCATCGGCGATCGCGCGGCCGAAATGCTTGAGGCAGAACATCATCTGCAGTAACCGCGAAAGCTGGGCACATATGAAATTGGCGGACATAGCATTCGCCGGCGCGGCAGATCACAATCGGATGCTCGCCGACGGCGTGATTACCTCACCTGCCTTAATTGAACTGTATCTCGAACGAATCGCAAGGTTGAATCCAGAGCTGAGAGCTTTCACTGCGGTGTTTGACGACACGGCTCGCGCCGAAGCGGCAGCGGCACAACGCATGCTCGATGCAGGCGAAACTAGGCCACTATTGGGAGTGCCTGTGGCGATAAAAGACAACGTGGACGTCGCCGGAGCGTACACGACTTTCGGTACCCGTGCGCACGGTGCCGCCAAGGAACGCGACGCCGAGGTGGTCCGACGGCTACGCACTGCTGGTGCAGTGATTATAGGCAAGACGGCCTGCCCCGAACTATGCATGTGGCCGTTCACCGAGACAGTTACGTTCGGCGCCACAAGAAATCCGTGGAACAAGACCCGCACACCCGGCGGCAGCAGTGGTGGCGCTGCGGTCGCAACGGTGGCAGGCATGGCCTCTTTTGCCCTCGGTTCCGATGCCGGCGGCTCGGTCCGTATTCCGGCAACGTGGTGCGGCGTCTTCGGCATCAAACCACAACGAGGCCGTGTCCCCTTGTCGCCCAACGACGAGGGCTGGTACGGACTGAACGTCAATGGCGTACTGACGCGGACAGTCGAGGATGCGGCGCTCTTCTTGGATATCACCACCACAGCCGATGCGCCTGGCGGCGGATTCGTCGGAGCTCTCACCCAAACACCTCCCCGCCTGCGGATTGCCCTCAGCACGAAGGTCCCGCCATTCGTCTTTAGCCGCCTCGGCATGGCGCAACGTGCCGCCGTTGATCAAGCCGGCGCCTTGTTGCAGAGGCTTGGCCATCAAGTCATCCGGCGCGACCCCGGCTACCCGCTGTCGACGATCACAGGAAGTTTCATCCCCCGCTATTTGCGGGGAATTCATGATGATGTAACAGCATTGCCACATCGTGATCGGTTGGAGGCTCGGACCCGCACTATGGCGAAATTGGGTGGGCTCCTTTCGGATCGGCGGATGTCCGCCGTCCGTGCTCGCGAACAAGCCATTACCGGGCGATTGCAACGCATCTTCGATGATGTTGACGTGCTCGTCACACCCGGAACCGCTTCAGGACCACCCCGAGTAGGTAAGTACCAAGGCCGCGGCGCCATCACTACGCTGGCGCTCGCATCCAGGCACGTTCCGTTCCAGCAAGCATTCAATGTGACCGGTCAGCCGGCGGCGGTCATACCGTGGGGATTTGACGAAGACGGTCTTCCACTGTCGATCCAGTTGGTTGGTAGACCATTCGACGAAGCAACGCTCCTATCACTCAGCGCGCAATTCGAAGCCGTCCGTCCATGGGCGCGACGCCGCCCACGATGGTCTTGAACGCTTTCCGGGGCCAGCGCGGCCGACGGCTCCGCGGGGTGGAACAGCACTGCTATCGAACGCGGTATACGTGGACCGCTTCGCGCAGTCCTTTGAGGTGGTGCGGACCGAGGTCGTCAAATGTCAAGTCGGATCCCGCGGACAGCTCGCGGACGGTGCCGCTGGCGATAACCTCGCCTGGATTAGCCATCTCGACCATCCGAGCGCCGATGTGGATGGCCAAACCACTCCATTCGTCACCGCGACGCTCGACCTCGCCGGTGTGGATTCCGGCTCGGATACGTAACCCGCGAGTGGCCAGCGCGGCCACGAGCTCCAGGCCGAAGTGCGCCGCATTCGTCGGGCTGTCGAATAGCGCGAACACCCCGTCCCCCGTGTGTTTGGCGCTGCGGCCGCCGTGCTTAGCCAGCAAGTAGTCAACGATGTCGTCGTGGACGCTGAGCCAGTGGCGCCAATGCGCATCCCCGTGAGTGCTTACCAGTTCGGTAGAACTGACGATGTCAGTGAAGAGCGTTGTGGCGAGTACCCTTGTGTGCGGCCCAGCATCGTACGACCCGCACACGTACTCCAGCGTTTCGGCAACGAGGATGTCCATGATGTCGAAGCAACTGTGATTGCCGGGCGGCAATTCTCGCATTTGCGCCTTGGGAATGCAGGCGGCCAGTGCCGCCGAAGCCTCGAAAGGTACAAAGCGATCACCCGAGCGTGCCAGTACCAAGGTGGGCGCGCGCACCTCCGACAAATGTTGGCGTACATCGATTTCCATCGTCGACTTCCATAGCAGCTGCGCCAGCGTCGGACTAGAGACTGCGCGCTGCTGGCGGCCAAACTCGTCCCGCACACCTGGGATAGCCGCGGCTTCACCGAAATAGATGTCCGCCAAAGCGCCTTGGCCCCAGAGACAATCGATCTCTTTTAATTGGGATTCGATTTCAGCTCTGGTAAAGCCCCATGGATGATCCGGCAGCGATTGGGAAAACCGTGCTGCGGTGAGAGGCAACACTAAGGCGTTGACCCGCTCCGGATACCTGGCGGCAAAGAGAATGCTCACCGGGCCGGCTTCCCCGCTTCCCCAAAGGACGGCGCGATCGACGGCGGCGGCATCGAGAACGGCACGAAGGTCCTCTACACGTTCATCGAGCGATAGGACGTCGGACACCGGATCCGACAGACCAGTGCCGCGACGATCCCAAATGAGTATCCGAGTATGTGACGCCAACAAATTCAATGCGCTGGCATACGGACTTGTGGGTTCCTCGAAGGCGTCGATGCTGCAGACCACCCATCCGAGAAGGAAGACCAGCGTCGTGTCGCCGTCTCCCAACACTCGGTACGCAATGCGTGCCTTCCCGTTTCTGGCGTAGTGCACCCGACCTTGGTTCACGTTAACGGGTCTCACCTTGGGATAAGTTGTACGGGAAGCGATTTGAGCGCGCGGGTCAGGGTGCTGATGCGGTACTGCAACGTTGCCGTGTCGTCCAGGGTGATCCGGGCGAACCGTGCCAACAACCGATCGAGCGCGACCTCGGCCTCCAGTCGTGCTAGCGGAGCACCGACGCAGTAGTGGATGCCATGGCCGAATGCTAAGTGGGAATGCGGCTTTCGCGTAATGTCGAGGCGATCGGGATTGTCGAATTGGCCGTCGTCGCGGTTTGCTGCACTCAGCGCGATCATGACAAGCTCGTTCGCGGGTATGTCGACGTCGCCGACACGGATCGGAACAATGGTGAACCGCACGGTGGCGATGTTGACCGGACCCTCGTAGCGAAGAAACTCGTCCACCGCTTTTGGCAATAGAGAGGGCTGATCGCGCAGCAGCGCAAGCTGCGACGGGTTCTGCACCAGGGCCAGAACGGTGTTACCGATGAGGTTCACCGTAGTCTCGTAGCCGGCCAAGATGAGCAGATACGTTGTCGCGAGGAGCTCACCTTCCGAGAGTCGATCACCATTGTCTCGTGCGTCCACGAGCGCCGACAGCAAGTCAGGGCCCGGGTCATGGCGCTTCTGAGCAATGAGTTGGCGCATCAGAGTGGTCAAAATGGCGGATGCCGTGGCCACCTCGTCTGGACGGATCGAGGAAAGCAGCGGCTCGACGGCGGTCCGGAACCTATCCCGCATCGTCGCCGGAACACCGAGGCAGTCCCCGATGACTCGTAGCGGCAAAGGCCTGGCGAGAGACTCGACTAGGTCCACGGGGCCGACAGCGGCCGCACCTTCGAGGGTGTCGAGCAGTTCCTCGGTGATTCGCTCGATTCCTGGCCTCATCCGTTCGACGGCGCCCGCCGTGAATGCCTTGACAACGAGCCGGCGCAGCCTGGTGTGTTCGGGCGGGTCCTGCTGAAGCATCGTGGCATCGATCGAGAATGCGTGGGCCCCACCGGTTCCAGGCGGAAACAGTGTCTGCATGCGTGCGTGGTCCTTGCTCAGCCGCGGATCGTTCAATAGTGCTCTTGCCTCGGTGTAGCGCGTGATGAGCCACACCGGCACGGCGCCCCAGATCACTACTCGGGCCGCGGGCCCCTCCGCCCGTAACCGCCGATACAGGTCATGCGGATTCTGTATGAACGTTCGGTCGAGCCGAATCATGGCACTATCGGCTGCGTAAGTGACGTCGGTGTGCGGCCGGCGGGTTGGCCGCCATGGAAGCGAAGCGATTTCTGATATCGCTGCATTCTCAACACCCAGCGGTCGTGATCGGCAGCCTTTTGCTGGAATAGCTTTCGTGCTTGTTCCTGCGGCAGCGATAGAAACCGGCCCTCACGCACCGCTCGCAGAGTAGCTTCGGCCACGAGTTCCGGTTCGACGACATCTGCTGAGTTGACAATCGCATTGGCCGCAAGCCGGTTATCGGCGTCTGGTGACCCGAGCGTGGTGCTCAGCAGCGGTGTGTTGACGCCCATCGGACATATGCAGCTGACGCCAACACCGCTCTCCCCGTAGGTAATTGCCAGCCACTCGGCAAAGGCCACGGCCGCGTGCTTGCTAACCGCGTACGCTGCTCCACCGAGTTGAGTGAGCAGACCTGCGGCGGAGGCGACGCTGACGAAGTGGCCGGTGCCGCGCTCGACCCAGCCTGGCACCAGCATGCCGGCCGCTCGGACGTGGGCTCGTAGATTCACCGCAAGTGTGTGATCCCAATCACGGTCTGCCAAGCCGAGTCCGGACGGGCCGACCACCCCAGCATTGGCGACATAGATATCTACCGGTCCAAACGTGTTGTTGGCAAAGTCAATCAGCGAGCGTATGCCGGTCGGCGTGCTTGCATCCGCTTGCCATGCCGCGGCTGCATGCCCTACAGACGTGATCCGGTCGGTAGTCGCGCGCGCACTATCAGTGTTGATGTCGCTGACCACTACGGGTGCTCCGGCCGCCGCAAACGACTCCGCCACTGCTCTACCGATTCCCGAGCCGCCGCCTGTGACAACGGCGACGCTTCCCTCAATGTGCATGGTTTAGCCGGCTCGCCGCAGATTTGGGGTCGTGAACCCACGTTGGCGTGCCACGTCGGCCAGCCGTTCGCGCAGCAGGCGGCGTCCGCGATGCAGTCGCGACATTACCGTTCCAAGGGGGATTCCCTCGATATCGGCGATTTCCCGATAATGGAATCCTTCTATGTCGGCGTGGTAGATGACGGTCCGCAGGTTGTCGGGAAGCCCAGACAGCGCTCGTGTTATCTGGCTGTCCGGCAATGCCTCGAGCGCTTCCAGTTCCGCAGAACGTAGCGGGGCTGCAGCATTCCGATGATGGGCGACGAGCTGCCAATCGGCTATGTCGGCGCTCAGACTCTCCAGGGGCCGCCGACGATTTTTGTGATAGGCATTAACCCACGTGTTGTACATGATGCGAAAAAGCCATGCCCGCAGATGCGTCCCCGGCTGGAATGATGCGAAATCCACATAAGCCTTCAGCATCGCGTCCTGCAATAGGTCTTCGGCGTCGGCGTTGCATCGGGTCAGCCGCCGCGCACTAGCGTAGAGCTGGTCAATCATCGGAATCGCATCGCGCTCAAAACGGGCCATCAACTTTGTATCGGTGTGTGACCCTCGGGGCCCGAGGCTCCGGGATTGGCGCTGGTGTATTGAATTGGAATCGGCTGCAGTGGTCGGACTAGTCGGGTCGGCCATGGCGGTGGCGCGCTGAGCTGCATTTATAGGGCGGATTTGAGACATGGTTCCGAAGGTATGCAGCCGTTGAAGCATCGTCGCCATGCCCCCTAGAGGGGATTAGTGGGCCGGTTTGAGGGGTTTACGATTCCAACAATGAGCTTGGCGAGACCTGTAGAGCGCGAAGCTGAGCTGGAGCAGCTTTCGGCATTGCTGGACGCGGCACGAGGCGGCCGCGGGCAAGTGTGCGTGATCGAGGGCCCTAGTGGCGTCGGCAAGACTCGGCTGCTCGACGAGTGTTGTCAAATAGCCGACGCGCTTGGCATGCGCGCAGTACGAGCGCGCGGCAATGAATTGACGCGCGACTACCCGTTTGGCATCGCCCGAACGCTATTTGAAAGCAGATTGATCCATGCCTCCCCCGAAGAGCGGACCGAATTCATGCGGGGCCCAGCCGCTCTCGCCGAGCCGCTCTTTGGCCAAGGCAAAGCATTAGACCAGTTCGGTGTGATTCACGGCCTTTACTGGCTCACCGTAAATCTCGCCGAGCAACAACCGATGGTGATCCTGGTCGACGACGTCCACTGGGCGGATGACCTCACATTGCGCTTCCTGGTATACGTGGCCGAACGAATCGACGACGTTCCTGTGGCCCTGGTCGCAACGATCCGCACCGGGGACCAGTTTGCCGAGTCACAGCTGATTAGTCACCTCTGGGATGCAGTCACCTCACCACCGATCCGTCCAGCAGAGCTCGGCGAGAAAGCCGTTGCTGCGTTGCTCGCCGACGCGCTGCCCGACCGTGACGTCGATGTGAATCTTGCTCAGGCGGTGGTGCGCGAGACTGGCGGCAACCCGCTGTTTGTCTTGGCAATGGCAGACGCTTTGAGCGCCGGCTTGGATACCAGAATCGCCACGCCTGAGTCAGTACGCCGCCACATTGTTCGCCGGATGGCTCGCTTGAATCGAGCCGCGCGGGAACTCGCTAAAGCCGCCGCGGTGATATGCGATAACGCCGCGGCGAGGGATGTCATCCGCCTGGCAGGACTCGACCCCGACGAAGGGCTTGTGTCGGCGCAAGAACTCGTCGCCGCAGGGGTTTTCGCATCTGCTGAACCTGTCATTTTCGCGCACAGGATTACTCGGATGGCGATCTACAACGTGATGAAGCCGAGCGAGCGATTATCGCTTCATGCACACGCCGCGAAGCTGCTGGCGGCCGGCGGCCGAGAGCCGGAAGCTGTCGCTGAACATCTACTGAAATCCAAACTGCCCGAAGAAAGTTGGGCCCTGACCGCTCTGCACGAAGCCGGGCGCGCCGCGGCCCGAAAGGGCGCGCATGGTTCGGCCGTACGCTATCTGCGCCGCGCCGTCGACCTTGCCGAGGTCAAGAAGATGCCGGTCCAGCTGCTCATCGATCTCGGACTCGCCGAGGCGGCTGCGGGGGTGCCGACATCACTCGACCGTTTCGAGCGAGCACTGGAGCTGGTGAGTGGGCCAGACGAACGCGCAGACGCACTATATTCACTCGGCCAGACGTTATTCCGCTTTGGCCGGTACGCCGAGGCAGGCAAGGCATTTCGCCGCGGGGCTGAGTTATTCGAGAACGGTGAACTGCAGATCCGTCTACGGTTTGAGGGGGCTGCGTGCGGTGCCGAGTATCACCTGGCGCCTGAGCAGCGGGGGCCCAGCACCAGCATCGAAGACCATGACCAACCCGACGGACCTGGCGACCGAGCGGTGCTAGCATTTCAAGCGCTCCGTGACGCCATGACAGTGCCCCCGGCGCATCGTGCGGGCGATCTGGCTGTTCGAGCTCTCGGTGACGGCGCGCTCCTCGCGGAGCAGACGTCCGAAGGTCCCAGCGTAAACCTGGCCACCCTCGCCTTGCTGCATTCCGGACGCCTGCTGGAGGCGCTCGACGCCGCGGAGGCAACACTTCATGACGCTCGGGATCGTGGCGGCGTGCTGGCATACGCCGAGGCATCGCTCGTACGTGCGCTGGTGCTTTATGAGTGCGGCCGCATCCCGGAGGCAGCAGCTGATGCTGAGGCGGCATGGGAAGGCATGAACGCTCGATCCCATGCGCATGCGGACACGGCGCTCGCCACGCTTGTCCTTTGCATGATTGAGCGCGGCGAGCTTGAGGAGGCTGCTCTCCTGTTTGAAAACGCCTGGAACGACTCTGGACCGTGTGATGCACCGGCCCTCGGAGCGTATGTGTATACCGCTCGCGGTCTATTGCACCTTCGACGCGGGGATATCAATGCCGCCCGCAAAGATCTCGATGCTACTGAAACTGCGATGCGAGCATACGGCGTCCTAAACCCAGGACCGTCCAGATGGCGGTCGCTGGCTGGCGTAGTGGCATACCTCGCAGGTGAACATGAACGTGCCGAGGATCTGATCGACGAGGAGATTCGGCTGGCAAGGGTGTTCGAGGTGCCAGTCTCATTGGGAATCTCGTTAAGACGTAAAGCTTTCACGCAGGAGGGCGCTTACGCTCGCGACTTGTTGGGGCAGGCCGTGGGCACACTGGAACACACACAGGCCAAACTTGAACTAGCCCGCACCTACTGGAGACTTGGACGCGCGCTGCGTCGCTCTGGGCAGCGGGTACGGGCACGGACCCATTTGGGAATCGGTCTTGACCTGGCGCATCGGTGTGGTGCGATGGGGCTCGAAGCCGACATCCGCGAGGAATTGACGGCGGCTGGCGGCCGTCCCCGCCGGCTTGCAGTCACCGGGATCGAATCACTAACACCGACAGAGCTAAGGGTGGCACAATTCGCGGCGCGGGGCCTGTCGAATAATCAAATTGCGGAGCATATCTTCGTGTCACGCAACACCATTGCGTGGCACCTCCGAAATATCTACCGCAAGCTGCAGATCGAATCACGCGAGCAATTGGAGCCGCTGGTCGGCACTTAGACGCGCGCAGAGCTTCCTCTTGTTGATCGGGACAGCGAGAGCTTGGCTCCAACAGACTTGAGCATTCAGTTGTTGTAGTTAACGCGGCAATCCGGTCCCCAGCGCTAGCGGCGACTCTCGGACAGCTGTGCTTTCGCCGTCCGTGACAGGTCGTCGGCGAGGACCTCCGCTTCGCCGTTGAACAGGCCGTCGAGGGCCAACGCAGCCACTACGGCGGGATCGATCTTTTGGTCGGCCGGGACATAGCTCACCATGTCGGTGTCCATGTAGCCGACGTGCAGGCCGGTCACATGAATGCCTCGCGGGGCCAGCTCTTCGCTTATCGCACCGGTCAGCGCCCAGGCCGCGGCCTTGGCCGCCGAATAGGCACCGGCAGCGGGGAAGTGCAACCAGGACAGCACCGATAACACGTTGAGGATCGCGCCGCCGCCGTTATTTTCGATAATTGGGACGAAGGTACGGGTGACATTAAGCGTGCCGAAGTAGTGCGTTTCCATTTCCAACCGTACATCTTCGATCGGACCGGATAGCAGTGAAGCACGTGTAGAGACGCCAGCGTTGTTCACCAGAACGTTTACGTCCCAGGCAATCTCGGCGGCACGGCGCACTGACTCCAAATCGGTGATATCGATTTTAATCGGCACGACGCCCGCGAGTGTGATTGTCTCCGGGCGGCGTGCGGCGGCATAAACCTTCGCCCCGCGCGCGACGAGTTCGGCCGCGAACTCCCTACCAAGGCCGCGATTCGCTCCAGTGATAAGTGCGGTGACGTGTTCGGTGTCCAAGACGGTCTCCTTAGCATCTCAGGCCGACGTTGGGTCTGCGGCTTTGAGAGGCGGCTGGGCTGGGCTCCCCATTTGCCGCCTTGGATTGTCTAACATCGACTGTGTCGCTTTTATTCTCGGCATTTCGGTCGCCAGCGCGTCGGCAAGTATGTGTTCATTGGGATCAAGGATGACGGCGGAGTCCTCCGGCCACAGGCGCGGCCAAGGCAGCCACGCAGTCATAGTCTGGCGGCCGAAGACATGACTCGACCAATGAAGAAGCCCCGGCGGCCGTAACGATCACCGGGCGGTTTTCGCTATAGGTCCCGCTTCGTCGCGCGCTGCAGCCGAGACCGGTTAGTTCGACCTATTCGATGCGAACGAGTCGACTGGGGCGTTTGCAGTTATTTGGCCGCGTTGGCTGCGCCGTGAGAGTGCACGTCACATGGTTGGCTACGTTGGGGGGATTCGACGGTTGTCGAAGCTACTGCCGACGAACTGCGGACGATGGAACCATCCGCTACGTTTCCGGCGGAGAGAGCGGTCGCCGGCTTGTCCAAGGCGCGCATTGGGCGAACGAGGGGCCCCCACCCTTGGCTCCGCGAATGCGATAGTCATCGCATCGACAGGCCGAACCCGCCGTCGACCCTGAGGACCGTTCCATTGATGTACGCCGCGGCCGGCGAGAGTAAGAAGGCGGCAACGCCGGCCAGGTCCGCGGGTTCGCCGAAGCGGCCGAGCGGGATCTGGGTCATCGCGCCATCCCGCGCGGGGGCGGGCATCGCGCGCACTTTGGTGGCGATCATGCCGGGCATCACCGCGTTGCAGCGAATCCCGCGCGGACCCCATTCGGCGGCCGGCGTGCGCGCCATCCCGACGATCCCCGCCTTCGACGCAGCCTGACCAGCAAGAAAACCTCAATTCAACGTTCGACTCCGTCTGTAAAGCTGCCGCACGAGATTTGGAAAGAACTGCCATATCTGCCGGACACCCTGCTGTATCGACGCATCGAATGACAGAGCTAATCGCCTTCGCATCGGCCATTGCTTGGTCGCGAGTGGCGATTTTTAAACGCGAACCGTGCGATTCTGGAAAACTTCGGCGCGATCAGAGCAGGAGAGGCGCGTGACGACCACCCATACTGAACGGCTCCCACTGCTGACCCGGCGCGACCGCATCATGCTCACCATCACGCTGATCGCGGCCATGGCGACCGGAGTTCTGCACTTCGCCCACGTGAATGCAGTGCTGGCATTCATCGTGGCCGCACTTGCGTTGGCCACGCTGGCATCTTTGGTCGGCCGTTCTGTTGAGGCGCTCGGAGACCGGCTCGGGCCCAACGCGACTGGGATACTGCAGACGGCGCTGGGGAACCTGCCCGAATTGTTCGTCATACTGTTCGCACTCAAAGCAGGCCTTTACGGGGTGGTGAAGGCCACCATCGTCGGCTCAATTCTCTCCAACGCCCTGCTGGTGCTCGGGCTGTCCTTCGTGGTCGGCGGTATCAAACACGGCCGCCAGCGTTTCGCCGCCGACGACGGACGCACCCTCGGATTGATGTTCACCCTCGCGGTATTCATCCTCGCTGTCCCCTCGATCACCGCTGCAACACATACCCCTGCGCAACCGCACGAGCGGGCGGTGTCGGTCGTCGTCTCCATCGTCATGCTTACGCTGTTCGCACTCTCGCTGCCGGCCACGCTCGGAAAGCGTGCTGTCGACCCGGTGGGGCAGGTTGGTCATGGCACGCCTAGAGCGTCGTCTCCCATTGTGGCCAGCCCCGATTCGGCCAAAGCCGCCAGTATGGCGGCAGCGCACGGGGAGTGGCCGCTGGCGATGGCCATCGGCATGCTGGCCGTCGCCGGAATCGGTGCGGCCTTCGTGTCGGAATGGTTTGTCGCCGCCCTAGAGCCGGCGATGCATGCAGCGGGCATCAACGAGGTGTTCGCCGGTCTGGTGATCGTGGCGATCGCCGGTAACGCGGTGGAGAATTTCGTCGGCATTCAGCTGGCGGCCAAGAACCAGATGGACTACGCGGTCCAGGTGATCCTCCAGTCGCCCGTCCAGATCGCGCTCACCATCGCCCCGATCGTCTGCCTGGCGGCGGCATGGCTCGGCCAGCCTGGTTTCGATCTGGTGTTCTCACCGCTGTTGTTGGCGTCGATGATCATGTCGGCGCTGGTCGCGGTGCTGGTGACCTTCGACGGCGAGTCGACCTGGTTCGAGGGGACGGTGCTCATCGCGCTCTACGTGGCGATCGCCACGTCGTTCTGGTGGGGGTGAGTACCCCAACAGTCTGAGGTCCGTCGTCGCGCCTGGCGAGTTCGCGCCGCTAGCCTCGTCGCGGTGCCTTAATGCATGGGCGACTCGTCGGTAGCTAACATGCCGCGCCTGCGTCCACCCCGGCCTCTGGGGGCGATTTGTAGGCGTACCGAGGTCATACCGTAACCGTACCTACGGCAGTCAGATTCGTTGTCTCACAGAAGATTTAGGGTAAATTAGCCAATCGTTTCGACTACGAATGAGGCCGCCCGACGTTCGCCCATCCACGAGGATTTGACCATTATCCGGTGTGGCGTCGCGGTGAGTTTTGCCCTCTGCTGCAGTCTGATCTGCATGGGCAAACTCATCTATGGCTTCAACGTGTCGGTGGACGGGTACATCGCCGACGCACAAGGCAATATCGACTGGGCCGATCCGAGCGAAGAACTGCACCAGTACTGGAACGACTTCGAACGCCAGACCGCCCTGTCGTTCTACGGCCGGCGGCTCTACGAACTGATGTCCGCCTACTGGCCGACCGCCGACAAGGCCCCAGACGCCGCACCCCTGATCGTTGACTTCGCCCGCATCTGGCGCGACATGCCCAAGGTCGTGTTCTCGCGCACCCTGGAGGCCGTCGACTGGAACTCCCGCCTGGAACGCGGCGACCCGGTCGAGGTGGTGACGAAGCTGAAAGCCGAAACCGACGGCAGCCTCGAGGTAGCCGGCGCGACGCTGGCCGCACCGATCGTGCAGGCCGGACTGGTGGACGAATACCGGATCGTGCTCGCACCCACCGCCGTGGGCGGCGGCACCCCGTTCTTTCCGACCCTGCCGTCATGGATCTCGCTGCGACTGGTGGAGAACCGCACCTTCCCCGGTGGCACGGTCCTGCTGCGCTACGAGGCCAAACGCGACTGATCGGACTACACAGCCCAGGGCGCCCGGAGCAGAATCGAAGGCGTCCGCAATAGCGTCCAGATCGTCGGGGAGAGGTGCCCGTACCGATCGATCGTCAGGGAGGAACAGGATCATGACGATCACACGCGGGATGGCCGCAGCCGTCATGCTCGCCGGTTCAGCGGTCGGTACGGCTAGCAGCGCGTCTGCAGACACGACGATGAGCGGCCACTACATCATGACTGAGACGTATAACGATGGTCGGCCGGTAACCAACGATTGGAATTTCACTCCGTGCGGTGACGGATGCGCATCGTTAGTCAGCAATGGAATCCCTGTTGGTCAGGCGCGGTTGGTTAACGGGCAATGGACAAGTCCAGAGGCGGCGGGCGACATCCACTGTCCCGACGGCACAGTGGTTCCCAATGCGAGTGCCGCCCGCATGGTGTGGGATCCGAACACCCTTGCGGGCACAGACCAAATAACCCTGACTGTGCCGGCCTGCGGAGCGCCGGCGGGCTACCAATACGGTCGCAAGATCCAACTCACGCAGGCGCCCTGACGTAGATGTCTAGAAGCCGCGCTTGGCGGCCCGCACCGCGGCAACGCTATGGTCATCCCCGCCGAAGTCGGCGCGGACGGCGTTGCGGCCGAACGCGAACAGCAGCAGCTCCAGCGGTTCGCCCGTCACCGTGACCGGCGAACCGCTGCCGACCGCCACCACTGTCTGACCATCGGGGGTGCGCAGCGTCAGCCGCACGCGCACCGCGTTCATTGACTTCGACATTCCGGCCCGGCTGATCATCCCGACGCGCCGCTTCACCGCCGCGCTGGTGCGCGCATCGAGTTCCCTTGGTTCCCAGCCCTTCTGCGCACGGCGGACATCCTCATGGTGGACGAACATCTCGTGGATGCTCGCCACCGGGTCGAGAACCTTGAACAGGGAAAGCGCCGGAGGACCCGATGCGAACAGTTCGACCAGATCCTCCCACGTCCTCGTCGTCGCCAGTCGGGTCTGCATGCGTGCGGTGTAGGACGCCAAGGGCCCGAAGACAAGGCCGGGCAACGCGTCGGGGCGGCGTTCGCGCACCACGAGGTGCGCGACCAGGTCGTGGGTCGTCCAGCCCTCGCACAGGGTCGGGGCGTCCGGTCCCGCTGCGCGCAGGGTTTCGACCATGGCAACGCGTTCGCGTTGGACTACCGACATGCCCACACGATAAGCCCGAGGAGACGGCCCGACTGCGGGCTCCCGCACGGCGAATTCAATTGCTGATTTAGTGAGGGCCGTTAGTGGCCGGCGAAGGCGGGGCCTCAAACATCGTTGGATCGGCCACGGTGACGCTGGGCGGCACATCGCCGGACCGGGTCGCGACGACCGGTGTTCGGTACACCGTTCCCTGATTGCCGCATTCATTGGTCAGGACGGTTTCGGTCGCAACGCCTCGGAGCGTGCCGTCGGGCTGTGGATCCAATGACCAACTCAGTGTCGAGGTGTCAGCGGCTGTGCCGCTTGTTCCGCGGCACTGTACTGGTGGATGAAGATAGGGCGTGTCCTGCCAGTGACCGTCGGCGAAATGGAGCACGTGCGCACCACCTGTGGCCTCGTTGTGGTTGGTGTCGGCCAGCCGGGATCCTGTTGCCACGCATCCCGTAGCTGTGCACAACGAACGAAACGCCCACCAATTAGTGGTCTGGGCGGTGGTGGGATCGCCGGTTGTCGGGTGGTCGTTGGCCGTTTGCTTTGCCCAGTCGTAGTCCACGCGGTAGGCGCCGTCGAGTGCCGGACCCGCAGCGGCTGGCGCAGGGGTGCTGGTCGCCGGGGACCCGGTGACTGTCGCTGGGTCGGCCACAGCGGAGCCCGGGGGTACATCGCCTGTCCGTGTCAACACAAAGGGTGTCTGGACCACCGTTCCTTGACCCGCGCATTCATTGGTGAGAACGGTTTCGGTCGCAACGCCTCGGAGCGTGCCGTCTGGCTGTGGATCCAATGACCAAGTAAACGCCTCGGTTTCTGCACCAGCTACGACTTTTTCGTTTGCTCCGAGGCACCGCAGTTGCTGGATTTGGCCCTGAACAGGCGCGGCTTGCCAGTGACCGTCGACGAAGTGGAGAACGTGTGGATACGCCGGCGGGCGCGCCACTTGATGGTTGTTGTCGTCTGGCTGGGCCCCGGTGGCTACGCATCCAGTGGGTGTGCAGATCGAACGAAAGCCCCACGAAGAAGATGAAAGAAAGGCCCAACTGGGCTGGGTTTGCGCACCGTTCTGCGTCTGCTTTACAAGGTCGTAGTCCACGCGGTAGGTCCCGTCGAGTACGGGACCCGCAGCGGCTGGAGCAGCCGCTGGGGCAGGGGCGCTGGTTGCCGACGCGGAGGTCTTCTGGTCGACGGCACCGATGTTGTAGACGAGGACGCCGAGCATGACGGCGAGCGCGGCCACCGCTGCCGTGTCGACCACGATCCGGCGGCGCCTGCGCCCCAGAGCTCCCCACCCCGAACTGGCGGGCGCCGAGTGCGCTGTCGCGCTGTTTCGTCCCTCGGGCGCCGATCCGCCGGCCTGCAGGAAGAAATCGGGCTGGTCGCCGGGGGGCCTGGCGTCTTGCACCATGCGCGGATAATACGACGGCACATCGGTGGACGCCTGTTGTACGGCGTTGAGCAGCTTGCCGAGGCAGACGGGCTAGGCACACGAGATGCGGTCCGACCTCCCATCTGCGACGATCAGTAGCGCCATGAAGCTACTGCTGACCCTGACGAGCTTTGCCGCCATCATCGGCATGGCCATGCCCGCGCACGCCGATAGCACCGACGACGCATTCATCGCCTCACTGAATGCGGCCGGCATCACCTATTCCGACCCAGATGCGGCGGTAGGGGCAGGCAAATGGGTGTGCGACAAGGTAAATGGCGGCACGGACATGTCGTCTGTCGTCAAGACGCTCGCAACCAAAAACGCCTCGCTGAACCCGGACAAGGCCGGCAAGTTCGCGGCGATCGCCGCCAACGCGTATTGCCCGGACGCGATCTCGACCACTAGTGCCCCGAGCAGTGCGCCGAGCAGTGCCCCTGTCAGTGCGCCAAGCAGTGCGCCAAGCAGTGCGCCGAGCGGTGCCCCTGTCAGTGCGGCAAGCAGTGCGCCGAGCGGTGTGGCGAGCAGTGCGCCGAGCAGCGTCCCTCGGAGCACCCTAACGCCCTAGCGCCGAGAGCGGCGACGGTGACTCAGTCCTTATCCACGCGAGTTGCAAACGCCACGCCGTCTATCGGGGCAGCACGCTCTCGATCGCGCTGATGACCTCGGGCGCGTCCGGTTCGGTCCGCGGCCGGAACCTCTTGACCACCTCACCGTCGGGCGCGACCAGAAACTTCTCGAAGTTCCACTGAATGTCGCCTGCCTGGCCATCGGAGTCGACGGCCTTGGTCAGCTCGGCGTAGAGGGGGTGGCGGTCGTCGCCATTGACGTCGGTCTTCTCCAGCAACGGAAACGTCACGCCGTAGGTCGTCGAGCAGAACTCCTGGATCTCCTCGGCCGTGCCCGGTTCCTGGCCCATGAACTGATTACACGGCACCCCGATGACCGTCAGGCCACGATCGCCGTAGTCTTGGGCCAGCTTCTCCAATGCCGTGTACTGCGGAGTAAGTCCACACTTGGAGGCTACGTTCACGACCAGCGTTGCGCCGGTGGACAATTCAGCTAGCGTGGCCGGCTTGCCGTCGAGGGTGGTCAATGCGATGTCTTTGAGGGGCACGCCGATGACGCTAACACTGGTCGCGTCGTGGGGGGTGGGCGCCTATTCGCACCCAATCCCATTGCCGTCCCGGTCAAGCCCGTAGATGTCCTTTCCAATGACGGTTACGGGACCCTTGACATAGGCCGGGCCGTTACCGCTACCGCCCGCACAGTCGACATCGCTGGCGATCGGGACGCAGGCGCCCGAGTAATTCGGGTCGCATGATGGGCTTGGTTTTTGCGGTATGGGGGCTACTGGCCCCAGGGACGACACAAACGACGCATCGCCTGGATCGGCGTTGGCCGCCGGGGCGAACGTGAGCCCTACGGCGAATCCAATTGTCAGCGCTGTCAATCTGCCCATGGTGGCGGATCGTAACCTCAACCATGGCCGTCTGTTGGGTTTCCGCCCAAAGGCGAACGCTCACGCGTGCAGACGGCCGAGTCAGACGCGAGACCCTCCTACTGGCCCGCGTTGTGGGCCATATCGATGGCGTACTGACTAACGAAGGTGCCCGCCGGCGGATCACCTTTGTCGCATGTGCCGTCGGATTCACCGGGACGTTTGATCCATAGGTAGGCGTCGGCGTGCGCGCCCGCGGTGGCAGTGGTAGGCGGAGTGCCAAGTCCTCGACCGCTGGGGTTGCACCAGTTGAGCCCGGAGTCGGGCGCTGGCCCGGCACCGTTGCGCGACGTGTCGATCACGTAGTGCGAACCATTCGTGAGCCCCGAAATCGCTTCCCCGTAACCGATTTCGTCCGCGGTGGTGTAGAAGTTCGCGGTGTTGAGGCTGAAACCCCGTGCGCGGGCGACATCGACCTTGTTGAGCCTGGCGGCCATGTCCTCGGCGCTATGCCAGCGCAGGTGACCGCCGTCGACGTAGACCGCCGTGGCCGGATTGCGCGTCAGCGTGTCGACCGCGTAGCGAATCAAGTCATAGCGTTCCTGGCGCTGGTCCGCGGACAGGCAGTCGGCCATGGCGAGCGCGTCGGGTTCGAGGATGATCGCCGTACGCGTCCCGCCCACGCCGGACGCGATGCCGTCGATCCACCCGCGGTAGTCGTCGGCCGTCGCCATACCACCCGCGGCGAAGCTGCCACAGTCGCGGTGCGGGATCCCATAGATCGCCAGCACCGGGATGGCGCCGCCGGCCGCCGCGTCGCCGGTGTACTTGCCGACCGTCCCCGCGGAAGGACCCGGGACGATCCAGTACGCCTGCGGCGTGTTGGCGATGGCGGTCAACTCGGGACTCGGCGGATCGGCATGCTGCGCGGCACGCATGGCCGCCGAGCCTGGATTGACGTAGAACGGCATGCCGGCCAACGGGTTGGCGTCATCGGCCAAGCGAACCGTCGGGGCGGGACCGACCGCGAGAAAACCAACGGCCGCGACCGTGAGGAAGACGGTGACCCATCGCGCAACTGCACCAGCAGCTGAGAACATCACCCCAGGAAAAGTAGTGCATGGAGCGGCGCTCACCGACGGCAGGTGTCGGCACGCAACCTTCGGGTCGCAGTCGGAAGCGGGCTAGATTACCCGTATGCGCCCCGTCCGCCTGCTCGGTGTAGTCCTGACGATTCTGACGGCGGGGGTGCTACTGGCCATCCCTGCTCAAGCCCAACCGCCGTCCAAGCTCACCGATCACGTCACCGACAACACGGGGACGTTGACGGATTCCAGCCGGGCGGCGGTCAGCTCGGCAATCGACCGGCTCTACCGCGACAAGCACATCCAACTGTGGGTGGTCTACGTCGACAACTTCTCCCATTTCAAACCCGACAACTGGGCCGACCGAACCCGCAGCGCCAGCGAGATGGGCGACCACGACGCCCTGCTGGCCGTGGCCACCAACGCCAGGGCGTACTCGTTAAGCGTGCCGCCCACAATGCCGGGCCTCACGACAGGCGAGTTAAACAGCCTGCGTAGCAACCAAATTGAACCGAAAGTGAACGCCAAAGACTGGAGCGGTGCTGCGGTCGCTGCGGCTGACGGGTTGAACAAATCGGCAAGCTCCTCGCACCGGATCTGGCCGCTGATCGCGATCGGCGTGGCCGTGATCGTGCTCGTCGTCGTCATCGTGGTGCTTCTCCTGCTCTACCGCCGCCACCGCCGACGGGCCCGCCGCGTCGACTCCCGCGATGTGCCCATTGAAGGGGGCGATCACCAGCAGGCGTTGTCCACCGCGGACGCCAGGCTGCGCCAAATCTCCGACTATGTCGCCAGGCATCGCGACAGCATCGGCTCCGAGGCGAAGGCGCGCTGCGACGAGGCGAAGCGGTATTTGGCAGCGGCGCACGGCAAAGAGGCAACCAACGAAGCAATTGCGTATGCCAACCGCGCATCGACGCTGGCCGCCCAGGCGCAGACGCTAGCCAACGCCGACGTGCAGGCAGCGCACCGCACGCCACGACGGCGAGGCACCACATCCACGCGTTAACCCCGACCGCAATGGTTGCGCATTCGAGTGACTAGCGCCCATCCGACCGATAAATTGTCTTCGTGAGCAGCGACCGGCGGCGTCCGCATTCGCCTGGCAGGGCAGGCGCGAGCCGGTGAGCCGCCCGGATGAGCTGGCAGCAGCGCTCGACCAGATGGAACGACTCGTGCGCGCCATCGTCGAGATCGGTTCCGATCTGGACCTCAATGTGACGTTGCAGCGAATCGTCAGCGCGGCCATGGATCTAACGGGCGCCCGGTATGGAGCGCTGGGCATACGCACGTCCGAGGGTGCACCCGTCTCCTTCGTCCGCGCGGGAATCGACGAGGACGCCGCGCGGCGGCTCGGCGAGCTGCAGATAGGTGACGGTCTACGGGTCGATGATCTGAGCGCTCATCCGCAGGGCGCCGGGCTGCAGGCAACTGGCGCGCCGCTGCGGGCATTCCTCGGGATACCGATCACCGTGCGGGGCGCTGACTTTGGGACCCTTTATCTGGCCGACGACCGGCCAGACCACGTGTTCTCCGACGCGCAGGAGGCGGCCGTCCGGGCCTTGGCCACCGCGGCCGCGGCCGCGATCGACAACGCACGACTCTTCGAGCGCGAGCGCGAGTCGGCGAAATGGACCACGGCCAGCCGCGAGATCACGACCGCGCTGCTATCCGGCGACCCGCAGACGGGGCCGTTGCAACTCATCGTGAACCTGGCGCTCGATCTGGCCGCGGCCGAACAGGCCATTTTGCTGGTTCCGAGCGAGCCCGATCTGCCGGCCGAAGACGTCGACACCCTAATTGTGGCTGCCACCGCGGGCCGGTACTCCGCGGAGGTCATCGGTCAGCAAGTTCCGATGGACGGCTCCACCACAGGCGGCGTCGCGCGCCGCGGCCTACCGCTGATCACCGACTCCTTCCAATATCCGATCGAGGGATTCACCGATGTCGGTGAGCGTTCGGCAATCGTTATACCGCTGATCGCGGATGGTGCTGTGCTTGGAGTGATCGCAGTCGCACGCCACCCCTACCAGCCGCCGTTCGGCAACGATTACCTCGACCTGGTCAGTGACTTCGCCCGACACGCCGCCCTTGCGTTGGCGCTGGCGGCAGGTCGAGAACACGCGCTCACTCAGGAACTCGCCCAAGCGGGCAACGTCAATGACGCAGTGCACGCCGCGGCCGAGGAACTGCGCCGCCAGTGGCGGGCGCGCCGGGTCGTGGCCGTCACCTTTCCCGCCCACATCTCCGATGCGGAAATCGATTCCGGTGCAGTGGATTTGGTCTCGGTCGGCGCACTCACGCAGTGGGTCGATCTGTCGTCGGAAACACGACAGATGCTCAGCTCGATGCGGGACGGCGATCTACTCACCCCCAGCACGACACAGCCCGGTGAGGCGGCCATAGCGCTACAGCATCCCGAGGGCGTGCTCGTCGTCTGGATCGAGCTGGCGGAGCAACGGCCGTTCACCCTCGAGGACCAGACCTTGCTGACCGTGCTGGCCGGCCGCCTGAGCCAGGGCCTGCATCGGGTCCACCAAGTTGACCAGCAGCGCGAAACCGCGCTTGCGCTGCAACACGCAATCCTCGGCCCCGCCGATCTGCCGAACGGGTTCGCGGTGCGCTATCAGGCCGCCACCCGACCCCTGCAAGTCGGCGGCGACTGGTACGACGTCTTCGACCTCGAGGACGGCCGCATCGCGTTGATCGTCGGCGACTGTGTCGGCCACGGCCTCGGCGCGGCGACCGTAATGGGACAGGTGCGCAGCGCTTGCCGCGCGTTGCTCTTCGAAAACCCGAGCCCCGCCGCCGCCCTTGCGGGGCTGGACCGGTTCGCCGCCCGGCTCCCCGGCGCCAAATCCACGACCGCCGTCTGTGCGGTGCTCAACCCCGACACCGGTGAATTGGTGTACTCCACTGCCGGGCATCCGCCGCCGGTCGTAGTCAACGCCGACGGCACCATGCGGATGCTCGATGATGGCCACACCATCGCATTGGGAGTGCGACCCGACCGGCCCCGCCCCGAAGCCCATGCGACCCTACCGGCGCGCGCGACCCTGTTGCTCTACACCGACGGGCTGGTCGAACGTCGCCGTGTTCCCCTGGACGAAGGCATCTCCCGCGCCGCCAGCTTCCTCGAGGAGGGCCGCAGCTCGCCTCTGGAGGACTTGGCGAACGACATCATGTCTGGTCTCGCGCCAAGCGGCGGCTATCAGGACGACGTTGCCCTTTTGCTGTATCGCCAACCAGCCCCGTTGGAGTTGAAGTTTCCCGCCGAAGCCAACAATCTCGCTTCCTCCCGGAAAGCCTTGCGCACCTGGCTATCCCGAGCCCGGATCGGGCCGGATCAAGCGTTGAACGTGCTCATTGCCGCCGGTGAAGCCGTCGCCAATGCGATCGAGCACGGTCATCGCGACGATCCAGAGGGCACCATCAGCCTGGCCGCGATTGCGCTTGTCGACCAGCTGCTCGTGACCATCGCCGACACCGGCTCGTGGAAGCCTCCACAACCGGCTGCCAACCCTCATCGAGGCCGGGGTATCACCCTCATGCGAGGGCTGATGCACGATGTCACCATCAACCTCGACACCGACGGAACCACAGTTCACCTATCCACGAGGATTACCTGATGCCCGCCTCGCTTACCCTCGACACCGCGCGCAACGACGACGGGAAACTCGTGCTGAGCGCAGCCGGGGAAATCGACCTGAGCAACATCGACGCATTCGACCAAGCCCTCGCTGTCGCCATTGCCGCGGTCGCAGA
Source organism: Mycobacterium heidelbergense (assembly GCF_050205645.1). Taxonomy (GTDB): domain Bacteria; phylum Actinomycetota; class Actinomycetes; order Mycobacteriales; family Mycobacteriaceae; genus Mycobacterium; species Mycobacterium heidelbergense_A. Next base: position 24,921 of record NZ_JBNMQT010000010.1, read on the forward strand.
CGGCGACGGAACTCTCACCGTCGACCTCACCGCCGTCGAGTACTTGGACAGCGCCGCCGTCAACGCCTTATTCGCCCGCGCCGACCACATCCGCCTGATCGCACACCCGGTCCTCATGCCTGTCCTGACCATCAGCGGCCTCGCCGAACTGGTCCCTATCGAATCCGCTCCGCCGGCAGCAGAGCACTGACGCATCGCGCGCCGTCGAAGCGGAATTCGTGTGCGGGGCGCCGCAGCGGCTCGATCGTGGAATCCGGGTGCACGATGACCCCGCCGCCGGAGGGGATTCCGAGCCCGCTCGTCGCGCCCTTAAGCGATTGAATCGCGCGCGACAGCCGCGCCCACTCGGCCCGCTCATCGTGCGTGTCGACAATCATCCGGACGAGGCCGAACACATCGAACAGCTCGATGGATTCGGCAGCCTCGACGATTCCGCAGCGCCCTAGTTGGGCGGCGCCAGCCGAAATACCCACCAGGACAGCGCCATTGGCGTACCGGCTCAGGATCACATCCTTCATACCGGTTCTCTCGAAGGTGTTCCAGCCAAGGCGCACATCGCCGCCCGCGAGAACGATCAACTGCGCACCCGCCAGGAACGCGCGGTCATCGGGCTCGAACGACGAATCGATCATGCGGCGCTCCGTGATTCCGATCGCATCCATCGCCGCCTCGAATATCTCGTAGAACTCCGGACGATCCCCGTTGGAGGCACCGATGTAGGCCGCGGTGAGCGGATGCCCGGCCACTCCAGAGATGGCCACCTCGAGGATCAGACGACTCTGCCGCTTCCAGAACAGCAACTGACTGTCGGCCAGCAGATACAGCGGTTGGATCACGCGGGCGGTGTGGGCGTCATGGATGCGATGTAGTACGTCTCGTGCCCGGTCGGGTATCCGCCACCGTTGGTGGCGATGTGCACGTGGTCGTAGTGGTTGGCGGTTTCCGACCCGTAGTCGGCCGTCCAGCTACCCGCGCCGACGCCCGGGTAAATCTTCTGCCGCCAGATCACATGGTTGATTCCCCATCGCTTGGCATTCGCCAGGGCATAGCCCGCGATCTGGTTGCCGAGCTCGATACCTTCCGGCGTGTGCGGGTTCGGGATCATCACGTCGATGGCCAACCCGTTGGGATGCCACGGCAGCGGATCCTGCCGGTAGCCGTAGATGGTCTTGATCTCCGGAAACAGTACGCTGATCACGCGGGCCGCCCAGATTGTCTTGACCTGCAATCTGTCCTCCGACGCGACGCCAGGAGACAACGGGAACTGGAATTGCTGGGCGGTGGTAGGCGCGGTTGCGGCCAATGCGGCCAACTGTTCCGCCTCGGCCTGACTGGCGATGTGTGGGGCGCCGGGGGGCACAGCCGCAGGATCCTTCGGGGTCGCCGACGGGGCCGCCGTCGGAGTTGCCGCCGGGGGCTGGACGTAGGACCGGGGCTTGGTGTCTTGGGCGTAGATCATCGCCGCGGCGACGACGAGCGAGGCCACGATTGCCAACCATCGGCCCCGGCCGTTGGCCAACACGTTCGTGCTCACCAGCAGCACTGTAGTGCCGTGTGCGACGCGTGTGGCACTGTTTCGACGTTGACTCGACTACTTCCGGCCGGGAAAAACGATCGCCTGAGTCACGCTGCCGCCGTTGACGGTCGGCCCGAGCAACGTGGTGAAGGTGTTGGCCGCGGGGTCGTAGGCCAGCAGCGACGTCCCGCTACCGCAGCCCGCATGCGCAACGAGGACCAGCTTGTCCCCGCTCACCCCGTCGACGATCACACTGTTGGACACGCCGGGCACCTTCACGCGCGTGGCGTGCCCATCGGGGGTCAGGCGGGACAGGAAAAGGGTGCCGCATCCGCCGATCGACTGCAGGAACGTGCCGCTCGGCAACTGCCACGCGTCGGTGTCGCCGAGGTCGCCCTTGAATCCGGGGTCATCTCCGCCTCCCGAGTTGACCGCGGTGAGTGCCGTCGGCGTCGTGCCGTCGACGGGTACCTGCCAGAGCTGATTCGTGTGTGAAAAACGGTCGTCATCACTGCAACGTGCGAGGATCACCGTCGAGGTCCACCACCGAACCGGCGAGCACGTGGTGAGCTTACCGGGCACCGGCAACGCCTTGCCAGGCGTTCCGTCGTTGCCCATCAGGGCAAGTCCTTTCGACGAGCCGAGGACCAGCTGCGCGCCGTCGGGCGTAGGGAGGGCGCCCCACTTGTAATCCGGACCCACCGGATACGTCAGCTCGCGGTTGCCGGCGAGGTCGACGCGCTCGAGCGATGGCCGAGCGGGGTAGTGGCCCCTGCCGATCAGCATCGCCGTGCCGTCGGGGCGCGCGTAGCCGATGGGTCCTCCGTCGACGACGGGCAACGCGGTCTGCTTGCCGTCGCGAAGGTCAACGGCAATCGCCGTTTCGTCGTGCAACGCCCCGGGTTTGAACGCGGAGATAAGTGCGTGGCTCCCGTCAGCCGACCAGTCGACCAACCGGGCATTGGGGCCGGCCGGGAACGTGGTGATCGGGTAGCGCCCGCCGGCCGGGTCGACCAAATACAGCGTCGTGGTGACCGTGGCCGGGTCGGGCTCGTCGGGGGCGCCTTTCTCGCCGGGGCGACGGCTGATGGCCGGGCTCCACAACGCGAGCATCCAACCCGGGCCGACCTGCGACCACGGGATGGTTCCGATGGCGGCCTCGACGCCATGGGCCGCCGGCTGTGCCTCTGCGGTGCTGCCCGACGGACCATGCGCCGTGGTCGATCCGGTCGACGGCGAGCACCCAGCGGTCAGTAGCGCCGCCACCGCGACGACTCCGGCGCGACTGCGCCAGGCGGCGGCGCGTCCTCGAATTCCTTTGGAGTTCATAATGATTGGGTTCCGTTCCTGGTCAGTTCAGCATTGATGCGAGTTCGACGCGAGGTACCGCGACTTTGTGTGGACCTGCGTGGTCCATCACCACTTGGTTTTGGCCGAAGAAGAAAATCACCGTCTCGTCGGTTATCGCGAAGTTGCGGTAGGTCGTCTCGTCGAGGTCGGCGGACGGCGCGTCCAATTCGGCCCGGACGATCGGGTTGAGCAGATCCAGCGGCTTTGTCCCGGGCTTGAACAACGTGTCGAACGTGATCGGGACGTGCTTGACCAGGTCGAAGTTGAACGCCCGGAACGTCGTATCCGGGTGGCCCTCGTTGGCGGCGCCCGTGTCGTTGTCGATTTCGAGCACCAGGCTCTGCGTGCGCGCGGCCGGTTTTCCCGAACGGTAGGCCTTGGCCCTGACGAAATACTGATACGGCCGATGACGCCCATCGCGCGGTCCGAACCGGGCGACCCAATCGATGAACTCGTCGCGATCCCGCTTCACGAACGCGGCCACCGCCGGCATCTCCGGGTAATCGAGGGGAAAGGTCATCTCGATCTTGTACGTCGATGTGGCACTCCGCACGCGGCAGATGTTGTCAGGGCCGACTGCGCCGTTGAGATCGGTGCATGCCGACTGCCCCTGCGCGGCAAGCGATGTGGTAACTGTCGTCGGCGCGGCCTGATGCGTGACGCTCGACGTACCGCACCCCGCAGCACCGGCGATCGAGGCCGTGGCCGCGATGGCGACGGCAATGTGACGCAACCTGGTTTTCATGGCGGTGTCCATCACCGGGCCGGCAGCTCGAGAATGCGGAAGTGCAGGCCGTCGTTGAGATACACGTTGCCCTTGCTGTCGACCGCCACGCTGGAGGGGTCCTCGAGGTCGGTGAACGGCAACAGGGTTGGGCTGCTCGCGCCCGCGTCCAACTTCAGCACGCGGTCCGTCCCGAGGTCGACGACGTAGACGCTGCCGCGTCTGTCGACCGCCACATGGGTGGGCAGTTTCAGGTCGCCGAACGGCAGCACGGTTGGGCCCTCGGCGCCGGGCGCCAGCTTCAGCACCCGCTTGCCGTCGGAGTCGACGACGTAGACGTTGCCATTGATGTCGACCGCCACTCCGTCGGGTTGAATGCCGTTGAACGGCAAGGCGGTCGGGCTCGCGGACCCCGGTGCCAGCTTCAGCACCCGCTTGTTGGTCGAGTCGCTGACGTAGACATTGCCCGCGGTGTCCACCGCAACGCCGGCGATCACGTCGAGGCCAGTGAAGGGCAGCACCGCGGGGGCCGTGGTACCGGGGGTCAGTTTCAGTACCCGCTTGTGGAAGTCGTCGGTGACGTAAAGATTGCCGGCCGCGTCGACCGCCGCATCGAGGGCCCGGCCGAGGTCCTTGTACGGCAACGGCTCTGGGTTATTCGTACCCGCAGCCATCTCCCACACCTGGCCGTAGTAGAGGTCGAGCGCGTATACGTTGTCCGCGCCGTCCACCGCCACGCCGGCGAGGTGGTTGATCGACTTGCCGAACGGCAGCTCGACTTGGGGCGCATAGGTCACGGGGCGCGGCGGCTCGTTAGCGCTCGGCGTCGTGGCGCTGTGTGCCGCAGGTGGGCCGGCGGGGGTGGTGGCACACCCCGCCATTGACAGTGTCACCGTGGCGATCCCGACCGTCAGGGCAACGGCGATTCGTTTCCTCATGGGTATCAGGCTGCGGCGGAGGCCTTGCGCGATTCTTGCGTCAGCCTTGTGCCGGGTCCGCGGTGCCATCAGTGAGGGGCCTCAACGCCGTCGAGCTGCATGGTCAGGTCGCCGCAGCTTATGCCGCCTGCCGTGCTCCATGCGGGGTCTTGAACCGATGTTGCGGTGACGGTATCCGAGCGGCCGATCGTCGCCGTCGCGCCGTCCAGGTCAATTTCGGTGCGGCGCACGGTCAAGAGTGGGTTGTGCTGATCGTCGAGCAGTTGTAGCAGCCCGACCAGGCGGCGGCCGTCGCCGAGGTCGCTGCAGCCGATGCCGTCGCCGTTGCCGCTGCGGTGTCCGCGGTCGAATCGGAAGGGCTCGCCCCGTTGATCGACGACCGGGGTGATGGCGCAGCCGGACACGGCATACAGGATCGCTTCGCGGCCGGTGTCGACGATGATCTGGTGGTTGCCGTCCTGTTGAGCGTCGATCAGAAGCGCGGAGCGCTGCAGGGGGCTGGGGCTATGAATCTGCGCCTCGCCGTAGCCCCGGGCGGTGGCGATGCCGACGATCGTGTCGGTGATCCACAGCGTGGCGGGCTGGCCGTAGGCATCGCTGACGTCCTTGCTCGCCGCGCCGGGCGGTGGCCCACCCGGCCCGCACTGCGCATCCGCGGTTGCGGGCGGCGCGCCGGCGATGCCGAACGATGCCGCCGCGGTGACGAGCGCCGTCACGGTGTTGATCAAGGCGCGGCTCGTAAGTTGTTGGTGGCGTTCGGTTTTAGTCATGTTGTGATCCGCTCACTTCTGGCCCGGGTAAGGCACCGCGTTGATGACGCCACCGCCGTTGACTGACGGCCCCAGCAGCACGGTCGAGGTGCCGGTCGCGGGGTTGTAGTCGATGAGTGCCTGACCGCCCCCGCACCCGGCCCTGGCTTTGAGGTCGAGGTCGCCGCCATTGACACCGACCACGACGACGCTGTCGTCCTTCACCTCGGGCACCGAGACCTTCGATGTGGTGCCGTCGCCGTTGAGCTTGGCGAGGAAAACGACGCCGCACGCGCCCGCCGCCTGTACGAAGGTTCCTGTGGGAAGCTGCCAGGCGTTCAAGTCGCCGTAGTCGGGGCCCTGGTGTCCGTCGTTCGGCGCGGTGAGGGCCGTCGGCGCTCCGCCGTCGATCGGCACCAGCCATAGCTGGGACACGCCGGAGCTACCGCAGCGGGCGAGGGCGATCGTCGAGCCGGCGTCCCACCACCGCGTCGGTGAGCAGTCCTTCTGCCCGGCGATCGGCAGCGCTTTGCCGGGCACGCCGTCGTTGCCCATGAGGGCCAGGCCGGAGGCCGTTCCCACCACCAGCCGCGTGCCGTCCGCAGTGGCCAGATACGAGGTGAAGTCCTCGGCCAGCGGGTACGTCAGCTGGTGGTTACCCGCGAGATCGACTCGTTCGAGCGACCCTGGTCCCGAGCCCTTCCGTCGGGACACCAGGACTGCCCTGCCGTCGGGGCGCGTGTAGCGAGGGGAGCCGCCGTTCTCGGTGGTGAAGGTGGTCTTCGCGCCAGTGCGCAGGTCGACCTCCGTGACGACCGTTCGGCCCTTTTCCGTTGCAGAGAACAGGGCACGGGTCCCGTCGCCAGACCAGTCGTCCAACGTCGGGCTATGACCGTCGCCCGGCGGCGGGAAGGTGATGATCGGGTAGCGACCACCCGCCGGGTCGACCAGAAACAGCGTCGTGGCGGCCGTACGCCAGGTTGGTGAGCCGGCGGGCGGTGACTCGCCATGGTGCAGACCAGGAACCGGGCTCCACATCGCGAGCATCCAACCCGGACCGACCTGTGACCAGGGGACGGCCGAGAGCGGTGCCTCGACGCCGTGGGCCGCCATCGTGGGGGAGGGTTCGGCGTGCGCGGCCGGCGTGAAGGCGATTGTCGCAGCGGCGGTCGCCGTTGCCATCAGCGCGAACATCGCGCGGAACGTGCTGGTCATATCGGGCTCCTGAGAGAAACGTGTCCGGGTCTCGTCGCCCGGTCACGTCGAGGCTGCGGCGCATGCCTTGCGCATTTCTTGCGCGAAGCTTGTATCGGGTCGCCGACCCGCCGTCATGGCTCTCGCAGCAAATAGCTGCAACACCCGGCCGCGACGGGAGATACTGCGTCGATACTCGAGAAAATGAGGCGGTGGCGGTGGACTCGCGCGTCGGTACGACGTTCGGCAAGTACAACATCACGCGCCTGCTCGGCAAGGGCGGCGGCGGCGTGGTGTACGAGGCCTACGACACCGGCAAGAGACGAACCGTTGCGCTGAAGATCCTCGCCGACGAGTTCTCGGCCAACGACACGTTTCGGACCAGGTTCGAGCGCGAGTCCCAGGCGGCGGCGATGCTGCAAGAACCCCACGTCATTCCGATTCACGACTGGGGCGAGATCGACGGCAGCCTGTACATCGACATGCGCATGGTGCAAGGGCAGACGCTGCTCGACCTGATCGCCGAGGGTCCGCTGCCACCCGCGCGGGCCGTGGCCATCGTCAGCCAGGTCGCCGCCGCACTCGATGCCGCACACGCCGAGGGATTGATCCATCGAGACGTCAAGCCACAGAACATCATCGTCACCCCCGCGGATTTCGTATATCTCGTCGACTTCGGAATCGCCCAGACCAAAGGCGATCCGCGGCTGACGACGGTGGGGACCCAGATCGGCACGCTGAATTACATGGCGCCCGAACGGTTTAACGACAAGGCGACCACCCCCACCGTCGACGTCTATTCGTTGGCGTGCGTGTTGTACGAGTCGCTGACCGGGGACGCCCCGTTCGCCGGCGACAGCCTCGAGCATCTGGTGGCGGCCCACCTCGCGTTGCCGCCCCCGCGACCGAGCCTGGCGAATCGGCGGGTTCCCGCGGCGCTCGACGAGGTCGTCGCCCGCGGCATGGCCAAGCATCCCGACGACCGGTACGCGACGGCGGGCGGCCTCGCCCGCGCTGCGCAGCGTGCCGTGGGGAGCGGGGGAGACGACCTGACCGACGCCATGACGTCAGGTTTACCGGCCGACCCGGACGGCACCCGACCGTACACAGCGGTCGCGCCTCCCCAGCGCGACTCGAACAAGCGCCGCCGCGGATGGGCGGTGCCAACCGTAATTGCCGTCGGCGCGGCGCTGGTTCTCGCGGCGGCTGCTGTGGTCATCGGCCTGCTCGTCCACGGACCGACCGGACAGCAGAGCCCGCCCGCGCGTGCCGCACTGCCGCCGCTGGTGACCGGACCCGACCTGAGCACCCTGCACCAGTCCTGCGATCAGGGCTTCTCGTTGCCCACCGGCACGGGATTCGGCACCCACGCCGGGCGGGGAACCCCCGAAACGTCATGCCTTTTCACCAGCAGCGTGCTGACGTCGTATTGGGCCGAGTACGGCAACGCCAGTCCGCTACCGCGGGCCGTCTCGGCGCCGGGGGCCGTTGACTGCAAGACCGTGCCCGGTGCGCTGTGCAACGGTTCGAACTTCCTCATGCACTGCCAGCAGCAGCCGGGAGACAGCTGGATCACCTGCATCGGGGGAAAAAGCGCGCGCGTGTACATGTGGTGAGAGCTGAAGGGATTGGTACCGCGATGGCCCAGGGCGACCTCTGGTTCGGCGTGCTGGGGCCGTTGCGGGTGAGCGCCAACGGTACTGACGTGCCGTTGGGCGCCGCGAAGCAGCGGGCGGTCTTGGCCACGCTGTTGATCAATCGAAATCGCACCGTTCCGGTCGACTCGCTGATCGACGCGGCATGGCAGGAACGCCCCCCGCCCGAGGCCCGGGGAAGCCTGCACGCGCACATATCCCGGCTCCGCCGAATGGTGAGCAGCGCCGGCGTGGATCCGGCCGCCGTCCTGGCCAGTGCCCCACCGGGATATCGGCTCAGCGTGTCCGACGAGGCGTGCGATGTCGGCCGCTTTTCCATCGCACGGAAAGCCGGATTCGAGGCCGCGGCCGCGGGCAGATTCGAACAGGCCAGCGGCCAGCTATCGGCCGCGCTGGCGGAGTGGCGCGGCCCGGTGCTCGAAGATCTGCGCGACTTCCGATTCGTCGACGCCTTCGCCGCCGCATTGGCGGAGGACAAGCTGGTGACGCTGACCGTGCGGGCCGAAGCTGAAATCGCTTGTGGGCGAACTCATTCTATTGTTGGGGAACTGGAAGCGCTGGTAGCCGAGCATCCCTACCGGGAACCGTTGTGGGCACAGCTGATAACCGGCTACTACCTGACGGAGCGCCAATATGATGCGCTCGACGCTTACGACCGAGTGAAGACCGCGCTCGCCGACGATTTGGGCATCGACCCCGGGCCCACGTTGCAGAGCCTTCATCAGCGGGTCCTTCGCCAAGAGCCGCTGGACGTCAAACACGCGGCCCGCGCCACCGCTAAGCGTGCCGCCAGCACCCTCCAGTGGCGTAGCGACACGACCCGCGAATCCTCCGTCGCACATCTGCACGACCCCGCGGGGCGTCGTTATCCGTTGCGGGGGGCGGCCACTCGAATCGGCCGACTGTCCGACAACGACATCGTCATTGACGATGACACGGTTAGTCGCTACCACGCGGTGATAGTCGACACCGGAAACAGCTTTGTCATCACCGATTTGCAGTCAGCCAACGGCGTCGATGTCGCGGGCCAGCGGATTCGCACCAGTGCGACGCTGTCCGATGGTGACCGCATTCGCATCTGCGGCCACGAATTCACCTTTGAAACAGACCGAAGCTAGCGCGTGGCCTTAGGGCGGCCGTCGCCGAACCTGACGCTGACACGCTGAAAGCCTTTGACGCGTTCGGCTTTGGCCCGTTTGGCGTAGGTCTTGCGATCCGCCGGGGTGAGGTCGGCGTCGTCGGTGAACGGAGTAAGCAACGCGCGTGGGTAAAGCTTTTCCACCAGAACGACATTGATCTCCGCGCACAGCACCAGCGTCGAGGATACGAGGAAGAGGAAGGCGAGCAGACCGAGCACCAACGCGAAGACGCTGTTGGTGGCGCTGGCCGATTTCACCGTGTGCCCCACATAACCGGCCCCGAACCACTGCAGGATCTGCCAGATGAACGCCGCCACAATCGCTCCCGGCAAGACCTGCCGGTAGGTGAGCGCTCGCGCGGTGGTCACGCGAAAAGCCACCAGGCAGATCATCGCGTTGATCGCCACGGCGGCGAGGGCGACGCCGATCTTTCCGAAGACGCCCAGCGAGCCGGTGGCCTGGCCGATCGCCGATAGGGCGGTGGCCGTGATGGCCGCCGAGCCGAGCACCAACAGCAGCAGCAAGCTCCGCAGACGTGATCGGAACGGATCGGGACGCTGGTTCCTCGGGACGGCCCACACGGAGTCCATCGCGTTCTGCACCGCCTGGCCGACGCCCAGGCCGCCGTAGAGCGCGCCACCGATACCGACGACGACGGCAACGCTCCCACCGCTGAGCCCGTGCGGCTCGTGCAGCTGGCTACCGATGACCGGGAACTGGCTCAACGTGCTCTGCAAGACCTGCTGTTGCAGGGCGGGGTGACCGGCAAGCAGCAGCCCGAGGCCGGTGGTCAAGAGGAGCAGCAGCGGGAACAAGGACACGAACCCGTAGTAGGTGATCAGCGCGGCCAGGTAACCGCCTTGGTCATCGAGGTACTTGTAGATGACGGCAATGACGACACCGACGGCGCGATTCCGTCGTTGCAGCCTGTCCAGCCAGCCGACCATCCTCGCTCACTTCGTCCCCACGCATACACCCAATCGATGGGTTGGCCAGGTAATACCCGCATCCGCCGACCGTCAACCGCGCGGGTCGAGCGTGACGCTGCAGTCACGCTGGGCGCCGAACGTGACTGCAGCGTCACGTTCGGGGCGTCGGGGCTCCGTCAATATGGCCAATCCGGAACGCCAGCGCGTCGACGGGCGCAAAATGGGCCGATGAGTCATTTCCGGCGGCGTTGCGCAATTGGCGTGTTCGCTCTTGTGTTGGCGGGCCTGCCGCTGCCCGCACTCGTCTCGCCGGCGGTGAGCCGGGCCGACGAACCCTGCGCCCCGGGTTGGGCCTGGAGCGTTGACCTGAACCAATGCGTATTCGTGCTCCCTGCCGCCAATGGACCCGGCGGACCCGGGGGGCCGGGGGGACCTGGCGGTCCCGGCGGGCCTGGGGGACCCGGTGGGCCAGGTGGCCCGGGCCGCTAGGCGAACTTTCGCACCTGAGTCCGCGTCGGCGACTCGACCCGATGTCGTAGGCCAGGCGGATACTCGGCGCCATGAACGCACCCCTGGCCAATTTGATCACCCTTGGTGCCCACGATCTCCCAGCGCTCCGGGAGTTCTACCGCGCGCTCGGCTGGCCGCAGATCATCGACGACGGCGAGTTCGTGGCATTCGAACTTCGTGGCATCGTCCTGGCTCTGTTTCCGGTCACGCAGCTCGCCCGTGACGGACACACCGAGCCCGAGCCGAGCACGGGCGGCATTCGCTTCACGATCGGGATCAACGTCGACACTCCCGAGGAGGTCGACCGGCTGACAGAGCGCATGCGGAACGCCGGCGCCCGGGTGACCAAGGAGCCCGTCGACGCGGAGTTCTTCAGCGGCCGATCGGCCTACCTGTGCGACCCGGAGGGCAACTACTTCGAAATCACCTGGGCCGAATCAGACAACCCCGTCCTGATCGCACTTCGACGCGCCGCTGGCGCCGGGGCAGAATGAGCGCATGACGGCACCGCAACGGCGGGGACTCAACAGCGCGGTAACGCGGCTATGGAGTTTCCTGGCCCCGGCCTACGACCTGCCGATCTTGCAGCAGTGGGTGTACCGACCGCCGCACGACGAAGTGATCGCGCAGCTACGCGAGCACGGAGCCCGACGGATCGCTGACATCGCCTGCGGCACAGGCATTCTCAGCGACCGGATTCAGCGCGAACTGCAGCCCGATGAGATCTACGGGATCGACATGTCCGACGGCATGCTCGAGAAAGCCCGCGCCAGGTCCGACCGGGTGAAATGGCTGCGCGGGCCGGCAGAGCAGCTGCCCTTCGGCGAAGGGGCCCTCGACGCCGTCGTGACGACGTCGGCGTTTCACTTCTTCGACCAGCCGGCGGCGCTGCGAGAGTTCCACCGTGTGCTGGCCCCCGGCGGCCTGGTGGCCGTCAGCGCCCTGAGCACGCGGCAACCGCGGCTACAGGCTTCGGCCGCCAATCGGTGGAAACCTCAGCACAACGCGTCGCCAACCGAGATGCGGTCTTTGTTCGAGAAAGCGGGGTTCACCGTCGCCGATCAGCACCGCATCCCGCGACCGCTGTGGACTCAGATCGTCTCCGACCTGATCACGGTCGGAACCAAGAGCTAAGCTACGTCGTCAGCACTGCGGGGGGTCGGCATCCCAGTCGGTCAATGTCCAGCCGCCCGAGGGATTTCCGGTGAGCACCACGCGCCCGACATTCGGCAGCGGCTTGGCGGTCAGCTGTGACGGGACGTTGCGGACATTCATCAGCATCCAGAACATGATCGCCGCGCTGTGCGAGAAGGCGACGGGGTTCTGCTCGCCGCTGTCGTAAATCTGTTGGACGGCAGCGTCGAACCGCGCATCGAATTCGTTGCCGTCCACCGAGCCCGGGATCCTCGCGCTCCGGTCACCTTGCAACCATCGCCGGGGGGCGGCGAAGTACGTCTGCGGGATGTCGGACTCGGGTGTGCCCTCGTACTGGCCCGCCTCGATCTCCCGCAGCCCGGGCAACACCGTTACGGGTTCGCTGAGCGCCTGAGCCGTCGGCGTGGCCGTCTCCTGCGTGCGGATCATGGGCGAGGCGTAGATGCCGTCGTAGTGATTGGGGGCCAATTGCGTGGCCGCGAGCGTCGCCTGACACCACCCCTTGGGGGTGATGTCCGGGCCGGGGATTGAAGTGTCGATCAAGCCGGACGCGTTGGCTGCCGACTGGGCGTGGCGCACTAGCGTCAACGTAATGGTGCGCGGGCCGGCCGCATGCGCCGATCCGCACCCCGCGGCCAGCACCGAGACGGCCACGACGGCGGCGAAACGCCGCAGGGTTAGCACGATTTCACCGGATTCACGCGAGCAGTCTAAAGCCCGCGGCCCGTGACCGGGCACCCGGCGGACGCAGCTCGCCGTCGACCCGACATCATGGCGGGATGAAGTTGGCATTCGCCCTGCCGCACACGCTGGAGTTGCCGGCGATGACGGCCGACTGGGAGTTCGCCGTGACGGGACCGCAGCAAGCGGCGATGCTCAAGCGCGCCGACGAGCTGGGCTACGACATGGTTTCGGTGCCTGAGCATTTCGTCGTTCCGCATTCGCACCTGGAGCTGTCCGGCCCGTTTTATCTGCATTCGACGGTCGCGCAGGCGTTCGTCGCCGGGGCGACACAGCGGATCCGGGTCAATTCGAGCGTGACGATCCTGCCGTTGCATCATCCGATTGTGCTGGCCAAGGCGCTGGCGACCGCGGACTGGATGAGCGGCGGGCGCATCACCGCGACGTTCGGGGTGGGTTGGGACGCAGAGGAATTCGACGCGCTGAGGGTGCCGTTCCATGAGCGGGGCCGCATCGCCGACGAGTACCTTCAGGCGATGGTCGAACTGTTGACAAGCGAGTCGCCGAGTTTTGGGGGCACGTATGTGTCATTCGGCGACATCGCGTTCGCGCCGAAGCCGGTGCAGCGCCCACATCTGCCGATCTGGATCGCGGGTGACGCGGATGCGGCGCTGAAGCGGGCGGCGCGGTTCGCATCGGGATGGTGGCCGTTTCTGTCGAAGGTCGAAGACGTTCCGGTCAAGGTCGACTTCATCAAGTCGCAGCCGACGTACGACGGCAGGTCCTTCGACGTCATGTATCCGCTGGGAATGGGCAGAGTCGGCGAGGGCCACGTCGCGGCGGACGACCCCAATTATCGCCCTGGGATGGGCAAGCAAGAAATCATCGACCAGCTGTGCCGCTTCGCCGAACTCGGCGTGACGTTCAGCTCGGTCCCTCCGCCGCGCCTGGACGGGCCGGAGGCTTACCTGGACTACGCGCAGTGGGTGATCGAGGAAATCAAACCGCACGTCGCGGATTGAGCATCCTCAACGCAATTGGTCGGTGATCTTCACCCAGCTGGTCTTGCCATCGTTGTGGTGATCGGTCATGTTCCGGCATTCGCCGTAGAGCTGGATGCGGTTCCAGCCGGGGTTCGGCCCCGCGGACATGACCGCCATGACGCCGTTCTTGTTGATGACCCTTCCGTTCGGGCGCAATCCGGGCGGGGGCCCGTCGGTCCACCCGTGAGCGACCATCGTCGCGGCGATTTGATTGAAGAACGTGTCCGGGTCGACCTCGGCGGGATACCCCTTGCGGTCATCCGTTGGCAGTTTGAAGCTCATCTCGACGACCCCGCGGTAGGGTGGCTCCCCCTGGTCGTTGCACGACTGAAACACGAAGCCCCCGTACACGTCTGGCAGGCTCACCTGCTGTGCGATTTGCTTGGCGGCGTCGACAACCTGGGCTTGGGTTTGGTCATCGGAGAGCGGGTTGGCCGGATGGTCAATGTCGTGCCGGTCAGGAAACATCAGCGAACACCCTCCCGTGGCGATCGACAGGACGAGGACTAGCGCAGTGAAGATCACGGACCGCCATGGCATTTGGTGGCGATCAGCGAGGGGCGTACGCGGGGTAGGCATGGTTGTCGTTGATCGTATCGCGGGGGCGGTCGTGTTCGGGGTCGATATATGCAGGTATACCGGGTATTCGGAACGGCCCGATGTGTGGCTGGCGCCGGCCGTCCGCAAGTAGTCCGTCGGTCGCCAAGTGGTCGGACTGGCCGCTGGCGATGTCGGTCATGCTGCGCAGCGCCTCGCTGCCCATGTCGTAGTAGTGCGAATGGTCGTGCCTGTCCATGTCCGTGGAGCCCGCCACTTCGGCGTGGAACCGGATCGATCCGTAGCCATCGCCGGCCGGATCGCGGCCCAGACCGGCGTCGTAGGGAACGGGGAGTCCGTGGTCCCTGAGCTTGCCTTTGAGCCATTCTTCGGGCAGGCCGCTGCCTTGGCCGATCCAGCTGACCGGGTCGGTGGAGGCCGAGCCGACGTAGACGTGCCCGCCATCGAGGTGGAAGTCTGCGGCGCTGTGCGCCAGATCCGTTCCCGGACAACCGATCAGCACGGCGTCGTTGGCGTGCATGTTGCTATGCGCAAACGCGTCGGCAACGGTGGTCGAGCCGTAGGAGTGGCCGATGACCGTGATGTGCTCGGGCGTGAGGCTGTTGTGGGTTACCCACAGGCCGTTGACGTCGGCGGCAAGCAGATCACCGCCAGCCCGCGCCAACCCGGGCTCGCTGACCCGGACATCGGAGAAGCCGTGCGGCGCTTCATAACCCATCCACGCGATCACGGACGTGTAGTGGTGGTCGGGGTCGGCCGCCAGGGACTGGTCGTAGAGGTTGGTCGCGTCTTGGTGCCCCGACATCCAGCCCTGCTGCACGCTGCTGCCGGTGCCCGGGACGATGACGGCGGTGTTGCGCGCGTAGTCGGGATTGCCGATCGCGATCGCCGCCCTGCCCCAGCCGTTGAATGCCAACGGGTCGTAGGCCCAGAGCATGACGGGTCGTTGGTTGGGGCCTTCCGGCCCTCGGTCGTAGTTCAGGCCGTCACGCGTCTTTACGGCGTTGCCATAGCGCGTGACCTCGGTGCCCGAAAGGCCATATAGGCCAGGGTTGGCGAGGACGTCCGCGACCGACACGCCGCGTTGCTTGGCGATGTTCTCGACGAGATTGATGTCGTCGTTCATCACCGCTTGGTTGACGGCGTCGCGGGCGATGGCGTTGATTCCGTTGAGGTTTCCCAACTCCGGCGGGTGCTCAGCGATCAGCTGGTCTCGTTGTTGTTGGGTCAGCGAATCCCACCACTTCTTCACATCTTCGGGCTTGGTATTGGGTGGCGGAATCTGCGGTGGCACACCCAATCCCTGGCTGATTGGCGCGTCGTATCCGTCGGCACGAACGGTGGCCAGTGATTTCTGCAGATAGTCCGAGTAGCCGTCGCGCAGCGAGACGAGTTGGCCCAGTACTGATTTGGTGTCGTCAATGGCTTCTTGCTCGAGGTGAGTGATCAGCGCATCGAGCGCGGACTTATCGGCCGCGGTGAGGTGGATGTCTTTCTCCTCTTCGACCGCTTGGCCGATTTCGTTGTCGAGCTGCTGTAGTTGGCCCTCGAGGGTTGAGATCTCCACCGCGCCGGTTCGCTGTGCTTCGGCGAGGGCGGCGGCGATGTTTTCCAGGTCGACGCCGATCTTGGGCAGCTGTACGGACTGGGCGCCCAGAGCTTTGGACACGCGCTGCACTTCGGCGGAGTCGTTGATCGGATTCTCGCCGTTGTCCCGATTCCAGGACGCCTCGAAGCGGCGGCGGGCTTCGTCGAAAGCGGCGCTGGACTCGGAGGTGGAGCGGCCCGCGGCGTGAAACGCCTCCGCCAGGTCGGAGATTTGGGCCGGGCGGCCGGCCTGCAGGCTGTGGTTGATCGCCCAGGGATCGCCGCCGGCTTCGGCGACGAGCGCCGCGACGCTTATGTACCGCAGCTGCATCGCACCGCCCGCGGTTTTGCGACGCTGCGCTCATCCATGGCGGCGAAATCCGTGGCAGCACAGTGCGCCTCGCGGCCCAGCGACTCGTTGGATCCCGAGTGCAGCATCTGCCTGCCGACGACCACCGCTTCCCCTTCGAACTCGAGACCACGCTACTACCGCCCCTGTGGCCGTCAATTCACCTTGGGCAGTGGCGCCGACGCCGACGCCCGCCTCGCCGAGCGGCAAGTCGGGCGCCGTGTGAGGTGGCTTTTACAGCGGGATCCAGACCCCGAAGAACCAGAAGCCCCACTGGTTGAAGCCGGGGTCCCAGACGGGAGTTTCCTGGTAGCCCCAGTAGTTGATCGGGCCGTAGCCCCACTGCCCGCCGGGCGGTGGGAGCGGCCGGTCCCACGCGGGCCGCGGCGGCTCACCCCATCCCCAGGGTGCGGGTCCGTCACCCCAGGGGGCTGCGTGGAAGTAGCCACGGTGCGGATCGCCGCGCCACGGGCCGGGTCCGCCCGGTCCACCGGGCCCACCTGGGCCGCCGGGCCCATTCGGGTGGTAATCCCCGGGACCACCGGGGCCGCCCGGTCCACCGGGCCCGCCAGGTCCGCCGGGCCCGCCAGGTCCGCCGGGCCCGCCCGGGCCGTGGTCACCGGGTCCGCCGGGACCGTTTTGGCCGTGGCCACCGGGGCCGCCCGGATTCCCGGGTCCGCCGGGATTGCCGGGCCCTCCTGGACCGCCGGGCCCACCGGGTCCCGGCGGATCATGGGGAGCGCCTGGAGCCAGCGGCGGCGAGGCCGGAGCCGCGTACGCCGTGCCCCCTCCCACACCCAACACCGCCGCACCGAGAGCACCTGCGATGGTTCCTCCCGCGATCAGTTGCTTGAATTTCATGGTCCGTCACCCGTCTCTAGTTGCTTGATTCCCCCTACGCCCACCGACGCTAGGAAGCCCGGCTATGCGTGCGCTGTGATCCGGACGTGCAGACTCTTTGCGCGACGAGGCCGATGCCGGCTGATTTCGGGTCGCACGGGACGGTGTTTCGCCTGGTTGGCGGCGGATATGCCGGCGCGGCGGTCTCGCTCGTCGAATGAGCGAATGTGTGAGGCCCCCCACCGTCACAGATTCAGATCTCGGTAGATTTTAGTTCTATGTCGAATCGCATGAACGCCGGTGTAGAGCAGTTGGAGTTCCAGGCTGAGGCACGTCAACTGCTCGACTTGATGGTCCACTCGGTCTACTCCAACAAAGACTCGTTTCTGCGGGAGCTGATCTCGAACGCTTCTGACGCACTCGACAAGCTGCGCCTCGAAGCGTTCCGCAACAAAGACCTCGACGTCGACACCTCCGATCTACACATCGACATCGAGATCGACAAGGGCGCCCGCACATTGACGGTTCGCGACAACGGCATCGGCATGACACGGGCGGAGGTCGTGGACCTGATCGGAACACTGGCCAAGTCCGGCACCGCCGAGCTGCGCCAGCAGCTGCGCGAGGCCAAGAACGCGGCCGCTTCCGAGGAATTGATCGGGCAGTTCGGTATCGGCTTCTACTCGTCGTTCATGGTGGCCGACAAGGTCGAGCTGCTCACGCGCAAAGCCGGCGAGAGCGAAGCCACCCGGTGGGCGTCGAGCGGTGAGGGCACCTACACCATCGAATCCGTCGAGGATGCCCCGCAGGGCACGTCGGTCACGCTGCACCTCAAGCCCGAAGACAAAGAGGACGAGCTACACGACTACACCGCGGAGTGGATGATCAGGAACCTGGTCAAGAAGTACTCCGACTTCATTGCCTGGCCGATCCGGATGGAAGTCGAGCGCCGCACTCCGCCCGCTGAGGAAGGTGGCGAGGAGGTCGTCACCCTCGAAACCGAGACCCTCAACTCGATGAAGGCGCTGTGGGCCAGGCCCAAAGACGAAGTGTCCGAAGAGGAGTACAAGGAGTTCTACAAACACATAGCGCACGCGTGGGACGACCCACTCGAAGTCATCGCGATGAGAGCCGAGGGAACCTTCGAATACCAGGCGCTGCTGTTCATCCCGACCCACGCCCCGTTCGACCTCTTCGACCGCGACGCCAGCGTCGGGATACAGCTTTACGTCAAACGCGTGTTCATCATGGGCGACTGCGACCAGCTCATGCCCGCGTATCTGCGGTTCATCAAGGGCGTCGTCGACGCACAGGACATGTCGCTCAACGTTTCTCGCGAAATCCTGCAGCAGGACCGGCAAATCAACGCGATCCGTCGCCGCCTGACCAAGAAGGTCCTCTCCACGATCAAGGATCTGCAGTCCGAGCGCCCTGAGGACTACCGCACGTTCTGGACTCAGTTCGGCAGGGTCCTCAAAGAGGGCCTGATGTCGGACTTCGACAATCAGGACACCCTGCTGCGCATCTCCTCGTTCGCGTCGACGCACAGCGAGGAGGAAGCCACCACCCTGGCCGAGTACGTCGAGCGCATGAAGGAAGGGCAGGAGCAGATCTTCTACGCGACGGGCGAGACACGTCAGCAGATCCTGAAGTCGCCGCACCTCGAGGCGTTCAAGGCCAAGGGCTACGAGGTGCTGCTGCTCACCGACCCGGTCGACGAGATCTGGGTCGGAACGGTGACCGAGTTCGACGGCAAACCGCTGCAATCGGTGGCCAAGGGCGAGGTGGACCTGGACGCCGAAGAGGAGCAAAGCGAGGCTGAGCGCGAGGAACAGGAGAAAGAGTTCGCCGACCTGCTGGCTTGGCTGAAGGAAACCCTGAGCGAGCACGTCAAGGAAGTCCGGCTGTCAACCCGGCTGACCGAGTCGCCGGCCTGCCTGATCACCGACGCCTTCGGCATCACGCCGGCCCTCGCGCGGATGTACCGCGCCTCCGGGCAGGCGGTTCCGGTCGGGAAGCGGATTCTCGAACTCAACCCGACCCACCCGCTGATCACCGGGCTGCGGCAGGCGCAGCAGCAGGCGAACGACGACGCCGCTCGCGCCGAGGTCGTCGAGACCGCCGAACTGCTTTATGGCACAGCGCTTCTCGCCGAAGGCGGCGCGCTCGAAGATCCGGCGAGGTTCGCCGAGCTGCTAGCGGGCCGGCTGGCGCGCACCGTCTAATACTCGGCGCCCCATGAAGCCCACTTGACTTTGGTCCCTTCGCGGCACTTGTCGGCGGACATTACTTGCGATTGAATGCCGATAAGAAGGGATAACCACACCGTATGGCTAGGTTTCGCGTTATCGGACCGCATGGCGAAATCATCGCGACAAGGGATTTCGACAGCGCCGAGGCTGCGCACGCCTGGTTCACGAATTCCGTTGCACACACCTCCGAGCTCGGTTGGCGCATGGAAGTCGACGACGAGGGGGAGTGGGCCTTCTTCGATGACACCGGGGGCTTTACCGCCCCGGGCAGCCGACCTCCGCGCTCGCGTCGATAGCTCTACACGTGTCGGAGGCGGATTCAACCCGGACACAGCGCCAGCACTGGGACGACACCTACCGGACGCACCCGGGCATGTATGGGTCTGCCCCGTCGGCCCCGGCAGTGCACGCGGCGCAGGCATTCAGGGCTGCTGGCGCAAAGCGGGTATTGGAGCTGGCGGCCGGTCATGGCCGCGATGCCCTCTATTTCGCGCGGCAGGGCTTCACTGTGTTGGCCACCGACTTCAGCGGGGTCGCGCTCGACCAAATCCAGCGGGCCGCCCAAGCCCAGGGCTTGGCCACGACGGTCTCGACGATCGTGCACGATCTGCGCGAGCGCCTTCCGCTCGATGACGAAACCGTCGATGCGGTGTTCGCACATATGGCGCTCTGTATGGCGCTGTCTACCAAAGAAATCCACGCCGCGGTGAACGAGGTCCGTCGCGTACTACGACCGGGCGGACAGTTCGTCTACACAGTCCGGCACACCGACGATGCCCACTACGGGGCCGGAAACCCGCTCGGCAACGAGATTTTCGAGCACGGCGGGTTCGCAGTGCATTTCTTCTCTCGCGAACTCGTCGACCGGTTGGCCGATGGCTGGGCGCTGGACGACGTGCACACCTTCGAAGAGGGAGACCTACCGCGTCGGTTATGGCGGGTCACTCTCGTCAAACCCGATTGATCGACAACGGAAACACTATCCGCGGCTGACCTGGATTGCCTTGACCACCAGTAGCAGCGCTCCCAGGATCAGGTAGGCGCGCAGGGCGATCATGCCGAGCCGGGTGCCCGGCGACCAGGTGACCGGCTCCAAGAGGGTCAGCGGCGGCATCCGCCAATGGGTGCGGTCGATCCCGCGCGCCGGGAGCTTGGCGGCCGGTGGCGCGGGTTGTCGACGGGCCATCCAGCGCAACGCCGGTGCGGCCGCGGCCACGAGCACTACCAACGTCAGGGCCAGGTAGCCGGCGACGGCGACGACGTCGATACCGGGGAACAGGGTAGTGGCCATCAGAATCCCGGACAGCAGCAGCAGGGTGCCGACGATCAACCCGGCGACCCAGTTGAGCCAGGGCCGATTAACCCAGGGCCCCAACACTTCCCGGTCGTTGCACAACAGCAGGAGAAACACGCTGGCGCTGGGCAGTAGCAGACCGGCGAGGGCTTGCACCGCGGTGGTGATCAGCCCGAGCGGGGCGCCGGGGATCAGCACGATGGCCGCGGCCAGCACCACCATCGCGGTGTAGGACAGGTAGAACTGTTTGGCGTCGGCGAAACCGCGGTGCAGCGAATGTTTCAGGCCGAACACGTCGCCGAAGGCGTAGCTGGTTGCCAGGGTGACCGCGGCCGCGCCGATGATCGACGCGTCCATCAGCACGATCGCAAAGAAAGAACCAAGCGTCGCGCTGTGCTGGCCGAGCAGGTGCGCGATGTCGCCGGCGTCGGTGAAACGGCCGGCTGTGTTGGTGGAGCGTGCCGCCCAGTCGCCGGTCATGAGCAGCGCCGCGGCGCCGACGATCACGACGAAGGCCCCCAGGACGGTGTCGGCGCGCTCGTAGCCCATGAATCGGGGAGTGATGCGTTTGTCGACGACATTGGACTGCTGGAAGAACAGCTGCCACGGCGCCACGGTGGTGCCGACGATGGCGATGATCAGCAGCACCGCGTCCGAGCTGACGCCCCCCGAGATGCTGGGCACCACAAACGACTTCGCCGCATGCGCCCACTGCGGATGCGACATCAGCAGCATCGGGACCTGCAGCAGCGTGACCGCGATGAAGACGAACATCGCCCGCTCCCAACGCCGGAAGCTGCCGCTCGCCATGATCGCAACCAGCGCCACCGCCGAGATCGGCACCACAACGTATTTCGACACCCCGATGTAGTCGGCGGCCAGGGTGATGCCGATGAACTCGGTGACGATCGTCAAGAAGTTGAGCAGGAACAGGTCGCCGACGGAGAACCAGCCCCAGCCGCGCCCAAAGCGCTCGTTGATCAGCCGGGCGTGTCCCACGCCGGTGACCGCGCCCAGTCGGACCACCATCTCCTGGTTGACGATCAGCACGGGGATGAGCAGCAACAGCACCCACAGCAGGGAATAGCCGTAGTTCTGGCCGGCTTGGGCATACGTGGCCACCCCGCCGGCGTCGTTGTCGCCGACCATCACGATGATCCCCGGACCGACGATTGCCAGCAGCGTCAGCAGCCTGGTCTTCAGGGTGCGGGGATGGTCGGTCTCGCCGACGCTGATGCGCCCGAACGCGCCCTCGATATCACCCAGGTGCTTGCTGTCGAGCACCGCGGTCCGCCGCACCTCAGGCGGTTCGACCCCGGGACCCGACGCTCCCGCGACGGCCGTGTTGTCGTCGCCGGAACTCACGTAGTTTCCCCTCTCGGCACCGACGCGTTGTCCTCATCACTGGTGATATCGCGGACCGGTCGGGGCGCGGGTTCGCGCCGTCGCCAGTCCTCGGGGACGGTGGCCTCCAGCACGTCGTCCACGGTGACCACCCCGAGCATGCGGTCCTGCTCGTCGACCACCGGGATGGAATAGAGGTTGAAGTCGGCCATCAGCAGCGCGATGTCCGTCAGGTCGGCTTCGGATCCGACGCGGATCGGATCGGAATCCATCAGTGCCCCAACACTTTCGGCGGCATCGGCCTGCAATAGCGTGATCACTGACACCACGCCCGCGAGGCGTTTGTCCTCGTCCACGACGTGCATCTTGATCAGCGCCTCGGGCTGTACGGTGCGGGCGTCGGCGATCAGTGCGAGCGCGGTGCCGGCGGTTGCGGTGGCGGCGCAGGAGACGAAGTCGACGTTCATCAGCCCCCCGGCGCTGTCGGGGTTGAACCCCATCAGGGTGATCACCTTGGTGCGCTGCGGGGCCGGCATCAGGTCCAGTACGCGCCGGCGCCGCGATTGCCGAAGGTCTGCGATCGCATCGGCGGCGTCGTCGGCGCGCATCCGGCCCAGCAGCGCCGCGACCTCGTCGTCGGGCATGCGATCGAGGAGTTGGCTCGCCTTGTCGGGGTCGAGCTCTTCGAAGACATCGGCTTCCAATTCCGGGTCGCTGCGCACCCGATCAAGGATCTCGCCGCCCTCGGCCTTGTCGGCGTCCTCGAGCAGATCGGCGATCTCGGCGGGTTTGAATCCGCCGAACCGGCCCGACATGCGGCGGACGGCATCGGAGCGCGCGTGCCCGATCAGCGGCTCGAATGCCTTCCAATCGCGCGCCGCGTGGCCCCCGGAGCGCTTGATCAGCCCGAACAACAACGGCGGCCGCCGGGTGTCCAGCCGCGCGAGCACCCACCCGGCGCCGGTGTCTTCCAGCTCGACGTCGTAGGCGCGCACCAACTCCACGGCGGCCACGTCGATCAACCTGTGCCCCAGTACGTCGGCGCGCAGCAGCACCTCACCGTCGCGGCGCTCAAACCCCCGGAGGTCAATCTTGTTCTTGGCCAAGATGACTCGATCCGTGGCGTACTCATGAATCGACTTGCTTCCGATGAAGACTCGCCGGCCGCCGACCCCGGCGACGATCCCAGTCAGCAACGGATACTCCTCGGCGCCGCGCAGCCGCACGATCACGTCCTCGACCCGGCCCACGGTCTCGCCGGAGCGGGCCAGCACCGGTGCGCGCAGCAGTTGCGACAGATGGATGACCGGCAGCCCCCCGGCCGGCGTCTCTGATGTGCTCACTTGTCCTCCTCAACGCTGTGCGATAGGCCCCCGCCAGCGGGCCCGCACTGTGATGGCGCAAGTATCGTCGCTTGACCGGCTCGGCCGCCAGAGTGTACGCCCTGGTCGTGGCGGCTTTCCACCGCCAACAGGTAAACGGCGGGAGGCCATTTGGGCGCCGTCCGACCCCGCTGACACACTGTGGTGTGCCCGCGATTGATTTCACGTCGGTATCACCGATCGTCCCCGTCCGAGACCTTGACATCGCGCTTGATCGTTACCGCCGACTCGGATTCGATGCCCGCGCCTACGAAGGACCCGAGCAGTACGGTTTTGCCGACCGCGGATCGGTGTCGATCCACCTCATCGAGTGGGCCGAGCACGATCCCCTCCGCACGGCCGCGAGTGTGTACCTCTACGTGAGCGACGCCGACGCGGTGTACGCGGAATGGACGGCGCTGGAGCACCTCGAAGGCCGCTTGATCGCTCCGCACGACACACCCTACGGCTTACGGGAATTCGCATATGTCGATCCCGACGGCACCGCACATCGTGTCGGCTCGCCACAGGACTAGAAGGCAATACTGTAATATTCACGGTTCGTGGCTTTACGGGAGAAGGCAGGCATGCGGTGACCGAGACGAGGATCGTGCCCGACGACGTCGACGCGACGGCGGCGACACCCTACTTCGTGCGTGACGGAAGCCATTACGTGCCAACCCAAATCGCCCGCGGAGGGTGGGGGCCGTCGCTCAGCGGCCACGTCGCCGGCGGCCTCTTGGGCTGGGCCGTCGAACAGGCCGTCGACGACCCCGAACTGCAGCCCGCGCGGCTGACCGTCGACCTTCCCGCACCGACCGCGCTGGAACCGATCGAGGTGCGCACCCAGGTGCGACACGAGCGACGGCGACTGCGGCTCGTCGAGGCGGTCCTGATCCAGCACGACGTCCCCGTGGCGCGCGGGAGTGCGCTGTTTCTACGGCGCGGCCCGCAGCCCGACGGGGACGTGTGGTCACAGCCGGTGCAGATGCCGCGGCTACCGATCGAGGAGGACGGCACACACCCGTCGCTGTTCATGCGGACGTACGGCTGGGGCGCGGGAGTCCAGAATCCCGACCCCGACTGGGTCAACGCGTCCGGGCAGAAATACACGTGGTTGCAGGAAACGCGCCCGTTGATCGACGGCGAGCCATTCACGGCCTTTACGCGAGCGGCGATGGCCGCCGACGTGACGGCCGCAATCGCCAACTGGGGCACTCAGGCTCTGCAGTTCATCAATGTCGACTACACCCTGACCCTGAGCCGGCTGCCGGAAGGGCCGCATATCGGGCTGGCCGCGCTCACTCACTACAGCAATGAGGGGGTGGCCACGGGGTCGGCCGTCCTCGTCGACCACCAGGGTCCGGTCGGCAGCGCCGTGTCCGTCTCGCTCGCACACTCCGGATTTCGCCCACCGTCCGGCGATCAACTGGCGAGATGACGTTCTGGTCGTTGATCGCCGGCGCGGCTCAACGCGACCCGAATCGCCGCCTGCTCGCCGATGAGCACGGCCGAAGCCTTACCGCGCGTGAGCTTTGCGACGCCGCGTGCGCGACGGCTGCCGCGTTCGCCGAACGGGGGATCGGCGCGGGGACAGTCGTGTCCTGGCAGCTGCCCACCACACTCGAAACCATGGTTGTCATGGCGGCGCTCGCTCGACTCGGCGCGGTGCAAAACCCGATAGTCCCGATACTGCGGGAACGCGAAGTCGACTTCATCACCGGGCAGCTGGCAACGGAATTCTTTGTGGCGCCCGACTTCTGGCGCGGATTCGACCACGGCGGGCTTGCCAGGACGTTGTCCTTGGACAAGGGCTTCGAGGTCATCGCCGTCGACCTGGAGACACCGCCCGCCGCCGGCCAGCTGCGGCTGCCCCGCGGCAGCGTCGATACCCTCACGGCGCCAACGGGATCCACCGGCGACACCCGCTGGATCTACTACTCGTCGGGGACCACCGCGGCTCCCAAGGGCATTCGTCACACCGACGCGTCGGTGATCGCCGGCTCGACGGGCGTGGTGGGCATGGTCGGCGCGACGGGCCGCGACGTGGATCCGATCGCGTTCCCGATCGCACACATCGGCGGCGCCGCGATGCTGGCCGCCGCGCTGCTGACCGGTATGCGGTTGGCGTTGTTCGAGGCATTCGACCCGGCGACGACGCCGTTTTCCATTGCGGCGCATAACCCTACGTTCCTCGGCACGGCGACACCGTTCTTCGTGGCGTTCCTCGAGGCCCAACGCGCCCACGGCGATCGGCCACTGTTCCCCGCCCTGCGGGGCTGCTTGGCCGGAGGCGCACCCATCACACCCGAACTGGGACGTCAGGTTCGCGAAGCCTTTGGAGTCGCCGGCATCGCCAACGCCTGGGGGCTCACCGAGTTTCCCTGCGCTACCTCACCGCCTTTGACCGCCCCGCCGGAGGTGCTCGACCACACCGTGGGCCCGCCGGTATCGGGGGTCAGCGTCCGCGCGGTCGACAGCCGGGAAGTCGAACTGCCCGCCGGGCGTGAAGGCGAATTGCGGCTCAAGGGCCCGCAGTGCTTCCAAGGCTATGCGGACGCGACGCTCGACGCCGACGCGTTCGACGGGGAGGGCTGGTTGCGTACCGGCGATCTCGGGCTGATCGACGCCAACGGCAACGTTCGCGTCACCGGCCGCATCAAAGATGCGATCATCCGCAACGCGGAGAATGTTTCCGCGGCCGAGATCGAAAATGTGCTGGTTACCCATCCGGCTGTCGCCGACGTCGCCGTCATCGGAGTGCCCGACCGCAGCGCCGGTGAGCGGGTCTGCGCGGTGGTGGTACCGACGTCAGCCGACGGTGTGTCGCTGGAAGCCCTTGTCCAGCACTGTCATTCGCACGGGCTCAGCCGGTACAAGCATCCCGAGCGTCTCGTGGTCGTCGATGCGCTGCCGCGCAATCAATTCGGAAAAGTGATCAAGAAAGAACTGCGCGAGACCTTCGGCTGACTGCTGTGCGCGCTAGCCGCTCGATGCCGCGGCCTGCCCATGCGCCAGCGCCACCGTCGCGGCGAGCATCACCGCGACCGACATACCGAGCGCCACCAGGCCGACATCGTTGGTGCTCATCGTTTCGCCGAGCACCGTGACACCGAGTACCGATCCGACGATCGGCTCGGCGACGGTCACGGCGGGCAGCGACGCGGTGAGCGGGCCGGCCCGAAACGCCGACTGTTCCCACGCCGTCGCGGCGACCGCCAGCACCGCCCACACGTACAGCTCGGGCATGCGCAGCAAGGGCATGATCCCGTGGCCAAGCTGGTCGACGACACCCTTGGTCAACACCGAAAACAGGCCCCACATCGAACCTGACATCAGGCCCAGCAACAGGGCGCTGGTCCATCCCGAGAAGACCCGAGCGCCGATCACGCACAGGATCAGCGCCGGTCCCATGACGAGGGCCACGATGCTCCACGTCTTGAATGACCCTCGCGGATTCCCCGCCTGTGGATCGCCGACGACAACTACCACCGTCACCGCCACCGCGAGGAGCACGGCCCAGATCACTTGCCGGCGAGTGACTTTGCGGTGGCTTGTCTTCGTACTGATGACCAACGCGAATAGCAACGACGTGACCAGTAACGCCTGCACGAGCACCACCGAACCCAGCGCGAGCGCCGCGGCCTGCAGCCCGAACCCCGCCCCGGCCACGAGGCTGCCGGCCCACCACCGACGATCGCGGAGCAGCTGGCGAAACAGGGTCCACGTGCCGACCGGCTTGTCCGTGACCTGCTGGGCGGATCGCTGCTCGATCACGTCTCCGATCGCCATCGTCAACGCCGCCGCGACCGCGAGCAGGGCCGCGATGTCCGCCTTTGCCACTAAAACCTCCCGGCGTGTTCAGGCCGCAACGATCTCAACTGCCACATGCGTTTCCGCGTCAGGCGACAGGCAGTTTGCCCGCCTCGTAGCGACAACTCGGGCGACCAGGCAGGACGCCGCCAACTGTCGGTTGTCGCTCGGAGGCGGGCACAACGGCCGCCGCCGCGGCCAGCGACGCATGTGGCGCATGGGACACGCTAGCTGTTGCGCCGGATTTTCAGCACGGTGGTGATCATCGGTATCTGCAGCGGCAGGCGCGCCAGGGCGGCGACTCGCATCGGCCAGGGCTTGCCCCACCACAAGTGGACCATGTTGACGTTGGCCGGGAACACCGCGACGAACAGCAGGGCGGCCGCCAGTGCCGCGGACCGCCGGGTGCGTCGCGGCAACAGCAGCGCGCCGATCGATACTTCGGCGGCCCCCGACACGTAGGTGTACCGCCGCGCGCTTCCCGGCAGCTCCGCGGGGACGATCATGTCGAACGGCTTGGGTGCCAGGAAGTGCAGGGTCCCGATGCCCATCAGCATCGCCGCGACGCGGTATGCCGCGGTCTGGGTCGTGTCGGGCCTTATGAGGGGGGTGGCGGTCATTGCGCGAGCGTAGCGCTATGTGTGACCCGGCCGTGGCGTTACGGTTAAGGCGTTTAGTGTAAACTTGGCGCACCGCCCACCCAACAGTTCGAGGTGAACAATGGCCACACCCGTCATCGTCGGAGCAGTCAGGACCGCGATCGGGCGCTCCTTCAAAGGAACGCTCGTCAACACGCCGCCCGAGGTTCTGGTCACCACGGTGCTACCCGAGGTGGTGCGTCGCTCAGGCGTCGACCCGTCGGCCATCGACGACATCATCTTCGCCGAATCGCATTACGGCGGAGGCGATCTGGCGCGTTATGCGGCCGCGGCGACCGGCATGGAGGACATTCCCGGTCAGGCGGTCAACCGCCACTGCGCCGGCAGCCTCACCGCCATCGGCAACGCCGCGGCCCAGATCGGCTCCGGGATGGAGCGGGTGCTCATCGCGGGCGGGGTGCAGTCGCTGTCGATGACCCCGCTGATGAACCAGCGGATTCCCGGTCCCGAGCTGAAGTTCGAGGAGCGCTGGCTGCCGCCGACCCACGTCGAGACGCCCGATGCGCCCACCAAGGACATGTCGATCACGGTGGGCTGGAACACCGCGCAGACGGTCGGCATCACCCGCGAGGAGATGGACGCCTGGGCCGCCCGGTCGCACCAGCGCGCCATCGCGGCCATCGACGCGGGCAAGTTTGTCGACGAGATCGTCCCGCTGAAGATCACCCAGCTGGACGGCTCGGTGACGGACTTCTCGGTGGACGAGCATCCGCGCCGCGACACCACCGTCGAGAAACTCGCCGGGCTCAAGGTGCTGCACCCCGAGATCGAGGGATTCTCCATCACGGCGGGCAACAGCAGTGGCACCAACGACGCCGCCGCGGCGGTCGCCCTCGTCGACCGCGACTACGCGGAAGCCGAAAAGCTCAACGTGATGGGCACGGTGAAGGCGTGGGCCGCGGTGGGCGTGCCGCCACGGGACTGCGGTCTGGGTGCCGTCAAGGTGATCGGGAAGGTCTTGCAGCGCGCGGGTCTGTCGGTGAGCGACGTAGCGCTGTGGGAGATCAACGAGGCGTTCGCCTCGGTGCCGATCGCGGCATGCCGGGAGTACGGCATCGACGACGAGAAGGTCAATTTCTCCGGAAGCGGCTGCAGCCTGGGCCATCCCATCGCGGCATCGGGTGCGCGCATGGTTACCACGTTGACCTACGAGCTGGCCCGCCGCGGCGGTGGCATCGGCGTCGCCGCCATGTGCGCCGGCGGTGGCCAGGGCGGGGCGGTCGTCATCGAGGTCTAGCGGCGATCGCGAGGGCGGCGAAGCCGGGCGATGCGGGTCGCCGCCATCAGGTCTGAGCGGCCGCGGCTAGTTGCA
Source organism: Mycobacterium heidelbergense (assembly GCF_050205645.1). Taxonomy (GTDB): domain Bacteria; phylum Actinomycetota; class Actinomycetes; order Mycobacteriales; family Mycobacteriaceae; genus Mycobacterium; species Mycobacterium heidelbergense_A. The sequence goes on from NZ_JBNMQT010000010.1 coordinate 53,873, forward strand.
GAACGTATAGCCGATGAATTGGGTGTCGCGACCGTTGCCGACGGCGTAGTTCACGTAGTGCACCGCCGGCATTCCGTTGTACTGGGTGGTCATTTTCTGCGCGGTGGGCGGCGGGACGTCCTTGGGGAACGCCAGGATCATGTCGGCGAAAATCCTGAGCCCGACTTGGCAGATGGCGTCCGGGCGCGGCGGCTGCGGATTCCATGCGTGCACGACGACCGGATCGGTGAGCTGGTAGCCGGCCGCGCAATTCGGGTCGCACATTTTGAAGACGGCGTTGCCGGTCCCGTCGGCGCCCTGTGGTCCCCACGAGCTCCACGACATGTCTTGCAGCGCAACGGCTACGCTCGCGCAGCCCAGGACATTGAGCTTCTTCGGACGCTCGGCCGGTTGAACCGCTGGGTTGTAGCAAGCCGGAATGGCGAAACTGGTCGGGGGCGCCGGCTGGGTGGTGGTCGACGGCGCGGCGCCATTCTGGTGCTGGGTCAGCTTGAACCCGACGAAGCCGAGCCCGCCGATCAGCAGAACGGCGAGGACGACGCCGATCACGCTCAGGCGCCCCCGCGGAATCCGCCGCGGCCGACTCGATGAAGAGACGTTGCCGCTCACGTTCCCTAGGTTATGGCAGAAACATCACCCGGGGTGGCAGGTGCCGCATGAATCGCGGCACGGTAAGTTTGGTCAATCCGACCAACATATTGAGGATGGCGATGATCTCCGGAGTGACCGATGAATGACCACGGACTGGCCGCGCGGCTGGCTACCGAGGCGGGCCGGCTGTTGCTCGGAGTGCGTGACGAATTCGCCGACGCCGACGCGAGCGAGCGGAAAGCCGCGGGGGACAAGCGATCCCACGACTTTCTGATGGAAGCGCTCGCGAACGAGCGCCCCGACGACGCGGTGCTATCCGAGGAGGGGGCCGACGATCCGGTACGGCTGCGCTCGCAGCGGGTGTGGATTGTCGATCCGCTCGACGGCACGCGGGAATTCTCCGAACTCGGGCGCGACGACTGGGCGGTGCACGTCGCGCTCTGGGAGGCCGGCGAGCTTGTCGCCGGCGCCGTGGCGCTGCCGGCGCAGGGCATTACGCTGGCCACACCGGACGTCGCGGCACCGCCCGCCGCACCGGACAAGCCGCGCATCGTGGTATCACGCACCCGGCCGCCCGCGATTGCGTTGGCGGTTCGCGACGCCCTGGACGGCATCTTGGTGGAAATGGGTTCGGCCGGAGCCAAGGTGGCGTCGATCGTGCAGGGCCTGTCGGACGTCTACGTCCACGCGGGCGGCCAGTTCGAATGGGATTCGGCCGCTCCTGTGGCGGTCGCCCGGGCCGCGGGTTTGCACACCTCACGTATCGACGGCTCAGCGCTGGCCTACAACCAGCCGGACCCGAAGCTGCCGGACCTGGTGGTGTGCCGCCCCGAGCTCGCCGCGGCCGTGCTCGCGGTCACCGGCTGACCATCGATTTCGCTTGTGGGCAGCAGGGTTTAGCGCAAACCGCTTACCGCACCGCCTGCTGCCAGGCGACGATGCGGTCGGCGAGCTCAGGGCCGCTGTCTTCCTGGATGAAATGGCTGGCGTTGATGCGGGCATGCGGCTGGCCGGCCGCGCCCGGGATGTGCTTGATCAGGGGACGGTCGGCGGCGCCGAGGATCGGGTCGCGATACCCGAAGATGGTCAGGCAGGGTTTGTCCCATTGGCCCAGGGCTTTCCACGCCGCGCGATTGGCCGGAATGGCGGGATCGTCGGCAGAGGTCGGCACCAACTGCGGGAATGCGCGGGCCCCCGCCTGATAGCTCTTGTCGGGGAAGGGCGCGTCGTACCCGGCCCGCACCTTGGTCGGAACCCTGCGGACGGTCCCGACGGACACGAGGCGACCGGCGGGCAGCACGGGGGAGTAGCGCGCGAAGGCCCGCCACGCGTAGAAAGCCGGCGGGGTGCGTTGCTGGGCCGTCGGGAGAAAACCGTTGGCGATCACCAGCCGCGATATCCGATCACTCTGCTCGGCGGCGATGCGCAAACCGATGAGCGATCCCCAGTCCTGGACGAACAGCGTGACGTCCTTGAGGTTGAGCCGCTCGATCCACGACGTCACCCACTCCACGTGCCGCAGATAGGTGTAATCCTCGATCCTGCTGGGCTTGTCGGAGCGGCCGAAGCCGATCAGGTCGGGCGCGAGCACGCGGTTTCCGGCATCGGCCAGCGGCGGAATCATCGTCCGGTACAGGTAGCTCCACGTGGGCTCCCCGTGCAGCAACACGATTGGCGGGCCATCCGCCGGACCCTCGTCGAGAAAGTGCATTCGCAGCGGCTGAGTATCGCTTGCCGCCACGTTGAGATAGTTCGCTACGAACGGATAGCCCTCCAGGTTTTCGAATCGGGAGTCCGGGGTTCGCAGCACATCCACATTCAGCTCCTCCGGTGAGCGGGCACCTCTGCAAGCCTCTCTCTCCGAACGCCTCTTCGTCCAGTACGAGATTTCATTGAGGGTGTCAGTGGTGGCCACTACACTCCAAAACTCATGGCCATCCGGCACGCCGTTCTGCTGATCGCCGACATCAGCGGATACACGGACTACATGAATTGGAACCGGACGCACCTGGCGCACGCACAGCAGACGGTGGCCGGGCTGCTGGAGGCGGTTATCGATGCTGGTAAAGGGCTCAAGCTGGCGAAACTGGAGGGCGACGCCGCATTCTTCTGGGAGCCCGACGGCAATGCCAAAGTGCTGGTGTGCGACCGGCTGTCACGTATGCGCCGGTCGTTCCTCGCAAAGCGGGAGCGCTTCAAAGCCGACATCGCCTGCGAGTGTGCAAGCTGCGTGCAGCTGGACAAGTTGTCGCTCAAATTCGTCGTCCACCAGGGCGAGGTGGCCGAGCAGCGGGTCAAGCGCCACACCGAGCTCGCCGGCGTCGATGTCATCCTGGTCCACCGGATGCTGAAAAATTCGGTGCCCGTAGCTGAATACGTGCTGATGACCGACCCCGTGGCCGAGTGCCTCGACGAATCGACTCGCGGCATGTGCAAGCCGCTTATCCACGATTTCGCCGGGATCGGAAACACCTCGACGCACTACATCGACCTCGCCAGGTCGGAGGTGACGCCGACCGTGCCGGAGCGCGGCTTTTTCGGGCGGCTGGGAAAGACGACGAAGTTCGAATTGAGGACGCTGCCGTTCCTACTGGGCCTCAAGAAGCCCGCCGACGGCTTCCGGAACCTGGGCCGCCGCGGCGCCGAGGAGATCCCCGCCTAACTGAAAATCGCTGTTTCAGAAGAACTTCGGCGCTCACCGCTGCGCAAGAGCGTGACCCATTCGCGATACGGCTTCGGTGAGAATCGCTTGCGAGGTAGCGAAGTTCAGCCGCACGTGTCCGGCCCCGCCGGTACCGAAGACGTGCCCGGAACTGAGCGCGACGCGGGCGTGATCGAGGAACCAGCGGGCGGGCCCGGCTAGATCGGCTACCACCGCGAGTCCCTCGGTTTCTTCTTCGTCGAACCCGAGCGCTCGGCAATCGAGCCAGGCGAGGTAAGTGCCTTGCGGCCGTAGACATTTCACTTCGGGCAGGTGCTCGGCGACCAGATCGCCCAGCAAGGCCCGGTTCGCGTCCAGGCCCGGCAACAGCGCGTCGAGCCACTCGCCACCGGTCCTGAACGCTTCGGCGTGCGCGATGATGCCGAGGTGGCTCGGCCCATGCCCGACCTCCTCCGGCATGCGCCGCAGGTCCGCGGCCGACTCCGGACCGGCAATGGCCAGGGCCGCCTTCAGCCCGGATAGGTTCCACGCCTTCGATGCCGACGTCAGGGCGAACGCGTTCTCGGCACCGGGGACGGTCAGATACGGGACGAAGCGTGCGCCGGGGAGGATGACCGGTGCGTGAATCTCGTCCGACACCACCCGGACCCCGAACCTCCGGGCCAGTTCGGCGACCCGGCGCAGCTCGTCCAACGTGTGCACCGTCCCCGTCGGGTTGTGCGGATTGCACAACAGGTAGGCGGCCTTCCCGCTCGAAGCGCACGCACCGGTGAACGCTTCTTCCAAGGCGTCCAAATCAATTCGGCCGTTGGCGTCCAGAGGTGATTCGATCACTCGGCGGCCGTCGTGCGACACGAAAGCGTAGAACGGCGCGTACACCGGTGAATTGACGACGACGGCGTCGCCGCGGTCGGTGACCAGACGCAGCGTCTCGACGATGCCAAGCATGACGTCCGGAACGGTTCTCGTGCGGCCCAACGCCAGGTCGTGCCATTGCCAACGCCGCGAAGCGAATTCGCCGACCGCCTCGGCGAACGCGTGGCCGGCGGGATAGCCGGTATCACCAATGTCGATGGCCGCGCGCAGGGCGTCGGCGATCGTCGGCGCGAGCTGGACGTCCATCTCCGCGACCCACAGCGGCAGCACGTCGGCAGGGTGCGCGCGCCACTTCATGCTCGTGCGGGCCCGCAACTGCTGCAGCGTGAGTTCTTCGAGCGGATTAAACGTCACTCCGGCAGATTAAGCCAGATCACGTAGCAAACGCGTGCTTTGGAATCGTCAGCGGCAAGTCCACCGAACTCAGCAGACCGGGTTCGGCGGCAACAACATACGGCACTGCGTTGACGACCCGCATCGCGGTGGCGACCATCGCGCCCGCTCCCGAGGTCATTCCACCGACGCCGGCCTTGTGCGGGTCCTTGAGTGTCGCCGCCATGCTGCAGTCGATGTCGGGGTCGCCCGTGATCATGACGCGGTAGGACAGGTCGCCGATCCCGGTCGGCCAGTCGGGGGCGACATCGTGCGCGAGCCGGGTCACGTGCTCGATGACGATGGCCTCTCGACCGTCGACCACCCCGATCGCCTTCATTCGCAGCGCGCCGCATGTCCCGGCCTCGACGGTGCCCATCGCGACATCCAGTGTCCGGTTCGTGACCGCGCGATCGAAACTCTCACGGATTTCCTGGATTTCGACTCCAAGCGCGTCGGCGACCAACCGGAGCTGCCCCTGCCATTCGCCGGCGATGGCACCGGGATAGCCGATCCAGGGCTGGTAGTCGAGCGGCCGTCCGAAGCCCAACGCGTCGCTCATGATGTCGGGAACCCCGTAGTCGTCGTACAGGCCGATCTCAAACGAGTGGATCTTCTCGATGGACGACGACTGGGTGGACAGCACCAAGGGCAGATAGTCGGCGGCGAAGCCGGGCTCGATCCCGGACGCATACAACGACACCTGGCCCTGCTTGGCCGCGGCGAGCAGTTGGTCGCGCCACTCGGTGGGCTCGTAGGCGTGCGGATTGACCAACCGGGTCGTGCTGGTGGTGACGACGTTGATTCCGGCTTCGAGCAGCCGGACATAGTCCGGGATGGCCAGCGCATCGCGTTCGGGGCCGCTGGCCGCGTAGATGACGCAATCGGGTTTGAGGGCGATCAGGGCGTTCGCATCGTTGGTGGCGGCCAGGCCGATCGGCTCCCCGTTGGCGAGTTCGCCGGCGTCCCTGCCGTTCTTCTCCGCGGAGTGCACCCACACGCCGACGAGATCCAGATCGGGGCGTCGGTGGATGGTGCGGATCGCAATCGACCCGATGCCGCCCGTCGCCCAGACCACTACGCGCTGAGCCGTCATTTGTTCCTCCGAAAGCCGAGGCGGCCGTGGCCCTTACGTCGGCAGTTACCCGACGTTCGATTCGGAAGCTAACAGCCGCGAGCCCGCACGGTCAAGGAGTTAAGAGAGTATGCACTATCCTAATGAACAAATCTTAGGTTATGGTGCTGTTGATGTTCACGCTGAGGTTCGACCTGCGTGCTCCGAGTTGGGCCGGGGCGGCCGCCGACCTCTACGTCGCGGCCATCGACATGTGCGCCTGGGCGGAGACGCGGGGAGCGGTACTCGCGGTGCTCTCCGAGCATCACGGCGCCGACGACGGTCATCTGCCCGCGCCGCTGATGTTGGCTTCGGCAATCGCGGCCAGGACGGGCAGCCTGGCGATATTGCTGGCCGCGGTGCCGATTCCGCTGTGGGATCCCGTCCGGCTCGCCGAGGAGATCAGCGTCCTGGACCTGATCAGCCGCGGGCGGGTGTCGTATGCGTTCGGTCTGGGACACCGCAGCCAGGAATACGAGCACTTCGGCGTCGAGATGGCCACCCGCGGCCGCGTGGCCGACGGGATCCTGGACGTGCTGGGCTCGCTGGTGCGCGGCGAGCCCGTCGAATACCGCGGGCGCACGGTCCGCGTCACTCCGCCATGTGGGTCGCCGGGCGGACCGACGATGCTGATCGCCGGTGGCAGCAAGGCCGCTGCCCGGCGGGCCGGCCGTCACGGGCTCGGGTTTGTTTCGCAGACCGACCTGCCGGGCCTGAAGGAGTTCTACGAGGAGCAGTGCCGCGCACACGGACACGAGCCTGGGATGATCCAATTTCCCGTACCGGGCGCTCCGACAACGGTTTTCGTCGCCGACGATGTGGACGAGGCCTGGGACGTCCTGGGGCCCTACCTGCTGCACGATGCGGTGACGGCGGCGTCGTACCGGCCTGGCGACGATTCGGTGGCCAGCATCAGCCGGGCCGACAGCGTGGCCGCGCTTCGTGCGGAAGGCGGGCCGTACCGGATCTTCACACCCGCCGAGGCCGCCGACCACGTGCGCGGCGGACACCTTCTCCCGCTGCATCCGCTGTGCGGCGGCGTGCCGCCCGATGTGGCGTGGCCATACCTCGAACGTGCCGCGGCCGCTCATGAGTAGGGAGGTGAGCCCCATGCGTACCGTCGTGTGGTCGACGGGGGGAGTCGGGTCGATCGCCATCGATGCGATCCGCCGCCGGCCCGACCTGGAACTCGTTGGGGTATGGGTGCATTCGCCCGACAAAGTCGGCAAGGACGCCGGGGAATTGGCCGGCATCGAACCGCTGGGTATCGCGGCCACCAATGACGCCGACGCGCTGATCGCGCTGGCGCCCGACGCGGTGGTGTATGCCGCGAGCGGTCCCGAACGCGACGGCGCCGCTGTGCCCGACTACTTGCGGATGCTGGAGGCGGGGATCAACGTCGTGTCGACGTCGTCGACGAGTCTGGTGTATCCGCCCTCGTATGTCGCGCCGGACTGGCGCGACCAGCTCGAGGCGGCGGCCAGGTTCGGCGGCGCATCGTTCTACGTCTCGGGCATCTTTCCGGGTTTCGCCTCGGATCAGCTGGCGTTGCTGATGACGACGCAGTCGAAGCGAATCCGCAGTATCACGGCGAGCGAGGTCGCCCTCAACGACCATTACCCGGTGGCCGACGTGATGATGGACGGGATGGGCTTCGGCCGTCCGCTCGATTTCGAGCCGATGCTCTGGACGCCCGGATTCATCGAAATGGCTTGGAAAGCACCGATATACCTGATCGCCAGCGGGCTGGGGGTCCAGATCGAGCGCATCAACGGTGCCCTCGACAGGGAGCTGACCGATCGCGACATCGAGGTCGCGTTCGGCACCGTCAAGGCGGGCACCTGCGGCGCGGTGCGGACCCGGGCGGCGGGCGTCGTCAACGGCCGCGAGGCCATCGTGATCGAACACATCATCCGGATGGCCCGCGATGTCGCCCCCGATTGGCCGACGTCGGATTGCGACGCGACCTATCGGGTCGACGTCGAGGGTGATCCGGACATTCACTGCGTGATGACGCTGGGGGCGGCCGAGGGACACGGCGCGGGGCGCGCCGCGATGTCGGCCACGGCCATGCGGGTGGTCAACGCGATCCCATATGTGGTCGATGCGCCGCCCGGGCTGCTCAGCTCGCTGGACATCCCGACGACCCTGCCGCGGGACGTCTTTGATTGAACGTTGACGCGGATTGGGCCTCGTCGTAGCGTACGGGGACAAAGATTAGGTCATCTAGGAGTTGCTGGTGTTCACACTGCGTTTCGATATGCGCGCCCCTTCCTGGGGAGCGCCAACGGTGGCGCTGTACGCCGCCGTCCCCGAGATGTGTGCGTGGGCCGAGGAGCACGGTGGCCTTGCCGCCGTGCTGTGTGAACACCACGGGTCCGAGGACGGCTACCTGCCGTCGCCGATGATCCTGGCGCCGGCCATTGCGGCGCGCACACAACGGTTGGCGATGAACCTGATCCTGATCCTGCCGTTCTACGATCCGGTCCGGCTGGCCGAGGATATGGCGGTCCTCGACATCATCAGCGAGGGGCGGGCGTCCTACACCCTGGCGCTCGGGTACCGGCCCGAGGAGTTCGAGCACTTCGGCTTGGAAATCACCAAGCGCGGCCGACTTGCCGACGAAAAGCTCGGTCTGTTGCGCCGGTTGCTCGCCGGAGAATCCGTTGACGACGACGGGCGCCGCATCACGGTGACGCCCACGCCGCTGACCGTGGGCGGCCCGTCGATGATGTGGGGCGGTGGAACGTTGGCGGCGGCTCGCCGGGCCGGCAGGTACGGCCTGGGCATGCTGGGCAACGCCAACGAACCCGGCATACAGGAGGCCTACGAGGAGGCGTGTCGCAAGCACGGTCATACGCCCGGCCCGACGATGTTTCCCGGCCGCGACACCCCCTCAGTCGTTTTCGTCGCCGACGACGTCGACCAGGCGTGGGAAGAGCTTGGCGAGCATCTGTTGCACGACGTACGGACCTATGCAGCATGGAATCCCGGGGACGAGACAACAGCCGGCTTCTCGCACGTGGCCACGGTGGACGAGCTGCGCGAGGTGGGCAAGTCGCACGTGATCATCTCTGTGCCGGAAGCGATTTCGCGGGTTCGCTCCGGTCAGGTACTCAACTTGTCGCCGTTGTGCGGTGGCTTGCCGCCGGAAGTCGCGTGGCCATACCTCAAGCGAGTCGGCGAGGTCGTGCTGCCCGAGGCGCTGACCGAGAGAAAGACAGGATGATGACCGGAGCGAGTGCGACCGAGGTTTACTACGACCCGTTCGATTTCGACATCGACGACGACCCGTATCCCATCTGGAAGCGGCTGCGCGACGAAGCCCCGCTTTATCACAACGACAAATACAACTTCTACGCGTTGAGCCGGTACGAGGACGTCTCGCGCGAACTGATGAACTTCGACACCTTCAGGTCCGGCCGCGGCACCACCATGGACATCATCATGAGTGGTGTCGAGGTTCCGCCGGGAATCATCCTCTTCGAGGACCCGCCCATTCACGATTTGCATCGTCGTTTGCTCTCAAGGGTTTTCACGCCGCGACGGATGGAGGCGATCGAGCCGCTGACCCGAGCGTTCTGCGTTCGAGCACTCGACCCGCTGATGGGCTCGGGGCGGTTCGATTTCGTCGAGAACCTGGGTTCGATGATCCCGATGCGCACGATCGGCTACCTGCTGGGCATCCCGGAAGACAGCCAGGAGTCGATCCGTGACCGCGGCGGCCGGCAACTTACCCTCAAAGAGGGCACGTTTAGGCCCGCCACGAAAGAGTTTTTCGAGCAGAGCTATCAGATGTTCGCCGACTACATCGACTGGCGGGTGGACCACCCCTCCGATGACCTGATGACCCAGTTGCTCAACGCCGAAGTCGAGGAGGACGGATCGACCCGGCGGCTGACGAGGATCGAGGTACTGCAGTACACCAGCATGATCGCCGGCGCGGGTAACGAGACCACGACGCGCCTGATCGGCTTCGCCGGCCAGCTGCTGGCCGAACACCCCGACCAGCGGCGCCAGCTCGTCGAAAACCCGTCGCTGATCCCGATGGCCATCGAGGAGGTCTTGCGCTACGAGGCGCCCTCGCCGGTGCAGGCGCGCTACGTCGCCCACGATGTGGAATGCCGCGGCACGACGGTTCCCGAGGGCTCGATCATGTTGCTACTCAACGGATCCGCCAACCGCGACGAGCGTAGGTACCCCGAGGGTGAGAAGTTCGACATCCATCGCGGCGACACCCATCTCAGTTTCGGCCACGGGCTGCACTTCTGCCTTGGATCGGCCTTGGCGCGCATGCAGGCGCGGGTCGCCTTGGAGGAGGTCATCAAGCGCTGGCCGGACTGGGAAGTCGACTACGCCAACGCCACCAAGGCGCACACGTCGAGCGTGCGGGGCTGGTCGAAGCTGCCGGTCTTCACCGGCTAGGCGCCTACTTGGGTTGGTTCGGGACGCCCGGGAACAACTGGCCCGTCGGCCCCGCGGTCACCCAGCCGCCCAGCTTCGTCACGAGATGCGGCGCGAAAACCGCGCCGTAGAGCAGGTTTCCGATGACGACGACTGCGACGACGGATAGCACCGATGCTTGCAGACGACTCGTCGACCTCTTGTCGGCCCACGTCTCGATGACGTTTCGTCCCTCCGAATCGGTCCGACCGAGGAGGTAGGTGAAGACCATCATCTGGATGCCCATCGCGAGCGAGTCGTACAGCGGATACTGGTGTGTCGTCCCCTCACGTATCGCAAGCCCGGGGATCACGCGGCCGTAGTAGAAGACGCCGAGCTTCGCGCCCAGGAAGCCGTTGAAAAGCAGCGCCCAACAGAAGCCGACGACGAGACCGACGGTCAACAGCGTTGTGGGCCTGCGCCATTGGAATTTCGCGCTCAGCCATCTCCCGAGCGCCGCGCCCGTCACGGCGGGCAGCACGAAGTAGGAGATGTAGCCGATCGGAACGAACAAGGGCAACCCGCCCCACGTCATGTTCAGCGGCCACCACGACGGCATGCGGGGGATGGCGGGCGGGAACTGTGCGTACATCGCCCAGTCGTAGGGCGCCTCGATCCACGAGAACGAGATCGCCGAGATGCAGAGGAGCAGGAGCGGGTGTACGCGACCCTGGCGGACGCTCAGATACACACCGACTGCGGTAAACGCGATGCCCCCGACGATGGCGAAGCCGCTGGCCGCCTGCATCAACGGCGTCATCCCGGTGGTCATTGGTCGCTCGCTTGGCGCCGACGAGCTTGCGGGTCGTAGCTAAGCACCAGGCCGAATATCAGGACGATCAGGCCGAACAGCGTGCCGAGCATGATGACAGCGCCCACGTCCGCACCCCTTTCGCTACGAGGTCGATACTGAGATAGTGGATGCTATCTTAAAAGGCGTGTCCCAGCGACCCTCCACGACCAAGACGCCCCCGGCTGCCACGCGCCGACCCCGTGGCGCGCCACGCAAGCTACTACTCGACGCGGCGCGAGACCTGTTTGCGCGTCAGGACTACCGCAGCACCACGACGCGTGAAATCGCCCAGGCTGCCGGCGTCACCGAACACCTGCTCTTCCGCCATTTCGGTTCGAAGGCGGCGCTGTTCCGGGAGGCCCTCGTCCTGCCGTTCACCAGTTTCGTCGACGAATTCGGCCGGACGTGGCAGTCGGTTATCCCCGAGGAGACCAACGAGGAGGACTTGGCCGGGCATTTCGTCGGGCAGCTCTACGACGTGTTCGTCGAGCACCAGGGTCTGCTGTTGACGCTGATGGCCTCGCAGACGCTGGGCGCCGAGGAAATGGCGGACGCCGGGATTGCCGACGTCAGGCGGGCGCTGAAGGTGCTCGGCCGGATCAGCGCCGAGGGCATGCATTTGCGTGGGATGCGCGCGGATCATCCTGACCTGCCCGCCCATTCGACGGTCGCGATGATCGCCGGCATGGCCGCCTTGCGTTCGACCTACTTCGGGACGAAGCAGCCGTCGAGGAAGGTCATCGTTGAGGAACTCGTCCAGGCGATCCTGCACGGCTTCCTGCACCGCAACGATTGAGCTAGGGCCAACCGTGCCTCGAGCGTGACGCTGCAGTCACGTTCGAGGTCCAACGTGACTGCAGCGTCACGTTGGGGAGCGTGTCGGAGGTGGGTGGCACCCTGCCGCCATGGCGGAACCATTCATCGGCAGTGAGGCTGAGGCTGCTGGCATCGTGACCCACAGCCAATTGCGGCGTCGGTACACGCGGTTGTACCGCGACGTCTATGTCGCCGCGGGGGCTGGGCTGGATCCGGTGGTGCGGGCCCGCGGCGCCTGGCTCTGGTCGCGCCGGCGCGGAGTCATCGCCGGGTTCACGGCGGCTGCGCTGCACGGCAGCAAATGGGTGGACACCGACCGGCCAATCGACATCATTCACGACAACCGGCATCGGCAACCAGGTGTCCAGGTCTGGGGCGACAGGCTGGACCGCGACGAGTTCGACCTGAGGGACGGCCTGCCGGTGACGACGGCCGCTCGCACGGCACTCGACCTGGCCTGCTGGTATCCAACGACAACGGCAGTGGCCGCCATCGATGCACTGGCTCGCGCTACCGAGCTCAAAATTTCGGACGTCGACTTGCTCGAGGATCGATATCGCGGACGTCGCGGACTTGAGCAAGCTCGCGTGTCGCTCGACCTCGTCGACCCCGGAGCGCAATCTCCGAAGGAAACCTGGCTGCGACTGGTGCTGGTGCAGGCGGGTCTGCCTCGACCGCAGACACAGATTTCGGTGAGCGACGAGTTCGGGGCGGTGGTTGCCTACCTCGATATGGGTTGGGAGGACGTCAAAGTCGCCGTCGAGTACGACGGCGACCACCACCGCAGCGATCGCTCGCAATACAACTGGGATATCCGACGGTTGGAAAGACTGCAGGCTCGTGGGTGGGTCGTTGTCCGGGTGGTGGCGGCTGATCGGCCCGCCGATATCGTTCGCCGGGTGCGCGCTGCACGTGCGCGGCGAACGTGACGCTGCAGTCACGCTGGGGCTCGAACGTGACTGCAGCGTCACGCCCGCGACGGCCGCAGCAGGCCCGAGGCCACGATCGCGACGGCCATCCACGCGGCCGCGTACCCGAAGGCGACCGCGGGTGACGCCACGGTGTAGAGCACGCCTGCCACAACCGTGGCCACCAGGTCACCCGTGGCCTGGACAGCCCCAAGCACACCGAATCCGCTGCCGCGCAATCGGTCCGGAAGCAGCTGGGAAACGACGGCAGATTGGGTGGGTTCGGCCAGGCCGATGCCCGCCCCGGCGAGCGCGAAGCCCAGCGCGATGACTATCGCACTATGCGGGCCGGCCGCAAACACCGCATAGCCGACGACATAGACGGCCGCACCCGTGGCGAACACCGTGCGTGGCCCGGTCCCGTCGTACCATCGCCCGGCAGCCAGCGAAGCCGCCGTGGCGACCGCGTTATGGAGCGCGTAAATCAGGATCGCGAGCGATGTCGCCGCGGTCACCGTCCGGTGCGGGGAAGTAAGTAGCTGGGTGGAACGCAGGATCAGCAGAGTCGTTGCGACATTGCCGAATTCGAACAGCGCCACCGGCAGTAGCGCGCGCAGCATGCCGGCGTCGCGCAGCGCACCGAACTCAAACCTCCGCCTGGCCGGCCGGTCGTTGGAGTGGTTGCGGCGACGGGCCTCTCGCGCGGCCACCAGGATCGCGGCCACGGCGAACAAGCCCGGGATTGCGGCCAGGAACAGGGTGGGGCGGATGCCAACCAAGGCGACCAGCCCGGCAGCGAGCAGCGGGCCCACCACCGCACCCAGGTTGTCCCCGGCGCGTTCGAGGCCGAACGCCCTGCCGTGTGCGGACTCGGGTATCAGGGACGCCAGCAGGGCGTCGCGCGACGGCCCCCGCATGCCACGAGACACCCAGGCGAGGGCACGCAGAATCCCGACCTGCCATATCGTCACTGCCGCGCCGATCGCCCCGGTCGCCAACGCGGTGCCCAGGTAACCGGCCGACGAAACCCGTCCTCGCCGGTCGGGATCGTTGGCGACCGGCCCGCCGACCAGCTTCATCACGCCGATCAACGCGTCGCTGATCCCGTCGATGACGCCGAGTGCGGCCGCGGAGGCGCCCAGTGTGCCGGTCAGGAACGCGGGCAGCACAGACGTGGTGGCCTCGTGGCCCGCGTCGGAGAAGAAGCTCGCCGCTCCCACCGCGCCGACGCCGGGGGTAAGCCAACGCCGGTCGGCGGCGTCGTCGATCACCGCGTCACGACGATCCTCGTCGGCGTAACCGGTCACGCGCTTTGATCCACCAGGACCGCGCCGTCGGGTTGATTCCCGAGCGTCTGGAGCGCAATGTCGTCACCCTGGGCCGTGAGGCGAACGATCTGGGCCAATTGCCCGGGGGCGTCGCACTGCAGATAGTGATCGGCGCCCGGCACCACCCAGTAACGGTTGCGACCCGGCTTGTCCTTCAGATACGCCTGCCAGACGTGGTTGGGGACCCGCAGCGGTGAGACGTTGTCGTGCACGCCCCACACCACCGTGGTGTTGACTTCACTCCTGGAAAGCGCTTCGAGCCAACTGGTTTCGTCGGCGGCGCGCTCGTTCAGGTACTGAATCGTGTCGGGCAGCACGCGGATTCCGTCGTTGTGGGCGAAACATTTCGCCAGCGCGGCGATCTCCGGGTCCTCCGCCGTCCGCCGCGGCATGAAGGTGCTGGCTCCCAGGCCGGCCGCCAGCAGCTCCGGCGTCGTCGCCGCCGCGGTGGCGCGCCCCGTCGCGGGGTCGAGCATCGCGGTTTGGAACGCGGTGAGGTTCGACAGCGGCAGGTAGATGTTGGCGTTGGTCAAGATGAGGTCGACGGGCGCGGCCGCTTGGTCGTGGGTTGCCAACATCTCGAGCGCGATCATGCCGACACTGCTCCCACGATCGTGGGTGAGGATGCGGTATTGGCTCAGGTTCCACACCTGCGTGATCGCGTAGACAAGCAGGCGCGCGTCGTCGTACAGCGAATAGACGTACGGCTCCGGGGGTTTGTCGGACAATCCGTAGCCCGGAAAGTCCAGCAAATACATGTCGAACTCGGAGCTCAGTTCATTTGACAGGGCGAAGTAGTCGATGCTCGACGTCGGAAAGCCGTGCACCAGCACCAGTGCGGGCGCCCCGGGTGTGCCGCAGCGGCGGCTGAACACCGCGAGTTCCTGTCCGTCGTTGGCGGCGGTGGTCGACCGCCAACGAAGTTCGGTACCGCCTTTTTGCCACTCCGCGAAGATGTCCAAGCTGCCAGCATCGCAGAGGGAATCGCGGTTAGACAACGCCTCCCGTGGCCGAACTTCGCTCACGGGCACGTCACGTGAATCCCGAATGTCACCTGACGCGTGGCGCTTTGTCCGGGCGCTGACCCTTGGCCCGCCCCGGTCACTGTGTAGCTCTTGCCCTCCTTGCTCGCCTGGACCTGGGTCGGAGTCTGCACCGACTGGTAGGGCAACTGATATTGACCGTTGTCCACCTTGAGCGAGATGGCGAAGCCGTCGACGCTCGGCGGTTTTTCGTCGGACAGTGCCAGCGACACCGAGGCAGAATCGTCATGCACGGTGATGCGGGTGGTCAGATCTCCCGATTCCGCCGGTGTCGCACTCGGTTTCGCCGCCGAGGTATTGCAGTCGACTTTGCTGTAGATCGTGTGCGTGTGCTGGTCCAGCATGACGGTGGCGCCGGACAACGCCGCACTCGAGCTCGCCGGGGGCGCACCACTCTTCGTGGAACAACCCGGCAGGGCGGCCACCAGAACAACCACTCCGACGACGATTCCTCTCACGGCCACGCCTCCCACCGGATCATGGTCCGCAGGGGTCCGGCGAACACCGGTCGCACCGCCGACGATTGCCACCGCTCTTCGATCACCGGCGCCAGCGCGGCGGTGACGGTGAGCGGGTCGTCGTCGAGGTAGACGACGGTGATGTATTGGTGGTCCGTCCGCCAACCGCGCGGTATCTGCCAGGCGGTGGTGGACCCGAACGTCCAGGCGCCCGCCGTGCCGGGCGTGGCGAGCAGTGCCGGATAGTGCTCGGCGTGCAGCCATTGCAGCCAGGCGTCGGAGCGGCCGTCGGTGGGTTCCTCGACGATCAGCAGGACGCCGCGGTGCGGCCGGAACGGCACGACCTCCGCGGAAATGAGTGCGCGCGGCGCGGATTGCCACTGCAGTAGGCGCAGCCCGGCCACTTGCAGCGACGGCCGGGTTACGGGGAAGCGGCCATTGTCGCGCAGCGTGCGCCCGAGTCCGACGAAGTCGTCGAAGGTTTGTTCCACGGGGTCGCCGACCAGGTAGTGGACGGCGTTCCCGACCTCGCCGAGCGGTCCGTGGGCCGCCAAGCGGTGCTCGGCGTACTCGCCGTCGGCGATCCACCGCAAGCCGTGCACGATGCCCGGAAGTTGGTATTGCTCCGGCATGTGATCCAGCAGGTGCCAGCGCAGGTAGCTGCCGTCGTCGTCCGGTGGTGGCGCCGCGGTGAGGCTGAAAACGCCTGCCTTGACACGGTTCACGTGGATCCTCCAGGGGCGTGCAACTCCGCGAGCGCCTGCAGGTTTTCCAGGTAATGCCGGAGCGACGTGTGGGTGAACATCGCGCTGATGATGGTCGCACCGTGTGCGGCGGTGTTGGCGAGGACGTCGCGCGTGCGTTCCGGCTCGTTGATCGGGTCCAGCGGAGCCGCGGGTGGCAGGACGACCTCGAACCCGGGCCGAAGTTCGAAGCGGCCCAACCACTCTCGCACCTGTTGCAAGCTCACGTTGAAGGGAGCCCAGCCGTCGGCGAGTGTCGCGGCCCGGCGCAGCGAGCGCAGCGTTCGTCCACCGATCCAGATTGGCACATGTTCCTGGACGGCGCAGGGGTCGACGACCATCCCGCCGAACGCATAGAACTCGCCGCGGTAGGCCGGTTCGGCGACCGACAGCGAGGCGCGCAGCGCCCGCAACGCATCGTCGCCGCGCAGTCCGCGGTCATCGAACGGCGCCCCGATGAGGTCGAACTCCTCCTTGAGGCTGCCAACGCCGACTCCGAGAACGAGTCGGCCGTTGCTGACTTTGTCCAGTGTGCCGTAGCGCTTGGCGATCTCGAGCGGGTGGTGATAGGCGAGAACCAGCACGTGCGTGGCCAACCGTATTCGTCGGGTGCGCGCGGCCAGGTAACCCAACGTGGCCAGTGGATCCCAGTAGCGAGTGCCGCGGCGGGCCCGTTCGGCCGCCGGCAACGCGATGTGCTCGCTGCAGGTCAGGTGGTGGTAGCCGAGTTTGTCTGCGGCTTCGGCAATCTGGGCCAGGTCGTCGATCGACGCGGTTTTCTCCCAATCGCCGCTGGACCCGGGCAGCATCGTCACCACCGGCGTTGCTACCGACAGCTTAACGGCGCTCATCCCTGCATGTACCCTCCGGCGTCGACGGGAATCGATTGCCCTGTGATGGTACGGCTTTCGTCGCTGGCAAGGAACAACGCCAGATTAGCGACATCCTCGGGCGAGGAAATATCTTGCAGTGCAATTCCTTTGAGTGACTTTGCGCGCTGAGTCGCGAAGTCAACTCCTTGCTCGTCGGCCATGCGCTGGACCCAGGCGCGCCACAGCTCCGTGTCGATCGCACCCGGCACGATGCAATTGCACCGGATTCCGTACGAACCCACTTCCCGCGCAACGGCCTTGGTGAAGGCGCGAAGCGACGCCTTCGCGGCGACGTAGTGGGTTTTGCGGACCATGCCCGTATAGCTGGCCGTCGAGGAGAAGTTCAGGATGACTCCGCGACGGCGCTGCAGCATCGACCGGTTGAGCACCTCGCGGGTGCACAGCATCGCCGCGGTGACGTCGATAGCGATCGTGGCGTTCCAGTTGTCCAGCGTCTGCTCCCAGATCCAGCGGTCCTGTCCGGGCGCGGCCGCGTTGTTGCAGAGAATGTCGACCTGGCCGAACTCGTCGACCGCTCGCGTCACCATGGCGGCGACGTCACGCTCGTCGGTCACGTCGGCCCGCATCGCGATGGCACCGGGACCCGCCGCTTCGGCGGCGCGATAGACAAGCTCTTCGCGTCGCGCGGCAAGCAGGACGCGGGCGCCCTCGCGGACGAACAGCGAGCCAAGCACCGGCCCCAGTCCAGTGCTTGCCCCGGTGATGATGGCGACCTTGCCGGCCAGTCGGTCCGTCATGTTTCGAGCCACTCGTGGATTCGCTCGGCGACGGCCTCCCAGCCGGGCTCGAGCATCATGTCGTGGCCCATCTTGGGGAAGGTCTCGGGTTCGACGCGATACGCGCGCGCGGTCGCGCGGACTTCCCGCTGCGTGAAACACCCGTCTTTCTCGGCGCCGATGACCAACATCCGGGTGGTGATGAGATCGGGCCGGGGGAGGTTGAGGAAAAGCATGTCGAGCACATGCTTTCCGAGGTGCTCTTCGCCGAGCTGCGCGGTGTAGCGCGCCAGGTCGGCATCGGGGGTCAGCTCCGAGAAGAAACTTTCGCGGGCCAATTCGGGTGTGGCACCGATGCTGCGCAGTGATTTGGTCTTGGCCAGTTCCGTTGCGGTCAACCACGGGTGGCGCCGGAACCTGCGCAGCAGGAATCCGGCGACCCCGCTCACGGGGACGGGGGCGACCAGGACGGCGGCCGGGGCATCGTGCGACTCCAGGTACTTCTGCACGACGAAGCCGCCCATGGAGTGGCCGACGACGATCGGGCGTGTGGGCAGGCTGCTGGCGACCGAATCGACGTCGTCGACGAGGTCCGCCATCGAACAAAATTGCATCTTCTTGGGTGCGGGGCTGTTGCCGTGCCCGCGGAGGCTCAGGGCCAGTGATCGGTAGCCCTTGCTCGCGAAGAAATCGAGGAAATGCTCGTCCCAGCACCAGGCGCCGTGCCAGGCACCGTGGACGAAGAGCACTGGTATGTCAGATTCATGGGAAGGCCGCTTTTCGATCACTTCGAGCATGAGTGACTCCCGCGTGCCTGGTTAGCTGCAACGCCTGCAACGCCGCTGAGATTAGCTTTTGGCCACGGTTGGCGCGGCGGAAATTAGAATGTGACCGCTGCCGAGCCCGAGGAAGTGCCTCACCATGACGCCGGATTGTGAACAGCGCACGCTGGTCTTGTCCGCGTTTCCGGCCGAGGCCGACGCGGTGCTGTCGCACACCACACTGGACCCCAAGCCCGTGGTGGTCGCCGACCGTCGGCACTTCTACCTCGGCACGATCGCAGGGAAGAAGGTGGTCGTGGCGATGACCGGCGTCGGCATGGTGAACGCCACCGACACCACCGAGATCGCCCTCGCCCGGTTCACCGACACGACTTCCATTGCCGCAGTGGTGTTTTCGGGAGTCGCTGGCGGCGGCGGGCGCACGAGCATCGCGGATGTTGCCGTACCGGCGCGGTGGACCCTGGATGATGGCGTGACATTTCGCCCGGTCGATGCCGACATGCTGGCCACGGCCGAGAAGCTGTCGGTCGCACTGGCGCACGTCAACCTGCAGCGCTATCCGCAGGTGTTCGTCGGAGGAGACGGGTGCACGTGGGACAACAACAACGGCGCGGCGTTCCCCTGCATCCCGAACGGCGGCAACATTTTCGGTTGCGAACCCGGCAGCGCGCCGGACCGGTCGCGTCTGCATACCGGCAACTTCTTCCAGGCGGCGTTGCCCTGGCTGAGAAAGGCGCTGCTCAGCAATCTGAAGATCAGGTCGGCGGCAGACCCGGCCTTCGACGCGACGGACATGGAGACCGCCGCCGCGCAGGCGGTCGCGGACGCACACGGGGTCCCATTTTTGGGGATCCGCGGGATCTCGGACGGGCCCGGAGATCCACTTCACCTGCCGGGCTTCCCGTTCCAGTTCTTCCATTACTACAAGGTCGCGGCCGGCAACGCCGCCCGGGTAACCGAGGCGTTCTTGCGGAGCTGGGGCGATTGAAAGGCCCTACGCGACATACTCGGGTAAAGCGATGTCGTCGCGGAATTCACGCCCGATGACCCAATCGGCCACTTGCGGGATGTTCAGCAGTTTGGACGCTTGATTGCGGGTCCACACACCGAGCGACGTCTTCGGCGTGAACGCCGAGGCGAATCCGCGCGCCGAGCGCTGCCTGGACTCGACGACCGGCCGCAGCTGGCGTTCGTAGCGACGAAACGCTTCGGGGTGGTCGGCGCGGCTGAGTTCGCCGGCCAGCACGTAGGCCTGCACCATCGCCAGTCCCGCTCCCTCGCCCGCCAGCAGGGAGACCGCGGCCGCGGCGTCGCCGACGAGCGCTACCCGCCCCTTCGACCAGTGGTCCATGACGATTTGGCTGGTGCGGTCGAAGTACACGTCGGCGGCATCGTCGAGTGTGCGCAGGATCTCGGGGCATTCCCAGCCCGCGTCGCCGAAGACCTGACCGAGCGCGGCATTGACCTCCGACAAGCCTTGTGGGTCGGGGCCGTTCATGTGGTCGGTGCTGAAAACGAAGAGAAATAAGGTCTTTTCGCCACGCATCGCAAAGCGAGCGATCATTCGCCCCGGCGAGCTGTGGGCGAGGTATACGAGTTCGTCGCGCGGTTGGTAATCGTCGGCTTCGAAGGCCGCCACCCGGTAGCCGAGGTCGGTCTCGAATCTCGATTGCGGGCCGAAGACCAAACCGCGCACCGGCGAATGGATACCGCCGGCGCCGACGACTAAGTCGAACCGTCGCGACTGGCCGTGTTCGAGTGTGATCTCGACGCCCGAGTCGTCTTGTGCGATGGCCGAAACGCTTGTACCGAATAGGGTTTCGACGTCGTCGCCGATCGCGCGATAGATCATGCCGGCTAAGTCACCGCGCGGCACACTGACGAACCGGCCGTCGAGGTTTCGCCGGAACAAATCCGCCGAAAAGCCGCCCACCCTCCGCGAGTGCCGGTCCACCAGTCGCACTTCCTCAACCGCGTACCCCGTCTCGTGCAATTCGGCGGTGAGTCCCATGCGTTCGGCGACGGCGTAACCGCCTCCCCAAAAGTCCACGAGATAACCGCCCGTGCGGAGCCGCGGCGCCTTTTCGATCAGTGTCGGCTCGTGACCACAGCGCCACAGCCAGTACGCGAGCGTGGGACCGGCGATCCCCGCGCCGACAATGGCAACCTTCATGTGCGTACCCCTCCCAGCTAGCAGGGACGCTATTACTATAGCACTATGCAATAGTTGCACTAGGAAATAGAAGGCGTTATTCGGAACCGCGGCTCACCGGGCGGCTCGGGTCCGAACACCATTCGGACCATGACCCGGGGAACAGTGCCGCCTCGCGGCCCGTCGCCGCGAGCGCCGCGATCACGACACTGGCGGTAACGCCCGAACCGCAGTAGGCGCCGACTGGGCGGTCATCGGAGATGCCACGGTCGGAAAGCAATTGGGCGAGTGCGAAATCGCCGACAAACGTGCCGTCGGCGGCAAGCACCGCGGTGCTCGGCAGATTTATTGCGCCCGGGATATGACCGGCGACGGGATCGAGGGGTTCGACGGCGCCCCGGAAGCGTTCCGGCGCGCGGGCGTCAAGCAACGTCACAGCGCCCGATTGTTCGGCGGTCAACGTCGGCCGGCCGCCGGCATACAAATCATCGTGCGGCACAGTCACATTCCCCGGTTGCGGCTCGACGAGACCGGTCTCCAGACGGTGTCCGGCGGATCGCCACGCCGACAGCCCGCCGTCCAGAATCCGCACATTCGGCAGTCCCGCCGCGGTCAACACCCACCATGCCCGCGCGGAGCCGGCGCGATTCCAGTCGTCATACACCACGACCGTCGAGTCAGCCCGAATTCCCCAGCGGCGCGCGGCGGCGTCCAGATCACGGCCCGACGGCAGCGGGTGTCGTCCACGGCCGGCGACGGTGTGATCGCTGAGCTCGTCCTCGAGTGACACATACACCGCGCCCGGGATGTGGCCCTCCAGGTACGCCGGTCGCCCGTCGGGCTCGTCGAGGCGCCAACGCACATCCAGGACGGTAAGCGGATCGCCCGCCGCGAGGATGTCGGCCAGCTCCGTGACCGTGATGAGTACCCGGTCGCGCGCTTCCACCGATTGAGCGTAACTACGCGGTTCCCAGCGATTCCAGCATGCCCGCCGCCGCACGTTGCCAGGTGAAGTTCTCCGCGCGGCGCCGCGCGGAACTGCGGCGGTGCTGCTCGGGTCGGCTGACGATGGTGCCGACGGCTGTCGCGATGGCGAAGGGATCGTTGTCGGCCAGCGCACCGCTGTCGGGGGTGACGATCTCGGTGAGCGCCGACGTGCGCGAGACGACGGCCGGCGTCCCGCACGCCAGCGATTCCAGCGCGGCGAGCCCGAAGGTTTCGTGCGGCCCGGGTGCCAGCGTCACGTCGGCCGTGGCGAGCAGCCCCGCGATGGTGTGGCGGTCGTTGATGAAACCGGTGAAGTCGATCGGAAGCCGGGCGGCCTGCCGCTGCAGCCTGGCCCGCAGCGGGCCCTCGCCCACGACGACCAGCCGGGCGTCGACGCCGCCATGGCGCAGGGCGCCCAGCGCGTCGATGCTGCGGTCGACGCGCTTTTCGACCGACAGCCGGCCGCAGTGGACCAGCAGGATCTGTTCGGGTGTGGCCCATCGCCGCCGGACCAGGTGCGAGTGCCGCCGCGGGTGGAAGGTGTGCAGGTCCACGCCCAGCGGGACGGTGACCGTGTTCGTCGCTCCGATGCGGTCGAATTCCTCGCGAGCGAAACCCGTGGTGCACACCACGGTGTCGTAGTTGGCGGCGGTGCGCCTATTGGCGAAGTCCGCGAACTTCTCCGCGGCCCGGCGCGGAAGTATCTGTCCCACAAGGCGATCCAGGCGCTCGTGGGAGATCATCACTGTCCTGGCGCCGAATTCGCGACCCCACGGCCCCAGTGATCGCAGCGTGAGCCGGTCGGAGACCTCCAGCGCGTCGGGTTTCAGCGACTCCACTAGTGCCTTGACCGGCCACGGCATCACCGCGCGGTAGCCGCCGGTAAAGGGAATCAGCCTGGCGGGCAGGGTGATTCGTACGACGCCCGTTCGCAATTCGGTGCGTTCGGTGCGCGGGCCGGGGACGATCAGAAACACCTCGTGTCCCATGGCGCAGTACTCGGCGCCGAGCCGGTCCACCGCCGTGCGAAGGCCGCCGGAGCGCGGGCCATAAAAGTTGGCGACCTGTACAACACGCATACCGTGAGGACACCCGCCGTGGCTGTGCACTCAACGATGTGGAACCGACGCGTGCCTGAACAGTCCATGAATTCCGCAGACTCCGAGTATTGACCATCCATAAGCGATTAGGTGTATGGTCTGAAGTCATGACGATCGAGGACGTTCGACCGACGGAAATCAATGACGATTTGACGCGGCGTGCCTTGCGGCTGGTCCTGGACAAGACCACGGACATGGCGCACCAGCCGTTGCGGGTGCCGTTGCACTACTACCGCGACGCCAAGATCACCGACGTCGAGGAATCTCAGATCCTGCGGCGCACTCCGCTGGCGATCCTGCCGAGCGTGCAGATCCCGAACCCGAACGATTTCGAAGTTCGTTCGGTGCTGGGCAGTTCGTTGCTGGTGACCCGCGACCGCTCGGGCGCCAGTCATGTGTTCTTGAATTATTGCCGCCACCGCGGCGCGATGCCCGCCTGCGGAGCGGGCAACGCCTCGCGATTCACCCGTCCGTATCACGCGTGGACGTACAAGAACACCGGCGAATTGTTCAGCGTGCCAGGCAAATCCGGCTTCACTGGTGTGGACACCGCGAACTACGGATTAGTCGAGCTGCCCAGCCAGGAGGCCTACGGCTTCGTCTGGGCGGTGTTGAGCGCCGACGGCTCCATTGACGTCGATGCGCATCTGGGCCCCTTGGGACCGCAACTGGCCGAACTCGACTACGGGTCGTTCGGGTATCACACCTACCGCGAGTTCACGTCCGACGTGTCGTGGAAGGGAGCGTTGGAAGCGTTCGCGGAGGGCTACCACTTTCCATTTGTGCACGGCGAGAGTCTGATTGGGCAAAACGCATTGCCGAATGTGGCGATCTACGACGAATACGGCAGGCACCACCGACTCGGGTTTCCGTTCAACTGGATCACCAACCTCGACACCGACCCCAGCGGTTCCTGGGACGTGCGCGACAACATGGGCCTGATCTACTGGATCTACCCGAACCTGATCCTGGCCAACAGCAACGTCGGCGTCGAAGTCATCGACATCCTGCCCGCCGGTTCACCCACCCGGTGCACGGTACGTCACAGCTGGCTAGCGCGAATCCCGGCAACCAGTGACGAGCACCGAAGCGCCTATGACCTGATCTATGACGCCGTGCACGCCGCCGTCCGGGACGAGGACTTCGCGATGCTGCCCCAGTGCGGCGAAGGTGTGCGCCACGGGCAACACGACCACATGATCATCGGCCGCAACGAAATCGGCGTGCAACACATGATCAAGGTCTTCGCCGAGGAGCTAGGCGTCGCGTTGGGCTAGGTTACGTAGATGCGCAGACATGGCTGGTCCGGTGAACTGCCCTCGAGCGACGAGGAAGCCATCGGACGAATCATCGCGGCGGCAAGCCGTGCCATCGACGAATCCGGCCCGGACATCCGGATCAGCGACATCGCCCGCGATCTCGGGGTCACCCGCCAAACCGTGTACCGCTATTTCCCCAGTCCCGACGCGCTTTTGGCCGCCACAGCGCTGTCGCATGTGGGCCCCTATCTCGATCGGATCGGCGCACACCTAAATCCGATCCACGATCCCGCCGAGGCCGTGGTCGAGGGCATCGCCCACACCCTGGAAGAGCTGCCCCACGACAAATACCTGGGACTGCTCTTGACCGCGGAAAAGGCGACGGCGAATTCGGCGAGCGTGACCTCCGATGTTGCTCTCGCCCTTGGGCGTTCGATCGTGGACCGATTCAACGTGGACTGGAACGCCGCGGGCATCACCGACGACCGACGCGACGGTCTCGTCGAATTCATGCTGCGGATCCTGCAATCCTTCATCGTCGACCCCGGCCGGCCCCCGCGGTCCGGCGCCGAACTACGCGACTACTTGCGCCAATGGGTTGCGCCCGCAATCACCCACTACCGACCGATCGCCTCGGCGCAGTAACCAAATGCGTTGTCACATCGATCACTTTGGCCTCGCGCGGGAAGGGGCGCTCCTTGTGCCCGCCTCACAGCGACAATTTCGCTGCCTCCCGCAGAGCCAGTACGCGTTGGTGGATTCTGTATTCGGTCGAGCGCGGGATATACCCAGGCCCGTACTGGCCTCGTCCGATTCGGCGCGCTCTGTCGCGTGCGGTCTCCTACCGCAAGGCATCGGAAATGGCCTTTGACGCTCTGCCATGGATGCGGAAGCCCTGCCGATTGAGCGCATCGATCATTTCGGCGATGGTCGTTCGTCCATTGTGGGCAAGGTGCCACGTCAGCACGTAACGCAATTCGATTCCTCGGAGGTCCATATGCAAACGATCGCGTCCGGGTATGACAAGTACTCAAGTTGTCGCTATGAGGCGGGCACAAAGGGTGTCGCCTTTCCGGCGAGATCCCTGAGGCGCGTGTGACTTACGTAGGACTCAGTCGTCGTCGGCGGCGTTGAGTAGTTGCACTTCCTCTAGATCCATCTCGTTCTGCAACTCGCGCAGCACGATGTCGTCGATGACCTTTTGGTTGCGAAGCGCGGTGATTTCGCGGCGCTTGTGTTCGAGCACGCCGAGTCGCACCCGCCGCACCTTCTCCTTGCCCTTGAGCAGGCGGTGGTTCGCCGAACCGTCCTCGGTGGCCTGGGCGAGCGCGGCCTTCTCCTCGTATTCCTTCTGCAGGCGCCGTCGTAGGTCGTCGCTGATGCCGACTTCGTCGGCAACCGTCGGCAGCGCGTCGAGGGCGGCTTGTACGCCGCGGGTGCGGGCGAGCTCCAATTCTTGGACGTAGGTGGCGTCGTCGGGGATCTTCGCCCAGCGGAGCACGGCAGGCAGCGTGGTTCCTTGGACCAGGACGGTCACCAGGATGACAACGACCACGATGAAGATGATCAGGCTGCGGTCCGGGAAAGGCGCGCCGCTGAGCGTGGTTGCGGGAACGGCCACCGCCGCGGCCAGCGACACGGCGCCGCGGAATCCGGCCCATGCCGTGAGGAAGCGCTGTCGCCATGTGACGCGACGGGCACGTTGCAACTCGCGGCGGTCGATGAGGCGAATCAGGAGGGTGGTGACCTCGCCCCAGACGATCCGGGACACGATGACCACCACGGTGATGGCGAGAGCCAGATACAAGGCGTGGCGAAATCCGCCGTCGACTCCTGCGATACCGCGCAATGCGCCCGGGATCTGCACGCCGACGAACACCCACAATGAGCCGTTGAGCAGGAACGTCGCGATGTCCCAAAACCCGTAGGCCGTCAGGCGGGAGCGGGCGCGGATCACCAGCGGTCCCGCGTATGCGAGCACCAGGGCGGACACCATGACCGCGACGACACCGCTGCAGTCGAAGGCTTGGGCCAACAGGAACGCGGCGAACGGTGTCAGCAGGCTCAGGGCGCCTTCTTCCTGGGGCGCGTCGATTCGTTTGCGGATGAGGGTGGCCGCGCCGCCGACTAGCAGCCCGGCGGCGATGCCGCCGACGTAGGACAGGATGAACCGGCCCGTCACCTGCAGGGGGCTGATCGCCGATCCGCCGATCGCGACCTGGACGCTGACGGCGAACAGCACCAGCGCGGTGCCGTCGTTGATGAGGCTCTCGGCCTTCAGCACGGTCAGCTGGCGGCGCGGCAGTTTTTTTGCGAGGCCGGCCACCGCGGCGGCATCGGTGGGGGACAGCACCGCGCCCAGGACGCCGGCCGCGTGCGGGTCCATGCCCAGCGAGCGCGCGGTCCACGACACGGCGGCCGCCGTCGCGATCACCAGGGCGACGCTGAGGATGACGATGATGCGCGCGTTCGCCCGGATCTCGCGAAAGCTGGTGTTGATGCCTTCCCAGTAGAGGATCCCGGGCAAGAACAGCAGCAGCAGGACCTCGCCATCGACATGCACATGACCGAAATGCGGGATCAGACCCATTAGTGCGCCGAGCAAGATGAGGAGCACCGGGGGGCCCACGCGATACCGCCGGCCGATGACCGTTCCCACGATGACGGTGGAGACGAGCGCGACGACGAGTTCTAGGCCAAACACCAGCCCATCCTGCCGGACCCGGTCGGTTGGCGCGTGGTGGGCGTCAGGCGAACGTTGGTGTGCGCTTGTTCACGAACGCATCGATGCCCTCGCGGCCGTCCGGGTTATCGGCACACGCCGCGATGATCCGGCCTTCGATCTCCATTTGCTCCTCGAGGCCATTGCCGAAGCTGGTCATCAGAAGTTTCTTCACCGCCGAGCTGGACGCCTTTGCGGCGCCGCCCATTTCAGCGACCAGCGAGTCGACGCGGGCGGCCAGACCGTCGTCGGGCACGACCTCGGTGACCAACCCCCACTGCGCCGCCTCCTGGGCCGAGAGTCGCCGGTTGGTCAGCATCAGTTCCTGGGTGCGGCGGACGCCGATCAGCCGCGGGAGATAGTAGGACGAGCTGCCATCGGGGCTGAGCCCCGCCTTGGTGTAGGCCATGGTGAACGACGCGGACTCGGCGGCCAGCACCAGGTCGCCGATCATCGCGAGGCTGAATCCCGCCCCTGCCGCCACGCCGTTGACCGCGATGATCAGGACGGCATCCATCCGCGCGAAGGTTGAGATCGCCCGGTGCAGGTCGTCGGCCAGGCGTTTGACGAATCGGCCGGGACCGAGCGGCGAGGCCGCCATCGCCTTCAAGTCGCCGCCGGCGCAGAAAAACCGTCCCGCGCCGGTAAGCACAACCACCTTCGTCTCGGGGACGTCGCATCGCGCTGCCGCGTCGACCAACTCACGCGCCAGCGTGTCGTCGATGCCATTGGCCGCGTCCGGCCGGTTGAGCGCAATCCGGGTGACGGGCCCGTCCTGCGCGAAGGTGAGCGTGTCGTAAGTGGTCATGGCCGGCAACATTAACCGGCCGGGCGCGTCGGGCCCTATGTGCAGTCGCAGCAGTCGCCGCAGTCGCAACAACAGTCGCAGCCATCGCAGCAGCAGATGCAACCGGTTCCGTCGCCGCCGCCGCGGCGTTTCGCCGCTGGACCCGGCTCTTCACCCTCGGGTCCCGCGGGATTGCCGGGACCGAAGTTGATCGGCTCCTGCTGGCCGTGCGGCGTTCCGCTTTGCGCTCGGTAACCGGCCCCGGTGAAGGTGCGGGAGACCGCGCGGCGCACCTCGCGCGTCAACAGCCGGTGTGCCAGGCGCCCGTCGCTGAACTCCACGTCGGCGAGCGCCAATTCGATGCCCAGCACGGCATCGTCGCACAGCCAGCGCGCCTGCGCGATCGGAGTTTCGGTGGCGGCCAACGGATTCCACTTGCCGCGCGCCAGGTCGTCGCGGTAGTCCTCGACGGCGTCGAGCAGGTGCGCCACTCGCCCGAACAGCCGGCCGATCTCGCGCAGCGGCGCCGTGTTGCCCGGGCGGCCGGCCAGCACGGCGGTGTGCGCGAACGCCTCGGCGACCGCCGTCTCGGTGGGCTCGGTCACTGCCAGCAGCGAGCTGCCCGGCCCCGCGGTGGCCTCGAGCTCGGCCTGCCGGTCCATCGCGGCGACGAGCACACCGGTATCGAAGCCCAGGCTGTGACCGGCGTCGTTGCCCTGACGCACCCATCGCTCGGCCATGCGACGCGCGGCCGGTCGCACTCCGACCACGCCGACCACGCCGTCGCGGTCGTCGACATGATCGCGAACCCGCGCAGCGGCCAGCGCCAGAGACACCACCGCGGCCAGTCGCACACACTCACCCGTGGCAACGTCGGCTCGCCGCAGTCCGCGCAGCGGGCACCGCCCGGCCTTTCGGCGTGTCGGTTCGCCGGCCGACTGCGCCTCGACGAGCAGCGAGACCACCAGGCCGTCATAGTTGGTGGCGATCCGCGCGACCTGGCCGTAATCGTCGCGCAGCGCCAGACACAATCCGCACAATTGGGCCGTCCACGCGGCCGCGAGCTCGTCGCCGAGCCGATGACGGCAGGGCCGGATGATGCCAAACATGCACAGAAGCTACCTGACCTCGAGCTCCCAAGATGGCAGGCTGGGCAGGGTGAGCGAGCTCGTCGAGGATTTCGAGGCTCAGCGGTCGCGCCTGTTCTGGTTGGCATATCGACTGCTCGGGTCGGCGAGCGAAGCCGAAGACGCGGTGCAGGATGCATACCTGCGCCTACACGCCGCCGACCCGGACCACATCGAATCGCTGCCGGCGTGGCTGACGAAGGTCGTCACGAACCTGTGCCTCAACCGGCTCACCTCGGCGCGCGCCCGCCGCGAGGTGTACCCCGGCCCGTGGCTTCCGGAGCCGGTCCTCACCGACGACCGGGCACTCGGCCCGCAGGAAACCGCCGAGCAGCGCGAGTCGGTGTCGATCGCGCTGCTGAGCTTGATGGAACGCCTCAAACCCAACGAGCGGGCGGCGTTCGTGCTCCGAGAGGCGTTCGCCTACAGCCACTTCGAGATCGCCGAGATCCTGCAACTGTCGGAGATCAACGTCCGGCAGCTCTACCGGCGCGCGCGGCAACGGCTGGGCGAACCGCGTCCGTCGGTGCACCGACCGGACCGGGCGAAGTGGCGGTCGTTGGTCGACCGATTCTTCACTGCGGCTGGCGCGGGCGATGTGACCGGACTCGTCGAAATCCTGACCGCCGATGCGACCTCCACGGCCGACGGCGGCGGCAAGGTGGGGGCCGCCCGGCGTCCGATCCTGGGCCGCGACCGGGTGGCCCGGTACATTGCGGGCGCGTTCGGCAGGAACGCGCCACAGTTTGCGCTGCGGTTGGATTTCGCCGAGGTCAACGGCGAGCCCGCGGTGCTGGCATTCGACGGCGAAACGTTGGCTGGTGTCCTGTACTTCGAGATCAGCGACCAGCAGATAGCGGCGGTGCGCGTGGTGGCCAATCCGGACAAGCTGAGATTTATTGCCGAGCAGTTGTCACGTCCGGCCGGGCTGCCCGGTTCATAAGGGTATGGCTAATCGAGTACTGGTAACCGGCGGCACTGGCACCGTCGGGCGCATCGTCGTCGACCAGCTTGCGGCCGCGGGCAAGGACGTCCGCGTGCTGAGCCGCGGACGGCGGCCGCAGCAATCCACCGATGTTCGGCACGTCGTCGGCGACGTGCAAACCGGCGACGGGTTGGACGCGGCGCTGGACGGTGTCGACACGATCGTGCATTGCGTGTATCCCAGCGAGCGCCTGGTCGCGGCGGCCAAACGCGCCGGCTCACCGCATCTGGTGTACGTCTCCATCGTCGGCATCGACCGCATTCCGTTCACCCTCTACCGCACGATGCTCGCCAATGAACGCACGATCGCCGAGTCGGGCCTGCCGTGGACGGTGATGCGGGCCACCCAGTTTCACGATCTGATCGCTTTCCTGTTGCGGATGCTCGCGAAGCCGCCGGTGATGGCGCTGCCGGCGGGCTTGAGGTTCCAACCGGTCGACGTGCGTGACGTGGGCGAGCGGTTGGCCCAGCTGGCGCTCGGCGAGCCCCTCGGGCGTGCGCCGGATTTCGGCGGGCCGCAGCCGCGTGCGCTCGACGATCTCGCTCGCAGCTACCTGGCGATCGTCGGCAAGCGCCGGCCAATCGTCCCGATCCGGTTGCCCGGCAAGGTGTTTCGCGGGATCGGCGCCGGAGGCCTGCTGACGCCGGAACACGCCGACGGCACGATCACCTTCGAGCAGTACCTCCGCGAACAGGTCGACGCGGGTCAACGGCCGTACCGCGACGCTATCCGCGCTTACTTGCCGCGCCCCCGACGCAGGGGATCGCAATGAATGCCCGGCTGGCCGTGCTTCGTGCCGGCGTGTGGTTTCTCGCGTTCGTGGCGCTCGCCGTCGGACTCGTCGCGACCCTGGCCCCTCGCGCGTTCTACGACTACGTGCCCTGGGTGACCCTGGTGCCGCCGTTCTCCGAACACCTGATGCGCGACTACGGCGCGATGAATCTTTCACTTGCGCTCGTATTCGTCGTCGCCGCAATAACGATGGAGCGCCGCGTGGTCCGGGTTGCGTTGGGTGCCTACCTGCTGTTCGCGATCCCGCACCTGATCTTTCACGTCAACCACCTGGAGCACTTCACGACGGCGGACGCGGTCGCGCAGACAACCGTCCTCACCATTGCCGTGCTGCTGCCGGTCGCCCTGCTGATCCTCACCACGTGGCGACCAACGCGAGCCCCCATAATGGACGCAAATGACTGTCGTGAAGATCAGGCTCTTGGTGACCGTCGCGATGCTCGTTACATCGACGTTGGTGGGCTGCACGTTCCAGTCCAGGAACCCCCCGACCAGCACCACCCTTGAGGTGTCGATGGATGACGTGCTCAAGCAGAGCGTCATCACGCAGAACACCACGCTGGCCGTCGGCAACACATTGACACTGAAGTTGGGCTCGAACTACACCACCCCGTATCGGTGGAGGGCCGAAACCAAGATCGGCGACCCGACGATCCTGAAGCAGACCAGTCACGCGTTTGTCCAACCGACCAGCGACGCGTTGGGGGCCCCCGGAACCGAGGTCTGGACATTCGAGGTGTTGAAACCCGGGATCACCACGATCACCACCTACTACACCAGCTTCGTGGGCCACGATCCGACACCGAAGTGCACCTACAACGCGACCGTGACAGTGCGGTAGAAATTTGGCTGTGTTTGGCTTCCTTCGCAACTTGTCGCGGTTGAGCAACGTGCCCGCGGACCTGCGCGAGCAGCTCGAAGCCGAGGGTCTGATTTTCCTCGCGGGGAATGTCGGCGTGAGTCGGCACTTCAGCGGCCATGTCCCGGGCGTCTTTTCGGCCTCCGGGGTGTCCCGCTATAAGGGCGCGTTCGCCTTCAGCGCGGCGCGGGTGGTCGCGACCTTTCCCACGCGGGGAGACACCAACTTGCGGTCCATCGATTGCGGCTGGGACGCCGACAAGGGACCGGCGACCGCGACCATCACCGGCAAAGGTCTGGTGATCGACATCGGGTTGCACGGCGTGGACCGCGCGTGCAGCGGCATGATGAAGCTCAAGTACAAGAGGACGATCCCGGACGAGGTATTGGAGAAGCTGCCCAGCACGACGTTGCGGTTTCCGGTCGAGCCGGTCTTCGTCTATCGCGCCGCCGGGGTGCGTCCGAAGTCATAGGTGTTGCGGCGCAACGCGGTTGGTCACTTGGCCGGCCGCAGCATCCGCCCGGTGACGCGCGCCGACATCGAACCGGGGGACAGGTGGCTGAACGCGGACGTCAACCGATTGCGCAAGCCGGGTACGACGACGGGCCGGCCTCGGTCCAGACCCTTCAGGCCGGCGGCCACGACGGGCTCGGGGTCCGCGAGGCGTCGATAGATCGCGGTGTGCGAGACGTCGGATCCGAGGGCGTCGACGAACCCGGTGCGGGTGGGGCCCGGGCACAACGCCGTCACGGTGACTCCGGATTTTCGGGTCTCCGCCCACAACGCTTGGCTGAGCGACAGCACGAATGCCTTCGACGCGCCGTAGGTGGCTTGGTAGGGGCCGGGCTGAAACGCGATGGTGGAGGCGACGTTCAGGATGCCGCCGCGACCGCGCTGGAGCATTTGGGGGAGCACCGCATGCGTGAGTCGCACCAGCGCGTCGACGTTGACGGCGACCAGTTCTTGCTCGCGCTCGGTGTCGATCTCGGCGAACGGTCCGTAGGTGCCGAACCCGGCGTTGTTGACCAGGACGTCGACGTCTCGGTTGCCGAGGTGGGCGATGAGGGCGTCTGTGCCTTTCTTGGTGCCGAGGTCGCCGACGACTACGTCGGCTTGTTGGCCTACGTGTTGGGCGACCGCTTTCAGGCGCGCCTCGTCCCGTCCGGCGAGTACCAAGCTATGGCCACGCTTCGCGAGCTGGTCGGCGAAGATTGCGCCGAGGCCCGAGCTGGCGCCGGTAATTACGGCTAGCGACATTTCTAAACTCCTTGAATTCCAATGGTTTTCACGACGGGGCGGACGGCTAGGGCGTGGCTGACGAGGCCGATCGCTGCGCCGAGGATGGGCCAGACCGGCCAGAAGTACGCGGCACCGGTGCCGGCGGCGACCGCCGCCCAGACGGCGAGCACGACAAGGGTCATCGCGACGAAGGCGCCGAGGTGGATGCGCACGCCGCGACGGGCCGCGGCCGCGCGGGCGGCGCGGCGGCGAGGGTCGGCACGACGGATGCGAGCGAGCGGAAGGTCTTTGACGAGCTCGCTTAGTTCCCCGGTGGTGTGCGTCTGGTAGGTCGCCTGCAGGCGCTGGTCGTACTCATCCAGCTCCAGATAGCCCTGCGCGAGTGCCTGGCCGAGGCGTGCGGCCGTCCGCTGTCGGTCGCGGTCGCCGGCGCGGTTGTTCGGGGTGGTGGTCAAGAGTTGCTTGCTCATTTCTGCTCCTCGGTCGGGATGTGAATAGCATTAACATAAACCATAATGTTAATCTCGTCAACATGGCACGGAAATCGACGGCTGTGCGTCGCGACAGCTACCACCACGGCGATCTGAAACGGGCGCTGACCAGCGCCGCGCTATCGCTGGTGGCCGAGAAGGGGCCGAAAGGGTTCACCCTCACCGAGGCGGCGCGGCGCGCCGGCGTCAGCGCGGCGGCCCCGTATCGGCACTTCGCCGACAAGGCTGAATTGCTGGCCACGGTCGCCGAACAGGGGTTCCTCGAACTGCACGCCGCGCTGGTCGCGGCCGCCGAGGCCGTGGGGGAGCCGAAGGCGCGGGTTGTTGAACTGGGTCGTGCCTATGTGCGCTGGGCCGTCGCCCATTCGGACCGCTACCAGGTGATGTTCGGCGCCGAGATTTCGAAGGCGGAACACCCGAGCCTGGGCGTTGCGGCGGAGCGGGCGTTCGGCGACCTGCTCGAGGCGATCACACGTTGCGAGGAGGCGGGCATTGTCGACGGTGCGGACCCGCGTTCGGTTGCCGGCCCGCTCTGGGCGCTGGTGCACGGCGTCGCCTCGCTTGCCATCGGCGGCGAATTGCACGCCGTCGGCATTGGCCAAGATCCGGAGGACATGATTGAAAATGTTGTGGCCCAATTGCTTTGAGGACGCGTAGACTCCGCCGTCATGGCTGCGTTTCATCGGCCGCTGGCGATCAGCGTCGCCGGGCTCATGCTTGCTGGCGTGGGGCTGGCCGTCACCGCGTTGGTCTCCGCCGTAGCGCACCGCGAGACGGGTCAAGCGCTGGTCTATGTTCCGGTTGCGATCGTCCTGACCGGCGTCGCGGTGCTGGTGCTGCGCGGCACGCGGTGGGTGATCCGGCTCGTCCTCGTCGTGCTCGCCGGGCAGCTCGTCGC
This sequence comes from Mycobacterium heidelbergense, assembly GCF_050205645.1. Taxonomy (GTDB): domain Bacteria; phylum Actinomycetota; class Actinomycetes; order Mycobacteriales; family Mycobacteriaceae; genus Mycobacterium; species Mycobacterium heidelbergense_A. The sequence continues at coordinate 87,809 of NZ_JBNMQT010000010.1, forward strand.
GATCGCGGGAATCATCTGGGAGCTCAGCCACGGTATCGATGCCCGCAAAGCGGGCCAGTTGCGCGAGCTCGGGTTCGATCCGACGGCGGGCGTGGTCATCAACTTGATCTATTCCAGCGTCGGGTTCGCGCTGTTCTGTTGGTTCGCCACACGCTGGTTGGCAGCGCGGCGGCGCCAATAAGTCACATTGGCCACACGAGTCTCTCGAAGAGGCGGCACATGTTGTGCCCGCCTCACAGCGACAATTGCTTAGCGGGTTGGGTCCTACGCGAAGAGAACGTCGGGATTGAGGATGCCCGCCGGGTCGAAACTCTGCTTGATGCGGCGCATGAGCTCGACCTTGACGGGGTCTTCGAGCTCCAGAAAGTACGGCGTTTTGGCGCGGCCCAGCCCGTGTTCGCCGGAGATCGCGCCACCCAATTCCATTGCCAGCGCGAAGATGTCGGTCAGCAGCTTCTTCCTACTCGACGGGTTCTTGCAGATGATGGCCAGGTGCACGTTGCCGTCACCGGCGTGCCCGCACCCCGCCGCGGCGCCGCCCGCGGCCGCCGCCAGATCGCGTGCGGTGGAAAGGAACTTCGGCATCGCGGAGCGCGGCACGACGGTGTCGATGATGTCGTCGGCGCCGATCGCCTTTGCCGTCCAGAACGCCTTCTCGCGTGCCTCGATCAACCGACGGGCCGAGCTTCCCTCGAGCACGTAGGCGTCGACGGCACCCAGCTCGGCGACCAGCTCACCGGCCCGCTCGACGTCCTCGTCCAGCCGGTCCGCGGTGCGATTCTCAAGCGCCACAACGAGATACGCCTGGCAGCTGTCGCGGATCTGATCCGGGATGCCGAGCTCGAGGTTCTGGGTGTGGACCAGGGCGGCCATCGTCATGTTGTCGATGTACTCGAGGATGTAGGGCACCAGCCCGCTGGCCAAAATGCGAGGCACCGCCTGCATCACTTGGTCGAAGTCGGCGAACGGGGCGAGCACGGTGGCGCTGTGGTCGAGGCGAGGATGAAGCTTGACGGTCACCTCGGTGGCCAGGGCCAGGGTGCCTTCCGAGCCCACGATGAGCTGGGTCAGGTCGTAGCCGGTGGAGACCTTGGCGATCTTGCCGCCGGTCCGGATGAGCTCGCCGGTCGGCAGCGCGGCCTGCAATCCGAGCACGTTGTGGCGGGCGATCCCGTACTTGACCGCCCGCATGCCGCCGGCGTTGGTTCCCACGTTGCCGCCGACGCTGGACGACAGCTCGCCCGGATGAACCATGTAGCTCAGCCCGGCGTCGACGGTCGCGGCGTCCAGTTCGGTCAGCGTCACTCCCGGTTGGACCACGGCGACCTGGTTGGTCGTATCGACCTCGAGGACCGCGTTCATCCGCTCGAAGGAGATGACCAGCCCGCCCTCGCGCGGTGTCGCGGCGCCCGACAGGCCGGTCCCAGATCCGCGTGCCGTCACCGGAACCTTGTGCTGCGTGGCGGTTTTGAGCAGCCGCGCGACCTCTTCGGCCGATGCGGGTTTGGCGACGTAGGCGGGTTTCTGCGGCGGCGTCGTCAGTACCTCGTCGTGGAAGTAGTCGTCGGGGATGGCGTCGCCGGTCAACAGGTTTTGGGGCCCGACGATTTCCGCGAAGCGCGCCGTCATGTCGCTCATCGTAATTGGGATCGGTAGTGCGCTGGCCGTTGTGTAGTTGCCGCATGACGTTGAAAACGATCGTCGCCGGGGCACTGGTATCGGGCGCCATCGCCACCGCGGGGTTGGCGATGGCCGCGGGTGTTGCCCACGCCGATCCGTTTGGCCACGTCGGCGGAAACTGCCCGGCGGGCCACACGTGCGGTCACTGGTGTCCTGGCGAGCGGATTCCAGATAACTTCATCAACTGGAACATGAGCGTGTGCCACGAGTACTACTACGACTATCGTGGTGTCGTCGATACCGGCAATGGAGCCGTATATGGCTGGCCGAGCGGACCGATCAACGCTCCGCCGCGGCAAACCGGCCCTCCGAATTTCAACTGCGGCCTGTTCTGGTGCCCAGTACCGCCGCACGCGTGAGCTGTCGCACGTTACGTCGACGCCGAATTTGGGAATCCGCCGGGCTGGATCTGTTCGAGCTGACGGAAGGATTGCCGATTGTCGTCTTCGGATGGCGGCTCGCGTCTCGGTACCCGGTTCGGGCCCTATGAGCTGCAAGCACTGATCGGCAGCGGCGCGCTGGGCGAGGTCTATCGGGCCTACGACACGGTTAAGGATCGGCGCGTCGCGGTCAAGCTATTACGTGCCGAGAGGGCCGCGGAACCTGGCTTCCAGCAACGCTTTTACCAAGCATGCCGGGGAGCGGCGCGCTTGCAGGAACCCCACGTCATCCCGGTGCATGACTTCGGCGAGATCGACGGGGTGCTCTACCTCGATATGCACCTGGTCGAGGGTGGCAGCCTGCGCGACTTGCTGCGCGAGCGGGGGCCGCTGGAATCCTCGCGTGCGGCCTCGATCACGGCGCAGGTGGCGCGTGCGCTCGACGCCGCGCACGCCGGAGGGCTGATGCACCTCGACGTCAGACCGGAGAACGTCCTGCTCACGCGCGACCACTTCGCGTACGTCGTCGACTTCGGCATTGCCCATGCCGGCGGCGACGCCGCGATGTCGCGCACGTACATGGCGCCCGAACGGTTCACCAGCGGGCGGATTGGGCCGCAGACCGACGTGTATTCGCTGGCGTGTGTGCTCTACGAGTGCCTCACCGGGCAGCCGCCGTTCGAGGGTTCGGATCCGCAGGAGTTGAAGAGCGCGCACCTGCTGTCCCCGGTGCCGCGGCCCAGCATCATGCGCCGCGGCGTCGGCCGGGCCTTCGACGATGTCGTCGCCGAGGGTATGGCCAAGCAGCGCGCGGGGCGGTTCGCGTCCGCGGGTGAGCTGGCCCGGGCGGCCAGCGAGGCGGTGTCCTCGGCCGACGAGCGGGTTCCCGTCGCGGCGGGCCAGAGCCTGCCGCCGCGCACGCGGCCGTTCGCGGCGTTCTATCCCAACGCCGATGACACCGGCTACAGCCCGTACCCGCCCGCGGAGTCGAGGCCGGACCGGCCGGCGCGTCCGCTGACCATCGGCCGGGCGCCGCTCGTGCTGACCGCGGCGGCCGTGGTCGCGTTGATCGTCGGGCTGGTCGTGGCGGTGGGATCGGTGGTCTTCACGCCACGTAACGGTGCGGTGCCGTCGCAGTCCGTGCGGGCCGCGCCTCCGTCGCGCGCGCCGGCGCCGAAGACGCCGTCGCTATCCCACCCGGTGAAGGGCGCCGACGGGTTGGGGTTCGTCGGTGAGACGGCCCGGTGCGACCCGGGCAATCCGCCGGCCGCCGTGGTGCGAACCGCCCAGTCACTCGCTGTGGTGTGTCAAAACCTCAGCGGGAGTTACTACTACCGCGGTGAGCGGATCCGCGACGGCGCCCACATCGAACTTTCCAACGCGGAACGTGTTGGGGACGGGTTCGATGTCAGCAATCCGCTCAACGGCGTCCTCTACCAGGTACGCCCCGAACGGCTGAAGATCATCAGCGGCGAGCACGTCGATTCCTCGGAGCCAGTGCTGCAGTACGCGACGGCGTCGTGATCACCAGGGGCGCAACGTCTCTCGGCTCGCTCCTGGGGTGAAGGTGACCGGCAGCTGGCCCAGCCCGGTCATGCTGGGGTTGTTCATGTATTGGTGGACGTTTTCGACGTCGACGCGGTAGTCGGGCATGCGGTCGAGCACCGCCTTCACCATCACTTCGGACATCAGTCGCGCCAGGTGCGATCCGATGCAGCGATGCGGCCCGAGCCCAAAGGCGAGGTGGCGGTTGGGCATTCGATCCAGGATGACGTCGTCGGGTCGCTCGAATTCGTGTTCGTCGTGGTTGGCGGAGAGCCAGCTGATGATGACGCGGTCGTTTTTTCTCAACCGTTGGCCGTTGAGTTCGACGTCGCGGGTGACGGTGCGGCTCAGTGACTTGTTGACCGAGAAGTAGCGCAGGAATTCGTCGGTGGCGGTGCGGTAGAGCTCGGGGTGGTCGATGAGTTGTTGGCGTAGCTCGGGGTGGGTGCCCAGGTGTTTCAGCGTGAGCGCGGTTTGGGAGGTGGTGGTGTCGACGCCGCCGCCGATGAGGTTCCAGATGATGTTGAGCAGCTGTTCGTCGGTGAGGCGCTGGCCGTCGAATTCGAACTGGATGAGGAAGCTGGTCAGGTCTTCTCGGGCGTCGGCTCGTCGGGCCGCCGCGAAGTCGAGGACCTCTTGCATCATGGCGGGGACTTTGGCGATGGCGCTGGTGTACTCGTCGCTGTCCTGGGGGACGGCCATGACGGAATGGAAGAGGTGGGCGTAGAGGTGCCAGTTGTCGTAGGGCAGGCCCATCAGCTTCATGGTGAGGATGGCGGGGACCGGGCTGGCGTAGTCGAGGACGAGGTCCATCTGCCCGTCGGTGATCTTTTGGTCGAGGAACCAGTGCGCGGATTGCTCCATGAAGGGCTTGAGTTTTTCGACGGCCCCCGGCGAGAAGAACGGGGCCAGCGCGTGGCGGAGGGCCAGGTGATAGGCGCCGTCGACCTCGCCGATGCCCAGGGCCGGTTGGCCGTCGGGGCGCGGCACGCCCATCTCGCCCTGGTAGTCGACACCGTCCTCGGCATCGGGGTCGTATCGGTGGGAGAAAGTGTCGTCGTCGCGGGCGGTCTGGCTGACCGTGTCGTAGCTGCTGAGGAACCAGAATCCGTCGTAGTTCGTGTTCCAGGCGACGGGGCATTTCTGCCGTAGCTCGGCGTTGATCTGCTGTTGGTTGAGGTTGAACTCGTCGGAATGGTGGTCGAAGTCGACGATGGAGTCGGGCCTGACGTCGGGCCGTGTAGTCATCTGGAAGTCCTCCACCGCGACGAGAGCTCGGCTTTTTGCACTATCTTTGCATTATTACGCTCTTGGGTTCTGTCGAGAAAGGCCGCGATGAGTTACCGGACGACCTTCAACCATGTCGGATTGTGTGTCTCCGATCGCGAGCGGTCGCGGCGGTTCTACGAAAATGTGCTTGGGTTTCAGTTCTGGTGGGAGCTCGATCCGCCCGACGGCCCCACCGCACAGCTTGTGCAGCTTCCCGAGCCGCTCGGGGTGCATGCGACGTATTTGATGCGCGATGGCTTTGTGCTGGAACTCATGGACTACTCGAAGCGTCAGGTTCACACCGGGTCAGAACGCGTCATGGATCAGATTGGGCTGACGCACATCTCGTTCTCGGTGTCCGATCTCAAGGGCGCTTTGGAGAAGGTCGTGGAGTTCGGGGGAGCGGTGGTCGACGGCACGGTGTCGCAGGCCTCAGCCATGATCCGGGATCCGGATGGACAGTTGCTGGAGCTGCTTCCGGAGGATTGGCTTTCGGTGTTGCCGACTCGTCCTTAAGAAGAGTCTTGCGCAGCTCGCTATGGGCGACCACATCGGTTCTTGAATGTCGGTTGGTGGCTTGAAGAGCGGCTCCTCGACCAGCCACGGTGCCGCTCGAGCAGACGCCGCAGGTTCGAATCCTGCCGGGGGCGCTTTGCTACAACACTGTTATTGCAACTACTGCGATATTTTTGGGTAGCTAATAATCGCGCCGTGTGATCATGTGCTATCAACTTCCGGCACGCATGCCCCGAATCTCGGCGTCTCAACTAATCCGCGACTGATCGCTCGCGGTTCGCTCACGGCTCAGAGAGTCGGGCCAAACTGTTGAAGTTTGATCCGGCAGACCTAGACGCTCTCGGACGCACAATAGACAAAGGTCTCTGAAGCATGACCTTTAGCGTTCGATTGCAAATGAGATACCGACACGCTCGCCTTGTTCTACGATTTCAAGATTCGGGAAATACTGATCGGCAATCACCAAGCCGCGCTGAACCATCTCATAGACGCTCTGCGTTTGCGCCCCTTCCTGCAATTCCAGCAAGAAGATAACCGGTGTCGCTGATGCAAATGACGTATAGCCATCATCGTCGCTTCCAAGGCCGCCGGTTGAGACGACACCGCACACCCAGCCGTCTTGGCATATAAGAGGCCCGCCACTCATTCCCCCGTCAAATCTTGCCGAAGTCTCAAAACATGCACTGGGGAGCATCGCGCTATCTCTGCGTTCCGGATAGAGTCGCGTTACCTCGCCCGTCGCCATGTGAAAATTGGGTTCTACAACTATCCGACGGCCATCTGAATTAGTAATATCAGATTGTATATTAAATCGTGTATAGCCAAGTCCGGCGATCGGTGTGCCCACTCGTCGCATTCGTGCGCTAAGGTTGAGATGTGGCAATGGGTAGAGATGACCATTCTGTCGCCGCAAATCGGTACGCAACAGCGCTAGGTCACTACTAGGACGCCTATCGCAGAAATTAATCGGGATGGCGCCACCCAGTAGATCTACAACGTTTTCGCCGACGCCTGACCCGACCCATACCAGGCCCACATTAGAGCCGGGCGTGCTCGCGACGAGAGCATCCGCCTCATCCATCACATGAGCCGCAGTAACCCATACACCAAACGGAGAGATATTGAAGGCGGTTCCGATACATTGGATTCTGTTTGCGCTCATTACAACAACAGGAACTATAGCTGAGCTCCATGATGTAAGCCCTAATTCGACGAAGGCTTTGTCACCAATTACGCCTTCGGGTTTCGGCAAAGCCGAGCCCATATCCTACCCCATTCAGCTATTTCGTGCGATTACGTCAGTCAATCCGGATTTAGACTTGGGCAAGACCGCTTGGCAAACGATCATGGGGCGTGCTCGTCCTCTACGTATTCATTCTCTGTGCTAAGACCACTCAGGAATGGACCATGTGTCACGACCATATCTGCCGGTATCTTTTCGAGAAGTTTACGAGCCGCCGCTCGCGGCTTCGGGGCTCGCCGATTACTAGCTTTGACCGCGTCTCGAAATTCTTCGTTAGTGCGCATCAGCGAATCACCGTCTGCTCCATAAATGAAGTAAAGGGCGCGGTAGTGAATAACTTATAGTCGCCGTCTTCGTCTTCTTGATCGTCAAGCATGATATATAGCGGCACCAAATATCCATCAATATATGCGTCATCCCAGTAGTTGGCAGCACGCCATGCAGATTCTTGGAGATTTTCGTAAGTTTTGATCCGATTCAAGATATAAGCACGGCTTGAATATTCGCCGGAACCTTTCCTGTTCTTAATGCGAGAGCATGCGTCGCGAGCGCCGTCGTGGAATGCCCAGCAATACAGCACGGAAGGATACTTCTTATGAGGTACAGTCTTCGCGAATGAATCAGCCTCCAGAATAGTGTCGTAATACTGGGCTACACGGCCGTAGCTCGAATCATGTAAAAAACAACTGCCGAGATTAGCTTTCTTCAGCTCTCTTAAGAACTTGACACCACTTGTCTTTAATGTCACGAGACCAAATTTGTCTTCATCTTCTTCATCCGCGCCAAATGGCGAGACGAAGTATGCCCGTCGTGAGTATCCGCCCATATCCGCGAGAAGCTTTTCGTACAGCCGCCGAAAATCCCAATCTCTGAGCGAGTAGCCGACGAATACAATGGTGCGGGTCAACAGCATATGTTTGAGTAGCGTGCCGATCACGTTGTCGCTCAATTCGGCAAGGCATTTCTCATAGTCTGATTCCGTCGCTATGATAGTGCTAAGATTCGTCATGCTGCCATGTATTTTAAGCACCCGACGGCCTGGCATGTCATAAAGGGCGATATCTTCGCCCGCGACGAATGGCGTCGCTAAACATTCCTCTTCAAAGTATGTATCCCAGTTCGTCGTCACGATGTCTTGCAAATATGGCATCGTGGAAAGTTCTCGATGAAATTTACGCGCATCGTATCTTGGGCCCCAAAAGCTGTTAATCCAGTCGAATTTTGCCTTGACCATTTGAACGAACGCCCTGCGCTCAAATCTGTCAACATAGGCCTGGATGACTTTGGGAAACGATTCGGCTTCTTTGAGACCTAATTCCTCGGCTGCCGCCTCCATGATGGTTTCAGGGAATACCGTGGGCACCTCGGTACTGACACCGGCGCCGGCAAAGATGACAACGTCACGTGAGTGTGCGGCCCTGACCAACTCTTCGGGCAGGTCGAAGTCATAATCGAGCCCACACTCGACGCATTGACAGATGTTCTCGTGCTCGTCAAGACTGCCCGGTTTGGGGATCGCCACATCTCTCGCGATGTCTTCTGGTCCTTGTTCTGACATGTCCTCGATAGTCCCATCTCAAACCGAGGGTCCGAGGGTACCGACGCGCCAGCTTCTGTGTCCCAAGCCGCTAGGGGCGAGATAGAACGTGGTGCGATCCTTGATGAAGGCTATGACCCCGATGACCCTAGGTGATGGCGGCCCTAGACCGGGCGCGCGCCGGGCTGACCGAGTGACGTGGAACAAGATGGCTCAGGTCAGAGCCCCGTGCGATAGCGGTATGCAATCGGCTGTAACCGGCCGGGATCTAACTTCCATGGCATCTCCAAGATCAACTCGCCCCCCGTTGCCATGGGTTGCTCGCCGTTCCTGCGCAGGAGGATGTGCCGGACTATCGCAAATGCATTGTTGGGGTATTCAGCTTCGTGGAGCCCTACCTCGTTGGACGTCAGAACCACATCTGAGCCGTCCGAGGTTGTCCCCTTGACCTCGATCTTGATCGTTTGGCCTTCCTTGATGGCCTTGACGTCATACGACTCGGTTGACCCGACGTCTTTGGTCTCGTAGTGAAGTCCCTCGAAGTAGGCACGCACGAGCTCCACAGCGCGCTGCTCGATGACTTTGTTCTCTGCAGCATTCAGACGCGTGCGGTCTCGGATCTTCCGTGGCCTGCTGATCGCGTCTAGCGCAGCGACACCGTCCGATACCTCGGGTGAGTCGCCCGGTACATACAACCCTTCATCTTTGAGGTCGTAAATACGTCCCAACCACGAGGCGCCCACAATCAGGTCAGCCCTAATCTGCTCGTCGGACGGCACATCGTCGATCGGGTACTCAACTGCCACAACATTTCCCAGCTCATAGAGGGTGCCGAGCTCGCTAGCGCGATTGTCGAGCCGCATCTCAGTTGTCCACGGACCGGGAAATGTTGCTTCATCAGTGAGGACCTGTCGAGCCCAGGCCGTGCGGGCAGACAGGTCGGATAGCGGCTGTGGGCGCCAACCACCTGCATCCCATTGCGTTGTCCCTTGGTTGAGGCTCAGGTAGGCGCGGTCGCCGCCGGCGCTGAACAGGAAAACGAGATACCAGTCGCGGGTCGCGCTGGGTGAACGGGATTGGGAGTAGACGCGGGTCCACGGGATTTCGGTGCGACTCCCGCTACCGTCGCCGCCCTGCACCCGTAGATCATCGACCCCAACACGCGGGGCGAGTTCCGGTAGCAGGTCTCGGAGCTCGTTTGGCAATTGTGTCCTGACCAGGTCGCCGCGTCGCTTCATGGCGTCCGTGACTTTGCTGGAATACTCCGTCTGCCACAACAGCACCTCTTGAATGGCATCGCGCATGGTGGCACGTTAGCGACTCGCGTTGACGTGCGGCGCCAATTTTCACAATCCTGATGTGAGTAATCCCGGAGGCGCATACGCTGCCATCGACGAATCGGGCATCGTCTCAAACAGCGAGATCACCAAACGGGGGTTGGAAGCATGCCGTTGGTCAGCGGCGCGACCTTCGCCGGGTACACCATCCTGCGGCTGCTGGGTTCCGGGGGGATGGGGGAGGTCTATTTGGCCCGGCACCCTCGGCTGCCCCGCAGCGACGCATTGAAGATCCTCCCGACCGACGTGTCCGCCGATCGCGAGTTCCGGGACCGTTTCAACCGCGAAGCCGACGTCGCGGCCACGCTGTGGCACCCCCATATCGTCGGGGTGCATGATCGCGGCGAATTCGATGACCAACTGTGGATCGCGATGGACTACGTCGAAGGCACCGACGCCGGCCAATTGATGAAAGACCGGTACCCGACGGGGATGCCGGTACATGACGTGTGCGCCATCGTCACCGCGATTGCCGGGGCGCTTGACTACGCCCACCACCGCGGGCTGTTGCATCGTGACGTCAAGCCGGCCAACATTCTGCTCGCAGAGCCCGAGGACGGTGAGCGACGTATCCTGTTGGCCGACTTCGGAATAGCGCGACAGCTCGCGGACGTCAGCGGACTGACGGCGACTAATCTCACCGTGGGAACCGTCGCCTATGCCGCACCTGAGCAGTTAATGGGTGAAAACATCGACGGCCGCGCCGATCAATACGCGCTGGCCGCCACCGCGTTTCAGTTGCTCACCGGCGCCCCGCCGTATCAGCATTCCAACCCCGTGGCTGTCATCAGCCAGCATCTCAATGCAGCACCACCGAAGCTCAGCGACCGCCGACGCGAGTTGGCGCATCTCGATCCGGTGTTGTCGACTGCGTTGGTCAAGAACCCCGCCGAACGGTTCGGCAGGTGCCGCGAGTTCGCCCAGTCACTCAGTGAACGCGCCGCCAGTGCAGCGGAAAGTGATCGCGGCACCGAGGCGGGCATCACCGTCGCCGCACCTATTGCGGGATCATCCGCGTGGTCGAAACGACCCAGCGAGACATCGGATTCCACAGCCACAAAGGCGCCAGTGGCCGAGGGGAAGGGGCGCAGGCGGAATCGGATATTACTCGGGACGGCGATAGCGGTGGTGATGCTGACCGTCATCGGTGTCATCGGCTACATGACCCAGCCGAAGCACCGGACCACCTCCGCGGCTGCTGGTACTCCTGCCGCGCCTGCTGCTGTCCTCGACGGCACCTTTCGGATGGTCTACGACCTGGCAAAGCGGACCGCTAATGGCGCGCCTACGCCGCCTGCGTCCAGCGTCAACAACATCTTCTGGGTAGCCTTCCGGTCGCTTTGCACGCCCGCGGGGTGCGTGGCGAAGGACGTCGAGTTGGACAACAAGAATCCCCAAATCCTCGGCACTGCTGCCGGTTCCGCGCCCAGGGATTACCATTTCGCCGACGGCCACTGGCAGGAAACGCCCTTTCGTCGCCAAGAAAGCGTCGACAGGTGCCTAGGCGTGAACGGAGCGATCGTCGCGGGCGCAGAAACGCTGATGGCCGTGAACTCTCTGGAGCCTCAGCCCGACGGCACGCTGCACGGCCTTACCACCCAGACTGTTCTCACAAACGAGTGCGGCCAGCAGGGATTGGTACTGGCGACTCCCTTCGTGGCGACCCGCACAGGTGACGTGCCCACCGGCATCGCCATACCTGATCCGGCGGAAGTGACCGCCGTACCCACGACCATCGCCTCGAGACCACCCTCTGGGGGGCCGGTACTCGAGGGCGCATATCGCATTGACCTCGACATGGCACACCAGACCGTTAGTGGAAACCCCACGACCGGCGGCTCTAGCAAGGAAACCCATTGGTATGGGTTTCGTTCGTCATGCACTTCTACTCGATGCGTCGCCACGGGGGCGGTCCTCGCAGACAATAACCAACAGGAATCCGCCGGGATCGGACTCTTCTTCGAGTTCACGGACGGATACTGGCAGAACACGCCTTATCTACAGCCGCCCGCACCATGTTCGAGCGGAGAGGGCGCAGATACAGCCACAATTAGCTCATCATTACAGCCGCAGCCGGACGGCACACTGCACGGCACTCAAACCGTAACAATTCTCACCAACGAGTGCGGCTTCAAAGGCAACGTTTACAAGACACCCATTGTTGCGACGCGGATCAGTGACGTGCCGCCGGCTGTCGTTCTGGCTGACCCGGCGTTGTTCTAACAGTTAGCTGTGCCATGCGGCGGATGTTGTTTCGCCATGGTTCGGTCGCGGAGTAACCGCGGGGCACCGCCGGCTCGCCTGGCGGCCGGCGACGATCGCCGAGGCGACGCAACCGATCAGCGCGGGCGCCTCGACCATCTGTTGCACCGCGTCGAGGATGTCGACGGCCTTGTCGGTGTGTGATCGCGATGCGAGTAGGACGGCCAGCGACGGCGCCTCACCCGGAACTCCTCGCTCGCGTGTGCTGCAGCCTCCACCGCGGCCTGATGTGCGTCGGGCGCGGTAGAGACTCCGACTCCGATCCGCACAGTTTCATGATGCGCCGTCCCGGCCATCCTCAGGTCCGGCCGAGCGCGTCCCGCACGCGTCCCCGCGCCCGTTCGAGCCGAACGGCGGCCTCGGCCGCGTCGACGCCCGCGAGCAGCGCGACGATCGCGGTCTTGGCGTGACCGCCCGCAGCCGCGAGCGCGGCGGTCGCGGCCTGTTCATCGACGCCGGCCGCATCGCGGACGATTCGCACCGCGCGGCGACGCAGCTTCGCGCTGGTTGCGCGCACGTCGACCATCTGCGGGCCGTAGGCCTTGCCGAGGGCGATCATCACGCTGGTCGACAGCGCGTTGAGCACGACCTTCTGGGCCGTCCCTGCGGACAAGCGCGTGGAGCCGGCGAGAACCTCAGGGCCGGTGAGCAATTCGATCACGACGTCAGCAGACCCCTCGCTGCCCGGGTTGTTGACGATCGCGACGGTCAGCGCGCCCGCCGCTCGCGCGTGCTCGAGCGCCCCGAGAACGTACGGCGTGCGGCCCGACGCCGTGATCCCGACGAGCGCGTCGGCGGCGGTCAGGTCGGCGAGATCGGCGGGGTCGAATGCGTCCTCCGCGCCCTCGATCGCGTTGGTCAGGGCCGCTGGCCCACCTGCGATCACGCCGCGTACGAGGTCGGTGCCGAACGTCGGCCCGCACTCGGCCGCGTCGAGCACGCCGAGCCGTCCAGGTGTTCCGGCGCCGGCGTAGATCAGGCGGCCGCCGCGCTCGAGGCGTGCGGCGATTGCCTCGGCCGCCGCCGCGATCCGCGGGACCCCCGCCGCCACCACGGCGTGCGTCTCGCCCTCGGCGGCGACGAGCAGCGCGACGATCTCGCCGATGGGCCGGGCGTCGAGGTCGTCCAGGTCTGGACGCACGGCCTCGGTGGCGAGCGCGTCGAGCCCATGCGCGGCAACGGTTTTGGGAGCCAGCACCCGGATGACGTGCGGCTCGTGGATCGCCGCCAGCCGCAGCGCGCCGTCGAGCGCGTCGCCGGCGGCCGGGACGAGGTTGAGCTGCGCGCGCAGAGCCTCGACTCGCGCCAGGCCGCCGACCATCGCCACCGGGCCGTCCCCGGCCGCGCGGGCGGTCGCGGCAAGCGCCTCGGCGGCGGCGCTGACGAGCCCCAGTGCCGCGGCATCGCCCTCTTCAGCTAGGACGTCGGGTGCGAAAGACGCGAGAGCGGCGGCGCCGGTGAGCTGAGCGGGCCAGGTCTCCGGCGCGCCGAAGCGGGCGCGGGCGGCGTCGAGCAGCATGGTGGACGGGCCGCGGCCGTCGTGGGCGCGCAGCGCCGCGCGCAGACCGGCGGCGCCGATCCACGCTCCACCGCCCTCATCACCCAGCCACGGGCCCCAGCCGTCGGCGGTCCGCCGCGCGCCATCGGCGCCGATCGCGAGCGCCACCACGCCGGTGCCCACGATCAGAACGACGCCCGGCTCCCCATTCAGCGCGCCAGCGTGTGCGATGACGGCATCGCTGGTCACCGCGACGCGTTGCGCGCGCAGCGAGGTCATCAGCGAATTGCCCAGCGCGCGTGCCGCTTCCGGCGCCGCCAGCGCCCCGGCGGCGCCGACAATCACCTCGTCGACTGGGCCCAGCTCGCGCGCGACGGCCAGGATCGCCGCCTCCGCGGCCCGCTCGCCGCCAGGCGCCGTCAGCCCCGGCGCGCCCGGCCCCTCGGCCCTCCGGCCACCTGCCGCGGCCCGGCAGGACGTCTTGCCGAGGTCTACGGCCAGGATCACCCCAGCAATCCTGTCATGAGAGGCCGCATGTTGACCAGGGCGTCAAGGCCAAAGCCATCATCCACTCCTCGAATTCCCATCCGACACTTAGGATTTCGCTCGATATGGCCATCCGATTGCAGGTGGCGTCCTGAAACAGTCGGCGAGCGGGAATTCAGGCTGGCCCCCGACCAGTACCTGTGGCACATTTGGCAAATGAAAGACGACGATCCCGAGAAGCGGATCCGCGAGTTAGAGCGTGGGCTTGGCGACGCGACATCGACCCCCCAAAGTGCGCCATACACGGAGAGTGCGCCGTATGCAGGTGAGGCGCCATACACGAGCGGTCCGTCGTACTCGCCAACTCCGACGTATGGCCTCGGGTTCCAGCCCCCGCGACGCAGCACCCCAATGCCGTGGTTGCTCATCCTGGTCGTGCTGGGGATTCTCATCCCGGTCGTCATCGCGCTCGTGTTGATGTTCGTCAGGTCAAACCCGAGCGCGTCGATCCTTGGCAACATTCCGAAGCCGGGGGTGCCCAGCAACGGCCCTACCGCGGTGCCCCAAGGCGGCGACCTCCGAGTCGGCGGCAGCATGGAGACCAAGACGATCGCGTGCAACGACGGCAACCTCACGCTCTACGGCACGGGCGGCACGTATACAGTCACCGGCCACTGCGCCAGCCTCAAGGTGGGCGGCTACAACAACAACGTCACCGTCGACAACGCCGACACCCTGGAATCCACCGGTTACAGCAACACGGTCACCGCCCACGCCTGCAACAACTGCAAGCTGACGCTGTCGGCCTACAGCATCGAGTTCGACATCACCGGCCACGCCGCCAGCCTCACGATCTCGAGCTACGACAACAAAGTCACCGTCGACAACGTCGACCGCATCAACGTCTCCGGCTACGACAACGTCGTCACCTACCACTCGGGCACACCGAAGATCACCGACTCGGGCTACTCCAATACGATCCACCGGGGCTGAGGCTGCGGGACAACCGCGCGCGGAGGCTTGCGAACACGACGCGGTGGGTAATGGGGGTAGCGATGAGTGACAGCGTGCAAACCGGAACCATTACCACCCAGGTACCTGCGCGGCTGGACCGGCTGCCCTGGTCGCGGTTTCACTGGCGCGTCGTGGTCGGGCTGGGCGGCGTGTGGATCCTCGACGGGCTCGAGGTCACGATGGTCGGCAACGTGTCGGCTCGCCTCACCGAAAAGGGCAGCGGCATCGCGCTCACACCCGCGGACATCGGCGTGGCGGCGGCGATTTACATCACCGGGGCCTGCCTGGGCGCATTGTTCTTCGGCCACCTGACCGACCGCTTCGGCCGCCGCAACCTCTTCGTGCTGACCCTCATCGTGTATCTGACCGCGACGGTCGCGACCGCATTCGCCTTCGCGCCGTGGTTTTTCTACCTGGCACGCTTCTTCACCGGCTCCGGCATCGGCGGCGAATACGCCGCCATCAACTCGGCCATCGACGAGCTGATCCCCGCACGGGTGCGCGGTCGCGTCGACCTGATCATCAACGGGACCTATTGGCTTGGGTCGGCCATGGGCGCGGCCGGCGCACTGGTCCTGCTCAACACGGCGAACTTCCCCGCCAATGTCGGGTGGCGGCTCGCGTTCGCCATCGGGGCCATCTTCGGCATTTTCGTCCTCGTCGTCCGGCGCAACGTCCCGGAAAGCCCACGCTGGCTGTTCATTCACGGGCGCGACCAGGAAGCCGAGCAAGTGGTCGGCGACATCGAAAAAGAAGTCGAAGAGCACACCGGCGAACCGCTGCCCGAGCCGCAAGGCCGGCCACTAAGAATCAGACAGCGCGAGACGATCTCGTTCGTCGAGATCGCCAGGGTGGCCTTCAAGCTCTACCCGCGTCGCGCGATCTTGGGGTTGGCGCTGTTCATCGGGCAGGCCTTCCTTTACAACGGCGTGACGTTCAACCTGGGCACGCTGCTCAGCGGGTTCTACGGCGTCGCCTCGGGGGCGGTGCCGGTGTTCTTCATCCTGTGGGCGCTGAGCAATTTCTTCGGCCCGCTGCTGCTCGGGCACCTGTTCGACACCGTCGGCCGCAAACCGATGATCACCCTGACCTACATCGGCTCGGCCGTCGCGGTCGTCGTCCTCGCGGTCCTATTTGTGACCAAGACCGGCGGCGCGTGGACGTTCATCGCGGTGCTCGCGGTCGCGTTCTTCCTGGCATCGGCCGGCGCGAGCGCGGCCTACCTGACCGTCAGCGAGATCTTCCCGATGGAAACCCGGGCCCTGGCGATCGCGTTCTTCTACGCGGTGGGCACGGCGATCGGCGGCATCACCGGGCCGTTGCTCTTCGGCCAGCTGATCAACTCCGGAGATCGCGGCCAGGTGGTCTGGTCGTTTTTGATCGGCGCGGTCGTGATGGCCGCCGCCGGCCTGGTCGAGCTGTGGCTCGGCGTCGCGGCCGAGCGCCGACCGCTGGAAGAGCTGGCCCTGCCGTTGACCGTGGCCGACGCCGAGGACCCCGGCGACAAAAGCCCGTAACCTGGCACGGTGGCTGCGCGGAAACCCCCGTCGACCCGCCTGTCGGTCCAGGACTGGCTGCAGGCCGGCTACGCCCTGCTCGCCGAGCAGGGCGTGCGCGCGCTGAAGGTCGAACGGCTCTGCCAGCAGCTGGGTGTCACCCGGGGCAGCTTCTACTGGCACTTCGAGGACATGGACGGCTATCGGGCCGCGCTCGTCGAATCCTGGAACACCTTCCTGGAGCGCGACCGCCAATCCCTGGCCGAACTCGACGCGCTACCACCGCGGGAACGGCTGTCCACCATGATGATTGACTTGGTCAGCCCGCAACATTGGATGCTCGAGCGCGCGATGCGCGAGTGGGCCCGCACGGACCGCGTCGCCGCCGCCAACATCCGCGCCGCCGACCGACGCCTGCTGCAGTCGGTCGCAAAGGCCTACGCGGACTACGGTTTCGATCCCGACGACGCCAAGCTGCGCGCGGAGCTGACCTTCGCGGCGGGCATCGGGCTGCTGCACCTCGCCGGCTCGGCCGAGCAGGCGGAGTCCGTGACGCAACGGGAGCGATTGCTCGACCTCATGCTGGCCGATCCGACGTAAAGCTCACACCATCGCGATCGGCGAGATCTTCGCGCCAATTGCCAACGCACCGGCCAACTCTCGGCCGACGTCGTAATCGAACACCACATGGCCGGCCGCGATGTCCACGTCGCGCTTGGCGCGCTGCAACGGGTTCGCCAGGAAGTGGGCGCTAGCGCCGGCGGCTTCCATCAGATCGGCGATGACGGATCGGCACTCGTGCACGGTATGGGCCGCGGCCATGCGCGCGTTGGCCCGTGTCGATCGTCGGACGCGCTCACCGCTGACCACGATGCGCTCGATCTCCTCGGCGGTCTCGGCGATCAGCGCGCGTACCGCGCGCAGCCGCACGTTGGCATCCGCGAGCCTGATCTGGGCGGCGGGCTGATCCTTCTGTGCCACACCGCTATACGCGAGCATCCGGCCGGCCAGCCGTTCGGCGAACAGCTCGGTCACCCGTTCGGCGGCACCGAGGACCGGCATCGCCGCCGTCAGCGCGAGCGCCGGAACCAGCGGCCAACGGTACGTCGCGACTCCGTGAAACTGCGCTCCCGGCGCGGTTCCGCCGTAGATGTCCGACACCGAGACGATGCGGTGCTCGGGCACGAAGACGTCGGTGGCGACGAGGTCGTGCGAGCCGGTGCCGCGCATCCCCGCGGTGTGCCACACGTCGGCCACCTCGACCTCGCCTGCCGGCACGGCCACCAGCGCCGCGCTAACGCCGTCCCGCCGCTCGACGAGCGCCCCGACGATCACCCAATCCGCGTTCATCGCCCCGGTCGCCCAAGACCACCGGCCCGTCAGGCGCACTCCGCCGTCCGCCGCGCTGCCGCGCCCGGTCGGGGCCAGGGGAGCGGGCGCCAGCACCGGTCCCGAGGCGAACACTTCCTCCTGAAGCCGCGGGTCGAACAGCGACAGCATCCAGTTGTGCAATGCATAAAAACCCAGGGTCCACGCGCTCGACGCGCAGCCGTGCGCCATCCGCCGGATCGGTGCGAGCAGCTCGGGGAACGACGCCTCGATGCCGCCGAAGCGCGCCGGCAGCAACAGTCGAATGAGGTCGGTCTGCTTGAACTCGCTGACCGTCTCGGCGGGTAGGCGGCGCAGCCGCTCGGCCTCGTCGGCGCGCTCGGCCAGCCGCGCGACGAATTCGTCGGTGATTCCGTGCAGGGAGCGGACATCGACGACGGACATGCCGTCGACCGTAACATACTTTTTTGTACGGTCAGCTGGTCAGCTTGTCAGCTGCCGAAGCCCCCGTGTGGCGAGTTCACCACGGTCGCTGGCCCCGTGGGGGAACCGTTGACGCGCGCGGCGGCGAATTCCGCGCCCTTGTCCACGATGCTGCCGTCGTCCGCGTACGTGTCGTGCGCGGCGAAGTTCATACCGTCGGAGCACACCGGGTCTTCGGGGGCGCAGACCTTGATGGTCTTGGCCGCGTAGGTCGGCCCGATGACGACCGGGGGCTGGCCGAGGAAGTCCATGGCCCGGACGTTCGGCATTCCGAACAGCACGACCGCGGCGACGTGGTTGGCCACGTCGGGCGACAGCGGTTTCGGCACCGTCGCCGGGTCGACCCCGTCGGGCACCGCCGCGGAGGTGACGAAGCCCATCACGGCCGCACCCTGGGAGTAGCCGCTGAGCACCATCTTGGTCTGCGGGCAGCTTGCCGCCTCGGACTGGACGTGCGCGCCCGCGTCCCGGATGCCGTCGACGCCCGTCTGCCACTCCTGGCTTGCGGGGTAGTTGACCGGATAGACATCCATCGACTTCGGGGCGATGCGCCCGCGCAGGTTATCGACGAACGCTTGTCCCGTCGGGCCGACCCCGGGATCCTCACCGGTGCCGCGGGCGAACAACACCTGGACGTCCGGACATCCCTGGGCGAATGCGATTGGGGCAGCCACGACGGATCCGCTGAGTCCAGCGGCGGCGAGTACTGCAGGAGCAAGAAAGCGAATGACATTACCGGCGGTCATGCCGCAATATTTGCCCATTCCAGCGCCTCCCAAACCTAAGAATTTCCAGAGGACTTCATAATTATTCCCCCACACCGTAGGGGGTCCGCAAGTCACTCGGCGAGAGCACCGTACCCAGTGCGATCGGGGGTCGCCAACTCAAGTTTGCTGTGGTTCGCGCGGGCGTTAGCGGTGCGTGGACTGCCGGGCTTGGCCAATCACCGGATTGTGAACCAGATTTCACGGCCAGGGGCGCATCTCCGCGGGAGCTCCGCGGCGAACCATCGCCAAATACGTTGCTGGCCAGCCCAATACTCGTTGCGGCGGAGCAATTGCTAGCATCGCGCGATGGGCGCTGTCTCCAGGCGTGACCTACTGCGATTCGCCGGCGTCGCGCCGGCGGTGCTCGGTGCCGCGACGCTCGACGCCCCCCGTGTGGCCGCCGCGGGCACGGCCATCTTCCTCGACCCGGGCCACAACGCGGTGAACGACGCCTCGATAAACCAACAAGTCCCCAACGGGCGGGGCGGCATGAAGGCGTGCCAGACGTCGGGCGCCGCCACCAACGACGGCTATCCGGAGCACGCGTTTAACTGGGACGTCGTCCAGCTGATCAGCGGCTCGCTCAACCAGATGGGCGTGCGCACCCAGTTGTCGCGGGACAACGACAGCTCCGTCGGTCCCTGCGTCGACCGGCGCGCGGCGCTGGCCAACGCGATGCGCCCCGACGCGATCGTCAGCGTCCACGCCGACGGTGGTCCGCCGTCGGGCAGCGGATTCCACGTCAACTACTCCAGCCCGCCCCTGAACGCCGCGCAATCTGGCCCCGCGATTCAGCTTGCCCGCACGATGCGCGATGCCCTGGTGCAGGCGGGCCTGCGGCCGTCCACCTACATCGGCTCCGACGGCCTCTACGGCCGCGACGACCTCGCCGGTCTGAACCTCGCCGAGTACCCGGCGATCCTCGTCGAGCTCGGCAACATGAAAAACGCCGACGAGGGCGCCCGGATGGAAAGCGCGGACGGTCGGGCGAGGTATGCCGCCGCCGTCGTCCAGGGGATCGCGGCGTACCTGAAGCTCTAGACGAGCTGGGTCAGGGCCGTCACGACGACGAGCACCAGCACGGAGATCCCGACGACGTACACCGGGGTCCGGGCGGCGATGCGCGCCGGCATCGGCCGCCGGCCCAGCGTCCGCTGGCGTTGCAGGGTGATCAGGAAGCTACACAGCGCGGCGGCACCGGCCAACGCGGCAGGGATCAAGGCCGCCGGTTCGGTTGCGCCGTGCCAGTCCTTGATCGTCAGGAGCACGCCGTTGACCAGAAACGCGAACGACGTCCGCGTCCAGGCCAGGATCGTGCGTTCCGCCGGCAGGCTGGCCGGCCGGGTCAACCCGCGACCGCCTTCAGGATGACCAGGCCGAGCGCGATGATCCCGACCAGGCTGAGCCCCACCGCCAGGTACACCGGCGAGGGGTGACGGGGCAGCGGGCCTCCGCGTCGCATGGCGCGATCGGCCTGCTGCCAGCGCACCAGACCCATCACGCTGGTGAGGGTCGCCAGCAGCGCGAGACCAACCCCGAGCAGGCGGCGCGACCCGGGGATCGCCAGCTCCGGAACCAGCTGCACTAGGGCGACGGCCGCCGCGAGCAGGCCCAGCGCGGTGCGTTGCCAGGCCAGAAACGTCCGCTCGTTGGCGAAGGTGAACCGGTAGTCGAGCTCTTCGGGCTCTTCGGCGTTGTCGGCCACGAGGCACATCGTTGCATGATGAGGTGCGTGGTCAAGGCGTTGTTGTTCGACGTGCAGGGCACGGCGACCGATTTTCATTCCACCGTCTGCGGCGAGGCACAGCGCCTCAGCGCCGGCCGGCACCCGGCCGTCGATTGGGGCGACGTGGTGCGGCGTTGGCGCGCAGGCTATTTCGCCGCGTTGGACGCCGCGCCGGGCGCGCGCTGGGTTTCGGTGCACTCGGTGTACCGCTCGTCGTTGGACACCGTCCTGGGGGAGCGCGGCATCGCGGGGTTTTCGGACGCCGAGCGCGAGGAGCTCACGCTGGCCTGGCAGCGGCTGGCGCCGTGGCCGGATGTGGTCCCGGGGCTGACGCGGCTTCGGCGCGCGTTCACATTGGCGACGCTGTCGAACGCGGACGTATCGGCGGTGATCAACATCTCCAAGCGGGCGGGATTGCCCTGGGATGCCGTCTTTGCCGCCGAGATGGCCGGGGTGTTCAAGCCCGACCCGGCGATCTATCGCATGGCCGCGACCTACCTGGGCCGCGATCCCGCGGACATCATGATGGTGGCAAGCCACAAGTACGACATCCGCGCGGCGGCCCGGCTCGGGTTCCGCACGGCCTTCGTCGCGCGCCCACGGGAATTCGGGCCCGACGGTTCAGCCGACGTCGCGTATTCCGACGAGTTCGACGTCAACGCTTCGGACTTCGTCGACCTCGCCGCACAGTTGGGTTGCTAGGGCCGGTGGGCCGAACGGGTCAGCGGCTGACCGTTGGCGGCCTGCAGCAGGCAGATGACCGTGCTCGGGGTGGGGTTGGCGCCGGTGCGGTCCTGATTTGAGTCGATGAGATAGGTGATCGAAAACGGGCTGCCGTCAACGGATTGCCCGGTGTACGGCGCGAAACCGGCCGCGCAGTCGCGGCTGGCGACGTTGGCGATCGCTTTGTCGACGGCCACCGGGGCGCGCAGGTAGACCTCGGCCAAATGCGCTGTCGCACAATCGACCACGGTGACCGTCACCCGACTCAGATCGGCAGGTGGAAGGTCCGCGACACACTCGCCGACCTGTAGGTTGATCCACTTCTCGGTGTGCGAGCTCAGCGTTGTGGCCGCCGTCGCGGATGGCGTCGCTGTCGCGTGCGGGGTGATTGTGTCTCTGGCTCGGTCGGAACCGCAGGCGGCCAGCAACGCGCTGGCGGCCAGGCCGCCTACCGCGTAAAGGGCCCGCATGCGGTGTAGTTTACGCGGAAGTCAGTGCCGGGTCAGGCTTTTCGGACGACATCGACAGGAAGCCGCGCACGCACCGCGCGGCCAGCAGCCAGTTCGACGGCTTCCTCATGTTCAGCCCGCCCAGCAGCTGCTTGATCATGGTCAGCGTGTCGAAGTAAATGCGTTCGCACACAAGCGTTTCCGTGTCATCGAACACAAAGTAGGCATTCATGCGGACCCGGAACCGGCTGCCGGTGGGCGGAACCTTGCCGAGATAACCGCGGTGTGTGCCCATCAACCAGAATTCGACGATTACCGCGTCGGCGCTGTGCCGCAGCGCGATGATCTCGTGGTCCTGGTCGGGAAACGCGGTGCGCGTGTAGACGTAGTAGCCGCGCACCGCCTCGTCGCCGTCGTGGACGACCATCTGCGGGATCAGCTCGTAGCGCGGGTGCGGGAAGGTCGACAGCACGTCGTCCCAGGCCTGGCGGACCTCATCGTGGAAGTGGTCGAGCACGAGTTTCTCGCGGGCGGCGAGCACCTCGGGAGGGGGAAACGCGGGAATGGTCACGGTCGTTAGCGTAAGCCCCGGATTTGATAGCGCATGTGCTAGCGGATTCGCGGAACGGCTATGCCCTCCCGCAGCGGCTAACCGCGCGGGGGAGTCCAGGCGACCGGCAGGGTCTTGATGCCGTGAATGAATTGCGACAGCAGCCGCGCGGGTTCCTCCGTCGCGACGATGTCGGGGATTTCGCGCCGCAATTCGTCGAATGCCACCCGTATCTCCCGACGGGCCAAGTTGGCGCCGAGGCAGAAGTGAGCGCCCCCGCCGCCGAAACCGAGATGCGGATTGGGATTGCGCGTGATGTCGAAAGCCCACGGATTATCGAACTTTGACTCGTCGCGGTTCGCCGAGTTGTACCACAGCGCGACCTTGTCGCCGGCGGCCATCTTGGTGCCGCTCAGCTCGGTGTCGCGGGTCAGCGTTCGCCGCATGTAGACAACCGGGGAGGCCCACCGCACGATCTCCTCGACCGCCGTGGGTGCCAGTTTCTCGTAGTCCGACCACCACTTCTCCCGCTCCGAGGGATACCGCGAAAGGGCAAGCACGCCATGGCTGATCGCATTTCGCGTGGT
This sequence comes from Mycobacterium heidelbergense, assembly GCF_050205645.1. Classification (GTDB taxonomy): domain Bacteria; phylum Actinomycetota; class Actinomycetes; order Mycobacteriales; family Mycobacteriaceae; genus Mycobacterium; species Mycobacterium heidelbergense_A. The sequence goes on from NZ_JBNMQT010000010.1 coordinate 110,686, forward strand.
CTCATTGCCGGCGACCACCAGCAGGATGAAGAACGACGCGATCTCCGACGAGGACAGCCGCTCGCCGTCGACCTCGGCTTCGACCAGGGCGCTGGTCAGATCGTCGTGGTGGTTGACGCGACGGTCCTCCGCCAGCGCGGTCGCATAGGCACCGATCTCCATCGAAACCTGAATGAACACCTCGGGATCAGTTGTCAGGTCAGGATCGCCAACACCCAAAATCACGTTCGTCCAGTGGAATACACGCTGATGGTCCTCCTCGGGGATCCCCATCATGTCGCAGATCACCTGCAGCGGCAGCGGCCCGGCGAGCTCGCTGACCAGTTCGGCTTCTCCGTTGGGATGATTGGCGATCAGCGACGCGACCAATCGGTGCGCCCTCTCCCGCACCGACGCCTCGATGCGGGCCACCACTTTCGGCGTGAACGCCCGGCTGACAATCGAGCGCAACCGCTGGTGTCGCGGATCGTCGAGGACGATCATCGAGCCGAAGTATTCGGCGACCTCAGGGTTCTGATCGTTGATGGTGATGCCGGGCGCCGAGCTGAAGACGTCCGGATGCCGGCTGGCGTAGTGCACGTCGTCGAGCTTGGTCAATGACCAATACCCCTCGCCCGCCGGGAATCCGGGCAGTTCGATCGCGGGCCAGAACGAGATCGGGGCCTCGCGGCGCAGGGTGGCGAAAGTGCCGTCGCGAACGTCGTCGTCGAGAGACCAGAAGTCGAGCGAGTCGAGATGAATGTCGGCAAGCGGAATGTCAGGCGGTGGCGTCCCGTTTTGTCGCGTCGCTAAGCCCTTTTTGGGACCCGTCGTAAGGCTCACCTAGGCCCTCCTTCGCCGTTGAAGAGGTGACACTGGCGAGCCTAGACCGTCGTCAGTGCGTACAGAGCGTTCTGGTGGGCGAGCCCACCGTCGCCGTCGCCTTGCTCACTTCATTGCCGTCAAGCAGGATCCTGCAGGTCAGGGGGCCCGGCCCCTGTGCGCTGATGACGAACACCTGGCCCCCGAATGCGGTGAACTGCGTCGACCACGGCAGTGGCGCATTCACTTGGCGTTGCTGCCCGGCGTCGGTTTGGTAGGAGATGTATTGCGCGACGCCGGGGCCGCTGACCTCGTACTGGACCTTGGGGTTTTGGGGAATGGCGTTGGCTACGCCGCACGCGTTGGCGACCCCGATCCCGATGGCGAACACGAGCGTCGGTCCGCGCAGATGCTTCGTCATGGATGTCATCGTGTCATCACGGGCATCGCCTGGTCTATAGGGTGAACCCGGGGCTGACGATCGGAAGGTGCGCATGGCGGATTCGAAGCGTGTGGTGGTTTGGGGCACTGGCTTCGTCGGCAGGATGGTGATCGCGGAGATCGTCAAGCATCCGGTGTTCGAGTTGGTGGGCGTCGGCGTCAGCAACCCGGACAAGGTCGGCCGCGACGTCGGCGACATCTGCGGGTTGCCCGAGCCGGTGGGCATCCTCGCCACCGACGACGTCGATGCCCTGATCGCGTTGAAGCCCGACGCGTTGGTGCACTACGGCCCCACGGCGATGCATGCCAAGGACAACATCGCGCTGATCACCCGCTTCCTGCGCGCGGGCATCGACGTGTGCTCGACGGCGATGACGCCGTGGGTCTGGCCGACGATGCACCTCAACCCGCCCAACTGGATCGCGCCCATCACCGAAGCCTGCGAGCTGGGCGAGTCGTCCTGCTTCACCACCGGCATCGATCCGGGATTCGCCAACGACCTGTTCCCGATGACGCTGATGGGCCTGTGCTCGGAGGTGCGGCGGGTCCGCGCGTCGGAATTGCTGGACTACACCAACTACGAGGGCGACTACGAAGTCGAGATGGGCATCGGCCGCGAGCCCGAATACAGCCCGATGCTGGAGAACAGCGACGTGTTGATCTTCGCGTGGGGGGCCACGGTCCCGATGATCGCCCACGCCGCCGGCATCATGCTCGACGAGATCACCACCACCTGGGACAAGTGGGTGACCCCGACCGAGCGGCACTCTGCGCGGGGCGTCATCAAGGCCGGCCACGTCGCCGCCGTCCGGTTCACGATCAACGGCGTCTACCAGGGCGAGACGCGCATCCAGCTCGAACACGTCAACCGCATCGGGCTCGACGCGGCGCCCGACTGGCCGACGGGCCACGACAACGACGTCTACCGGGTCGATATCGAGGGAACCCCGAGCATCTTCCAGGAGACCGCGTTCCGGTTCACCGACGGCTCGGGCCGCGACGCGGCGACGGCCGGATGCCTGGCGACCGGGATGCGGGCATTGAATGCGGTGCCGGCGGTCAACGACCTACGGCCCGGCTGGGTCACGCCGCTCGACCTGCCGCTGATCGCGGGCGCCGGAAACATCCGGTGACCGAGGCAAGTCCCGCGCTGGGATTGTCGGTCGGCGCCACCAACCTGGCGGCCGTCAGCGCCGACCACGCTCTCACCCGCAAGCCCGTCCTGACCCTGTACCGGCAACGCTCACCGGAGGTCGGCGTCCCGTCGGAAAACCCTCAGCTGGGCGAGCGGGGCCTGGTGATCACCGACTTCGTCCAGCGGGTCGGGGACCCGGACGGAATCGTCGCGGCCGACGGCTCAACACATCGCAGCGAGGCATTGCTCGCCGACGGGTTGCGCGCGCTGGCCTACGCCGCCACCCGCGGGCGCGCCTTGCCCGAGAACGTCGCGGTCACGTATCCCGCGCACTGGGAAGCCCCGGCGGTGGACGCGTTGGGCTCGGCGCTGAGCCGGCTGGCCGAATGGTCGAACCGGCCGCTGACCTTGATCCCCGATGCCGCAGCGGTCTTGTCTGCCGTGCGGGCCAACCCGGGCATACCGGCCCGCGGAACGGTGGCGGTCTGCGATTTCGGCGGCAGCGGGACCAGCATCACCGTGCTGGACGCCGGCGACGACCACGTGGTGGGCGCGGCCGTGCGGCACCCCGATTTTTCCGGCGACCTGATCGATCAGGCGGTGCTGACCGCAGTCATGGCGAACTTGCCGGAAGCGGGTTTCTTCGACCCGCCCGGCACGTCGGCGGTCGGCTCGCTCAGCCGACTGCGCGCCGCCTGCCGAGGCGCCAAGGAGCGGCTCTCGTCGCACACGGTGATCGCGCTGGGGTTGCCCGGGGTGAGCGATGAGGTCCGGTTCACCAGGGCCGAACTCGACGGCGCGATCCGCGACTCGCTCGACGATTTCGTTTCGGTTGTGGATGAAACCTTGGCACACAACGGAATTCGCGAGCTGGTCGCGGTGATCTCAGTCGGGGGCGGGGCGCACATCCCGGCCGTCACCACCACGCTGTCGGGACATCTCGGGGTGCCGGTTGTCACCACGCCGCGGCCGCACCTGACGGCGGCCACCGGCGCGGCGCTGCGCGCGGCCGGAGCGGGCGCTCTAACCTAGCTCAGCGCTTTTCGCCTTTGTTCTCCTGTTTTGCGGCTTCCCGGAGTTCCTCGTTGAAGGCTTTATCCTTCTCGATCTGCTCTTCCTTGCCGAGGTTCTCGGTGCCTTGGTCTTCGTCGCCTTGGTCTTCGTTGCCTTGGTCCTGGCCCTGATTCTCTGCTCGAGCCTCGGCGCCTTTGTCGTTCGTGCCCTGGTCCTCGGCGGCTTTGTCGCTGGTGCCCTCGTCCTCGGCGCCTTCCCCGCCCTTAGGGTTGCCCTCGTCGTCCAGCCAGTCGTTGACCGCCGTGCCGGACACCATTCCACTAGTGCCGGGCAGCACCAGGGTGGGCCGGTCTTCGTAGGCCGTCATCATTTCGGCGGCCTTCTCTTTTTGCTCCTCGTCGGGCTCCGGTTTCTCAGTCATCTGCTGGCCCTCTTCTTGACCAGCGTCTTTGTCGTCCTGCACGCTCATGGCGGCTACCCCCTTCCGAGTTGCAGTCTCGACGGTTCTGATGGGGGTTCCCCTCGCAGCATCGTGCCGAAACTCTCGGCAACGCGATTGTTTGCCGCCTGATCAGCGCCAGGTGGGTTTGGTGCCGTCGGATGCAAGCGAAAAGCGTTGTGCCAGTTGTCAGTTCGGATTCGGAAAGCTCACGCCGGTGAGTTGTTCGGAAATCTCCCATAGCCGCGCGCTGTCGTCGTCGTTCTTGGCGTTTGCGGGGACCTTCGCCAGCGCCACACCGCCCCCAGCGGCCTCATAGAAACCGCTGGGCCCGTAGAACGCACCGCCCTCGGCGTGCGGCGCGGCGGCCGCGTACAGGGCGGGCAGGATTCCCTCGTCGATCTCTTGCCACAGGAACGGCGTAAAACGCCAGGACAGCTTGTACAACCGCTCCATCAGGGCCGGCTTTTCGCGACCATGCGACGGGCCGGCGATCTGCAGATTGGTCTTGGTCAGGCCGGGGTGCGCGGCATTGGACACGATGCCCCAGCCGCCCGCGCGACTGCGCTTGTCCAGCTCGCGGGCGAACATCAACACCGCCAGCTTGGACTGCCCGTATGCCGACATCGCCGCGTAGGACTTCTCAAACTGCAGGTCGTCGAAGTGGATCTTGCCGCTCTGCCGGGCCGCGAGGCTGCTCAGCGAGACGACGCGGGCTTTCTGGGCGGCGCGCAGCAGCGGCAGCAGGCGCGCGGTGAGCGCGAAGTGCCCGAGATGGTTACTGCCGAACTGCAATTCGAAGCCGTCGACGGTGGTATCGCGTTCCGGCGGCGTCATCACCCCGGCGTTGTTGATCAGGATGTCGATCGGGCGGCCCTCGGCGTTGAGCTGTTCGCCCAACGTGGCGACGGACGCCAGCGACGACAGGTCGAGAGGTTTGATGGTCAATTTGGCGTCGGGAACCGTGGCGCGGATTTCTTCGATCGCCTTTTCCCCTTTGGCGCGGTTGCGGATCGCCATGACGACGTCGGCGCCGGCCGCGGACAGCCGCCTGGCCAGCCCGAACCCCAGACCGCTATTGGCCCCGGTGATGATCGCCAGCTTCCCCGTGAGGTCTGGCACGGTGGCGACGAGATCCTTGGCCATGCGTATCACTCCTTACTCGGTATGAGCCCCGTCTTAGTGTGCTCTTTGTGTCGCCTTGTCGACAGCGCGTTCGCGGCTGGGCCGCCTCGTTGGCCGCCGGCGCGCTGCCCGCGCTCGCTTTTCCGGCGCCGTCGTGGTGGTGGCTGGCCTGGTTCGGTGTGGTTCCGCTGCTCTTGCTGGTGCGGGCGGCTCCCTCGGCGTGGCAGGCGTCCGTGCGGGCGTGGTGGGGCCTCGGCGGGTTCGTCCTGATGAACCAGTACTGGCTGGTGACCAGCATCGGTCCGCTCCTGGCGCCGTTGGCCGTCGGGTTCGGCGCGCTCTGGCTGCCGTGGGGGTGGTTCGCGCACCGCTTGTTGGCGGCGCCCGCCACTGTGGGTCGCACGGCCGCCGCCGTGGTCGTGTTGCCCAGCGCGTGGGTGGCGGCCGAGGCGGTGCGGTCGCTGCCGTGGCTGGGCGGTCCGTGGGCATCGCTGGGCGCCTCGCAATCCGGCCAGCCGGTCACGCTCGCGTCGGCGTCGTTGGGCGGGGTGTGGCTGACGAGTTTCCTTCTGGTTGCTTGTAATACCGCTATCGGTGCCGCGATCGTGCACCGGGAGGTGTCGGGCCGGCTCGTCGCGGTGGCAGCCGCGCTGACGTGTGCGGCGGTGGGCCCCTTGTGGTACCTGCTCGGGCCCGCGCCGGCCGGCGGTTCGACGCTGCGGGTGGCTTTGGTGCAGCCCGGCGACATCGCCGACTCCGATGCCCGGCTGGCGGCCAGCGAGGCGCTCACCGCGGCGGTAGCCGGCCAGCGACCCGACTTGGTGGTCTGGGGCGAAAGCAGCGTGGGACAAGACCTCGTCAGCCATCCCGAGCTGCTGGCCCGGCTTGCGGAGCTGTCCCGGCGAGTGGGGGCGGACCTATTGGTCAACGTCGATGCGCCCGCTCCGGGCGGGGGGATCTACAAGTCGGCCGTGCTCATTTCAGAGCACGGATCGTTGGGATGCTACCGGAAGACCCGGCTGGTGCCGTTCGGCGAATATGTGCCGCTGCGAACGCTTTTCGGTTGGGCTACCCGGCACAGCAAGGCCGCCGGTGAGGACCGGCAGCGCGGGACCGGGCCGGTGGTGCTGCACGCGGGCGCCGTGTCGATCGGACCGTTGATCAGTTACGAGGCAACGTTCTCCGACCTCGCGCGGCGCGAGGCTGCACTGGGTGCCGGGCTGCTGGTGTATCAAAGCTCGACCTCGTCGTTCCAGGGAAGTTGGGCGCAGCCGCAGCTGGCCGCGCAGCCGGCGGTCCGCGCCGTCGAGGTGGGCCGCCCGGCCGTGCACGCCGGATTGTCCGGGGACAGTTCGGCGTTCGACGCGCGCGGCCGCCGGCTGGCGTGGCTTCCGTCGGGCTTTCGGGGCGTGGCAGTCGTCGGCGTGCCGCTGGGGTCCAGTGCGACGCCGTACCAACGGCTGGGTGATTGGGTGCTGGTGGCGGCGTTCGTGATTGTCGGGGTCGCGGTGTTTCGCTGGCACCGCGTGGCCCGCGGTGACACACTGCCTGAATGAGCAGCAGGCGGCTCGCAAAGATCTCGCTCGCCGGGGCAATCGTGATGATGGTCGTCGCGGTGGCCGGCTTCATCGTCTCGCTGGTGCTCAACGCGTTCTTCCTGGACAAATACGACGCCTACGGCGAGGTCGCGATCCCGGGGTCGAGCAGCCTGAGCCTGCCCGCCGGCGAAGTCACGGTCAGCTTCCACACCGTGGTGATCGGCGGGCCCAACGGTGGTCTGCCGGTGCCGCCGCTCGGCGTCACGATCACGCCGCCCGAGGGTGTGGCACAGCCGGTGGTGGCGGAAAACATCGGCAGCACAACGACGGTCAACAATGATGCACATGTGCGGGTGTGGGTGGCTCAGATTCCCGCCGCCGGCACCTACAACGTCACGACGGATGGCAAGGTCAACGGCTTCATCGAGCCGCGGCTTGCCTTCGGGCACAAGAGCTCCTACGGCTATCTGGTGTGGGTGTTCGTCGCCGTGTTCGTTGTGGGACTGGTCGACTCGATCATGTCCGGGCTGTGGTTATCGCGAACCCGGCGCAAGGCGGCGGCGGCTTTCGTGGCGGGGGCGCCGCACTATCCGGTAATAGCGCCGCCTCCTACGGCGCATGAGCCCACCGATGAGGGCGTCCGCCTCGAGCGACTCAAAACGCTAGCGGCACTGCGAGATTCCGGGGCATTGACTGCGGAGGAGTTCGAGACCGAGAAGCGCCGGATCCTCGAGGGCCACTAATGCCGGGATATTTCGCTGCGTCGGCCCTCGTGGCCTTGCTTGCCATAGTGATGACGAGAGTCCTCCTGCTGCGCCGAACCGGAACGCAGGCAATGCATTTCGGAAACATGGACAAGACGGACTTTCTGATTCCGCCCATCGCGCTGTTTTACTTCTATACGGTCTTCGCCGCCGCCTTCGGTTGGCCGATCGTGAGCGGGCAGCGGTTCTTTCATTCGGATGCCGCGGCATGGGCAGGGGTCGCGCTATGCCTCGGCGGATTGTCGGTCCTGGTGGCCAGCCTGGTCTCGTTCGGCCGCAGCTTTCGCGTCGGCATCGACGTTGATCACCCCGACGAGCTGGTCACCACGGGCATCTTTTCGGTCAGCCGCAACCCGATCTATGTCGGCGGCGCGCTGGTCTTGATCGGTGAGTTTCTCGCCTTCCCCAACTGGATACCGTTGGCCTACCTCGCCGGCGGGCTCGCGCTGTTCCACCGCCAGGTACTGCGTGAGGAAGAGTTCATGCGCAACCACTACGGCGAGGAATACCTCCGGTACTGCCGGCGCGTGAGGCGATATGCATAAGCCGTGCCTGGAGAAGGGGACATGCTTTGTGCCCGCCTCACAGCGACAATCGGTCGAGGGCGCGAGATTGTCGCTATGAGGTGGGCACAGAGAGCCTCGCCTGGCGGAGGGACTTCTGTGGCAGATGTGACGACGGCGCGGCCAAACACCTAGTGCCCGCGCGCCACCCACTCCTCGTAGTGGACGATCTCGTCGCCGACGGTGGTGCTGTCGCCATGGCCGGTGTGCACGACGGTCTCGCCGGGCAGCTTGCCCAGCCGCTCGGAGATCGACTGCAGAATCGTCGGGAAGTCGGAGTACGAGCGCCCGGTCGCGCCGGGGCCGCCGGAGAACAGGGTGTCGCCGCTGAACACCACGCCGAGGTCATGCGCATACCAACACACCGATCCGGGGGAGTGGCCCGGCGTGTGCATCGCCCGTAATTCCGTGCCACCCACGGCCAAGGTCTCGCCGTCGCATATCGAACGGAAGGCTTTGTCCGGGTGGGTCATTCGCCACAGCACTTCGTCGGCGGGATGCAGCAGCACCGGTGCATCGAGTCTGTTGCCGAGCTCGGGAGCGACCGTCACGTGGTCGTTGTGGCCATGCGTGCACACCACCGCCACGACATGGCGGCCCGCTACGGCCTCGATGATCGGCGCCGCGTCGTGCGCGGCGTCGAACACCACGACATTGGAATTGTCGCCAACGAGCCAGATGTTGTTGTCGACTTCCCAACTGCCGCCGTCGAGTTCGAACACACCCGACGTCACCACGCGCTCGATGCCCACCATCAGAGCATCACCACCGAGCGCAGCACCTTGCCTTCGTGCATCTTGTGGAACGCCTCCTCTATGTCGCCCAGCCCGATGCGCTCGGAGACGAACTGCTCCAAGGGAAGTCGGCCCTGCAGGTAGAGGTCGATCAGGGCGGGGAAGTCGCGCTCGGGCAGGCAATCGCCGTACCACGACGACTTCAGCGACCCGCCGTGCGAGAAGAAGTCCACCAGAGGCATCTCCAAAAGCATGTCGGGAGTGGGCACACCCACCAGCACCACGGTGCCCGCGAGGTCGCGGGCGTAGAACGCCTGCTTCCACGTCTCGGGCCGACCGACCGCGTCGATCACCACGTTGGCGCCGAAGCCGTCGGTGAGGTCCTGGATGGTCTTGACGACGTCGAATTCGCGGGCGTTGACGGTGTGCGTGGCGCCGAACTTGCGCGCCCAGTCCAGCTTCGTGTTGTCGGTGTCGACGGCGATGATGCGCCGGGCGCCGACCAGCGCGGCGCCGGCGATCGCGGCGTCGCCCACGCCGCCGCAGCCGATCACAGCGACGGTGTCGTTACGATCCACCGCACCCGTATTGATCGCCGCGCCAATGCCGGCCATCACCCCGCAACCCAAAAGGCCCGCGACCGCCGGATCGGCCTGAGGATCGACCTTCGTGCATTGACCCGCCGCCACCAGCGTCTTGTCGGCGAACGCCCCGATGCCCAGCGCCGGGGTCAGCTCGGTGCCGTCGGTCAGCGTCATCTTCTGCTCGGCGTTGAAGGTGTCGAAGCACAGGCTGGGCCGGCCACGCTTGCAGGCCCGGCACTGCCCGCACACCGCACGCCAATTCAGGATCACGAAGTCGCCGGGCTCGACCCCGGTCACGCCCGCCCCGACCGCCTCGACCTTGCCCGCGGCCTCATGGCCGAGCAGGAACGGGTACTCGTCGTTGATGCCGCCCTCGCGGTAAGTCAGGTCGGTGTGGCACACGCCGCAGGCGATGACGTCGACCACGGCCTCACCGGGCCCGGGGTCCGGAACGACGATGTCCACCAGCTCGACGGGTTCGCCCTTTTTTCGTGAAATCACGCCGCGCACTGTCTGACTCATGGCGTCCAACCTACGGTGTAGCGTCGCTGACCATGACGGCACCCGAGACCGCCGAAGACTTCGCCGAGCGAATGGTTGCGGCCATCGACGGCGCCAGTCTCACCATCCTGCTGAGCATCGGGCATCAGACCGGACTGCTGGACACCATGGCCGGGCTGCCGCCCGCGAGCAGCGCGCAGATCGCCGAGGCCGCCGGGCTCAACGAGCGCTACGTCCGGGAGTGGCTGGCGGGCATGACCACCGGGCACGTCGTCGACTTCGACGCCGCCACCGCCACCTACTCGCTCCCCGCCCACCGCGCGGCGACCCTCACCCGTGCCGCCGGACCGCACAACCTCGCCCTGGTTGCGCTGTTCGTTCCGCAACTCGGCGAGATCGAGCAGAAAATCGTCGGCTGCTTTCGCGAGGGCGGCGGGCTGCCGTATAGCGAATTCCCCCGCTTCCACGCGCTGATGGCCGAGCAGAGCGCCGCCGTGTTCGACATCGCGCTCGTCGACGTCGTGCTGCCGTTGGTCGACGGCCTGACGGACCGCCTGCGCGCCGGGGCCGACGTAGCGGATTTCGGCTGCGGGAGCGGTCACGCGATAAACGTGATGGCGCAGGCCTTTCCGGCGAGCCGGTTCACCGGCATCGACTTTTCCGGCGAGGCCATCGCCACCGGTGTCGCCGAGGCGGCTCGCCTGGGCCTGGCGAACGCGACCTTCGAAAGCCACGATCTGGCGCGGCTGGACAAGCACGAGGCCTACGACGTCATCACCGTGTTCGACGCCATCCACGACCAGGCGCAGCCCGCGCGCGTGCTGGAGAACATCTACCGGGCGCTGCGGCCCGGCGGCGTCTTTTTGATGGCCGACGTCAAGGCATCGAGCCGGCTCGAGGAGAACGTCGACGTCCCGATGAGCACCTACCTCTACACCGTCTCGCTGATGCACTGCATGACGGTGTCACTGGCGCTGGATGGCGCCGGGCTGGGCACGGCGTGGGGCACGCAGCTGGCCACCGCGATGCTCGCCGACGCCGGTTTCGGCGACGTGCGGGTGACCGAGATCGAGGGCGACCCGCTGAACAACTACTACATCGCCAGGAAGTGATGGCGGCCCTCGACGCTCTCGGCCTCCTCGCCGATTGGCCGGTGGCCAATGCCGCCGCGGCGGTGGTCGGACCCGACGGGGTGCTGGCCACGCACGGCGACACCAAGCAGGTGTTCGTGCTGGCGTCGGTGACCAAACCGTTGGTGGCCCGGGCCGTGCATGTCGCCATCGAGGAGGGCGTCGTCGACCTGGAGACCCCGGCTGGGCCACCCGGGTCCACGGTTCGCCACCTGCTGGCGCACGCGTCGGGCCTGGCGATGCACACCGACCGCGCGCTGGCGAAACCCGGCGCCCGGCGCATCTACTCCAACTACGGCTTCACCGTGCTGGCCGAGACCGTGGAGCGGGAGTCGGGGATCGAGTTCGGCCGCTACCTGACCGAGGCGGTGTGCGAGCCGCTGGCGATGGGGGCGACCCGGTTGGACGGCGGGGCCGTGGAGGCCGGGTTCGGGGCGACGTCCACGGTGGCGGATCTGGCCGCCTTCGCCGGTGACCTGCTGCGCCCGGCGACGGTGTCGGCGCAGCTGCACGACGAGGCGACGACGGTGCAATTTCCCGGCCTGGACGGCGTGCTGCCCGGGTACGGGGTGCAGCGGCCCAACGATTGGGGGCTGGGTTTCGAGATCAGGGATTCGAAATCGCCGCACTGGACGGGCGGACGCAACTCGGTGCGAACGTACGGCCATTTCGGCCAGGCGGGCGGTTTCATCTGGGCGGATCCCGACGCGGAGCTGGCGCTGGTGGCGCTCACGGACCGCGATTTCGGCGAGTGGGCGCTGGACTTGTGGCCCGCGATTTCCGACGCGTCGATATCCGAATACACCAAATAGGCGTCGAAGACTAGCGCAACACGGGTATCACAGGGCACAATAGACACGCAGGACACAAAAACATCAGCATTTCCGCTGCTCGCGGATCCACCAGGTCGTTGGGGAAGACGTCCCTCGTGGAACCGAAGGAGCAGGAGATGCGTGCGTCGAACCAATTCGCCGACGTGACGGCTGGCGTGGTCTACGTCCATGCCTCGCCCGCGGCGGTCTGCCCGCATGTCGAATGGGCGCTGTCGTCGACCCTGCAGTCCAAGGCCAACTTGGTGTGGACCCCGCAGCCGGCGATGCCCGGACAGCTGCGCGCTGTCACCAACTGGGTCGGACCGGTGGGCACAGGCGCCCGGTTGGCCAACGCGTTGCGCTCCTGGTCCGTCCTACGGTTCGAGGTCACCGAAGATCCCAGCCCGGGAGTCGACGGCCACCGATTCAGCCACACCCCGCAGCTCGGCTTGTGGAGCGGAGCGATGAGCGCCAATGGCGACATCATGGTCGGGGAGATGCGGCTGCGGGCGATGATGGCGCAGGGCGCCGACACGCTGGCCGCGGAACTGGATTCGGTGCTGGGGACGGCCTGGGACGAGGCGCTCGAGGTGTACCGCGACGGCGGCGACGCCGGTGAGGTGACCTGGCTCAGCCGGGGCGTCGGCTAGATAACGTCGCTAGATAACCGGCGGGCTCACCGGGGTGGCCGTCACCGGCATCTCCATGCTGCCGGCGCACGCGCCGCTGACGATGTCGATGTGAAATACGCCGGTCAGGGTGCCGTCGGCGGCCGGCGTCAACGCGGTGATGGACCTCGCGGGGTCGCGTTCCACGCGGCCGCCGAGCAGCGGGCAATCCCATGTCCGGTTGATTTGCTGGACCCACTGAGCCCCGTTCCAGGCGAACTGGACCGATCGCTGCTCGTACGGGCTTTTGGGTGCCGGCGGGTTATTGACCGTGGCGACGCAGACGCCCGTCGAGCAGTTCGACGTGAACGAGTAGCTGGCCCGCTGGGAGGTCTCGGGCTGACGTGCCGCCATGCTGGTGCCGGTCTTCTGGTTGGCGGCGAAAGTCAGCAGGTAGGGCCCGTTCCAGGCCGACGGTTGAATCGCGAAGGCCACCGGCGAAAGCCAGACTGCGCAGCCCAGCGCCGCGGCAGCCAACACGCCCAGTGCGATCTTTCGGTGTCCCGACATATCTCCCCCTGCTGCAGAGCCGACGCCAAGATATCGGCCGGGGTGGCCGATTCGTTACACCGCCGTGATCCCTATTTGGCGAGGCGCAGAATCTGCAGCGCGGCAGCGCGTGGTGAGGCGAGTCACTAGGAGCGACCCTTCCTGATCAGGCACCTACGGGCTAATGTTTATACATAAGCGATTGTAAAAACTAGGTTAGGTGCGGGACGGCATGGCCGACAACGAACTCCGCGTCCGCCAGGCCAAAAGTGGCGATGCTGGCCCGTATCACGGCGCGGGGTACCGCACAGAGCTGCGCCTTGCCGAGAACGTCGTCAATCCGGAGACATGGGCCGGCGGCATAGAAGACAAGCGGGCCATGGTGCCGCGACTGCGGGTGGGTCGCGACAAGTGGTTAAACGTCCTGTGGCTGATTCCCGTCGGGTTCGCGGTACTCGTCGTGGCGGTCGCCGTGGCCAAAAGCCTGCACAACATCCCGGCGGTCCAGGCATTCATCCAGCGTTATCCCGGAACCCATGTGCCTTCCGGCGTCAGCCCCGGCATCCCGGCGTGGGTCGGATGGAGCCACTTCTTCAACCTGTTCCTGATGACGTTCATCGTCCGTTCCGGTATTCAGATCCTCTGCGATCATCCGCGGCTGTACTTCAGTCGCAACGCCACGCCGGGCAAGGACGAGTGGCTGCGAGTGGCCAAGCCGGTGCCGGATGACCCGCTGTGGACGGCCAAGGACGACTCCGTTGGCCTGCCCGGTCAGTTGGGATTGCCCGGAATTCGTCATTCCATCGGATTGGCGCGATGGTGGCACCTCGGCGTCGACGTTCTGTGGCTCCTCAACGGCGCGGTCTTCTATGTGCTGCTGTTCGCTACCGGTCAATGGCGACACATCGTGCCGACCAGCTGGGACGTCTTTCCCAATGCCGTATCGGTTGCGGTCCAATACCTGTCGCTGGACTGGCCGACCGACAACACCTGGGTGGCCTACAACGCGCTGCAGTTGTTGACGTACTTCACGACGGTCTTCATCGCCGCACCGCTCGCGGTCATCACCGCGCTCGGGATGTCGCCGGCCCTTTCGATGCGACTCACCGTGATCAGCAAACGGCTGAACATTCAGCATGCGCGCTCACTGCACTTCCTGGTCTTGGTGTATTTCATCGTGTTCATCGTTATGCACGTCACGATGGTTTTTGCCACGGATGCGGTGCGCAACCTCAACCACATGTTCGGCGCCCGCGAGGACAACAGCTGGGTAGGTTTCTGGGTCTTTGCCGCGGCCATGGTGGTGGTAACCGTCGGCTGGGTGGTCGCCACCCCGTTCACTTATCGCCACCCCAGGATTGTGCAGCGGGTCGGCTACGCGCTTGTCGGGCCGCTGCAGCGGCTGTTCGAGTACGCCAACCCGAAGCCCGGTGCGTTCACCGAAAAAGATATCTCGCCGTACTTCTGGCACAACGGCACCTACCCGGAAACCGTTGAGTACAAGGAGTTGGAAAAGAACAACTTCGTGGATTGGCGGCTGCGGGTCTACGGCCTCGTCGAGAACCCCACCGAGTTCTCGCTGGCCGACTTGCATGACTTGCCGTACCACGAACAGATCACCCAACACTTCTGCATCCAGGGCTGGTCTGGTGTTGCCAAATGGGGTGGCGTGCAAATGAAGACGATCATGGACGTCGTCAAACCGCTGCCCGCTGCGAAATGGGTGGTGTTCTACTCGCTGGGCCCCGGCGCGGACGGCGGGATCTACTACGTCGCGCACCCGATCGACCAGATGAGCAACCATCTGACGATGCTGGCCTACGACATGAACGGCGAACCGGTGAGCTACGGTCACGGGGCGCCACTGCGGCTGCGCAATGAATTGCAGCACGGCTTCCGGCATGTGAAGTGGCTCAAGGGCATTGAGTTCATCGCACACTACTCCGAGTTGGGTAGCGGTTACGGCGGTTACAACGAAGACCACGAATACTTCGGGCGACACCAGACCATCTAGTGGCGTGGAGGTGCGTACGTCATGGCAACGAAAAATATTGAAACGCCCCGAATCGAAGCACTCGGCGATCACGAGTACCTCGTGCGTGTCGACCAGGGCGAGGAGCCCGTCGCCATCCGGATGCGAGCCACGCCAGAGGTCGTCGCGCGCATCGCCGGACCCGACGCCGACGAAACCCGTGTTGTCGCCGCTACCATCGCCTACCTGATTGCGCGGCAGCGCCCCGATGACCTACCTGAGCAACTCGACCTCGACGACATCATCGCCGCCTACGACGGTTACCTCGACGAGCTCCACGACCAGATCTGCAGTCTGCGATGAACGGCCATCACCACACGACGCTCATGCTTGCCGCGCGGGACGAAGAATCTGCAGCGCGGCGGGGACCGCGGAGATCTCGGCGGGCAGCGCGCAGGCGAAGTCGCCGTCGGCGTACACGTTGATGCCCGGGCACTCGACGTGGATTGATGTGGCGCGTGCGGTGGTCACCTCGTCCAGGCGGACGTGGGTGCCCTTCATGACGGTGGGGAACAGGCGGACCAGCTTGGTCCTGGATGCCGAATGCGCCATCGTGATGTCGAGTAGACCGTCGGTGGGGTCGGCGTTGGGACAGATCAGCAGTCCGCCGCCGTAGCTGCGGGTATTGCCGAAGGCCGCCAGCGTGATGTCCGCGTCGATCTCTTTCGTCCCGTCGAGGACCAGCCGGAACGGCAACAACCGCAGCCTCGAAAGCTCGGCGAGCATCGCGATGTAGTAGCGCGCCCGCCCGTGCGGCCAGGTCATCTGGTTGGCGCGATCGGTCACGAGCGAATCGAATCCCGTCGCGGCGACGGTGCCGAACCACTTCTCTGTGCCGTCGCTGTCGCGAATCCGGCCCAGGTCAATCGTTTCCGTCCAGCCGTCGACGATGATGTCGGCGGCCGCCTCGGGATCCCTTGTGGGAATGCCGAATTCGCGGGCGTGATCGTTGCCGGTGCCCGCCGGGATGATTCCGAGCGGGATGTCTGTGCCCGCCAACACCTGTAGGGCATTGGAGACGACGCCGTCGCCGCCGGTGGCCATGACCGCGTCGGTTCCTCGCTCGAGTTCGGCGCCGACGAGGTGGCGCGCGTCTTCGGCGTCGTCACCGATGATCTCGGTGACCTGTACGCCCCGATCGTGCAGCCGGGCGATCGCGATTTGCGCGGCGCGGATCGCGGCGCCATGCCCCGACGCGGGATTGGTCAGCGCGGTGACTTTGGCGATTTCACGCGGACTCACGGAATCAGCTTGCCGGGGTTGAGGATTCCGGCCGGGTCCAATGCCGCCTTGACCGCGCGCAGCACCTGCACACCGAGATCCCCGACCTCGTCGCGCATCCAGGGTCGGTGGTCGGCGCCGACGGCGTGGTGGTGGGTGATGGTCGCGCCGTTGGCGATCATCGCATCGGACGCCGCCTTTTTGGCCTTCTGCCACTGTGCGATCGCATTGCCGCGTTGCCCGGCGACGACGGTGAAGTACAGCGAGGCGCCAGTGGGGTAGACGTGCGAAATGTGGCACATCACGAGGGCCGGCGTGCCGGTCTCGGCTAATGCGCCGGTGAGCGCTTCGGTGACCGCGGCCTTGAGGGCGGGAATGTTGGACCAATCGGTGGCCGTTTCGAGCGTTTCGCAGAGCGCGCCCGCGGACAGCAGCGAGTCGCGCAGGTACGGCGCGGCGAACCGGCCGCGTTCCCAGGCTTGGGCCGGCGCTTCGCCGAGCGACGTGCCGCCCTGCGCCGCCAGCAGTGCGCGGGTCTCGGCATGCCGGCTTTCGACGTGTTCGGTGGTGCCCTCGAACACCGTGATCCCTAAGCAGCCGCCGGTGATTTGGTTTTCGCCGATCGCCTCGGTGGTGGCGAGGTTGACTCCGGTCTCCGCTTCGTCGGAGAGCCGAATGACGGTGGGGCCCGTGGCATTTTGGGTGACCGCGCGCAGGGCCGCGGCCCCGGTCGCGAAATCCGGGAACGACCACGCCTCGTAGCGGACGGCTTCCGGCGTGCGGTGCACACGCAGCCGCACCTGGGTGATGACGCCGAAGGTGCCCTCCGAGCCGATCAGCAGCTGACGAAGGTCGGGACCGGCGGCCGACTCCGGCGCGCGGCCCAGATCCAGCGTGCCGACCGGCGTGATCACCCGGAGCCCGCGAACCATGTCGTTGAACCGGCCATAGCCGGCCGAATCCTGGCCCGAGGAGCGGGTTGCCGCGAAGCCGCCGATGGTGGCGTACTCGAAGCTCTGCGGGAAATGCCCGAGAGAGAACCCGCGTTCGCCGAGCAGACGCTCGGCGTCCGGGCCGGTGACGCCGGCACCGAACACCGCCTGCCCGGAAACCTCGTCGAGCTCGATCAGCTGGTCAAAGCGGCGCAAATCGAGGGAGACCACCGCGTCGAAGTCGGCGCGGGTGGGATTCAGGCCGCCGGTGACGCTGGTGCCGCCGCCGAAGGGAATGACGGCGATGCCACGCTCCGAGCAGTAGCGCAGGATCGCGGCCACGGCGTCTTCGTCGCCGGGCAGCAGGATGGCGTCGGGCGCGTCCTGGGCTTTCTCCTTGCGCCGCAGCATGTCGATGGTCGACTTGCCACCCGCGTGCAACAACCGATCGCGGTCGGTGGTGCGGCAATAGCCGTCGCCGACGATCGCGGTCAACGCGTCTCGATCCTCGGCTGTCAGCGCGGACGGGCGCAGCTCGACGTCATCGGCATCCAGTTCGGCCTCTGCCGAGTCATCCAGGCCCACGGTCTGCTTCAGCAGCGCCCGGATCCCCTCGGACAGGGGCTTGGCCGCGGCGGGATCTCCCCACGCGTTCCATTTCATCGGTGGGAGGAGCTCCTCGAGGTGCGTCATGCGTTACAGTATTACACATGCTGTCAATCAGTAACGCACCAGTCGACACCCGAGAACGGATCCTCACGGCGGCCGCGAGCTGTGTGGTCGATTTCGGGGTGGACCGGGTGACCCTGGCCGAGATCGCCCGGCGCGCGGGCGTGAGCCGGCCGACCGTCTACCGCCGCTGGCCGGATACCCGCTCGATCGTGGCGGCGCTGCTGACCCAACGCATCGTTGGGGTGATGCGCAACGCGCCATTGCTTGGCGAAGACCGGGAATCCCTTGTGCGACAGATTGTTACGGTGGCCAATCTGCTGCGTCGCGATGACTTGGTCATGTCGGTGATGCATTCGGAGCTGGCGCCGATCTACATCACCGAGCGCCTGGGGTCCAGCCAGCAGATGTTGATCGACGCCCTGGCCGATCGGTTGCGCGCCGCCCAGCGTCACGGCAGCGTCCGCGCCGGCGACCCGCTGCAGATGGCCACCATGGTGTTGCTGATCGCCCAGTCGACGATCCAGTCGGAGCGGATCGTCCGGCCGATTCTTGATTCCGATGCGCTGGCCGCCGAGCTCACTTACTCGCTGAACGGATACCTGTCGTGAATCCCACAGCTTTGAACGCGGCCCGTCGTGCGGCCGACCTGAATGCCCTCGCCGACGGCGAGCCGTTGGACGTCCTGGTGATCGGTGGTGGCATCACCGGCGTCGGGATTGCCTTGGACGCCGCCTCACGGGGTCTGCGGGTGGCGTTGGTGGAAAAGCACGACCTCGCGTTCGGCACCAGCCGGTGGAGTTCGAAATTGGTCCACGGTGGCCTGCGGTATCTCGCGACGGGCAATGTGGGGATCGCGCGGCGCAGCGCGATCGAGCGCGGAATCCTGATGACGCGCAACGCCCCTCACCTGGTGCGCGCGATGCCGCAGCTGGTCCCGTTGCTGCCGTCGATGAGTCGCGGCAAGCGCGCGTTGGTGCGCGCGGGGTTCCTCGCCGGTGATGCGCTACGGCTGCTGGCGGGGACGCCGTCGTCGGTGCTGCCCCGATCGAGCAGGGTTTCGGCCGATCGCGTGGTGGAAATGGCACCGACGGTGCGGCGCGACGGCCTGGACGGTGGCCTGCTGGCCTACGACGGGCAGTTGATCGACGACGCCCGTCTGGTCACGGCGGTGGCGCGCACCGCCGCGCAGCACGGCGCCCGGATCCTCACCTATGTCGCGGCGTCCGAGGCCACCGGCGGATCGGTGCGCCTGACCGACCAACGCACGGGCGAGTCGTTCGACGTGACCGCTGGCGCCGTCGTCAACGCGGCCGGGGTGTGGGCCGGGGAGATCGACGGATCGTTGCGGTTGCGGCCCAGCCGCGGAACCCACCTGGTGTTCGACGCCGGTGCCTTCGGGAATCCTGTTGCCGCGCTGACGATTCCGATCCCCGGTGAGCTCAACCGCTTCGTGTTCGCCATGCCGGAGCAACTGGGCCGCGTGTACCTCGGGCTGACCGACGAAGACGCTCCCGGCCCGATTCCCGATGTGCCACAACCGTCGTCGGAGGAGATCACGTTCCTGTTAGACACGGTGAACACCGCGCTGGGGACCGCGCTGCAGGCTGGCGATGTGATCGGCGCCTACGCCGGTTTGCGGCCACTGATCGACACCGGCGGAGGTCGCACCGCGGACGTTTCGCGCGAGCACGCCGTCGCCGAGTCGCCCTCCGGCGTCATCAGCGTGATCGGGGGAAAGCTGACCGAATACCGTTACATGGCAGAGGATGTCGTGGACCGCGCCGTCGAACTGCGGCACCTGCATGCTGGCAATTGCCGAACGCGCAATCTGCCGCTCGTCGGCGCCCCGGCCAACCCCGGTTCGACGGTGCCGCCGATGGCCGGCCTGCCCGAGTCGCTGATCCTGCGGTACGGGGCGGAGGCCGCGCATGTCATCGCCGCTGCCACGTGCGAGCGTCCCGGTGATCCGGTGGCCGAAGGGATCGACGTGACTCGCGCGGAGTTCGAATTCGCGGTGACCCACGAGGGCGCGCTGGGTGTCGACGACATCCTGGACCGGCGGACGCGGATCGGCCTGGTGGCTCGCGATCGCGAGCGGGTGGTGTCGGTCGCGGAGGAGCTCCTGGCCTGCCTTGGCTAGCGGAAGCCTTTACGAGTCTTTGGAGTCGTCGGATTCCTCGTCCTTGTCGGAGTCCCTGGAGTCCTTGGAATCGTCAGAGTCGTCGGAGTCCTCGGAGTCCTCGGAGTCCTCGGAGTCCTCGGAGTCCTCGGAGTCCTTGGAGTCCTTGGAGTCCTTGGACTTGTCGGAATCGGATTCGTCGGAGTCCTCGGATTGCTCGTCCTTGTCGGAGTCGTCAGCCTTCTCGGCCTTGGCTGCGAACTTCGTCAAGAGCCCAGCGAGATCGCGGGCTTCGTCAGGTGCCAACACATCGTCGAATAGCCGCTCGTCGCTCCCATCGATGCGCTCAAGGTAAACCGCGTTGTCCTGGGTGCCGACGTCCCATCGGCCCCCCTCTTGACGAACCATCCGATGCCGCCTTCTGTCTCGAACCTGATTCCACCTGACTACCCACTCCTGCTGCACCGGAACGGCCATCGCGTGGAATTTCTGGCAAGCTTGCGGGGCCGCCATTATGACATCTACTATTTAATGGTAGTGACTGTCATAATTAGAGAAGCGCCGTAGTTGGGGGTGAGGCCTGATGAATGTCCGTGTTCCTGTGCTGATAGTCGGCGCTGGCGTGGGCGGGCTGGCCATGTCGGCCTCGCTCGCCAAGCATGGCGTCCGCTCGCTACTGGTCGAAAAGCGCGACGAGGTCTTCATCTATCCGAAGGCCCGCAATCTGAGCTTCCGCAGCCTGGAGATTCTGCGCGGGCTCGGCTTGGGCGACGAGGTCCACGCCGTCGCCGAGCAGGTTTCCGAATTGGTTACCAAGCCAACGCTCAACAGCCCGGAGGAACAGCCGGCCATCGACCTCGATGCGCTCTTCGGCGGCCTGGAGATGTTGAGCCCCGAACCCACCGTGCAGTATTGCCCGCAAAGCAGGCTCGAGCCGATCCTGCTCGCCGAAACACGCCGGCGCGGCAGTGAGGTGCGCTATGGCACCGAACTGTCGTCGTTCGAGTCAGACGGGACCGGTGTCACCGCCGTTGTCCGCGACCGGGATTCGGGAGAGTCGGAGACGGTGCGGGCCGATTATCTCGTTGCCGCCGACGGTGTGCACAGCCCGACGCTCCGCGCGCTCGGCATCACTACTTCCGGGTACGGTGCGCTGCCGATCTTCGTGGTCTTCATCTACTTTCGCGCGCCGTGGCGCAAGTTTGTCCCGCACCTAGGCGACGGAGACGGCGTGCAGGTTCAAAACGCTGACGTGCAGGGCATTTTCATCGTGGCCGAGGGCGATCTCGGCATGTTCATCACCACTTATTTCCCCGACAAGGGCGAGACGGCGGAGCAGTTCACGCTGCAACGCTGCCGTGATCTGCTCACCAAGGCGATCGGTGAGCAGATCGACATCGAGATCATCGAGGTCGCGTCGTGGCAGCCCCACGAGCAGGTGGCCGACCAATTCCGCTGTGGGCGAGTCTTTCTCGTCGGCGATTCGGCACACACCATGCCGCCGTTCAAAGCCGGGGGAGCCAACACCGCGATCCAGAGTGCGCACAACCTCGCGTGGAAGTTGGCGGCGGTCCTGGACGGCACGGCCGGGCCGGCGCTGCTGGAGACCTTCCATGCCGAGCGGCATCCGGTCGGGCGGTTCGCTGCCCGACAGTCGCTGTCCGGCCCGACGATTGGCCTGCTGCGGCTCGACGATGACCGGCCGCTGTTGCCACCAGAGGAAGAGTCCTCGATGTTCCCGCTGCTGGTCGGGTACCGCTATCGTTCTGCTGCGGTCGTCACGGACGAGCCTCCGGTCGATCCGGACGAGGTGCAGCTCGTGGACGAGTTGCGCGGCCAGCCCGGAACCCGGGTTCCGCACGTGTGGGTGCGGGACGGTGTGTCGACGCTTGACCTGCTCGGCCCCGGGTTCACGGTAATCACCGGCGATGAGCGATGGTGTGCCGCCGCGGCTTCGGCGTCGGTCGCCGCGCATCGTGTCGACGGCGACGAGTGGGCCGCTGCCACCGGACTCAAGCCCGAGGGGGCGCTTCTCGTCCGCCCGGACGACTTCGTCGGCTGGCGCGCCGAAGATCTGCCCAGCGACCCGGAAGGCGCCCTGCGCAAAGCCCTTTCGACGATCCTGGGCCGTTAGGGACCCGCGAGCGCTCTGCTCGCGGTGAGAGCCCGCCGAATTACAGCGGGATGTTCTTGTGACGGCCGCGGCGTGCCGGCGCCTGGGCCAGTGCCTCGGTCAGCTTGCTGCGAGTGTGCGACGGGTCGATCTTCTCGTCGACCACGCCGATCTCGATCGCGCTGTCCACGCCGCCGGCGATCCGCTCGTGCTCGGCGGCCAGCTCGTCATGCAGCGCTTCGCGCTCGTGGTCGGCCGCGGCGGCCAGCTTCTTCTTGTGCAGAATGCCGACGGCGGCCTTGGCACCCATCACGGCGACCTCGGCGTCCGGCCAGGCGTAGACCTTGGTGGCGTTCAGCGACCGGGAGTTCATCGCAATGTAGGCCCCGCCGTAGGTCTTTCGGGTGACCAGCGTGACCCGCGGAACCGTGCACTCACCGAACGCGTGCAGCAGCTTGGCGCCGCGGCGCACCACGCCGCCCCACTCCTGGTCGACGCCGGGCAGATAACCGGGGACGTCGACGACCACGATCAGCGGAATGCCGAAGGCATCGCACAGACGCACGAAACGTGCCGCCTTCTCGGCGCTTTCGGAGTTCAGGCAGCCGCCCAGACGCAGCGGATTGTTGGCCAGCACGCCGACGGTGCGGCCGGACAAACGGCCCAACCCGATCACCATCGACGGCGCCCAGTTGGCCTGGAACTCGTCGAACGGTGTCTCGTCGTCGAGGATCGCGGTCACGATCGGGCGCACGTCGTAGGCACGCCGCGACGACTCGGGCAGCAACGCGTGAATGTCGGTGTCGCCGGCCTCGGCCTTGGTGCGGTCGAAATGCCCCTGCTGGCAGAACAATCCGACCAACCGGCGGCCGCGCTCGTAGGCGTCGAGCTCGTCGTCGGCGACGATGTGGCACACCCCGGACTTCTTGTGGTGGGTCTCCGGGCCGCCGAGCGCGGCCATGTCGACGTCCTCACCGGTGACACTGCGCACCACGTCGGGCCCGGTGACGAACACCCGGCTCTCCGGCGCCATCACCACGACATCGGTCAGGGCCGGCCCGTAGGCGGCGCCGCCGGCGGCGAAGCCCACGACGACCGAGATCTGCGGGACATAGCCGGACGCGCGGATCATCGCCTCGAACACCAGGCCCACCGCGTGCAGCGCCTTGACGCCTTCGGCCAGCCGGGCACCGCCGGAATGCCAGATACCGACGATCGGGCTCTGCTCCTCGATGGCGGTGTCGTAGGCGTTGACGATGTGCGTGCAACCCTCGATGCCCATAGCACCGCCCATCACCGTTCCGTCCGTGCAGAACGCGATGGTGCGCACACCGTTCACGGTGCCCGCGGCGGAAAGCACGCCCGAGCGGTCACGCTCGTGCAGCAGTTGGATGCTGCCGTCGTCGAAGAAATTGCTCAGACGCAACAACGGGTCGCGGGGGTCGAGCGATTCGCCGACCGCCTCGGGGGCCATGAGTGTCATTGCGGGTCTCCTGTTTCCGGTGTTGCTCGGGCTTGATGGCGCCGGGGTTTAGTACCGCCCAAAGGCGATCGCCACGTTGTGACCGCCGAATCCGAACGAGTTGTTGATCGCGTACCGGTAATCACCGTGCCGCGGCTTACCCGCCACCACGTCCAAATCGATCTCTGGATCGAGGTTTTCAAGATTCAGTGTCGGGGGGACCAGCTGATCCCGCAACGCGAGCACGGTCAAGATCGACTCCACCGCGCCGACCGCACCGACCGAGTGGCCGAGGGCGGACTTGGGGGCGTACACCGCCGGCTTGTTGCTGCCCAGGGCGTTGTTGATGGCCTTGCTTTCAGCCAGGTCGCCGACCTGGGTGCCGGTGGCGTGGGCGTTGACGTGGTCGATGTCGCCAGGAGTGAGGCCCGCGAGCTGGATCGCCCGCGTCATCGCATGGCCGGCGCGTTCACCGTTGGGGTCCGGGGCGACCATGTGGAAGCCGTCCGAGGTGACGCTGGCACCCATGATCCGGGCCAGGATGTTGGCGCCTCGGGCTTTCGCGTGCTCCTCGGTCTCGATCACCATCAGTGCGCCGGCTTCGCCGAACACGAAACCGTCGCGGTCCCGGTCGAACGGGCGACATGCACCGGCGGGGTCGTCATTGTTGGTCGACATCACGATGCGCATCGCCGCGAACGCCGCGATCGGCACCGCCTCGATCCGGGTTTCCACGCCACCGCAGATCGCGATGTCCGCCTCACCCAACACGATCTGCTGCCAGGCCCGGGCGATGCCCTCACAACCGGACGCGCACGCCGAAACCGGCGTCATCACACCGGCTTTGGCGTGGCGTTCCAGCCCGACCGCGGCGGCCGCTCCGTTGGGCATGTACTTCTGCACGCCTAACGGAGAGACCGCCTTCATGCCGCGAGCACGCATGTCGTCGTAACTGAAGACCATCTCCTCGGACGAACCCAGGCCGGTGCCGATGGAAACGGCCAACCGGTTGGTGTCGACTTCGGGTGAACCGGCGTTCTCCCACACCCGGCGGCCCAAGACGGTGGACATCCTTTGCAGGTAGCCCGTCCGACGCAACTCGATGCGCGTCAGCTGGCTGTCGAACTCCTCCACGAGATGCCCGCCGATACGGACCGGCAGGTCGAACTCCTCGACGAAGGGGTCCTCGAGGAGACGGATCCCACTTTGGCTGTCCAGGAGCAACTTCCAGGTGGTTTCCGCGTCGGGTGCCAAGGCAGTCGTCATGGCAATGCCGGTGACGACCACATTGGGGAAAGCTTTCCCCGTAACCAGCTCTGTCATGGGAGTGGCGAACGTTCCTTCCGTGCTTTAGTAACGCCCGAAGGCGAGCGCAACGTTGTGCCCTCCGAACCCGAACGAGTTGTTGATCGCGTACTGGTACTCGCCGTAGCGGGGTTCACCCGCGACGATGTCCAGATCGATCTCGGGATCGGGGGTTTCGTAGTTGAGGGTGGGTGGAATGACCCCGTCCCGCAGGGTCAGCACCGTGAGCACCGACTCGAGCGCCCCGACTGCGCCGATTGAGTGCCCCAGCGCCGATTTCGGCGCATACACCGCGGCCTTTTCGCAACCGGCGACCCGAAGCGCGTTGGCCTCGGCGGTGTCGCCGATCGGCGTTGCGGTCCCGTGTGCGTTGACGTGGTCGACGTCCTTGGGGGACAAGCCCGCCAGCTCCAGTGACCGCGTCATCGCCCGTCCGGCACGCACGCCGTCCGCCGCGGGCGCCACCATGTGGAAGGCGTCCGAGGTGATGCCGGCACCGAGCAACCGGGCCAACGGCTTGGCGCCGCGGGCCTTCGCGTGCTCCTCGGTCTCGATGAGCATCAGCGCTCCGGCCTCGCCGAACACGAAGCCGTCGCGGTCCTTGTCGAACGGCCGCGACGCACGCTCGGGCTCGTCGTTGCGGGTCGACATGGCCCGCATCATCGAGAATGCCGCGATGGGCAGCGCCTCGATGGGGCCTTCGACACCGCCGCACACGGCGACATCCGCATCACCCATGACGATCTGACGCCACGCGTGGGCGATTGCCTCCGAGCCCGACGAGCAGGCCGACACCGGCGTCATCACACCGGCGCGGGCCCCAAGCTGCAGACCCACCACCGCCGCGGCGCCGTTGGGCATGATCATCTGAACGGCGAGTGGCGACACCTTGCGGGGCCCGCCCTCGTTCATCAGGTCATAGCTCTCCACGATCCGCTCGGCGCCGCCCAGACCGGTGCCGACCACGACCGTGAACCGGTCGGGATCGACCTCTGGGGTACCCGCGGTCTCCCACAACTGGCCGCTCAGCAGTTTCGCCAAGCGCTGGACGTAGGACATGCGCCGCAGGTCCAGCCTGCCCATGTGGTTGTCGACGGGTTCCTTGAGGTGCCCGCCGATCTTGACGGGCAGGTCCCACTTGGTGACGAACTCGTCTTCGAGTACGTGGATGCCGCTTTCGCCGGCCAACAAACCCTTCCACGTGCTCTCGATGTCCGGCGCGATTGCTGTCGTCGCCGTGACGGCGGTTACCACAACGCTGGGGTAACCGCCATTAGCAGTGGAAGGCTTGGTCACTTGGTGTCCGCTTCCATCCTCGCCTTGACGTTGGCCACGGCGTCGGGGTTCTCGGACTCGATCTTGGCGCGCAGCGCTGCGGCGGCCTCGGGGTCCTCTTCCTCGAGCTTCTGGATGTACGCAACGACGTCACCGACGGTGCGCAGACCGGCAAGGTCTTCGTCGGGGATCTTCACGCCGTACTTGTCCTCGGTCTGAACGGCGATCTCGACCATCGACAGCGAGTCGATGTCCAGGTCGTCGACGAACGACTTCTCCGGGGTGACCTCGGAGGGCTCGATACCGGTGACCTCTTCGATGATCTCCGCAATACCGGCGATAATTTCTTCCTGAGTGACGGCCACAGCCTTGCTTCCCTTCGTAATGTGTTGTGTGTAAATCGAACTGACGTGCTTTTTGGTTGTACTGGACAAATTTGCCGTTAGAGGTCGGTCAACCCGTCCAGGTCTGCGGGCGACTTGACGGCGCGTGCCGTAACCCCCCGAAGTTCGCGCTTGGCGATGCCGGTGAGGGTGCCCGCGGGGGGGAACTCCACGATCGCCGTGACATTGTGCTCACGCAGATACTCGGTGCACAGGTCCCAGCGCACCGGTTGGGTCAGCTGGGCGACCAGCGCGTCCATCGCCGCGGCCGCCGAGGTGACCGGCTTGCCGTCGCGGTTGGACAACAGCGTGGCGGTGGGCTCGGAGGTCGCGATGGCGGCCGCCGCGGCGGCATATGCGTCGAGAGCCGAAGCCATGTACTTGGTGTGGAACGCCCCGGCCACGCCGAGTGCGCGCACCCGGGCCTTGGCCGGCGGGTCTTCGGCGAGCTTCTCCAGCGCGGCCAGCGGGCCGGCGGCCACGATCTGGCCGGCGGCGTTGCGGTTCGCGGGGGTCAGGTCGAGCTGCTCGAGGCGGGCCAATACCTCCGCCTCGTCGCCGCCGAGTACGGCGGACATGCCGGTCGGCTCGAGGGCGCAGGCCTTGGCCATCTCGGCGCCCCGGGTGGCGGCCAGTGCGACCGCGTCGTCGGCGCCCATCACACCGGCGATCGCGTAGGCAGCGATTTCGCCGACGGAGTGACCGGCCGCGATGAATTCCTCGCCGGCGAGCAGACCGCGCTTTGTCAGTTCCTGATGAGCCAGCAGCGTGGCCGCGACGACCAAGGGCTGGGTGACCGCGGTGTCGGTGATCTCTTCAGTCGAGGCGGTGGTGCCCAGCCGCACGAGATCCAGGCCGCTGGCCTTCGACCACAGGGTCAGCTGGTCCGCCGCGCCGGACAACTCCAGCCACGGCGACAGCATCCCCTCGGTCTGCGAACCCTGTCCGGGCGCGAGAAACGCAATCACGTGTCTAAGAGAACACTGTGGAAACGGTTTTGGCGGGTGTAACAGATTATGAACCTCGTCTTAGGTTTTTGTATACACCTTACAAAACGGCTCCGTAAGCAACATGTTTGATATCGTGCCGCGATCTGTTGCCTGGATCACTATCTCGCGGAAGGCGCCGCGGCACCTCCTCTGAGCGGGAGAGGAACCGGCGTCAGGGAGTTGCTGCCGACACTAGACGGGCTAGTGGGGTAGTTGAGCTGACCCACGGTCGCCGCCACACGCAGCACATACGCATCACGGGGTTGAGTGGGGTCGCGGCCAGTGAAGTCCGTGATGCGCTTCAGGCGGTACCGCACGGTGTTTGGATGAACGAACAACTTGCGGGCGCAAGCCTCAATCGCGCCGCCCGAATCTAAGAAAGCTTCAAGGGTCTCCACGAGGGTGGGTCCGGCATCGGCCAGCGGCCCCATCACGTCGGTATGCAACGCGACGATCGCCGACGCGTCTCCCATCAGCGCGCGCTCAGGCAGCAGCTCTCGGGCCAGCACGGGTCGGGGCGCCCCGCTCCAGCCCGCGACGGCGTTCATCCCCGATATCGCCTCGCTGGCGCTGTGATAAGCCGCGGTGAGCATCGGCGCGGTGGGTCCGATGACCACTGGGTCGTCCGAGAACGCGACCAACAGGTCACCCAGGAACTTCTCCGTCGGCGACAACGGACCCGACACGATCGCCACGAGCCAGGTGCCGTGCACGTCGGTGAGCGCCGCGCGGCCGTGGACGGCGGCGACGTCGCGGACGTGTTGGCTGGCCCGCTCGCTGTCACCCTGCCCGTTCGCATCCTCGCG
Organism: Mycobacterium heidelbergense; assembly: GCF_050205645.1. Classification (GTDB taxonomy): domain Bacteria; phylum Actinomycetota; class Actinomycetes; order Mycobacteriales; family Mycobacteriaceae; genus Mycobacterium; species Mycobacterium heidelbergense_A. The sequence continues at coordinate 138,733 of NZ_JBNMQT010000010.1, forward strand.
GCCCGGCGCCGGGGTCCCGACGACCACCGTCGCCGGCGCGGTGGTGTCCCAGTTCAACGCCGCCGCACGAGATAGCAGCTCCGCGCCGGTGTCGCCGCGCACCACCGCGTCGACGACGCTGGCCTCCATGCGGCTGTCCCAGTTGCCCCGCGCCTCGGCCGCGTCCGCGTACTCGCCGGCGAACGTGAAGGCGAGGTCGCGGCTGTACTTCAAGATCCCCACCGTCAGCGCGGTCAGTTGCTCGTCGGAGCGGGCCAGCAGCGGTACGACTTCCTCAAAGAACTCCATCGTGACCCGCACCATGTCCACGCTGTGGCGCAGCGCGATCCGTCGGGTCAGGTCCTTCGGCACCAGTTCGAAGGCCTTGGCGGTGTAGCTGACGTTGCTGTGTGGGTCGTGCATCCATTCGACGAAATTCACGACGGCCGTCTGCACCACCAGCGCGACGCTGGCCCGCTGGGAGGCTTCCAGGTCGGCGAAGAACGGCAACCGATCCTGCATGGCGTTCACCGCTTCGGTGGACAGCCGGCCCGAATACTGCTTCAACCGACGCAGCAGGGAATCGGGGACGGTGTCCAGCAGTTCCAGCGGTGAACGCGGATGCTTGGCAAAAGGACCGGCGAACGGGTTGTCATTCACCCCTAAAACCTACGCCAGATTTTGGAACTTTCCGCCAAAGCCACGCCCTGGTAGGGGTGGTGCTTGCTCGAGTGCCCGGCTGGCCGGGCATTCGGCGACCAATGCCCGGCTGGCCGGGCCGTCGGCCGTTATGCCACGCCCGGGTCCGACGTCTGCTCCGGGGCGGCCTGCACGTCGTCGATCCGGTACTGGCGGGCGGCCGCGACCGGCACCGACGGGTCGATCTCGCCGTCGCGCGCCAGCGCCTCCAGCACCGCGACCACCTGGGACTCGGCGTCGGTGTTGAAGAAGCGCCGCGCGGCGGGCCGGGTGTCGGAGAAGCCGAACCCGTCGGTGCCCAGCGTGACGTAGGTGCCCGGCACCCACGGCCGGATCTGCTCGGGGACCGCGCGCATCCAGTCCGATACGGCGATCACCGGCCCGACGGCCCCCTCGAGGGCCTTCGTCAGGTAGGGAACGCCGGCGGGCTGGTCCGGGTGGCGCAGCCTCGCCGTCTCGACGGCCACGCCGTCGCGGTTCAATTCGCCCCAGCTGGTCACCGACCACACGTCGGCGGCGACGTCCCACTCCGCGGCTAGCATCTCGGCGGCTTGCAGCGCCGACGGCATCGCCACGCCCGACGCGAGGATCTGCGCCTTGCTGGTCCGTTGCTCGGTGGCCGCGTGGTACCGGTAAATGCCGCGCAGCACGCCTTCGGGATCGAAGTTGTCCGGCTCCGGGGGCTGCACGTAGGGCTCGTTGTAGACGGTTATGTAGAAGAACACGTTCTCCGGGTTCTGGCCGAACATCCGCGCCAGCCCGCTTTCCACGATGTAGGCGATCTCGTAGGCGAACGCCGGGTCGTAGGCCACGACGGCCGGATTGGTGGCCGCCAGCAGCAGCGAATGGCCGTCGGCGTGCTGCAGGCCCTCGCCGGTCAGCGTGGTCCGCCCGGCGGTGGCCCCGAGCAGAAAGCCGCGGGCCATCTGGTCGGCCGCGGCCCACAGGCCGTCGCCGGTGCGCTGGAACCCGAACATCGAATAGAAGATGTAGATCGGGATCATCGGCTCGTTGTGCGTCGCATACGAGGTGCCCGCCGCGGTGAACGACGCCGCCGAACCGGCCTCGTTGATGCCCTCGTGCAGGATCTGGCCGACTTCACTTTCCTTGTACGCCAACATCAATTCGGCGTCGACCGCGGTGTAGAGCTGGCCGTTGCGGTTGTAGATCTTCAGGCTCGGGAACCACGAGTCCATGCCGAAAGTGCGCGCCTCGTCGGGAATGATCGGCACGATGCGCGGCCCGATCTCCTTGTCGCGCAACACTTCTTTGAAGGTGCGCACCGTCGCCATGGTGGTGGCCACCTCTTGCTGGCCCGAACCCTTCTTCAGGGCCTTGTAGGTGTCACGGCCGGGCAGTGTCAGTGCCTTGGCCTTGGTGCGCCGCTCGGGCACGTATCCGCCCAGCGCGCGCCGCCGGTCGAGCAGGTAGCGGATCTCGGGGGCCTCGGGACCCGGGTGGAAATACGGCGGCAGGTACGGGTCGTCTTCCAGCTGCGCGTCGCTGATCGGGATCCGGATGGCGTCGCGGAAGTCCTTGAGGTCTTGCAGCGCAAGCTTTTTCATCTGGTGTGTGGCGTTGCGGCCCTGGAAGTGGGCGCCCAGGGAATAGCCCTTGATCGTCTTGGCCAGGATCACCGTGGGCTGGCCCTTGTGGTCGACGGCGGCCCGGTAGGCGGCGTAGACCTTGCGGTAGTCGTGGCCGCCGCGCTTGAGGTTCCAGATCTCGGAATCGGTCATGTGCTCGACGAGCGCCTTGGTGCGCGGATCGCGACCGAAGAAGTGGTTGCGCACATAGGCCCCGTCGTTGGCTTTGTAGGTCTGGTAGTCGCCGTCGGGTGTGGTGTTCATCAGGTTGACCAGCGCGCCGTCCTTGTCGGCGTGCAGCAGCGCATCCCACTCGCGGCCCCACACCACCTTGATGACGTTCCAGCCCGCGCCCCGGAAGAACGACTCCAGTTCTTGGATGATCTTGCCGTTGCCGCGCACCGGGCCGTCGAGGCGCTGCAGGTTGCAGTTGATGACGAAGGTCAGGTTGTCCAGTGCCTCCAGCGCCGCGACGTGGGCCAGGCCGCGACTCTCGGGCTCGTCCATCTCGCCGTCGCCGAGGAACGCCCACACGTGTTGGTCGGAGGTGTCCTTGATGCCGCGGTCGTGCAAGTAGTGGTTGAACCGGGCCTGATAGATCGCGTTCATCGGGCCCAGCCCCATCGACACCGTCGGGAACTCCCAGAAGTCGGGCATCAGCCGCGGGTGCGGATAGGACGGCAGTCCGCCGCCGGGATGGCTGTGCTCTTGGCGGAAGCCGTCCAGCTGGTCGGCGGTCAGCCGGCCCTCCAGGAAGGCGCGGGCGTAGATGCCTGGCGACGCGTGGCCCTGGATGAATATCTGGTCCCCGCCGCCGGGATGGGCCTTGCCGCGGAAGAAGTGGTTGAACCCGACCTCGTAGAGCGCCGCCGAGGACGCGTAGGTCGAGATGTGGCCGCCCACGCCGACGCCGGGTCGCTGCGCGCGGTGCACCATGATCGCCGCGTTCCACCTGATCCAGGCCCGATAGCGGCGCTCGACGTCCTCATCGCCGGGGAACCACGGTTCGAGCTCCGTAGGGATGGTGTTGACGTAGTCGGTGGAGGTCAGCGCCGGGATCGCGACCCGCTGCTCACCGGCGCGTTCCAGCAGGCGCAGCATCAGATACCGGGCGCGGGCGGGCCCGGAGCGTTCGAGCATTTCGTCGAACGATTCGAGCCATTCGGTGGTCTCCTCGGGGTCGATGTCGGGCAGATACGACGCGACACCTTCGCGGATCACCCGCACCCGATCGGATTCGTTTGGGTTGCTTGAGTTTTGGGCCAGATCGTGGCGCGCGAACTCGGTGGTCAACTTCCGCTCCTTGGTTGGCGGGTTATCTGCCCGCGGTTTCGCCTTCTATCGTGCCGCACCGGCCTCCCGGGGGGGTAGCCGCGGTGTGCTGCAGGCGGCGGGAACGTCCACCCGGTAACGTCAAGCTGTGCTCATCGGATGGCGTGCCGTCCTTGCGGGGGAAGCCGTAAAGCGAGGCGCTCTGGCGCTCGGCTGTGTCGCGGTGGTTGTGATGGGCATCGTGGGCTGTACCACCGTCACCAACGGCACGGCAACGCCCGACACGAAGGTGGCCCCGGCCTACCGGCAGTCCGTGTCCGCGTCGGTATCCGCGTCGGCGGCGACGTCGAGCATCCGGGAAACCCAGCGGCAGCAATCCCTGACGACGCGGGCGGTCCGCACCTCATGCGACTCGCTGGCGACCACCAGCAGCGCGGCGATCGACAAGGTGAATGCCTTTGTCGGGGCGTTCAATGCGGGCAAAAACACCGGCCCGACCGAAGGCCCGGCCATCGACGCGCTCAACGACAGCGCGTCGACGGTGGCCAACAGCTTCAGCGACGCGCTGTCGACCCAGATGAAGGACGCGTTCAACGCGTACATCGACGCCGCGCGCGGTGTGGCGAACGCCATCGGCACGCACGCGCCGACGGGTGAGTTCAACAAGCGGGTCAATCAGCTCAACGACACGAAGACCAAGGCCCTCAAACTCTGCCTGGCGTCGTTCTGAGGCGCGTCGTGAGGTGGCGCTATGGACCGAGTTCCGGCTGTGCGACGATAATCCCATCGCACGGCGCGCATGGTTGAAGGAGGCTGCACGGTGGTCGCGGAGGATCACGCCCCGGGCTACGCTCGCAAGCTGGGCATCCAACGGGACCAAGTCGTCCAGGAGTGGGGCTGGGACGAAGACACCGACGACGACATTCGTGCCGCGGTCGAGGAAGCCTGCGGCAGTGACCTGCTCGACGAAGACACCGACGAGGTGGTCGACGTCGTCCTGCTGTGGTGGCGAGATGGGGACGGCGATCTGGTGGACACCCTGATGGACGCGATCAGCCCGTTGGCCGAGGACGGCGTGATCTGGGTGCTGACACCCAAGACGGGCAAGCCCGGTCACGTCCTGCCGGCCGAGATCGCCGAGGCGGCCCCGACTGCCGGGTTGATGCCGACCTCGTCGGTCAACCTCGGCGACTGGAGCGCCAGCCGCTTGGTTCAGCCGAAGTCGCGGGCCGGGAAGCGTTGATGCTGCCGGTCGGAACGCCCGCCCCGGACTTCACCTTGCGCGACCAGAATCAGCAGCGCGTCACCCTGAGCTCCTACCGCGGCGCCAAGAACGTCCTGTTGGTGTTCTTCCCGCTCGCATTCACCGGGATCTGCCAGGGTGAACTCGACTTGCTGCGGGATCACTTGCCCGTTTTCGAAAACGACGACAGCGCCGTGCTGGCGATCTCGGTGGGCCCGCCGCCGACGCACAAGATTTGGTCCCTCGAGAGCGGTTTCACGTTCCCGGTGTTGTCGGATTTCTGGCCGCACGGTGAGGTCAGCCAGGCCTACGGCGTGTTCAACGACGCCGCCGGATACTCCAATCGCGGCACCTTCGTCGTCGATCGGTCGGGAATCATCCAGTTCGCCGAGATGAAGGAGCCCGGTGAGGCCCGCGACCAGAAGCTGTGGACCGACGCGCTGGCGGCGTTGAAGTCCTGATCGTTTTGGCTGCTTAGGCTGTTGACGTGTAGCCTGCGGCGGGTCCGTTTGGTTCCAAGGGCGCGTAGCTCAGTGGTAGAGCTCTGGTTTTACACACCAGCGGTCGGCGGTTCGATACCGTCCGCGCCCACCGGCGTTTGGTGAGCGTGCGGCACTATGAACGGGTGAAGCCGTTTCGCATCGACGTTTCCGATGACGTTCTCGATGATCTGCGCTCGCGTTTGGCGCGCACCCGGTGGCCCGAAGCCGAGTGCGTGGACGACTGGAGCCAGGGCATTCCGTTGGCCTACACCCGCGAGCTCGCTGACTACTGGGCCAACGAATACGACTGGCGGTCGCGGGAGGCCGCGCTCAACCGCCTCGATCAGTTCGTCACCGAGATCGACGGGCTGGACATCCATTTCATCCACCAACGGTCCCCGCACGAGGACGCCTTCCCGCTGGTGATCACGCATGGCTGGCCGGGCTCAATTGTGGAGTTCCACAAGGTGATTGAGCCGCTGACCAATCCGGCGTCGGGACGGGCCGAAGACGCCTTTCACGTTGTCTGCCCGTCACTTCCGGGATACGGCTTCTCGGGTAAACCCACCCGCACCGGGTGGGGTGTGGAGAAGATCGCCGCGGCGTGGGAGACGCTGATGGGCACTCTCGGCTACGACCGCTACGGCGCCCAGGGCGGCGACTGGGGTGCGGCCGTCACCAATCAGATCGGCCGAAACCGCGGCCACTGCGCGGCCATTCACCTGAACATGCCGCTCGGCAGGCCCACGGCCGAAGCGATGGCCAACCCCACCGAGGAGGACAAGGCGGCGATGGCCGCGCTAGCCGAGCACCGCAAGTGGGGCACCGGCTATTCCAAGCAGCAATCGACCCGGCCGCAGACGCTGGGCTACGGGCTGGTCGATTCGCCCGCGGGGCAACTGGCGTGGATCGTCGAAAAGTTTTGGGCCTGGTCGGATTGCGACGGGCACCCGGAGAACGCGTTCAGCCGCGACGAGCTACTCGACAACGTGATGGTGTACTGGGTGACCGAAACCGCCGCGTCCTCGGCGAGGCTGTATTGGGAGAGCTTTCGGGTCTGGGGGCAAATGGACCGCGTCGAATTGCCAACCGGCGTAGCGGCTTTCCCGCATGAGCTGCTCAAGGCGCCGCGGAGCTGGTGCGAGCCGGTCTACAACATCACCCACTGGACGGACATGCCGCGCGGCGGGCATTTCGCCGCGTTCGAGCAGCCCGAGTTGTTCGTCGAGGACCTGCGCGCCTTCTTTGCGACTGTGCGCTGACACTCACCCGGGCGGCGCGAAGAACTCCAGGGCGACGCCGTCGGGGTCTGCGGAAACTCAATCCCGACCCGTACGGGGCGTCGACAATGCCACCGTGCTCGATGCCCAGCTCGCCCAGCCGGGTGACCCAATTCTCCAGCTCGGCGCGGTTGGCGCAGCCGAAGCCGACGTGATCCAGGCCGACGCGGTGCTCGCTGAACTCTTCGTCGGGGGCATGACGATCATGTTGATGGATGCCGAAAAGCGTGCCGCCGTCCAGCAGCCACACCAGATGCCGGAAGCCGGCGTCGGTGTGCTCGTCGAGGACCGGCACTGCGCCGAAAAGCGTTCGATACCAGGGGCCGCTGACCTCGAGGTCACGCACCGTGACCGCGACATGGTTGAGTGCGGGGAAGGCCATGGGCTGACTCTAGCCCTAGACGATGCGCCGGCCGCGTCGTGCGCGAGATCGCATGTCCCGCAGGTAGAGCTGGTATCCGAAGATCCACGCTCGGTGCGGAATCAACCGGTCGGCCAGCCGCAGGGCGGCCAGCAGCCATTCGAATCGTCGCTGCTGGCTCTCCGACCAGTCCAGCTTCATCATCGCCCGAAACTCGGGCGCCAGAAATCCCGTCGTCGCGAACAAATTGAGGGGCCCAGCCAGCGTGCGCACCGGCCACGGCAGGAATGCCATCGACGCCACCCCACGCAGATGCTCCCGGACCGGCGGGTCGATGTGCAGCTCGTCGAGCGAGCGTTTCCAGTACTCGTCGAACGCGACCCGGTCCGGCGGCCACATGCGCTCGGGCACCTGCAGCGTGGTGCCCAGCCGCCTGGCGTCGCGGTAGACGGCGTCGGCGGTGGCGTCGTCGAGCCGCCCGTGCAGGAACTCGTGCTGGTCGATGAAATAGCGGTACAGACACGCGGCCACCCACAGCTGCAACTTGGGGTCAAACGCGTTGTAGGACACCGGGCTTGACGACGTCGACCGCACCTGCCGGTGTGCGACGTCGACGGCGCCGCGGATCAGCGCGCGGTCGGATTCGGTGCCGATGGTCGCCACCGCCAGGTAGGTGCCGGTGGTGCGAGCTCGCTTGAACGGATGCTTGTAGACGTTGCCGCTGTCCACCGGGCTTTCCAGCACGCCGTAACCGACGCCCGGCAGCGACAGCTGCATGATCACGTTGGCGGCCGGTAACAGCATCGCCGCCGGATTCAGCAGGTCGGCGATCCGGGTCGCGGGCCGCTTCATCGCGGAACTCGCCTCATGCAATCGAGTAGACCACGTGTGAGACGCTGCCGGAATGGTTGCGACCCGGGCCCGCGTCACCGGCGTGCTGGCCGGCTACGTGGCCGACCTCGCGCTGAGCGACCCCCAGCGGGGGCATCCGGTCGCGCTCTTCGGCACGGCGGCCGCACGAGTGGAAGGCGCCACGTACCGCGACACCAAGCTCGCGGGCGCGCTGCACGTGGGCCTGACGGTCGGCGCCGCAACGCTGCTCGGCGCGGCGGTCGACCGGGCCGCGGTCCGCCTGGGTGGGCTGTGGCCGATCGCCGCCACCGCCGCCGCCACGTGGATATCGCTGGGCGGAACGTCGTTGGCGCGCACCGGCACGGCGATGTCGCGGCTGCTGGAACGCGGCGATATCGAAGGAGCGCGACGGTTGTTGCCGTCGCTGTGCGGGCGCGATCCGGCGGCGCTGGACGGCCCGGGCCTGACGCGCGCGGCGCTGGAATCGGTCGCGGAAAACACGTCCGATGCCCAGGTGGCGCCGCTGCTGTGGGCGGCGGTGGGCGGCGCCCCCGCGGTGCTGGCGTACCGCGCGGTCAATACCCTGGATTCGATGATCGGCCACCGCTCACCGCGGTATATCCGGTTCGGTTGGGCCGCAGCGCGATTGGACGACGTCGCCAACTACTTGGCTGCTCGGGTGACCGCCGTGTTGGTGGCGCTGTGCGCGCCGCTCGTCAGCGGGTCGACGGCGGGTGCACTACGAGCCTGGCGCCGGGACGCGGCCCGTCATCCCAGCCCCAACGCCGGCGTGGTCGAGGCGGCGTTCGCCGGGGCGCTGCGCGTGCGGCTCGGCGGGCCCACCCAGTACCGCCATGAGCTGCAGATCCGCCCGACCCTGGGCGACGGCCCGCAGCCTACGGTCGCGGACCTGCGGCGCGCGGCGACGCTGTCTCGGGCAGTGCAGGTGGCCGCGGCCCTACTCGTGGGTCTGTTTTGGCATCGAGTGTGCGTCAGCGGCGTCGAGTGTGTGCGTAGGGCGCCCTTAGCGCACACTGAAAGCGTTTACCGCCGGCGGCCGTAGCGGTCGGCGAGTTTTTCCTCGACAGTGGTCGGGCTTTCGGAGCTTTCAGCGACGGGCGCTTGTTGCCTTTCCGCGCGCCGGGCGCGGATCTCGGAATAGGCGAAATAGCCCAGCCCGATCGGCGCCAGGATGCCGAACAAAATCCATTGAATGCCGTAGGACAAAAACGGCCCGGCGTCCAGGCGCGGCACGCCGATCACACCTAGCCCGCCGGGTTGGTCGTCGACCAGTTGCAGGTAGGAGCCGGCCAGCGGGACTTTGGTCAGCGCCGAAACCTGTTGCGTGTTGATCGAATACACCTGCTGGAAGCCGTCTCTGGTGAAGGGGTCTTTGCCCTGCACGAGGGGCTCCGAATCGCGCAGGCGCGCCGTGATGGTCACCGTCTCCGCCGGCGGCCGCGGGATCGGCGGCACATGCGAACCCTCCTCGGGTCGCACATAGCCGCGGTCCACCAGCACGGTGGGTCCGCCGTCGACAACGAACGGCACCAAGACCTCGAATGCTTGCTCGGCCTCGATGACCCGCAGCCGGGCCAGCACCGCAACATCCGCCAGATAGTGGCCGGTTGCGGTCACCCTGCGCCATTGCGCATCCCGTGCCGACGAATCCTGTTGCGGCAACAAGGTTTTCAGCGGAACGGGTGCGGTGTTGAGGGAATACTCGATTTGGCGGTTTTCCCGCGACGTGCGGGTGTTCTTTCCCAGCTGCCACGGCGCGAGCACCATGAAGCACAGGTAGGTGAAGGCGATCACCACCAGGGCCAGCGCGATCCAGCCGGGCCGCAGCAGAAACGCCAACCTCCCCTTCAAACCGGGCATCAACCGTGCCCGTTTCGCGCCAGTTGCTCGTCGACCCACTCGTGCAGGCCGGGCAGGGCGGCTTCGATGACCGCAAAGACTTCTTCGAAGTCCGCGTGGTCGCCGTAGTAGGGGTCGTCGACGTCGGGGACATAGGCCCCCGAGCGCGGGTCGAATGACCGCAGCAGCCGGATCCGGCTCTCGTCGACTCCCAGCTGCTGCAGCATCCAGACATGGTTGCGGCCCAGCGCCACCACCAGGTCGGCCGCCGAGTGGTCGGTGCCGAATTGTGCGGCGCAGTGGTCGGTGGAATAGCCGTGCGCGCGCAGCACCCGGGCGGCGCGCTCGTCGGCGCAGCTGCCGATGTGCCAGTCGCCGGTGCCCGCACTGGTCACCCGTACCGCGTCGCCCAGGCCGCGCCGCCGCAGCTGCTCGGCGAACATCTTCTCGGCCATCGGTGAGCGGCAGATGTTGCCGGTGCAGACGAAGGTCACGTGCAACGGTCTAGACACCCAGCGCCCTCCGCAGCTCGGTGATGGTGGCGGCGTGCGTCACGCCAACGGCGGGCCCGCCTGTTTCCGTGAAGTCGGCCCGCCCGTAGCCCCAGCCGACCACCACGGCGTCGATCCCATGCGCGGCCGCCCCGTCCACGTCGTGGCTGCGGTCGCCGACCATCAGCACCCGGTCGGGCAGCGGGCGCAGCTGCTCCAGAGCGTGCGCCAGCACCTCCTCCTTGGTCTTGCGGGATCCGTCGGGACTCGCACCGGCGATGACGTCGAAATACCGGTCGAGCTCGAAATGGGCGAGGATGCGCCGCGCCGTCGGTTCCAGCTTCGAGGTGGCCACCGCCAGCCGGACACCGGCGGCGTGCAGATCGGCCAGCAGGGTGGCAATCCCGTCGAACAGCGTGTTCATCGCCCAGCCCCGGGCGCCGTACTCGGCGCGGAAGGCCGCGATCGCCGCGTCGGCGTGCTCGCCGAGTTCCATCGCGTGGAACGTGTCGTCCATCGGCGGGCCGACGATCTGCGCGGCCAGGTCGCCCTCGGGCACCGGAGCGCCGATGTGGCTGAGCGCGTGCAGGAAGCTCGCGACGATCCCTTCCGCGGAGTCGGTGAGGGTGCCGTCGAGATCGAAGATCACCAGCTGCGGCGCCGGGCAATCGGCCGGGACTGTGCCTGTCACGTCACCATTGTCCTAGATGGGCATGCCGTGGTGTGACGGTGTTCCCGCCACGCTGCCGCGGCGGCGCACTAGTGTTTCACTGATGGCGAGTCTGGATCCGAGCCCGCTTGGTGCCGGGCGATACCACGGTGATCAGGCCGTCGCGCCGGGGATGCTGGATTTCGCCGTCAACGTTCGTCACGCGCAACCGCCGGAATGGCTGATACGGCGGCTTGCCGCGCGGCTGCCGGATCTGGCGCGCTATCCCGGCATCGAGGACCTGCACGCGGCGCAGGACGCCGTCGCCGAGCGCCACGGCCGGGCCCGCGACGAGGTGCTGCCGCTGGCCGGTGCGGCGGAGGGGTTCGCGTTATTGCCCAACCTGCATCCGGCGCGGGCGGTGATCGTCGCGCCGTCGTTCACCGAGCCGGCCGTGGCGCTGTCCGCGGCGGGGGTGCCGGTGCATCACGTCGTGCTGGAGCCGCCGTTCGGGTTGGCGGGAGCCCTCGTGCCCGACGACGCCGACCTGGTGGTGGTGGGCAACCCGACCAACCCCACGTCGGTGCTGCACACCCGTGAGCGGCTGCTGGCGTTGCGCCGGCCCGGACGCATTCTGGTGGTCGACGAGGCGTTCGCCGACTCGGTTCCGGGCGAGCCGGAGTCGCTGGCCGGGGACGCGCTGCCCGACGTGGTGGTGCTGCGCAGCCTGACCAAATCCTGGGCCCTGGCCGGCTTGCGGGTGGGATACGCCCTCGGGCCGCCGGAGGTGTTGGCGCGGCTGACCGCCCGGCGTGCGCACTGGCCGGTGGGCACGCTGCAATTGACCGCCATCGCTGCCTGCTGCGCCGCCGAAGCCGTCGCCGACGCGGCGGCCGATGCGCTGCGGCTGGCGCGGCTGCGTGCGCAGATGGTGGCCGGTCTGACAGCGGTGGGCGCCGAGGTGGTCGACGGCCGGGCGCCGTTCGTGCTGTTCCGTAGGCCCGATGCGGTCACACTGCGAAAGCATCTGCAGCACAAGGGGATTGCGATACGCCGCTGCGACACCTTCGTGGGCCTGGGCGAGGAGTATCTGCGGGCGGCGGTGCGTCCCGAATGGCCGCGGTTGGTCGAGACGATCGACGAGGTGCGGCCGTGAGTGTGCGGCTGGCCGATGTCATCGATGTGCTGGACGACGCCTACCCGCCGCGCCTTGCCCAGCCGTGGGATTCCGTTGGCCTGGTGTGCGGTGACCCCGACGATGCGCTGGACTCGGTGACCGTCGCCGTCGACGCCACTCCGGCGGTCGTCGACGAAGTTCCCGACGCAGGCCTGCTGCTGGCCCATCACCCGCTGCTGTTGCGCGGGGTCGATACGGTCGCGGCCAGCACCCCGAAGGGCGCGCTCGTGCACCGGCTGATCCGAAGCGGGCGTGCGCTGTTCACCGCGCACACCAACGCCGACTCGGCGTCGCCGGGCGTGTCCGACGCGCTGGCCGCCGCGCTCGGTCTCACCGTCGAGGCGGTGCTCGAGCCGTTGTCCATGACGGGCGACCTCGACAAGTGGGTCATCTACGTGCCGCGCGAGAACGCGGACGCGGTGCGGGCGGCCGTATTCGACGCCGGCGCCGGCCACATCGGCGACTACTCGCACTGCAGCTGGAGCGTCAGCGGCATCGGGCAGTTCCTGCCCCACGACGGGGCGACGCCCGCGGTGGGCAGCGTCGGCACTGTCGAGCGGGTGGACGAGGACCGGTTCGAGGTCGTCGCGCCGGCGCGCGCCCGGGCGGCGGTGCTGGCGGCGATGCGCGCCGCCCACCCGTACGAGGAGCCCGCGTTCGACATCTTCGCGCTGGTGCCCCCGCCCGGCGACGCCGGGTTGGGCCGCATCGGCACGCTGCCGCGACCGGAACCGTTGCGCGCCTTCGTCTCCCGCGTCGCCACGGCGCTGCCCCAGACGTCCTGGGGTGTGCGCGCCGCGGGGGACCCCGAGATGGCGGTGACGCGGGTCGCCGTGTGCGGCGGAGCCGGGGACTCGCTGTTGACCACCGCGGCGGGCGCGGGCGTACAGGCCTATGTCACCGCCGATCTGCGGCATCATCCGGCCGACGAGCATCGCCGGGCCTCGGACGTCGCGCTGATCGACGTCGCGCATTGGGCCAGCGAATTCCCGTGGTGCGAGCAGGCCGCCGACCTGCTGCGGTCCCGTTTCGGTGCGGAGTTGCCGGTGCGGGTGAGCACCCTGCGCACCGACCCGTGGAATCTTGGGGGAGATGGTTCATGAAAGCCGAAGTAGCGCAGCAGATTTCGCTACTCGAGTTGTCGAAGCTGGACGCCGAGCTCTCCCGCATCGCGCACCGTGCGTCCCATCTGCCGCAGCGGGAGGCGTATGCGCGGATGCAGTCCGAGCACGACGCCGCCAGTGACCGGCTGGCCGCTATCCGAATGGCGGTGGAGGACTTGGACGCCCAGGTCTCGCGACTCGAGTCCGAGATCGACGCCGTACGCCAGCGCGAAGACCGCGACCGCGCATTGCTCAAGTCGGGTGCGGCCGATGCGAAGCAATTGTCGGATCTGCAGCACGAATTGGAGACGCTGGTGCGGCGCCAGACCAGCCTGGAGGATTCGCTGCTGGAGGTGATGGAGCGCCGCGAGGAGTTGCAGGCCCAGCTGGCCACCGAGCAGCGGGCGATCGAAGCGTTGCAAGCCGACCTGGTCAGCGTCCAGCGGGAATTGGATGCTGAGCTGGCCGAAATAGACGAGGCCCGCCAGCAACATTCGTCGCGGCGCGACACGTTGACCGCGGCGCTCGACCCCGCCCTGTCCGCGCTGTACGAAAGGCAGCGCGCCGGGGGCGGGCCGGGTGCCGGGCCGTTGCTCGGTCACCGCTGCGGCGCCTGCCGGATCGAGATCGGGCGCGGCGAGCTGTCCCGCATCTCGGCCGCCGCCGAGGACGAACTGGTGCGGTGCCCGGAATGCGGTGCGATCCTGTTGCGGGTCAAGGGGTTCGAGCAGTGAAAGTCGTCATCGAAGCCGACGGCGGGTCGCGTGGCAATCCCGGGCCGGCCGGATACGGCGCGGTGGTGCTGGCCGAAGACCGCTCCGCGGTGCTCGCCGAGACCAAGCAGGCCATCGGCCGGGCGACCAACAACGTCGCCGAATACCGGGCCCTGATAGCCGGTTTGGACGACGCAGCGAAGCTGGGGGCCACCGAGGCCGCCGTCTTCATGGATTCCAAGCTGGTGGTCGAGCAGATGTCGGGTCGGTGGAAAGTCAAACACCCCGACCTCATCGAGCTGCACGCCCAGGCCCGAAAGCTGGCAACGCGGTTCGAGCGGATCACCTACGCGTGGGTCCCGCGCGCCCGCAACACGCACGCGGACCGGCTGGCCAACGAGGCCATGGACGCCGCGGCCGGTATCGAATCCGAGGAACCGCCGGTTGCCGAACCCGCGAAAACCGTTGCGGCCCAAACTCCAACGGCGCCGGGGTGGACCGGTGCCCGCGGCACCCCGACCCGCCTGCTGTTGTTGCGGCACGGACAGACCGAGTTGTCGGTGGAGCGCCGGTATTCGGGCCGGGGCAACCCGGCGCTGACCGAGGTGGGCCGCCAGCAGGCGCAGGCCGCGGCGCGATATTTGGCCGAACGCGGCGGGATCGCCGCCGTGCTGTCGTCCCCGCTGCAACGCGCCTACGACACGGCGGCGACCGCCGCCAAGGCGCTGGGCCTGGATGTCACCGTCGACGACGATTTGATCGAGACCGACTTCGGGGCCTGGGAGGGGCTCACGTTCGCCGAGGCCTCCCAACATGATCCGGAGCTGCACCGCCGCTGGTTGCGTGACACCAGCAGTCTGCCGCCGGGCGGCGAGAGCTTCGACGGCGTGCTGGATCGGGTGTGCCGGGTGCGGGAACGGATCGTCGCCGCGCACCAAGGCGCGACGGTGCTGGTGGTGTCGCATGTGACGCCGATCAAGATGCTGCTGCGTCTGGCCCTGGACGCCGGCCCGGGCGTTTTGTACCGGCTGCATCTTGACTTGGCGTCGTTGAGCATCGCAGAGTTTTATTCCGATGGCGCGTCGTCGGTGCGGCTGGTCAACCAGACGGGCTATCTCTAGGCGGTAGGGAGACATCGATGCAGCCGTCTCGATCACTGGATGAGTCTGTTCCCGCCGACATCCGGGCGCGGGTGATGCCGGCCGCACTCGACGAGTTGGCCCGCTGGGGTGTGGAGCGGTTCAGCATCGAGGCCATGGCCGAGCGTCACCACCTCGATCCCGCAATGATCCAGCGCTACTGGGGCGACCGGCAACGACTGATCGTCGATGCGGCCCTTGCCGATGCGGAGACCTTCAGTTCGGTGCCGGACACCGGCTCGCTGCGCGGAGACCTGCTGATGTTGGCCCGGAAGCTGACCGATCGGATCAACAGCGCGCAGGGCCGCACGTTTCTGCGGGCCCTGGCCATGGACCATGGTGGACATCACGACGAGGAGACCCGAAGGATGTTGTGGCGGGCACGTTTTGCACTCGGCCGCACCGTCATTGACCGTGCCAGGGAACGTGGCGAACTGCGCGAGGGCGTCAACACGCTGGCCGCGGTGCAGATCGTGATGGCGCCGCTCAACGTTCGTGCCCTCTACTCCGACGTGCCCGTCGACGACCGCTATTGCGAGGCCATCGTCGACATGGCGTGGCATGCGCTGGCGCGAAAATAGGCGGCGCTAGGCGGGCGTGAACTCGGCGGGCAGCGTCGCCGGCGATCGGAACGCCACCCCCACGACGCGCGGTGCCGGAGCGGTGGAATCCAGCCGCAGGTCCGGCAGCCGGTCCAGTAGCGCGTTGATGGCCACCGTCGCTTCCATCCGCGCCAGATGCATGCCCAGACAGAGATGCGGGCCGCCGCCGAACGTCAGGTGTGCGATGTTCCTGCGGGTGGGATCGAATCGGTCCGGGTCCGGGTAACGCGCCGGGTCCCGATTGGCGGCCGCGACACTGACGCTGACATGCGTGCCCGTCGGGATCGCAACCCCGCCCAGCTCGCAGGCGCGGATGGACCGTCGCACCACCGTGGTGATCGGCGGCTCCCAGCCAACGCTTCCTCGAAAGCGCCGCGGAGCATGCCGCGATCCGCCCGTAGCGCATCCATCAGCGCCGGCTCCGTGAGCAGCGCGACCAGTAGGTTGCCCGACGCCCGGTAGGTGGTTTCGACGCCCGCGGGCAGGATCAGCAGCAAGAACGCGAAGATCTCGTCGTCGGTGAGCCGCGTGCCGTCGATCTCCGACTCCGCCAGCGTGCTGATCAGGTCGTCCTGTGGGCGGCGCCGCCGCTCGGCGAGGACTTCCCCGAAATAGGCCTTCAGCGAGGCGGATGCGGCGAGCCCGCGATCCCAGTCGTAGACCACGTTGAGCAACTCGATCGACAGTCGCTGAAATCGCAGATAGTCCTGCCGCGGCAGGCCCATGATCCGCGCGATGACCTGGACGGGAAACGCGAAGGTGAATTCGCGGGCCAGCTCCGCCCGCCCGCGCGGCGCGAACCGGTCGATCAGCTCGTGGACCACCACCTCCACCAGCTCACCGCGCCACCGCTCCAGCAACACCGTGCGGAACGACGGCGAGACCAGCGCCCGGCTGGCCCGATGCTCGGCCCCTTCGAGTTCGAGCAGGGTGCGGCCCATGACCGGCCCCATGATCTGGTCGTAGACCGACGACGAGAAGGTGTCGGGATGCGTGAGCACCGTCTGGCATTCGTCGTAGCCGAGCACGGTTACCCCGAGATCGCCAACCTGCCCGGAACTGGTCTCCCCGAAGGGATTTCCACACATCACGCGGTGTCGCTCGCGGGCCTCGCGCAGCCGCTCGTGCACGTTTTCGACCTGCATGAGCAGCCCGGTTTGCAGCTCGGCCGGGTCGAATTCGTCGGTCGCGTGGCTCATGAGGCCGTGACGGTCTGCGTGTCACGTCCGGAGCGCAGCACGGTGCCGGGCATGGCACCGGTGGCGGCGCCGTCGTGGCATACCTCCACACCGCCGACGAGCACCGAGGTGATGCCATCGGCGTCGGCAACCAAGCGCGGTGCGCCCGAGGGCAGGTCGTAGCGCGTGCGCTCGGGTCCATGGTCGATGGTCGCGGGATCGAACATCACCAGGTCGGCGTGCCAGCCGGGCGCGATGCGGCCGCGTTCGGTCAGCCCGTAGAACCGGGCCGGCACGTCGGTGATCAACCGAACGGCTTCCTCGAGGGTCACCACCTGGTGCTCGCGGACGCCGCGGCCCAGCAGCGCCGTCGTGTAGATCGCGCCGCACATCATGTCGAGGTGCGCTCCGGCGTCCGAGCCGCCGATCACCGCACCCGGGTGGCGCCACACCTGGGCGCGCAACCGCCAGTCGGCCGCGTCGTCGCCCGTCAGCGGCGGGCTGAGCCCGGTGCGCAGCTCGTCGGCGATCACGATGTCCAGCAACGTGTCGAAGGGCTCGCTGCCCCGGGCGGCGGCCACCTCACCGACGCTGCGACCCGCCGCGTGGGCGTTCTCGGGCGCGAACGTCTCGACGATGATCAGCCGATCCCATTGCGCCAGCCCGCGCAGCATGCCCGCCTCCTTCGACGCGGCGCCGTCGGCGAGGCGGCGGCGTACCTGCGGATCGGCAAGTGCGGCAAGGCGTTCCGGCACCGGCAGATGCATCGTGTCGCGCCAGCCCGGCAGCCCGTCGAGCACGAAGCCGGACAGGAACGACAGCCGGATCTTCATCGCTTGGGGCAGTGTCAGCGCCACAACGCGGCCGCCGCGTTGAGCCGCGGCTTCGTAGGCCCGCAACTGTCTTTCGTGGCCGTCCGGGTTCGCCGCCGACACGCCCAGCAGGTTCCAGTTCAGCGGCCGGTCGGCGGCTTTCGACATGTCGGTGAGCAGCGCGATGTCCTCGTCGCTGAAGCCGGACAGGCAGCCGGCGATGATGGCCTCGAGCGTGGTGCCGGGATGGTCGCGCAGGCCGGCCGCCAGCGCGACAAGCTCGTCTCGCGACGCGCCACGCGACGGCACCGGCTGGCCGGAGCCGTCGTTGTGGGTGGGGGACTGCGAGGTGGACAGCCCGAGCGCGCCGGCGGCGAGCGCGTCGTGCAGCACCGCGACCATGTTGTCGATCTGCTCGGGCGTGGCCTCGCCGCCGACGGCGTCGTCGCCCATCGCCGCCAGCCGCAGCGCCGAGTGACCGACCAGGAAGCCGGCATTGACGGCGATGCGTCCGTCGAGGCGGTCCAGCCAGTCGCCGAAAGATGCCCATCCCCAGTCGAGCCCGGCCCGCAGCGCGTCCAACGGCATCCCCTCCACCCGCGCGAGCATGCGGGTGAGGTAGTCGTGTTGATCGGATGCCGCGGGCGCCAGCGTGAATCCGCAGTTGCCGCCGAAGACCGTGGTGACTCCGTGCTGCACCGACGGGCTCGCGGTCGGGTCCCAGAACAGCTGCGCGTCGTAATGGGTGTGCAGGTCGACGAAGCCGGGGGCGAGCGTCTGTCCTTGGGCGTCAACGGTTTTCGCTGCCAGCTCATCGACCGCACCGACGGCGACGATCCGTCCGTTGCTGACGCCGACGTCGCCGCGGTGGGCGGGCGCGCCGGTGCCGTCGACGATCTCGGCGTCGCGAATCAGCAGGTCGAGCATTGGGGGCCTCCTACACTGCCGCGGCCAGCCACCCGTCGTCGGGAAGCGGGTGGCGGAACAGCTGTGCCGCGTTGCGATGGGTGATCCGGGCCGCGTCGTCCGCCGAGAGACCGGCGACGTTGCGCGCCACGACTTGTTGGGTGTCGGGCCAGGTGGAGTCGGCGTGCGGATAGTCGCTCTCGACGAGGATCCGCTCGGTCCCGATCGCGTCGAGCGCGCCGAACGCGTGCGGGTCGTCGATCGAGCAGAACCAGAAGTTGCGGCGCAGCACCTCGCTGGGCAGCAGGTCGCCCTGCCAGGCTCCGCCCTCGTGGCCCGAAGCCGAGTGCGCCAGAACGTAATCGGCCCTGTCGCCGAGCATGGTCGCCCAGCCCAGTCCGCCCTCGGCCAGCGTGAAGTTCAGTCGCGGAAACCGCACCGGTATGCCGGACCACAGCATGTCGGCGCAGGCAACCAGCCCGTTGACCGGGAAGAGCGTGGTGATGGTCTCGAACGGGGTGTCCGGGGCTGGAATCGGCGCCCACTGCGCGGAACCCGTATGCAGGCACACGACCGTGTTCGTCTCCTCGCAGGCGGCGAAGAAGGGATCCCAGACGCCGCTGTGCAGGCTGGGGAGGCCGCATTGCGCGGGCAGCTCGGGGAAGCTCACCGCCTTGAAACCGCGCGCGGCGTTGCGGCGTATCTCCTCGGGCGCCAGCTGCGGGTCGGCGAGCCACGGCAGCTGCAGCGGGATGATGCGCTCCGGGTAGCTGCCGGCCCACACCTCGAGATGCCAGTCGTTCCAGGCCCGCAGCGTTGCCAGCCCCAGCTCCAGATCGTCGCTCTTCCAGAACACCGTTCCGGCGAACCCGGCGATCAGGGACGGGAAGTTCACCGACGCCCAGATGCCCGCGAGGTCCATGTCGGCGATGCGGGCGTCGATATCCCAACAGCCGCGCCGCATCTCGTCGAAGCGGGCGGCCTCCATGCTCCACTCCTCGTGCGGCCGTCCGATCACCGCGTTGAGCCCGATGTTGGGGTACTCGCGGTCCTCGTAGCGCCATACCTGTCGCCCGTCGTCGGTCTCGACGACTTGCGGCGCACGGTCGGCCAACGCGGCGGGAAGCCGGCCGACGAACATGTCGGGTGGCTCGATGACGTGGTCGTCGACCGAGATCACCACGTGCTGTCGCCGCCGTGGATCTGGGTCTGGCAGCAGCGCCATACCTGATGACTATGGTCAGTTTTGGCCCGCTGTCAATGCTATCTATGCAATCAATGCAAAGTTGGCCTTGCGGGTCTCGAGTGCCTGGCCGTCGTGCGCCGTCTAGGGCGCCGATCCGGCCATTTTTGGCGCCCTTAGCGCATGGACGAGCTCGTGAGCGTCAGAATGGGCTGATAGGAGGTCTATATGTCTTCCCATTTGGAAGTCTGGAAACCGTCCGGACGGGAGCTCATCGCGCTGAGTGGTCAACGGGTGACCCTCGGCAAGGCCTTAACCAACGCCGTGGTGCTCGAACACGACGCGACGGTGTCACGCGTGCACGCCGTCTTGGAGAATTTCGGGCAGGCTTGGTCGGTGCGGGACCTGGGTAGCCGCAACGGCACCTACGTCAACGGCGAAAAGATCGCCGCGGAACGCATCCTGCGGTCCGGTGATGAACTGCGGCTCGGCAGTTCGCGGTTGGTCTTCTGGATGAGCGCGGAAGCTGACGAGGCACCGCCTGATCAAGAAACGGAAACCGGAAAATCCATCCTGCGGCCGCCGCGCATGACGCCGCGCGAACTCGAGGTCCTGAAGGTGTTGTGTCGCCCCTTCGTCACCGACGACCCGTTTCCTGAGCCTGCGTCGGTCCGTCGGATCGCCCAGGAGCTATACGTGACCGAAGCAGCGGTCAAGCAGCATCTGCAGCACCTGTACGACAAATTCGGGATCCACACAGAAGGGGACCGCCGAGTCCGGCTGGCCAACGCGGCCGTCCGGCTCGGGGCCGTCAACCGCGCCATGCTGCGTGAGCGCCGTCCGCGGCGATAGTGAGCTGTCGGCCGGGTCGTCGGGCAGCGTCGTCATCAGGACACCTTTTCGAGGATCCCGCCGCCGAGGATGGCGACGGCGTTGAGGACACGGCCGCGGTATTCGTCGCATGTGGCGCACGAGTCGATATGGCGCGCAATGCGTTTCCGCGTCAGGACCGTGAACTGCTCGTCCCAGCCGGCCAGGTCCGCGACGAGCTGCGGGCACCCGTTCTGGGCGGCGCGCCGGGCCACCAACAGCGCACCCAATGAGCGTTCGACGGTGTCGCGCAGCCGCTGTAGGAGTTTCTTGGCCGAGTCGTAGCTGATGCCCAGCGTCTGTGCGAGGTCGATTCCCGTCATTCCGTGGCGGTAGACAAGCTCCAGCACGTGCCGGTCGCGGTCGGACAATCCGCGGGCCGCCTGCGCGACCAGTTGAGCGAGCTCGTTCTGCGCCGTCAACGTAAATGGCCCCGGGCCGGTCGCCGCGTTGTCGGGCAACTCGTCGAACGCGGATTCGCGGCGCCGTTCGGATAACACCCGCAGCGCCCTGCGACGGGCGATGGCATAGAGCCACGGCCGCAGCTTGTCCGCGTCACGCAGCTTCGGCAACTCCGTTGCCGCGATGCAGAAGACCTCTTGCACGCAGTCGGAGGCGGCGTAGCGATCGCGCACAATCCCGGTGCAATAGGCATGCAGCGGGCCGGCGTAGCGGTTGTAGAGGCCCGCCAACGCCGCGCGATCGCCGGCTGAGGCAGCGCGGGCCAGTTCGGCGTCGCTGAGGATGTCGGTGTTCGGCGGTGCGGTCATCAATGTCATGACTGAAATGCTCGGCGATGCGCGATGGTTTGGTAATCACCCGCAAAGCCAGATTCCACTCCCGAAAGGGAAGGGTTTCCTATCCGTCTGGTAAGGGTCCGTTCGGTCGAGGCGTCGAGTGTGCGGCCTGGGGCTCGAGTGTGCGTCTAGGGCGCCCTCAGCGCACACCCGAGCACCATTCCTGCAGGTGCACGCCGTGCGACCGCCCAGTGGGATGAAAGCCCCGGCACCTGGGGCCGGCGTGGAAGAATTCGGCAGGTCGCCCGCGGGAAGGAACGACATGACCGACCTCATCGATCCGACCAAGACGTTCCGGCTTATCGAAGAGCGGATCGCCAGGACGACCAATCCACGGCACGTGCTGATGCTCAAGCGGCTGCTGGATCACGCGAAGGGCGAGGCCGAGCAGGATCTCGACCGCGTGATGTCGACGCTGGCCCCGAACCCGCGTTACGTCGCCTGGGGCGCACCCGCCGACATGAGCCCCGTGGGTCGGCAGGCGGTTCGCACCTTTTACGAGGACACCATCGTCAAAGGTGGCCAGTGGCTCCTCGAGTTCGATATGGACCGAATCGTCGTCGATGACGACACGATCGTCACCGAAGGCTATTTCCGCTCGCTCTACTACGGGGCTGACGCGGCATCGAGAGGCTTTCCCGTCGATGATCAAGGCGGCTTCTACGTCCTGATGCTGCGCATGCTGATCGTGTGGCCGTTCGACGCCGAGGGTTTCATCATCGGCGAGGAAACCTACAGCGCCGTCACGACGCCAGACTTCTTGACGAAGGTCGAGGCCTCCGCGGTACCGCAGAAGTTCCGGGATTTCGTCGGCGCACGCTGAAAGCGCCGGCTTGGCGATTCTCGACATTTCATTGTCGAAAGTGGATAGCATTTGTTTGCTAAATAGCAGAGCGAGTGCGTGGCAAGAGGCAACATGACGAGGAAAGTCACGATCGTCGCCGCCTTCTCGATCTGCACTGTCTGCACTACGGCCCTCGGCACGGTTGCTGGTTCTGCCGCCCGCGCAGACGACTCAGGGGCCGCGGTGTACAGCGGCGTCAGCCGGGTTCGCCAGACATGCGGGGCGCTGGGTGATGACCCGCGTTTGACGGCCGCGGCGCAACGGCACGCCGACGACATGCTGAAGAGCGGTGTGGGGGGCCATATCGGATCGGACGGCTCGTCACCGCAGGCGCGCATCACGGATGCGGGCTACCGGCCCACCTATACCGGTGAGATCGTCTACTGGGGCACCGGATCCGCGGCGAACCCGAGCCTGGCGCTGGACCTGTGGATGGAAAGTCCCGCGCACCGAGCGATCATTTTGAACTGCGCATTCACCGCGGCCGGCTTCGCCACCGCCTCGGACGGCAACAAGATGACCGCCGTCGGAGACTTCGCGGGTCCTTGAAGCCTGGGCTTAGCATCCGTATATGAGAAGGACTTTCGTCGTTACGTTCGCGTTCGGGTTGATCGTCGCGCTGTTCGGACTGATCTGGGCGTTGCAGGGATTCGGAGTGCTTGGTGGTAGCCCGATGAGCAACACCACGACCTGGTCCATCATCGGTCCGATCACCGTGCTGATCGGCCTCGTGATTGCGTTGTTCAGCTGGCGGAGACTGTCGTCGAAGTAATGCTCATGTCGCCGCCACGGTGAAATCCACCGTGTGCCAGCCGGTGGCGCCGTCCGGGACGGGACTAGCCAGCTCCTCCGTCTGGGTCGCTCCGGTGTTGTCGGTGGCGCGTACGGTGATCGTGTGTCTCCCAAGGCTTTTCGCCTGCCAGGGAAAGCTCCACAGCCGCCACGTGTCGTTGGAGTAGCTCGCGCCCTGTTGCGCGGGCTGCCATGCGCCATCGTCGATGCGGACCTCCACGGCCCGCACCCCGCGATTCTGCGCCCACGCGACACCGCCGAAGACCACCGGCCCCATCGGCACCTTCTGGCCGCCTTTCGGCACGTCGATTCGCGACTCGGTCTTGATGGGTGCGCGCGGTGCCCAGCCCTGCCGTGTCCAGTACGCCTGCGCCTTGTCGAAGCGGGTGAGCTCGATGTCGACGACCCATTTGGTGGCCGACACGTATCCGTAGAGCCCGGGTACCACCAGCCGGGCCGGGTAGCCATGCTCGATTGGCAGCGGCTGACCGTTCAGGCCGACCGCCAGCAGCGCGACGCGGCCATCGGTGAGCGCCTGCACCGGTGTGCCCGCGGTGAACCCGTCGATGGACGTCGAGAGCACCATATCGGCGTCCGCGTGCACGCCGGCCGCCGCCAGCAGGTCGGCCACCCGGTAGCCCGTCCACACGCCCGTCGAAATCAGGTTGCCTCCAACGGGATTCGACACGCAGGTCAACGTCGTCACCGTTTCGACGACGTCGAAGCGGGCGAGGTCGTCGAAGCTATAGGTCGCTTGGTGGTCGACCATGCCGTGGATGTGCAGCCGCCAGTCGCCGTGGCTGAGTTGGGGAACAATGAGCGCGGTGTCCACCCGGTAGAAGTCGGCGCTGGCGGTGATAAAGCTCGGCAGCGCAACGCCGTTCGGTTGCACGTCGGCGGGTATCGGCGGCGAGGGTATGCGCGGGCGGGGAAATGCGAAGGTGGTGCGGTCAGCTGCCACCGAATGCGCCAACCGCGTGATGATCGCGCCCGCCACGCCACTGACGACCCCGAGTCCGAGCACTCCCAACATCACCAACCTGCGCCTGCCGGTGTCCGTCTCGTCGGCGTCGCTCTCGTCTGGCCAGAATCGACGGATGAGCAAGCGAAGGGTCGCTACGCCGCAGGCGGCGCCTACGACGGTGGGGACCGTGTCGAGCGCGGTCGCACCCGGCCGCGACAGCACCGCAATGCATCCGAGGACCCCCGCCGCGGCGATCACGGCGCTGCCAAACGGGCGGCGTGGGGTCTCGAGTGTGCCGGCGATTGCGGCGATTGCGGCGATCGCCACGAGCACGACGACGGCCACGAAGAATTTGTCCTGAGATCCCAGGGTCTGAATGGCCCACTCTTTGATGGGTCCCGGTGTCAGGTCGATGGCCGCGGAGCCGATAGCAGCACGCGCACCGGCGCGCGCATCGAACGGGATGCCCACCAGTTCGGCTACCCCGAGCGAGACGGACGCGGCGGCGAGCCCGGCGAGCATCCGCGCATTGGACGGGGCGACGACCATCGACTCACTGTACTCGCGTTTCGCTCGCGTCCGGCAAACACGTTGCCGTGCAGGCGAACCGGTGACATCTGCACGCGGGGGGCGACCCGCGGCACAATGCCGGCGGTCGAGGCCAGCTCAGCTTGTCTCGGGGTAGACAGATACGAAAGTCTCGAAGTTCGTTGTGGTTGGCAGCGTTGACATGGGCTTGTGTGACATCCTGTGCAGGTGTCCGCAGGGCACCCGCCGTCGGGCGTAGTCACGTTTTTGTTCACCGATATTGAGGGTTCGACCCGTCGGTGGGAGTCAGACGCGGACGGGATGAGGGCGGCCCTGTTGGCGCACGACGAAGTGCTGCGCACCGCGATCGAGGGGCACGGTGGCTTCCTGTTCAAGCACACCGGTGATGGCATATGCGCGGCGTTCGCTTCGCCGAGGTCCGCGGTCGATGCGGCAGTGGCCGCCCAGCGGGCGCTGGAGCTGCCGGTGCGGATGGGGGTGGCAACCGGCGAAGCCGAGTTGCGCGACGGGGATTACTTCGGTGTGGTGCTGAATCGCGCTGCCCGGGTGATGGCCGCCGGCCACGGTGGTCAGGTCCTGTTGGCCGATTCGACCGCGGGGCTTCTCAGCGGTGTTGATCTGCTCGATCTGGGACTGCGCCGGCTGCGAGATGTCCCGACCCCGGTTCATGTGTTCCAGGTCCGAGCGGCGGGCCTACAGGCGGAATTTCCTGCGTTGCGGGCGCTGGATTCGAGTCCGGGCAACCTTCGGGCGCCGACCACGAGCTTCGTCGGGTGCGAATCCCAAGTTGCCGAGCTGCGAGCCGCGGTGAAGGCTCATCGGCTGATGACGTTGACCGGCGTGGGCGGGGTCGGCAAGACCCGCATGGCCACCGAAGTCGCCGCGCGGCTGGCCGATGAATTCCCGGACGGAGTCTGGTTTTTCGACTTAGCCGCGGTCGCCGATCCGGCTGCGGTGCCCGACGCGGTTGCGGCGGTGCTGGGCATCGTCCAACAGCCCGGCAAGAGCGTGAGTGAGTCCGTGGCCGCTGCGCTGGAGGGCAGAATCCGGCTGCTGGTGTTCGACAACTGCGAGCACGTCATCGACGCCGCAGCCGGTCTGGTTGAGGCGATCCTCGCCGCCTCGGCGACCGTGACGATCCTGGCGACCAGCCGCGAAGGATTAGGGGTCAGCGAAGAACAGTCGTGGCGAGTCCCGTCGCTGGACGTCGATTCCGGAACCGAATCTGCCGCCGTGAACCTTTTTGTCGACCGTGCCCAAAGTGTGGTGTCTGACTTCTCGTTGGTCCAACCCGGCGAGGCGGACGCTGTCGTGGAAATCTGCCGCCGACTCGACGGCATCCCGTTAGCGATCGAGTTGGCAGCCTCGCGAATGGCATCGATGACAACGATCGAGGTGCGTGATCGTCTGGATCAGCGGTTTCGGCTACTGGTCGGCTCGCGGCGCGGCCTGGCACGCCACCAAACCCTGCGCCATGCGGTGGCGTGGTCCTATGACCACCTCGATGACGCGGAGAGGCCGCTGTTGGAGCGATGTTCGGTGTTCGTCGGGGGATTCGACCTCCAAAGTGCCTGCGCCGTCATGGGTTCTGAGGATGACTTCGCCACCCTGGATTTGCTTGATGCGCTGGTACGCAAGTCGCTGCTGGTGGCCGACCGGTCGTCGGGGCGGACCCGGTTTTCGATGCTGGAGACCATCCGCCAGTTCGCCGAGGAACAACTCGCGGCCCGCGGTGAAGCATTCGAGATTCGAGCCGCCCACGCGCGCTACTTCGCCGGACGCGAAGCCGACATCCTGGCTCTGTGGGACAGCCCTCGCCAGCGACAGGCCTACGCCTGGCTCACCCTCGAACTGGCCAACCTGCGCACCGCATTCCGGTGGGCTGCCGACCACGGCCACCTCGACGATGCCGCCGCCATCGCCACCTACGCGCCGCTCGGCTATCTGGTCGGCAATTATGAGCTGATCGCTTGGGCCGAGGAACTCATCGAGCCCGCCCGCGCCGTTGACCATCCCCGGCTCGCGACTCTGTACGTGCTGGCGTCGCTGTGTTGGGTCGTAGGACGGATCGAGGAGGCTGTCGGCTACGCCGATGCCGGCCAGACGGTGATCGGCAGCGGCGGCGAGGTGCCGTTCGGTTTCGAGGGGGTGCTCGGCGCTGTGTACCTGATTATCGGCCAGCCCGAACGATGCGTCGAGTGGTGCCGCGCCCAGCTCGCGCGCGGCCGCGACACCCATACGCTCACACGTGCAGCCCTGGTCGCCACACTGGCGGTTGCCGGGGCCGGTGAGGACGCGCGGGCCGCCGCGAACGGGCTGATCGACGCCGCCGAGGCCACCCACAACCCCTATGCGCTCGCGAACGCGCTTCGCGCCTACGGCCGGGCTTTCGGCGATGCTGATCCCGCCGGGGCGCTGGCGGCCCTGCGCCGGGGCCTGGTGATCGCCCAGGAGAGCGGCAACCGCTTCTTCGAATCACAGCTGGCGACCGCTTTGTCTCAGCTTGAGCCCGAACACGGCGACCCGCTGGCGGCGCTCGATCACATCACTCTCGCGATCCGCAACTTCTACGACTCAGGCAACGTCGCCTACATCCCTATCGCCCTGGCAACTCTCGCGGTATTCCTCGACCGCCTCGGATGCCTCGAACCGGCAGCCAGCATCGCCGGTTTCGCGCTCAGTCCCTTCACCGCGTCGGCATTCCCCGAATTCAGCACCGCGATTGCCCACCTGCGCGATGTGCTCGGCGAGCAGACCTACGAATCGCTCGCCCGCAAGGGTGAGACGATGACCACCGCCGCCATGGTGACCTACGCCTACGACCAAATCGACCAGGCCCGAACAGAACTGAACGCGATCCCGAAATAGGCCAATCGCTCACTTTCCGCGGAAGTCGGGACCGAAAGGCCGCCCCGCGGTAGGCCTTTCCCCGAGATCACCGGGAGATCGCTGTCGGCCTAGGGAGGCGGCTATGTCCTTTCTTACGGTGGTGTGCTGTCTGGGCTTTCAGTGTGCATCCAAGGCGAGAACTTCGTGAATTTCCGCCTCGGGTACACACCTAAAGCCCTTGGTGCACAACGAAACTAGCCCGGGGCCGGGTGCCGGACGAACGTGCGCGGCTGGGTGAATGCCCGGATGCCGTCGAGGCCGAGTTCCCGGCCGATGCCGGACTGTCCGCAGCCGCCGAACGGCAGGCGCGGGTCCTGGGCGGCCAGGCCGTGGCAGTTGACGCTGACCGTGCCGGCCACCAGTTGCCCGGCGATGCGGTCGGCGAGGGCGTCGTCGCCGGTCCAGACCGACGCGGTGAGGCCGAATTCGGTTGCGTTGGCCTCGGTTACGGCGTCATCGATGGCGTTATAGCCGAAGATCGGCAGCACCGGACCGAACTGCTCCTCGGTGGCCAACTTCGAATCCGGCGCCAAATCGGTGACGACGGTCGGCAGCGCGAAGTAGCCGCCCGCGTCGGCGTCCTCGTCGCGGATGTGTCCCGCGGTCCGCACCGTCGCGCCCTGCGCCTCGGCGTCGGCGACCAGCGCGGTGACGCGGTTGCGGCCGGCGGCAGTGTGCAGCGGGCCGAGCGTCACCTCGTCGGCGAGCCCGTCCCCGAGCACCTCCCGCTCGCAGCGCGCCAGCACCGCCTCGGCCAGCTCGCCGACGCGTTCGGCGGGCGCATACAGTCGCTTGATCGCCATGCACACCTGCCCGCCGGTGGTGTAGGTCGCCGTCACCAGCTGCTCGACCAGCTGGTCGCTGACCGCGATGTCGGGTGCGAGGATCGCGGCGTCGTTTCCGCCCAGCTCCAGCAACACCGGCGTGAGCCGGCGCGCGGCGGCCGCCATGACGGCCCGCCCGGTGGCGACGCCGCCGGTCAGCGAGATCAGGTCGATGCCGGGGTGGGTCACCAGCGCCTGGGCGAGCTCACTGCCCGGGCCCGCGAGCACGTTGACCACACCCGGCGGCAGTGCCTGCGCCAGCGCCCCGGCGAGTTGGAGCGCCGCCAGGGGACAGCTCGGCGGCACCTTCACGACGGCGGTGTTACCGGCGGTCAGAGCCGACGCCAGCTTCGTCATCGTCAGCGCCAGCGGCCAGTTGAACGGGAGCACGAGCGCGGCCACTCCGAACGGCTCGCGGTGCAGCCGTGGGTATTTCGACTGCGGGTCGATCTGCTCGGGCGCCAGCGCGGCCTCGGCCATCGACCCGATCAGCGCGGCGAGCCCGGGTCCGGTGTCGATCTCGAAATTCGCTTCGGAGAGCACCTTGCCGTGCTCGCGGGTGTACAGGCGCGCGCCATCGTGCGCGGCCAACTGTTCGGCGGCGGCGGTGGCCGCGGCGGTGAAAGCGGCGATGCGTTCGGTGACGCCGAGGGCTCGCCATCCGGGTGCCGCCCGCCGTGCGGCCGACACCGCGGCGTCGAGCTGGGCCTTGTCGGCGGCGGGCGCGTGGCCGACGATCTCGGCCGGCCGGGCCGGGTTGTGGACGGGGTAGGTTCCCGCGGCACCCGGCTGCGCCTGGCCACCAATCGTCAGTACCGCCTGATCGGCGTGGGTTTCCCGCGTGATCGTCGTTGATCCCGTCATGCCCGTCTCCCTTGACCCGGTGCGGATGTCCCGCCATCGTAAGTCGATATGACGTGGATCACAGTATGGGTTTGATGAAGGCGGCCGTCCCGTGAAAGCCGTCGTGCTGCGCGAGGTCGGACAGCCCACCGCGGTGGAGGAACTCTCGCTACGGCCCCTCGGCAAGCAGGAGGTGCGGGTCCAACTGCGCGCCAGCGGCGTCTGCCACAGCGACCTGTCGCTGCGCGACGGGTCGATCCCGACGTTGCTGCCGTCGACGCTCGGCCATGAGGGCGCCGGCATCGTCGCCGAGGTCGGCGACGACGTCACCACCGTGAGCCCGGGTGACCACGTCGTGCTGACCTGGAATGTGCCCTGCCGGGCATGCCCGCATTGCCTGCGCGGCGAGGCCCAGCTCTGCGCTCACGGCTACGACCATGCCTACGGCGATCCGTACGCCGAGAGCGCCGGCGGCCCGGTGTGGCCGGGCATGGGCGTGGGGTCGCTGGCCGAACAGACGCTGCTTCCGGCGGCGGCGGTGGTGCCGGTCGACGAGTCGCTGCCGCTCGACCTTGCGGCGCTGCTGGGCTGCGGTGTCACCACCGGGGTCGGCGCGGTGATGCGCACGGCGGCCGTGCGGCCGGGGGAGAGTGTGCTCGTGATCGGTTGCGGCGGTGTGGGTTTGGCCGCGATCCAGGGGGCGCGGCTGGCGGGCGCGTCGCCGATCATCGCAGCCGACCGGGTGGCCGCCCAGCTTCCAGCCGCCGTGGCCAACGGCGCGACCGACACCGTCGACGCGAGTGACGTCGACCTTCCAAAGGCGGTGCGCGACCTCACCGGCGGCGACGGGGTCGATCACGGAATCGAGGTGGTCGGCAAGCCCGCCACGATGCGCGCCGCCTACGAGGCCACCCGCCGCGGCGGCCGGGTCACCCTGGTGGGTGCCGCCGGCATCGCGGAGGAGGTGACGTTTCCCGCGCTGTCGTTGATGGCTGACGGCAAGACGATTCAGGGCAGCGTCTACGGGGCCAGCGATCCGATCCGCGACATCCCGGTGCTCGCCGAGCTCGCCCAACGCGGCCGCCTCGACCTCGAGGCGCTGGTGACGCGGCGGATCGGCATCGAGGACGTCGAGGAGGCCTTCACCGATATGACCGCCGGGCGCGGCGCCCGCAGCGTGGTCTGCTTCGCCTAAAGACTCAGCGAGACAGGGTGATTGCCTGCTCGGGGCAGTTTTGCTCGCCGGTGGCGGCCTGCGCCTCGAGTTCCCCGGAGACCTCGTCGACGAGCACGACGCAGTGACCCACCTCGTCGGCGTCGAAGACGTCGGGCGCCAGGGTGTAGCAACGGCCGTGCCCTGTGCAGCGGTCAGCGTCGACCGAGACTCGGGTCATCAGCGCCGCTCCTCCTCATCGCTTCGCTCTGCATCGTCGCCGGCGCCCGTCATGGCAGACGCATCCTAAGCTTAGGTGCATCTGGGCATCCCGTTGCAAGCTTCCGCCGGCTGATCGACCCGCAGGGCTCTCATGAACGCTGGCAGCGATCGCTCCGAGCCGACGATCGTGATGCCGCCCCACATCCGACTTTCTTGTGCCGAGCGGTGACGGAAGCTCCCACCGGGAGCGGACTTTCGCGGCTGGCGCGCGGGTTGTCCCGGAGATTGGTCCGGTACCTATTGGCGGCCGTTTGCGCTGACGCCCACCGGGCGTTACCCGCGCCGAACGCTCAGCTCAGCACGGCCATCGCAGTGTCGTAGTTTGGCTCCTGCTCGATTTCTGGCACCAACTCCGTGTATGCGACGTTGCCGTCGGCGCCAATCACCACGACCGCCCGGGCAAGGAGCCCAGCCATTGGACCGTCTGTGATCGTGACACCGTAGTCCTCGCCGAAGCTGTCACGGAACGCCGAAGCTGTCTTGACGTTGTCGATGCCTTCGGCGCTGCAGAATCGTTGAAACGCGAACGGCAGGTCTTTTGACACGCACACCACGGACACACCGGTCGCGGCGGCGCGCTCGTTGAAGTTCCGCACGGTCGTCGCGCAAATTGCTATATCGATGGACGGAAAAATGTTCAGCACCACGGGCTTGCCGCGGAACTGCTCGATGTCGATCACCCACAGGTCGGAGCCGGTCAAATTGAAGTCCGGGGCTTTACATCCGATGGCAGGCAGCTCGCCGACAGTGTTGACCGGGTTTCCATTCAAGGTTATCTGTGCCATGGGCATAGTCTGCCAGGCCCGCTTGAGTCAGGATCGGATGTCCGAATGGAACTTGTGGGGCACTGGATACATGGCGTAGACCCGCCTTAGGGGCCGCAACCACTCACCCCGGGTCGTCGGAAGAGGAAGCCGGCGAAAATTCAGCCGGTGGGGGCGTATCAGGGGATAATCACCACATGAGTGATGGACTCAAACGCCGCTGGCAACGAGCAACTCAGCTCACTTATCTCAGCACTTTCGAACGCAAACTCAATCGATCGCTCTGGGCTCTGGCGGGGGTTGCACTGCTCTACTGCGTTGCCGAGCATGTTTTGCTCGCCGACATTCCCGAAGTCTTCCGAGGTGGTGCGCGACTCGGCAGCCTTCTTTTCGACATCGCAATCGGTTACGTGCACGCCTTCATCTTCTACCTGCTAATAGTCCGGTTACCGTTGCGGCGAGATCGCCGAAAGATCTATGGGAACCTAGAACCGCTGATCACTCGCGCCGTCGGCGAGGCGACTAGCCTCATGGGCACGTTGCATCAAGCGGCCGGCTTCGATAGCCATCGAGAGAATACGTTGGCGAACGTCCAAGAGACCTGCAGCAAGATTGGACCAGAAACGCCTACCAATATGCTGATTGCGTCGGCCACCCCGGCTGCGCACACGCCGGTGCTGGACGCGATTCATTATCATATGGACCGCGCCCGCAGCGTGAATCGGGAGATTCTCGACCTTTCAGCGTTCGTCGCATCAGACGTCATCTGCCTTGTGAACGACATCGAAAGCCAGGGCTATTTCAGAGCATTAGAGTTCGTCTACCCATTGTTTAAGGCCAACCAGCTCAGCAAGTCCGACCTCTCGTTTCTCGCCCGACACATCTTCGACTATCTATTGCTTGCCGACCGACTGGACGCCTACCGCCGCGAATTCCTTCCGGCAGCGTCACCGCGACCCACCTACCTCATTTCAGGGTCAGTGCGCGACAGCGACGAAGTTCCGCTAAGTCGCTTCTCGACTCCCGAGCGAGCAGGCGAAGAAAACGGGCTGCCAAAGAGACCCGGTGAAGAGCACCGCGCTTCTCGGCCGGTTAAGGTCTGAGCGGCGTCGTGACCGCGAACAACGCCGCCTTCGTGCAGGAAGGCCAGCCCGAGTAGCTCTAAGCTACTGGGAATACCAGCGGCAGGGACTCCACCGACCGCAGCGCTGCGGTGTAGGTCAGCTGCGCGCCGGGCTTGATCTCGTAATCCGGGATGCGCCGGTGGAATTCGCGCAGCGCCACCCGTAGCTCCATGCGGGCGAGATGCGATCCGAGGCAGCGGTGCGGACCGCCGCCGAACGCGCGGTGCCGGTTCGGGCTGCGGTTGAAGTCCACCAGCTCGGGGTCCGGGAATTCGGCCGGGTCGGTGTTGGCCGCGCCGAGCAGCGGGCTGATCCGTTCGCCCTTGCTGATTGGACACCCGCCCACCTCGGTGTCCTGGATGCAGACGCGGGCCACACCCGGCACCGGGGTCTCCCAGCGCAACAACTCCTCGATTGCGCTCGGCAGGATGTCGGGCTGCTCGACGAGCTGACGACGGTGGTCGGGATGGCACGCCAGGTACACGAAAAAGCAGTCGAGCGAGTCGGTCACCGTGTCCAGCCCCGCGATGAGGAACAGGATGCAGATGTCGAGCAGCTCCTCGCGCGATAGCGGTCTGCCTTCCACGTTGGCAGCGATCATGGCGGACAGCACGTCGTCGCGCGGGCTGGCGATGTGGTCGTCGATGGCGCGGTCGAAGTAGTCGTAGATCTTTTCCGCAGTGGGCGCGCCAGACTCGTGACGGCGGTCGAAGCCCGAGTCGCCCTCCGGTCGGATGATGCCGTCCTTCCACTCCAGGAACTGGTCGAGGTCCTCAAGCGGCAGGCCGAGCAATTGCAGGAAGACGGTGCAGGGGAGGGGAACGGCGAACTCTTCGTGGAAGTCGCATTCGCCGCGGCCGGCGAAGCGGTCGATCATCTCGTTGACCAGCTCGCTGACGCGGGGCTCGCGCCGGGCCATTTCCCGCGGGGTGAACAGCGGATCGAGGATGCGGCGATACTTCGCGTGGTCGGGCGGGTCGATTTGCAGCGGAATCATCGGTCGGACGTTGCCGAGGTCTACGGCGTCCATGTTCGACGAGAACAGCTCGGTGTGCTTTAGTGCCATCTCGATGTCGGCCAGGCGGCTGAGAACCACCGCCGTCGGGCTTCGGAACACCGGGGTGGTTTCGCGCAACGCCTTGTACATGGGCTGCGGCTCAGCGATTCCCATGAACGCCTGGTCGACATAGCCTTCGGTTTCTGTCATGCGGTCAGCGTGACACCAACGTCGCTAATTAGGCAATGATTGAATAAATTGCGTAATGGGCAAACGCCGCTGGCCAGCAGATTCTGCAGCGAGTACCGTGTTGCTGCGGACGAGTTGGCCGGGCGGCCGCGGACCGTCGCAAGGCGGTTCGAGGAAAGTCCGGACTTCGCAGAGCAGGGTGATTGCTAACGGCAATCCGAGGTGACTCGCGGGAAAGTGCCACAGAAAACAGACCGCCACCCTCGCGGTGGTAAGGGTGAAACGGTGCGGTAAGAGCGCACCAGCATTCCGGGTGACCGGAGTGGCTTGGCAAACCCCACCCGAAGCAAGGCCAAGAAGGCCGCGCGAAAGTGCGGCCGCGCAGGCGTCCGAGGGTTGCTCGCCCGAGCCTGCGGGTAGGCCGCTTGAGGCACCCGGCAACGGTGTGTCCAGATGGATGGCCGCCGCCGCGCCGCCGTTGCTCAAGCGCGGCGGCGGGGAACAGAATCCGGCTTACAGGCCGACTCGTCCGCCCACCGCTATTTAACAGGTGATTTGTGATCAATGCGGCGAGCCGCTACGCACGGGCTACGCACGGCAGCGTACGATCCCGTCCCGTGAGTGCACCGGGCGTGAAGCGTCGTTCCCCAGGGGCGCGCGTAGAAGATCAATGGCACCGAGATCGCCGTAAGGGTGAGCAGGTGTTCTACCCCGCCGACAACACAGAGGGCGCGGTGTGGTGCACCGACCGCACCCACTTCAAAACCCCAGGCACGATGGTGTGTACCAAGCTCCACGGCAAGGGCCGAAGGTGGCGTTGTCGGTGGGTCGATGAGACGGGCAAGGAACTCACCGCCTCATATGAGAAGCGTGCCACCGCCGACGCCCATAAACGGCGAGTCGATTCCGACTTACACACCGGCAGCTACATCGACCCCGCTGCGGGGCAGGTCACCTTCCGCGACTACGCGGAGGCATGGCGTAAGCGACAGGTCCACCGAGACAGCTCAGCGGAGCACGTAGAGAGCCGCTTACGGCTCCACGCCTATCCGGTGCTCGGCGACCGCCCGATATCCGCGATTCTCCCGAGTGAGATACAGGCATGGATTTCCGGGGTTGAGCTGGCACCGTCGAGCGTGGCGGTTGTGCACGGGATCGTGTACGGCATCCTGCGGGATGCAGTGCGCGACAAGTGCATTGCGTCTAATCCGTGCGACGGCACCAAGCTTCCGAAATTGCAACCAAAGAAGGTTGTTCCGCCGACGACCGAACAATTCGAGATCGTGCGGAGCATGTTGCCCGCTGAGCTGCGAGCGCTGGCGACGTTCGCCGCCGGTACCGGAATGCGGAAAGGGGAGTGCTTCGGCCTGGTTGTAGACCGCCTGCATCTGCCCGAGAAGCCTGGCGACCGTAGCGGCACGGTGAAGGTTGACCAGCAACTTGTCCGACCAAACCCGCTACAGTTCGGCCCGCTGAAAACGAAGGCGAGCTATCGGACGATACCGTTGCCGGATGTGGTGGTGGCGTCCCTTAGGGAACACCTGGAACAGTTTGCGCCCGGCCCGGATGGCCTGGTTTTCACCTGGCGCGGCAAACCTATTCCCCGTTCGTCGTTTGGTTACCACTGGAACGCGGCGGCGCGAGCTGCGAAGCTACCGCCACGGAGCGGCCTGCATTCGCTTCGGCACTACTACGCAAGCCTGCTCATCCGGTACGGGGAGTCTGTTAAGACGGTGCAGGCCCGCTTGGGGCATGCGTCTGCTGCGGAGACGTTGGACACGTACTCGCACCTCTGGCCTGATTCGGACGACCGGACGCGAGATGCGATTGACTCAGTGCTCAGGTTGGGTAACCCCGAGCAGTAGCCCCGACACGCCGAGCCGTTGTCCGGCTCCTATCGAACACCTGTGCTAACGTGTCACCACCAAGTGGACGCACACAGCAACTCAGACATGCAACGAAATTTCGGCGGTTGATTCCGCAAGCGTCCAGTGCTCAACCAGTGAGCGGGTACCTAATGGCGGCGGGTTTTCGTTGCCACAAAGAAAGCTAGTCATGTCTGAGAGTCCCTTTATCGACGCCGCCGGTATCGCTAAATACAGCGGTCGGAGCATCGACACCATTCGCTATTGGGAGCGGCTAGGCCAATTGCCGCCGTCCGCGAAAATTGGCCGTAGGCGAGTGTGGAAACGTGCAGAGATAGTGGAGCACTTCGGCTCAATGTTCGCTGCGTAGACCGGCCATGAGCATGGGTGATGAGTTTTTTCTGAACTCTGGTAGTGACCAGTTGGAGAAGGTTCACGGATGGGCGCGTGCCCGCGTAGTGGCACCCTGGGCAGTGTTCTTCGGGGTGTTACTCCGCGTATCGGCCAGCGTCCCGCATTACGTGCAGTTGCCTGGAATTAGAGGTGGCCGGGCCAGCCTTAACTTGCTTAGCGCTTTTGTGGGCAGGTCGGGGGATGGTAAGGGCGCTGCTATGAAGGTGGCGACCTTAGCGTGGCCGCGTGACATTTGCACGCTGCCCGTCGGTTCCGGTCAAGGCATCGCCGAAATGTTCGTGAAGAAGGCGAGAGACGAGATCGAACCGATTATCTTCGACATCCCGGAAATCGACACGCTTACGGGCTTGACCGGCACGCAAGGCAGTATTCTCCTGCCGACACTAAAGAGTCTGGCAATGGGTGAACAGCTAGGGCAGGCTAACGCCACTAAGGATTCCCGCCGGATTGTGCCTGAGCATTCATACCGGGCATGTCTTGCGGTGGGTGCGCAGCCGGGTCATACCCAAGTGCTGTTCAGAGACACGACTGGCGGAACTCCGCAACGGTTCCTTTGGGTGCCAGTAGTCGACCCGACCACTCCCGACGGTAGATTTCCGGAGCCCGAGCCGTTGAATACGGCGATGCCGGTGTGGACGCCCGGAGACGATGGTGTCGTTGAGATCGTCTACGGCGTGCCCGAGATCGAACAGTCGATTCTGGACAATGCTCTAGCCCGTGTGCGCGGTGAGGGTGATCCGCTTGACGGACACTCCCTGCTGACGCGCTGCAAGGTTGCCGCTCTGCTCGCGATCCTGCACCAACGGGTCGAAGTCACCGAATGGGACTGGGAACTTTCTGCTGCGGTAATGGCGGTGTCGAATCAGACTCGCGACATGCTGCTTGAGCGAGAGGCTGAGCTACGGGACAACGCTATCCGCGAGAGTGGGCGGCGCGACATGATCCGTAGCGAGGGGCGAGAGCGTCATGCGGTCGAGTCGGTGAAGAGCAGCGTCATCGCCACGATGACCAAGGCAGGTGGCAGCGCGTCGTACAGCGATCTGAACTCGGCAATGGGGAAGCTGCACCGTCGCAAGCTGCTTCCGCAGGCTCTTGAAGAGTTAGCTGACGAGAGTCGTGTCATCGCTGTGTCGGTATCTGGCGGCACCCGTTATGAGTTCACGACACCGGTTCAGGGTGAACAGGCCGTTCAGGGGATGCTGCCGCAGGTCAAGGCGGGTGAACGGGTAGTTCAGGGTGAACGCTCGACCAATGTCGTAAGGATGGAAACGCACAAGTCACGGAAAGCGAACACCCCAAAGATGTCGTGCCAGCAATGGTTCGATGAGCATCTTGCTTCGCTTCACGCCGGGGGGCACGACACCGTGGTGGGAGCCGATGTGCGTGAGGCCGGGGAAGCTGCTGGTTATACGAAGAATCAGTTGTATGTTGCGGCTAATACCAGGGGCTATAAGGGAACTTGCTGGAAGCTGACCGGCTGAGATTCCATCGAGAGAGAAGTGTCGCTGGCCGTTCGAGGCGGCGATGCGAACGTTAACGGGGTACCCCCCACCCCCATTGGCTGCGATGAGCCGCTCGGATGCAAACGTCCACATTGGCGTTGGCGACCGTTGGCCGCGCCGTTCTGTACCTAACAGCAGGTGCTCGGGGCTGGGAACGTTGGATGTTGTGTATGGGGTGCAAGTGAACCTACTACCGCGGGCGACCTTCGGATTCAGTTCGACCTCGGAGCAGTGCGAAGCCTGCCGACAGTCCAGCTTGGATGGAGGGAGCGGTGAGCGCGGTGACGTCGTCTTCTCGCCGCTCAAAAAGTCCGATGTAGTCACCGAAGACGTTCCCATCTATTACGACGCCCGCGACGAGAAACGGTGTGAGCTCCCTCGGTTGAGGCGGAACGACGACCATCAATAGGTGATCGTCAGGCTTATAACTGGCGCCCGCTGGCACCATAGCCACTCTCAGGCCCTGGATCGGCGGGTAGATGTGGCGGTGGAGTACAGACCTCACGCGGCGGGCTTGTCCGGTGTCCGCGACCGGATGTATCGACGTGATGATGTCGCGACCCTGACGCGTTTTTGTTGCTAGCCCGACTACCAGCACGCCCCCGGTAATTGCGTTTGCCATCGCAGAGACGTCTTTTGCGAGTTCTAGCTTCTCCTTCGCTGCCTCTAGATGGACCGCCACCTTCGCTTCAAGTAATTGCCCCTCCGGTAGACCGATTAATGCCGACGCGTGCCCACCATTGAGTAAGCCGAGGATCGACTCGACGGATAGGTCTCCTGATCCGAAGGTTCCAATTATCTCAACAGCTTCCTCGCCTAGATAATGGGCGTCTGCCAGCGTTTTATTTCTTAGTGGAATCTCGATGCGTGCTACCCAGTAGGTCCGGTATTCAAGGCTAAATGGGGACAAGCTGACCAACTTGCCGTTTCGTGAACTGAGCCAGTCCGCGAGGACTGCTTGACCCTCCGGCCAGCTCTGCTCCTCGCTCCGAACTAAGGGACCGTTAAGCACATCTATTTCGATCAGAAGCCTTCGGTCTCTCATGAGTACGATGCTCACCGGAGTCGTGAGCGAATCTTCTTCATCGAAATCCGCCAGCGCATCCATCGTCCAGTTGACTCTAAAACGGGGGTATTCTTTCATCGGGTCTTCGGAGTTGCCATACTCATAACCTCGATATACGGAGGTCATGGCGGCACGTAAAGAGGACAGGTTAGCGTCTCGCAGAATCTCGAACGGCGCAAATGCGTAGTCGCCGTCGAGCAACTCTGCATAACCGACGCCCACTACTTCTAGGGAATCGTTCGACACAATACGTGGGTCATATACAAATTTGACGCGCTTTCCTCGCACATTTGTACTCTAGAGCGCAAGCCTTCGCACCGTCGCGTCACGCGTCCGACGCGAGACAGAGAAGGCGCTGGCTGTGCGAGGCATCAGATTTCGGTTCATGGGGGCTACCCCCAGGGGGCATCGAGAGTCGGGTGACCGACCTCACGGGTGCTGAAACTAAGCCGTCCGACGCCGCGCTTTGCGGGATGCCTCGGACTCGTATAGCCAGATTGCATGATCTAGCCGCTTCTGGGTGACGCCTAGTGTGTCCGCAGCGCATTTAAGCGCGGCTTGTGCCCGGTTCGGGGCCACCGTCTTTGGCAGTGCAAGCGCGCGAGTGGTGAAACGGAGTAACAGAGTGTCGGCCTTAGTTCCGTCGGGGCCAGCGAGCATCAAGAGGTAGTCCCACGACGCCTTACCGAGACCGTGCACACCGTTCCATGCTCTGTGTACAGCTTCGAGGGCATCGGCATCTTCGGCGGCCTTTCGCAGGTCGGTAGTCGTGTCGACACCGGTGGCGAGCAAAGCCTCTGCCGCTTGGCGCATCGCCTCTCCTTTGAGCACCGTGGTACCGGGTGCTTTGTGGGAGGTGCCGACCTTAGCGCTCCACTGGCCCACCCCGCCCATCTCGTCGAAGGCGTCGAGAAACTGTCGGAGCCCGTCTGTTGCTGCTTCCCCGCCGTGTTGCGCTCTATAGGCCCTGTATCTGTTGAGGACTGGAACAACCACTTTCGCGTAGTCGTTTCGCAGGGATTGGATCGAGTCAATAAGGCACAACGCCAGCGAGTTGCCGTAACCTCGCGGTTCCTCAGGAAGTTCCTTTTGACCTGGAACTCCGAGCGCTTCTTCGATTGCAGCAAGGAATAGCCGGCAGTCACTGTCCATGGAGCCGACCGTAACCGAGCACGCCGACGAGCGTCGGTCACTTTTCATCACTAGAACAAGCGAGCACCCGGTACACGGTGGCGCGGCTGACTCCGAGGGTCGTGGCAATGACGCTGGCCGGTTCCCCACTTGTGTGCATCCGGCGCGCCAGCTCCGCCTTATCAGTGTCGAGCGCCTTGGGTCGTCCGATGTGCTGGCCGCGTGCCCGGCGAGCCGCACGCGCTGCTGTGCGCCGTTCACGACCAAGCTCTAATTCCAGTTCGGCGAGACTGGCGAGAACACCGGCGATCATCCGGCCAGCAGCGTTGCTAGTGTCGATTCCCTCCCTCAGCGACCGGAGCACGATGTTGCGCTCACAAAGTTCCCTAATTGTCGTCATGACCTCGGCGGCATTGCGGCCCAACCGATCTATGCCCACGACCACGATGGCGTCACCGGGCCGCGCGTAGTCCAGCAGAGCGGCAAGGCCGGGCCGCTGCTCGCGTGTCGAGGTGCCACTCAGTTTGTCGGTGTACACGCGAGCCGGATCGACACCGACAGCGGTGAGCGCGTCAAGCTGTTGGTCAAGGCTTTGGTGGCCGGTGCTGACGCGGGCATATCCAAGCTGAACCCTGGCGGTGGTAGCTGCGGTCTGAGACATGACGTCAGTTTGTCTCAAAACTCTCATAACCACAATATTTGCAACCGATGTTTTGAGGCAATTTCTGAGACAGAGCGACGTGGGACTTAGCACACAGCACCATTATCCGGCGCGTATGTCTCAGTTCTTTAGATTTGAGACACGCGTGAACCATTTAGAAAGGCGCGCGACAGCGCTGCCTCACATGCTTCGATTGAAGGCCTGTCGCAGCAAGTCCGGCGGAGGCCCAGGTTTGGCCTACGGAATGGGGTGTACTTCTACAACAATGTTGGTTCCTGCTGGTGACGCACTAAGGCTGGCTGATCTCGCTTGGCCGGTGCCGTCCCATGCCCACTCACTTGATGCAGGCGAGTACAGACCGAGCCGAGTGAGTTCGTCCGCCAGTGGTTGGCATGTTCGTAGAGTGCAGAGGGCTATCTCAAAAATGAATGCCGAAGGCATGGATCGACCAAACCAGGTGTTCTCGCCGGATTCCATGTACTGACGGAGTTGCTCGGCGGCCCTGTTTCGGTTGGGCAAGCCGTCATTGTGTGTGCCGCCAAGACTATTGGCCGCTACACGCAGAACACTCTCAACGGAATATTGAACATCATTCAACGTGAGGCCGATGGGGTGAGCTAGAAAATCCGTCCGCGTTAGTTCGAGCACTTGATCTCCCGGTAGGGAAGGTTCGCCACTCATGAGACCCCCGCGCATCGCTGCGCCGACGGTTACGCGCTCAATCTCGGGATGGGCGGCATGCATCGCTGCCCATGCCGCGTCTGACTCCGCCGAGGGTTGATGTGGCTGCGGCTCGACGACCCGGAACTTGGCCTCCAACGAGGTCGCAGCACAGGCATCGTCGAGAAGGTTTTCGAGCAAGATTTGGCGTAGGAGGCCAGAGACTCTGAGCAATTGGTACTCGGTGGGGTTGTTGTGAATCTTCTGCCTGATGTCGATGAGCGTCTCTACGAACAACTGCTCAACCTTCATGCCGTGCTCCTGGGCGATCCGTCAAACGTTGGAAGGTGCCTGCGTCGATTGCAGGTGTTCTGCACTCTTGACGTTAGGGGAAAGGGCTGACACAAATGAGCGTGCTGACGGTGGTCAGCACATTCTCGTCGCCGCTCATGTTTTCCTATGTCGTGCCATGCTGACTCGCGAACCATCTATCGGAGGTCAACCCCGTTATATGCGGCTTCGATTCCCGGCGGCTCGAACCACGGCGATACGCAACTGATTTGCTCGCGAAACTGCGAGCCGACCGACTGCCGTTGCGACCATGGTTAGACGTTCACGGTGAGTGACGCCACGCTACAACTGATGATCTGGCCGTCAATTGTGATGCTGCCGTGGTAGCCGCCGGTCTCGTCGGTCTCAAAGGCGATCAACTCGGGGATTAGCGTGTTGCTCCCGACTTCGGCGAGTGCGTCACGCAATCCTTTTGCGGCACCTTCGGCACTAGCGTGGATGAAATAGCCTGTAAGCGAGGGATTTCCAAGCTCTTCTTTGGCTGGCTCGGTTGTGACAATGACTAGCCAAACCTGCTCACCGACGATGCTCATGCTGGTCTCCATCAGCGTCAACCTCGCCGGATCAATCTATCCGTCATGGCCGCAAACATACTGTCAGGGCGGGACGACCGCGAGTACATGCCGTGTACTTCCTCGCGCCCCACGGTTTGGTGTTGATTCTCGTTGCCTTGCGGGGGCCGCTTGCACGGTGTATTCGGCGTATCGAGTGCTGAGCAGGCATCTACACTACGCAGGCGCTACGCACAGCACCACTCTGTACCCACTGGTGGCAGCATGAGGCGGGTCGAAAAATAGGCTGTGAACTGCATAGTCAGACAGCTAGCCGCTACGTGCCACCACTAGCACCAAATTATTGTGAACTGGGAAAATGCCGAGAGCCGATTTCCGGCTTACAGGCCAACTCGTCCGCCCTCTTCCCGGCGTTTGTCGTTATGTCTCGACCTCGATTTGGTCGATGTCGAGCGCGACCAGGATCGGATACGGGAGAGATCGACCCCTGGGTCCCTGTGGGCGCGCCTGTCGCCGGGTGGGTAAGACGAGCCCTTCGAAGTTTCGGTGGTCGTTGCAGTAGTGGACGGCCCGTGCCCATCGCCCGATGGGGCGGGCAACGTAGTCGTGCCGGCGGATCAGGCCGGCCGCATCCACGTAGAAGGTCTGTCGTCGGGAGTGAGTGTGGATGTCCGAAGGGAAGCTCACCTCGAGGCGCCGCCACTGCTCACCCGCCTCCGGCCAGGTAGCGCCTTCGGAGACGGTGACTCCTTCGCGGGTCAGCAGCAACGGCGC
The DNA here is from genome assembly GCF_050205645.1 of Mycobacterium heidelbergense. Taxonomy (GTDB): domain Bacteria; phylum Actinomycetota; class Actinomycetes; order Mycobacteriales; family Mycobacteriaceae; genus Mycobacterium; species Mycobacterium heidelbergense_A. The sequence continues at coordinate 181,117 of NZ_JBNMQT010000010.1, forward strand.
GCAGAGGTAATTCCACCACGCGTATCCGGCGAAGTAGGTGGCATCGAGTGCGTCCCAGCGGATGTTGCGACGTAGTCCGCTCAATCCGGCGAAGGCAGCACGGGCATTGCGCCGGGCGGTGATCAGCTCGCCATCCCGGGTCTCGACGCGCACGTCGCCTCGATCGAACACCGTCCGCTGATCCTCTTGTGGGAAACCGTGAAAGACGGTGTGCTGTTCGGCCAGCTGAATCCGCACGTGCACGTTGGCCATTCGGTTCCCCGGGAATCGCGAACGCAGCAGACCGCTGAATCTCGCGTGCGCGGTGAGCGCCTTCACGGCGCGCCACCGGTCAATGCCGCCATGGGCGGCGACGACCTCGTCGAGCAGCCCGCTCATGGCGGCGCAGCGCCCAGGACCATGGCGAGGACGCTCGGGTCCCCGTGGACGCTTGCGCCGGATTGAGCTTGGTCAATGGTGAGCACACCGGCGGCGAGTCCGAGGAGCGTCGCTGCCTCCGCTTCGAGGATCGTGTCCGGGCGCCGGTCGGGTTGGACGGTTACATGGGGGCCGTCCTCGCCGATCCGCAAGGCCATCAGTAGACCGCCGACCTCGATGCCGAGCTCAACCGGAGGCTCTGCCGTCCGTCCGCGGAGCAGCGCCGGAAGCGCGACAGCCAGCCAACGAGGTTGCAGGGCATCCTCGCCCTGGCCGCTAATCATCAGCGGCTCGGACCAGCGGATCAGGGCCTCGATCGATTCGCGGAGTTGATGGCCCCAGGGAGTCAGGGCGTAGACGACGCCGCTCGGGTGGTCCAGCTGCCGCTCGATCACTCCGCTCGACTCCAAGCTGCGCAGGCGGTCGGCCAGCAGATTGGTGGCGATGCCGCCCAGCGAGCCCGCGAGTTCGCCGTAGCGCATCGGGCCGAGAAGTAGCTCACGGACGACCAGCAGGCTCCAGCGATCGCCCACCACGTCAAGCGCGCGCGCTAGACCGCAGAACTGCCCATAGGAACGACCCGGCCTCGACTTGACTTCTTCCATGGCGCTTGATTTTATCAAGCATTGACCGAGCTGTCTCACTAGGGGGTTCCGATGTCTGTCTCCAGCGTCTCTTCCACCTCGCAGATCGCCACCGCGATCACGGCCCTGCGCGCCGCGGGGGAACGGGGCGACGCGGATGCCGTCATACCGCTGCTGGCAGCCGACGTCGTTTTTCACTCCCCGATGACGGATCTCGTCCGGTTCGAGGGCAAGGACGAGGTTGCGGCGCTGTACCGCGACATCTTCGCCGTCCTCGAGGACATCGACACCACCGAACCGCTGGCACTCGGCGACACTCGATCGTTCTCATTTCGCGCACGCGTCCGCGGGGTAGAACTCGAAGCCATGAATCTGGTGCGCTTCAACGAACAGGGACAGATCGCTGAAATGACGGTCTTCATCCGTCCGCTCCCGGGCCTTGCAACGCTGTTCGCGGCGCTCCCGCCCCGGGTCTCTGCGCGGCGTCGTGGCCGTGCGAGAGCCGCGCTCGCGACAGTGCTCGCCCGGCCTCTTGCCTTCGCGGTTCGCACCGCCGATCGCTTTGTGCCCGCATTCCTGTAGCCCCCTTAGGGGCGCGGCCTCATTCGCGGGCTCTGCGCACCGACTTGGCGAGCTTGCGTAGCGCGTCGTCGAGCTGCTGGCGGCAACTCTCGGCCAGCTCGGCCTCCTGCTGATAGAGCAGGCCGTAGGTGAACGTGTCCTCGCCCGCGACGTGAGCGGCGTTGGCTTGTTGATTCAGGTGCTCGCGGCTGACCACGCTGTCCTGGTGATCACCGAGCAGCGTCTGGATGGCCTTGGCCTGCTTGGACACGTCGTCGGCGCCGGTGGCCGCCGCGGTGTAGCGAAGTCGCTTGGCGCGCTTGCGGATCCGGTGCAGTGCCTCGTCGCGGTGATGCTCGAACTCCTGGTCGGTCTGATCGACTTGGTCCAGTTCGGCCGCAGTGTTGGCCGCCTTGCGGACCTTCTTGTAGGCGCGCTCGATGGTTATCGCATGTGATTCCTCACCGGACGCGGGCGCCGGGACCTCGGCCACCATTGCGTCGAGGGCGTCGAGCAGACGGAAGTATCGCTGCGAGCGCATCGCGATCAACGATCGCCGCAGCCCCGTCTGGTAGCGGCGGCGGGCGCCCTCGACCAGACGTTCCCAAATGGGCCCGCGCACCAGCTCCGGCGCCAACCGGTTCAGCTCCTGCTCGTAGCGTTGCCCGAGCACCTCGGCGTCGCGCGCCACGCCCAAGACACCGGCCAGCTCGCGCAGTTCGTCGAGGATCCAGGCGCCGTCGGACAACCCGAAGGACTCCGGCGATTCCCGCAGCAGGCTGCGGATCTTGCGGGTGGTCACCCGCATCTGGTGCACGGCGTCGTCGACGTCGGCGCGGACGGCGCGGTCCCACGCCAACAGCTCGTCAACCTGCTCGGCCACCGCGCGGTGCACCGGGTCGTCGGGCGGCGGGCTGCCGTTGGCCGGCAACGTCGCGCCGAGCACCCGCGCCAACTTCGAACCGTGACCGGCCGGCGCGGCACCCGCGTCGAGCAACCGATTGCTCAGCCGGCTCAACAACGCGGCGTCGGCGGCACCATTCCCGGCGACGAGTTCGAGTTCCCACTCGCGCCACTCCTGTTCGGCGGGGACCGAGCCGGCATCCGCGGCGGCACCGCCCGACCAGGCCGTGACGTGGTCGTTGCTGAACTCCGCCAGCGCGGTGCCGTCGACGCTGTACAAGAGCTGGCTTTCCCGCTGGGTGGCGATGCGCGCGACCGGCTCGGTCGGGCGGTCGCGAACGATCGCGAGCACAACGTCGAGCAACTCGCTCGGCACGCTGTCTTCGGCCGTCGGGTCCGATGTGCCCAGCGGCGCCCGGATCTCGGTGCGCGCATCGGGCCCGGCCGGCAACTTCAGGTGCCAGCCCGCGTCGTGCCCACCGGTGCGGCGCCGCAGCGTGATCTTGTGGCGGGCCAGGTCGTGCGACGGCGTGTCGAAGTACACCGCATCCAGGGATTGGGTCGGCGATTTCTGGACGTGAGCCACCGCCGCGATGCCCTCGAACGATGGCGACACCGTGGATTCGACGACGTCGAACTTGCGCTCCACCTCCAGATAGCGGGAGGTGTTTTGCGCTTCTGCAGGCATTTTCGGCTCCGTTGCGCGGTGCTGCGCTCTCAAAGGTCGCCGGCGATCGCGGCCGGGCACACACAGATTGCCACACCGCGGTGCCGCGCTTCAGCAGCCCTAAGGGCGGAGGTGCATCGCCAGGCCGTTGAGCTGACGAATCGCTTGGATTTCGTCGTCCTGAAAGGGCCGTCCATCGGGTTGAAGCAGATCATGAAACCAGACATCCGGAATCGCCGGATACGGGTGATCCCACGAGTCCCAGGGGAAGTAGGTCTGAGTCTTCCCCGCGACGAGTCCCCAATTGATTGCACCAACCTTGTAGCGCTTGGCAATTGGCAGGATCTCCGCAACGGTGCTGCCCAGGGGCCGGGCCAGATACTCCGTGCAGAGGATCGGTCGGTCCCCTGAGGCCAGATCGTCGATCCGCCTCTCGAAGTCCGCCGGTCCGCCGTAGGAGTGGAATGTGAGTATGTCGGAGTTGTCGAGCTGGATCCGGCTGATGGCGCTGGTACTTCCGGCGTCCGGCCACTCGCCCTGCCAGACGGCACTCGTCAGCGGTTGAATGGGATCAACCGAACGTGCCCACGCGAAAACCTGCGGAAGCAAGTCCGCGACCAGCTGCAGTTTGTCCGACCTCTCGACGGACGCATAGTGGCGCGAGGGATTGTCGGGCTCATTCCACAGGTCCCAACCCAAAACCCGGTCGTCATTGCGGAATTGGGTCAGCACGCCAGTCACGTAGGCGCGCAGCTTATCGAGGTAGCCGCGGTCGCCGAGTCGTTCGGCGCCCGGGCTTTGCACCCAGCCCGAGTTATGGACGCCGGGCGTCGGGGCGCGCTGCGGGCCCGCTTTAGGGGACGGGTCCCAGCAGGAGTCGAGCAAGACGAAGAGCGGTTTGATGCCGCGGTCGGCCGCGATGGCGACGAACTGGGCCAGCCGGCCCTGGAACCCGCGCTGATCCTCGGCCCAGAGCTGGTCGTGGAGGAACACCCGCACGGTGTTGAATCCGGCGGCCCGGGCCCAGCCCAATTCGACATAGATGCGCAGGGGGTTGAAGGTGTCGGACTGGAACATCTCCAGCTGGTTGACGGCGTTCGACGTGACGTAGTTAGCGCCGACGAGCCAGCCTTGGGCTCGATACCAGTGGTCGGCGCGGTCGGTTGACCACCGGCTCGAGTCCGGCGGGTCGAAGGGCGGTTGCGCGGCGGCGCGAGGCGCTCGCGCCAGGGCGGTGCCTCCTGCCAGTAGCAGCGGCAACTTCAAGACCGTTCGGCGGTGCACGAAGCCACCACGATTGCCGACTATATGTTCAACCCCCCGCCCACGGAGTCGCGATGTATATAAAAGAAATCCTACCACCGTTGTAACACAACGATTTTCGGCAGAAGCTGTCGTGGCGGGTTCGACCGTTGAAGCTGGCAGAAAATCCGGGGCGGCCAGCCGACGTTAGAAGCAGTGTTCGTCGGCCGGGAAAACCCCGCCCGCAACTTCTTGGGCGTATTGCGTTGCAGCCCGGCGTAATTCGGTGCCCACGTCGGCGAACCGCTTGACGAAGCGGGCGGTCTTGCCGCCGCTCATCCCGGCCATGTCCTGCCAGACCAGGACCTGCGCGTCGCAGTTGGGGCCGGCGCCGATCCCGATCGTCGGGATGGTCAGCTTGCCGGTGATCTGGGTAGCCAACTCTGCCGGCACCATCTCCATCACGACGGAGAACGCTCCGGCTTCCGCGACGGCGATCGCATCCGCGATGGTTTGTTCCGCGCCGTCACCGCGGCCCTGCACCCGGAAACCGCCGAGGCTGTTGACGCTTTGCGGGGTGAAACCGACGTGCGCCATCACCGGGATGCCCGCCGCGGTCAGGCAGGCGATCTGTTCGGCTACCCGCTCGCCGCCCTCGAGCTTGACGGCGTGCGCGCCGGCCTCCTTCATGAACCGCGTGGCGGTGGCCAGGGCGGCGTTGGGCCCGGCTTCGTAGCTGCCGAACGGCAGGTCGGCCACGACCAGCGCGTGCTGCGCCCCCCGGACGACGCCGCGAACCAGCGGGATCAGTTCGTCGACGGAGACGGGCACCGTGGTGTCGTAGCCGTACACGACGTTGGCGGCGGAATCCCCGACCAGCAGAACCGGGATGCCGGCCTCGTCGAAGATGCGGGCGGTCGAGTAGTCGTAGGCCGTGAGCATGGCCCACTTGTGGCCCTCGGCCTTCATTTTCTGCAGGTGATGAGTGCGGATTTTGGTCGGCGGCTTGGGGTCGGCGGCCGAGTTTGCGGATGAGTTTGCACCGTAAACGTTCTGCTCAGACATCGTTGTCCCTGGTAGTGGTCGGTCGATCCTCGTGGCCCCGCAGGGTCCCCGGGTTCGCTTGACGGTGCCATTCTGCCATCTCGGCTGCGCAATTGCACCGCCGCGGCAGTGTGAGACATACCATTCAGGCCATGCAGCGGCTCAGCGGACTCGACGCCAGTTTCTTGTACTTGGAGACCCCATCTCAGCCCATGCACGTTTGCTCGATCGTCGACCTGGACACCTCGACGATGCCCGGCGGCTACACCTTCGACCGGCTGCGCGACGCGCTGTCGCTGCGCCTGAAAGCGATGCCGCAGTTCCGCGAAAAGCTCGCCAATAGTCCGTTGAACCTGGATCACCCGGTGTGGGTGGATGACGAGAACTTCGACGTCGACCGCCACCTGCACCGGATCGGGTTGCCACCACCGGGCGGGCGCGACGAAATGTCGCAAATCTGCGGGCACATCGCGTCGCTGCCGCTGGACCGGCAGCGGCCGCTGTGGGAAATGTGGGTCATCGAAGGCGTGGCGGGCACCGATTGCCATCGCGACGGCCGCGTGGCCGTGATGACGAAGGTGCACCACTCCGGGGTCGATGGCGTGACGGGCGCCAACCTGATGTCGCAGCTGTGCGCCACCGAAGCCGACGCGGCGCCGCCGGATCCGGTGGACGGGGTCGGGAGTGCCAGCGCCTGGCAGATCGCCGCGGGCGGCTTGTACCGGTTCGCCACGCGGCCGTTGCGTTTGGCCAATGCGGTGCCCGACACGGTGGGATCGCTCGTCTCGACGCTGCGCAAGGCCAGCCAGGGTCAGACCATGGCGCGTCCCTTCGCCGCGCCGCGGACCGTCTTCAACGCCCGGATCAATGGCCGGCGCAACATCGCTTACGCCACATTGGATCTCGACGACATCAAGAAGGTAAAGAACCGTTTCGGCGTCAAGGTCAACGACGTGGTGTTGGCGTTGGTTTCCGGGGTGCTTCGGCAATACCTGGCCGAGCGCGACGACCTCCCCGACGCGTCCCTGGTGGCGATGGTGCCGGTCTCGGTGCACGGCAAGTCCGATCGCCCTGGCCGCAACAAGGTTTCGGGCATGTTTGCCAGTCTGCACACCCAGATCGGCGACCCGGTGCAGCGGCTGAAGGCCATCGCCGAAGCGAATTCGGTTGCCAAGCAACATAGTTCGGCTATCGGTGCTTCCCTGTTGCAGGATTGGTCGCAGTTCGCGGCGCCTGCGGTGTTCGGCGTGGCGATGCGGCTCTATGCCAGTTCCCGGCTGACCGAGAGCATGCCGGTGCACAACCTCGTCGTCTCCAACGTGCCGGGTCCGCAGGTTCCGCTGTACCTGCTCGGCTGCGCCGTCAAGGCGATGTACCCGTTGGGGCCGATCTTTCACAGCTCGGGTCTCAACATCACCGTGATGTCGTTGTGCGGAAATTTGGACGTCGGGCTGATCTCCTGCCCGGAGTTACTACCCGACTTGTGGGAGATGGCCGACGAGTTCGCGGTGGGGATGGAAGAGCTGCTCGAGGCCGCCGGGTAGCGGGCCGATATCCGGCCGCTGATCAGGCACTCGGTGCTGCTCTGGCAGCATATGTTGGCATGGGTTCGTCTCGCCGCGACATGATCGCGCGCTTGCTGCTGATCTGGACGGCGATTGCTGCCGTGGCGCTGCTCCTCGCGGGGTGTGTCCGCGTCGTGGGCGGGCATCCGCTCATGGCCGGGCGAAAGTTGGGCCAGCCGATCGAATGGACGCCGTGCCGTTCGTCGAACCCGAAAGCCAAGATCCCCAGTGGCGCGCTGTGCGGCAAGCTGGCCGTGCCGGTCGACTACAACGATCCCAACGGCGACTTGGCGACCCTGGCGATGATTCGCTTTCCCGCGACGGGGGACAAGCTCGCGTCGCTGGTGATCAACCCCGGCGGCCCGGGCGAGTCGGGCATCGAGGCCGCCCTGGGCCTCGTCCAGACGCTGCCGAAGCGGGTGCGCGAGCGGTTCGACCTGATCGGGTTCGATCCACGCGGGGTGGGCTCGTCGCGACCGGCGCTGTGGTGCAACTCCGACGCCGACAACGACCGGCTGCGCACGGAACCGAACGTCGACTACAGCCCGGCGGGCGTGGCGCACATCGAGGACGAGACCAAGCAGTTCGTCGGCCGGTGCGTGGACAAGATGGGCAAGAGCTTCCTGGCGAACGTCGGCACCGTCAACGTCGCGAAGGATCTGGACGCCATCCGCAAGGCGGTGGGGGACGACAAGCTGACCTACCTCGGATACTCCTACGGCACCCGGATCGGCTCCGCCTACGCCGAGGCCTTCCCGCAGAACGTGCGGGCGATGATCCTCGACGGCGCCGTCGACCCCAACGCCGACCAGATCGAGGCGGACCTGCGTCAGGCCAAGGGATTTCAGGACGCGTTCAACGCGTTCGCCGCGGACTGCGCCAAGCAGCCGACCTGCCCGCTGGGCATCGACCCGGCCAAGGCCGTCGACGTCTACCACAGCCTGATCGACCCGATGGTCGACCCGAACAACCAGCTGATCGGCAGGCCGATCCCCACCAACGACCCGCGCGGGCTGAGCTACAGCGACGCCATCGTGGGCACGATCATGGCGCTGTACTCGCCGACGCTGTGGCATCACCTGACCGACGGCCTGACCGAACTGGTCAACCACCACGGTGACACCCTGCTCGCGCTGGCCGACATGTACATGCGCCGCGACCCGCACGGGCACTACACCAATGCCACCGACGCGCGCGTGGCGATCAATTGCGTTGACCAACCGCCAATTGCGGACCGCGCCAAGGTGATCGACGAAGACCGCCGCTCCCGCGAGATCGCCCCGTTCATGAGCTACGGGAAGTTCACCGGCGACGCGCCGCTGGGAACGTGCGCGTTCTGGCCGGTGCCCCCCACCACCAAGCCGCACACCGTCACGGCGCCCGGCCTGGCGCCGACCGTGGTGGTGTCGACCACCCACGATCCGGCGACGCCGTACAAGGCCGGCGTCGATCTGGCGAACGAGCTGCGCGGCTCGCTGCTGACGTACGACGGAACCCAGCACACGGTGGTCTTCCAGGGCGACAGCTGCATCGACGACTACGTGACGGCGTATCTGATCGGAGGCGCCACGCCGCCCAGCGGCGCGAAATGCTGACGCCTGCGAGGTCGCGCCGAGCGTGTACTCAGCGCGAGAATCCGGCGGATTATTCGCACTGAGTACACGTTCGGCGACAAAAGGTCCTGAGATCAAGGCGTGACCGTTTCGCGCTGCGACGGGTATTCGTGGATGCAACGATGACAGCCATGTCGCGCCGCAGACCATTGAGCTCGGCGCTGTTGTCGTTGGGGCTGCTGGTCGCGGGGCAATCCGCGCTGCCGGTGGCCGGCGCGACGCCGGAACCCGGTGCGGGACAGACGCCGAGCCCGGCACCGCCGCCGGTCGCCGCGGCCGCGCCGGGCTGGGGCGGTTGCGAGCAGTTCGACGTGGACAGCAGCGATGTCCCCACCGCCAAGTGCACGACCGTGTCGGTCCCGGTCGACTACGCCAATCCCGGTGGGGCGCAAGCGAAGCTGGCGGTGATCCGGGTGCCCGCGACCGGCCAGCGCATCGGGTCGCTGTTGATCAATCCCGGCGGGCCGGGCGCGTCGGCGGTGGACATGGTCGCGGCGATGGCATCCGACCTGCAAGGCACCGACATCACCCGCGATTTCGACCTGGTGGGGTTTGACCCTCGAGGGGTGGGTCACTCAACCCCGGCGCTGCGCTGCCGCACCGACAGCGAGTTCGACGCCTTCCGGACCGAACCGATGGTTGATTACAGCCCGGCCGGCGTCGCGCACATCGAACAGCTCAACCGGCAGCTGGCCCAACAGTGTGCGACCCGGATGGGCAACGGTTTCCTGGCCAACATCGGCACCGCGTCCGTGGCCCGCGACATGGACATGGTTCGACAGGCGCTGGGTGAGAATCAGATCAACTACCTCGGCTACAGCTACGGCACCGAACTCGGCACCGCGTACCTCGAGAAGTTCGGTGACCACGTGCGCACGATGGTGCTCGACGGCGCCATCGACCCGACCGTCGGGCCGGTCCAGGAGAACGTCAACCAAATGGCGGGATTCCAAACCGCTTTCAACGATTACGCCGCGGACTGCGCCCGTTCGAAGGCCTGCCCCTTGGGCACCGACCCGGCCCAATTCGTGAACCGGTACCACGCGCTGGTCGATCCGCTGGTCGCCAAGCCCGGCCACACGTCGGATCCGCGTGGCCTGAGCTACGCCGACGCGACCACCGGCACCATCAATGCGCTGTACACCCCGCAGCACTGGAAGTACCTCACCAGCGGTCTGCTCGGGCTGCAGCGCGGCACCGATGCGGACGACCTGCTCGCCCTCGCCGACGATTACGAAGGCCGTGATAAAAACGGCCACTACAACAACGACCAGGACGTGTTCAACGCGGTCCGATGCGTCGACGCGCCCACGCCGACGGACACCGCGAGCTGGGTATCCGCCGACCAACAGATCCGCCGGGCCGCCCCGTTCCTGAGCTACGGACAGTTCACCGGCAACGCCCCCCGCGACCTGTGCGCGCTGTGGCCGGTGCCGGCGACGTCGACGCCGCACAGTGCGCCGCGGGTCGGGCCGGGCAAGGCCGTCGTGGTCTCGACCACCCACGACCCCGCCACGCCGTATCAGGCCGGGGTAAATCTCGCCGGCCAGCTGGGCGCCCCGCTGATCACATACGACGGAACTCAGCACACCGCGGTCTTCAACGGCGACCAGTGTGTCGATACCGCGGTGACGCGCTATTTCGTCGCGGGGACGGTCCCGCCCGCATCGCTGCGGTGCAAGTCCTAGGGCCGGCTCCCAGCCGCCCCGCGGCACCCCGTCTGAGCAGTCCGCAATGGTTCTGAGCGGGCATCGGTAACACGGATTTAACAGCTGTTGCCTACTGTTCGGAGTATGGATCGACAGAAGGAATTCGTCCTCCGCACGCTGGAGGAACGGGACATCCGCTTTGTGCGGCTCTGGTTCACTGACGTGCTCGGTTACCTGAAGTCGGTCGCCATCGCCCCGGCGGAACTCGAGGGCGCCTTCGAGGAGGGCATCGGCTTCGACGGATCATCGATCGAGGGCTTCTCGCGCGTCTCGGAATCCGACACCGTGGCCAACCCGGATCCGTCCACCTTCCAGGTGCTGCCCTGGGCCACCCCCTCCGGACATCACCACTCGGCGCGGATGTTCTGCGACATCACGATGCCCGACGGTTCGCCATCCTGGGCGGACCCGCGGCACGTGCTGCGGCGCCAGCTGCAGAAGGCCAACGATCTGGGCTTCTCCTGCTACGTGCATCCCGAGATCGAGTTCTTCCTGCTGGAGCCGGGTCCCAACGACGGGTCGCGGCCCATCCCCGTCGACAATGCCGGCTACTTCGACCAGGCGGTGCACGACTCCGCGTCCAACTTCCGCCGCGAAGCCATCGACGCCCTCGAATTCATGGGCATCTCGGTGGAGTTCAGCCACCACGAAGGTGCGCCCGGCCAGCAGGAGATCGACCTGCGCTTCGCCGACGCGCTCTCGATGGCCGACAACGTCATGACCTTCCGCTACGTCATCAAAGAAGTCGCGATCGAAAACGGTGCGCGGGCCTCGTTCATGCCCAAGCCTTTCGCGGAACACCCCGGCTCGGCCATGCACACCCACATGAGCCTGTTCGAGGGGGACGTCAACGCCTTCCACAGCGCCGACGATCCCCTGCAGCTGTCGGACGTGGGCAAGTCGTTCATCGCCGGAATCCTCGAGCACGCCTCCGAGATCAGTGCGGTCACCAACCAATGGGTCAACTCCTACAAGCGGCTGGTGGTCGGCGGTGAGGCGCCCACCGCGGCGTCGTGGGGCGCGGCCAACCGGTCGGCCCTGGTGCGGGTGCCGATGTACACGCCGCACAAGACGTCGTCGCGACGGGTCGAGGTGCGCAGCCCCGACTCGGCGTGCAATCCGTATCTGACGTTCGCCGTGCTGCTGGCCGCCGGGCTGCGCGGGGTGGAGAAGGGCTACGTGCTGGGGCCGCAGGCGGAGGACAACGTGTGGGACCTCACGCCGGAGGAACGCCGCGCGATGGGCTACCGCGAGCTGCCCACCAGCCTCGACAGCGCCCTTAAAAGCATGGAGGCCTCCGAGCTCGTCGCGGAAGCGTTGGGGGAGCACGTGTTTGACTTCTTCCTGCGCAACAAGCGCACGGAGTGGGCGAACTACCGCAGTCACGTCACGCCGTACGAGTTGAGCACCTACCTGTCGCTGTAGCTCACGGGGTCGCCCGGTCGGCCCGAGCGATCGCCGGCTTGCGCTACCGTCTTGATCGTGACCAAACCCGCGACGCAGCGCCCGCGGCTGCCCAGCGTCGGACGGCTCGGGTTGGTCGATCCCGCGGCGGGTGAACGTCTGGAACGGCTCGGCTGGTACGACCACGACGACCAGGCGCACATCGACCGATTGTGGGCGTTGTCGCGCGCGCCGGACCCCGATGCCGTGCTGCGCGCCCTGGTCCGGATGTCGGAGCACCCCGATGCGGGCTGGGACGAGCTGAACGCCGCGCTGCTCACCGAGCGCCCGCTTCGCGGGCGCCTTTTCGCCGTCCTGGGTTCGTCGCTGGCCCTGGGGGATCACCTCGCGATCCATCCGCGGTCCTGGAAGCTGCTGCGGGGCAAGGACAAACTGCCCACCCGCGACGAGCTGCACCGGGCGTTCGTGGAGTGCGCCGACGAGGCGTTGGGTGAGCCGGGTTCCGCGGTTTCGCGATTGCGCACCCTCTACCGCGATCAGCTGCTGGTGCTGGCGGCGCTCGACGTGGCCGCGACCGTCGAGGACGAGCCGGTGCTGCCGTTCCCCGTCGTCGGCGCGCAGCTGGCGGACCTCGCCGATGCGGCGCTGGCGGCCGCGCTGCGGGTGGCCGAGGCAACCGTGTGCGGCGACCGCACGCCACCGCGGCTGAGCGTCATCGCGATGGGCAAATGCGGTGCACGCGAACTGAACTACGTCAGCGACGTCGACGTCATCTTCGTCGCCGAGAACGCGGACACGCTGAGCACCCGGGTGGCCAGCGAGATGATGCGGGTGGCCTCCGATGCGTTCTTCACCGTCGATGCTGGGCTGCGGCCCGAGGGCCGCAGCGGCGAACTGGTCCGCACCGTCGAGTCGCACCTCGCCTACTACCAGCGTTGGGCGAAGACCTGGGAGTTCCAGGCGCTGCTGAAAGCCCGGGCCGCGGTGGGCGACCCCGAACTAGCCGAGCGCTACCTGACCGCGCTGACGCCCATGGTCTGGGTTGCCTGCGAGCGCGAGGATTTCGTGGTCGAAGTGCAGGCCATGCGGCGGCGGGTGGAGCAGCTGGTGCCCTCCGATGTCCGCGCCCGCGAGCTCAAGCTCGGGAGCGGCGGATTGCGCGACGTGGAGTTCGCCGTGCAGCTGCTGCAGCTGGTGCACGGCCGCAACGACGAATCGCTGCGCGTGGCTTCCACGGTCGACGCCTTGGCCGCACTGGGCGACGGCGGCTACGTCGGGCGCGAGGACGCGGCCAACCTGACCGCCTCCTATGAATTTCTGCGCCTGCTCGAGCACCGGCTGCAGCTGCAACGGCTCAAGCGCACCCATCTGCTGCCCGAGGTCGACGACGAGGAGGCGGTGCGCTGGCTGGCCCGCGCGGCGCACATCCGCCCGGACGGCCGCCACGACGCCGCGGGGGTGCTGCGCGAGGAGCTCAAGCACCAGAACGTGCGGGTGTCGCAGCTACACGCCAAGCTCTTCTATCAGCCGCTGCTGGAGTCGGTCGGGCCGGCCGGCCTGGAGATCTCGCACGGCATGACGCCGGAGGCCGCGGAGCGCCAGCTGGCCGCGCTGGGCTACGAGGGACCGCAGACCGCGCTGAAGCACATGTCGGCGTTGGTCAACCAGAGCGGCCGACGCGGCCGGGTGCAGTCGGTGCTGCTGCCCCGGCTGCTGAACTGGATGTCGTACGCGCCCGACCCCGACGGCGGGTTGTTGGCCTACCGCCGCCTGTCCGACGCGCTGGCCGCCGAGACTTGGTACCTGTCCACGCTGCGGGACAAGCCCGCGGTGGCCAGGCGGCTCATGCATGTGCTGGGAACGTCCGCGTATGTGCCCGACCTGCTGATGCGTGCCCCGCGAGTGATCCAGGAATACAGCGACGGGCCGGCCGGCCCGAAACTGCTCGAGACCGACGCCGACACCGTGGCCCGCGCGCTGGTCGCCTCGGCGGCGCGTCACCCCGACCCGGTGCGGGCGATCGCCGCCGCGCGTTCGCTGCGCCGCCGGGAGCTGGCCCGCATCGGTTCCGCGGACTTGCTCGGCCTGCTCGATGTCATCGACGTGTGCAAGGGCCTCACGTCGGTCTGGGTGGCCGTGCTGCAGGCCGCGTTGGACGCGATGATCAAGGCCAACCTCCCCGACGACGGCTCCCAGAAAGGAAAGGCGCCAGCGGCCATCGCGGTGATCGGGATGGGCCGGCTGGGCGGTGCCGAGCTGGGTTATGGGTCGGATGCCGACGTGATGTTCGTCTGCGAACCGGCCGACGGTGTCGAGGATTCCGAGGCCGTGAAATGGTCGACGTCAGTCGCCGAGCAGATCCGGGCGCTGCTGGGGACCCCCAGCGTCGACCCGCCGCTGGAAGTCGATGCCAACCTGCGGCCCGAGGGCCGCAACGGCCCGCTGGTCCGCACGTTGGGGTCGTATGCCGCCTATTACGAGCAGTGGGCGCAGCCGTGGGAAATCCAGGCGCTGCTTCGCGCGCACGCCGTCGCCGGCGACGCGGACCTGGGCCAGCGCTTCATGCTGATGGCCGACCGGACGCGGTATCCGTCCGACGGGGTGTCGGCCGAGGCGGTGCGGGAGATCCGCCGCATCAAGGCCCGGGTGGACTCCGAGCGGCTGCCCCGCGGCGCCGATCCCAACACGCACACCAAGCTGGGCCGCGGGGGACTGGCCGACATCGAATGGACGGTGCAGCTGCTCCAACTGCAGCACGCGCACGAGGTTCCGGCGCTGCACAACACCTCGACGCTGGAATCCCTGGACGCCGCCGCGGCGGCCGATCTGATGCCCGAGGAGGATGTGGAGCTGCTGCGCCACGCCTGGCTGACCGCGACCCGGGCCCGCAACGCGCTGGTGCTGGTCCGCGGCAAGCCCACCGACCAGTTGCCCGGGCCCGGACGCCAGCTCAACGCGGTCGCGGTCGCCGCGGGCTGGGGAACCGACGACGGCAGTGAGTTCCTGGACAACTACCTGAGGGTGACGAGGCGCGCAAAAGCCGTGGTACGCAAGGTGTTCGGGAGTTGAGCGAGGCCGGTGCGTTCGGGGGCAACTTCGACGCGATGTTCGAGGTGCTCAGCGCGGCGGAGGCCGACCGGGTGACGGGCCTGTACGCGCCGCTGGCCGACGCCGTGCGCGAACTCGTCGACGCCACCATCCGGACCGAGGCCGACGACGACGTCGTCGCCAGCGCGCGGACCGCGATCGAGGCCGTCACCCGGTCGCTGCGGCAACGAACGCGAGCGGTCGGCGTGAGCTACCGCGTCGAGGATCGCCCGCTGCCCTTGGGTAACGCCGCCGTCGGCGTGTGCAACCCGATCGCGCCGCCGATCGTCGTCCGTCACGACGGCAACGGGCGCTGCTGGAGCGAGTTCGTCCTCGGGTCCGCGTACGAGGGTCCGCCCGGCCGGGTGCACGGCGGCGTCAGCGCCCTGGTGCTCGACCACATGCTCGGCGAGGCGGCCAGCGACGGCTTGTCCAAGGCGCGTTTCACCGGAACCATCACCGTCAAGTACCTGCGCGGCACGCCGCTGGGCCCGCTTCGCTGCGACGCGTGGATCGACCGCAGCGAGGGCGTCAAAGTCTTTGCGCGCGGCACCATTTCGGACGCGGAAGGGGTAACCGTGGAGGCCGAAGGCATCTTCATCGAACCGGCGTGGGCACGGGGAACCGAATGAAGTTCTATATCAGCAGTGCCTTTTTGAACACCCGGGAGATCGTCGAGATCGCCAAGGCCGCCGACGAACTCGGCTACGACGGCATCGGCATCCCCGACCACGTCGTCAACCTGGAGACCCTGGAGACCCCGTACCCGTACACCAAAGACGGCCAACGGCGTTGGCAGCCCTTCACCGACTGGCCCGATCCATGGGTCCTCGTCGGAGCGCTGGCGCAGGTCACCAACCGGCTGCGGTTCGTCACCACCGTGTACATCCCCGCGATGCGCAATCCGTACTCGGCGGCGAAAGCCATTGGCACGGCGGCGGTTTTAGCGGCCGGGCGGGTGGAGCTCGGCATCGGGGTCGGCTGGTGCAAAGAGGAATTCGCTTTGATGGGTGAGCAGTTCGCCGCCCGAGGCAAACGCACCGACGAAATCATCGATCTGATGCGGGCGCTGTGGCAGCCGGGCTGGACCGAGTTCGAGGGTCAGTTCTACCCGACACCGCGACTGGAGATGCAGCCCACGCCACCGCCGATACCGGTCTATGTTGGCGGGCTCAGCGAGGCGGCGTTGCGCCGCGCCGCCCGCAACGACGGCTGGATCGGGGACCTGATCAAGACCGATCGCGCCATCGAGGCGGTGGGCCGGCTGCGCGAACTGCGGCTCGAAAACGGCTTGTCCCTGGACGATTTCACCATCCTGACGCCGCTCACCGACGCATTCACCACCGCCGACTACCGGCGCGCCGCCGATGCCGGTATCACCGGCATCATCACCATGCCGTGGATGTTTTACGCCGGCCCGGACGCGACCCTGGCCGACAAGATCGACGGGATGCAACGTTTCCGTAAGGATTTGGCGCTGGACGGCTAGACGCGAAGTTTCGACCACGCCATACTCGGACCCATGTCATTCACGGTGGTGTTCAAAAACGGTGTGCCGCGGGACTATGGCGTGTTCGACAGCTTCGAGATCACCGACGCGGGCGTCTTGCTGATCCGCATGCAGCGCCAGGATGTCAGCAGGCACTATGTAGCTCCCGGCGGTTGGCTAGAGGTCGTCGAGATGGCCGAAGGACAGCCCGTCAAAATGTCACGCGGGATAATGGGTTGCCAAAACCCCTAATTACCTTGCGCCACAACCTAGTCGGTGTCGTCCAAGGACGGTCGGAGGAAACATGAAATACCGAAGCGGTGCCGCGACGATCGCCGTGGGCTTGGTCGTGGCGGGGTGTAGCAGTTCGCCGAACTCGAACACGGCCACGACTACGACGGCGTCCAAGACGGCCACGGCGTCAGTGTCACAGGCTACGACGACCGCGAACACGGGCGGGGATCTGAAATCGCTGATACCCACACCTGCCAACGCGACGAGGACCGACGGTCCCGACTCGATACACGACAACGGCATCCATCTGCATTTCTTCGTCAATGGATCGCCGCGCGATGTGATGAGTGTGTACAAGGCTGCGCTAGAAGGCATGCAGTGGTCAGTGTCCGTCCAGAGTGCGGGTGGCAGCGGCGGAGGCGGTGGCGCGAGCATGACCGGCATCAACGGCAACAACTACGGCGTGTTCACCGGCGGTGGCTACGGTGGCACCACCGACGTCGACGCCTGCGCATGGCCATCACAGCCCACCAACACCGACTGCGGCCGCGGCGGCCGGTAATCTGAGGAGACGGAATCCCGACCATCGGCGTGGTCCAGATCAGTTCCGGAAAACAAAAGTGCGACACTGGTTGAAGTAGCGGTAAAACCGCCGCTACCCGTCCGCACCACAACTCTCGGTGGTAGCAGCCCTCCCAGCCGGTGCGGTTCCCGGAAGGTCACACGATGAAAGCACTCGGGATTGCGGTGGCAGCCGTCCTGGCGTTCGCCCCGTTCTCGGTGATAACGACCGCGCCAGGTGTGGCGCTGGCGGCACCGTGTGCCGGCGCCGGGGCTGACCCCGGACGCTGCCAGTACTGCCAGTTTTTGGTTGGCGCGTACCACACGTCGAACGGGGGTGTGTGCAGCGAGGACCCGGCGCCCCGCCCGGCCCAGGCGCCGCCGAGCAGGGTGCCGGTCCCGCTTCCCGCGGCCCCGGCGCCGCCCGTGCCGGTGAATGTGCCGGCCGTGCCTACCCCGGAGGTCGTTCCGCCAAGTCCGCCGTCCCCGACCACGGTTGCCGTGCAGACCCCGAAGATCCCGCCCAACACCGGCGTGCCGGGAGGCGCGGCGGTGGTGACACCGCCCAAGGGGCTGGACGCGTCGCCGCAGGCGATCGCCGCCGCCAAGAATGCCCCGGCGACCAGGGTCAATCCCGGTACCGCGCACCAGATGCAACAGCTGGTGGACTTCAATCGGCAGGTGCAAAACGTGGTCAACGCCCACGGCGGCAACGTTGACGTCGTCAAGGCCGACAACCAGACGCTGGCGCGCCCCCGGCACTGGGACTACCTCGACTACGACAGCTACCACCGCCCGAGCCTGTACAACCCGCTCAACCAGGCGATGACCTTCCGTTTCACCTACAACGGCGCCGCCCGGGAGGCGTACGTGCCGGCCGGCGGCCGCGTCGTGCTCGACATCGCCACCGCGGGCCTGTTCCCGTTCACCGCGGTCGGCGACAGCTATGTCGCGTCGGGCAGTTTCTACGGCGGGGCCTGGATACCACCGGACGGCTGGGGCGGTCCGCCGCCGGCGAGCTACACGCCCCCGGCGCCGGAGGCGTACCAGGACGTCTCGGTAGCGGTCCCCGCCGCCGCCCAGACCGTGCAGGTCGGCCAGGTGGGGCTGGTAGGGCACGACGCCAGCCAACCCGCGGGCAGCCAGGACACCTTCCTGCTCGACGACACCACGTTGGCCTGGGGTCAGATCAACGATCCTGGCAGCAGCGCCCAGATCAAGGTGACCAAGACCCAGTCAGTGCCGGGCGTCGGTCCGACCGACAACGGCAGCTATCTGGTGGCGCTGACCGCTCAACACGATGCCCCCGCCCAGCCCAGCGAACCGTGGTGGCCCATTCCGCTGCGGTTCGGGGGCTTCGCGTTGGTCGTGGGCCTCGTCGCCTGGGTGATCAATCGCCGCAGGCGCAACGCGGAGCCGACCGCCGGCCCCTAGGGAAGAAGGGCCAGGACCGATGAACCTCGACGACGACTCCGTGACCACGCTGGAGGATCTCCGGGGAGATCTGGCGCAACGGTACAAGCGGACACCGACCGGCGGGAGCTCGGTCGACGGCTCGATCGCCGATGCCGACATGGCCGCACTCGAGCGCGACGGCTACGTCATCTGGGAGAAGCTGCTCAGTGCCGAGCAGTGCGCACAGATCCGGGAGGTCGTGCGCCCGTGGCTCGGGCACACCGGACGCAACTCGTTCGAGGGCCGTCGCACCCAGCGCATCTACAGCGTGCTGAGCAGGACCCGGGCATGCGATCGTCTCGTCGATCATCCCCGGGTGCTCGCCGTGCTCGACCGGCTGCTGATGCCCAACTACCTGCTTTCGGCCTTGCAGGCCATCAACATTCAGCCCGGCGAGGCCGCGCAGCTGGCTCACCATGACGACGGCTTCTACCCGATTCCGCGGCCACGGGAACCGCTGGCGGCGGCGACGATTTGGGCGATCGACGATTTCACCGCCGACAATGGCGCGACGGTCCTGTACCCCGGCAGCCACCGCTGGGGTAAGCGCCGGCCCGGCCCGCGCGATCACGCGCTACCGGTCGTCATGCCCGCGGGGTCGTGCGTCTTTTTCGTGGGCACCCTGTGGCACGGCGGGGGCGCCAACAACAGTGATCGGGAGCGCCTCGCGGTCACCGCGCAGTACTGCCAACCGTGGCTGCGGCCGATGGAGGCCTTCACGTTGTCCATATCGCGCGAAATCGCTCGCAACGTATCCGATGACATTCGGCGCATGCTGGGCTACAGCATCCACCCGCCCTTCGTCGGCGCGGTCGACGGTCTGCACCCGCTTCGCCTGTTAGAACAGGACCCTTAGGCCCGGTCAGAAAAGGAAGAACCGATGACGAGGGCAATATTGCGCGTGTTGGCGGCAGCGGCGATAGCGCTGGCACCCCTCTGCAGTCCACCCGCCCAAGCGCACGCCGGCGACCCCTGTGACGGCATCACCGATCCCGTTGCCCATCAGGATTGCATCAACGACTTCATCAACAGACGCGAACAGACCCAGTGCGATGCGAGCCCCAATCACGGCCAGCTGGGCCAACTTTGCGGCTAGCAGGGTTCGTGCCAGATCACGGACACCAAGGCGGGATCGGGCAGAACTTGAGGCCCGGTGGTGCCGGCGGCGGTGGTGGCGGACTGTCGCCCTCGAAAATGTTTTGAGCAACATTTCCCTGCCCAGGCGTGACATACCAGTAGGTGTGGCAGACGTTGTTGTCCCAAATAACTGGGTTCACGCGCTGATTTCCGGTGTGCACCGGTGCCATCCCGGGGCACCAGCGGCATGGCCCCGCGGGGTGGTCATCGGGGCAGCCCGGCCAGGCATGGTTGTCCAGCGGCACAGGGCCAGGCTTGGCCTGGGCGGTGCCAGCGCCCATCCCCACCACGCCCGCGACGCCGCCCCACAGCAGCACGGTCGTTGATAGGCCGACGATGGCTCGCCTCACAAACCTGGGATTATTCTCCGCGCCGGTCTTCATGGTGGTCCCTTTGCTTCGTATCGGCCCGTAGTCGGACTCGAAGCAAGTGAACACCGCCCGCGCTGCTACCGATCCCAAGCTCTCGCGCACCCCTGACCCGTGGCTGGGCCGCGGGTCAGGGGGCTGGGTGGGCTCAAACGTCTTTAGACGTCGTAGTACAGCGCGAACTCGTAGGGATGCGGCCGGACGTTGACCGGGTCGATCTCCTGCTCGCGCTTGAAGCTGATCCACGTCTCGATCAGGTCCGGCGTGAAGACGCCTCCCTCGGTGAGGTATTCGTGGTCGGCCTCGAGACGGTCGATCACCGCGGACAACTGGGTCGGGGCCTGCGGGATGTTGGCGGCCTCTTCCGGCGGCAGCTCGTAGAGGTCCTTGTCGACCGGTGCCTGCGGCTCGATCTTGTTCTTGATGCCGTCCAGGCCTGCCATCAGCATCGCTGAGAACGCCAGGTACGGGTTGCCCGACGAGTCCGGGCAACGGAACTCGAGGCGCTTGGCCTTCGGGTTGCTGCCGGTGATCGGGATACGCACGCATGCCGACCGGTTGCGCTGGCTGTACACCAGGTTGATCGGGGCCTCGTAGCCGGGAACCAGCCGCTTGTAGGAGTTCACCGTCGGGTTGGTGAACGCCAGCAGTGACGGCGCGTGGTGCAGCAGGCCGCCGATGTAGTGGCGGGCCGTGTCCGACAGACCGGCATACCCGGTCTCGTCGTACATCAGCGGGGTGCCGTCCTTCCACAGCGACTGGTGGGTGTGCATGCCGGAGCCGTTGTCGCCGAACAGCGGCTTGGGCATGAACGTCACGGTCTTGCCGTTCTGCCACGCCGTGTTCTTGACGATGTACTTGTACAGCTGCATGTCGTCGGCGGCGTGCAGCAGCGTGTTGAACTGGTAGTTGATCTCGGCCTGGCCGCCGGAGCCCACCTCGTGGTGGCCCTTCTCCAAGATGAAACCGGCGTTGATCAGGTGGGTGAGCATCTTGTCGCGCAGGTCGACGTAGTGGTCGTTGGGCGCGACTGGGAAGTAGCCGCCCTTGTGGCGGACCTTGTAGCCGCGGTTGGGTCCGCCGTCGGCCTCGGTCGCGGCGGCGGTGTTCCACCAGCCAGAGATCGCGTCCACCTCGTAGAACGAGCCGTTGGCCCGCGAGTCGAAGCTCACCGAGTCGAAGATGTAGAACTCGGCCTCGGCGCCGAAGTACGCGGTGTCGGCGACGCCGGTGCTGATCAGATAGTTCTCGGCCTTGCGGGCGATGTTGCGGGGGTCGCGCGAGTACGGCTCGAGCGTGAACGGGTCGTGCACGAAGAAGTTCAGGTTCAGCGTCTTGGCTTCGCGGAACGGGTCGATGACGGCGGTACCCGCATCCGGAACCAGCAGCATGTCGGACTCGTGGATCGACTGGAACCCGCGAATCGACGAACCGTCGAAGGCGACGCCCTCCTCGAAGAGTTTCTCGTCGAATGCCGACGCCGGAATCGTGAAGTGCTGCATGATGCCCGGCAGGTCACAGAACCGTACGTCGATGTATTCGACCTTCTCGTCCTTGGCGAGCTTGAAGACGTCGTCGGGCGTCTTTTCCGTCACTGAATGCTCCTTTACCTTGGTAATCCGCGGCCTGACGCTATGGAGACGATATTGCTCACCCGTCAACCACGTGTTGCGCGGAGGTTACGTGACCACGCGTCCCACGACAGAGAGCGGAGCACCGGTCGGGTTCTATTGTGGGGCCCATGGACCGCAAGATCGTAACTGGTCTCGCCCCGGAGCGCAGCGTTGGGCCGTCCCCTTTTCCGACCGAGACGGCGGGCCGATGACGGCGGGGACACCGGGATCGCGCCCGGCCTATCCCGGCGAGGCGCTCGGGCTGCCCGAACGCGGGCCGGGATCGCTGGCGCCGATGGGACGTCGGTTGGTGGCGCTGCTCATCGACTGGCTGATCTCCTACGGCCTGGCGGCCCTGGCGATGGGTTTCGGTGTCATCTCCACGGAGATGTTGGCGACCTCGGTGCTGGTCGTGTGGTGGGTGCTGGGCGTGGTCGCCGTCCGCCTGTTCGGTTTCACACCCGGACAGTTGGTGCTGGGGCTGGGCGTGGTGGCGCTCGACGGACGGCTCGGGCTGGGCCGGCTGGCGGTGCGCGGGCTGCTCGTCGGGCTGGTGGTCCCGCCGTTGTTCACCGACTGGGACGGGCGCGGGCTGCAGGATCGACTGACCGGCACGGCCGTCGTACGTCGCTGAATTGGATGTTGGCCGCTACTTGCGGCGCACGGTGCGCTGCACGCCGCGCATCTTGCCGGCGTTCGGCAGTGGCCCCTTCGGCATGACGGCGGCACCGGCCCGCGTTCCCAGCGCGGCCAACCGCGACTCCAGGTTGTCCATCTGTTTGACGGTGATGTTGGCCGGAAGCCGGGTCAGGTGGCGCTCCAGCTTGCCCAGCGGAATCTCGCCGTCGCCGGTGCCGACGATGATGTCGTAGATCGGCACGTCGCCGACCAGCCGAGCGGTGCGCTTTTTCTCCTGGGCCACGAGCGGTTTGACCCGGGCCGCCGCTCCCTCGCCGACCAAGATGACGCCGGGCCGGCCGAGAACCCGGTGCACGGCGTCGAAGTGACCCGTCGCGGCGACGCCCGGGGTCACTCGCCACTTGCCGCGCAGATTGTCCAGTACCCACGCCGCGGCGCCGGTCTGACCTTCGGCTTTGCGGTAGATCGACCGCTGCGCGCGGCGGCTGAAGATGATGAAGGTGACCAAGCCGCCCAGCACGACGCCGAGCAGGATCAGGCTGATCATGGTGAAGCCGCCGACCAGGATGCCCGCCGCCACCGACGCGCCCACGATCAGCACGAACGCGCCGATCATGTACGGCAGCAGGCGCTTGTCCTCTTTGCGCTGAATGTTGAACGCCTGCCACAACTGGGCCCGGCGCTCCCGCGCGGCCGCTTTGCGCGCGGCCTGCGCCTGCGCCCTGGCGGCCTTGTTCTCGGCGGCAGTGCGGGGTTTAGCCATAGTCACCAAGGATACGTACGTGCGGAGCCGGCTAGCGTGCCGAGGCGCCCGAGGCCCGGGTGCGTGCGGCCTGCTCGTAGAGCCGGCCCGCCCGGTACGACGACCGCACCAGCGGCCCGGCCAGTACCCCGGAGAATCCCAGGCCCTCGGCGTGCCCGGCGAACTCGACGAACTCCTCGGGCCGCACCCAGCGCTCGACCGGATGGTGACGCGTCGACGGCCGCAGGTACTGGGTGATGGTGACGATGTCGCAGCCGGCGTCACGCAGGTCGGCAAGGGCGGTGCGCACCTCGTCGGGTGTTTCGCCGAGGCCGAGGATGAGGTTGCTCTTGGTGACCAGGCCGGCATCGCGCGCCGTGGTGATCACCGAAAGGCTGCGCTGGTAAGTGAAGGCGGGCCGAATCCGTTTGAAGATTCGGGGCACGGTTTCGACGTTGTGCGCCAACACTTCTGGGCGCGACGCGAAGACCTCCGCGAGTCGCGCGGGCTCGCCGTTGAAGTCCGGGATCAACAGCTCGACGCCGGTCGACGGGTTGAGTTCCTTGATGGCGCGCACGGTCTCGGCGTAGAGCCACGCCCCGCCGTCGTCCAGGTCGTCACGGGCGACACCGGTGACGGTTGCGTAGCGCAGCCCCATGGTGTGCACGCTTTCCGCGACCCGGCGGGGCTCGTCGCGGTCCAGCGGCGCGGGCTTTCCGGTGTCGATCTGGCAAAAGTCACACCGGCGGGTGCACTGGTCACCGCCGATCAGGAACGTGGCCTCGCGGTCCTCCCAGCATTCGAAGATGTTGGGGCAGCCGGCCTCTTCGCAGACCGTGTGCAGGCCCTCCCGCCGGACCAGGCTCTTCAGCTCGGTGTACTCCGGCCCCATCCGGGCCCGGGTCTTGATCCACGGCGGTTTGCGCTCGATCGGGGTCTGCGCGTTGCGCACTTCGAGGCGCAGCAACTTGCGCCCTTCGGGCGCCACAGAGTTAGGCGAGCTCACTATGTCGATGCTACGCGGGCGGGGGTCGGTCGCCAGGTAAGGGCGAGGCGCCCGTCCAGCGCGTGGCAGACGGCTTCGGCGACCGCGGCACGGACGTCGTCGACGGTGATCGTGCGTCCGAGTTCGGCCGACAATGACGTCACCCCGGCATCGCTGATGCCGCACGGCACGATGGCCTTGAACGCGTTCAGATCGCAATCGCAGTTGAGCGCGAACCCGTGCAGGGTGGTCGCGCGCGCCACCCGTACCCCGATCGCGGCGACCTTGCGTGCGGGCCGGCCGGCGCCGGCGGGCACCCACACCCCGGACCTGCCCTCGATTCGGTTCGTGTCCAGACCGAGGTTGCCGCACACCATGATGAGCGATTCCTCAAGGCGCCGAACGTAATTGACGACGTCGAGTGGTTCGGCCAGCCTGATGATCGGGTAGCCGACCAACTGTCCCGGGCCATGCCAGGTGATCTTGCCGCCGCGGTCGGTATCTATGACATCTGCGACGCGAGCGTCGCTGACCGGTCGTTCATGTGGTTCGGTGCGCCGCCCGGCGGTGTAGACGGACGGGTGCTCGAGCAGCAGCAGCGTGTCCGGCCCGCCGGCGACCCTGGCGTCGGCCAGGTCGCGCTGCAGTTGCCACGCGGTCCGGTAGTCGACCGTGCCCAGCTGGCGGACGTCGATCGCGGTCGGAGTCGACCGGATGGAATCCATCACGCTCGTGACGGTACTCGGACCCGGTGCGGTTTGCGACGCGACGGTCGGGTGATGCGGTTCAATCGCGCTCACGCCGGGCGGTGGCGTAGCCGAGCGCTTCGCCGATGGTGTTGTGGTGGAACTGGAAACCGGCGCGCTCCAGCGCGGACGGGATGGCCCGCTGGCCGATCAGCAGTCCCTCGTCGGCGAATTCGCCGAGCGCGGCCCGCACCGCGAAACCGGGCAACTGCAACGGTGTTGGGCGGTTGACCGCGCGACCGAAGGCGGTAGTGAATTCGGCGTTGGTGACGGGCGCCGGCCCGGTCATGTTCACCGGGCCGGACAGGGTCGGGTTTGAGAGTGCGAACAGCAGCGCCCGCACCTCGTCCTCGAGGCTGATCCACGACATGTATTGGCGGCCGCTGCCCAGCCGGGCGCCGAGCCCGGCCGAAAACAGGGGCCGCATCCGGCGCAGCGCACCGCCCGCGCGGGCCAGCACCAGGCCGGTGCGGGCCAGCACGACCCGGACCCCGCCGTATTGGGCCGGCAGCGTGGCGGCCTCCCAGTCTTCGCACAGCTGGGCCAGGAAACCCCTTCCGGCACGGTCGTTTTCGTCGACCACTCGGTCTTTGGTGTCGCCGTAGAAACCGACCGCGCTGGCGTTGATCAGCGTTTCGACCCCGGCGTCGACCACCGCGTTTGCCAGCACCTCGGTGGGGGCGATCCGGCTGTCGCGCAGGCTCTGCTTGAAGGCGCCTGACCACCGACGCTGGCCGACGTTGACGCCGCAGAGGTTGACGACGGCGTCGACGTTGGTCAGGGCGTCGACGTCGAACTCGCCGCTTTCCGGATTCCAGTGCAGTTCCTCGGAATTCGCCGGTGTCCGGCGCACGATGCGCAGCACCGTGTGATCGGCCGCACGCAGTGCCGCCGCCAGGGCCGAGCCGATCAGGCCGGAAGAACCCGCTATCGCGATGACGGCGTGATGACCAGCGCGGGACACGTCGTCACAACCCGAGGTCTGCCTCGAACGCTCCCTCTTCGAGCCGGTGTTTGATCGTGGTGAGGAAACGTCCGGCATCCGCGCCGTCGATCAGCCGGTGGTCATAGGTCAACGGGAGATAGCACACCGAGCGCACGCCGATCGACTCGTTGCCGCTTTCGTCGACGACCACCCGCGGCCGCTTGACGATGGCGCCGGTGCCCAGCATGGCGGCCTGCGGCGGGACCAGGATCGGGGTGTCGAATAAGGCGCCCTGGCTGCCGATGTTCGTGATCGTGAAGGTGCCACCGGACAACTCGTCGGGTTTCAGGTTGCTCGACCGGGCGCGCGCGGCGATGTCGGCGATCGCCCGCGCCAGTCCGGCCAGGGACAGGTCACCGGCGTTGTGGATCACGGGGGAGAGCAGACCCTGATCGGTGTCGACGGCGAAGCCCAAATGCTCGGCGTCGTAATAGGTGATCTCCTTGGTGTCCTCGTTGTAGCTGGCGTTGATGTTGGGGTGAATCTTCAGCGCATCGATCACGGCCTTGGCGATGAACGGCAGGAAGGTCAGGTTCACCCCCTCGCGCTCGGCGAACGCGGCCTTGGCCCTGGCCCGCAACCCGACGATCCTGGTCATGTCGACCTCGTGGGTCTGCGTGAGTTGCGCTGTGGCCTGCAGAGATTCGCGGGTCTTGGCGGCGGTGAGCTGGCGGATCCGGCTGGCCTTTTGCGTAGTGCCGCGCAGGTGTGCCAGCGTGGGCGCCGGGGTGGGTGCGGCCGGCGCGGCCGGTACGGCGGCGGGGGCGGCCGCGGCCGCCCCCGCCGCCGTAC
>NZ_JBNMQT010000011.1:0-194160 GCF_050205645.1 Mycobacterium heidelbergense
CCTCGGGTGCCGGAGGGGGCGGTGGCGGTGCCCCGCCGTCCGCCGGGGGCGGTGGCCCTTCCGGAGGTGGTTGCGTCGCCGGAGCCTGCGACGCCGGCTCGCGGGGCGGCGTCACGACCGGCTGTTGTTGCGGAAGGTGCTGATTGTTCGGCGGGATGGCGTCCGGCGGCGAGCTGGGCTCCGGCGCCTGAACCGGAATGGGCGGCATCGTGAGCCGCTCTTCGGGGATGTCCGGCGGTGGGACCGGGGGCTGACCGTTGATCAGCAGCTGCCCCTTGGCGTGGTTCACCAGCGTGGCCCAGCCCCCGTTGCCCAGGCTGGCGCCGATGCTGCAGGCGACCTCACGGCTGCCCGCCTGCCAGCTGGGCAGTGACACGGTGGGGTAGATCAGCGTCAGGGTGGTGGTGCGCAACTTGACCGGCGCGAGGAAGGTGTCGGTCATCTTGGTGCAGGAGTCTTTGATGAAGCCGTCCTGCTCGGGCTCGGCGGGCAGGGGGCCGCGGAACCTCTCACCGAGGTTGACCGTGCCCGTGATCTCCATCGCGTGCGGCGCGGCGCAGTCGACGGGAACGTCGATCGGTTGGTTGGTGGCCGGGTCGATGCTCAGGCAGGTGCCGGCGGGCCAGACCTTGGACTGGTCGATGTCGGCGACCTTGCCCTTGAATGCGGCCTGTTGGTTGTTCAGTCCGGGCAGCTGCAGGCCGCACAGCATGCGGCGCTCGCCGGCCTGGCGCCACGCCCGGTCACCCGACCACAGCATGCTGACGATGAACTTGCCGTTGGGATCGAACTTCGGCCCGAGGTAGCGGTGCGCAGCGGCCTCGCACTGTTCCTGGCTGATCTGCTGAATACGCGCGGGCGACGGCGGGGCCGCGTTGGGCCCGTATTCCGAGCCCGGGAACGTCCGCATGTCGACGGACTCGGCGACCTCGAACTTGTGGTCGTCCGCGCAGTTGACGATGCTCGCCGACTCCGGCGTGATGTCCGGCCACATCAGGCAGTCACCACTTTTGGCGCGGTTGAAGGCGGCGTCGCTCTTGGCTCCGGTGCTGGGCACCGGACCGCTGTCGAGGTAGCCGGCCAGCCGTCCCTGCCCGCCGCCAACCGGGATTGCGGTCACCAGTCCGGCGATCAGCAGGCCGCCGAGCGCGAAGAGGAGCAGCGCCCGCCTGGTCGCGGTCGCCTGCAAACCGCGCGGCCACTGGAACGCGGCAGCCGGAGCTCCCGCCTCCCCGGCGGCGCGGCCGGGTGGAGAAACTTCCGCTTCGGGGGTATCCAACATCGGCTCCATTCTGACAGGAGCCGCGGAGCCGCGTGACGGATGTGGCGCATGTGCGTCGTGTGATCGCCTGCGGGTGGTGCTGTGCGACGCCGTCCGTGGGCCAAAAGTAGTCTTCAGGCCGTGATCGACCTGAAGCTGCTTCGCGAGGATCCCGACGCCGTACGCCGTTCCCAACTCAGCCGTGGCGAAGACCCGGCGCTCGTGGACGCCCTGCTGACGGCCGACGCGAACCGCCGGGCCGCGATTTCGAACGGCGACGCCCTGCGCGCCGAACAGAAGTCCGCCAGCAAGAGCGTGGGCGCCGCGTCGGCCGAGGAGCGGCCGGCCAAGCTCGCGCGCGCCAAGGAACTCGCCGAGCAG
Source organism: Mycobacterium heidelbergense (assembly GCF_050205645.1). Classification (GTDB taxonomy): domain Bacteria; phylum Actinomycetota; class Actinomycetes; order Mycobacteriales; family Mycobacteriaceae; genus Mycobacterium; species Mycobacterium heidelbergense_A. The sequence continues at coordinate 1,643 of NZ_JBNMQT010000011.1, forward strand.
GTGAAGGCCGCCGAAGCCGCCCAGACCGAAGCCGAGGCGGCGTTCACCGCGGCACACATGGCGATCTCCAACGTCATCATCGACGGAGTCCCGGCGGGCGGGGAGGACGACTTCGCGGTCCTCGACGTCGTCGGCGAACCCAGGGCGATCGAAAACCCCAGGGACCACTTGGAACTCGGTGAGGCGCTGGGCCTCATCGACATGCAACGCGGCGCCAAGGTGTCCGGCTCACGGTTCTACTTCCTGACCGGTCGCGGCGCACTGTTACAGCTCGGCGTGCTGCAGCTGGCGCTGCGGCTGGCCGTCGACAACGAGTTCATCCCGATGATCCCGCCGGTGCTGGTGCGCCCAGAAGTGATGGCGGGCACCGGATTTCTGGGCGCCCATGCCGACGAGGTGTATCGGGTGGAAGCCGACGACCTCTACCTGGTCGGCACCTCCGAGGTGCCGCTGGCCGGCTACCACGCCGACGAGATCCTGGACCTGTCCGGCGGGCCGCTGCGCTACGCGGGGTGGTCGTCGTGTTTCCGCCGCGAGGCCGGCAGCTACGGCAAGGACACCCGCGGCATCATCCGGGTGCATCAGTTCGACAAGGTGGAGGGCTTCGTCTACTGCACACCCGCCGACGCCGAGGCGGAGCATCAACGGCTGCTGGGCTGGCAGCGCGAGCTGCTCGCGCTCATCGACGTGCCGTATCGGGTAATCGACGTGGCCGCAGGCGATCTCGGCTCGTCGGCCGCGCGCAAGTTCGACTGCGAGGCGTGGGTTCCCACGCAGGGGGCCTACCGCGAGCTGACGTCGACGTCGAACTGCACCACGTTTCAGGCGCGCCGGCTGGCCACCCGCTACCGCGACGACAACGGCAAGCCGCAGATCGCCGCGACGCTCAACGGCACGCTGGGCACCACCCGGTGGCTGGTCGCGATCCTGGAGAACCACCAGCAGCCCGACGGCAGCGTGCGGGTCCCCGACGCGCTGGTTCCCTTCGTCGGCACCGAGCTGCTCGAGCCCGTCGGTTAAGGCCGGCTTGATCGCGCCGGCGTGTGCCCAAACGCGCGCCGGTAGGTGTCGATGAAGGCGCTGGGCGTGGCCCATCCGCATTCGGCGGCCACCGAGGTGACGTCGCGGTGCTCGGCCAACAGCATCAGCGCGTGGTGCAGCCGAAGTTGGGTGCGCCATTGCGGGAAGGTCATCCCCAGCTCGTCGCTGAACAGTCGGCTCAGGGTGCGCTGGCCGACGCCGATTTGCTCACCGATCTGCCGCAACGTCAAGGGCTCGGTCAGGTTGTCGGCGACCAACGCGCATGCCTGCCGCAAGCGGCCCTCGACCGGCGTGGGAATCCACAGTGGCTCACGGATGCTCGTGTTTTGCAGTTGGTCGTGCAACACGGCCAGCATCCGGTGATGCTCGTCGGTGTCGGTGCCCTCGGTTTGCGAACAGGCGATGATCAGTTCGCGCATCAGCGGATTGACCGCGAGCACGGTCGGTGTTGCCGGACCGCCCCGGTAGCGCTTCGGATCCAGCGCGACGCCGTGGAATTGCGTGTGGCCGTGGAACCGGTGCTCGTGCCAATGGCCGGCCGGTATCCAGATGGCGCGGTTCACCGGGGTGATCCAGGTTCCCGCCGGAGTGGTGACCGAGACCGCTCCCGAGGACGGGTAGACGATCTGGTGCAGCGGATGGCGGTGACGGTCGATCCGCGCTCCCGGCGGCAGCGATTGCGACGACGTCGCCAATCCGTGGTGGCCGTTTTCCGACATAACTCGGCAGAATATCGGAAGCTGGCCGCAGCGGGTAGGGCCTAGCGTTCTGCGTATGGCAATGAACCTCCTACACCGACGCCGGTGCAGCTCGGCCGACTGGGCGAAAATGGTGGCCGACGAGCTCCTGCCCTGGTCGCTACACCACGTCGAATTGGGCGCGCGCACACTGGAAATCGGCCCTGGCTATGGCGCGACGCTGCGGGCTCTGCTCGACCGGACCGGCTCGCTCACCGCCGTCGAAGTCGACGGTCCGATGGCCGATGAGCTGGACCGCCGCTATGGCGACCGGGCACGCATCATCCACGGCGACGGCACCAGCACCGGGCTGCCCGATGACCACTTCTCGTCGGTGGTGTGCTTCACGATGCTGCATCACGTGCCCAGCACGGGGCTCCAAGATCAGCTGTTCGCGGAGGCGTTTCGGGTGCTGCAACCCGGGGGCACCTTCGCCGGCAGCGACGGTGTGCCCTCCCTGGCATTCCGGCTGATCCACATCGCCGACACCTACAACCCGATCGCGCCGCCGGATCTCCGCCGGCGGCTTGGAGCGGCGGGATTCACCGACATCCGCGTCGACGCCAAGGGTGGCCGACAGAGATGGCGGGCGATCAAACCGCTCGCCGCGTGATGGCACCGAGGTGCCGGAGCCCTAGGCGAAGTCGGCGAATGTCGGGCTGCCCGCCTCGAGCGGGACGCGAGCGGCGCGCGCGGTGAAGCTGATCGCGTGATACCACCCGCACAGCATGGTGAGGTCGAGAACCTCGCGTTCGTCGAACTCGTCGCGCAGCGCCGCCCAGAGTGCGTTGTCGATGTCTCGGTGGTCGTAGAGCGCGTCGACGGCGCGGATCAACAACCGATCCCGCTCGCGGGCCCAGCACGCATCGCCGGCGAAGCCATGTGTCAAAGAGCGGACCTGATCGTCATCCAGCCCCGCTCGCGCGGCGAAAAACGCGACGTGGACGCCCCATTCGTATTCGCAGCCGCAGCGCGCGCAGGTTCGGTCGATCACGATTTCGCGATCGCGAAGCGACAGCGACAGAGCCCGGCTCAGCTCGTAGCTGCCCCAGAGCGTCATCGCCTCGGCCATCGGCAGGTTGCGCGCCACGGTGCGGAACAGCGCGATCGGCGGCACGCCCGGCGGCATCATCTTCTCCAGCTGTGCGGTCACCGCCGGCGGATGGGGCGGTTCCAGGGCGCCAATGCGAGGCGTTACGATTTCCGTAACCATGGAGAAGAAAGCTACGTTACGGAAACCGAAACGTCAACCGGCGGCCCGGCCCGGGCGGCCGGTGCGCGGATCGACCACCGGGCGCCCGATCATGGCCGCGCTGGACCTGCTCGGCCGGCGGTGGTCGCTGCGGGTGCTGTGGGAGTTGCGCGACGGACCGCTGGGAGCCAGGCCGTTGCGCGAGCGCTGCGACGGCATGTCGCCCAGCGTGCTGTACGAGCGCCTCGGCGAGCTGACGGTCGCGGGCCTCATCGCGCAGCGTGACGACCAGTGCTACGAACTGACCGGCCTGGGTCAGTCCCTGGGAGAGGCGCTGGCCCCGTTGGACGGTTGGGCCCGTCGCTGGGCCCGGGAAACGGGCTGAGCTCAGGCGCTCACCGTCTCGCGGGCCTGCTCGTGGCGGCGCTGCCGCTCGATGGTTGCGAAGTAGAAGGCGAACGCGAACGCGAAGCTGGTGAACAGGCTGGACACGAAGTACAGCCACGGGTGCCGCAGGCCCCGGCGATAGCCGTCGACAATGGTAAAAAGCGGCAGCAGAATGACATTCGCGATCGTGTAGTCCTGGCTGGCCGAGCTGGCGGCGGGATTGGTGAACATCAACTTCATGTATTCGACCCAACTGCCGTGTTCGCCCCACAGCGGATTGGTCGATCCCCCGTGCGAGTATTCCTCCACGTAGGTGATGTTGAAATACCAACCGAGCCCGACCGACGCGATGCCGACGACGTAGTACACGATTTCCATCGGCGAGAAGACCGGGCCGGTGGCGGGGCGGGCGAAAACCTTTGAGTTGGCCCTGACGATCCAGACGATGACCGCCAGTCCAAGTACCGCGTGCGTGAGTAGCGAGACCATGGGCGAAGTCTCGCTCGTGTTCCGAAGTTTTGTCAATATTGACACAACGTGAAGGGGTACGTTACTGGCATGGTCCGGCCCGCTCAGACGGCGCGCAGCGAGCGCACGCGCGAAGCGCTGCGCCAGGCCGCCGTGGTGAGATTCCTGGCCCAGGGCGTCGAGGAAACGTCGGCCGAACAGATCGCGGCGGACGCCGGGGTGTCGCTGCGGACGTTCTATCGTCACTTCCGTTCGAAACACGATCTGCTGTTTGCCGACTTCACCGGGCTGCACTGGTTTCGCGCCGCGCTCAACGACAGGCCGGCCGGCGAACCGATCATCGATTCGGTGCAGGCGGCGATCTTCGCGTTTCCGTATGACGTTGAAGCGGTTACCAAAATCGCCGCGCTGCGAGGCGGCGAGCTGGACCCGGGCCGCATCGTCCGGCACATCCAGGAAGTCCAGGCCGACTTCGCCGATGCCATCCAGGCGCAGCTGCAGCGCCGTAGCCGGACACCGCACCGCACGACGGATGAGCGGTTGCGCATCGCGGTGACCGCGCGCTGCATCGCTGCGGCCGTCTTCGGTGCGATGGAAGTCTGGATGCTCGGCGAGGACCGGTCCCTGGGGGAGCTGGCCAGGGTCTCCCACACGGCACTGGAATCGCTGCGCGCCGGCATCACCGACGCCTGGGCGCCCGACAAAGTTTCGTCATAATTGACAAAACTTTGCGTCCATGCCAGCCTGCGTGCGGAGGGACGACATGACCGGATATGACGCGATAGTTATCGGCGCCGGGCACAACGGCCTGGCCGCGGCGGTGCTGCTGCAGAAGGCGGGCCTGCGGACCGTGTGCGTGGACCCCAAGCTGTACGCCGGTGGGATGGCCTCGACGGTGGAGCTGTTCGACGGGTACCAGTTTGAGATCGCGGGGTCGGTGCAATTCCCGACGGCTTCGGTGGTCGTCGAGGAACTGGGCCTGGACACCCTGGAGACCATCGACCTGGACGTGATGTCGGTGGCCGTGCGCGGTGTGGGCGACGACCCGCTGGTCCAGTACAGCGACCCGGTCAAGCTGTTCACTCACCTCAACGAGGTGCACGGCGCGGACGCGGTCAACGGCATGGCGGGACTGATGGCCTGGAGCCAGGCGCCGACGAGGGCGCTGGGCCGCTTCGACGCGGGTGCGCCGCCCAAGACGCTGGACGAGATGTATGCCTGCGCCACAAACGAATTCGAACGCTCAGCCATCGATGACATGCTGTTCGGTTCGGTCACCGACATCTTGGACCGCTATCTTCCCGACCGCGAGAAGCACGGCGCCCTGCGCGGCTCGATGACGGTGCTGGCCGTCAACACCCTTTACCGCGGGCCGTCGACGCCGGGCAGCGCGGCCGCGCTGGCCTTCGGGCTGGGCGTTCCCGACGGGAACACCATGCAGATGAAGAAGCTCCGCGGCGGCATCGGCGCGCTCACGGCGCATCTGTGCACTCTTCTCGAGAGCCAGGGCGGCGAGGTCCGGCTGCGCACCAAGGTGACCGAGATCGTCGTCGCCGACGGCCGCGTGAGCGGGGTGCGGACCGAGGCCGGGGAGACGCTCACGGCTCCGATCGTCGTCTCCGGCATCGCGCCCGACGTCACGCTCAACGAACTGATCGATCCGGCCGCGCTGCCCGCCGACATCCGGGAACGCTATGCGCGAATCGATCACCGCGGCAGCTATCTGCAGATGCACTTCGCGCTCGATGAGGCCCCCGCCTTCAGCGCGCCGTACGAGGCCCTCAACGACCCGGCCATGCAGGCCTCCCTCGGCCTGTTCTGTACGCCGGAGGAAGTCCAGCGGCAGTGGGAGGATGCCCGGCGCGGGATCGTTCCGGCCGACCCGACGGTGGTGTTGCAGATCCCGTCGCAGAACGATCCGGACCTCGCGCCCGAGGGCAAGCACGCCGCGTCGGCGTTCGCGATGTGGTTCCCCATCGAGGGCGGTGCCGACTATGGCAAGGCAAAGGTCGAAATGGGTCAGCGGGTGATAGACAAGATCACCCGGCTCGCACCGAATTTCGAACGCAGCATCATCCGGCACACCACCTTCACGCCCAAGCACATGGGCGTGATGTTCGGCGCCCCGGGCGGCGACTTCTGCCACGGGCTGCTGAATCCCAATCAGATCGGCCCGAACCGGCCCGGCCCGAAAGGCTTTCTCGGTCAGCCGATTCCGATCGAGGGACTGTACCTGGGCAGCGCGGGTTGCCATGGGGGCCCGGGAATCACGTTCATCCCCGGCTACAACGCCGCTCTCGCTGCCCTGGTCGACCGCTAGTCTCTCGGCGCGGTATTAGGCGAGCCCGCTCAGCAACACGTCGAGCAGGGCGGTGAACTCGTCCGGGCGCGCCGGCGTGAACGCGGGGCTCGGCCAGGTTCCCGGGACGTCCAGGGTGATCAACGTCGACTTGAGCGGCCGCTGCACGTCCAGCGGCAGCCAGCGACGTAAGTCCGAGCTCCCCCAGATACGGAACCGCTGCATGAACATGCCCAGCGATTCGGCTTTGTACCCGCGGATCGTGGCCAACGCGATCACCTTGGAGGTACCGGAGGGAAAGTGATAGCGGCGCAACGTGATCGCCCTGCGGTCCAGCTGGACTAAACCGTCGTCATACGTCTCGCTCATGCCCGCGAGCTCCGCAGCTGATGACCCCGCGAGGTCAGGCACCGGCCGTCGTCCAGTCGCCACTGCCAGCCGTGCAGGTTGCAGGTCAGCGTGTTGCCTTCCACCACACCGAATTTCGATAGGTCGGCCTTGAGGTGCGGACAGCGGCGCTGAATCTCCCAGCCGTCCAGGGTGACCGAGGCGGAGTCGTCGTGGGTCTCGGCGAACCAACCGTCGGCGTAGGCGATCCGTTCGTCGGTGAGGCACTTGAAGAAGGTGTACAGGTACTCGTTGTAGCCACCGACCCGCCACGCGGTGAAACGGGTCGACAGGAAGATGGTGTTGACCCAGTCCGGCTCGCGGTCGCGCAGCACGGTGCGCACCAGCTCGGGCGCGATCGCGAAACCATAGCGAACCTTTTCGTCGGGAATCCGTTCGCGCACGGCTCGTTTCGGAAAGTCGAGGATCACGGTCTCCGGGCCGATCACCAGTTCGACGGGGTAGCCGATGCCGTCGCAGATTTCGTCGCTTTGCAGCATGATCGGCTCTAACAGCGCGCGCAGCCCGTCCAGCAGCGGCTCGCCGGTGGCGGGCGCCCAGCCGGCCCGCTCGGCCGCCAGGACGGGCGCCATCCGGTCGGCGTAGTCGGCGATGTAGGCCGCCTTGCCGGTGGTGAAGATGGCCTCCACCTCGGCGGTGGGTAGCGGGTGGCGCAGCGAATTCAGTTCCGTGCCGGTGAAGTCCGCGGTCGATCCGGGAATCATCAGCAGACCGCGATCGTGCCCGTGGCTGCGCATCTGGTCGAGGAACACCATTTGGTCGGGGAAGATGTTGGCCGGGTCGCCGTGATCGTCGTTGAGGTGGCGCAGCTCGGGGTCCAGGAAGCACGGCGGCCCCGCCGACGGCACCACCCAGGTCGCCCCCACCTGGGCGATGTATTGGCGGGCGCGGTCCATTTGGCGCTGCCGTTTCTGGGTGCCGAACGATTCCTTGGCGCGGGCCGGCATGTCGTAGACCATCGGGTACCAGATCGCCCCCGAGTACTGGAGCAGGTGCACGTCGATGTGGCCGAACTCGGATGTCAGCACATCCAAATCCACCGGCCGCGCATCGTTCATGTTGAAAACCGTTGTGGTGCCGTCGGAAACCACCAGCGCCGAATCGCCGATCGGGCCGTCCGCAGGTGCGCGCAGCGCGATGACCATGACGTCAAGGTCACCCTTGGGCCCGCTGATCCGGTGCTTGACCGAGTCGGTGGTCTCGACGAACCTGTGAAAGCCTAACTCCTGCAGCGCATTTCGCAGGTCGGGCACCGGGTAGTCGGGCAACAGCACCACCGCGTCTTTGTTGACGTGCGCGCTGAGGTGTTTCGCGTCGAAGTGGTCCTTGTGCAGGTGCGAGACGTAGAGGTAGTCACAGTCGCCGAGCGTGTCCCAGTCCAGCGCGCTGTTGTCCGGGAATGGAAACCAGGATGCGAAGTAGGCCGGATTCACCCAGGGGTCACACAGGATGCTGCCCGCATGGGTCTGGATCAGAAATCCGGCGTGACCTACGCTCGTGACCTGCACAAATGCCTTTCTCAGAGTTCTGGGAATCGCCCCAAGTTTAGCGTGGGGCCGCTGCCGCGACCCCGCGCACAGCCGGGAGCATTACGCTGAATGGCTGTGGAACCGGTATACGGGACTGTCATCCAGCTTGCCCGGTTGGTCTGGCGCCTACAGGGCCTGAAAATCACCGTGTCCGGGGTCGAGAACCTGCCGACCAGCGGCGGGGCCGTCGTCGCGATCAACCACACCGGCTACCTCGACTTCACCTTCGCCGGTTTGCCCGCCTACAAGCAGGGCCTGGGCCGCAAAGTGCGGTTCATGGCCAAGCAGGAGGTCTTCGACCACAACATCACCGGGCCGATCATGCGCAGCCTGCGGCACATCTCGGTGGACCGGCTGGACGGGGCCGCGTCGTACGAGGCCGCCGTCCGGATGTTGAAGGACGGCGAACTGGTCGGGGTGTACCCCGAAGCCACGATCAGCCGCAGTTTCGAGATCAAGGAGTTCAAGTCCGGGGCCACCCGGATGGCGATCGAGGCCGGCGTGCCGATCGTTCCGCACATCGTCTGGGGTGCGCAACGGATCTGGACCAAGGGCCATCCCAAGAAACTGCTTCGCCCGAAGGTGCCGATCACAGTGCTGGTCGGCGAACCGATCGCTCCGACGCTGGCGATCGAGGATTTGAAGGGCCTGCTGCACTCGCGCATGCAACACCTGCTGGAACGGGCGCAGGAACAGTATGGGCCGCATCCCGCCGGGGAGTTCTGGGTGCCGCACCGGCTGGGCGGTGGCGCCCCGTCGTTGGCCGAGGCGTCCCGCCTCGAGGCCGAGGAGGCGGCCGCGCGCGCGGCCCGTCGCGCCCAGGCCGCAGGAGCGTCGGAGTCGTAGTCGATGGTGGAGCCGACCTTCCGCACGCTCGAGATCATGGCGCAGCTGGTCGTCATGGCGACCGGCACGCAGATCACCTATCGCGGCGAGGAGAACGTTCCCGCCCACGGTGGCGCGGTGGTCGCGATCAATCACACCAGCTACGTCGACTTTCTGCCGGCCGCGCTGGCCATGCACCGCCGCGGCCGCCGACTGCGGTTCATGATCAAGGCGGAAATGCAGCGGGTGAAGGTCGTCAACTTCCTGATCAACCACACCAAGACCATCCCGGTGGATCGAGACGCCGGCGCCGCCGCCTATGCGGTGGCCGTAGAGCGGCTCCGCGAGGGGGAACTGGTCGGCGTCTACCCCGAGGCCACCATCAGCCGAAGCTTCGAGCTCAAGGAATTCAAGACCGGCGCCGCCCGCATGGCCCTCGAGGCCGATGTCCCGATCGTTCCCGTGATCGTCTGGGGCGCGCAGCGGATCTGGACCAAGGACCACCCGCGACACGTCGGCCGCCACAAGGTGCCGGTCATCGTGCAGGTGGGCCCGCCGCTGCGAGCCGCCGACGACGTCGCGCGAACCAACGCCGCGCTGCGGGACTCGATGACCGCGCTGCTGGATCGGGCCCAGCAGGGATATCCGCGTCCGCCCGGCGCCTATTGGGTGCCGCGCCGGCTGGGCGGCGGCGCACCGACGTTGGCCGAGGCGGCTCAGATCGAAGCCGACGAGGCCGCGGCCCGATTGGCCGATAAGGCCGCAAACCACACCCCGCATCGATCGCGGTAGGGCGAAGGAGAAGGACATGGCAAACGCCTTTTACCGGTTCGGCGAGTTGATCGTCCCGCCGGTCGTCGCAATGCAGGGAACCAAATTCACCTACCGCGGCCTGGAGAACATTCCGCAGCGCGGCGGAGCGATACTCGCCCAGAACCACACCAGCTATCTGGACTGGCTTCCGACGATGCTGGCCGTAAAGGAACGCGGCCGTCGCATGTACTTCATGATCAAGGCCGAGATGGGCGAGGTGAAGTCGGTCAACTACGTGATCAAGCACGCCCGGCTCATCCCGGTGGACCGCAGGCGCGGACACGACGCTTTCGACGTCGCCGTGCAGCGGCTGAGCGAGGGCGAACTCATCGGGATGCATCCCGAGGCGACCATCAGCCGCAGCTTCGAGCTCAGGGAATTCAAGACCGGTGCCGCGCGGATGGCGCTGGACGCCCGGGCGCCGATCCTTCCCGTGGTCGTCTGGGGCGCGCATCGGATTTGGCCCAAGGACCATCCGAAGAAGGTGTGGCGCAACAAGGTTCCGATCACCGTGGCGGTCGGGCGGCCACTGCCGCCCCACGGCACCCCGGAGCAAATCAACGTCGCGCTGCGCACCGCGATGACGGAGTTGCTCTATCAAGTGCAAGAGGAGTATCCGCACCCCGAGGGCGAGTACTGGGTTCCGCGGCGCCTCGGCGGCAGCGCGCCCAGCCGCGAAGATTCCCAGGCGATCCGGTTGTCCGAATTGCAGGAGCGGATCAAGCGGCACGGAACTGATGGCGTGACCCGTCCGGGGCAATCCCAAAGCGGATTGCATTGACCGACCCGATATTGCCGTCGCTCATCGCATGCGACGTCGACGGCACCTTGTTCGACGGAAACGAAACCATCTCCCCGCGCACCCGCGCTGCCATACGCGCCGCGGTGGCCGCGGGCGCTCGGTTCGTCGTGGCCACCGGCCGCCCCCCGCGCTGGATACGCCCGGTCGTCGACGCCCTCGGGTTCGCGCCAATGGCGGTGTGTGCCAACGGCGCCGTCGTCTACGACCCCGAGTCCGACCGGGTGGTGTCCGCACGCACGCTGTCCGTCGACACCCTTGCCGAGTTGGCCGAGATCGCGACGCGCTCCATCCCGGGCGTGGGGCTTGCCGTCGAGCGGATCGGCGAACGCGCGCATGACACCGCGACGCCTCAGTTCATCAGCTCGCCGGGCTACGAGCACGCGTGGCTCAACCCGGACAACACCGAGGTGTCGATCCAGGACCTGCTCAGCGCGCCGGCGATCAAGCTGCTGATCCGCAAGGCCGGTGCCCGCAGCGAGGACATGGCCGCCGAACTGACCAAGCACGTCGGCATCGAGGGCGACATCACCTTCTCCACCAACAACGGGCTGGTGGAGGTCGTCCCGCTGGGGATCAGCAAGGCCACCGGCGTGGAGGAGGTCGCCAAACCGCTGGGCATTGCCGATCACGAGGTGGTGGCCTTCGGGGACATGCCCAACGACGTGCCGCTGCTGCTGTGGGCGGGTCACGGCGTGGCGATGGGGAATGCGCATCCGGATGTGCGGGCCGCCGCCGATGAGGTCACCGCGACCAACGACGACGACGGGGTCGGGCGGGTGCTGGAACGCTGGTGGCTTTAGCCCTGCGACGGGCCCGGGAAGTTCACTGCCGCACGGGTAGCAAATGTGGCAGACTGCCCGCGTGCCCGCCTTTCGGCCCGTCGCGCCGCGTCACGCCGTCACCTACCTGAGGGGTGATGGGGCGGGCCGCGGCGATCTGTCCGGACCGAAGGACCGGTAGTGGGCTCCGAGGAAAAGCCGCCGAACGGCGGCGAGCCCGACAGCGACAAGCCCGCCCCGGCCGAGCCACCCGAGGGCGAAGACGCCCGGCCGGAGGAAGACGACTCCGCGCAGTACCCGTCCGGCGGCAGCATGGAATTCCAGGACGCGGCCACGACGAAGCCGCGGCCCGCAACGCCCGCCGAGTTGCGCGCGCGGGAGAAGTTCGCCAAGAAGCAGCAGGAGGCCGAAGAGGCGCGACTCGAAGCGGAAGCCAAGCGGCGCCGGCAGCGTCGGGTGCTGATGGGTTCCGCGGCCGCCGTCGGCGTGGTGGGAGTCGTTGCGGCTCTGGGATATTGGGCGTTGTCGGCGCCCACCGTGACCGCGCAGTGCGTCCGGGATGACCCGAATGGCCAGCCGGTGATCGTGCCGGACAGCTACTGCACCGATCACACGGCGGGCCTCAACGGCTTCTTCTTCTTCGGCGGGCACCAGTACCGCTACTACTACGGCAGCTCGGGATCGGTGGGTTCGCGCCCGATCGGCGGGACGACGAGCGCGCCCAAGGGCGCAACGATCAAGACCAAGTCGGGCTCCACCATTTCCCGCGGCGGGCTGGGCGGCAAGCTCGGCGGCGGCAAGGGCAGCGGTTCGTGAAGCGCGGCAGGGAAAAGCCGCGGCCGAACTGGCGGTCGATCGTCGAATCGCAGGGGCTGGTGTACGGAACACCGGCCCGTGACGCGCGCGGCGCGGACCGCCCGTATTGGGACGAGTCGGTGTACTACGAATTCGACATGGACGAGATCCTCGCGCTGGAAGCCGACGTCGAGCTGCTGCACTCGATGTGCCTGAACGCCGTCGAGCAGGTCGTGCTGATGGAGCGGTACGCGGATTTCGGCCTGCCGGAATGGAGTTGGCAGCCGATCGCCGAATCGTGGCGCCGTTCCGACCCCCATGTCTACGGGCGCTTCGACCTGCGCTACGACGGGAGACGCCCGGCGGTGCTGCTCGAGTACAACGCCGATACACCCACGACGCTGCTGGAAGCCGCCATCCTGCAATGGTATTGGCTCAAAGACAAGTTCCCCGGCGACGACCAGTGGAACTCGTTGCACGAACAGCTGGTCGCCCGTTGGAAGCAGTTGCGTGACCTGCTGCCCACCAACGAGCTGCACTTGAGTTGGTCCGGGGTGGAGGCCACCGGCGAAGACCAGATCACGACCACCTACATGCAGGAAACCGCGGCCGAGGCGGGCTTTTCGACCGTCGGCTTGGTGATCGAGGACCTGGGTTGGGACTCCGCCCTGCAGCGGTTCGTCGACCTGGAAGAGGATCCGATCCACGCGATCTTCAAGCTCTACCCCTGGGAGTGGGTGCTCGACGACGAGTTCGGCCACAACGTCGTGTCGAGCCTGCCGCAGACGATGTGGATCGAGCCGCTGTGGAAGACGCTGCTGTCGAACAAGGCGATCCTGGCCATGCTGTGGGAGATGTATCCGGGCCACCCGAACCTGTTGCCCGCATACATCGACGACCCGCACGAGCTCACCGAGTACGTCCGCAAGCCCAAGCTCGGGCGCGAGGGAGCGAACGTCACCGTCGTCGGCGCCGGATTGGAGACCGCCACCGGCGGGGTCTACGGCGAAGAGGGGTTCGTGTACCAATTGCTGGACCCGTTGCCGGAGTTCGACGACATGCGGCCCGCGCTGGGGGCCTGGATCGTCGGCGATTCGGCGGCCGGGCTGGGCATCCGCGAGACCGGCGGACTGATCACCGACGACGGCGCAGCCTTCGTCCCGCATCGAATCCCGCAGAAATGAACGGAGTTGATCATCGATGACAACAACAGCCGCGCTGAATTCGAGCTACTGGGATGCGGGCTACATGGCCGTGCTCGGCCGTGGTGCCGGAGCGATCTTCTTGTATGCGATCGTCGGCTTGGTGCTGATGATGATCGGGTTCTACGCGATCGACCTCACCACTCCGGGACCGCTGCGCAGCATGGTCGACGCGGGAAAGCCGAATGCCATCATCGTCGCTGCGGCCGGCATGGTCAGCATGGCGCTCATCGTCGTGCTGGCCATCTACTCGTCGTCGGGAAAGCTGCTCGAGGGGCTGGTGGGCTCAGCGGTCTTCGGGATCGTGGGGATCGTGGCGCAGGTGGTGATGATGCGGATCGCGGCGATGGTGATCGGGATCGACATGAACGCATTGTTCGCCTCCGACGAGTTCAACTACGAGGCGCTGATGGTGGCCGCGGCGCAGTTCGCGCTGGGCATCGTGGTGGCCGTCGCGATTCTTTGACGCTAGCGGGCGGGCTTGTCCCGCAGCGACTTCGGCGGGATCGTGGCTGCGACGAGCGTGTCGGCATCGATGGTGCGGGGCCGATAGGCCAGCGACGGCAATCTCGCTGACATCACGGCGAGGGGATCCTCGCAGATGTGGTCGAGCCCCGACAGGAATGCCCACTCGTGCTCGTCGCTGCCGAAATAGACTACGGTGTCGAATGTTTCGTGAAAGCGCCGCCACGACGCGCGCAGCGATTGGTTCCGCCACAGCGTCGGGCAGCCGGCCTGGCCGATGACGACGCAGCCGATCTTGCGGCACCGTGCCAGGAAGTCGGCGTCGTAGAGCCGGTTGTGCTGCGCGGGCGCCGTTCTCTCGTCGGGAAGGTCGACCACCACGATGTCATACGGCGCGCCGCACCGGGCGACGAAGTCCCAGCCGTCGCCGTAATGCATGGCGACAGGGCCGAGTCCGCTTTCCGCCCTGCGCAGTTCGTCCACCGTATAGCCGTAGGGCAGATGCTGTGCACACAGCCGGACCGCTTCGCGATCGATGTCGACGTGGTCGACGTGCGTCGCCCCGGCGGCGACGGCCAGCTGGCTCGCCACTCCCTCGCCGGACCCGACGACGAGGACCCGTTCGATGCGCGCCGCCAGCAGCAGCGCCGGCACCAGCAGCGCCTCGTGGTAGACGAGTTGACTGAACTCGGTGCTCTGACGCTCGCCGTCGGTGAACAGTGTTACTCCCTGTTCCGTCCGGCCGATCACCAGATGCTGAAACTCGGTGCGCACGTCGCAGCGGACGTCGGACAGGCGCCAGTTTCGGGTCAGCCCCGGGGCCAGATGCTCGCTGATCTCCCGGGTGGGTAGACCCTCCTCAGGCGCGTTCACGAAATGCGTTGGCAGCGGCGGCAATCCGTTGAAGGCAACCGACGCGTAGCTCGCGGTATACGCGCCGGCGTCGTCGATCTCGACCCGGTCGCCGGGCCGCAGCGTGACAGGAAGCGGATAGTGCCGGTAGAGCACGTCGTCGCCGTCGCACGTCGGGCCCGCGACGACGGCATCATCGAGCGGATCGCCGTCGCGGCCGGTCCGCAGGCGGTAGCGGATGTACTCGTTCTCGGTCTCGGCCAGACCCCCATAACGGCCGACGTCGAGGTACACCCAGCGCCGGTCGTCGGTACCGGTTCGGACCGCGACCACCTCGCAGCGGATCGTGCCGGCCGAACCGACGATCACCCGTCCCGGTTCGACCACGAGCCGCGGTGGTTTGGCGCCGAAGTGGCGCGTCAGCGCCGACATCAAAGCCTCGGCGAAGGCCTCGAGGGGTGGCGCGTCGGCGGCATACGCGAGGGGGAACCCGCCTCCGACGTTGATCGTCGTGAGATCGCCCACTGCGTCGAATACCGTTGCGGCGGTGCGTATTCCGAGCTCCCATGCGGCCGGGTCGAGTTGTTGCGACCCGACGTGGAACGACACGCCGTCGGGCCGCAGGCCGAGGCGGCGGGCGCCGCCGAGCAATTCCGCGGCCTGTGCGGGGGTGCAGCCGAACTTGTGGCCGAACGGCGTCACCGACGACGGGAAGCCCGCCGCAATGCGGCATTCCAATGCCGCCCCGGGCGCCTGGGCGGCGATCGCCGTCAGACGGTGCTCGGTGTCGATAGCAAACCGCCGAACCCCGTGCGCGTAAGCCCGAGCCACCTCCGTGGGTTTTTGGATCGTATTCCCGAAGCTCAGCAGGCTCCCGTCGATGCCGGCGGAAACGCACGCGTCGACCTCGCCGATGGAGGCAACGTCGAACGCGGCGCTCTCGCCGGCGAGCAGACGCAGGATCGGCTCGGCCGGGTTCGCCTTCACCGCGTAGCGGATCCGCGCGTCGGGCAACAAGGCCCGCAGCGTCCGGAAGTTCTCTCGCACCCGGTCGAGATCGATCGTCAAATACGGCGTCTCGGGCACAGCTCGCAGACTAATGCTCCGCGCACGCCGGCGAAACCTGGTCTAGGCGGCCGCCGGGTGCGCCGGCAGCGAGAAGTGTTCCGGCGGCACCGTCGGGCCGCTCGGCGGCTCGGTCGACAGCGGCGTGGCGATGCCGTCCACGACCTCGGTGATGTCCCCGGTCATCCGCTCGAAGTTCAAGGTGCCATGCTGGAAGTTCTGCGTAATCCGCAGGGGTTCTTGGATTTCCGCGCTCGTTGGCAACCCGAGCGGGCCGCGCTCGAAGCTCAGCGAGGCCCACGCCTCGTAGATCGCGCCGGTGACCGGCTGCGCGCCCGTCTCGGGTGACCAGTACATGGCGCCCCGGGCGAAGGTGGCATAGCGGGCGTCACCCTCGGCGCTGTCTTCCGGCGAGGTCGGCGCGCCGAGAACGCTGTTCATGCCGCCGATGGCCTGCCAGTGCTCGTAGATCGCGCCACCCTGCAGCGCCTTGATCAACTCCTCGGGCGGATCATTGAAATGCGATGCGATGTCCCGGATTTCGTCCATCAGTGCGTAGGCGGCGTTGCCCGGGCAATCGGTGTTGCCGACGTCGCGGTGGGTGAAGATGGTGGGCAGCGTCGCGACGGCCCCGGCCGGAAAGGTGGTGTAGTGGCTGCCCGCCGACTCGAGTGACACCGTGCCCTTGGGGTCGACGTCGTCCAGCCCCAGCCGCCAGCCCAGCAGCCGGCCCACGGTTCGCAGCTGCACCGGCGTCGGCGGTACGTCGTCGAAGTTGCCGATCATGGCCACACCCCAGGTGTTGCGGTTGAATCCGCCGGTGTGGACGCCCTCGACCGCCTTGGTCAGTCCACCGGCGCTGCCCTCGAACACCTGGCCGTATTTGTCCACCAACGCGTTGTAGGCGATGTCGCACCAGCCCAGCGTCTTGCTGTGGTAGGTATAGATGGCCTTGACGATCCCGGCCGATTCCAGCGGCGAGTAGTCGTTGCTGCCCGCGGTGTGGTGGATGACCGCGGCGCGAATCCCGTTGTCGTACTGGGGGCTACCGCACCGCAGCGATTCGTCGGCGCCCCATTCGGCCCGGCTGATGATCGGGGGCGCCTGCCCCGGCATCACGACGCCGGACGGCGGCGTCCACTGTGTGTGGGCCGGCGCTTGCGGCGGGGAGATGAGGATCGCGGAGATGTTCTGGCCGAACGGCTGTTCCCTGGACGCCGGCTTGTATCCGAGGTCGTTTGACGCCGGCTCGCCGCTCGGCGGTGACCCCGCCCCCACCGCCGCGTCGAGGGGGCGGGTGACCGCGATCTGCACCGTGGTGGTGGTGCCGACGAACACCGGATCCGTGCTGCGAGGGCCTTCGGACGGGCCGGCCGCCGGCGGCGACCCGGCGGATCCCGCGGCGCCGGCGTCGTCGGGTGCGGCGGTTTCGTACTCCGTCTGATACCAGGGGCCCCACGACCCGTCGGGCCGCCTTGCCCGCACCCGCGTCGAGGTGCCGGCCAGGTCGCCGGTCAGCGCGACCAGCGAGAAGGGCTGGTCCTGGCTGACTTCACGGACCGTGACACCGGCCCCGAGCCCGATCAGCGGTTGCTCGCTCAGCTGGGTGTCGTGAGCCGGGCCCGTGGCGTGGACGCCGCGATCGTGGGTCGCCTCCCCCACCGCCGAGACGATGACGACTGTCGCCGCGATAGCGGTGAGCAGCATCGTTGGCGTGCGACTACGAGACGACACCAGCTGATGTTACGTGTGTGCCTATTGTTATTCGTGAGGCGACACGATGTATGCAGTGTGGAAACTCACGAAAACCTGTTCGACGGCACCGCAGAGGTGTTGTCGCCGGGCGGGTGGCTAGCTCCCCGAATCCGCGCGTGACTCTGCGGTGCCGTCAGGTGACAGGTCCCCCGAAGCTCTAGACCGGAGGCAACGCCGGCGCGGCGGCCGGCAAAGCACCGGCGGCCGCCGGCAGGGCACCGGCCGCGGCACCCGGCAAGGCACCCGCGGCACCCGGCAGGGCAGCCGCGGCACCCGGGAGAGCGCTCGCCGCGCCCGGCAGGGCACTGGCCGCGCCCGGCAGGGCACTGGCCGCGCCCGGCAGGGCACTCGCCGCGCCCGGCAACGCGCCGGCTGCGGCCGCTGGTGCGCCCGCGCCACCGTGGACACCCTGCATGATCGCGGGCATCACCAGACCCTTGAGCAGGTCGATGGCCTGACCGGCGCCCAGCTGGTTGGCGGCTTGCATCATGTCGTTGACGAGCCCGCCACCGCCGCTGCTACCGCCGCTGGTACCGGCACCGCCGAGGCCGCCCGTCCCGATCGGCGAGGCGCCGCCCAATGTCGACGGGTCACCAAGGATCGGGTAGGTGCCGTCGGCACCCGGGTCCAATCCGGCCGGCGCGGCGCCGATCGGCACCTCGCTCGGAGTGACCCCGGTGCCGCCCAGGCCCGGCGCCAGTCCAGTCGGACTGGTCAGACCCGGGTTAGACAGCGCGGGGTTCATCCCCGCGCCCGGCGTGGTCGGCAGCGCACCCGGTGCGGTCAGCCCGGGCGTCCCGGGCGTCGTGCCCGGGTTGGCCAGCCCCGGCGTGCCAAAACCCGGTGCACCCAGACCCGGGGTGGTCGGCGCCGGTGTACCCAGGCCCGGGGTACCCAGGCCCGGGGTACCAACGCCCGGACTGGTCAGCGCGGGACTGGTCAGGCCAGGACTGGTCAGGCCAGGACTCGTCAGGCCCGGCGTTCCCAGGCCAGGGCTGGTGAGGCCCGGGCTTGTCAGGCCGGTGGTGGTGCCGCTGTTGCCGCTCAACGCGGGCACCGGCGGCAGGTTGATCCCGAACTGCGACAGGCCCTGCGACAACGCGCCCATCAGCTCGCTGGGCAGGTCGCTCATCACCGCCGCTTGCTTGAATTCGCGGTGCTCGGGCTTGCTGCCCGCCGTCGATTCGTAAACCAGGAAGTATGCGCAAGGACTCGCGACTGCCAGGGCGGCGACCGCGCTCATGGCTGTCGAGAGCTTGCGTCGGCGTCGGTTCGGCACGGAAGTCTCCTCAATCTGGACTATGTGTTTCCTCGGCGTGTGCTGCCCGTCCTATCCGGCATGAACCACACAGAGTCGATGGTACGAGTGAGATTGCTGTGGCTAGAGTGGTGATATTGAATCGTGAGGCAATTGCGACCTTGGCGGTAACCTCCGGGCCCTCGCATGGCGTCGCCGAGTCGGGATACGCGGCGGGGTCAGATACCCTAGGCAACCGATGACAGCTCGTTTTGACCTCTTCGTCGTCGGCTCTGGATTCTTCGGCCTGACCATTGCCGAGCGCGTGGCTACCCAACTCGGCAAGCGCGTGCTGGTCGTCGAACGGCGTCCGCACATCGGCGGCAACGCGTACTCCGAGGCCGAGCCCCAGACGGGTATCGAGGTCCACAAGTACGGCGCGCACCTGTTCCACACCTCTAATAAGAGGGTCTGGGACTACGTGCGCCAGTTCACCGACTTCACCGACTACCGGCACCGCGTCTTCGCGATGCACAACGGGCAGGCATACCAGTTCCCGATGGGGCTGGGCCTGGTGTCGCAGTTCTTCGGCAAGTACTTCACCCCGGCGGAGGCGCGGCAGCTCATCGCCGAACAAGCCGCCGAGATCGACACCGCGGACGCGCAGAACCTGGAGGAGAAGGCCATCTCACTGATCGGCCGGCCCCTCTACGAGGCGTTCGTCAAGGGATACACGGCCAAGCAGTGGCAGACCGACCCCAAGGAGTTGCCCGCGGCCAACATCACCCGGCTGCCGGTCCGCTACACCTTCGACAACCGCTACTTCAGCGACGTGTACGAGGGGCTGCCGGTCGACGGCTACACCGCCTGGTTGCAGAACATGGCCGCCGACGACCGCATCGAGGTCAGGCTGGACACCGACTGGTTCGACGTCCGGGATCAGCTGCGCCGGGAATCCCCGTCGGCCCCGGTCGTCTACACCGGTCCGCTGGATCGCTACTTCGACTACTCCGAAGGCCGGCTGGGTTGGCGCACACTGGACTTCGAAGTGGAAGTGTTACCCATGGGTGATTTCCAGGGGACGTCGGTGATGAACTACAACGATCTCGACGTGCCCTACACCCGCATCCACGAGTTCAGGCACTTCCATCCCGAGCGGGACTACCCGGCCGACAAGACGGTGATCATGCGGGAGTACTCCCGGTTCGCCGGGGACGACGACGAGCCCTACTATCCGATCAATACCGAGTCCGACCGCGCCTTGCTGGCCGCCTATCGGGAGCGGGCGAAATCCGAAACCGCGTCGTCGAAGGTGTTGTTCGGCGGCCGGCTGGGCACCTATCAGTATCTGGATATGCACATGGCCATTGCCAGCGCACTGAACATGTACGACAACGTCCTCGCGCCGCACCTGCGCGACGGCACGCCACTCGAGGAGGGTGCGCGCGGATGACCCGTGCCGGCGACGACGCAGAACGAAGTGATGAGGAGGAGCGGCACAGATGACCGCCGTGAGCCTGCTGTCCCGAATCATCCTGCCGCGTCCGGGTGAGCCCCTCGACGTGCGCAAGCTTTACCTGGCGGAGTCGAAGACCAACTCGCGGCGCGCGCACGCCACGAGCCGCACCTCGCTGGAGATCGCCAAAGAGTCCGAGGTGTCGTTCGCGACGTACTTCAACGCGTTCCCGGCCAGCTACTGGCGCCGGTGGTCGATCTGCACGTCGGTGGTGTTGCGCGTCGAGCTGACCGGAACCGGTCGCGTCGACGTCTACCGGACGAAGGCCAACGCGGTGCGGATCTCGGTGGACGGACGTCAATTCGTCGGCACCGACGAGCAGCCGGCCGTCGTCGAGATCGAGGTGCCGCTCAAGCCGTTCGAGGACGGCGGCTGGATCTGGTTCGACATCACCACCGACACGAACGTCAACCTGCTCAGCGGTGGCTGGTATGCCACCGAGCCCGCGCCGGGCACGGCCAACGTCGCCGTCGGCATCCCGACGTTCAACCGCCCCGCGGACTGCGCCAATGCGCTGGCCGCTCTCACCGCGGATCCGTTGGTGGACGAGGTGATTGGTGCGGTGATCGTGCCGGATCAGGGTGTGCGCAAGGTTCGCGACCATCCGGACTTTCCCGCCGCGGCCGCCCGCCTGGGCGATCGGCTGTCGATCCATGACCAGCCCAACCTCGGCGGGTCCGGTGGGTACAGCCGGGTGATGTACGAGGCGCTGAAAAACACTGATTGCCAACAGATTCTGTTCATGGACGACGACATCCGCATCGAGCCCGACTCGATCCTGCGGGTGTTGGCCATGCACCGATTCGCCAAGAGCCCGATGCTGGTGGGCGGCCAGATGCTCAACCTGCAGGAGCCGTCGCACCTGCACATCATGGGTGAGGTCGTGGACCCATCGAACTTCATGTGGACCGCGGCGCCGCACACCGAATACGACCACGATTTCGCCGAAAATCCGTTGAACGACAACAACCCTCGCAGCAAGCTGCTGCACCGGCGCATCGACGTCGACTACAACGGCTGGTGGACGTGCATGATCCCGCGGCAGGTCGCCGAGGAGCTGGGCCAGCCGCTGCCGCTGTTCATCAAGTGGGACGACGCCGACTACGGACTGCGGGCGGCCGAGCACGGATACCCGACGGTGACGCTGCCCGGGGCGGCGATCTGGCACATGGCCTGGAGCGACAAGGACGACGCCATCGATTGGCAGGCCTACTTCCATCTGCGCAACCGGCTGGTGGTCGCGGCGATGCATTGGGACGGTGACGTCACCGGCCTGGTGCGCAGTCACCTGAAGGCAACGCTGAAACACCTTGCCTGCCTTGAATATTCGACGGTGGCAATCCAGAACAAGGCCATCGACGACTTTCTGGCCGGCCCGGAGCACATCTTCTCGATCCTGGAATCGGCGCTGCCCGAGGTGCATCGGATGCGCAAGGAGTTCCCGGATGCCGTCGTCCTGCCGGCGGCCAGCGAGCTGCCGCAGCCGATGCACCAGAGCAAGGCGATGAATCCCCCGGTGAACCCGCTGTCGATCAGTTACCGGCTGGCCCGCGGGATACTCCACAACGCGACCAAGGCCGATCCGGAAGCCCACCGGCGTCCGGAGTACAACGTGCCGACCCAGGACGCGCGCTGGTTCCGGCTGTGCACGGTCGACGGGGTGACCGTCACCACGGCCGACGGGTGCGGTGTCGTCTATCGACAGCGCAACCGACGCAAGATGTTTTCGTTGCTGTTCAAATCGCTGCGCCGCCAGCGTCTGCTGTTGAGCCGGTTCGACGAGATGCGCCGGGTGTACCGCGGCGCGCTTCCCGTGCTGTCCAGCAAGCAGAAGTGGGAGACGGCGTTGCTGCCAGCAGCGGACAATGGCTGAAATCCCTCTTTCGGCGCCGCCGACCGGCGAAGTCGCGGTGATGGTCGCCGTCCAGGCGGCGCTGGCCGACCGTCCGGGGGTGCTGACCACGGCACGCGGCCTATCGCACTTCGGAGAGCACAGCATCGGCTGGGTGGCCGTATCGCTGCTCGGTGCGCTGCTGGTGCCGCGGCATCGCCGGGACTGGCTGGTGGCCGGGGCCGGCGCGTTCGTCGCACACGCGGCCGCCGTGTTGATCAAGCGCGTGGTGCGGCGCCAGCGACCGAGCCATCCCGCCGTCGCGGTGAACGTCGGCACGCCTAGCCGGCTGAGCTTCCCGTCGGCGCATGCCACCTCCACCACGGCCGCGGCGATCCTGATGGCCCGCACTACCGGGTTGCCCCTGCCCGTGTTGCTCGTCCCCCCGATGGCCCTGTCGCGGATACTGCTGGGGGTGCACTATCCCAGCGACGTGGCCTTCGGCATCGCGCTGGGCGCCGGCGTCGCCGGGGTCGCACGCAGAAGCGGCGAAAGGTTGCGAAAGAGGTTCGCCGAATGAGTGAAGACGTGGTGGTCGGGCCGCCGGGCAACGTGATCGTCGGGGTGGTCAAGGCGATCCGGCCGCGGCAATGGGTGAAGAACGTGCTGGTGCTGGCCGCGCCACTGAGCGCGGCGGGCCGCGGCCACCGGTACGACTACGGCCAGCTGGGCATCCAGGTGGCGGTGGCGTTCGTGGTGTTCAGCCTGGCGGCCTCGTCGATATACCTGATCAACGACGTCCGCGACGTCGAGGCCGACCGCGAACACCCCACCAAGCGGTTCCGTCCGATCGCGGCCGGCGTGGTGCCCGAATGGCTGGCCTACGTTCTAGCGGTCCTCCTCGCGGTGGCGTCGCTCGGTCTGGCCTGGTGGTTGACGCCGAACCTCGCGGTGGTGATGGCGGTCTACATCGCCATGCAGTTGGGCTACTGCTTCGGCCTGAAACATCAAGCGGTGATGGACATTTGCATCGTGTCGTCGGGGTTCTTGCTCCGGGCCATTGCGGGCGGGGCGGCCACCGATACCAATCTGTCGCAATGGTTTTTGCTGATCATGGCGTTCGGGTCGCTGTTCATGGCGGCCGGCAAGCGGTACGCCGAGCTGCAACTGGCCGAGCGCACCGGCGCGGCGATCCGCAAGGCGCTGGAAAGCTACACGGGAACCTACCTGCGGTTCGTCTGGACGATGTCGGCCACCGCGGTGGTGATGTGCTACGGGCTGTGGGCGTTCGAGCGCGACCATGGCTCCGCGCGCTGGTTCACGGTGTCCATGGTCCCGTTCACCATCGCGATCCTGCGCTACGCGGTCGACGTCGACGGCGGGCTGGCCGGGGAGCCCGAAGACATCGCGCTGCGTGACCGGGTGCTGCAGCTGTTGGCCTTGGCGTGGATCGCGACGGTCGGAGCCGCGGTTGCCTTCGGCTAGCCCCGGTCTGGAGGCCATCAAGCGTGAAGTGATGCGCCGCCGGGCGGCGGTCAGGCGGGTCGGCCGGCCGGTGTTCGCCTACGCCACCGTGGTCCGGGTCAGCCTGTGGATCAGCGTGGCGGTGGTCGCGGTGCTGTTCGGGTGGGGAAGCTGGCAGCGGCGCTGGATCGCCGACGACGGGCTGATCGTGCTGCGCACGGTGCGCAATCTGCTGGCCGGCAACGGGCCGGTGTTCAATCAGGGCGAGCGCGTCGAGGCGAACACCTCCACGGCCTGGACCTATCTGATGTACGTGGGCAGTTGGGTCGGCGGCCCGATGCGCATGGAGTACGTGGCACTGGCGCTGGCCCTCGGGCTGTCCGTGCTGGGCGTGGCGCTGCTCATGCTCGGCGCCGGGCGGCTCTACGCACCCAGTCTGCGGGGCGCGCGGGCGATCATGCTGCCCGCCGGCGCGTTGGTCTACATCGCGCTGCCGCCGGCGCGCGACTTCGCAACGTCCGGCCTCGAAAGTGGTTTGGCGCTGGCCTATTTGGGGTTGCTGTGGTGGATGATGGTCTGCTGGGGGCAGCCGCTGCGGACCCGCCCGGATAACCGGTTCTTCCTCGCCGCGCTGGCCTTCGTTGCGGGCTTCAGCGTCCTGGTGCGGCCCGACTTCGCGCTGATGGGCGGCCTGGCTCTGATCATGATGCTGATCGCGGCCCGCACCTGGCAGCGTCGCGTGCTGATCGTGGTGGCGGGCGGATTCCTGCCGGTCGCCTACGAGATCTTCCGGATGGGCTACTACGGGCTGCTAGTGCCCGGCACCGCCCTGGCGAAGGACGCGGCCGGCGACAAGTGGTCGCAGGGCATGATCTATCTCTCGAACTTCAACGCGCCCTACGCGATATGGGCACCCGTCGTGCTGCTGGTGCCGCTGGGCCTGCTGTTGATGGCGGCGCGGCGGCGGCCGTCGTTCCTGCGGCCCGCCCTGGCGCCCAACTACGGGCGGTTCGCCCGGGCCGTGCAAAGCCCGCCCGCCGTGGTGGTTTTCGTCCTGGTGAGCGGTCTGTTGCAGGCGCTGTATTGGATCCGGCAAGGCGGCGACTTCATGCACGCGCGGGTGTTGCTGGCACCGCTTTTTTGTTTGCTGGCCCCGGTCGCCGTCATCCCGGTGGTCATCCCCGACGGCAAGGTGTATCTGCGCGAGACCGGCCTGTGGCTGTCCGGTGCGGCCGGGGTCTTGTGGCTGGGCATCGCGGGCTGGTCGCTGTGGGCAGCAAACTCACCCGGGATGGGTGACGACGCCACCCACGTCACCTATTCGGGCATCGTCGACGAGCGGCGCTTCTATGCGCAGGCAACCGGGCGCGCCCACCCGCTGACCGCCGCCGACTACCTCGACTACCCGCGCATGGCGGCGATCCTGACCGCCCTCAACAACACCCCGGACGGGGCGTTGCTGCTGCCGTCGGGCAACTACACGCAGTGGGACCTGGTGCCGATGAGTCAGCCGGCGCCGCCCCCGCCGGGAAGTCCGCCCAGCGGCAAGCCACCCCAAAAGCCGCAACACACGGTGTTTTTCACCAACCTGGGCATGGTCGGCATGAACGTCGGGCTCGACGTGCGGGTGATCGACCAAATCGGGCTGGCCAACCCCATCGCACAACACACGGGGCGGCTGCAGCACGGCCGGATCGGGCATGACAAGAACCTCTTCCCCGACTGGGTGATCGCCGACGGCCCCTGGGTGAAGGTCTATCCGGGCGTTCCGGGCTACTTGGACGCGAATTGGGTCGCCCAGGCGACCGCGGCGCTGCAATGCCCCGAAACCCAGGCGGTGCTGAGCTCGGTGCGAGCCCCGATGACGCCGCACCGGTTCGTCTCAAACTTCTTGCATTCCTTCAAATTCACCCAGTATCAGATCGACCGCGTGCCGCTCTACGAGCTCGCCAGGTGCGGGCTGCCGGTGCCCGAGGCGGGCCCGCCGCCGCCCCGCGAGTGAGTTCCCGCCAGATTTTTTCGACGGGTCTCAAACCGCCCGCATCGCGCGGGCGCGGCAGATTGACAGCAAAATCACATCTAACGCGCCACCAGCGTGCGGCACCGGGTGGGCACATGCGGAAACGGCCTTCTCGGCCGCCGGGCTCGGCGCGAAAATCAGCGGAACTGACGGCCGGTGGACGGTTTGCGGGAGCTCCTCGATGCGACCCGATGCCCGATGTTGTGATTGACTACACGGGCACTGCTGCGTCTAAACGCATGCAGTCGGACCCAATCGATCATGCGCGGGGACGAAAGATGCGCCCGAAAGGATGAGGAAGCAAGGATGAAGCTTGTTGACAGAGTTCGCGGTGCCGTAGCGGCTATGCCGCGCCGGCTCGTGGTGGGTGCTGTTGGGGCAGCCCTGCTGTCGGGCCTGATCGGCGTCGTGGGGGGCCCGGCGACCGCCGGGGCGTTCTCTCGCCCGGGTCTGCCGGTGGAGTACCTGCAGGTGCCCTCCGCAGGTATGGGCCGCGACATCAAGATTCAGTTCCAGAGCGGTGGCGCCAACGCGCCCGCGCTGTACCTGCTCGACGGCATGCGCGCGCAGGACGACTTCAACGGCTGGGACATCAACACCCCCGCGTTCGAGTGGTACAACCAGTCGGGCATTGCCGTGGTCATGCCGGTCGGCGGGCAGTCCAGCTTCTACTCCGACTGGTACAAGCCCGCCTGCGGTAAGGCCGGCTGCACCACCTACAAGTGGGAAACCTTCCTGACCAGCGAGCTGCCGCAGTACCTGTCGGCCAACAAGCAGGTCAAGCCCACCGGCAGCGCCGCGGTTGGCCTGTCGATGGCCGGGTCATCGGCCCTGATCCTGGCCGCCTACCACCCCGACCAGTTCGTCTACGCCGGCTCGCTGTCGGCGCTGCTGGACCCGTCGCAGAGCATGGGCCCGTCGCTGATCGGCCTGGCTATGGGTGACGCCGGTGGCTACAAGGCCGCCGACATGTGGGGACCGAAGGACGACCCCGCGTGGCAGCGCAACGACCCGTCGCTGCAGGTCGGCAAGCTGGTCGCGAACAACACTCGCATCTGGGTGTACTGCGGTAACGGCAAGCCGTCGGACCTGGGTGGCGACAACCTGCCGGCGAAGTTCCTGGAGGGCTTCGTGCGGACCAGCAACATGAAGTTCCAGGAGGCGTACAACGCTGCGGGCGGTCACAACGCCGTGTGGAACTTCGACGCCAACGGCACCCACGACTGGCCGTACTGGGGAGCGCAGCTGCAGGCCATGAAGCCTGACCTGCAGCAGGTGCTCGGTGCCACGCCCGGCGCCGGCCCCGCGACCGCTGCCGCCACCAACGCCGGCAGCAGCACCACCGGCACGTAGCAGCCAGCCGAAACCAAACCACTAATGGCGGCGATCCCTCGGGGTCGCCGCCATTAGTGATTTACGTCGCCCATCGGGTGTGGATAGTGTGCTCACAGCGACTAGACGATGGAGGGTGGACATGAGGGGTCTGTCAGCGCTGCTGCGGGTGTTCTGCGTTGCCGCACTATCGGTCGGGTTCGGCGGTGCGGCTCTGGGGTTGGTGACGCCTGGAACCGTCGGCAAAGCCAAGGCCGCGGGCTACGAAAGCCTGATGGTGCCGTCGGCGGCCATGGGCCGCGACATCCCCGTGGCCTTCCTGGGCGGCGGGCCGCACGCCGTCTACCTTCTGGACGCCTTCAATGCCGCCCCGGACGTCAGCAACTGGGTGACCGCGGGTAACGCGATGAACACCTTGGCCGGCAAGGGGATCTCGGTAGTCGCGCCCGCCG
This sequence comes from Mycobacterium heidelbergense, assembly GCF_050205645.1. Classification (GTDB taxonomy): domain Bacteria; phylum Actinomycetota; class Actinomycetes; order Mycobacteriales; family Mycobacteriaceae; genus Mycobacterium; species Mycobacterium heidelbergense_A. Next base: position 28,909 of record NZ_JBNMQT010000011.1, read on the forward strand.
GTGGCGCCTGGAGCATGTACACCAACTGGGAGAACGACGGCAGCAAGCAGTGGGACACGTTCCTGTCCAGCGAACTGCCCAACTGGCTGGCCGCCAACAAGGGCCTGGCCCCCGGCGGCCACGCCGCCGTCGGCGCCTCACAGGGCGGCTACGCCGCGATGGCGCTGGCCGCCTTCCACCCCGACCGCTTCGGCATGGCGGGTTCGCTGTCCGGCTTCCTGTACCCGTCGAGCACCAACTACAACGGCGCGATCCTGGCCGGCCTGCAGCAGTTCGGTGGCGTGGACGGCAACGGCATGTGGGGCGCGCCGCAGCTGGGCCGGTGGAAGTGGCACGACCCGTACGTGCACTCCACGCTGCTGGCGCAGAACAACACCCGGGTATGGGTCTACAGCCCGACGAACATGGGCGGTGACGACGCCGCCATGGCCGGCCAGGCGGGCGCGGCGATGGGCAGCTCCCGGGAGTTCTACCAGCAGTACCGCAGCAACGGCGGGCACAACGGACACTTCGACTTCCCGGGTGGCGGCGACAACGGCTGGGGTTCGTGGTCGGGGCAGCTGGGTGCCATGTCGGGCGACATCGTCGGCGCCATTCGCTAGCGAGCGCACGGACGGTGCCGGCGCGACGAGCCGGTACGGTGGTGGGTGCAGCAGAGGGCGGGACGGCCGCTTATCTCTATACGAGCTGCGACTTCCGACTCTGCTAGCAGGAGAACATGGCCACCAACGCCCGGCGTAGACGCCGAATCCTCGCCTGGGTTGCCGCCCTTTCGATGGCCGGCGTCGTATTGCTGGTCATCGTGGGCGTGGTGATGCTGCTGCGCAGCCCTTCGTCGCCGCCCAGCGCGGTGCCGCCCGGCGTGCTGCCCCCGTCGTCGACGACGAGCCACCCGCACAAGCCGCGACCCGCCTCGCAAGACGCTTCGTGTCCCGACGTGCAGTTGATCAACGTCCCGGGCACGTGGGAGTCCTCGGTGCAGGACGACCCCGGCAATCCGATGCAGTTCCCGAATGCGTTGCTGCACAAGGTGACTGCCCAGCTCGGCCAGCAGTTTCCGGCCGCCCGGGTGGTGTCGTACACCACCCCGTACACGGCGCAGTTCCACAACCCGCTGAGCGGTGACACGCAGATGTCCTACAACGACAGCCGCGCCGAAGGCACCCGCGCGACAGTCCAGGCGATGACCGACATGAACAACAAGTGCCCGTTGACGAGCTATGTGCTGATGGGTTTTTCGCAGGGTGCGGTAATCGCCGGGGACATCGCCAGCGACATCGGCAACGGCCGCGGCCCCGTCGACGACGACCTGGTGCTGGGTGTGACATTGATCGCCGACGGCCGTCGCCAGCAAGGGGTGGGCAACGACATCGGGCCCAACCCGCCGGGCGAGGGCGCCGAAGTCACCTTGGCGGAGGTGCCGATGTTGTCCGGTTTCGGGTTGACCATGACCGGGGCGAGGCCGGGCGGCTTCGGCGCGCTCAACGACAAGACCAACGAGATCTGCGCGCCGGGCGATCTCATCTGCGCCGCCCCGAACGAGGCGTTCAGCGTCGCCAACCTGCCGGCCACGCTGAACACGCTCGCCGGCGGCGCGGGGCAGCCGGTGCACGCGCTGTACGCCACCACCCAGTTCTGGAACTTGGATGGGACCCCCGCGACGGATTGGACGTTGAACTGGGCCCACGGGCTCCTCGACAACGCGCCGCATCCCAAACACGGCTGATATGGCCGCGAGTGAGGCCGATACGTAACGGAATCGGCGGTACCTTGTGATTTGGTCTGCCGCGTGCCGCCCCTTAACATTAAGAGAAAAGTAAGAGCATTGTGATCGTGACCCGTTTGGGTCGAAGCTGGCACCCAATCGACGCGCGCCTCAGCATGCGCCGTGACAGGGCCGGCTTGCGCGCGGTTATAACGTCGGAGCAGCCGACCTAATTGTGTTGTGACAGGAGAATCTGGCATGGCGTACCACAACCCGTTCATCGTCAACGGAAGAATCAAGTTCCCGGAGAACACGAACCTGGTTCGTCACGTTGAGAAGTGGGCGAAGGTTCGTGGCGACAAGCTGGCCTATCGATTCGTCGACTTCTCCACCGAACGTGACGGTGAATACAAGGACATCTCGTGGGCGGACTTCAGTGCCCGCAACCGCGCCGTGGGCGCCCGGCTGCAGCAGGTCACCCAGCCGGGTGACCGCATCGCGATCCTGTGCCCGCAGAACCTGGACTATCTCGTCGCGTTGTTCGGCGCGCTGTACGCCGGCAGGATCGCGGTGCCGTTGTTCGACCCTTCCGAGCCGGGGCACGTCGGGCGTTTGCACGCCGTGCTCGACGACTGCACGCCGTCGACGATCCTGACCACCACCGAGGCCGCCGAAGGTGTGCGCAAGTTCATCCGCGGCCGCGCGGCCAAGGAGCGACCCCGTGTCGTGGCCGTCGACGCGGTGCCCAACGAGGTGGCATCCACGTGGCAGGAGCCGGTGGCCGACGAGAACACCATCGCCTACTTGCAGTACACCTCGGGCTCCACCCGCACCCCGACCGGCGTGCAGATCACCCACCTGAACCTGCCCACCAACGTGCTGCAGGTGCTGGAGGGGCTCGAAGGCAAGGAAGTGGACCGCGGCCTGTCCTGGCTGCCGTTCTTCCACGACATGGGCCTGATCACGGCGCTGTTGTCGCCGGTGATCGGTCACAACTTCACCTTCATGACGCCCGCCGCGTTCGTGCGCCGGCCCGGCCGGTGGATCCGGGAGATGGCGCGCAAGCCCGACGACGCTCCGGACTGTGAGGTCATCACGGTCGCGCCGAACTTCGCCTTCGAGCATGCCGCGTTGCGCGGTGCGCCCAAGGAAGGTGAGCCGCCGCTGGATCTGAGCAACGTCAAAGCGATCCTCAACGGCAGCGAGCCGGTGTCGCCGGCGTCGATGCGCAAGTTCTACGAGGCGTTCGCGCCCTATGGCCTGCGCGAGACGGCGATCAAGCCGTCCTACGGTCTGGCCGAGGCGACGCTGTTCGTTTCCACCACACCGATGGACGAGGCGCCCAGGGTCATCCACGTCGACCGTGCCGAGCTGAACAACCAGCGCTTCGTCGAGGTGGCCGCGGATTCGCCGAGCGCGGTGGCGCAGGTGTCCGCGGGCGTCATCGGCGTCGACGAGTGGGCAGTCATCGTCGACCCCGACACCGCCAGCGAGCTGCCCGACGGTCAGATCGGCGAGATCTGGCTGCACGGCAACAACATGGGCAGCGGCTACTGGGGCAGGGAAGCCGAAACCACCGAGATCTTCCGCAACATCCTCAAGTCGCGGATCAGCGAGTCGCACGCCGAGGGCGCCCCCGACGACGGCATGTGGGTGCGCACCGGCGACTACGGCACCTACTACAAGGGACACCTCTATATAGCGGGCCGCATCAAAGACCTGGTCATCATCGACGGCCGCAACCACTACCCGCAGGACCTGGAGTACTCGGCGCAGGAAGCGAGCAAGGCGCTGCGGACCGGTTACGTGGCGGCCTTCTCGGTGCCGGCGAACCAACTGCCGCAGGAAGTCTTCGACAACCCGCACGCCGGTATCAAGTACGACCCCGACGACGGCTCCGAGCAGCTGGTGATCGTCGCCGAGCGCGCCGCCGGCTCGCACAAGCTGGACTACCAGCCGATCGCCGACGACATCCGCGCGGCCATCGCGGTGCGCCACGGCGTCACGGTCCGCGACTTGCTGCTGGTGCAGTCGGGAACGATCCCGCGTACGTCCAGCGGCAAGATCGGGCACCGCGCCTGCCGCGCCGCCTACCTTGACGGCAGTCTGCGCAGCGGCGTCGGGTCACCGACCGCCTTCGCCGGCGCCAACGACTGAATCAGGAACCATGACTGACACAGACGAACCTCAGGAGAACCTGCCCGCCGAAAAGACCGAGATGACGGTCGCCGAGATGCGCGAGTGGCTGCGCAACTGGGTGGGCAGGGCCGTCGGGAGATCACCCGACGACATCGACGAGTCGGTGCCGATGGTCGAGCTGGGTTTGGCGTCGCGGGACGCCGTGGCGATGGCCGCCGACATCGAGGACATGACCGGCGTCACGCTGTCGGTCGCGGTGGCGTTCCAGCATCCGACCATCGAGTCGCTGGCCACCCGCATCATCGAGGGCGAGCCCGAGGTCGCCGACGAGCTGGACGGCGCGGATTGGTCGCGCCCGGGCCCGGCCGAGCGCGTCGACATCGCGGTCGTGGGCCTGTCCACCCGGCTGCCCGGCGACATGAACAGCCCCGACGAAACCTGGCAGGCCCTGCTGGAGGGACGCGACGCCATCACCGATCTACCCGAGGGCCGCTGGTCGGAATTCCTCGAAGAGCCGCGCATCGCCCAGCGCGTCGGCACCGCCCGCACCCGGGGCGGCTACCTGAAGGACATCAAGGGCTTCGACTCGGAATTCTTCGCGGTCGCCAAGACCGAAGCCGACAACATCGACCCGCAGCAGCGGATGGCGCTGGAGCTCACCTGGGAGGCGCTCGAGCACGCCCGCATCCCGGCGTCGAGCCTGCGCGGCGAGGCCGTCGGTGTGTACGTCGGCTTCTCCAACAACGACTACCAATTCCTCGCGGTCTCCGACCCCACCGTCGCGCACCCGTACGCGATCACCGGCACCGCCAGCTCGATCATCGCCAACCGGGTGTCCTACTTCTACGACTTCCGCGGCCCCTCGGTCGCGCTGGACACCGCCTGCTCGAGCTCGCTGGTGGCGACGCATCAGGCGGTGCAGGCGCTGCGCAACGGCGAGTGCGACGTGGCGGTCGCCGGTGGTGTCAACGCGCTGCTCACCCCGTTGGTGACGCTCGGTTTCGACGAGATCGGTCAGGTGCTTTCGCCCGACGGCCGGATCAAATCGTTCTCGTCGGACGCCGACGGCTACACCCGCTCCGAGGGCGGCGGCATGTTCGTGCTCAAGCGGGTCGACGATGCCCGCCGCGACGGCGACCAGATCCTGGCCGTCATCGCCGGCAGCGCGGTCAACCACGACGGCCGGTCCAACGGCCTGATCGCTCCCAACCAGGACGCCCAGGCCGAGGTGCTGCGCCGCGCCTACAAGGACGCCGGCATCGACCCGCGCACCGTCGACTACATCGAGGCGCACGGCACCGGCACCGTCCTGGGTGACCCGATCGAGGCCGAGGCGCTGGGTCGCGTCGTCGGGCGGGGCCGTCCCGCGGACCGTCCGGCACTGCTGGGCGCGGTGAAAACCAATGTGGGACACCTGGAGTCGGCCGCCGGTGCGGCGAGCCTGGCCAAGGTGGTGCTGGCATTGCAGCACGACAAGCTGCCGCCGTCGATCAACTTCGCCGGGCCGAGCCCCTACATCGACTTCGACGGCATGCACTTGAAGGTCATCGACTCCGCGGCCGACTGGCCGCGCTACGGCGGTTACGCGCTGGCCGGGGTGTCCAGCTTCGGCTTCGGTGGGGCCAACGCGCACCTGGTGGTGCGCGAGGTGCTGCCCCGCGACGTCGTGGAGCGGGAGCCCGAACCCGCGCCCGAGGTCGAGTCGGCGGCCGAAACCGAGCCGGCCGAAGCCCCGGTGCTGGAAAGCCACTCGCTGCGGTTCGACGATTTCGGCAACATCATCCCCGATGCCTCCGAGGCGCAGGAGGAAGAATACGAGCTACCCGGCGTCACCGACGAGGCGCTGCGCCTCAAAGAGATTGCGCTGGAAGAGCTTGCGGCACAAGAAGAATCAGCGCCACTGATCCCGCTCGCAGTGTCGGCGTTTTTGACGTCGCGCAAGAGGGCCGCCGCCGCCGAGCTAGCCGATTGGATGGAAAGCCCGGAAGGGCAGGCGTCGTCGCTGGAGTCGATCGGCCGGGCGCTGTCGCGTCGCAACCACGGACGCTCGCGTGCGGTGGTGCTGGCCCATGACCACGAAGAGGCCATCAAGGGTCTGCGGGCGATCGCCGAGGGCAAGCAGAAGCCGAACGTGTTCAGCACCGACGGGCCGGTGACCAGCGGCCCGGTGTGGGCGATGGCCGGTTTCGGTGCGCAGCACCGCAAGATGGGCAAGAGCCTGTACCTGCGTAACGAGGTCTTCGCCGAATGGATCGAGAAGGTCGACGCGCTGATCCAGGACGAGCGGGATTACTCCGTGCTCGAGCTGATCCTCGACGACTCGCACGAATACGGCATCGAGACTTCCAACGTCGTCATCTTCGCGATCCAGATCGCCCTGGGTGAGCTGCTCAAGCACCACGGCGCCAAACCCGCTGCGGTGGTTGGCCAATCGCTCGGCGAGCCCGCGTCGGCCTACTTCTCCGGCGGGCTGTCACTGGCCGACGCGACCCGCGTGATCTGCTCGCGCTCGCACCTGATGGGCGAGGGCGAGGCGATGCTGTTCGGCGAATACATCCGGCTGATGGCCCTCGTGGAGTACTCCGCCGACGAGTTGAAGACCGTGTTCGGTGATTTCCCCGGCCTCGAGGTGTGCGTCTACGCCGCACCCAGTCAGACCGTGATCGGCGGTCCGCCCGAGCAGATCGACGCGATCGTCGCCCGCGCCGAGGCGGAGGGCCGCTTCGCGCGCAAGCTGCAGACCAAGGGCGCCGGCCACACCTCGCAGATGGACCCGCTGCTCGGCGAGTTCTCCGCGGAGCTGCAGGGCATCGCACCGCACAGCCCGGCCGTCGGAATCTTCTCGACCGTGCACGAGGGCAACTACATCAAGCCCGGCGGCGAGCCGATCCACGACGTCGCCTACTGGGTCAAGGGAATGCGGCATTCCGTCTACTTCACCCACGGCATCCGCAACGCCGTCGACAGCGGCCACACCACGTTCCTGGAGCTCGCACCCAACCCGGTGGCGCTGATGCAGATCGGCCTGACCACGGCCGCCGCGGGTCTTCATGACGCCCAACTGATTCCGACGCTGGCCAAAAAGCAGGACGACGTCGAGTCGATGATCTCGGCCATGGCCCAGCTCTACGTCCACGGCCACGATCTGGACATCCGCACCCTGTTCAGCCGCGCGCAGGGTCCCGAGGACTACGCGAACATCCCGCCGACGAGGTTCAAGCGCAAAGAGCACTGGCTGGACGTGCACTTCTCCGGCGACGGCTCGGTGATCATGCCCGGGACCCACGTCGCGTTGCCGGACGGCCGCCACGTGTGGGAATTCGCGCCGCGCGACGGCGAGACGGACCTGGCCGCGTTGGTGAGATCCGCTGCGACACAGGTGCTTCCGGATGCGCAGTTGGTGGCGTCCGAGCAGCGCGCGGTGCCCGGCGCGGGCGCGCGGCTGGTGACGACGATGACTCGGCATCCGGGCGGGGCCTCGGTTCAGGTGCACGCCCGCATCGACGAGTCCTTCACCCTGGTGTACGACGCGCTGGTGTCCCGTGCGGGTTCGGATGTCGCCGCGTTGCCTACCGCGGTGGGCGCCGGAGCGACGATCGCCGCCGCCCCCAGCACGGTCGCCGCACCCGAGGCGTCCGCGGCGCCCGTCGAGGAGTACGACGCCGAAACGCTGTCGGACAGCCTGACCAACCGGTACCTGCCAAGCGGCGTGGGCAGGTGGTCACCGGATTCCGGCGAGTCCATCGCCGAGCGGCTCGGCCTGATCGTCTCGGCGGCCATGGGGTATGAGCCCGAGGACCTGCCGTGGGAGGTGCCGCTGATCGAGCTGGGCCTGGACTCGCTGATGGCGGTGCGGATCAAGAACCGCGTCGAGTACGACTTCGACCTTCCCCCAATCCAATTGACGGCCGTGCGCGACGCCAACCTCTATGCCGTCGAGAAGCTGATCGAGTACGCGATCGAGCACCGCGACGAGGTCGAGCAGCTGCACGAGCACCAGAAGACGCTGACACCCGAGGAGATCGCACGGGAGCAGGCCGAAATACTCAGCGGCGCAACGCCGTCGTCCGTCGTCGCGCCCACGCCGGATCCGCTGGGGGCACCTCCCGCTCGCGGGGGGGCCGAGCCCGAGGCGCAGCCGGCACCGCCGTCGTCGGACGCGCCGATTCCCCCGCCGCCGACGGATCCGTCGGGACCCTCGGGCAACGGCGCGCAGCCGAACCTGGCGGGAGCGCTGAGCCAGGAGGCGGTGGCCAAGGCGCTGAACTCCGACGTGCCCCCGCGCGACGCCGCCGAGCGGGTCACGTTCGCCACCTGGGCGATCGTCACGGGCAAGTCGCCGGGCGGCATCTTCAACCCGCTGCCCAAGCTCGACGAGGACAGTGCCGGCAAGATGGCCGAGCGGCTCTCGGAGCGGACCGAGGGTTCCATCACCGCCGAGGACGTGCTGACGTCGGAGACCATCGAGGCGCTCGCCGAAAAGGTGCGCACCTTCTTGGAGGCGGGCCAGATCGACGGCTTCGTCCGCACCATCAGAGCCCCGCAGGACGATTCGCAGATACCGGTGTTCGTGTTCCACCCGGCCGGCGGTTCGACCGTGGTGTACGAGCCGCTGCTCAATCGGTTGCCGGCGGATACCCCGATGTACGGGTTCGAGCGGGTCGAAGGTTCCGTTCAGGAGCGGGCCGCCCAGTACGTACCCAAGCTGCTGGAACTCAACGGGGACAAGCCGTTCGTCCTTGTCGGATGGTCGCTCGGCGGGGCGCTGGCGTACGCCTGCGCCATCGGGCTCAAGCGGATGGGCGCCAACGTGGCGTTCGTCGGGTTGATCGACACGGTGCGCGCCGGCGAGGAGATCCCGCAGACCCGGGAGGAAACCCGCAAGCGCTGGGACCGTTACGCGAAGTTCGCCGAACGCACCTTCAACGTCGAGATTCCGGCGATCCCCTACGAGCAGCTCGAGGAGCTCGACGACGAGGGGCAGGTCAAGTTCGTGCTGGACATCGTCCAGCAGAGCGGCGTGCAAATTCCGGGCGGCATCGTCGAGCACCAGCGGACGTCCTATCTGGACAACCGGGCGCTCGAGACCGTCGAGATCGAGCCGTACGACGGCCACGTGACCCTCTACATGGCCGATCGCTACCACGACGACGTCATCGAATTCGAGCCGCGGTACGCGATCCGTCAGCCCGACGGCGGCTGGGGCGAGTACGTGGCGGACCTGGAAGTGGTTCCGATCGGTGGCGAGCACATCCAGGCCATCGACGAACCGACCATCGGCAAGGTCGCTGCCCACCTCACCGACGCGCTGAATAAGGTGGAGGCGCAAGCCGGTCAGACAAGTGAGGTAGGCAAGTAGTGACGGAGATGGCGCCAGCTCCCATCCAGCACACCACCGCGGAGAAGCTGGCCGAGCTCCACCGTCGCCTGGAATTGGCCAAAGAGCCCGGCGGCGAGAAGGCCGTCGCCAAGCGCGACAAAAAGGGCATCCCCAGCGCCCGCGCCCGCGTGCACGCGCTGGTCGATCCGGGCACGTTCCTGGAGACCGGGGCGCTGGCCAAAACGCCGAACGACCCGAACGCGCTCTACGGCGATGGGTGCGTCACCGGACACGCCATGATTGACGGCCGGCCAGTCGGGGTGTTCTCGCACGACCAGACGGTGTTCCAGGGCACCGTCGGTGAGATGTTCGGCCGCAAGGTCGCCCGGCTGATGGAATGGTGCGCGATGGTCGGTTGCCCGATCATCGGCATCCAGGACTCGGGTGGTGCCCGGATTCAGGACGCGGTCACCTCGTTGGCGTGGTACGCCGAACTGGGCCGCCGCCACGAGGCGCTGTCCGGACTGGTGCCGCAGATCTCCCTCATCTTCGGCAAATGCGCTGGGGGAGCGGTGTATTCGCCGATCCAGGACGACCTGCTGGTCTCGGTGCGCGACCAGGGCTACTTCTTCGTGACCGGGCCCGACGTGATCCAGGAAGTCACCGGCGAGGAGGTCACCCTCGACGAGCTCGGCGGCTCCGACGCACAGGCCCGCTACGGCAACATCCACCAGGTGGTCGACTCCGAGGCCGAGGCGTTCCAGTACGTGCGCGACTTCCTGTCGTTCCTGCCGTCGAGCGCCGTCGGCGAGCCGCCGATCGTGAACCCCGGCCTCGAGCCGGAGACCACCCCGACCGATCTGGAGCTCGACTCGATCGTGCCGGACTCGGACAACATGGCCTACGACATGCACGAGATCCTGCTGCGCATCTTCGACGACGGTGACTTCCTAGACGTCGCCGCGCAACACGGGCCGGCCATCATCACCGGGTACGCCCGGGTCGACGGGCGACCGGTGGGCGTGATCGCCAACCAGCCCATGCATCTGTCCGGGTCGATCGACAACGAGGCCTCCGACAAGGCCGCGCGATTCATCCGGTTCTGCGACGCGTTCAACATCCCGCTGGTTTTCGTCGTGGACACACCCGGCTTCCTGCCGGGCGCCGAGCAGGAGAAGAACGGCATCATCAAGCGCGGCGGCCGGTTCCTGTACTCGGTCGTCGAGGCCGACGTGCCGAAGGTCACCATCACCGTGCGCAAGTCCTACGGCGGCGCCTACGCCGTCATGGGATCGCGGCAGCTGACCGCCGACTTCAACTTCGCCTGGCCGACCGCGCGCATCGCGGTGATCGGCGCCGAGGGGGCCGCGCAGCTGCTGATGAAGCGGTTCCCCGACCCGACCATCCCCGAGGCACAGCAGATCAAGAAGGACTTCATCGAGGGTTACAACCTCAACATGGCGATCCCGTGGACCGCCGCCGAGCGCGGATTCATCGATGCGGTCATCGACCCGCACCAGACCAGGCTGCTGCTGCGCAGGTCGCTGCATCTGTTGCGGGACAAGCAACTGTGGTTCCGCACCGCACGTAAGCACGGGCTGATCCCGGTTTAACGTTCCTCGCGCGCAATCGACCGCGGCAGGCCGAACTTCGCGAGCACGCTGTTGTCGAAGCGGGTCATCGCGCGGATGCGCTCGCCGGCGAGGCCCAGGACATACAGGCCGACGCCGTGGCTGATCCCGGTGGGCGTGCGCAGGTAGGCGCCGAACGCCGGCTGACCGTTGGCGCGGGTGGGCACGAGGTCGAACCGGCGGCCCGCGTCGAACAGGGCCGCGCAGAAGCGGACCACGACGTCGCGTCCCTCGTATTCGAACGGCATCGGCGGCATCGACATGAACACGTCGTCGGTCAGCAGGGCCACCAGTGCATCGAGGTCGGCCGACTCCCACGCGCGGACGAACTTCGCCACGATCGCGTCCTCGGCGGGCGAGCCGCGGGCCGGTGGGGGTTCGCCGGCGGTCGTCAGGCTGCGCCGAAGCCCGGCACGCGCCCGCTTGAGGGCGCTCTTGACCGATTCGACGCTGGCGTCGAGCATGTCGGCCACCTCGCTCGTGTCGAATCCGAGGACGTCGCGCAGCACCAGCACCGCGACCTGACGAGGCGGCAGAACCTGAAGGGCGGCAATGAAAGCCAGTGAGATCGCTTCGGTCTGCTCGTAGCGAGCCTCCGGCCCGTCGGGAAATGGCTCGAGCCAGACGACTTCCCCGAGACGGCTGGGCTCGGGCGGTTCGACATTGGGCACGTCCCACTCCTTGGCCGCGCGCCGGCTCGCCGAACGACGGGCGTTGAGGCAGCGGTTGTTGGCGATCCGGTAGAGCCAGGTGCGCAGCGAGGAGCGTCCCTCAAACCCCGCCAGTCCTTGCCACGCGGCCAGCAGCGTGTCCTGCAGGGCGTCCTCGGCATCCTGCAGTGATCCCAGCATCCGGTAGCAATGCACCAGCAGCTCCCGGCGGTACGGCTCGATCAGCTCCCGGTACGGATCGCCGACCACCACCTCGCGTCACCTCCATCCGTATAGACACCGACCCGACGGCGCACGGGGCGGTGTCTCCATTAGTGGTAGCCGACAACACCGACTGGAGGTCAAGGATGGGAAAGATCATCGTCAGCGAGAACGTCTCGCTCGATGGAGTCGGGCAGGACCCGACCGGCGACGAGGGCTTCGGGGCCGGCGGCTGGTTCGGCCAGATCGACGAACGCGACCACGACGCGTGGGCCGGGGTCGAACTCGGCGAGGCGCTGGGCGCCGAGGCCCTGCTGCTGGGCCGGCGGACCTATGAGTTCTTCGCCGCGCGCTGGCCGTCGCGCACCGGCCCGTGGGCCGACCGATTGAACAGCCTGCCCAAGCACGTGGTGTCGACGACCCTGCACGACCCGCAGTGGAACAACACGACGGTGCTGACGGGCGACCCACTGCGCGAGGTCACCGCTTTGCGCCGAAACGTCAACGGGGACATCGTCGTCTATGGGAGCTTGCGGCTGGTGCACGCGTTGGTGGAACACGACCTGGTCGACGAGTTGCGATTGATGGTCTTCCCGTTCGTGCTCGGCGCCGGCGATCGCCCTTTCGGCGACACCGGCGGCACGAAACACCTGCGCCTCGTCGACGTCCGCACGGTCGGCGACGGCCTGGTGCTGCTCACCTACGAGCGCCGGCCGGGCCGATGAAGCCGGCCAGCGCGTCGCCCACAGCCGTCGCGCCAAAAGCGGTGGGGTGCAAGGGAACCGCTGGGTCGGTCACCCCATATCCGGAAACGTAGCGATCGCCGGGCGGGGCGCAGATGTCGTGGCCCTGGAACATCGGCCTGGTGTCGAAGTACTCGATCCCCTTGTCGGCGGCCAGCTGACGTTGCCGGTCGTCGAGTTCGTTGAATTTGGCCTGCAGGTAGTCGGAGTCGTGCGGCAACACCGGCTGCCCGGGAAAGCAGCCACCGGGCCGGATCAGGGTCCCGTACCCCACCAAGACGATCCGCGCCTTCGGCGCCTCGGCGCGGACCTGGTCGATCAGCATGCTCCACCCGCGGACATGCCCGTCGATCGCCGCCGAAATCCGGTCGACCGCACCGGAGACGAAATCCTCGGTGCACGGCGCGGGGTTGGGCGATTTGACCTCGCACCCTTCCGCGTCGGCGGCCAGCCCGACGTCATTGGCCCCGATGGTGATGGTGATCAGGTCGGTGGCCGCGCGGACCGCGTCGATCTGGCGTCCGACCATCCCATCCTTGGTCTCTTGTGCGTGATCGGTGATGTCCTCGGTGATCGCGCCGCTGCAGGTGACGTCGGTGAACCCGGTCGCGCCGAGCCGCCGCGCGAGCACCGACGGGTAGTCGTTGGTCGACTTGCGGCATCCGGTGGGAGGTGCGGGGTCCGGCACGCCGGGCGCGGCGGCCATCGAGTCGCCCAGCGCCACATAGTTCAGCCGGCCAAGCGGCGGGGTGGCCGCGTGGGGTCCGGCGCAAGCGACCGCCGCGGCACCGACCAGCGATGCGAGGCACAGGCGCGTCGAGAGCATATGCCCCAGTGTTTCATCCCGCGTTGGGGCGCCATGGCACCCCCGGCGGCCGTTGCGCGCCGGCCTATACGGGTACCAGGTACTCGGAGGTGTAGTACTCGGCCGGGTTCTGCGAGTGCGGATCACCCCGCTCGATGATCACCCAGACTCCGGTGGTGCCCTGCCGAATGGTGTCCTGAATCGTCACCGTCGCATTGCCGGCCCCGTCGGTGTCCATTCCGGTAAAGGCGGTGCCGGGATCCCCGGGCCCGCACGTAGCCATCGACGGCAGGGGTTCCTGAATCAGGCCGACATCGAAATGCGTGCCCGGCTGGGCTGGGTCCGCCAGTTGCACTTGGGCGATCGCTTTTGACCCGGCCCTGGTTATCAGGACCGAGCCGCTGCCGAGCCTCGGGCGCTGCACGGGAGGCCCGTTGACCACCAGGCTGAAATCGCACCGGCGGAGATCGGCCATCAGGCCGACCCTGGTGCCGCTCTCGGCGGCGGCCTTGACCATTGCAAACGTCGTCGCGGGAGTGATCATCACGCCCAGCGTTGCCGCGCACGCGCCCAGACGAGTCAGTGTGTGCATTGGGTCACCTTTTCCCGCATATGTTGGCCAGCTCACAAGGGAAATAAGTATTGACCGCAGCGGGCCGAAATTAAACCCCCGGCCCGCGATTACTGGACCGTCAATCAGGGCTTGATGCGGATCTCGCCGGGCGACCACCATCCCGTGCGGGTCGCGGTGCCCAGGTCGAGCTCCGCGGGATGGGCGTCGGCAATGGTGTCGAACTTGCGCAACGAACCCCAGTCGCGGCCCCAGTCATGGGACAGATAGGTCGACATCACGTGGGCCCGCAACAGCAAGTCGGTGATGCCCAGCAGCCCGCCGTTGGTGCCGTCCTCCCACGTGTCGGTGTCCATCTTCTTGGCCGTGTAGTCCGGGGTGATCCGGAACTTCGGGATTTCGGTGACGCCGTTGACATGCAGCATCGGCTGCTGGCAGGGGAAGGCAAGCCCGACCGCCCAGTCCAGCAGCACGGGCTGCGACGAGCCGACGTACTCCTGCAGCGAGCGCAGCTCGGGCACCCGCGGCGGCGTCACCGCGATCCAGTCCTCCGGCGTCAGCGACAGGTCCTCGGCCACCACCCGGACCGCAACCGCGCCGGCGGGCATCTGTGACCGCGCGAAGCGCAGGTTGCGCCACACCTTCGGCTGTTCGCCGTAGAGGTCGTACGGCACCAGCCTGCCGGCGGGCACGACGTCGCCGCCAGGGCCGGGCATGCCGTATTCCAGCACCACCGTCTGCCCGGTGGTATGACCATGCAGCACACTGTTTCCGGCGATCTTGCCCGCGGCCGTCACCACAACCAGGGGATGCCCGTCGTCCGGCTTGGGCAGCTGGTACCACGCCGACGTCAGCCTGCTCTGCTGTTGCGCACCGGTGGTGTAGCTGCCGGCGAGCGGCACCCGGGCGGGGTCGAGCCCGTAGGGCAGCGGTACCACCGACCCGTTGACGCCCGGCGTGGCCAGCTTCGTCGGCGCGTCCCAGTCGTAGTCCGTGCCGGGCTGGTTGGGCGTCATCCGAATCGCCTCGGCCACAGTGTGTTCCGGCACCCCGTCGGGCGTAAACCCGACCGGGTTGACCCCGCCCAAGGGGCCCAAGGGGCCCCAAGAACCCGAGTTGCCCGGCAGGGGCGCCATGAAGCCGGCGTTGCTGTCCGGCTCGACGAGCACATCGTCGGCCAGGCCGCAGCCGCCGGCGAACTCGCGCAGGTTGTCCCAGGCGTTGGAGTAGGTGGGGTATTGGCGCACGATCCCGGCCACCATCGACGCGACGAACACCAGCGCCATGAAGCCGGCCGCGATCGGGATCGGCGCGGTCGTCAACGCCCGGGCCAGCCGGCCTTCGCCATGGCTCCTGGACGCGAAGTGTAACCAGACCGCGTAGAGCGCGGCGATGGCGAACAGGATGAAAAAGATTGTGCTGATGCTGATTCCAGCGATCTTCGGCATGATGCTGTTGAACGGCACGCCGTAGCTGGAGACGTACCACCAACCGTTGGTGGTGGCGAAGCACAACGCCATCAGGAACAGCACGGCGGCCAGGAACGCCATCCGGTTGCGCGACCAGCGCAACACCGACGGTGACACCAGCACGGTGGCCAGCGCCGCCATCGCCGCGCCCACCGCGGCGAACAGCCCGAAGTGGTGCACCCACTTGGTCGGCGTGAACATCAGGAAGAACATGGTGGCGAAGATGACGCCCATCAGCCGCCACGCCGGTCCGCGGGCGACACCGGGAATCCGCTTGCGCCGCAACATGATGAACACCGCCGTGAACAGGCTCAGCGCGGTGATCAGGAAACCGAAGCGGCGCGACAACGAACCGTCGACGGTCGGCAGGATCAGGTAGTAGTAGCGCAGGTTCTCGGTGTACCAGGCCTGGCTGGGCCCGATCGCGGTGCGAATCCTGGTGGCTTCCAACACCGTTGCGAGGGTCTGGTCGGCGAACACCACGGTGAGGATCACGAACCCGGCTGCCAGCATCGGGGCCACCAGCGGCCAGGTACCGACCACGCGATGGCGGTGGACCAAGATGCGCAGGATCGGGCGGCCACCGGCGACCAGCGCGGCCACCGCGATCAGCCCGGTGGGCTGCACCCCCAGCGTGAACGCGGCGGTCACCACCGCCAGCGCCGCCGGCGTCAACCGCGAGGCGCACATCGACCGCTCGATCAGCACCCAGGTGAGCAGCGAACCGAGCGCGATGATCGGCTCGGGGCGCAGGCCGTTGTTGAACGGCATCCACGCCGTCAGCAGCACCATTCCCGCCGCCCAGTTCGCGGCCGTGCTGGACGTCACCGCCGGCCCCAATCGCGGCAGCACCTCACGCGACAACAGCAGCCAACACGCCAGCCCCGCGAGGAGATCGGGCAACCGCATCCACAGGCTGCCGTCGCTGACGTGGGTCATCAACGCCAGCAGGTTGTAGTACCAGCCGAACGGATCCTCCGGGCTGCCGAACCAACGGAAGTAGTTGGACATATAGCCGGCGTGGTCCGCGACCCGGGCCATGCCCAGGATGTAGCCGTCGTCGGAGGAGTTCGCGCCGATGATGTGCCACAGCAGGAACCCGAATATCACCGCGGCGTCCACGAGCGTGAACTTGCGCCATCGGGTGGGGATCCAGCGCCGCATCCGGCGGCCGTCCAGCTGGTCCAGGCGCCACAGCGCGATCAGCGCGACGATCGTCGACACGATCGCCAGCACCATCGCAAGCAACTTCAGCGTCGTCGGCGTGGTGGAAAAGCGGGTGTCGATCGTCGCCGACAGCCGCAGCCCCGGCGGGGCGGGACCACTCAGATCGGTGAACACCCCGACGATCTGCGGGCGCAGGTTGGGATCGGCGAAACCGCCGCCCGCCGGCTTGCCCGCGGCGTCGGTCAACCCGACGAAGGTTGCGAAGGTGCCGGCGCGTGTGGAGGTGACCTCGATGCGCTGGCATTGCGGCGACGCGGCCTGATCCCGGGACACGCTGGCGATCACCACGTTGCGGTCGGTGACGTCGACGCGCTGGCCGTTGACGACGACGAACAACGCATTGAGCGCTGCGTCCTTGCCCTTCTTGGGAGCGGTGCTCAGCACGACCCCGCCCTCGGGCGGCAGGTCGCGCACCACCGAGCACGGCACGGTTGCCGTCGCATCGACCGGGTTCAGCGAAATCAACGGCGCCGTAACGTTATTCAGCTGGCCGTTTTGCGGCCAGTTCAGCGTCGCGGTGGTCTGCACGACGGGCAGCAGCGGTGTCGCGACCGACAGGATGAACCCGATCAGCCCGGCGATCGTCGCGACCCAGCGCGTCACCCGGACATTGCTGTCAACGGTGGTCGCGCTCATGGGAGGGCCCTAATCGGTCCTTGCCGGCTCCAGCCGTGCACTGTGATCACACCCTGTTCGACGACGGCGTCGGGCGCCTGCTGCGTCGGCACCAGCGGGTAGTACTGCTCGACCGATCCCCAGTCCCGGTACCAGTCGCCGCGCAGGTAGGTCGAGATCGTCGAGGTGCGCAGCATTGCCTGCAGGAACAGGAACGGACCGCCGGCCTCGCTGGACTGCCACAGGTTCGACGACACCGCCGTCTGTTTACGCTCGGGCAGGATGCGGTAGCGCGGAAGTTCCGCAACGCCAAGGTGTTCCGAGAAGGGCCGCTGGCACGGGAAGTTGGCGGCGGTGGCGATGTCCATCAGTACCGGCGCCTGCGATCCGATCAGCTGCTGCAGGGTTTCGAGCACCGGGACCCGCGGCGGCGTGAACGCGAACCACTGCTCGGAACTCAGGTTCGGGTCGTAGGCGACGATGCGCGCGACATTGGCCTCCGGCGGCGCCCACGTCAACGGGAAGCGCAGGTTGCGCCACGCCGGCTGCGGCCCGAAGTCGATCGGATACACCTCACCGAGCGGCTGGGTGGTGCCGTCGGGACGGCTGACGCCCCACTGCAGTTTCAGCGACTGGCCGTAGGTAAAGGTGCCGTCCTCCTTGTACGACCAGATTGCGCCCGCGGCCGAGACCACCACGAGCGGCCGGTCCGCGGTGCGCGGCGGCAGTTGGTACCACGACGACGTGGCGGTGGCGGCGAGCGTGTTCTCGCCGTAGCTGCCCATCACCGGGGTGCGGGCCGGATCCAGGCCGAACGGCAGCGCCGCGTGCGAACCGTTCACCCCGACCGGACCCTTGCCGCCCGCGGTGCCCGCGGAGTCGCTGTAGGCGACGTTGGGCTTGTTGGGCGAGGCGTCGGAGTTGACCACCCCGGGCTTGCTCACCACCGGGTCGGACTGCAGGTCGTCGCCCACGCCCTCGGGCTTGAAGCCGACCGGCTTGGCGCCCCCGAGCGGGCCGTCGGGGCCGAAGCTCTGTCCCGGAACAGGTTGCAGCAGACCGGCATTGGGATCGGGCTCGGCCAGCACGTCGTCGGCCATGGCGCAACTGGTCGGCGAGAGGCCCGAGGTGATCGCGGCCAGGTTGGCCTTGCCGGTGGTGTAGAGGGGGTAGCGGATCGCCGCGCCCTTGGCCAGCGAGGCGACCTCGCCGACGACCATGATCGTCGCGACCACCAGCAGCGGGGTGGAGGCCAGCACGCGGTTGCGCCGGTTGTCCTTGACCTCGGTGTGCCCGGCGTAGTCCATGCGGAAGTGATACCAAGCGGCCAGCAAGCCGGTCAGGATCGACAAGGTCAAAAACATCGACGTCACCGGGTGGCTCGCGATGACCGGCTGGATGTCGTACCACGGCACCCCGTAGTTGCCGACGTAGAACCAGCCGTTGATGCCCGACGTCGCCCACGCCAGCACGAACAGCAGCGCGGTGACGTAGAGCGTCAGGTTCCGCCGGCTGTGCAGGCCGATCCGCATGAAAGTGAACGCGGCGAGCGCGCCGAGCGCGCCGGCCAGTCCGGCGAACGCACCGAACTGCACGGCCCACTTCGTCGGCGTGAAATGCAGCAGCAGCAGGCCGACCGCGGTGGTTCCGATCAGTCGCCACGCCGGGCCGCTGGCCAGACCCGGCACCCCGCCGCGCCGCAGCAGCACCACCAGCCCGCCGAACAGGCAGAGCAGCATCACCAGCACGGCGAATCGCCGCGACATCGACCCGTCGGGATTGGATTCCACGGTCAGGAAGTAGTAGCGCAGGAAGTCCTGATACCACGCGATCGTCGGACCGACCTTGTATTTGATGCGTGCCGATTCGGCCACCGTGGCCAGCGTTTGGCTGCGGAACACCACCAGGGTGATCAGCGACAGCGAGGCGCCGAGCACCAGCAGCGGCGCCAGCAGGCCGTCGGTCGCCCGGCGCCGACGGATCGTGCGGGCGATGGCCCGGGCGCCGGTGAGCAACGCGGCGACGGCGATCAGGCCCTGCGGCGCCAGCGTCACGGTCAGCATTGCGACGATGATCGCGACCGCGGCGGGGGCCAGCCGCCCCAGCGCGATGGCGCGCTCCACCAGCATCCAGGTGATCAGCACGCCGAGCGCGATCAGCGGCTCGGGCCGCAGGCCGTTGTTGAACGGCAGCCACGCGGCCAGAAACACCACGCCCGCGGTCAACACCGCCACCCGGTTGGCGGCCAGGCCGCCCCGCGCGGGGCCCAGCCGTCGCAGCACCCAGTGACCGATGATCAGCCAGCAGACGATCCCGGCCAGCAGGGCCGGCAGCCGCATCCACACGCCGGCGGTGCTGACCGACGCCAGTTTGGACAGCACCGCGAGATACCAGTCGAACGGCGCGTCCGTGGTGCCGAAGTACCGGTAGTAGTTGGCGACGTAGCCGGCCTTCGGCGCGACGCGGGCGATGGTCAGGTTGTAGCCGTCGTCGGACGAGGTGGCGCCGATGACATGCCAGAGCAGCAGGGTCCCGATGACCCCGGCGTCAGCCAGCCACGTCGCGGCGCCCACCCGCCACCACGTCGCCCACTGCGCGCGCGGCCGGTACCGCGACAGCCACGCGATCGGCGAGCGCCAGTTGATCAGTGTGTCGTCGCGGCTGCGCCGGTCCAGGATCGCCATCGCCAGGATGGCGACGAGCACCGCCAGCGCGCCCACGACCATCGCCACCGTCTTGATAAGCGTGGGCGCCGTGATGAAGCGGGTGTCGACGTCGATGCGGGCCGACAGCCCGGGCTGTGCGGGCACTTTCATGTCGGTGAAGATCCCGCCGACCTGCGGCTTCTTTTCCGACGGCAGCAGTCCCGAGGCGCCGGGGATGCCGACGAAATCCGCGCCGGCAACCCCGGCGTCGGCCCAGATGTGCAGCACGCTGCAGGCGCCCGCGGCGATCGCCGAGCGCTGTGCGACCGCGGCCACTGTGTCCCGGAACGCAACGACGACGGTGTCCTTGTTGGCCCGCACGAAGAGCCCGTTCTTGCCGGCGTCCACCCCGCCGGCCGGCAGGGTCGACAGCACCAGGCCGCCGTCGGCGGGCAACGTGGCGATCGCCGGGCAGGGGATGGAGATGTCGAGAGCCCGCGGCGCGCCGGACACCAGCGGCGCGGTGATCTGCGTGACGTGACCGTCCGCGCTGCCCTGCGGCCACAGGACGGTCGCCGTCGTCTGCTTGACCGGCAGCAACGGAACGACGACGCACAACAGTAGACCCACGAGGCCCGCGACGGCGGCGATCAACCGCGGGGTCCGCTGCGATCGCTGACTACCGTCGTGGGGCACGAGGCTCGATCGTAGGGGACGGCGCTATGGACCCCGGCGACGGACGCGGGGATGACGGCTTGTAAATAGCGCTACGCCGGCGCCCCGAGTCGAGCGGCCAGCGTGGCGCGGCCGGGGCCGTCGAGGTCTGCCAGCGCCGCGCGGCGGCCGGACATCGCCATCAGCAAGGCTTCGCCGGTGCCGGTCACCTCGGGGCCGCGGCCATGCGCCCAGTCGACGTCGGTGGCGCGGAGTCGCAATCCCCGGATCCGGCGTCCGGCGCCCAGTCTGGGATTGCCGGGCACCAGGCCGAGAACCCTCTCGAGCCGATCCACCGGGATGGTGCGCGGCCGCCCCAGCGAGCGCCGGATGTCTTGGTGATGGATCGTGCCGTCGACGAGAGCGATCATGCCGCCGAAACCTGCTGTCAATCCACGTGGTTCGAGGTGAGCGCGCAGAAACTCCAGCAGTTGTTGCGGGCTCAGCGCCGTGAATTCGTCGACACCCACCTGGTTGGCCCGCACGATCCAGCCCTTCGCGAAGCGCTTCAGCAGGCCGAGGGTGCCGAGCTCTTCGTAGCTGATCACATGCGCGACAACGTCTTTGACGGTCCACTTGGAACACAGGGTGGGGGCCTCCCAGTCCGCCGGGGTCAGGGTGGCCAGGAAGTCCGCGAGATCGGCCCGTTCGGCGCGGGCCATGCTCATCAGGGACTGGGCCCCAGTCATCGCCGCACCCCGGCGGCGAAGAGGCCGACGTAGCGAGCCAGATAGAGCGGCCAGCCCGCGTCGCCGTCGACTCCCTCGGCGAGCGACTGCCAGCCCGCACCGTGCCGGTCCAGGTGGCGGTGCTCGAGGTCGACGCGGGTGCGCTGGTCGGACTCCGCGGTGAAGTGCACCTCGACCTCACTGGTGTTCGAGTGATCCGGTTCGAGCTGCCAGGTCGGGCCGATGTCCCAGCTGAACACCAGGCGGCTGGGAGGCTCGTAGACCAGTACGCGCGCCCATTGGCACACGCTGCCGTCGACCCCGCGGTCATAGATGTGCCCGCCGGCGTGGGGCTCGAATACCGTCTCGGCGATCGGGACGGCCAGCAGGTTGTGCTCGCGCGGCTTGAAGTCGCCGAACCGCTCGGTGAAGACGGCGAACGCGCGCTCGATCCCGGCGTTGACGACGACGTGGTGCCGGATGCTCGGGGTTCGGGTCATGAAGCATCTCCTTCGATCTCAACGGCCTTCGCGTAGTTGGCCAGCGCCCGCGTCCAGAACCGGTCCAGGTCGGCGCGCAACGCCTCGAGGCCGGTCGGGTCGAGCTGATAGACGCGCCGGGTTCCCGCCGCGCGGTCACGCACCAGCCCGGCGCATTTGAGCACTTTGAGGTGCTGCGAAACGGCCGGCCGGCTGACCGGTAGGTCGCGCGCCAGTTCGCCGACCGCCGCGGGGCCATGCGCTAGGCGCTCGACAATCGCCCGTCGCGTTCGATCCGCCAGCGCCAGCCAGGCATCGCCACCGGCTTGGTAAGTGACCACGAACCGTAAGTCTAGGCTTACCGATGGTCCGGCTTCAATACCTGATTTGGGATCGGTAGCAACCTTGACCGGATGCACTCGCGGCATGAACATTTCTCACAACATGAACCGGATGCTCGCGGGGGCGTTGCTCTCGGGCGGCTTCGCCGTCGTCGGGTTGGGCCTGACGGCGGGAACCGGCCACGCCCAGCCCGCCCCGATGGTGTGCCAGGACGGCGGCACGGTACCTAGCCCGACGAACAGCTGCACCTACCAATGGTGCCCGGGTTCGCCGGTGATGAAGAACATGCCGGACTGGGACAGAAACGCCTGTCACCCTTGGTATTTCGATCAGAACAGCCCGGTGACCAATTCGACGATCATCGAAGGGTTTCCGCCGCCGCGGCCGCCGTCGCCGCCGTGCATACCGTTCATCAACTGCCTGCCCGGGCTGTAATGCGCGCTAACCCCTGCGCAGCGGCGCCGGGCTCCACAGGCCGCCGCGCGTCGCCGTGCCCAACTGCAGGCGGGCGGCCTGGGCGTTGGGGTAATAGGGCGTCAGCCGCTGCAAACTGCCCCAGTCCCTGGACCAGTCGTCCTTCAGGTAACTGGCCACCGTGGTCGCCTTGACCAACAGCTCGGTGACGCCCAGCGGGCCGCCCCCGTTGTTGTCCATGACCGGTGAGTTCGCCTCGGCGCCGAACCGGTCCGGCAGGATCCGCCATTTCGGCGTTTCGTCGACACCGTTTTGATGGCCGAACGGCCGCTGGCACGGAAACGCGAGACCGACCAGCCAGTCCAGGAACACCGGGTCGTGCGAGCCCACCACTTCCTGCAGCGTGCGCAGCTGCGGAATCCGCGGCGGCGTGACCGCGATCCAGTGCTGCGGCGCGAGATCCTCGTCGTCGGCGACCAGGCGAATCTGGGTGGCATTGCGCGGAATCCACGACATCGGCAGCCGCAAGTTACGCCACGCTGGCGACGCGCCGACGTCGGAGAACTGGAACGATCCGCCGGGGTGTCCGCTCGCCGCCCCGTCGTCGGTGGCCCACTGCAACTGCACCTCGCGCGGGTCGAACCGGCCCGCCGCCGACACCACCAGCAGCGGTCCCGCCTGGTCGCGCGCGGGAAGTCGGTACCACGCCGACCGCAGCCGGGCGGGCACCTGGATGCCGGACTTCCAGCTGCCCAACACCGGCGTGCGCGCGGGATCCAAGTTGTAGGGCAGCTGGGCGCGGGAGCCGTTGATTCCCGGTGCGGCGCTGGTGCCGCCCTCGGTGCCGGCCTGGTTGGTGGTGCCCTTCTCTTCGTCGGTGACGAAACTGCGGTCGCCGGGGCGTTCCATCACCGGGTCGGCGCGGACGTCGGCGGGAATGCCGTTGGGCGTGAACGCTTCCGACAGTCCGGCCCCCAGGGCGTCGGCGACCGGGCCCGTCACCGGTGCCAGCATGCCGGCGTTGGGGTCCTCCTCGACCAGTACGTCCTCGGCCAGGCCGCAGGACTTGCCGGTCAGTGCCTCGAGATTGGACCGCCCCACCGACCATGCCGGATACTGGGCGGTCATCGCCAGGGTCAACGATGCCACCTCGAAAACCACCAGCACCCACGCGGCAATTGCCAAGGGGGACTGAATGATTGCGGCCACTCGATTACTGGGGGGCGCTTGGGTCCGCAAGGAGTCCGGCGCGACGAAGTGGAACCACGCGGCCAGCAGCAGCACCAGCACGGTCAGCCCGAGCAGCGTGGTGGCGAAGGCGTAATGCCATTGCGGGAACGAATTCGACCATGGCACACCGAAATTGGAGACATACCACCAGCCGTTGACGCTGGCGAACGACAACGCCACCAAGAACAGCACCACGGAGGCGAACACGGTTCGGTTGCGGCGCGAACGCATCGCGACGGACGTCACCGCCACCGCGGCCAGCGCCCCCAGGGATCCGGCCAGCCCGGCGAACACCCCGAAGTGGTGCGTCCACTTGGTGGGAGTGAACATGATCGCCACGAACGAGATGATGGTGATGCCGACGATGCGCCGGCTCGGTCCGGCGGCCGTGCCCGGAATTCGCCCCTTGCGCAACGACATTGCCACCGTGATGCCGAGCGCGAGAACCAGCGCCAGTACGGCGAAGCGGCGCGCGACCGACCCGTCGGGACTGGCCATGAACAGGCGCTCGTAGCGGATGTGCTCGTCGAACCAGCTGAGGCTGGGCCCCAGGGCGCGCTTGAGGGCGGTGGCCTGCATCTCGCCGGCCAGGGTCTGATCGCGGAAGATCAGGATCACGGTGACGGTGACCGCGGCGGCGATCGGCGCCAGCAGTGGCAGCGCGCCGAAACGCTTGGACCGGCGATGCACGATGGTTCGCAACGGCCCGATCGCGACCAGCAGGGCGCCGATGGACGCGATGCCGGTGGGCCCGGAGAAGAGCGTCAAGGCGCCGATGATGCAGGCGATCGCCACGGGCAGCAGCCGGTTGGTGGCCACCGCGCGCTCCACCGAACACCAGGTGAGCAGGATGCCCAGGGCGATGATCGGCTCGGGGCGCAGCCCGTTGTCGAGCGGCAGCCACGTCGCCAGGAACATGCCCGCCGCGGTCCACGCCGCGGCCCTGCTGCGCTTGACGGCATGGCCCAGCCGGGGGATGACCTCGCGGCTGATCACCCACCAGCACGTCAGCGCCATGACCAGGGTGGGCAGGCGCATCCACACGCTGGTGGTGCTGACGTGCGCCCACACCGCGAGCAGGTCGTAATACCAGCCGAACGGCGCCTCCGGCGTGCCCAGCCATCGGTAGTAGTTCGCCATGTAGCCGGCATGCTCGGACACCCGGGCCATCGTCAGGATGTAGCCGTCGTCCGACGTGTTGGCGCCGACGAAGTGCCACCACACCAGCACCGCGATGACCAGGGCGTCCAGGCCGCCGATCGACCACCACCGCGGCGGTAGGAAGCGCCGGTGCCGGGTGCCGTCGGCGCTGTCGAGGACGTAGAGCGCGATCAGCGCCGCGGCCGTCAACACCACCCCGAGGATCATCGCGGCTAGTTTCAGCGGGGTGGGGCTGCTGCTGTAGCGGGTGTCGACGGTCGCCGAGAAGCTCAGTCCCGGCGGCGTCGGCCCGGCCAGGTCGGTGAACACCCCGACGATCTGCGGCCGGAAGTCATACCCGCTCTTCTCGCCGCGCAGCGGTGAGCCTGGATGCTCGGTGTTGGGCCCCTGCGTCAGCCCGACGAATTCCGCCGTGACCCGCTCCGCGTGCGCGGTGAAGGTCAGCCGCTGGCAGGCGGGGCTGAACACCTGGCTCAACGGGGCCGTGACGACCGGGACATTGCGGACCACGAGCACCAGCTCGTCGTTGGCGCGCTGGATGAGCAGCCCGCGGTCGACGGCCTTCGGGGCCTGCTTGGGCACCGTCGACAACAGCACCGTCTTGCCGGCGTTCTGCGGTCCGGTCAATCCGGCGGCGGCCGCGCACGGCACGCTGACGTTCAGTTCGGTGGCCACATAGCCGATCAACGGCGCTTCGACGCTCTCGAACGTGCCGTTCTGCGGCCAGTTGAGCTGGGCGGTGGTCTGGTTGACCGGCAGGACCGGGGTGGCGATTGCCAGCACCGCCCCCAGCAGACCGGCGACGACGGCAACGATGCGAGCGATCCGGTGGTTTGCTCCCGTGTCGCTCACGGAGGTAGATGGTAGTTCTTCGGCCAAGTCGGGCGAGGTCTCGGTAGCCATCAGCCGCTCGTCACCGGTTGGGCCCCCGGCCTGCGGATGGCCAGCACAAACGGGCCGATGGTTTGGACGACGAAGCGCGGGTCGTCGAACAGGGCGGCGCGCAGATCGACGGTGTAGCGGCGCACGTTGGGCTGGTTGGGGTAGACGTCCTCGGCCAGGCGCAGCGTGTAGTTGCCGTTGGCGCCGCGGCGCATCAGGAAGACCGTCGGTGCCGGCCAGGGCGAGGTGTCCAGGGCGTGGATCAGGTCGTCGGCGGTCTTGAGCTTGGACCACTTCTCGATCTGGGCGGCCCGCAGGTCGAACTGCGCCAGCGGGTTGGCGTAGTGCGACGTCAATCCTTGGAAGCCCCAGTAGGGGTAGTAGGACAGGAAGCTGTAGTCGGCGGTCATCAGCACGGTCTGGTCGCGCGGCTTGCCGGTGACGCGCAGGATCGCGGCGTCGATGTCGGCGTAGAACTTCTCCGAGCTGGGCGGGCGGCGGTCGCCGCGCTGGCCGTGGCCGTCGGTGTCGGTGTAAGCGATGGTCAGATCCGGCCGCAGCACATCGGGAATGTCCTGGCTGAACGCGATCGCCGCGGCCAGCCCGATCGCCGCTGCGACCGGGACGGCGGCGCGGCTTCGCCCGGCCAGCGACCGGGTGGCTTCCACGAAGCCGAACACGCCCGCGGCGACCAGCAGCACAGTCAACGTGGGCTGCAACCGGAACGACAGCAGCGTGGTGCGCGCCAGCGTGGTCAGCATCGACAGCAGCGACCACAGGTAGACGGCCACCACGCCGATCGTCAGGGCGGCGGCCCGCACCGACGTGCGGGCACGCACCACCAGCCACAGCGTGCCCAGCAGGCAGATGGCGCCCAGTAGCGAGAACTGCAGCATCGGGAAGGTCAGCTCGGCGCCGTCCGCGGGCAGGTAGTGAAAGGCGCTGCCGCTGTTGCTCATTGGGCTGGTGGCCGCGCGCAACAGGAACGGCAGCCAGGTGGTGCTGGCGATGGCCGCCGCAATCACGGCGATGACGGCCACCCGGCGCAGCGGGTCGAGCGCGGCCCTGACGCCGTGTTGCCGCCACCGCGCGGCGGCCAGCACCAGGGCCATCAGCGCCATCGTGAAGGCGCCGAAGCCGAACAGCAGCGAGTACCACGTGGCCGTCCAGCCCAGGAAGATCCCGGCGCCGATCACGGCGGCCCAGCCTTGGGTCCCCGGCTCGAGCGTGACGCTGCCGTCACGCTCGGCCTCCAACGTGACTGTGGCGTCACGCTCGCGCTCACCGGCACGCAGGCCCGACCACGTCAGCACCAGCACCGGCGGCAGCAGCACGGTGATCATCGCGGCATAGGGCTCCGGTGAGCTGTACGCCAGCGTCACCGCGGCGGTCGCGGTGGTGACGATCAACGCGTACTCGAAGCGGATCATTCGCCACCACAGCACCAACGCGACCGCGACCGCGATGGTGATCGAGGTGATGGCCCACGGCTTGTAGATCTCCCAGGCCGGCACGCCGGTCAGCGCCGCGACGCGCCCACCAATCCAGAACCAGCCCGGCGGATAGAACGTCGGCAGCCCGACGTAGGTCATGTCGTGCAGGGCGGGGCTGTCGGCGAGCCGGGTCAGGTATTCCGTGCGGAACTGCTGGTCGACGGAGATGCCGAACAGGTACAGCTTGGTGGCGCCCAGCGGCATGCCCAGGGTGACGACGGAGAACGCGGAGACGAACACCACCCCGCCCAGCTGGGCCAGCAGCCGAGGGTAGCGACCGCCGCGTCGCCACAGCCAGCCCACGCCGATCAGCCCGGCCAGGCAGCCCACCTGCCCGACGGTGGTCAGCGCGTGCAGCTGGTTCGACGACGGAAAGGCCGGCCACTGGACCCCGGCGATGGCGATCAGCGACACCACCGAGACGATCGCGGCCACCACCGCGGCCAAGACCAGCTGGCCGAGGCTGGCCAGTGCGTTACGCATGGTCAGATTGGCAGCTTGCGGAAGACGCTCCGCGGGATGTGTCGCAACACCATCATCACATAACGGAATGCTGCTGGTGCCCAAACCAATTCCTTACCTTTGGCGGCCGAGGTCACCGCGAGGTTGGCGACATACTCCTTGTCGACGGTCAACGGGGCTTCCTTGATGTGTGCGCTCATCCGAGTCCGCACCTGGCCGGGACGGATCACCAGGACGCGAACGCCGTACTCGCGCAACGCTTCTGACAAGCCCAAGTAGAAGCCGTCCAGGCCCGCCTTGGTGGAGCCGTAGACGAAGTTGGAGCGTCGCACCCGTTCCCCGGCCACGGTGCTCATCGCGATGATCTGGCCGAAGCCCTGCGCGCGCATCTTCTCGGCCAGCAGGACGCCCACTGAAACCGCTGCCGTGTAGTTGATTTCGGCGATCTGCACCGCCTTGCGCTGGCTCTGCCACAGTTCTTCGGCGTCGCCGAGCAAGCCGAACGCGACGATGGCCACGTCCACATCGCCGCCCGAGAAGGCCTGCTCGATCATCTTGGGGTGGCTTTCGGTGTCGGTGGCCTCGAAGTCGATCAGCTCCACCGACCGCGCACCCGCGGCCTTCATCTGGGCCACCGCGTCGTCGCGGCCCGGGTCGTCGGGCATGGCGGCCAGCAGTATGCGCGCGTGCGCGTTCTGCAGGTAGCGCTCGCAGATGGCCAGCCCGATCTCGGACGTGCCGCCCAGCAGCAGGATGGTCTGCGGATTGCCTACCGCGTCGAGCACCATTTAGAGCAGCTCCAGTCGTCGGGCCATGTCGGAGGCGAAGACCCCTAGCGGATCGACCTTGCGGCGCACGGCGATCCACTCGTCGATGCGCGGATACATGGCGTGAAAGGTTTCCGCGGTGGCGCGGGAGTCCTTGGCGGTGTAGACCCGCCCGCCGAACTCCAGCACCCGGCGGTCGAGTTCGTTGAGGAACTCGTTGAGGCCGGGCTTCATCGGGAAGTCCAGACACACATTCCAGCCGGGGATCGGAAAGCTAAGCGGGGCTTGGTTTCCGGCCCCGAACAGTTTGAAGACGTTGAGCGCCGAGTAGTGACCGCTGGCTTGAATGTCTCGGATGATCTGTTTGAACTCTTCGACCGCCGATGGCGGCACCAGGAATTGATATTGCGCGAAACCGGCTGAGCCGTAGCCACGGTTCCATTCACCCAGCAGATCCAATGGGTGATAGAACTGCGTAAGGTTCTGGATCTTGCCGCGGTAGTGGCCACCTCGCCGGTAATACAACTCGCCGATGGTGCTCAGCGTGAGCTTGTTCATCAACCCGTTGGGAAAGACGTCGGGCACCGTCATCAGTTGTGGCGCATCGAACTTAAGGGGATTCTTGGCCAGCTTCTTGGGAAGCTCGTCGCGCAGTGCCAGACGCCCGCGAGTGATCGCCGCACGTCCCAACTTCGGCGGGGGGCTGATGGCGTCGAACCAGGCGCTGGAGTAGGTGTAGTTGGCTTCGCTGCCATCGCTGTGAAAGTCGACGGTCTCGTCCAGCGACGCCGTGTTGTCGCCGTCGTTGATGAAGTAGGCCGTCTCCGTCGGTGTCATCTCGATGGTGACCCGCAGGATGATTCCGGTCAGGCCATTGCCCCCGACCGTCGCCCAGAACACTTCGGAATCCTCACCGGTCGGTGTGAGGTGACGGATCTCGCCATCGGCGGTCAACAGCTCCATGCTGCGCACGTGGTTGCCGAAGCTGCCGGCGCTGTGATGGTTCTTGCCGTGGATGTCGCAGGCGATCGCCCCGCCGATGGTGACCTGCCGGGTGCCCGGCAGCACCGGAACCCACAGTCCGAACGGCAGCGCCGCCTTCATCAGCTGGTCCAGGTTGACGCCGGCGTCGGCGTCGACCAGCCGGGTGTCGGCGCTGATCGAGTGGATGCGGTTGAGCGGCGTCATGTCGATCACCAGCCCGCCACCGTTTTGCGCGTTGTCGCCGTAGGAACGGCCCAGGCCGCGGGCGATCACGCCGCGGTCGCCCGCGTTGGCCACGGCCTTGGCGATCTCCTCCGCATCCCGGGTGGAAAGCACCGTCGCGACGGAGGGAGCGGTGCGACCCCAGCCCGTCAGGCGTTTGGTGGTGAACATCGTCAAAGAGGGTACCGCTTGGCCGGCTGGCTCAGCGGATGCGGAAGATAACGGCTCGCTGCACGACGAAGTTGATCACGGTCGCGGTGCCCTGTGCGATCACGAACGCGACGGGTATCGCCCAGCCGCGGTAGTGCATCAGGGCAAGGCTCAGATGGTTGAGCCCGACCTGCACGGCGAAGGTGATGCCGTAGAGAACCATGACCGCGACGAACCGCGCCGTGCTCGGTGACGCCTGGAACGTCCACCGGCGGTTGATCAGGTAGGCCGTGATGGTGCCGACGACGAAACTGGTGGCTTTGGACAAGTCGACTTGTAGGCCGATCAGCTGGTAAAGCACCAGGTAGAGGCTGAAGTCGACGATGCCGGCCAGCCCGCCGGTGACAACGAAGCGCCATATCTGCGTCGTCAGACTCAGTGGCGGCGCGAGCTCAGGCATGGATTATTTGGGCAACTTCACCGCGATCAGCTCGACCTGGTTTTCCCCTTGGGGCGTCGAGTAGGTCACGGTGTCGCCCGGTTTGCGTCCGGCGAGCGCCTGGCCCAGTGGGCTGCGGGCAGTCAGCGTCTCGGCTTCGCGGCCGGCCGGGGTCTCCTCGACGATGGAGATCACGTGCATCGTCACGACCTCACCGTCGGGGAAGCGCAAGGTCACCTCGGTGCCGCCGGGCAGCGTTTCGGCCTCTCCGGACTGCGACGGCCCGGTGCGCAATCGCCGGTCCAGTTCGTTGATCCGGTCACCCAGCACGACCAATTCGTCGGCACGCTGGATTGCCTCGGCCGCGTCCCCATGGTCGCCGACCATGCCGCGGTCGTTTTTGACCTCAACCTCGAGGCGATCGCGGCGCTGCCGGAGCCGATCCAGCTCCGCGGCCAGGTTCTCCCGCGCGGCATCGGCCACTGATTGGGCTTTCTTGGTCACGTCCGCCCACCTTTCGCCCCGACGTCTCGGGTCGCCGTTTGCTGATCACTCACACGCCGTGAATCCGATTCGTGGCGTATCAGTGTTACACCACCAAGCGGCCGCCCGTCACCGGTATTAGGCAAGCACATCTATTTAGTTGTACACGTGCATACCCATTCGCGCCGTCAGCGACCGGGTTGCTGTGAGCTTCACACCGGTCCCGCGGTCAGCGTGACGACGTGGTTGCGGCGCTCGCGTGCCTTTATCCGCGACACCCAGACCCGGCCCCCGGTCGCGAGCCCGACGATCCGCTCGGCGGTGTCGAACACCCAGGCCGCAGAGCCCTCCATGCCGGTGTCGTCCATGATGCGCAGATCGACCACGCCCCGCTCGGCCATCAGCTCGAACAGGGCACGCTGCGGGTCGTCCGCGGCGATCAACGTGGTGTGGTCGAACTGGTATCGCAGCGCCGCACGGATCACCCGGACGGCACCCGGGTCCACCACCGAGGTGTCGGGTTCGGTTTCCGCGCAAGCGAACTCGATTTCGAACGTCCGCTCGTAGCCGTGCAGGAAGAAGCGCTTCCCCTGGTTCGCCCACGAGCGATAGCAGCAGGGCAGGTTGTCGAACATCTTGCGCATGTGGAACCGCGCCGTCCGGCCGACGGGCGCGTCGGCACGATGCATGACGGCGACGTGCACCCCGTCGGCGCTGGCGATATCAGGAATTTCCACGACGGTTAGCGTCGTGCCCCGGCCTTGTCGGATCCTCAAAAGATTCTTGAAGCGACCGGCCGGCTCGGTTACGGGACGCTATCCCACCCCTGCTCGGGCGAGCCGTTGCAAATGCGGGGGCCCACCCAGGTCCCGGGGCCCGGGCCGCCGAGGACGGTGAGGCAGCCACCAAGAAGGGCCGTGATCCGGCCGTCGGGCTGGATGGTCCAAC
The DNA here is from genome assembly GCF_050205645.1 of Mycobacterium heidelbergense. Taxonomy (GTDB): domain Bacteria; phylum Actinomycetota; class Actinomycetes; order Mycobacteriales; family Mycobacteriaceae; genus Mycobacterium; species Mycobacterium heidelbergense_A. Next base: position 60,489 of record NZ_JBNMQT010000011.1, read on the forward strand.
GCTGGCTGGTCCAACAGGCCAGGAGTCGCAGCGAAAGGCTGGACTCCGGCACATTCAGGCACCTTCCGGGAAAGGCCACACTCTCGATTCGCCCGTCGCCGTTGAGATTCCAGCGCTGGGTGTCCCCCCCACCACAAGGGTTGACCACCACCGGGGTGAACCAGCTGTCGTTCGGGGCGTCCAGACACGCATCGCCCAGTCGGCTTCTCAACTGAACCGGTCCGTCGGCGCTTGCCCCACCGGCGCCTAGCATCGCGACGCCAAACACGGCGCCCAGCAGGACGACGGCCCGACGCGCACGGCCCGTCAAGCGCGACTCACGCATGTCGGCTCCGTCCTCTCGTTCTGGCCCACCCGACCATCAGTACAGCCGATGCGCCGCGGTAAGAGAGGTTCTTCGCCGAATTGACCGGGCGAACGGTCACACCCAGTAGGGCACCCGGGCGCGGTATTGCCGCATCGCCAACGCCGCCAGCACCCAGCCGACGGCCGTCAGCGCCAGCACCACCACCCAGTGCCGCAGCTCCTGGGGCGCGCCCAGCAGCGGCGCACGAACGATGTCCAGATAGTGCAGCAGCGGGTTGAGTTCGACGATCCTCGACCAGCGTCCGACACCCTGCTGCCGCAGCGTGTCTTCGTTCCAGATGATCGGCGTCATGAAGAACAGCAGCTGCACGATGGAAAACAGCAGGGGACCGATGTCGCGGTAGCGGGTCGCCAGGATGCCGAAGCACAACGACACCCAGATGCAGTTGAGCACGATCAGCCCCAGCGCCGGGATCACCGACAAGTCGGCCCACGACCACGGCTTGGGATAGATGATCGCGATCACGACGTAGATGACGATGTTGTGGGCGAACAGGATGATCTGGCGCCACACCAACCGGTAGACGTGCACGCTCAACGGCGTCGGCAGCTGTTTGATCAGGCCCTCGTTGGCGACGAAGACGTCGGCGCCCTCCAGGATGGCGGCGTTGATCAGGTTCCAGATGATCAACCCGAGCGTGACGTAGGGCAGGTGCACCGCCAGCTGCAGGTGAAACAGTTTGGAGTACAGCCCGCCCATCGCGACGGCGGTGGTGCCGGTCGCGATGGTGATCCAAAACGGCCCCAGCACCGAGCGGCGGTAGCGCTGCTTGATGTCCTGCCAACCCAGGTGCAGCCACAGCTCGTGACGGCGAAACCCGTCGATCAGATCCGCGCGGGCGCGGGTCAATGTCCGGGACTGAGTCGCGGCGTCGAGGAAACTCATCACGATCCTCCGGGCTTGACGAATTGCTCGCGACGTCCCAAGCGGCGCAACCGAATCCACTCCAGCAGGCCCTTGGGATCGCGGCGGCTCACCAGGAAGAACCAGCCGAACCGCAGCCACTCCTGGGCCTGCAGCCTGCGCAGACCCGGCTGCGACAGCAGGTAGCCGCGGTTGCGGTAGGTGAAGAACCGCTTGGTGGGGTTGTCGGGATACTGCGTGTGCATCCGACCGCCCAGGATGGGCCGGAACTCTTCGGATCCGCAGGGGTGCAGGTAGACCGCCTCCAGGCAGGTGCCGAACGGCAGGCCGGACCGAACCAGCCGGCGGTGCAATTCCACCTCGTCGCCGCGGATGAACAGCCGCATGTCCGGCACCCCGATCGCTTCCAGGGTGGACGCCCGGAACAGCGCGCCGTTGAACAGCGACGCGATGCCGCGCAGCAGATCCTGGCCCGCTTCGGTGCGCAATTCGCCTGCGTACCTGCGCCACACCAGGCCGCGCCGCAACGGGAAAGCCAGCCGCTGCGGGTCGTCGGAGTTGCACACCATCGGCGACACCTCGGCCAGCCCGTACTTCTCGGCGCAGGCCAGCAGCGTCGCCAGCACGCGGGAATCCTGCGGGCGCCCGTCGTCGTCGGCCAGCCACACCCAGTCCGCGCCCTGCGACAGCGCATGCAACATGCCGAGCGCAAAACCGCCTGCACCGCCGAGGTTTCGGCGCGAACCCAGATATGTCGTCGAAATCGGTTGGGCGGCAACGAGATCGCTGACCCGCCCGCCTTCGGACCCGTCGTTGTCGACCACGATGAGGTGATCGGGCAACCGGGTCTGCGTGCTCAGCGCATCCAGCGACTTGGCCAGCTCGTCGGGTCGCCGGTGGGTGACCACGACGGCGAAGACGGACTCACTCATGATTGTCCGGCGGTTTCGGCGAGCACCTCGCGGACGTGGCGCGCCGCCTCCTCGCCTTCGTAGGCGCGCACCACGTCCTCGATGCCGCCCGTCTGCCGGATGACGCCGTGGTCGATCCACATGGCCGTCTTGCACAGCCGGGCCAGGAATTCGGTGGAATGGCTGGCGAACACCAGGATTCCGGAACGCTCCACCAGGCCCTGCAACCGCGACTGGGCCTTCTTCAGGAAGTCGGCGTCGATGGCGCCGATGCCCTCGTCGAGCAGCAGGATCTCCGGGTCGATGCTGGTGACCACGCCCATCGCCAGTCGCACCCGCATGCCGGTGGAATACGTGCGCAGCGGCATCGACAGGTAGTCGCCGAGCTCCGTGAACTCGGCGATCTCGTCGACCTTGCTCAGCATGTATTTTCGGCTCTGCCCTAAGAACAGGCCGCGAATGATGATGTTCTCGTAGCCGGAGATCTCGGGGTCCATGCCGACGCCGAGATCGAAGACCGGCGCCACTCGCCCCGTCACCTTCGCCCAGCCGCGGGTGGGTTCGTAGATGCCCGAAAGTAGCCGCAGCAGAGTCGATTTCCCGGCCCCGTTATGTCCGACCAATCCGACGCGGTCGCCCAGCTCGAGCGACATGGTGATGTCGCGCAATGCCTCCACGACAACCACGTTGGAGTTGTTGCGACCGATCGTGCCGCCCGCCTTGCCCAGGAAGGCCTTCTTCAATGAACGCGACTTGGCGTCGAAGATGGGAAATTCCACCCACGCGCTCTGCGTCTCGATGTGAGGTCCCGAACCCGCCACCATCAGCTACTTAAGTCGGCCTACAGGTATTGCCCGGTGCCCGAGCCGGGCCCGTGGCCCGACTTGCTGATGCCCGGCGGCAGCGCGCTGTGGCGCATCTGTTCCAGCTGCGCGCGGGCCGCCATCTGCTGGGCGAACAGCGCGGTCTGGATGCCGTGGAACAGGCCTTCCAGCCAGCCGACGAGTTGTGCCTGGGCGATGCGCAACTCGGCGTCCGACGGCGCGGCGTCCTCGTTGAACGGCAGGGTGAGCCGGTCGAGTTCCTCGCGCAGTTCGGGTGCCAGGCCGTCTTCGAGCTCGCGGATGCTGGTGGCGTGGATCTCGCGCAGCCGGTTGCGGCTGGCGTCGTCGAGCGGTGCGGCGCGCACCTCCTCGAGCAGTTGCTTGATCATGGTGCCGATCCGCATCACCTTGGCGGGCTGCTCGACCAGGTCGGTCAGGGAGCGTCCGTCGGAGTCTTCGTCGTCCGCCTCGCGTATCGCCATGATCCGCGGATCGACGCCCCCGATGATTTCGATGCCATCGTCGTCTCGACCGTCGTTGCCGTTGCTCAATCCGTCACCATCCTCTTGTTGCGTCTAGGGGTGGGGCGTCGCGGCGGTGTTTCCGCGCCATTCGTAGATCTTGGCCCCACCGTTGTCGTAGATCAGCGCCCACGACTTCGATTTCTCTAAAGACATTAGTCCGTCGGGTGTGGCAAACCCTCTCACGTTGGGCGTGCTAGTCAATATGTACCTGATATTGAGGGCCTTAATTGCCTCGACCACCTTCGGATCGTCGTCGCCTTTGCGCGCGGAGGTCCAGAAGATGTAGCGGTAATAGCCCGGGCCGGTCTGCTGCGGAAAGTCATAGTGGGTCCACAGCGGGTGCAGGTCGGCGACGGCGTACATCCATGCGGTGCCGTCGACGTTCGAGTCGCCGATTACGGTGTCGCGTGCGCCCGGCTGGTTGGCCAGGTAGGCCATCGCCATCAGGTCGCGCTGGTCGATCATCACCGAGTCGTATTTGTCCCCGAACAGCACCAGGTGCCGGTAGAAGTAATGCCGCGCGGTCAGGACGGTGGAAATCACCAGCAGCACCGCGGTGGCCGCGACCCAGACCGGCGCGGGGAGCGGTTTGAACCGCTCGGTGACCCGCTTGGTGCCCGCGACCACCAGCATGACGGCGGCGAACACGGCGATCGCCGCCATCGGCGTCGCCAACATCGTCACCACGGCCGTGAGCCGTCGCGGGTCGTTGTAGAAGAACTGGCTGAACGCTTCGATGGCGGCGCCCGCCGGGTTGTGAAACGGCGCCCCGGAGTAGATCGTCGCGACGGTCAGCACCAGCCACACCACCGGCGGCCACCAGATTTTCTTGTACAGCAGGATCGCCAGGCCGGCATACATGAGCACGATCAGGCCGTATTGGGTCGGGAAGTCGTTGAGGTGACGTGTGTGCAGGAGCAGCGCGTCGATGACGCCCTGCTTCGCGCTCTTGAAGCTGGGGAATGCATGCCCGGCGATGATGTCGGCCTGCCGCAGCACCCCGATGAACTGCGGCGCCAGGATCGCCGCGGTCGGCACCGCCACTGCGGCCAGGGTCAGCACGTCGGCGAGCCGGCCGCGGACCGGATGCCAGAACGCGTCCAGCAGCCACCACGCCAAGAGGAACAGGATAACGATGAACCCGCCTGTCAGATGCACCGACAGGACGCCCACCAGCGCCAGCACCGCCGTCGGGATGCGGTCGCGATGCCGCAGCGTCGAGGTGATCAGGACGAACGTCGGGACCGCGACCCCGTAGGCGGCCAGGTTGGGCATCGCGGCGACACCGAACTCGACGTAGGGCACCGAAGTGAACGACGCCGACAGCGCGGCCGCCGTCGCCGAAACCCCCGCGGTACGCCAAACGGTGATGCGCGGCCGAAGCAGATGCCAGGTCAGCATCGCCGCGCTGGTCGGAAACAGCCAGACCGAGGCCGCCACCGAGTTCAGGGTGTAGCCGGTGGTCGGTGCCACCCCGGTGAGTTGGCAGAACACCGCGGTCAGGGCGTGGAACACCGACGGGTAGTACAGCGCCTGGTGCGTCTCGACGTTGCGCAGCTCGCCCATGTGGGTCGACGACGCCTGGCCGGTGTCGAGCATGTAGCGCACCTCGTTGGCATGCCAGACGGCGTCCCAGGTGCTGGGAACGGATTGCCAGTGCGTGAGGCCGCGATGCGCCGCCCACATGATCAGCAGGGCGCCCAGCAGCACACCGGCCGCCACCGTCAGCGCCGGCCAGCCGCCGATGCCGCGCGCCTCTTCTTGTTCCGAGGCCTCGGTGTCGCGGTAGCGGGCGACTAGCAGCTGCAAACCCGTCATCACGAGGCACACGACAACCAGCGCGGCGAGCGCAGTCCAACCGTTCCAAGGGATTCCGAGCGCGCCGAGGGGGATTATCGCCAGCGCTACAACGCCGTATGTCAGCGCCGGACCCACCGCAATAGCGACTGGCCAAGTTAACTGAGTGATGCGTGCGACGATTGTCCCGGGCGTGATCAGCAAGAACAGTGCGAGCAGCGTTCCGATCCAGAGCCCCACTCGACTAGTATGGCTGCCCGGGTGACCTGGCTCGCCAAGCCGCCGTTCGGCTGGAACGCCTCTCGGCCACCCGCTACCGTCACAATTTCGCGGAAATGCGGAAGCTCTAAGGTGGCTGGCATGGCTTACGACGTCGCCCGGGTGCGCGGACTACATCCGTCGCTGGGTGACGGATGGGTGCACTTCGATGCGCCGGCGGGAATGCTGATTCCCGATTCCGTTGCGACGACCGTCTCGACGGCCTTCCGCAGGTCCGCGGCCAGCACCGTCGGTGCGCATCCCTCGGCGCAGCGCAGCGCCGCCGTGCTGGAGGCCGCGCGCGCCGCGGTGGCCGATCTGCTCAACGCCGACCCGGCGGGCGTGGTCCTGGGCGCCGATCGCGCGATCCTGTTGTCCTCGCTGGCCGAGGCGTCGTCGTCGCGGGCCGGGCTGGGTTATGAGGTGATCGTCAGCCGCCTCGACGACGAGGCGAACATCGCCCCGTGGCTGCGCGCGGCGCACCGCTACGGCGCCAAGGTGAAGTGGGCCGAGGTCGACATCGAGACCGGTGAGCTGCCGACGTGGCAGTGGGAGGGCCTGATCGGCAAGTCCACCAGGCTGGTCGCCGTCACCTCAGCATCGGGGACGCTGGGCACGGTCACCGATCTGCGGGCGATGACGAAGCTGATCCACGACGTCGGTGGGCTGGTGGTGCTCGACCATTCCGCCGCCGCGCCGTACCGGCTGCTCGACGTCAAGGAAACCGAGGCCGACGTGGTGGCGGTCAATGCCGTCGGGTGGGGCGGCCCGCCGATCGGGGCGCTCGTGTTCCGCGATCCGGCGTTGATCCACACCTTCGGCTCGGTCTCGACCGATCCCCACGCCACGGGCCCGGCGCGGCTCGAGGTCGGCGCGCACCAGTTCGGTCTGCTCGGCGGTGTGGTCGCCAGCATCGAGTACCTCGCGGCGCTCGACGAGTCGGCTCGCGGCAGCCGGCGCGAGCGCCTGTCGATGTCGATGCAGTCGGCAACCTCGTATCTGAACCGCATCTTCGACTACCTGATGGTGTCGCTGCGGTCCTTGCCGTTGATGATGCTGATCGGCCGGCCGGAGTCGCGGATACCGGTGGTCAGTTTCGCGCTGCACGGCGTGCCCGCCGAGCGGGTGGTGCAGCGCTTGGCGGACAACGGAATTCTCGCGGTCTCCAACGAGAGTTCGCGCGTGCTCGAAGCGCTGGGTGCCAACGAGGTCGGCGGCGCCGTGACCGTGGGGCTGGCGCACTACTCGACGATGGCCGAGGTCGACCAGCTGGTGCGGGCCCTGGCGTCGCTGGGCTGAGGGTTAGGCCGCGCCTTTGCGTTGAGTGTGCAGTGACGGCGCCCACCCCGCACAGCGGAAGCCCTGGGCGCACACCCGAGGGCAGGCTCGTCAGACCGTCAGCACGATCTTTCCGGTCACCTTGCCCGATACCAACTCTTGGTGCGCGTCACCGGCCCGCTCGATGGGCATTCGCGCGCCGATGATCGGCCGGACGCGGCCCTCGGCGATCATCGGCCACACCGAGGCCGTCACCGCTTGCACGATCTCGGTCTTGCTGTTCGGCCCGCTCACCGGGCGGGCGCGCAGCGTGGTGCCGATGACCCGGGCCCGCTTCATCAGGAGCTTGCCGATGTTGAGCTCACCCTTCACCCCGCCCTGCATGCCGATGATGACCAGCTGCCCGTCGGTGGCCAGGGCGTCGATATTGCGGTCGAGGTAAGCGGCGCCCATGATGTCGAAGATCACGTCGGCGCCGTCGGTCTCGTCTCGCAGCCGCGCCACGAAGTCCTCATCGCGGTAGTTGATGGTGATCTCGGCGCCCAGGCCCCGACAGAAGTCCAGCTTCTCCGCCGATCCGGCGGTGACGGCCACGCGCGCGCCCAGCGCTCGCGCGACCTGGATCGCGTGCGTTCCGATGCCGCTGGCTCCGCCGTGCATCAGCAGCAGCTGGCCCTCACCCAGGTGAGCGATCATCACCAGGTTGGACCACACCGTGCACGCCACCTCGGGCAGCCCGGCGGCGTCCACGAGGTCAACCCCCTTCGGGATCGGCAGCACCTGGCCGGCCGGAACGGCGACATATCCGGCGTAACCGCCGCCGGCAAGCAACGCGCAAACCTCTTGTCCGACAGACCATTCCGTGACATCGGCCCCGACGTGCGAGATGACGCCCGACACCTCCATGCCGATGATCTCGCTGGCCCCGGGCGGCGGCGGATACTTACCCGCGGCCTGCAGCACGTCGGCGCGGTTGACGCCGGCCGCGGAGACCTTGACCAATACCTCGCCCGGGCCGGCGGAGACGTCGGGCACTTCTTGCCACTGCAGTTTGTCGGCGGATTCAGCGACGATTGCGCGCATGCGGGCCACGCTACCGACCCCCGCTACCCTTATCAGCGGTGGCGTGGCAGAGCGGCCTAATGCACTCGCCTTGAAAGCGAGAGACGGCTAAAACCGTCCGGGGGTTCAAATCCCTCCGCCACCGCGGGTCAGCGGGCGGATTCGTGCAGTGTCGGCGCGTAGCGAAGCACCGCACCGATGCCGTCGGCCGGCGCGATGCGCTCGTCGGTGCGAACCAGGGATGCCCCGACGGAAATCGCGATCAACGGCAGCGCCTCGTCGGCCCGCAGCGTCTTTGCGGGGGCCGCGCCCTGCTCGGACAGCACGTCGGCATTCGGGGCGACGGCGGTGAGCGCTTCGTCGGCGACCACGGTGGCGTCGTCGATGTCGCCGATGATCATGGTGTCGACGGCTCCCTGACGCAGTGCCGAGCACACGGCGCCCAGTCCCTCCGCGGCCAGCCCCGATTGCCGGCCCACCTCGGCGGTGAAACGCTGTGCGGCATCGTCGATCACGCTCAACTGCCGCTTGGCGAACTCGGCTTCGATCGCTCGTTGGATTTCTCCGTAGTCGTGGCCGCTGTGGCGCGCGCCGACATGCAGCGGAGCCGCCCGCATCCGCTCCGGCAGCGCCGCCACCAGATCCGAACGCGACCGCACCTCGCCCACCACGAAGATCGCGTCGACGCCGGTGTGGTCAACGATCTCGCTGACCCGATCGGTGATGGCCCGCACGTTCTTTCGGGCGGCTTCGTCGCTGCGCAATTGCGGATCGCCGTAGCCCGACGTCTCGGCGCTGGCGGCTTTGTGCACGGGATAGCCACCGCCGTCGACGGTTTCGGAGCGCAGAGTGCCGTCGATGTGGGTGGTGATGTCCGCACCGGCGTGATCGACGACCACCAACAGGTAGTCCGGGTCGTCGTAGCCAAGTTCGATGATCGGGACGATGTAGGGCAACTCGGAGACGCGCACGACGGTTTCGGCGGTCGGTCGCACCAGGTGCTCGTTGAGCACGACGCCCGTGGCGTCGGCCACCACCGCGCGACCGCTGCGCCCGATCGGCGCGCGCAGATCCATCACCGCGTGTCCGATCTGCTCGGTGACCGATGCGTCGGCGCCCTGCTGCTCGAGCTGTTCGCGCAGTGCGCGCCACTTCAGCTCGAGCTGAGCCTCGGCGTCGTGGGTGTCGTGCGAGTCGTCGAAGTAAACGGACGCAAACGGGCCCGGACTGTCCAATAGCTGGCGAAAGCGGTCGGAATGCATACGTATTTGGTTGCCCGCAACTGTGCGGCGCAAAACCCGGTTAGCTCTGCTCGCCCTCGGAGTCGTCGAAGAAATGCCAATCGCCGTCGCGCTCGACTTCCATTCGCCAGCCGAGTTCTGAGTTGTCGGCCTTGGTGTCGACGAACCACGCGTGCGCGTCGCCGGCGCTTTCGATGTCCTTCGTCGCGACGACTTCTCCGGTCGGATTCAGCACACGGTAAGTAGCCATGTCCCGCAGTGTTCCCACCGCGGCGGGGCCTAACCGGTCGGGATTTCGGCGGCGATGGCGTCCATCAGCGCGGTGTAGCGGCCAACTTCGGGATCGCGGCCCGGCTTGCCGCTGCTGATCACGCCGGCGGCCAGTGCGCGCTGCGGGTCGGCCCAGATCGCGATGTTGGCCAGACCGAGGTTCCCGAACGCGGCCGGCGCATTGTGACCGAACGGCCCAAACCTGTTGGTGCCCAACATGTATCCGGTGCCCCAACGGGCCGGGTGCAGTCCCACCGCGAAATCCGGTCGCAGCCGCCGGCACTCCTGCACCGCGGCGTACATCCGCTCCGGGCTGATGATCCGCACGCCGTCGAGTTCGCCGCCCCGCCGCCAAATCTCGGCGAAGCGCGACAACTCGTTGGCGGTCGAAACGGTGTTGGAGGACGGGACGACGGTGGTCAGGAACGCCGGGGTGTTGGTGTACGGAATGATCTCGTGCACGCTTCCGCCGATCGCCTTGCGAAAGATCGCCGCGACCGGCGGCGGCAGCGGCTTGCCGGTAGCGTGGCTGGGCGCGACCAAGGGAATGTCCTGCTTGGCGACGCCGAAGTTGGTCCACCGGAAGCCAAGCGGATCGAGAATCTCGGCGGCCAGGATTTCGCGGATGTCCTTGCCGGTGGCGGCGTAGACGATCTCGCGCATCAGCGGGCCCCACGTCAGCGCGTGGTAGATGTGCACGAGTCCGGGCCGGTAGAGCGGCCTGAGTTTGGCGAGCTGCTCCTGCGCGTACTCGTGGTCGTCGGTGCGGCGCAGGTCCGGCCGGGGCCCGGTGGGGAAGGGGACGCCCGCGCTGTGGGTCAACACGTGCCGGATCGTGGTGCGGTGCTTGCCATGGCTGGTGTAGCTGGGGAGGTACTCGCAGACCCGGTCGTCGAGCGAGAAGTGGCCCTGCTCGACGAGCATGTGCACCACGGTTGCGGTGATGCCCTTGGCCGCCGAGTACACGCAGAACGGCGTGTCCGTCGTGACGGCGATCTTCTCGGCGTCGGGCGGGTCGGTGGGAGCGTTGCCCCAGCCGTGTCCGATCGCGCGGTTGAGGACGACGCGGCCGCGATGCCGGATACACAGCTGGATCGCCGGGTGAAAGCCGGCCTGATACCAGTGCCGGGCGGCCTGCCAGATCCGTTCCATGGCGGCGTCGTCGACGCCGGAGTGGTCCTCGTCGCCGATCGTCGTCACGGCGTCCAGGTCCGCCGGGACCCGGATCCTTCCGTCCGGGGTCACCTTTACTCCCCGGTGAACTGCGGCGGACGCTTGGCGAACGTCGCCGAGATCCCTTCGGTCAGGTCCTTCGACGGCAGGAAAGCCGCGTTCCAGGCGGCGACGTAGCGCAGGCTCTCCGAGACCGCCGCGATGCGTTGCTGGTCCAGGACGTCCTTGATGCCGTGCACGGTCAGCGGCGGGTTGGCGGCGATCTCGGCGGCGGTCGCGTGCGCGGCGTCCAGGGTGGCCTCGGCGTCCGCGTATACGTCGTTGACCAGACCGATCTCCTCCGCGCGGGCCGCGTCGATGTCCTTGCCGGTCAGCGCGAGTTCGCGCAGGTGTCCGTCGTTCAAGATCAGCGGCAGGCGGGCGAGGCTGCCGACGTCGGCGACGATGGCCAGTTTGACCTCCCGCACCGAGAACTTCGCGTCGGCGCTGGCGTAGCGAATGTCCACCGCGGAAATCAGGTCGACGCCGCCGCCGATGCACCAGCCGTGCACCGCGGCGATGGTGGGGGTGCGGCAGTCGGCGATCGCGGTGATCGCGTTCTGCATGCGCCGGATCTCGGCGTGGAAATCCGCGCGGGGACCGGCCAGCGCGTCGCCGGACAGCAGCGGAGTGAACGACCCGCCCATGGCGGGCACGTCCAGGCCGTAGCTGAAGTTCTTGCCGGATCCGGTGATGACGATGGCCCGCACGTCACGGTCGGCGTCCAGCGCCGCGAACACCTGCGGCATCTCCGACCAGAACGCGGGCCCCATCGCGTTGCCCTTGCCCGGCCCGATCAGCGTCACCTGCGCTACCTGGTCTTTGATGTCGACGGTGACGGATTCGTATGTTTCGCCCATATCGAGACCGTAGCGTGGCAAATATGCCCAGTGATTTGCGACCCGGCCCCGATTCACCGCCGCCCGATGAGCTGCACAGCGCCGAGGACACGCTCGGGGTGTTGCAGCGAGTCTTGCACCCCATCGCCGCTGACGACCTGTCGCGACAGACGCCGTGCACCGAGTACGACGTCTCGCAGCTGACCGGGCACCTGCTGAACTCGATCACGGCACTCGGCGGCATGGTGGATGCCGAGATCCCGGAGCGCGACGAAAGCGATTCGGTGGAACGCCAGATCGTCGCCGCCGCCCGCCCGGCCCTCGATGCCTGGCACCGCCACGGCCTGGAGGGCAACGTGCCGTTCGGCAACGGCGAAATGCCGGCCAAGGGCGCGTGTGCCATCCTGTCGCTCGAATTCCTAGTCCACGCTTGGGATTACGCCGCCGCCGTGGGCCACCGGGTCGACGCCCCCGAGCCGCTGGCCGAATACGTGCTCGGGTTGGCGCAGCGGGTCATCAGACCGGAGCTCCGCGGCACCGCCGGATTCGACGACCCGGTCGACGTGCCGGAAGACGCGGGCGCCCTGGAACGGCTGGTCGCGTTCACCGGCCGCAACCCGGCCCGCTAATCGGGAGGCTTTCGGCGGATCCCCTACACCCGCTCTAGATAGAAGTAGTAGTAGCGGCCGTTATCCCGCACACCCTTGCCGTTCATGATGCCCATGACCGCGTCATCGTCGATCTTCTTGAAGTGGTCGTGCACGGGTTGGCCGTCGTAGACCATTGTCGCGGTGATCTCGCCCCTGAAGTCTTCCAGCCACAGGCTCGCCTCGCCCTTGCCCATCGCCTTGTTCGAGAACTTATTGCCGTCGGCGTCGAGGCACACCAGCGGCTGCACGTCGCTGGACGACGTGAACGTCTTGCCGAACCAGCCCGCCTTCTCCAGCTGGCCGTTCATTTTGTGGCCGGTGACGAACTCGCCGCCCTTCCATTCGCCGATCATGGCGTCGATCGTCGCGGGCTCAAGGGTCGCCCAGAAATCGTCGAGCTCGGCGTCGGCGATCTGATCGCCGCGTTCCTTGAACTCGGTGAACTTCTTGCGGGCCAAAGTCATTGCTCACTCCTCCGGTTCGGTTTGGGTGATCCATTCGCGGGCGAACCGCAGCAGCGCGTCGTTCTCCTCCGGCGCCCCGATGGTGACCCGGACGCCGTCGGTCCCGTACGGGCGGACCACGATGCGCGCGTCGGCGGCCTGCTTGACGAAATCCAGCGTGCGGGGCCCCAGCGGCAGCCAGACGAAGTTGGCCTGGGTCGGCGGCAGCGTGAAGCCGGCGTCGCGCAAGGCCGCGGCGACGCGCGTGCGTTCGGCGACCAGCGCGTCGGTGCGCGCCAACAGCTCGTCGGCGGCCGCCAACGACGCGATGGCTGCGGCCTGCCCGAGGCTGGACACGGTGAACGGCACGTACACCTTGTCGAGCGCGGTGATCAGGTCGGGATGCCCGACCGCATAGCCGATGCGCAAACCCGCCAACCCGTATGCCTTCGAAAACGTCCGCAGCACAACGACATTGCTGTGAGCCCGGACCAGATCCAGACTATCCGGCGCCATGCCGTCGCGGATGTACTCGACGTAGGCCTCGTCAATGGCGATCAGGATGTGCTGCGGGACGGCCTGGATGAATCGCACCAAAGCGTCCGGGTCGACGACGGTGGACGTCGGATTATTGGGGTTGCACACGAAGATCAGCCGGGTGCGTTCGGTGACCGCGGCGAGCATGGCGTAGAGGTCGAAGGTGTGGTCGGTCAGCGGCACCTGGATGGCGGTCGCGCCGGAGACCTGGACCAGCGGCGGGTACAGCTCGAAACTGCGCCACCCGTAGATGACCTCGTCGCCGGCCGCGGCGGTGATTTGAACGAGTTGCTGGCACAGGCTGACCGAACCGCATCCGACGGCGACGTGTTCGGGCGCGAAGTCCGAACCCAGGTGTGCGGCGAGTGCGGCCTTGAGCTGGACGCAGCCGTTGTCGGGATAGCGGTTGACGATGTCGGTGGCTCGCTCGATGGCCGCGCGCACGCTGGGCAGCGGGCCGAAGACGGTTTCGTTGCTGGCCAGTTTGATGGCGCCCGGCACTGTCTTACCAGGAACATAAACTGGCAGCCCGGCCAGCTCCGGCCGTAGGCGGGCAGTCACTTCGACAGCATATGTCGGCGCTGTGTACGCTATGCCTCCGGCGGTTCCGGGACACCTGGAAGGGGTCGGGTAACCTCAGAAAGTCCAATGGAGGCGTGCCAGAGCGGCCGAATGGGGCTCACTGCTAATGAGTTGTCCCCCTTCAAGGGGACCGGAGGTTCAAATCCTCTCGCCTCCGCTGAGAAGTTTTGGCAAGACAACTGAAGACAGGCGCCCGTAGCTCAACGGATAGAGCATCTGACTACGGATCAGAAGGTTGGGGGTTCGAATCCCTTCGGGCGCGCTCATTTGGCCGCGGGTCAGTATCGGATTCGGAAGCCGCCGACAAGCCGAATCGTGTTCGAATCAGGGTCGGTGATCGTTGACAACCGCACTCCCTTGTTTGCGTCGATGATTTCGCCCGGCTCATGACCTCGCTGTTTCAACTCGTCGATATAGGCTTCCAAATCCCCGACAGCGAAGTTGAGCAACGTCGAGCCGGCACGTTGTTCGTCGATGAACACCTGTACCCATCCGCCCGGAACCACCTGCCACTCAACGAGGTTCGGCATTGGATTGTTATCGGGCTCTCGTCCAAATAGTGATTCGTACCAGCGTCGACTCCTCTCCAAGTCGGTCACCGGAACAACGGCCAAGACATGCTCGATCGACATGGACACAACTCCCCTCGATTGGTTCTCTAAGAGACCGACCTGGCAGTGTGGCCAAACTCATCGCGCAGGGATCGCCGTCGGATGGCCAAACCGTCCGCGGCAGGCTTCTAACCGGTGGTTACGGGTTGATCGTGTTGTCGCCGACCTGACGGCCCCACACGTACTCCATCGCATAGGGCGAACCGGCGTCGATGTGGTTGTAGGGCGCGATGCTGTTGCCGGTGTCCATCACCAACTCGGGAGCGGGCCACAAGTGACGGGTGATCTTCTGCCAACAGCCCGGCGCACCACCCGGCCCACCGCGCGCGTTCACCCGCGGCAGGTTCTCCGGCCAGGTGTAGGGGTTCGGCGCCCCGCCGACCAGGCCGGCCAGCCCGCCAACCAGCGAGGCGATCAAGACCGGCGCCGACAGCGGGTTCAGAAGTGCGCTCAATCCGGACGTCGCTTCGATCTCCATGTCGATGGAGTGGCCGTTGTAGCCGCCCTGGGATGCGCGGATGACCGGCTCGATCTCGTAGTTGTTGCGGATCATGCAGAAGATTTCGGGGCTGTAGGTGTCCAGCAGCTCGGCGGTGGGCACCAAGTCTTGGGCGCCGCGCGCCAGATAGGGCCCACCACGCTGGAAGATATCGGCCCCGGTGTTACCGAACCCCGCCGCCGAGAGCAACGCCTGATCCAAATCCTTCTGCTGCGCGTTGATCGAACGCGACGTCACCACCGCATGGTTGAGGAAATCAATCAAATCCGGTGCGGCATTGGCATAGGTGTCCCCCAGACCGGCCAACTGCTGAATGTCATGACGGGCCTGGGGCATCTGCGGATTGACATCATCGAGGATCGCGTTGGCGTTGATGATCGACTGCCCAAACCGATCCCCCAACCCCGCCAACGACTGCGCCGCCGCACTCAACGTCAGGTTGAGTTTGACGGGATCCACCTTCTCGGCCACCGAGGTGATCGTCTGAAACAACGTATTGCTCTCGGTGGTCACCGAACGCGCATCAATCACCGCATGCGCGCGAAGCCGCTGTGGCGACGGGTTGGCCGGGCTGGTCATCGACACATACTTCTGGCCGAACACCGTGGTCGCCTTGATATCGGCATTCACATTGGCCGGAATCAAGTGCAAATACCGCGGATAGATGTCCAACACGAACTTCGCCGCCGGCTTGCCGTCCTGCTGTACCTCGGCAATGCTGGCCACCCGCCCGACCTGCACCCCGTTCAAGGTGACCTTTGCCCCGGGATCCATCACCAAACCCGCCCGCGACGACAACATCGTCACCGGCGTCTTCTCCGTGAACTCCCCCCGAAACTGCAAATACACCAACCACAACACCAACGCCGCGATCAACAAGACGGCGATAGTGAGCCACCCGTACGGCGGGGTCCGCGTCGAGTTGATCCTCGCGGGCCCGGTCATGATGGCTAAATCTAGCGGTATTCAGTTGCGCCGGCTCAGCGGCGTCACGTCTTTTCGGGCGGCGACCGCTAGCGGCCCCCGAACGGTCCCCCGAACGGTCCGCGGCGAGGGGGCTCGGTCACCGTTTGGGTGACCGTGCTGGTTTCGGTGCTCGGTGACAGGGTGACGGTGCTCGTCTCCGGCGGAACCGTCGTCGTCGGAGTGTCGGTGGTCGGCGGTGGGGCCGTTTCGGTGACCGTCTGAGTCGGCGCCCCGCCCCCGCCGCCCCCGTGATGGCGCGGCGGCTCGGCAGCGGTCGTCGTCGTGGTGGTCACCGCGGTGGTCGACGGAATGGGCGTGGTGGTTGTCGTGGGGCTGGGCGCCGGCGAACCGCTCACGAGCTTGAAGACCGCGTACGCCGCCAGCGCGAGCAGGATCACCCCGAGCGCGCCGGCCGCGACGAGCGCGGCGGGCCGGCGGTACCACGGGGTCGGGGGCTCCGGCGGCTCGGGCGCGGGCTCGTAACCGTATCCGTAGTCGTCATATCCTGCGGCCCCGCCATACCCGGCGGCATCGCCATATCCGGCGGCCCGGGTGGGCTCGGAGTAGAAATCGGGGTTCTCGGGCGAAGGCGGCACGAAGGGAGATGTTAGTAGGTCACGCGTCGTTGTCGATAAGAGTGAGCGCTCGTTCGAAGAGATGCACGGTGGCCGCGTGGAGTTGGTCGCCGACCTCCTTTTCGGCCTTGCCGGCGCACGCCCTGGCCAGGGTGCCCTCGATCACGATGCCGAGCTTGAAGCAGGCCAGCACGGTGTACCAGGTGATGTGCGATAGGTCGCGCGCGGTGTTGGCGGCGTATCGCTGAAACAGGTCGTCGGTGCTCGCGAGGCCGTCCTGCCCGCCGAGCGCGTGGCTGAACACGCTGGACCCGTCGGGCTGGCGCCACGTCGCGAGGAGCCAGCCCAGATCCAGCAGCGGGTCACCGATCGTGCACATCTCCCAGTCGACGATGGCGACCACTTCGGGCCCGGTGCGGGAGAACATCACGTTGGCCGCGTGGTAGTCGCCGTGCATGATGCCCGGCGTCCAGACGGTCGGGCGGCGGCGCTCCAGCCACGCCGCGACATCATCGACACCGGGGATCTGCGGCCCCGGGTAGCCGTCGTACTCGTTGTAGGACTCGAGCTCCGAAAGCCAGCGCGGCACCTGGCGCTCCAGGAAGCCTTCCGGTTTGCCGAAATCGGCGAGGCCGACGGCGACGTGGTCGACGGCGCCCAGCTTCGCCAGCGCGTCGGCCATCGACAGCCCCATCTGGAACCGAATGCCTGGATCACCCGCGTGCAAGGGCGGCAGCCCCTCCCCGGCGTTGAATCCGTCGACGGGCTCCATCAGGTAGAAGACGGCGTCGCCGAGCACGCTGGGGTCGTCGCAGGTGGCGATCAGGTGCGGGTGCGGCACGTCGGAACCGGCAAGTGCCGCAAGGACTTTGGTTTCGCGCAGGATCACGCTGTTGCTGCGCGCGCGCAGGTGCCGTGGCCCGCGGCGCAGCACGTAGGGCCGGCCGGACCGGGTGAACCGCAGCATGACGTTCTGCGTTCCGCCGGTGACGTCGGAAACATCCTGCAGCGGCCCCTCGCCCAGCCCCTGCTTCGACATCCAGTCCGCAACGGCCTTCAGGTCCACGCTCATCCCTTGGACTGCGGGGTGTGGTGGAGCGTCTGTGCCCGGATCATTCCGTCGCCGAACACGAAGGTGTCCACGCCGTCGTCGACCCGGTTGACCGCCGAATCGGCGGCCCACTCGAGGAACAGCACGTCGCCCGCGAAGATCTGGGTCTTCAGGTCCCACGCCGCATCGGGCAGTTCGTCGAGCAGTTTGGCGAAGGCCTCGCGTACGCCGCCCTTGCCGCGCGCGACGCCGGCGGACGTGATCACCACGGCATCGTCGGCGTAGTCGGCGACGATCTCGTCGAGGTCGCCAGCGGCGAGGGCCTTTCCGTGGTGGGCGAATACCTCCTGCGGCGTGCGCGTCATCGCGACTCCTTTCCCGAACCGTGGGACGTCTGCGAAGCAGCCTAGTGTGTGGAACGAACTGACTTTCGGGCCTGGAAGGGGAGAGGCATGCCGCGTACCGACGACGACTCCTGGGACATCACCCAAAGCGTGGGAGCCACCGCCCTGGGTGTCGCCGCGGCCCGCGCGGCGGAAACCGAGAGTGAGAATCCCCTCATCAGCGACCCCTTTGCGCGGCTGTTCGTCGACGCCGCGGGGGAGGGCATGTGGAGCATCTACGCGGACCCCAAGCTGCTGGCCAAGGCCATGGAGCTCGAGCCGGACATGCGGGCGCGGCTACGGCTGATGATCGACTTCATGGCCACGCGGACAGCGTTTTTCGACGAGTTCTTTCTGCACGCGGCCGGCTCCGGCGTGCGTCAGGTGGTGATCCTTGCGGCCGGCCTCGACGCCCGCACCTGGCGGCTGCCGTGGCCCAAGGGCACCGTCGTCTACGAACTCGACCAGCCCAAAGTGCTGGAATTCAAATCGAATACGCTGCGCGAACACGGCGCACAGCCGACGGCCCGGCTGGTCAACGTGCCGATCGATCTGCGTCAGGATTGGCCAAAGGCACTGCAGGAGGCCGGATTTGACGCCTCGCTGCCCTGCGTGTGGTCTGCCGAGGGGCTGGTGCGTTACCTGCCGGCGCAGGCCCAGGACTTGCTGTTCGAGCGGATACATTCGCTCAGCGTGCCGGGCAGCTGGGTGGCCTCCAACGTGCCCAGCGCGGGTTTCACCGACGCCGACCGGGTGCGGCGTCAGCGTGAGGACATGCAACGCATGCGGGCGGCGGCCGCCAAGCTGGTCAACACCGAGATCACCGACTTCGAGGATCTCTGGTACGCCGAGGAACGCACCCCTGTCGACGCCTGGCTGCGTGAGCACGGGTGGGACGTGTCGGTGGCGACGTTCGAGGAGCTGATGACCCGCTACGGCCGCGAGGTTCCGCGGGGCGCCGAGGACGCGATGCCGCCGACCCTCTACGTCTCCGCGCATCGCCGCCATGGCTGACCGGCCCGCCCGGGTGAGCGACGTGCATCGCATCGCCGCGTCCATGCCCCACGTCAAGCGGCTGGAGGGGCCGAAGGGTAACCCGATCTACCAAGTGGGCGGAAAGTCCTTCGTGTTCTTCCGAACTCCCCAGCCGGACGCGGCGGATCCGCGAACAGGTGAACGGTTCGCCGACGTGATCATGTTCTGGGTGGAGTCCGAGAGCGACAAGCTGGCGCTGACCCAAGATCCCGCGTCGCCCTTCTTCACCACGGCCCACTTCGACGGACACCCGTCGGTCTTGGTGCGGGCCGGCCGGCTCCCGGAAATCACGAAGACGGAATTGACCGAGCTGATTCAGGACGCGTGGCTGTCCCGGGCGTCGAAGAGGCGAGCCGACACGTGGCTCGCCGACCATTCCTAACGCGAACTCCATTGGGAGCGGCGCGAAACCGCGCCCCGCTGAGGTTTAGACACGAGTTCAACGGGTAAACCTCCGGCCACGAGAAAACTTTTCTCGAACACAACGGAGGTCACCATGCGTGGCAGCGGAATTATCGGCACGGTTGTTCTGGTGTGGCTGCTCATCGGAGTATTCGCAGCGTGGCAGCGCGACTACTTCAAGGGCGGCGACACAAGTTGTGTCACAGCGGGAAACATCGCATTGACCGTGGTTGCGGGGCCGTTGAATTACGGCGGTGTCAACCCGAAAGTCAAGGATTGCCATGTGCCGCAGCCCAGCTCAATGGGAGCACTGACGTAAAAGAAATCCTCACGAAAAGGAAGTTGTCATGATCGTTTTAGGTGTAATCCTGCTTATCCTCGGATTTGTCTTCGGCATTCATTTGTTATGGGTGCTGGGAATTATCTTGCTCGTGGTCGGCGCAATTCTGTGGATCATGGGCTCCGTGGGCCGCCCGGTCGCCGGCAGGCGGTACTGGTACTAGTACCAGCCCTAGGCGCGCGTTTCACAGGACACGCATAGGAAGCGCATAGCGCCGGCCAAGTGGCAAGCGGATACTGGAGGTTGTGTCGACGCAGCCCCGAGCCTCCGTTGAGCGGGTCGTCATGTGCCGCGCGGACGGCAATCCCATCAACGTGCTTGTCGTCGACGACGAATCGGTCTTGGCCGAGATGGTGTCGATGGCGTTGCGCTACGAGGGCTGGAACATCGCCACCGCCGGCGATGGAGCGTCGGCCATCGCCTCGGCCCGCGCCCAGCGGCCGGACGTGGTCGTGCTGGACGTGATGTTGCCGGACATGAGCGGGCTCGACGTCCTGCACAAATTGCGTGAAGACAATCCGCAACTGCCCGTGCTGCTATTGACGGCCAAGGATGCCGTGGAAGATCGCATCGCCGGGCTGACCGCGGGCGGCGACGACTACGTCACCAAACCGTTCAGCATCGAAGAAGTGGTGCTGCGGCTACGGGCGCTGCTACGGCGCACCGGCGTGACAACAGTGGACAGCGGCGCGCAGCTGGTGGTCGGGGATTTGGTCCTGGACGAGGACAGCCACGAGGTGACGCGCGCAGGCGAGCCAATCTCGTTGACCTCCACCGAGTTTGAGCTGCTGAGGTTCATGATGCGCAACTCCAAGCGGGTGCTGAGCAAGGCGCAGATCCTCGACCGGGTGTGGAGCTACGACTTCGGCGGCCGCTCCAACATCGTCGAGCTCTACATTTCCTACCTGCGCAAGAAGATCGACAATGGTCACGAACCGATGATCCACACGCTGCGTGGCGCGGGCTATGTCCTCAAGCCGGCCCGCTAGGAGCGATCGCAAGCGCGGCGAAGCCGGGCGCAGCGGGTCGCGACCATTGGCCGGGACACGGCGAGCCTGGTCGCTTCGGCTGCGGCTGTTGCTCGGGCAGGTGGTCGTGCTCGCCCTGGTGTGTATCGGCATCACGGCGGCTACCGAACTCGCGCTGAACCACCACCTGGTGAAGCAGCTCGATGGCCAACTCGCCGGAACCTCCTATCGCTCGGCGCTGATGTACCCCGAAATGAATCGTCCGCACCACGAGCATTTCCGCTACCCCAGGCCGGGTCCCGGCCCGCGGTTCCTCGATGCACCCGGTCAGCCGGCGGGCATGGTCGCGGCGGTGGTCAGCGACGGCAAGACGGTCGACGCCGGCTACACGACCAGCAGCGGTGACCGGGCCGCCCTGACCGACAAGGCGCAGGCGCAGTTGGCGGCGATCGCCGGCAGCCGCAATCCGGTGACCCTGAATCTCGATGGGCTGGGTCGCTACCGTGTCGTCGCCGCCCCGAGCCGGCGCGGCGGCGACCTGATCGTCACCGGCTTGTCGATGGCCGACGTCGACGCCACGTTGCTGCGGATGCTGGTCATCTTCGGCATTGTCACCCTGATCGCACTGGCCGCGGCCACAATCGCCGGGATCATCATCATCAGGCGAGCGTTGGCGCCGCTGCGCCGCGTCGCACAGACCGCGCGCAAGGTTGCCGATCTCCCGTTGGCCCGCGGTGAGGTCGAGCTGCCGGTGCGCGTGCCCGAATCCGATGCAAACCCCTCCACGGAGGTCGGGCAGCTCGGCTCGGCGCTCAACCGGATGCTCGACCACATCGCGGCCGCGCTGGAGACCCGTCAGGCGAGCGAGACGAGGGTGCGGCAATTCGTCGCCGACGCGAGTCACGAGCTGCGCACGCCGCTCGCGGCGATCCGCGGCTACACCGAACTCACCCAACGCATGGGCGACGACCGCGAGGCGGTGGCGCACGCGATGAGTCGGGTGGCATCGGAAACGGAGCGGATAACGCGGCTCGTCGAGGACCTGCTGTTGCTGGCCCGCCTGGACTCGGGGCGCCCGCTGGAACGCGAACCGGTGGACCTGTCACGCCTCGCGGTCGATGCGGTCAGCGACGCGCACGTCGCCGGACCCGATCACCAGTGGGAGCTCGACCTGCCCGAGGAGCCGGTGGTCGTCACCGGTGACGCGGCCCGGTTACATCAGGTGGTCACCAATCTGCTTGCCAACGCCCGCATTCACACCGGCGTGGGCACCGTAGTGACGACGCGACTGAGCACCGAGCCGACGCAGTCCGTGCTGCAGGTGATCGACAACGGTCCCGGCATTCCGGCCGAGCTTCAGTCGGAGGTGTTCGAGCGGTTTGCCCGCGGCGATTCGTCGCGCTCCCGCAAGGGCGGCAGCACCGGGCTGGGCCTGGCGATCGTCTCCGCAGTTGTCAAGGCGCACAACGGAACTATCACGGTAAGCAGCTCACCGGGCCATACCGAGTTCACGGTGCGGTTGCCACTCAACGGGTGGCAACCGCCCGCCTCCAGCTCTTCGACTAGCTAGAGCAATTCACGTCGATTTCGAACGGCTTGTTCACCGGTTGCATCGGGTTGGCCATGTCGACGCCCGTGGCGGTCCCGGTGATCTTGTAGTGGCTGCCGTCCTTGGTCGCCGAGGCATTGCCCTGGCCGGTCCCCGACGTGTACGCGAGGGTCACGCCGTTGACGTTGCCGAGCCCAACCGACTTCACCTGGGGAGGGTTGGCATCGGTGAGCACGGCGCCGATGCCGGTCGCGGCCCCACCGATCGCGATGTTGACGTTGCCGCCCGCCGTTGTGCACACGACGGAACCACTCACGTTCTGGTTCTTCCCGTCGATGGTCACCGTGGGCCCGCCGCCGGCGCTAGCCGACGCATTACCGCCCGAGGTGGCCCCGCCACCGGAACTCGATTTGTTGCTCGAACAACCAGAAATAGCCGCGGCCAGAATTGCCGCCCCGGCAACCGCGATCGTCAGTTCACGCTTCACCTGTTCTCCTTCGCCCGATCGTTGCGGCCCTCGGCATTGAGGGTCGTTTGGGCATTATGCGGGTTTGCCGGACCGGTTAGAAGAGGTTCGGCGAAATTGTTTCTTTTCGGTTAATCCGCCAGGTCTCGCCGCGTTCTTTCGGGGAAGGCGCATGGATGGCAATGTATTGCCGGTGGACCACAAACCTCCCACCCCAGTCATCGAGTCCGCACATCGCCAGCACGCCCTGCCATTTGACGACACGACGGATTTTCACAATGCGGATCGTGGATTTATAGCGGCATTGTCGCCGTGCGTCGTCAAAGCGGCCGACGGCCGCGTGGTGTGGGACAACGATGCCTACTCATTCCTCGAGGGTCCGGCTCCCGCGACCGTGCACCCCAGCCTGTGGCGGCAATCGTCGCTGGCCGCCAAACAGGGTCTCTACGAGGTGGTGCCGGGCGTGTATCAGGTCCGCGGGCTGGACCTCTCGAACGTGACCTTCGTTGAAGGCGACAGCGGGGTCATCGTCATCGATCCGTTGATCTCGACCGAGGTCGCCGCCGCGGCGCTGAACCTGTATCGCACCCACCGCGGCGGGGACCGCCCGGTGGTCGCGGTGATCTACACCCACAGTCACGTCGACCATTTCGGCGGCGTGCTGGGCGTCACTGCGCAGGCGGACGTGGACGCCGGTGCCGTCGCGGTGCTGGCGCCGGAGGGTTTCGTCGAGCACGCGGTCAAAGAGAACGTCTACGCCGGTCCTGCCATGACGCGACGGGCCACCTACATGTACGGCACGCTGCTTCCCCGCGGACCGCAGGATCAGGTGGGCTGCGGCCTGGGCCAGGCGCCGTCCACCGGCGAGGTCGCGGTCATCGTCCCGACCATCGACATCCGCGAGACCGGTGAGAAGCACACCATCGACGGCGTGGAGATCGAGTTCCAGATGGCGCCGGGCACCGAGGCGCCCGCCGAAATGCATTTCTATTTCCCCCGTTACCGCGCGTTGTGTATGGCCGAGAACGCCACCCACAACCTGCACAACCTGCTTACCCTGCGCGGCGCGCTGGTGCGTGACCCGCACGCCTGGTCGGGCTATCTCACCGAGGCGATCGACACCTTCGCCGATCGCGCCGACGTGGTGTTCGCCTCCCATCACTGGCCGACCTGGGGTCGCGACGACATCGTCGAATTCCTCTCACTGCAACGCGATATGTATGCGTATCTGCACGACCAGACGCTGCGGTTGCTCAACCAGGGCCACACCGGTGTGGAAATCGCCGAAATGTTCCAGATGCCACCGGTATTGGAGCGCGCCTGGCACACCCACGGGTACTACGGTTCGGTCAGCCACAACGTCAAGGCCGTCTATCAGCGCTACATGGGTTGGTTCGACGGCAATCCTGCCAGGCTCTGGCCACACCCGCCCGAAGCGCTCGCCGCCCGGTACGTCGACGCGATGGGCGGGATCGACCGGGTGGTGGAACTCGCCCGGGCCGCCTTCGATTCAGGTGACTTCCGTTGGGCGGCAACGCTGCTCGATCACGCGGTATTCGCCCACAGCGCTCACGAGGCGGCCCGCGCGCTGTACGCCGACACGCTGGAGCAGCTCGCCTACGGCGCGGAGAACGCGGTCTGGCGAAACTTCTTCATGAGCGGGGCAACCGAATTGCGCGACGGCAACTTCGGAACCGCCGTTACCGCCGCCTCGATGTCGATGCTCAACCAGCTGACACCGGAGCAGCTTTTCGACGGCTTCGCTCTGCGCGTCGACGGGCCGCGCGCGTGGGACCTCGACATCGCCATCGACATCTCGTTCGCCGACCTTGCCGCCAACTACCGGCTCACGCTGCGCAACGGCGTGCTGGTCTACCGCAAGGCGGCTGCCGACGCCGCAACGGCGAACGTTACGGTCAAGCTGGACAGCAAGTTTCGTCTGCTGACGGTGGCGATGGGCGACTTCGCTTCGCCCGGGCTGGACATATCCGGTGACCAGGCCGCGCTGCAGGCGTTCCTGGACGTGCTCGACGAACCGGACCCGAGTTTCAACATCGTCACGCCGTAGCGAACTGTTGTCACATTCGTCACTCGAGCCTCCGCAAACCAGGGGCCATGTTTTGTGCCCGCCTCATAGCGACAACGCAGCTGCTACTGGATACGCGCTGGTTGTTGATGTGTGACCGGATTGTCGCTGAGAGGTGGGCACATTGACGAATGGTGCCAAGCGGTGCGCGCCGCACACCGCCTCACGCGACGTCGATGACCACCTTGCCCAGCACCTTGCGCTCAGCCACATAGCGCAGCGCCGCGGCCGTTTCGGCCAACGGGAAGCGCGCGCCGATGTACGGCCGGATGACCCCGGTGGCGAACATCTCCGTCAACTCCTCGGTGTCACGGATCGCCTCGTCGGGATGATCGGTCATGAAAGTGCGGATCTCCATGCCGCGCACACAGATGTCTTTGAGCAGAATGAGATTGAGCGGGACGGCCGGGATCGCGCCGGCCGCGTAACCGAGCGTGACGAAGGTGCCTCCGCGGGCCAGTCCGCGCAGCGCCGGCTCCGAATAGGCCCCGCCGACGGGGTCCAGGACTACCCGGGCGCTGTCGCCGGTGAGCTCTCGGATGCGGGATTTCAGGTCCTCCCGGTCGTAGTCGACGGTCGCCTCGGCGCCACGCTGTCGGCACAGCTCGAGCTTTTCCGGACTCGACGCCGCGGCCAGCACCCTGGCCTTCATGGCGACCGCCAGGTCGACGGCGGCCAGCCCCACCCCGCCCGCGGCGCCCAGGACGACAACCCAATCACCCTCTGTGACAGCGGCTGTCGAGCGCAACGCGTGATAGGCGGTGCGGTATGTCACCCCGAAGGCCGCGGCCGAAGCGAAGTCGGCGTCGTCGGGCACAAGTTCGGCCTGGCTCGCGTCGAGTAGCGCCTGTTCGGCGAATGCTCCAAAAGTGGTTCCGGACACGCGCTGACCCGGACTGAACGCCGCGCCATCTCCGGCGGCGATCACCTCGCCGGCGATCTCGTTGCCGGGGATGAACGGCGGCGGAATCTTGACCTGGTACTTGCCGGCGATGAACAGCACATCGGGAAAATTGACAGCCGCGGCATGCACCCGCACCAGCAGCTGCCCGGGACCCGCGACCGGCTCGTCAACGTCGGCGAGCACCAGGTCTTCCGGCGGCCCGTACGCTTGGCAGACGACCGCGCGCATCACTTGACCCCCAACCCCTTCAGGCAGAACCGAACCACGTGGGCGATGTCGTCGGACCCGGGCCGCTCCGCCGAACCCATGTAGCGCCGCAACGTTGCGGCCGTGCAACAGAACACGGCCTCGACATCGCGGTCCACATCGCTACTGCCCAGCGCCGCAACGGGTTCGACCAGCAGGTCCCGCAGCGGCAGCATCATCTCCTGATCGACCGTACGCCAGTTGGTGCCCGTCGACATCTGACCGGCCGCGGCGCGGCTTTTCCGGATCAGGTGCGGGTGGGCGATCTGTGCCAGCGTGCCCTCGATCCAGCGCGCGACCTTGTCCTGTGGCCTCGACTCCTTGGCCATCTGATGCTGAAGGTAGGACACGACGATCGCCACGCCCCGTTCCATCACGGCCAGGATGAGATCGTCCTTACCGGCGAAGTAGCGGTAGAACGCCTTGTTCGACGAGCCGGCCTCGGCGACGATGTCGCTGACGCGCGGCGGCGCGGGCGCGATCCGCTCCATCACCCGCACCGCGGCGGCCAGGATCCGCTCCACCTCCTCGGTGGCCTCCCGCTGGCGTTCGTCGAGTGCCCGTTCGACGGCCGCCGTGACTCGGCTATTGGTCAACGAGCTCACCGTATTTGGCACGGGCGGCCTCTCGCCGAACACCCAGCATCTCGCCGGGCCACTCGCCGTCTTCGGCGTCGTATCCCTTGAGCAGCATGCGGGCCAGGTTGACCTTGTGTGCCTCGGTCGGCCCGTCGGCCAGGCCGAGGGCGATGCCACCAAGCAGGACGTTGACCAGTGGCAGCTGGTCGGTGAGCCCTAGCGCGCCGTGTACTTGAATGGCGCGCAGCGCAATCGATTTCAGTACCTGGGACGCCAGGATCTTGCAGGCGGCGATCTCGGCGCGGGCCGCGTGCTCGTCGCCGTTATCGATCAGCCACGCGGCGTGCAGCACGGTGAGCCGAAACGGAATCAACTCGGTATAGGAGTCGGCGACGAATTCCTGCACCAATTGCTTGTCGGCCAGCGAGGTGCCCTGTGTGAACCGGCTTTTCGCCCGCCGCGACATCATGTCGACGGCGCGCTGCGCCATTCCGATCGAACGCATCGCGTGGTGCAGCCGTCCGCCCGCCAGGCGGGTCTGCAGGATCAGGAAGCCCTGGCCGGGTTCACCGAGCAGCGCGTCCGAACCCACCCGGACGCCGTCGTAGTGCACCAGGGAATGTCCGGGCTCGTGCGGCTCCGCCCCGACCAGGTGATGGGTGGCTTCCACGGTCAGGCCCGGGGTTCCGGCCGGGATCAGGAATGTCGAAGCGCCGTGGTGGACGGCCACGTCCGGATTCGTGATTGCGACGACGATGAAGAACGATGCGACGGAAGCGTTGGAGGAGAAGTACTTTCGGCCGGTGATGACCCAGCCGTCACCGTCGGGGACGGCGCGGGTGGTGAAGACCCGCGGATCGGCGCCGCCCTGCGGTTCGGTCATCGAGAAGCAGGAGAAGATCTCCCCGGACAGCAGCCCGGCCAGATAGCGGTCCTTCTGGTCCTGGGTGCCGAACCGGGCGATGATCTCCGCGTTGCCGGTGTCGGGCGCCTGCGTGCCGAACACGATCGGAGCCCACGGACTGCGGCCCAGTATCTCGTTGATCAGTGTCAGCTTGACCGCGCCGAAGCCCTGGCCGCCCAGCTCGGGGCCTAAATGCGGTGCCCACAAACCGTTGTCGCGGACCTGCTGCTTGAGCGGGTCGACGATGCGGCGGCGCTCGTCGTTCAGCGGGAGGAACTCGCACCCCGGGAACAGCACCTCGAGGGGTTCCACCTCTTCGCGCACGAACTCGCGGATCCAGTCCAGCTTCTTGTCGAACTCCGGTTCGGTGGAGAAGTCCCAAGCCATCGAATGCTCCTATCTGCTAAGGGATACCGCCGTCGGCCCGCAGGATCGAACCGGTGGTGAAACTGGACGCGTCGGACGCCAAAAACAGCGCGGCGCCGACGATTTCGCGCGGGTCTCCGGCGCGCTCCAAGAAGAGGTGACTGAACCTGTTGGTGTCGTCGTTTTCCAGACCCCAGGCTTTGCTGACGTCGGTCAGGTACGGCCCGGCCATCAGCGTGTTGACCCGCACGGTGGGTCCGAACGCCTGTGCCAGCCCCTCGGTCATGGCGTTGAGCCCGGCCTTGGCGGCGGCGTAGGGGATGATGCCGCCGTTGGGTCGCAGCGATCCGGTGGAACTCACGTTGATGATGGACCCGCGGCCGGCGGCCACCATCCGCTCGCCCACCAACGCGGATAACCGGAAGGGCCCCTTGAGGTTCAGGTTGACCACCGCGTCGAACAGCTTCTCGGTGACGTCCGTCAGCTTGTCGTAGAGCGGCGACATGCCAGCGTTGTTGATCAACGTGTCGACCTTGCCGAACCTGTCATAGGTCGCCTCGACCAGTCCGTCGAGCTGTTCCCAGCGTCCGACGTGCACCTGGTAGGGCATCGCCGAGCGGCCGGTCTCGGCCTCGATTTCCTTGGCGGTGCTCACGCAGTTGTCCATGTTGCGGCTGGCGATCACCACGTCGGCGCCGCAGCGTGCGACGGCGAACGCCATTTCGCGGCCCAGTCCACGGCTGCCGCCGGTGATCAGCACCACGCGGTCGGTGAGGTCGAAAATGTCGTCCGCATAACCCATTTCAGCAGTCTCCCGTCGACAGGGACCGGGCGAGCTCGGCCGCGGTGGCGATCAGCCGCGGAATCATCGCCCCGAAAGCGTCTTTGATCTTTGGGTCCACCTTGCCTGTGCGCACCCCGGCGGCGTACGTCTTCTCCAGCACGATGCCCAGTTTCCAGTTGGCCAGCACAAGGTAGTAGTCGATGTTCTCGGTGGACAGCCCGCTGATCTTCTCGTAGTGCTCGAGCAGTTCGCTTCGGGTCGGCATGCCCTTCATGTCCAGGTAGAACCCGTCGTCGCTGGGGTTTTCGCCGTCGTAGCCCAGTAACGCCCACGCCAGATCCAGCAGCGGATCGCCGACCGTCGTCATCTCCCAGTCCACGATCGCGGCCAGCCGTGCCGGCGCCCCGTGCGCGAACATCACGTTGGCGAATTGGTAGTCGCCGTGCATGATGCCCGGCTTGTAGTGCGCAGGCCGGTGGCGGCGCAGCCAGTCGGCCGCCTCGTCCAGGCCGGGCAGCTCGCGGACCTTGTAGGCGTCGAGGAACTTCAGCCAGCGATCGACCTGTCGCTCGTGAAATCCGGCCGGGCGGCCGAATCCTTCGAGCCCCTGGGCGCGCCAGTCCACCCTGCCCAGCTTGGCGGCGCCCTCGACCAACTCGAACGCCAGGCCGCGGCGTGCCTCCAGGTCGGTGTCGAACGGCGCTTGCCATCCGCCGTCCATCGGGCTCCACCCGTCGATGGCCCGCATGACGTAGAACGGCATGCCCAGCACGGCGCCGGTGTCGTCGGCGGCGATGAGAGCCGCGTGTGGCACGTCGGTGCCCGACAGCGCCCGTACCAGCCGGATCTCGCGCAGCAGTCCATCGATGCGGGCGGCATCGGCGCGTGCACCGGGCATCCGCAGCACCATGCGTTCGGGGCCACGCTCGATCAGGTACAGGGTGTTCTGGGAACCGCCCTTCAGCTGGTCCAGCAGTGGTTCTTCGCCGCTACCCGGTGCGTCGTTGGCGTCCAGCCAACGTCCGAGCACACCCGCGTCCAGTTTCGTTTCGCCGGTAGCAGTCATCCGCACACCCCAATCTCCGTACGGAGAATAGCATTCTCCACGGGTTTGGGAAGGGGCCGTGTCAGCGGTCGGCTTTGTGGGCGCTGAGCAGAAACCCCGGCGCCATGAAGTGGCCCTCGTCGTCGCGCTCGACGTCGGGCAACGGCGCAGCCGCGAGGGCGTCGGCGTTGCCGTAGAGCTTCGCGGGCCGGATGTCATCGACCCGCCACAGGGTCGAGACGGCGTCATGCAACTCGGTTTGGGTAAAGCCGCGAGGACCGGGTGTGTCGTCGTCGCCCTGGTGGCCCAGTGCCCCCGCGACGAACGCCAGAATGTAGAGCACTGCGTCCGGCGCCGCGGCCCGAAAGATGGATTGCATGTAGTCCTGGCGCCTCTCGGGCGGCAGCGCGTGGAACAGCCCGCTGTCCAGGATTGTGGAGAACCGGCCTTCGGATCCGGGCGGGTAGTCACGAAAGCTCGCGACGTCGGCCTGCGCGAAAGTCGCTGTCGTCAGCCCTTGTTCGGCCGCGGCCGCGGACGCCGCCTCGATCGCGGTGGCGCTGGCGTCCAGGCCGACAACCGTGTAGCCGCGTGCGGCAAGGGCCAGCGATAGTGCGGCGTGGCCGCAGCCGGCGTCCAGTACGTCGCTCCGGATTTTGCCTTGATCGATGAGAGCCGCCAGCTCGGGTTGTGGCCGGCCGATGCTCCACGGGGGTGGTGTTTCTTGTCGGTAGGCGGCGTCCCAATCCATGCCCGGCTGGGTCATCTGTCCTCCTCGAGGTCGAGCCTCCTGCGCGCAATGAGAAACTGGCGCTGCCCACCATCCGACGACGGGAACAAACATGCAAGTGCTGCTGGTCCGGCACGCGTTGCCGCTGCGCAGCGAACACGGGCAGGGTTCCGACCCGGACCTGTCCGATGAGGGGATGGCCCAGGTCACGCGCCTGCCCGATGCCCTTGCCAGGTTCCCCATCTCCCGGGTGGTCAGCAGCCCGCAGCGCCGCGCCATTCAGACCGCCGAACCGGTCGCGGCGGCCCGGGAGCTGGCCGTCGAGGTGGACGAGCGATTCGCCGAATACGACCGCGACCTTCCGGTGTACATCCCCGTCGAGCAGATCCGCGCCGAAAACCCGCAGGAGTGGGCGCGGCTGGCGGAGGGCCATCTTCCCAGCGCGGTCGACGAAGACGCCTTTCGGGCGCGGGTACTGGCGGGGGTGGACGATCTCGTCGCCGCCGCCGATCCCGACGACACCGTCGCCGTGTTCAGCCACGGCGGAGTGATCAACCTGCTGCTGCACCAGATCCTCGGGACGGCGCGGTTGTTGTCGTTCCCCGTGGACTACGCATCGGTCACACGCCTGCTCTACTCGCGCTCCGGCCAGGCGACGGTGGCGACTGTGAACGCCGTCGAACACGTGTGGGACCTGTTGCCGCGCAACCAGCGATGGTAGACAAGTTCGGTGACTTCGGCTGACCGACTCGACGGGCTTGACCTGCCCGCGCTGGACCGGTACCTGCGTTCGCTCGGCATCGATCGCGACGGCGAATTGCGGGCGGACTTCATCTCCGGTGGCCGCTCCAACCTGACGTTCCGGGTCTACGACGACAAAACCAACTGGCTCGTGCGGCGTCCACCCCTGCACGGCTTGACGCCGTCGGCCCACGACATGGCCCGCGAGTACAAGGTGGTTGCGGCGCTGCAGGACACACCGGTACCGGTCGCGCGCGCGATCGCGCTATGCGAGGACGACTCGGTGCTGGGCGCACCTTTCCAGATCGTCGAATTCGTTGCCGGGCAAGTGGTCCGCCGCCGCGCGCAACTGGAAGCGTTTAGCCACACCGTCATCGACGGGTGCGTCGACGCCTTGATCCGGGTACTCGTCGACTTGCACAACGTCGACCCGAACGCCGTGGGCCTGGAGGATTTCGGCAAGCCCAGTGGTTACCTGGAACGCCAGGTGCGCCGATGGGGCTCGCAGTGGCAGTTGGTGCGGCTACCCGACGACCACCGCGACGCCGACGTGGAACGGTTGCATTCCGGTCTGCACGAGGCGATTCCGCAGCAGAGCCGCACGTCGATCGTGCATGGCGACTACCGGATCGACAACACCATCCTGGACTCCGACGACCCGACGCGGGTCCGCGCCGTCGTGGATTGGGAGCTCTCGACGCTGGGCGACCCGCTGTCCGACGCGGCGCTGATGTGCGTGTACCGCGATCCCGCTCTGGACTTGATCGTCAACGCGCAGGCCGCGTGGACGTCACCGCTGCTGCCCACGGCCGACGAGCTTGCCGACCGGTATTCCCTCGTCGCCGGATTACCGCTCGCGCACTGGGAGTTCTACATGGCCCTGGCCTACTTCAAGCTCGCCATCATCGCCGCGGGCATCGACTTCCGGCGGCGCATGTCGGACCAGGCCCGCGGGACGGATTCCGAGCTCACGCCCGAGGTGGTGGCGCCGTTGATCTCGCGTGGGCTGGCCGAACTCGCCAAGCTACCCGGCTAGGTGCGCCCCTCTTGCGAAGCCGCGGCGTGGTGCTTCTTGGCCGCGCGGCGCAGCTGCAGGATCCGGGCGGTGCCGACGGCCACGGTGATCAGGCCGCCGACCACGGCCGCCAGCAGAATCGCGACACCGAGCGGCAGGCTCCAGTGCCAACCCAGGAACTGAAACTGACTCGACGCCGTGTTCTGGGCTATGAAGATCAGCAACAGGATCAGGATCAGGAACCCGGCGATCAACGCGGTCCACAGGGCGCCGGCGCGGGTGAAGCCGATGGCGGGTTCTGCCGACTTAGCGCCGCCCTTGGGCGGTTGCGAGGGTTTGGGGGGCGGCTGGCCGGGCGAGTCAGGCGTTTGGCTGCTCATACTGTCATCTTTGACCCATCCCGCCCGGAATGAAACCACACCACGCAGGAAACCTTGCGGCGTCCCATCGTTTCTGCCGATAGGGTCACCGGTATGAGGAAGCTGCGCGTGCGCAGCGCGACACGCTGCGCGGCGGCGTTGCTGGCAACGGCGTGCCTGATTGCGGCGTGCAGCAATTCGGATCCGCTGGGCGAAGAGACCCGCAGCATGAAGTCGATCGTCGTGGGCTCCGGCGACTTCCCGGAATCCCAGATCGTGGCCGAAATCTACGCACAGGCGTTGCAGGCCAAC
The DNA here is from genome assembly GCF_050205645.1 of Mycobacterium heidelbergense. Taxonomy (GTDB): domain Bacteria; phylum Actinomycetota; class Actinomycetes; order Mycobacteriales; family Mycobacteriaceae; genus Mycobacterium; species Mycobacterium heidelbergense_A. The sequence goes on from NZ_JBNMQT010000011.1 coordinate 93,063, forward strand.
GGGTTTGATGTCGGGCGCCGGATGGGCATCGGCAGCCGCGAGACCTATATCCCGGCACTCAAGGACCATTCCATCGATTTGGTGCCGGAGTACATCGGCAACCTCCTGCAGTACTTCGAGCCCAAGTCCACGGCGACGATGCTGGACGCCGTCGAATTGGAGCTCTACAAGCGCCTGCCCGGCGACCTGTCGATTCTGACGCCCTCGCCGGCATCCGACACGGACACCGTTACCGTCACGGGTGGAACCGCCGGGGACTGGCACCTGAGAACAATCGCCGACTTGGCGGCACATTCGCCGGACGTGAAATTCGGCGCGCCCTCGGACTTCCAGGCCCGCCCCTCCGGACTGCCCGGCCTGAGGCAGAAGTACGGACTGAACATCAGCCCGGGCAATTTCGTCGCGATCGAAGACGGCGGCGGCGCCGTGACGGTGCGCGCGCTGGTCGAGGGCAGGGTGAACGCGGCCAACATCTTCAGCACGTCACCGGCCATCCCCCAGGAGCACCTAGTCGTACTCGAGGACCCCGAGCACAACTTCTTGGCCGGTAACATTGTGCCGCTGGTGAATTCGCAGAAGAAGTCCGATCGCCTCAAGGAAGTGCTCGACGGCGTCTCGGCGAAGTTGACCTCGCCTGGGGTGGCCGCGCTCAACGCCGCGGTGGCTGGCAACTCGGGCATAGATCCGGGCCAGGTGGCCCGAAACTGGGTGCGGGACAACGGCTTCGACCACCCCGTGGGGCAGGGATGATCCGCTTCGACAACGTCAGCAAGGTATACCCAGGCGGCGGCACTGCCGTGGACCGGCTCAGCCTCGACGTGCCCGACGGCAAGCTGACGGTCTTTGTCGGCTCCTCCGGCAGCGGCAAAACCACGGCCCTGCGGATGATCAACCGCATGGTCGAGCCGACCTCTGGCACCATCACGGTGGACGGCGTCGACGTGTCCAAAGTCGACCCGGTGAAGCTGCGTCTCGGAATCGGTTACGTCATCCAGCATGCGGGCCTGATGCCGCATCAGCGGGTGATCGACAACATCGCCACGGTGCCCGTGCTCAAGGGCCAGGGCCGCCGGGCCGCCCGCAAAGCCGCCTATCAAGTGCTCGAACGCGTCGGGCTGGACGCCAAGTTCGCCACCCGGTATCCCGCGCAGCTTTCCGGCGGCGAACAACAACGCATCGGGGTGGCGCGCGCCCTGGCCGCCGACCCGCCCATCCTGCTGATGGACGAGCCGTTCTCGGCTGTCGACCCCGTGGTCCGCCACGAGCTGCAAAACGAAATACTGCGTCTGCAAAGCGAATTGCGCAAAACCATCGTGTTCGTGACCCACGATATCGACGAGGCGCTCAGGTTGGCCGATCAGGTCGCGGTGTTCGGACACGGTGGCGTCCTGCAGCAATACGACGAACCGGCTCGGCTGCTCTCACGTCCGGCCAACGACTTCGTGGCGCGGTTCATCGGGCTCGGCCGCGGCTATCGCTGGCTACAGCTCATCGACGCATCCGGGCTGCCGCTGCACGACATCGAGCGGATTTCGGCGAGCGCCCTCGCCAACGGCGAACCCATCACGCACGGCTGGAGATTGGTGGTCGACGACGACGGCGCACCGTTGGGCTGGATCGACGCCGACGGCTGGCGGCGTCACCGCGCTGGGGCGTCGTTGTCGGAGAGCATCAGCGCCGTCGGTTCGCAGTTGCGTCCGGACGGCAATCTCAGCCAGGCGCTCGACGCGGCGTTGTCGTCCCCGTCGGCCGTCGGCATTGCCGTCGACCGCGACGGCAAGGTCGTCGGCGGTATCTTGGCCGCCGACGTGCTGGCCGCGGTGGAAGCCCGCCGGCGGGACTGACCATGCACTACCTGCTCACCCATCTGTACGACGCCTGGGCCCTGACCGTCGTGCATCTGCGGCTATCGCTGCTCCCGGTGCTGATCGGATTGGCGATCTCGGTGCCCGTCGGTGTGCTGGTCCAGCGCGCCCCGGTTGCCCGGCGGCTGACGACGGCGACGGCCAGCGTCGTCTTCACCATCCCGTCGCTGGCCTTGTTCGTCGTCTTGCCGGTGATCATCGGAACCCGAATCCTCGACGAGGCCAACATCATCGTCGCGCTGACCGCCTACACGACCGCGCTGTTGGTGCGGTCGGTGCTCGAGGCGCTGGACGCGGTGCCGGCCCAAGTGCGTGACGCCGCGACCGCGGTCGGGTACCCGGCACTCAAGCGGGTGGTGAAAGTCGAACTGCCACTGTCTATTCCGGTGATGATCGCCGGCCTGCGGGTGGTGGTGGTGACCAACATCGCGATGGTGTCGGTGGGCTCGGTGATCGGCATCGGTGGACTGGGCACCTGGTTCACCATGGGTTACCAGACCAACAAGAGCGATCAAATCCTCGCCGGGATCGTCGTGTTGCTCCTGCTGGCCATCACCATCGACCTGGCGATCGTGCTGACCGGGCGCCTCGCCACGCCCTGGGAGCGGGCCGCGCGTCACGCCCGCCGTCGCCGCCCGGTCGCGGCGCCGATAGCGGGCGGTGCGCGATGAACTTTCTGCAACAGGCCCTCTCCTACCTTTTGACCGGCGCCAACTGGACCGGCCCGGTGGGGCTGGCGGCGCGCATCTTGGAGCATTTGGAGTACACCGCCCTCGCGGTGGGCGCGTCGGCGCTGATCGCCGTTCCGCTGGGCGCGATCATCGGGCACACCGGTCGCGGCACGCTGCTGGTGGTGGGGGCGGTCAACGGACTGCGCGCGCTGCCGACGCTCGGGGTGCTGTTGCTCGGGGTGCTCGTGTTCGGGCTGGGCCTGGGACCGCCGCTGGTTGCCCTGATGCTGTTGGGCATCCCGGCGCTGCTTGCCGGCACCTACGCCGGCATCGCCAGCGTCGAGCCGACGGTGGTCGACGCGGCCCGCGCGATGGGCATGACCGAGACCCAGGTGCTGCTGCGCGTCGAGGTGCCCAATGCGATGCCGCTGATCCTGGGCGGGCTGCGCAGCGCGACGCTGCAGGTGGTCGCGACCGCGACGGTCGCCGCGTACGCGAGCCTCGGCGGGCTGGGCCGCTACCTGATCGATGGGATCAAACAGCGCGAATTCCAGCTCGCTCTCGTCGGCGCGCTGGCGGTGGCGGCGTTGGCGCTGATCCTCGACGGTCTGCTGGCGTTGGCGGTGTGGGCTTCGGTGCCGGGTACCGGGCGGCTGCGCAGGGCCACGACCCGTGGGCGAGAGCGCGTGACGGCGGCCGCACTTCCGGGCAAACCTGCCGCGGTTGGTGGACACGCTTTACGGTAGGGGGGTGAACGCAGGCCCCACGGATCCGACTCCCCGCGTCGTGACGGCGATGTTGACCTGGCGTGCACAGGATGTCTCCCGGATGGAGTCGGTGCGAATTCAGGTGTCCGGCAAGCGAATCAGGGCGCACGGCCGCATCGTGGCGGCGGCCACCGCGACCAATCCGGCGTTCGGCGCCTTCTACGAGGTGCAGACCGACGAGACCGGCGCCACCAAGCGGTTCGGGCTGACCGTGACGCTGGCCGAGCGGGAACGGCAGCTGGCCATTGCCCGCGACGAGGAGAACATGTGGTTGGTGACCGACCATCAAGGCGAGTCGCGCGCGGGATATAACGGCGCCCTCGACGTCGACGTGGTATTCAGCCCGTTCTTCAACGCGCTGCCGATCCGGCGACTCGGGCTGCACGAACACGCGGAGTCGATCGCGTTGCCGATGGTCTACGTGAACGTGCCCGAGATGACCGTCACCGCGGCCGTCGTCAGCTACACCAGCGCGGGCAGTCTCGACGGGATCAAGCTGCGTTCGCCGGTCGCCGACACCAACGTGAGCGTCGACGCCGACGGGTTCATCGTCGACTATCCAGGGTTGGCAGAGCGGATCTGATCACCCCGCCGGCCCGGCCCGCGGCGGCCAGTTCCTCGCGCCAGTTGTCCTCGCCGATGGTGATGGTGAAGATGTCGGAGCGCGGGAAGCTGTCGAAACGGGTTCGCGCCGCGTGGCCGGCTTCGACGAGCTCGGCCACCGAGAGGTCCCGGTCGAGGGAGTCGCGCGCACGACTCAGCAGCTCGATGGCCCGGTCGAGGGCCGGCAGCAATTGGCTGCAGTTGCCTTCACACATGGCGCGCACCAGGTCCGGCGCGCTGGCGGCCACCCGCGTGCCGTCGCGGAAAGACCCCGCGGCCAGCGCGAACGCCAGCGGCACCTCGGCGGCGGTGATCGCGAGGGCCTCGGCAAGCAGGTGCGGCAGGTGCGAGATGGCGGCCGCCGCGGCGTCGTGCTCGTCGGACTTGGCCGGCACCACCGCCGCGCCGCAGTCCAGCGCCAGCGTCATGACCATCGACCACACTTCGGGATCCACATGGTCGTCGACGCTGACGACCCACGGGGCCATGGTGAACAACCCGGCATGGCCGGCGGGCCAACCGGACTCGGCGGTGCCCGTCATCGGGTGACCGCCGACGAAGCGCTGCAGCAGACCGGCCGCCGCGACCTCGTCGAGCACCGCGCTTTTGACGCTGGTGACGTCGGTCAACGGACAGCCGGGGGCCAAATCGCGGATGTGGGCGAGCATGCTGGGCAGGGCCGGCATCGGCACGGCCAGCACGATCAGCGCGCCGAGGTCAGCCGCGCGAGTCAATGTTTTGGTGAGGTCGGTGCTGGCGTCGAAGCCGTCGGCGACGGCCCCCTGCGCGCCTTCTACCGACCGGTTGTAGCCGAACACTTCGCGGCCGGCTTTTGCCGTGGCCCGCATGATCGAGCCGCCGATCAGTCCCAGACCGAGCACGCATATCGGTGTCTTCGTTGCAGTCCGAGCCACAGTCCAAGGTTGGCACAATTCCGCACGCCGTGGTGGTTCAGGTTCGCTCGTACGGGTGCGTCTGTCTGGTCAAGGGGCCTGGTCAGCGACTAGCGTATGCGGCCATGGGAGCACAACGGGCCTCTGCACAGGGCCCGTCCGCGGACGTGCCGGACGGCTTCGGCGTCGCGGTCGTGCGCGAAGAGGGCCAGTGGCGCTGCTACCCGATGGCCACCAAGTCATTGACGAGTCTGACGGCGGCCGAGACGGAGCTGCGTGAACTACGCAGCGCCGGCGCGGTGTTCGGGCTTCTCGATGTCGACGACGAATTCTTCGTGATTGTGCGCCCGGCGCCGTCGGGGACCCGGCTGCTGCTGTCGGACGCCACCGCCGCGCTGGACTACGACATCGCGGCCGAAGTGCTGGACAATCTCGACGCCGACATCGACCCCGAGGACCTCGAGGACGTGGAGCCGTTCGAGGAGGGCGATCTCGGGTTGCTATCGGACGTCGGCCTGCCCGAGGCGGTGCTGGGTGTCATCCTCGACGAGTCCGACCTCTACGCCGACGAGCAATTGGGCCGCATCGCCCGGGAGATGGGCTTTGCCGACCAGCTGTCGGCGGTGATCGACCGCCTCGGTCGGTGATCGCAAGTCGGTGATCGCTGACGAAGAGCTGATCCGCGCCGCGCTATCAGTCGCCGCGACGGCGGGTCCCCGCGACGTCCCGATCGGTGCGGTGGTCGTTGGGCCCGACGGAACCGAACTCGCCCGGGCGGTGAATGCCCGTGAGGCCCTTGGTGATCCGACCGCGCACGCGGAGATTCTGGCGATGCGGGCGGCGGCCGGCGTGCTGGGCGACGGGTGGCGGCTGGAGGGGACCACGCTGGCGGTGACCGTCGAACCCTGCACCATGTGCGCGGGTGCGCTGGTGCTGGCTCGCATCGAGCGGCTGGTCTTCGGCGCGTGGGAACCCAAAACGGGAGCGGTCGGATCGCTGTGGGACGTGGTCCGCGACCGTCGGCTCAACCATCGCCCGGCCGTGCGGGGCGGGGTGCTCGCGCAAGAATGCGCCGCACCCCTGGAGGCCTTCTTCGCCCGCCAGCGATTGGGGTGAGCGGCGGCGGGTTCGGTAAGCTGCTCGGCGGTGGCGTGTCCGAGCGGCCTAAGGAGCACGCCTCGAAAGCGTGTGACGGCTAACACCGTCCGAGGGTTCAAATCCCTCCGCCACCGCCAAAACGGCAGCGGCCAAGCCCGCTTCCGAGCCGCGCGGCGACGGAGCCGTCATCGATCGCAGCGCCCAGGCACGGTCTCGTTGTCTACACAGGAAACGTGACGCCGGTGAGTTCTTCGGAGACGACCCAAAGCCGGCGTTGCAGCTCCTCGTCGTGCGACTGCATGCTGGACTGCACGAGCTTGGGGTGGCCGCGCTGTTCGGCGAGACTGCCGGGTCCGTAGTACTGGCCACCCTTCACGGCCGCGTCGGTGGCCGCCCGCAGCGTCGGCAGGGCGCCCATCGCCGGGCTTTGGAGCGCCACCGGCGCGGACACCGCCATCAGGAGTTTCCAGTAGGCGGGAAGGTGGCGGAACAGTTCGGTCTTGGCGCCGCCCGGGTGCGCAGCCACCGCGATCGTATTCTTCTGCTGATCAACTAGCCGTCGCTGCAACTCGTAGGTAAAGAGCAGGTTGGCCAGCTTGGACTGCCCGTAGGCCGCGGCTCGGTCGTAGCGGCGTTCTAACTGCAGATCATCGAACTGGATGGCGGCGCGGACCCGGTGCGCCTTGCTGCTGACGGTTACCACCCGCGAACCGCGCACCGGCAACAGGTGGTCGAGCAGCAGCCCGGTCAGCGCGAAGTGGCCGAGATGGTTGGTGCCGAAATGCAGCTCGAACCCGTCTTTGGTGACCTGTTTCGGCGCCCAACTGACGCCGGCGTTGTTGATCAGCAAATCGATCCGCGGGTACGCCGAGCGCAGCGCGTCCGCGGCGGCGCGCACTGAGTCCAGCGACGACAAGTCGAGTTCCTGCAACGTGACGTCGGCCTTCGGATCGGCGACGATGCGCGCCGCGGCCGCATTACCCTTCTCGAGGTTGCGCACCGCGAGCACGACGTGCGCGCCGCGGTGGGCAAGCGCCGCGGCAGCGTGGTATCCGATGCCGGTGTCGGAACCAGTGACAACAGCGACGCGGCCGCTCTGATCCGGGATGTCGGCCGTGGTCCATTTGCCGTTGGAACTCACGGCCGAAAACGATACCGACCCGCGCCGGGGGCGCCGGGTTGGTGACGTGGGCCGAGCGTCGATGGGGCCTGACCCCGCTGCGCCGACGGGCAACCGATAAACCGGTGGCCGGCCAGGGTCAGGGCAGCTCGAAGTGCTGGTAGTCGATGGGCGTCGTCCAGTGGCCGCCCCATCGCCAGCCTCGGTCGGTGAAGATGCGCACGGCCGCGTCGCCGTTGTGTAGGAGGCCCGGGTCGGCGCGGCTGCGATCCAGATACGGCGCGGCGTTCCGCGGTTCGAATACGCCGCTCGCGTAGACACACGGATTGAGAAGCGGATTGACGTCGATGGCCCGACCGTAGGCGTGTTGAGACCATGCGCTGGATCCCGGGATGCCTCGGCAGTTGAATGCCGAAGTGTTGTCGTCCTCCATGGACAGCTCGTCGTCGGCGCCCGGATAGTGGTCGACGGTACGGATTTTCTCGATGGGAAGGCGCAGTCGGTAGAGCTGCTCGAAGATCGCGATGACCTGCGGCACCAGGTCTTCGTGCACGATCAGCTCGCCGCGGTGGGTCTGGCCGTCGAAACCGATGTGGTCGACGCCGACCCGCCGCAGGCGCGCGGGTTCGACCGGACAACCCGGCCGCCAGCTCGCGCCGAGTTCCGCGGCAGTGACCGGCTGGACCGTGCCATCGGCGGATGCCGGCGGCGTCGCGCTGCACTGCGCCAGCGTGACACCGGCCGCCATCGCGCCCACCAGCACGGCAATCCGCCGCCTGCGAGACGTCAACTGGGATGAGTCCTCACGCTTGCTTGCACCTCGTTCGGCTCTGGGTCGACGGCCTACCCTGGCGATATGCCCGAAGTCGGGTGGATGACGTGGCCCGTGCGGACGGCCATCGCTGTTGGAGCCGTCCTGCTTATCCTCGCCCTGCCTTCCTCGCGTGGCTATCCGGGCCACCTAGCAGCCCGCGGCAGCGCGGTGGCGACGCAGCCAACGCAGGCGATGCAGCCGACTCAGACAATGCAGCCGCCGCGGACAACCGAGCCGATGCAGGCGACGGCACCACCGCAGGCGACCCCGCCGCCGGCTGCGGCGTCCGCGGGGGACTTCGCAGCCGTCGCCAAGCTGATGAACAATGCGGTCGCCGCAAACAGGCTGCCGGGTGCCGTGGTGGTGATCGGGCACGGCGGAGAGGTCGTCTTCCATCAGGCCTTCGGTTCGCGGAAGCTCGCGGGTGAACAAGGGCTGGACGGATCGCCCGCACCCGCAGAGCCGATGACCGAGGACACGATCTTCGACTTGGCATCGTTGACGAAGTGCCTCGCGACGGCGATCGCCGTCATGCAGCTCTACGAACAAGGCAACGTTGGGTTTGACGACCCCGTTCAGAACTATTTGCCCGAGTTCAACGCGGCGAACGACCCACAGCGCGCCAGGGTGACGCTGCGCATGTTGCTGACGAACACCTCAGGCGAACCGATAGACGTAAACCTCGGCGACCCATGGGGACTCGACGGACCCGACAAGGCGGAGGGGATTCGTCGTGCCCTGACCACGCCGCTGCAGTCGGGTCCCGGTGAGGTGTTCCGCTACTCCGACATCAACTTCCTGCTGCTCGGCGCGCTGCTCGAAAAGATCACGGGCCAGCCGGAAGACGTCTACGTAGAGCACAACGTGTTTGAGCCGCTCGGCATGCAGGACACCCGCTATCTTCCGCCGGCCAGTCTCCTGCCGCGGATCGCACCGACGGCGCTTGACGAGGAAAACAGAGCCGATCCAAGCAAGAATCCCGATTACGGCCACTTGCTTCGGGGCGCCGTGCACGACCCGACGGCGCGCCGCATGGGCGGAGTGGCCGGCAATGCCGGCGTGTTCGCGACGGCGCACGATGTCAGCATTTTTGCGCAGGCCCTGCTCGACCGGCTGGCCGGCCGCCCCAGCGATTTTCCGTTGCAGCAAGCGACTGTCGAGGTGATGACGACGCCGCAGCAGCCCGGGCATAGCGCCCGACAACTTCAAGCGGCGAACGAAGCGGACCGCAGAGCCGGCGCGCCGCACTATCCCGCGATCAACGGAGAGAATCTGTTCGGCTTCGGCTGGGACATCGACACTCCCTTTTCCAGACCGCGCGGGTCGATCTTTCCCGTTGGCAGCTTTGGCAATACGGGGTTCACCGGAACCACGCTGTGGCTGGATCCGGAATCGGATACCTACGTCATCCTGCTCTCGAACGCGATTCATGTGCGCGGCAGCTCACCGATCTCGGATCTCCGCGGCGAAGTGGCGACGGAGGCGGCCCGGGGGTTGGGTCTATACGGCAGTGCGCCGTCGTCACCTACGCCGAAACCCGTTCGGCAGCACTAGCCTTGCGCGCCGGTAAGTCCGCGGATCGCTTGAATTTCGCTGTCCCGGTACGGCCGCCCGTCGGGCAGCAGAAGGTCGTGGAACCATACCTTCGGGAGCGCCGTGTAGGGGTGATCCCACGAGTCCCACGGAAAGTAGGTCTGGGTCTTTCCGGCCACCAGGCCCCAGTTGAACGCGCCGACGTTGTGGCGCTTCGCCACGGGCAGGATCGACTCGACGGTGCTGCCCTGGGGACGAGCCATGTACTCGGTGCAAATGATCGGGCGACCCAGTGGGGCAAGCTCGTTGATCCGGGACTCGAAGCCAGCGGGTTCGGCATAGGAGTGGAATGTGATCACGTCGGAGTTGTCCAGTTGCACGGCACTGATCGCGCTGAGTCTCGCCGGTTCACCCCAATCACCGCGCCACACACCGCTCGTCACAGGTTGACTCGGATCGACTGCACGTGCCCACAGGAACACCTGGGGGAGCAGCTCCGCCACGCGGTCCAGCTTGTCTGGGCGCTCGACCTTGCTGTACACCTTCGCCGGATTGTCGGGCTCGTTCCACAGGTCCCAGCCCAAAACCCGGTCATCAGTGCGGAATTGGGTCAACACCCCGGTGACGTAATCACGCAGGAGGCGGGCGTACGCGGGATCGCCTAGGTGCTCGGCTCCCGGGCTCTGCACCCAACCGGAGTTGTGCACGCCGGGCCTCGGCGCGTGTTGCGGGCCCAGTCTGGGTAACGGATCCCAACATGAGTCGAAGAAGACGAACAGCGGCTTAATGCGGTGGCGCGCGGCGATATTGACGAACTGCGCCAGACGCATCAGGAAGCCGCGGGCATCCTGGGCCCAGAGCTGATCGTGGAGGAAGACCCGCACGCTGTTGAGCCCGGCCGCGCGGGCCCAGCCCAGTTCGGTGTCGATGCGCCGGGGATCGTAGGTGCCGGGCTGAAACATCTCGAGCTGGTTAATAGCGTTCGAGGTGATGAAATTCGCTCCGACAAGCCAACCTTGGGCTTGATACCAGCGATTGGCCCGTTCGGCCGACCACCGCGTTATCTCCCCGGAAGAGCGGGGCGCTGGTTCGGCGGAGGCACGGGGTGAGTGGGCCAGCACACTGCCCGCTGCCAACACCAGCGGTAGCTTCAAGACCGTTCGGCGGTACACGAATTGACGATAAGTTGGCCGAGGCCCGTAACCCGGTATTTACTTAGCGCGTCGCGATACGTTTAGCTGAGAATCGTTATTTCATTGTCATCAAGCGGTGTTGAGCGGGCTCGTCCCGTCGATGACATCCTCTAGCGCAGCTTGCGGCCGTAGTTGTCTCTGACGCTTCCGGTGAACATCATGACCGCGTCGACGAGGGCCCAGATGCCCGAAGCGAGTAGGACCGGGAAGCCGAAAAGGCAGAACAGGGTGAAGACGAATCCGAAGATGCCCAAACACAACTGAGCGATCGCGATCTGGGTCGAGTCGATATAGAACCGGCCGACCCCGAACACCCCCAGGAACAACTGCAGGAGACCGGCCGTGGTGGCGGACTTGTCCGACAGCGGGACCCCGGTGGCGGGGTCACGACCAAATGGCGCCTGGGGATCGACGTGCCCCGCATAGCCGGGGTAGGAGGGCGGGTAGGGCTGCGGCTGCGGATAGCCCGGTTGGTACCCCGGTTGGCCCGGATATCCGGGCGGCGGCGGGATTTGGGGATTCTGCTGCGGACCGTAGCCTTGCGGCTGCCACCCCTGGGGTGGTTCGTCGGAGGGGTTTCCGGGTGGGTTTGGGCTCGCCATGGGGTGAGTCAACTCCTGCCGTCGACGGACTGCACCCAAAGAACATAGCCCTCTCGCGGTAACGATTCGACGCTTTGCGATCCCGGCAAACGGCAGAAGCTCGCCGCAAAGTGCTCAGCCGTGCTCAGCGGTCGCCGCGGCAAACTTCGACCGGACCGATAGGTAGCAGCCGGACGGCGATTTTCCATAGCGTGGATGGCGCATTTCCCGCAAACTTCGTGCCCGGGAGCGCGATACTGAGCAGGTGCCTGATCGCAATGTGCTGGGCGGGCCGCTGGAACCGTGCGGTACCGACCCACTGACTGGTTTCTATCGCGACGGTTGCTGCTCGTCCGGGCCCGAAGACCGGGGCCGGCACACGATCTGTGCCGTGATGACTGCCGAATTCCTGGAGCACCAGCGTTCCATCGGCAATGACTTGTTGACGCCGGTGCCCGAGTACCGGTTCCCCGGCCTGCTGCCCGGCGATCGCTGGTGCGTCACCGCCCTGAACTGGCTTCGGGCCCATCACGACGGTTGCGCCGCCCCCGTGGTCTTGGCGTCGACTCACGAGCGCACACTGGAGGTCGTGCCTCTCGAGGCGCTGAAGGAACACAAAGTCGACGTTCCCGACGACCTGGCTAACTTGTAGAGCCCGCTAGGAGGCGCTCGCATGGGCTCTGCGGGCCCCGACATCGCTGATATCGACTTCGACGACCTGACGGCGCCCAGGCTCACCGATGTACAGCGCCAGATTCTGGAATTCACCGAGGCCAAGCGCGTCGACTTCGACATCGAACGGATACTCGCGGAGGCCGTCGAGCGGGCCGGTGTCGGCGACCTGGACGACACGGACGGCTTCGGTGACCGCCTGCGCGCACACGTGGCCGCGATCGAAGCCGACGAGGGCCTGCGCGAGCTGACGCGATCCGCCCTGCGCCAACGGATCGTTCGCCTGCTGCGCAACCGGTTGTCGTTGACCGAACTCGTCAAGCGTTATCCCGAGATCGAGTCGATCGTGATCGAGAAGCCTTTCATCGTCGTCGGGATGCCGCGATCCGGCACCACCCATCTGGTCAATCTCATTGCGGCTGACCCGCGCCGACGCGCGCTGCCGTATTGGGAAAGCCAGGAGCCGATACCCGCGCAGGGCGAAGGCCCCGACATCTTCGGGGTCGACCCGCGCTACGCGCGGGCCAAATCCGAACACGAGGCGCTCATGGCCAGCGCCCCCGTAGTGGCCGCCATGCACGACCGGTTTCCCGAGGCGATCGAGGAGGAAGTCGAGCTCCTCGACCTCGATCTGGCCGCCTATGTACTGGAATGGCATGCGCGCGTTCCCGATTGGCGCGACCACTACCTGGCGCTCGACCAGACCCGGCACTACGCCTACATGAAGAAAGTATTGCAGGCGTTGACATTCCTGCGCGGCCCGCGGACGTGGATCCTCAAGAGCCCGCAGCACTGTGAGCAGCTCGGCCCGCTAATGGCAACATTTCCCGACGCGACGGTGGCCTTCACGCACCGCGATCCCGTCGCGGTGATTCAATCGGCGATCACGATGATGGCCTACTCCGATCGGTTGCGCCGGACCAGCATCGACCCGGGCTGGCTCGTCGACTACTGGAGCGACCGCGTGCACCGGCTGCTCAGCGCGTGCGTGCGCGACCGCGACCTGGTGCCCGCCGATCGAAGCCTCGACGTCAGCTTCCACCATCTCAACGGCAACGAAATGCCGCTGCTCGACGAGCTTTACCGCCGCGGCAAGGTGGAATTGACACCGAAAGTACGCGAGCGGTTCCGGCGCTACCTGGACGGCAATCCGCGCGGAAAGCACGGCCGCATCCGCTACGACCTGCAACGGCACTTCGGAATCTCGGCCGACGAGCTCCGTGGGCGGTTCGATTTCTATTTCGATAGATTCGACGTCCGTCCCGAATGAAGGAGTCAACAGGGATGTCCGGACCGGTCTATCGCAGCAGGCCCGGTGCCGAGGCGATGCGCCCGGCGTCGGCCGAACAAGCCGAGCAGCTTGCCCCGGGGCTGTGGTGCTCGCCGGGTCTATCCAATGCGTACTTGCTGACCACCGCCGACGGCCGGGTGATCGTCAACACCGGGATGGGATTCGAGGGGCCGGTGCACCGCGCGAATTTCGACGCTGTCGACTCCTCGCCTGTGCGATACATCATCTTCACCCAGGGCCACGTAGACCACGTCGGCGGCCTGGACAGCGTCCGCGATCCCGACACAATCGTTGTCGCACAAGCCAATTGGACGGCCTGGCGGGACGACAACGAACGGCTGATCCCCTACCGCGCCAGCCGCAGCGCGTTTGCCTTCAAAGACACGCTGGCGTCCGGCATCCGGGCGATCCAACGGCGCCTCGGAACCAAGCACCTGCCCGGTCAGAGTGTTCCCATCGTCGACCTCGACTTCAACGGCTCCCTCACCCTCGAGGTGGGCGGGCGACGGCTGGAGCTGATCTCGGTGCCCGGCGGCGAGACCACCGACTCGCTGGTGGTGTGGCTGCCCGACGAGCGAATTTGCCTGTGCGGAAACACCTTCGGCCCGATCTTCGGGCACATTCCCAACCTCGTCACCATGCGGGGCGACCGCTACCGCGACGCCCTGACCGCCATCGCATCGGTCGAGCGGGTGCGCGAACTGCGGCCCGAACTGCTGGTGACCGGTCACTTCGCACCGATCGCGGGCGCCGATCTGATTAATGCCGAGCTCACTCGGCTGCGCGACGCCATCCAGTACGTCCACGACGAGACCGTGGCCGGGATGAACGCGGGCAAGGACGTCCAGACCCTGATGCGTGAGATCACGCTGCCCACGGAATACGAAGTGGGACAAGGCTATGGAAAGGTCGCCTGGGATGTGCGGGCGATCTGGGAGAACTACTCGGGCTGGTTCCACCACCGGTCGACCACTGAGCTCTACCCGGTCGGCTTCGATGCCGTCGCCGCCGACGTGGTGGATCTGGCCGGCGCCGAGGCCATCGTGGATCGCGCCAGAACGCATCTTGCCGGAGGCCGACCCCTGCACGCCATCCATCTCGCCGAGCTCGTCTCGTCGGATAATCCCGCCGCGCGGACGGTACTGCGGGAGGCACACGAAGTCCTGCTCGCGGGCAGCACCAATTTCTGGGAACGAGCCTGGCTGTCCGAACAAATAGCGAGGAACTCATGACGGCGCGCGTCGGCTTCGACTTCACCGGCACGACCGCGTTGATCACCGGCGGCACCAGCGGGATCGGGCACGCCACCGCGGTGCTGTTCCGGGACGCCGGAGCCGAGGTCACCGTCACCGGCACCAAACCGGCGGCGACGGACTATGACACCGACCTCGCCGGCATGGTCTACCGCTCGCTACGGATCACCGACCATGACTCCGTGGACGCGCTGGCCGACAGCTTCGGCAGGCTCGACGTGCTCGTCAACAACGCGGGCGCGAATTTCCCAGGCGGCCTGGACGAATCGAAGCCGGACGGTTTCGAGGCGTCGGTGGGCCTCAACCTCGTCGGGCCGTACCGGCTTACCGTGGGGCTCTACCGTGCCCTGCGGGCATCGACCGCGGCGAGAGGCGCCAGCGTGGTCAATCTGGCGTCGATGTCTGCGCTGCGGGCGGTTCCCTTGGTGCCCGGCTATGGCGCGGCGAAGGCCGGGATCGTCGGTATCACCAGGAATCTCGCGGTCAAGTGGGCCACCAAGGGAATCCGGGTGAATGCGGTGGCACCGGGAACCATCGACACGCCGATGACCGCGCCCATGCACGCCGCAGCGGACATCGTGGAATCCGAGCTGGCACATATCCCGTTGCGCCGCTTCGGGTCCGTCGCGGAGATCGCTCCCACGATCGCATTCCTGTGCACCGAGCAGAGCAGCTACACCAGCGGCGCAATCTTCGTCGTCGACGGCGCGTCGGACTGCGTCTGAGATCCCAAAGGACAAGACCATGGCACTCGCGCTTCGACCCGAGGACTTCTACCACACCGGCATCGTCGTGCCCGACCTCGAAGCCGCGATGGCCCGGCTCAGCGCGCTAGCCGGCTACCGATGGATCACGCCGCTGACCTACACGCTGCCCTTCCGTACCGCGACCGAAACACGCGAGCTCACGTCGACATTCGTCTACTCCCTGCAGAGCCCGCATCTCGAACTCATCCAAGAGGTTCCCGATAGCCCGTGGAAGGCGGCGCCCGGCAACTCCGCTCATCACCTCGGCTACTTCACCGACGACCTCGCCGGCAGCGCCGAGATGCTGGAGGCCAACGGCTTCACCTTCGAAGCCACCGCCGACGTCTCACCCCCGGACCTTGCGCTGTTCGCGTACTACGTCGACTCCTTCGGCACCCGCATCGAAATCGTCGACCGCGCACTCTTTCCCGACTTCGCCGCGTTCCTGCAGTCGGCGGCGGCTCCGGTCCAGGCCTGAGGATCGATCATGGTGCTGACCGTGCTGCGCTTCAACTTTGGCTCGCCGCAGGGCGAGCCGAGGACGCAGAGCAGAATCTTGTCCGCCGCACTCGAACTGGCGCAGTGGGGCGAATCCCACGGCATCACCACGGTCAGCGTCGACGAGCACCACGCGACCGGCCACGGATGGAGCTGCAATCCGATCATGGCGGCGGCGATGTTCTTGGCGCGAACGACGACCCTGATCGCCAGCGTGGACTGCGCGCTCGGCCCGTTGTGGAATCCCGTCCGGCTGGCCGAGGACATCGCGCTGGTCGACAACATGAGCCGGGGAAGGCTACATACCACGGTGGGGCTGGGCTACCGAACCGTCGAATACGACGCGCTGGCGGTGGATTTCGGCCGGCGGGGCGAGCTGATGGACGGCCTGATCGAGCGGATGCTGTCGGTGTGGTCCGGCCGCGATCCGGACTCAGGAATCTGCACCGGCACCTGGACCCGGCCGCACCCACCGCTGTATATCGGCGGGGGAGCGCGTGCCACCGCGCGGCGGGCCGCGCGTTTCCGGCTGCCGCTCAGCCTGGCCGACCACCTGCCCGACATCGCTGCCTACTATCGCGAGCTGTGTTCCAACGTCGGCCTCACGCCATTCGTCATCATGCCCGGGCCCGTCAACCGCGGCATGATCTACCTGCACGAGGATCCGGACCGGGCGTGGGCGGAACTCGGCGAGCACATCCTCTGGGAGGCAGTGACTTACGGCGAATGGGCAACCGACCATCGTTCACTCATGCACCTGCCGGGAGTCCGGACGCTGGACGAGGTGAAGGCGTCGGGACGATACCGATTCCTGACTCCCGAGCAGCTCATCGCCGAAGTCCGCGAGGCCGAGCACTACGGGCCGTTGGTGATGCATCCCCTGGTGGGCGGCATGCCCGTCGACGAAGCGTGGAAGTCGGTTCAGCTCCTCACCGACGTGGTCCTGCCAGCGCTCGGCTAAGTCTTTCGTCGCGATTGAAGGCCCCGCGGGCGGGTATACCAGGGCGAAGCGCTAATTCAACGGGCGCTCAATAGAGAGGAGCATGCTGTGATCATCCTGGGCATCATTCTCTTGATCATCGGTTACTTCACGAGCCTGTCAATTCTGTACACGATCGGCGGCATCCTGGTGGTCATCGGTGTGATCTTGTGGATCCTCGGTGCGGTCGGGCGCCCGGTAGCCGGTCGAAAGGTCTGGTTCTAGCCGCAGACCGCCCGATCAGCGCTTCCAACGGGGAGACTTGACCGCTTCCAACGCTTCGGCAACGCAGCGGTCAAGCGGTCTACTTCTGCTGGCTTGACGAACCCAATGCTGAAAGGCGAAATCGGCTGCGGCAAAGGCCAGCTGGACCAGCAGGCCGGGACGGATATCGTCGTCGGGATCCGCACCCATGCGTTGGCCGATCAGCTTGGCGGCCCGTTCCTTGTCGACGGGCGTATGGATCGTCGCCTTGCTTAGCAGTCCGCGAGCAACCAGCAGCGCGTCGCGCCACTCCTCGATGTCGGCCTGGTCGAACGAGTGGATGCGCGCAATGATGGCGTTGATCAGCGCTACATCCGGCGACTCTGCGGCCGGGCGCTGTTCGAGCAGGTTCACGATCGCGGCCCCACCGTGGCGAACCGGAGCAAGCAGCAGATCCTCTTTTGTTGGCACGTGCCGGAAGAAGGTGCGCGGCGAAACGCCTGCAGCGGTGGCGATTTCCTCCGTCGTCACGGCCTCGTAGCCACGCTCGACGAAAAGCCGGAACGCGGCCCGCCTGATGTCGGCCCGGACCTGTGCGCGCTGTCGGTCGCGCAGCGACTCTTTCATCGGAAGCTGCCGATACCACCGTCGACGTGAATGGTTTGTCCGGTGATGAATGTGGCGTCGCTGCTGAGTAGGAACGCCACCAGCGCGCCCACGTCGGTGCGCACGTCTCCGATGCGCTTCATCGGAACGCGTCCCACCGCCTTCGCGTAATCGTCGGGCGCGTATTGCTTCCACAGTTTGACGCCGTCGGACTCGGCGAAGGGACAGATGACGTTGACGCGGATGTTGTCGCGCCCCCATTCCAGGGCGGCGACCTTCGACAGTCCCCGGATGCCCTCCTTGGCGGCGGCGTATCCACCCCACTTGGGTTCGCCCCCGGTGCCCGTTCCCGAGCCGAGGTTCACGATCGACCCGCCGCCGGCCTCGACCATTACCGGGTGCACGGCCTGCATGAGCAGAAACGTCGCGCGCGGGCCGACGTCGTAGCCGAGGGCCAGGTCCGCGGTGGTGATGTCGACGAATGCCTTGGGCTCGTTTGTGGCGATGGCGTTGTTGACCAGGCCATGCACGGCACCGAAGGCGTCGACCGCGGCCGCCACGATCCGCTGGGCGTTGTCCGGATCGCGCAGATCGGCGACCAACTTCTCGACCCGGCCCGTGGCCCGCAGCTCGTCCGTTGTCGCGCTCAGGACATCGGCTTGAATGTCGACCAGCAGCACCGCCGCACCGCGTTCGAGCAGTGCGGCGGCGATGCCCTTGCCCACGCCCTGCGCGGCACCGGTGACGATCGCGACGTGGCCGCGCATCGACTCGGGATGGGTGTAGGTCACGTCGCGGGCCCCATCCGCAGCGGCACGCCCCGGTGCATCTCGTACGTGCTGCGCGCGCCACCGGGCAGCTCGATGAACTCCACCGGCGTTCCGTCCGGGTCATTGACGAAAAACATTCGTACTCCGCCTATTTCGAACGGCTGCTGCTCGGGCGTGTAGCCCGCCGCGGTGATGCGACGGTGGGCGTCGTCGAGGTCCGGGACGGAGAGCGAGACGTTGTGGATGCCCGTGATGCGTTGGCGCGCAGGCTGGTCGGCGGGCGGCTTGGCGCCGAGCGAGAGCAGCTCGACCATCAATCCGCCCAGCAATCCGCCCACCACCCGGCCCTCTTGCTTTCGCTTGGCATGCAGGACGGCGTCGAATGGTTCTCCGGAGATGAGGGTCTCGAACACGACCTCCATGCCGATCACATCGCGGTAGAACGCCAGCGACCGGTCCATGTCGGTCACCCCGATCACGAGGTGGCAGAACGACACATCGTCCAGGACGCTGGATGTCATAGCGGCGCAGCAACTTTGGGGGTGGGGCGTCCGGCGAACAGCGGCAGGTCGAGATAGGTCTTGATGCCGGGGCCGGCGGCACAGACGTCGGGAATGGCGTTGACGCAGTGGTTGGCGGTGGCGACGACACCGGGGTTTCGTTTCAGTCCTTCGGCGATGGATGGCGGTTGCAGACCCTTGAAGGTCAGGGACACCGTGGGGTCTCCGGTGATCTCGACCTCGAAGCGTTCGCCGAGCCCGCCGAAATTCCAGTCCGGTTCCAGGTTGTCTTCACCCATCAGCCAGTTGACGGCCGCGGTGATGACCGGCTCGCCGTCGGCGATCGCTTGCCAGCGGAATCGGCGTGCGGCCACGGTTCCCGCGGTGATCGGAAACGGGTCGTAGTCGATGTCGGCGGTCGCGACGGCGATTTCCTGGACGGTCCTGATGTTGGGATCGATGCGAAAACCCATGTGCTCGGCCACCATTCGCACCGACATCTTGAAGCCCGCTTCGAGCAGGGTGGCCATGGGCCCTTGCATCGCTTCCTCTGGGGTGCCGCCGAAGCCCATGATGTGGCGCACGACGTCCGGGGCGTTGTAGGTGCGGATGTCGGAGAATTCCTCGGCGCGCACATGGGTGACCGCCGACGACAGTCCGGACAGCATCAGCGGGAATCGCTCCGTTATGCCGCCGGGATGGATGCCGGACCCGTGCAGCGTCACCCCACCCTCGACCGCGGCCTCGGCGATCGCCTTGACGGCCGGGTTGTCGAGGTCGGGATATACCCAACCGACCGGCGTGACCACATTCTTCCCCGACCGCAGAATCGCGACGACCTCGTCGTCGTTCGGGATCAGCGGGCTGTACACGACGCAGTCGGCGTCGAGGGCCAGCACCTCGTCGGCGCTGGAGGTGGCCGCGACGCCGAGATCGTCGGTTCCGATGATCCGGCCGACGTCGACGCCGTCCTTTTCCGGGCTGTGCACCCAGCAACCGACCAGCTCGAGCTGCGGATGGTTGACGACGCATTCAATGGCGGCCTTGCCGACACCTCCAGTCGCCCACTGGATGACGCGAAGCTTGCTCATGGCTTACCTCCCCGGACGCCTTTACATCGCACCAATGAGATGGCACGGTATGACTACCTGGCAGTGACTGTCAATAAGGAAGGTAGGCCGGTGGGCGTTCTCGACGGCAAGGTTGCGATCGTCACCGGGACCAGCCGCGGTGTCGGCGTCGGGATCGCGCATGAACTGCTGCGCGCCGGTGCCACCGTTGTCGGCTGCTCGCGCTCGCCGCTGGACACCATCCCCGACGTCGAGTCCGGCTGGGCGGCCCGAGCTTCGCAACGAGTGTGCGACCAAGGTGACTACCACTCGATCGACTCTCTCGTCGCCGACGTCGTGGCGACCCACGGCCGAATCGACATCCTGGTGAACAACGCCGGCGGCACCGTCCCGGCGCCGCATGTGGAGAGCATTCCCGAACTCGTCCAACGCATTCAGGGCGCGCCGCGAAGCGACGACGACTTCGAGCGCACGGCGCTGTTCCACGCCTACGCGGTGCAGATGAACCTCATCAGCCCGCTGTGGTTCGCCATCCGGGTGTACCGGCAGATGGCCACCCAGGACGGCATTGGCTGCATCATCAACATTTCCAGCGGCGCCGGGCATCCGGCGGGATCTCCGACGTTGGTCTCCTATGGCGCGGCCAAGAGCGGGCTCAACCACCTCACGCGATCGCTGGCCGAGGAGTGGGGACCCAAGGTCCGCGTCAACTGCGTCGCGCTGGGCCCGACGATGACCGAGAACTTCCGGTCGTTCGTGCTGCCCAAAGACGATCCGACGGGCGAAAAGTACTTCGCCGCCGTCCCATTGCGTCGCGCGGGGGAACCGGCGGAGGTGGGTCGCGTGTGCGTCTTTCTCGCGAGCGGGGACGCGGACTTCGTCAACGGCACGACGATCGAGCACGACGGCGGCATGCTGCCCGGCGTGCTCTACGACGCCGGCCTGAAGACCATCACCGATCTGCTGTAAGCGACGCCGTTCAGCAACGGGTCCGGATGCCGGCAAGCAGCATCTCGAGAGCTCGGTCGAAATCGGCGGCCATCGTCGATCGTTGGCTTGTTTTCGCCAACGCGGCCATGTGCGGATGCTCGGCGCCGGCCAGCTCGCCGATTCGTTTGGCCGCAGCCGCATTGGATTGTTCACGGTCGGCTGTGGCGAATGGTCCGGCCAATTCCACTTGGGCAGAGCCCATTACGAGGCTGAGCACCGCTCGAAACGCGGCGAGCAGATCCAGGTCGCTCAAGCCTGCCCGGCCGAGGGATTCGATCAGTCGTTCGGCCGGCAGGTACCCCGCTGCGGATACCGTTCGGCGGGTGAGAACCAGCGGAGCCGCGTTGGGATGCTTGCGGACGGCCCGCCACATGGCGGCCGCGATGCCTTTGACGTCGGCAAGCCCATCGCTGGAGCGTCGAGGCAGCCGAACATCGGCGAGTACCGCCTCAGCGACGAGGCCTTCCAACTCCTCGCGGTCGTTGACGTAGTTGTAGAGCGTCATCGGTCCGGTGCCCAACGCGGTGGCCAGCGATCGCATGCTCAAGCTGGCCAGTCCGTCCCGGTCGACGAGCTCCATCGCCTTCGCCCGTACCTCGTCGAGAGTGAAGCGTGCCCGCATCTGGACCAGTCCTCCTCCACGCGATGCGTTGACACGTACATCGTACGTAAAGTACAAACGTACGGTGTACGTATTTTGCAAGGATCTCACATGACCGCCTCCCTGGACACCGCGAGGGTGTCATTCGTCTCGCACGGCACCCGCTGCGCGGGATGGCTGACCCTGCCGATTGGCCCAGGGCCCCATCCGGGCCTGGTGCTTGCTCACGGCCTCGGCGCCACCCATGGCATGCTGCTGGCGCAATACGAACAGCACTTCGCCGCGGCCGGTATCGCCACGCTGGCCTTTGACTACCGCCACACCGGTGAATCCGGCGGAGAGCCGCGTCAGCTATTCAGCATGAGGCGCCACCGGCAGGACGTCGAAGCGGCACTGAGTCATCTCCGGCTGGATAGCAGGATCGACGCCGGCCGGCTGGGCCTGTGGGGCACCAGCCTCGGTGCGCTGCACGTGCTGCACGCCGCGGCGCGCGGGGCCGACGTCTCGGCCGTGGTGGTGCAATGCCCGATCGTGCACGGCCCGGGAACGCTGCGCCGAAGCGGTGTGCGGCCCGCCATGCGGCTGACGCCCGCGATACTCGACGATGCGCTGCGCCGTATCCGCGGAGCGGGCCGAAAATATGTCCCGATTGTCGGCAGGCCCGGGAGCCTGGCAGCAGTGACCATCGCGGGCGCGTTGGAGGGTTGGTATTCCACCGTTCCGACTGGCTGTGAGTTCGACAACCGCATGGGCGCGGCGGACGTCGTCGGTATCGGGTTGGCCAGCGCAAAGCGCCAAGCCACGAAAATCGAAGCGCCGCTTCTCGTTTGCGTATCGCGGCGGGAGACTTTGATGGATCCTCGCCATGCCGAGGAAATCGCCGTGGTGGCACCGCGCGGGGTTGTTCGGCACTACGACGGCGATCACTTCCAGATCTACCATCCGCCGCTGTTGGACGCGTTGCTCGCCGACCAGGCCGTCTTTCTAAGGGAGCATTTGGGTGTCCGAGTCGGGTGATATGTTGCGGGACAACGACATAAGGCTCGCCGAATTTGCTCGCGGTATCACCCGGGCGCAGTGGGCCGAGCCAAGCCTATGCGCCGAGTGGACGAATCACGACGTGCTGGCCCACCTTGTCGTCGGGTACGGGGGTGGGCTGCGGTCGCTCGCCGTGGGCATGCTGCGGCACCGCGGCTCATTCGATGCCGCGAACACCGAACTGGCTTGCGCGATAGCGGCGCAACGTGATCCGGCCCTGTTGATCGACGACTTCGTTGCGCTGACGCGGCGACCGCAAGGAATCGGCCGCGTGTTCCCGCGGCGACTGCTCCTAGGCGATCACGTCATCCACGAACTCGACATCACTTATGCGTTGGGCAGAGAGTCGGCGGTGCCGATACCCACCGTCGTCGCCGTCCTCGATACCCAGGTTCACCTACCCAACCCGTTCGTCCCGGCGGCCGCACGTGCGCGCGGCCTCGATCTGAGGGCCACCGACGCGGCCTGGCGTCACAGTGCCGATGGGCCCACGGTTACGGGACAGGCCGCCCACCTGGCCTCGGTGCTCGCGGGCCGGCCTTGGGCGCTGCGACACCTCAACGGCGACGGGGTTGCTGCACTTGCTTCTCGTATCTGATCGCGCAGTGACGCCGTTGTATTGCCCGCTATCGTCT
This sequence comes from Mycobacterium heidelbergense, assembly GCF_050205645.1. Taxonomy (GTDB): domain Bacteria; phylum Actinomycetota; class Actinomycetes; order Mycobacteriales; family Mycobacteriaceae; genus Mycobacterium; species Mycobacterium heidelbergense_A. The sequence goes on from NZ_JBNMQT010000011.1 coordinate 116,054, forward strand.
GTGCATGAGCAGCCTGGAGCCCACTCCCGAACAGTTCGCCGCGCTCACCGCGCGGCCGCCGGACGAACCCGTGGTAATGGTCAACCTGCTGAAGTTCAAGGCCGACGGTGGCCTCGAGCACTACGCGCAGTACGGCCGTGAGGTCACGCCGCACCTCGAACGCGTCGGCGCCACGGTGCTCTACGCGGGAGGCGCGCCGGCGGCGGTCATCGGCGACGGCGAACGGCCTTGGTGGGACGCGATTCTCGTCGTCCAATACCCGTCGCCCCAGGCGTTTATCGACATGGTGACAACCCAGGAGTACGCCAAGATCCACGAACATCGTGCTGCGGGTTTGGAGCGCGGGGACCTGATCGCGACGTCGGCGTGGTCCGTCGCGTCGGAGTGATCGCCTAGGGCGCTGGCGGGTTACTTCCCCGTGGGGGTCTAATTGGTGGATGGAACTGATGATGCCCACCGATTCGGTGTTTCTGCTGGGGGAATCCCGTGAGCACCCCATGCACGTCGGGGGCCTGGCACTATACGAGCCGCCGGCCGGCGCCGATCAGGGCTTCGTCCGCGAGTTCTACGACCAGCTGGTCGCGCAGCAGGATTTCCAGCCCACATTTCTCAAGCGTCCCGCAACCTTCTTCGGCGGCATCGCGAATCTCGCGTGGACCTACGACAACGACCTCGACATCGACTACCACGTCCGGCGCTCGGCGCTGCCGTCCCCGGGGCGGGTTCGGGACCTGCTCGAGCTGACCTCGCTACTCCACAGCAGCCTGCTCGATCGCCACCGTCCGCTGTGGGAGGCGTATGTGATCGAGGGCCTCAAGGACGGCCGCTTCGCGGTCTACACCAAGATGCATCATGCGCTCATCGACGGAGTTTCGGCCTTGAAGCTGATGCAACGCTCGCTGTCGCCCGACCCCGACGATCGCGAGATCCGGGCGCCATGGGGCCTGCTCAAACCCAAACGCAAGTCCGTCCCGTCGTCGCCGTTGAGCTCACTGAAGCGGACGGCGGGAGGTGTTGCCGCACTGGCTCCTTCGACGGTGTCGCTGGCTCGCGCGGCGCTGTTCGAGCAGCGGGTGACGCTGCCGTTCGGGGCCCCGCGCACCATGTTGAACGTCAAGATCGGGGGCGCCCGGCGGTGCGCCGCGCAGTCGTGGTCGGTGGACCGGATCAAGAACGTCAAGAAGGCCGCGGGCGTGACCCTCAACGATGTGGTCCTGACGATGTGCTCTGGGGCGCTGCGCTACTACCTGCTCGAGCAGAACGCGCTGCCGGACACGCCGCTGGTCGCGATGGTTCCGGTGAGCCTGCGGAAGGAACACGAGGCCGACGCCGGCGGCAACCTCGTCGGAGCCATCCTGTGCAACCTCGCCACCGACATCGAGGATCCCGCCAGGCGGCTGGAGATCGTCAGCGAGTCGATGCGCAACAACAAGCAGGTGTTCTCCGAACTGCCCCGGTTCCAGGCGCTGGCCCTGTCCGCGATGAATATGGGTTCGCTGGCCCTGGCAGCGGTTCCGGGTTGGGTGTCCTCTACGTCGCCGCCCTTCAACCTGGTCATATCGAACGTGCCGGGACCCCACGAGCAGCTGTATTACGGGGGCGCGCGGCTGGACGGCAGCTATCCGCTATCCGCGATCGTGGACGGCCAGGCGCTGAACATCACCCTGGTCAGCAACGGCGCCAATCTCGATTTCGGTTTGACCGGATGCAGGCGCAGCGTGCCGCACCTGCAGCGCCTGCTCGCCCACTTGGAGTCGTCGCTCAAAGACCTGGAACGCGCCGTCGGGGTCTGAGTAGTAGTCGATGCCGAAACTCTCCGCCGGTGTGCTGTTGTACCGGGTTAGCGACGGCGTCGTCGAGGTTCTGATCGTGCATCCCGGTGGCCCGTTTTGGGCGCGTAAGGACGACGGGGCGTGGTCGATCCCGAAGGGTGAGTACACCGACGGCGAGGATCCCTGGACGGTCGCGCAGCGGGAATTCTCCGAGGAGCTCGGACTGCTGGCGCCGGCGGGGCCGCGCGTCGACTTCGGTCGGCTCAAACAGCCCAGCGGCAAGGTGGTTACGGCCTTCGGTGTGCGGGCCGATCTCGACGTTACCGATACGCGCAGCAACACCTTCGAACTCGAGTGGCCGAAGGGCTCGGGCAAGTTGCGGGAGTTTCCCGAGGTCGATCGTGTCGGCTGGTTCCCGGTGACGCAGGCCCGCACCAAGCTACTCAAGGGGCAGCGGCCGTTACTGGATCGATTGATGACCCTGCCCGAGTTGGCGGGCTTGGACGAAGGGACCTGAAATGCAGACGGTGCGGACACCCGGCGAGCGATTCGAGAATCTGCCCGAATTCCCTTATGCCCCAAGGTATTGCGACATCCCCGACGGTGACGGCGGTACGCTGCGGATCGCCTGGGTCGAAGACGGCCCGGAGAGCGCCGACCCCGTTCTGATGCTGCACGGAGAGCCGTCGTGGTCTTACCTGTACCGCAAGATGATTCCGATACTCGGTGCCGCCGGGTATCGCGTCGTGTGCCCCGACCTGGTCGGGTTCGGCCGGTCGGACAAGCCGACCCGCCGCGCGGACCACAGCTACGCACGCCACGTCGAGTGGATGCGGGCGCTGGCCTTCGACGTGCTGGACCTCCGCAACGTGACCCTGGTCGGCCAGGATTGGGGCGGCCTGATCGGATTGCGTTTGGCCGCAGAGCATCCCGACCGGTTTTCCCGCCTGGTCGTCGCCAACACCGGCCTGCCCGACGGCGAGCAGCCGCTACCCGAGGTCTGGTGGCGCTTTCGCGAAGCCATCACGACGGCGCCGGAGCTGAACATCGGCGCGTTCGTCCAGAGTGGCTGTCGCCGCCCGATGAGCGACGAGGTTCGCGCGGGCTACGACGCGCCGTTTCCCGACGACGAGTATTGCGCGGCACCGCGCGCCATGCCCGGCCTGGTGCCCACCGCACCTGACGATCCCGCGGCCGCTGCCAACAAAGTGGCCTGGGCGAAGCTGTCGGTGAGCCCGACGCCGATGCTGGTCGCGTTCAGCGACAGCGACCCGATCACCGGGCCGATGGGCGAGATCTTTCGGCATGCGATGCGCGGCGCGCAGGGTATCGACCATCCGCTGATTCGCGACGCCGGACATTTCTTGCAAGAGGACGCGGGCGAAGAGCTCGCCAACCACATCGTGGAATTCTTGGGCCGCTAGGGCTTTTCGGGTTTCAGCGCTCCCACGGCGCGCTTTCGTCCATCTTCTTGTAGTACTTCGCCAGGTGGCTTCGGACCCGGTCGATGTCGCTCTTGGGCAAGTCGATGCCGCCCCGCGCGCCGTCCATTATCGCGCCGGCGATCATCACCCCTCGCGGTACCGCTTTGAGCTTGCCGCCGATGACATCGGCGAACAGCAGCTTGTACCCGGTGAAGTTGTCTTTGTTGCCGCTGTCGTACCAGATGTGGGCATCGCGGTACTTCTGGTTCGGTTTGTCTTCCGCGCCGGCCCACTTCCGGACCCGCTTTTCGGCGGCGCCGCCGTCCCACTTGCGGTCGCGGTCGGCCAGCGGCAGATCCTTGAACGCTGTTACAGACATGTAGGTCGCGTGCCCGCCGCGCCTTGGGGCTAAACCCTGGGTTGCTCGGTTATCCACAGTTGGCGCTTCATCCACAGATGGGCTTCTGGGCGTGGCGGATCGTCGGGACTCTTCGCTACATTCGAAAGTATGTTCGATTGCGCGTTGCCGGATATTGACGAGCTGGCGCACGCCGATGATGCGGCGTTGGCGCTGGCCATCACCGAGTGCGCGCGGGTCGAGGCGGCCGCCGCCGCGCGCCGGCTCGCGGCCATCGGCGAGTTGGTGGGGCGCCACGCCATCGGGCCAACCGACTGTGCCTACTGGTCGTGTGACAACTGGGATGCGATAGCCGCCGAAGTCGCTGCGGCCCAAGGCATTAGCCACAGCATGGCATCGGGTCAGATGTATCAGGCCGTCGCGTTGCGTGACCGGGTGCCACAAGTGGCGGCCCTGTTCGCCGAGGGCAAGATCAGCGCCCGGCTCGCGGCGACGATCGTGTGGCGCACCGACCTCATCAAAGATCCGGAGACGATGCGGATGGTCGATGCGACGCTGGTCGAGGGCGCCGCGACATTCGGGCCGATGTCGGTCAATAAGACGGCGCAAGCCATCGATTACGTCGTGGACCGTTACGACCCCGGTGCCTTGCGCCGTACCCGTGCCAGCGCCCGCGGCCGCGAGGTGGTGATCACCCCGGCCGACGATCAGTCGGGCACCGCGCATCTGTGGGGTTCTCTGTATGAGAGTGACGCGGCCGTCTTGGACCGGCGGCTGGACCAGATGGCCCATGACGTATGCCATGACGATCCGCGCACCGTCGCCCAGCGCCGCGCCGACGCACTGGGGGCCCTGGCCGCCGGGGCGGACCGGCTCGCGTGCGGCTGTGGGAACACGGACTGCCCTGCCGGCGCGGACGGCAACGAGCGGGCGAGGAGCGTCGTCGTCCACGTCGTCGCCGACGCGGCTGCCGTCGCGCACGATAACCCCGAGCCCGCCCTTCCGGCGGAACCCAAACCGCGCGCGGGGCGGCTCACCAACGGCGGCTTGATCCCCCCGACGGTGCTGGCCGAGCTGATCCGCGGCGGCGCAAAGGTCCGGCCCGTGCGCCATCCCGGCGACGCTGCGCCCGAGCCGGGTTACCGCCCCTCGGCCGAGCTGGAGCGATTCATCCGGTGCCGCGATATGACGTGTCGGTTCCCGGGCTGCGACCGACCCGCCGAGTTCACCGATATCGACCACACCGTGCCGTATCCGATGGGGCCGACGCACCCGTCGAACCTGAAGTGCCTCTGTAGAAAACACCACCTCTTGAAGACTTTTTGGACGGGCTGGCGCGACGAGCAGCGGCCGGATGGCACCGTCGTCTGGACATCTCCCGCCGGGCAGACCTACACCACCCGCCCGGGCAGTCGCCTGCTGTTTCCCATCCTCTGCTTGCCCACCGGCGAATTACCGACTGCCCCAACGACATATCGGCCGATCGGCGATCGCGGGCTGATGATGCTCGTGCGCCGGCGAACCCGGGAGCAGGACCGCAGGCGGCGCATCGATGCCGAACGCGCGCTCAATGCCCGAGGCCCGGAACGATGTCGCCCAGACTGAAGGTGACCGGCTGTTCGAGTTGTTCGTAGGTGCACGACCGCGGATCGCGGTCGAGGCGCCACCGATTGAATTGCGCCGTGTGGCGGAACCGTTGGCCTTCCATGTGGTCGTAGCGCACCTCGACGACCCGCTCGGGCCGCAGCGGGACGAACGACAGATCCTTGCCGGCGTTCCAGCGGGAGAACTCGTTCTTGCGCGGCGTGCGCTCGCCGGCTTCGTGCGCCGCCCAGTTCCAGGGATGGTCGTCGAAGCGGGTGACCAGCGGCTGCAACTCGGAAAACAGCCGCCGCCGCTCGGCCATCGGGAAGGCGCCGATGACCCCGACCGACGCCAGCTGACCGTCGTCCTGATACAACCCGAGCAGCAGCGAACCGATCGCGTCGCCACCGGACTTGTGGACTCGATACCCGGCGACTACGCAGTCCGCGGTCCGCTCGTGCTTGATCTTGAACATGACGCGCTTGTCCGGCTGATAGGTGATCGCCAGCGGCTTGGCGACGACGCCGTCCAGGCCCGCGCCCTCGAATTCCTCGAACCATTGCTCTGCGGTCCCCAGATCGGTGGTGGCCGGCGTGACGTGAAACGCGGGCCCGGAATCGGCCAACGCGTCGACGAGGGCCGCGCGCCGCTCTTCGAACGGACGCTGCGTGTAGTCGTCATCGCCGACGGCGAGCAGATCGAACGCGATGAACGACGCCGGCGTCTTCTCGGCGAGCATCCGCACCCGCGAATCGGCCGGATGGATGCGCTGCTGCAGCGCCTCGAAGTCCAGGCCGTGGTCGGTGGCGATGACGATCTCGCCGTCGATCACGCAGCGCCCCGGCAGCTCGGCCTGTGCCGCCGCGACCAGCTCGGGGAAGTAGCGGGTCATCGGGCGCTCGTTCCGGCTGCCCAGCTCCACCTGATCCTGGTCGCGGAAACAAATGGACCTGAACCCATCCCACTTGGGCTCATACGACGCATCCGGCGGGATCGACCGCACCGACTTGGCCAGCATGGGCGAGATCGGCGGCATCACGGGCAAGTCCATTGGTTCATTGTGGCCTGCGGCATGTTGGAATCGTGGTGTGGCCGCACCAGCAGAAGAGGTCGACGTCGACGGCATCGCGGTTCGGCTGACCAATCCGGACAAGGTGTATTTCCCCCAACTCGGGTCGAACGGCACCAAGCGGCGGCTCGTCGAGTACTACGGCGCCGTGGCGCGCGGGCCGATGCTGGACACGCTGCGGAACCGGCCCACCCACCTGCAGCGCTTCCCGGACGGCATCGACGGCGAGGAGATCTATCAGAAGCGGGTGCCACTGCATCATCCCGACTACCTCGAGACCTGCCGGGTGACGTTCCCGTCGGGACGAACCGCCGACGCGTTGAAGGTGACCCACCCGGCGGCGATCGTGTGGGCCGCGCAGATGGGCACCGTCACGCTGCACCCATGGCAGGTGCGCTGCCCCGACACCGAGCACCCCGACGAGCTGCGCATCGATCTAGACCCACAACCCGGCGTCGCCTTCGAGCAGGCCCGCACGGTGGCGGTCGACGTGCTGCGCCCGCTGCTCGACGAGCTCGGGCTGATCGGTTATCCCAAGACGTCCGGGGGCCGCGGGATCCACGTATTCCTTCGCATCGCCACGGAGTGGGACTTCATTCAAGTGCGCCGGGCGGGCATCGCGCTGGCCCGTGAGGTCGAGCGTCGCGCGCCGGACGCGGTCACCACCTCGTGGTGGAAGGAGGAGCGCGGCGAGCGCATCTTCATCGACTTCAACCAAAACGCCCGCGACCGAACCATGGCGTCGGCCTACTCGGTGCGGCGCACCCCGATCGCGACCGTCTCGACGCCGCTGACGTGGGACGAGCTGGCCGGCGCCCAGCCCGACGACTACACGATGGCGACCGTGCCCGATCTCGTCGCCGGCCGCGACGAGCCTTGGGCCGCAATGGATTCGGTCGCCCAATCCATTGCGCCGCTGCTGGAAATGGTCAAGGCCGACGAACGACGCGGCCTCGGCGACATGCCCTACCCGCCGAATTACCCGAAAATGCAGGGCGAACCGAAACGCGTTCAGCCGAGCCGTGACACGGATCGGAAGGACCAGCGAAACTAGAGCCGATCGGCTGCAAATGCCGCGGCCTGGTTGGTCATCCCGGACTGAACATACAAAACGTGTGCGGTCGGGTTTCTGCCTTCGGAGCAGATCGGATCGTTGGGAACGCACAGGTCAATCGTCTTGGGGCGGTAGGGCGGGCTGATCGACGGAAGTCGGCCGCCCCCAAGGGTTCTCGCGAAGTTACTTTCTGGATTACCGAAGACGGCGACCGCAGCGACATGACTCGCTGCCTGTGGCGGCAGGTTGTCGGTGGTCATATCGATCACGCCCGCACCTTGCGAGTACCCGCCGAGCACGATTCTGGTGTTGGGACAGTTCGCAACCGTTGATTGGACATGACCGCCCGCATCGCCGGCCCCCGCCAATGAACTCCGCACGAAATCGTCGGTGGCGGGGTAGTTGACCGCGTACACGCCGACGGACCGTCCCCCCGCACGCGACCTAAGGGAATCCACGAATGCCTGGCCGACACCCCCGACGCCGGGTGGTTCGTTGGTGCCGCGAGCGAATACCACCTCGACGTCGGGACACGCGCCGGCGAAAGCGTAGCGGGTATCGATGAACGCGCTCAGCGGCGTCCATGTGATCACCACCGCCGCACACAGAATGCGAGCGATGTTTCGTGCGCGCATTGCCAAATGCCGTATCGCTGCAATTCGTTGGGACCGAATCAAAGTGTAGTCGGTCCGGTCGGGCCAGCTAGGCCCAAGTCCCTTTGCGCCGGTGAGCCAGCGCCCAGGCTTCCATGATCAGCTTAAAAATGGATGGCCGCACCAGCCGGTTGAGCTTATGGAAGCGGCGGAAATCCTCGAATGCCGTTCGGAAATCCTGTTCGCTTGCGCGGTACTCCTCGTAAACGCGTTCCAATGCAGACTCATCCCAGGACTCATTCCTCGCGGCAGCGCCCAAGGTTTCGTAGACGGTGGAAATCCAGTCCGTGCCGAACGAGTCTGTGACCGGGCCGCAGTGTCGCTGTCGACGAAGATCGTCTTGGAGGAACTCCTCGATTGCGCCGTCCTTGTCCCGGGCATCGAGGTCGATGGCAAGCGCCGCGGAAATCCGCTTTACTTCCCGGCGCCAATCAGCGAGGAGGTTGGCGTAATCGACGAATACTCGCGGCATGCCGCGCGTGTGTCTTTCGGCCACCAGATTGAATTTCAGCCACAAGGCACTCGATAGCTCCGCCGAGGCTCCACTACTTGCCGCCACCGAGGCGATGACTTCCTGCGGATGGCGCACCGCGATCACGGTCACGACGTCAAATCCGGCCTGACGTGCCGCGTCGAACCACACACTGGACAGCACCGTGATCCGCGGGTCCTTGATCAACACCAGCGGCGCGGCCGGCAACGTGGTCAAAAACGCCCGGATCTTGGCGATGCAGGCGGCCTTCGCTTCGGCATCGAACGGCCCGTCTTCGTGCAGGCGCAGTGTCGGGTCGAACATTGTGCTGCCGTGGCGCCGCAGGATTGTTTCGTTGAGGTAGTTGGCCGCGCGCGGCTCCCAATGGCCGACCGGATTGTCCGCCATGGCGCCCACCAGCTTGCCGGGCAGTGCACCACCGCACAGTGAGAGAACCCGCGTGAGCGCCGACGTTCCGGATCGGTTGATCCCCAACACGAACAGAATGACCGAGCGGGGCGCAGGCCCGCTCTGCGCGGCGACTGTGGTCAACTCCCGGCTTTGCATTAAGCGTGGCCGCCCGGCAGTGGCGAGCCGATTGCGGCCAATCCGATAGCCGCTCGCATGAAAACCGCGCGGAACAACATTTGCCCACAAGCCTCGTGTTTGGTGCCGCTGTGCCTATTTGTCTTGTATGGCGTAAAAATTGCGAGGATCACTTTCCTCGGCGAACGGTGGCCGCCCCTCAGCGGTGCGATTGGGACGGCCACCCTCGATCCAGCTACCGCACGCCGAAGTTAAAAGCCCGGCGGGTGCGGCGCTCCAGGCGGTGGCGGCCCATCCGGGCCAGGCGGCGGCGCTGGCGCAAACGGCCCAGCCGGACCACCAGGCCCGTGCGGTGGCAGCCAAGGTTGGCCGGGCCCCGGCGGTGGGGGCGGGGGATCCGCACTGGCTATCCCAATACCGAAGCCCGCCGCGGTTATGCCAAGGGCACCCGCGAGCAAGGAACCAGCGATTACCTGTTTGATCTTCATGTTCGGCTGTTACTCCTATCTGCTTGTCGGTCCAACTGGCGCGGGCTGGGACGCGCTTGGCGGCGGTCCAGCCGGCGGAAGGCCGGGCTCCGGCAGGTTCGGGCGCCCCGCCGGCGGGGGCGGTGCGAAGGCCGGCCCGGGCGGTGGTGGGCCCCAGCCCGGTGGGATTGCCCACGCCGGTGGTGGCGGTGGCGGTGGCATGCCGAAGGGACCGGGCGGGGGTCCCCAGGCCAACGGAAGCAACAGCGCGGTCAGGATCGCCCCTACGATCAGGCCGCCGACGCCTGCGCCGACCGCGACGCCGACGGGGTGCCGTTGCGCGACGGACGGTGCGGGCGCAGAGCCCCTCGGCGCCTCGGGTGTGTGTAACGGTTGATCGTCGGCCATGGCTTCCTCCCGGTGTGTCGAATCGTTGCGATGCGGGCGAAGCTAAGAAGCGAATCTGAAGCCAACCTGAAGACATCGCGCAGGAGCCCGGTTTCTTCAGGTGGATTTCAGGAAGCGGCCGAGAATGAGGGCATGAAACATATATCCCGCCCAGGCGCAGGGGCCCGCGTGCTGGTCGTGGAGGACTCAGAGACGATCCGCGAAATGGTGCGGGAGGCGCTGACCGACGTCGGTTACGTCACCGCGGCCCGCACAGACGGGGCGGGACTGGAAGATGTCCTGGAAGGATTTCGTCCCGACCTGGTGGTCCTGGACGTGATGATGCCCGGGCGCGACGGTTTCGCGTTGATCGATGTCATCCGCGACTGGGGCGACGCCGGCATCGTGTTGCTCACCGCCCGTGACGGGCTGCCCGACCGGCTGCGCGGGCTCGACGGCGGCGCCGACGATTACGTGGTCAAACCCTTCGAACTCGCCGAGGTGATCTCGCGTGTCGGCGCGGTGCTGCGCCGCCGCGGCCGGCTACCCGCCGTTATCCAATGCGGCGACCTGACGTTGGACCTCGGCGCCTCGGTCGCCGCTCGGGCGGGATCGCCCCTGGACCTGACCGCCACCGAACTGCGGCTGCTCGGGTTCCTGGTCGAGCAGCGCGGCCGCATCGTGAGTACCGGGCAGATCCTGACCGCCCTCTGGGGCTATGACGCCTACGACGCCAACCTGGTGCATGTCCACGTCAGCGGACTGCGCCGCAAACTGGAGGCGCACGGACCCCGCATCCTGCAGACGGTGCGCGGCATCGGCTACCGCCTGCAACCATTCCGGCAATGAGTGACCGACGCGCCGCGGCCCCGGCGCAGACCCGCACGCCCTCGTTGCACCGGCGGGTAGCTCTGATGGTCCTCGGTGTGCTCGGCGTCCTTTTGCTGGTGCTGGGCCTCACCATCGACCTGCTGCTCGGGGCGCAGACCCGCCGCGATCTCCACGATCGGCTGATGGCCACCGCCGCCCGCGCCGACGCGTTGGCCGCCGCCAATGTCCCGCCCGATCGCCTGGTGGCACAGCTCGAGGGCGGAGGAATCCGCGCGCTGCTCGTCGCCGCGGACGGAACCACTTACGGTGACCACGCCATCCAACCCGACACGACCAGCGGACCCACGGAACCTCCGCCTCCGCCGCCGCCACCGGGTTGGCCGGCACCACCATTGGGCTGGCCGCCGCCACCACCGGGCTGGCCGCCGCCACCACCGGGCTGGCCGCCGCCACCACCGGTCGCGCCACCCGACGCCACCGCCACCGTGGTGGTGCACCCACTGACATCGGGCGGCCGGGTAATCCTGGTCGCGGACACCACCCAAACCACCGCGCTGATCCGACGGCTGCGCGAAGTCCTGGTGGCCGGCGGCCTGATCACGCTGATGGTGGCCGGTCTGCTGGTCACCGCCGTCTCCCGCGCCGCCCTGCGACCTCTGGATCGGCTTACCTCCGTGGCACGATCGATCACCAGCGGCGACCGCGGCAGGCGACTGCGACCCGACCGCGTCGGCACCGAACTCGGCCGCGCGGCAGCGGCTTTCGACGGCATGCTCGACGCGTTGGAAGCATCCGAACAGCGCACTCGCCAGTTCCTGGCAGATGCTGCCCACGAACTGCGCACACCCATCGCCGGAATCGGCGTCGCTGCCGAACAACTGATGGGGGCCGCCGCCCAAGGCGGCGAAGATGCTCGCGCGAAAGCCCAATACCGCCGCGCAGCAATGCTTTTAGCCGAATCCCAACGAGCCGGTCGACTGGTCGCCGACATGCTGGATCTGAGCCGCATCGACGCCGGGGTGACACTGGACCTCTCCGACACCGATCTCGTCGAGATCGCCGAAGCCGAATGCGAGCGAGTGGCCGTGCTCTCTCCGGACATCGCCATCACGCGCACCGGTGAGCCGAGTGTGCCCGTGCGCGCCGACCGGACCCGCGTTGCCCAGATCGTGTCGAATCTCGTCGACAATGCCCGCCGACACACCCCATCCGGCGGGCACATCGTGATCGACGTGTGCAGGGCTGGGCCGGACGTCGAGTTGACCGTCACCGATTCGGGCTCCGGGATCGCAGACTCCGACCGTGAGCGGATCTTTGACCGGCTTGTCCGTCTGGACCTAGCCCGCGATCGCGACCACGGCGGCGCCGGGCTCGGCCTGCCCATCGCCCGGGCACTGGCGCGCGCTCATCACGGAGATCTCGTCTGCGTGCCCAACGATCGAGGGGCGCGGTTCCGGCTCACCTTGCCGCCGCATCCCGGAGCGCCATAAGCAGGGCTGCTCAGTCACACGTCGTCGCGACGGCCGGACATGCAAAACAACAGATTTGCGAACACGACGGGCTGGCTCACCTGCATGGCCACGGTCACCACGTCATAGTCGGGGAACGAGGACACCCCGGCCCCGGGCATCGCTTTCAATACGGCAGCCCAATGTGCTTGATCGTCGTTGTTGGTGGCGGCGTATAGCTTCATGTCTGACGCGCAGAAGGGATAGAGCTCGCCGGCGGCGACAGCTTCGGCGATTGCCGTCGCGACGCCTGGCTTTTCTGTCATCCGGTAGTCATCCAGGCTGATCACACCTCGCGGGCCGGCGTGCTTTGCGACGAGCTTGATGTCGCCCCTGGCGCGCTGATAGCTGTGGCCCCCGTCGACGTGCATGAAACGCAACGACGGGAGCTCGGTCAATTGCGCAGAATCACAGATTCTGACGTCGAGTTGTCGTCGACTGTGAAACTGATCCCAGTTGCGGCAGAACGTCTCGACGGCCAGACCGCCATAGGGTTCCCGGTCCTCGACGGGAATGTCCTCCTGCGACATCACCTTTTCGAACAGATCGCACGCGATGAGGCGCTCATCGGGACGCAGACCGCAACCCATCAAAATGGCAGATTTACCCTGGTAGACCCCGATCTCGAGCATGTCCCCCTCGACTCCGTCGTCCAGCTGGTGGCCCAGGATGAAGTCGAACAGCATGAAGTCGGCGGGGTAGAAGAAGCCGGGAATCTGTGCGGACGCGCGCGCGTATCGTGCGGCGGTCTCGAGCTTCAGCATTGCTGCCAGAGTACAACTCGGCGCTGGTGAAACAAGTTCTCGCAGAGATCTTTTGGGCGAGAACGGCTCCGCACGATGCGCAGCGATGGCTGCCAGAGCACCGCTGCGTTACATTTGCCGCGATGAAATTTGCGCTGGCAACCTTGGGAAGTCGAGGCGATGCCGAGCCGTACGCAGCCGTCGGTCGGGAGCTGCAGCGTCGAGGTCACGAAGTGCGCATGGCGGTCCCGCCCGCCTATCTTGACTTTGTCGAATCGGCCGGGCTTGCCGCGGTTCCCCACGGCGCGAACTTGGTCCGCAAATTCGCGCCGATGCCGAATCCGATCAGCATGATGTGGGAAATCTTGCGGGATGTCACCCAATATTGGCCGGAGGTGGGTACGGCACTGACGTCGCTGGCAGACGGGGCCGATCTGCTGCTGGCGGACCCAAGCCAACAGGGACTGGCCGCCAATGTGGGGGAGTACTACGACATTCCGCTGGCTACCCTGCACTTCTACCCGATCGAGCCCGGCGGTCCGGGCATAACCAAAGACGCGGAGGACGCCCACCGGCGGGAACTTGGCCTGCCGGAGGAAACACGACCCTCGCACTGGCTGGAGATCCAGGCCTATGACGAGCTGTTCTTTCCGGGGCTGGCCGCCGAATGGGCAAAGCGCGGCCTCCGGCGGCCTTTCGTTGGCGGGCTCACGCTGGAGTTGCCGGTGGATGTCGACGACGAGGTCGCCTCGTGGATTGACGCGGGCACACCGCCGATCTACTTCGGCTTCGGCAGCGTCCGAGTCGCGTCACCCGATGACGCGGTCGCGATGATCAGCGCGGCCTGCGCGGAGCTAGGTGAGCGGGCGTTGATTTGCAGTGGCGCAAGCGATTTCACCGAGTCGCAAGCCGAGCACGTCAAGGTTGTCGACGCGGTGAACCACTCGGCCGTCTTTCCCGCTTGCCGCGCGGTCGTCCACCACGGGGGCCCCGGCACCACGTTCGCGGGCATCCGGGCCGGAGCCCCGACGCTAATCCTCTGGGTCTCGGTCGATCAGCCGATGTGGGGTGCCGCGGTCAGCCGACTGGAAGCCGGGATGGCGCGCACCTTCTTCGAGACCACGCAGAAGTCGCTGGTCGCAGACCTGCGGTCCATCCTCACTCCGCACTGCGTCAGTCGAACCCGTGAGGTCGCCGCCCAGATGACCACACCCGCCGAAAGCGTCACCGCCGCTGCCGATCTGCTGGAAGACGCCGCCCGCCTGGGGCGCCGTCCCTAGCCCGGCGGATGAGGTGCGCCGGGTGCCGGCGGTCCCAGCGGGCCGGACGGGCCCGGCGATCTCGCCTGCCTACCCAACGATCCGGGTGCGCGCTTCCAGCTCACCTTGCCGCTCGAACAGCGGGGTGTGGCTGGCCAGAACCGCGATGAGCGCCCCGACCACACCCGCGGCCGGCGCGACCATTGACGGCCCGGAGAGCACGAAGTAGCCGAACGCGACGCCGACGGAGAGTAAGGCCACGCGCATGGGCGTCCAGTGGGCTGTCGAAGGCAGTTGGAACGAAAGGCGAATGCCCAGCAGCAGCGCGAGGATGTGACCGAAGGCGGTGAAGTCGGCTCCCAGGGCCGCGATCATCGCGACGCCGAGCCACCAACCGACCCAGGCTGCGCGCCAGCGCGACGGTATCGATGCCGTCAGCGCTCCCAGAACACACACCGCGCCGTAGCTGACCCCCACGTCGCTGGCCCGCGCCACCGACATCGGCAGCCATCCCGCCTTGAGCGCGGCGGCCAAACCTATCGCGACGAACAGCGTGGCGCCGATATGACCGACCGTGAACGCGAGGACCAAACCCCTGCTGCGCCAAATCAATTCGCCCAGGGCTAGCAGGCACACCAGGCCCGGTAACCAGAGGTAGACCTCATCGCTGCCGTCGACGAAGGCGCTGCCGACCAAGGTGCCCATGTGGCCGTGCCGCAAATTGTGCAGGTTGGTACTCATGCGGCTCACGGCGGCCTCGCGCGCATGCGGACCGAGCATCGTCAGCGTAAGAGAGACCCCGGCCAGCAATGCCGCATACGCGGCGGTGACGCGAAATCGCGCGGCACTCGACGCGGTGAGCGCAACCGTCGCCTGCATACAACAACAATGCTGGTTGGCCGCAAGATCGGCCACGTTCTTAACGAAGCTTTCACACGCGTGTGATTAATCTTCACAGATTGTCGTGGGGCTCTTGACGAGGCAAGCGTGATGCTGCTAAACAGGGCCTGCGCGGTAAATTTGGGCGATCGCCCAAAAGGCCAGGCGGAGGTTGACACGGACGTTTACTACGACCCCTACGACACCGGCATCAACGCCGACCCGTATCCGACCTATGCGCGGCTGCGCGACGAGGCGCCGATCTACTACAACGAGCGCTACGACTTCTGGGCCATATCAAGGCATTCCGACGTCGAACGGGCATTGGCCAACTGGGAGGTCTTCTCCAACCGACGCAGCGACATCCTCGAGTTGATCCAGTCGAAATTCGACATGCCCGGCGGGGTCATGATGTTCCAGGATCCGCCCGAGCACACGGCGTTGCGCGGGCTGATGTCGCGGGTGTTCACCCCGCGCCGGATGGCCGAAATCGAAGACCAGATCCGCGCCTACTGCATCCGCTGCCTGGATCCGCTCGTCGGATCGGAAGGATTCGACATCATCGCCGAGCTCGCGTCGATGATGCCGATGCGGGTGATCGGCATGCTGTTGGGAATTCCCGAGTCCGAGCAGATCTCGGTCCGGGACGCCAACGATGCCAATCTGCGGACCAAGCCGGGCGCGCCGCTGAAGGTCGCCAACGCCGACTCCATCGCCGACGGCCGAATCTATGCCGACTATGTCGAGTGGCGATCGAAGAACCCGTCGGACGACCTGATGACGCAGCTACTCAACGTCGAGTTCGACGACGACCAGGGCGTGCACCGCAAGCTCACCCGCAAGGAGATATTGCACTACACCCAAGTGGTCGCGGGTGCGGGCAACGAGACGACGGGCCGGCTGATCGGCTGGCTGGCCAAGGTGCTCGCCGAGCATCCCGACCAACGTCGGGAGATCTACGAGGATCGGTCACTGCTGAACCGCACCGTCGACGAGACGCTGCGGTTCGAACCCACCGGCCCCCACGTCGCCCGTTGGATGGCAAAGGATTTCGATATATACGGCACCACCGTTCCGGCCGGCAGCGCGATGCTGCTGCTCTTCGGGGCGGCCAACCGCGACCCCCGCCGCTACACCGATCCGGACACGTTCAACATCCACCGCGACAACATCTCGCACATCACCTTCGGCAAGGGCGTCCACTACTGCCTGGGCGCCAACCTGGCCCGGCTGGAGGGGCGCGTCGCGCTCGACGAGATGCTCAATCGCTGGCCCGAATGGGACATCGACTACGACACAGCGGAATTGGCGCCGACGTCGACGGTTCGCGGCTGGGAGCGGCTGCGGGTGGTGCTGCACTGAGATCAGCCGCGGCGCGGCTTCGGTGTCGGCATCTCGTACCGGTCCAGCAGGCGGTTGACGAGCGCGACGGCCTCGTCGTGACCCCCGGAAGTGCCGAGCGCCTGCTCCAATATGAGCATGCGGCCGATCGACGCAATGACGACCGCGATGCCCGCCGGAGGGAATTCCCTTGTGTCAAGACCATGTTCGCGGACGACGAAGTTCAGTGCGGTGATTTGCATGTCACGCCACCGCTCCTGCCACGCCGCGATCTCAGCCCTGATCTCTTTGCGGTGGTTGGCCAGGCCCATGAATTCCAGCAGCAGTCGCGTGTCCTTGGGCCCGATCAGGGTGTCCCACAAGGCGTGTAGGGGCCGGTCGGAGGCCAACGCCTGCTTTTGCCGCTCGAGATACGCGGCCGCGCCGCGGCGGAACACGTCCAGGTATAGCTCGTCCATCGTGGGGAAGTAGTAGTGCACCAACGCCGGTTTGACGCCGGCTTCGGCCGCGACCCGCCGCGAGGTAGCCGCGGCATAGCCCTCGTCGACCATGATCCGACTCGTCGCGTCGATCAGCATGTCGCGAGTGGTGGAGTCGCGCGTCTTGGGTCGTTCTGATGCGGTCACGGACCTACCTTCATTGAGCGATTGCCCAAATCGCGTCTCCGCCATGCTCGCATTCCCGGTTGCCGCGGTCAAGGAGCGTGCGCCCCGCGTCCGCGCTTGACCATCGCGCGCGTGGGGTGATAGGCAGGTGAGGCCAACCGGCCTGAGCGATCGCTCAGCTTCGCGAAGGGTGAGAATTTGAGCGTCAAGACAGCGGTCGTGACCGGCGGCGCGTCGGGCATTGGCCGTGCCGTCGCGGAACGGTTGCGCCGCGACGGATTTCGGGTGGCCGTCATCGATCTGTCGCCCACCGACGACGGGCCCGGCCACGTTGCCGACGTCACCGACCGCAGGCAGGTCGACGCCGCGATATCGGCGATCCGCGACAAGTTCGGCCCAATCCTGGTGCTGGTCAACGCCGCCGGGGTGGAGGGCTTCAAGAAGTTCTTGACGATGTCCTTCCAGGAATGGTCCAGAGTGATCGACGTCAACCTCAACGGCGTCTTCCACACCATCCAGGCCGTGCTGCCCGACATGGTCGAGGCCGGCTGGGGACGCATCGTCAACATCTCGTCGTCCAGCACGCACTCCGGGCAGCCGTTCATGGCCCACTATGTGGCGGCCAAGTCGGCGGTGAACGGGCTGACCAAGTCGTTGGCACTGGAATACGGGCCCAGCGGGATCACCGTCAACGCCGTGCCGCCGGGGTTCATCGACACACCGATGCTGCGCAGCGCCGAGAGCCGGCATCTGCTCGGCGGCACGGTGGAGGACCACATCGATCGCACACCGGTGCGGCGCGTGGGCAAGCCCGAGGACATCGCCGCGGCGTGCGCGTTCTTTGCCTCCGAGGAAGCCGGCTACATCACCGGACAGATTCTCGGCGTCAACGGTGGTCGCAACACCTGACCCTAGGGAGATCCGATGTACGACAGGGACCAACTCTTCATCGACGGCAAGTGGCAAGCCCCGGAGTCCGACGACGTCATCGAGGTGGTATCTCCGCACACCGAGGCGGTCATCGGCCGCGCGGCCAGCGCGGGACCCGCGGACGTGAACCGGGCCGTCGAGGCGGCGCGGGCGGCCTTCGACGGCGGGCCGTGGCCACGCCTGCAGCCCGCCGAACGGATCGAGGCACTCACCAGGCTGGCCGGCATCTACAAGGAACGGCGTGCCGATATGGCCGCACTGATCTCCGCCGAGATCGGTGCCCCCATCAGCTTCGCCAAGATGGCGCAGGTCCGGCTGCCCCTGACCATGATCTCGGCATTCTGCGGCTTGGCCGGGACCTACGAATGGCAGCAGGTACGTCCGGGCTTGTACGGCAAGGACATTCGCGTCGTGAAGCGACCGGTGGGAGTCGTCGCCGCCGTTGTGCCGTGGAACATGCCGCAGTTCCTCACCGTCTGCAAGGTGGTGCCGGCGCTGTTGGCCGGCTGTTCGGTGGTGCTCAAGCCCGCGCCCGAGTCGGTGCTCGACGCGCAGCTACTCGCGGAAATGGTTGCGGCGGCGGACCTTCCGCCCGGCGTGCTGAACGTGGTGCCCGGCGGTCGGGAGGTCGGCGAAGTGCTCGTCGGCCATTCCGGTGTCGACAAGGTGTCGTTTACCGGATCCACGGCTGCCGGCCGACAGGTCGCCCTCGCCTGTGCGCAGGGGCTCAAGCGGGTGAGCCTCGAGCTGGGCGGCAAGTCGGCAGCCATCGTGCTCGATGACGCCGACCCGGCGGCCGTCGCGACCGGGATCCAGATGGCGAGCCTCGCCAACAGCGGCCAGGTGTGCAACGCGCTGAGCCGCATACTGGTGCCGCAGGCGCGCAAGGACGAGTTCGTCGACGCCTTGGCGGCAGGAATGGAGTCGATGACGGTGGGCGACCCGGCGGATCCCAACACCCAGCTCGGTCCACTCGTGGCGCGGCGCCAGCAGGAGCGCGTCCGGGGTTACATCGAATCCGGCAAGAGCGAAGGCGCGCGCTTGGTGACCGGCGGCGCCGACATGCCCGACGGCCTCGGCACCGGCTGGTACGTGCGGCCGACGTTGTTCAGCGATGCGAACAACGACATGCGGATCGCGCGCGAAGAAATCTTCGGCCCGGTGCTGACCGTCATCTCCTACCGCGACGAGGACGAGGCGATCAGGATCGCCAACGACTCCGAGTACGGGCTGGCCGGCTCGGTGTTCACCGCCGACGTCGACCGCGGATACGACGTGTCGGCCCGGGTGCGCTCCGGCACCTTCGGGGTCAATGAGGGCTACATCATGGACCCGGCGGCGCCGTTCGGCGGCGTGAAGAACAGCGGCTACGGCCGCGAACTCGGAACCGAGGGAATCGACAGTTACACTGTGAGCCAGTCGATTTCGGCCGCGGCAGCTAGTGCCTAGCCGGTGGCGCTGCGTAGGGCGGCGAATGTGTCGGCGACGGTTTCGGTCGGATCCCGATAGGTGATGCCGAGCTCGCGCTCGCTGGGCGAATCGTCGGAGGCCGGCATCTGCGTGTAGTACTGCATCCCCGCCGAGGTGAAGGGGGTGTCGAAGGGCAGATACCGGCCCGCCCGATCCAGCACCGCACCCGCTACCCGCAGCGCGGTGTCGGGAATCGGGACGGCAACCATTGGCGTGCCGGCGATTTGGCCGAGCATGTTCGCCAGCTCGGCCGCCGGAACCCGATGACCGCCCGCGGTGTAACGGCGCGGCCCGCGGCCCGGCTCCAAGAGCGCCGCGTGCAACGCCGCCAGATCGCGAACGTCGACGACCAACCATGCCGCGCTTCGCCCCGGGATCGCATGCATCTGCAACGCCGCCTTGACGCCCTCGCCCGCCTCGCCGAATTGGTCACCGACCGGCGGACCGAGAACCATTCCGGGATAGGTGATGTTCACCGGGGCCCCCGCGTCCTGCAGGCCGCGCGCGTAGATCTCAACTTGCGCCTTGGACGTCCCGTATCCGTCCGCCCCGCCGACCACCGGCAGGTCCGCCGTCAACATCTCCAGGCCGGGATGAAACAGCGCGGTGAAGCTCGACACGTGGACGATCGGATCCAGGCCGAGCTCGACGGACTGACCAAGGACGTTCTGGGCTCCCTGCATGTTCGTGGTCAGCATCTCGTTGGTTTGGCGCGGGTCGGTTGCCACCAGGGCGGCGCTGTGCACGACGGCGTCGCAGCCGCGCAACGCGTCGCGCACCGAGACCCGATCCGTGATGTCCCCGACGGCGAAGTCCGACACGTCGACGCCCAGCTTGGCGACCGAGGTCTGCAGCCGATCCGGATTTCGCACCAGGAACCGGATGGAATGTCCGGCGTCGGAGATCAGCTTGGCGGTCCAGCCGCCCACGAATCCGGTCCCGCCCGTGATCAGAACGTGCATCGTGCGATTCTCGCAACGGCCGTCGGTTTCGCAGGCGCCAGGGGTATTACAGATGACCGGCGGCGAAGTCCGCGGCTTGGTCCGTCATGCCGTTCACCCCGTACATGACATGCGCGGCGTTGTCATTGCCGGTACCGCAAATGGGGTCGCCCTGCGCGCACAATTCGAGGGTCTTGGGCTTGTACAGCGGGCCGATGGCGATCGGCGGCGCGCCATACTGCGCCAGCCATTGGTCGGAAGGTGTCCCGAACAGCGTGACCGCGGCGACGTGGTTGGCGATCTCCGGTGGCATCGGCTTCGGTACCAAGTCAGCGGGCACCCCAGGCGGTACGGCGGCCGAGGTCACGTAGCCGTCAACGGCAGCACCCTGGGAGTAGCCGCCCAGCACCTCCCTGGTCTTGGGGCAGTTCGCCGCCATGGACTGGACGTGAGCGCCGGCGTCGCGAATCCCGTCAATGACGGTCAGCGGAAAATCAGGATTGCCGAAATCGCTGCTGGCTGCGTAATTGACGGGATACACCCCGAGCGATCGCGCGCCGATCCGCCCGCGCAGGGCGTCGACGAATTGCTGCCCGATGTTGCCGACGCCCGGGGGTTCGCCGGTGCCGCGGGCGAACACGACCTCGACGTCGGGACACGGGTCGGCCGACGCCAAAGGGGCCGGCGGGCCGAGCAATGCGGAAGCGAACAGTAGTGCGCAGGCGACCACCACCCGGCGCACCCATTTGCTGGTCAAGTCCACGACCTCCACCCCTGGTATTCGATGCCAATCGCGGTAGGGATTGCCCCCGGCCTCGTTTTTCAACCGTCCGGTGCGCCCCGGGCTATGGCGTGGCTATTTCCGGAAGGCGTCCTTCACCTTCTCGCCGGCGTCCTTCAGGCTGGATTTGGCCTGGTCCGCGCGCCCTTCGGCTCGCGTGTCGTCATTCCCGGTCGCCTTGCCGATGGCCTCTTTGGCCCGGCCGCCCAAATCGTCGATCTTGTTCTTCAACTTGTCTTCGGTACTCATGCACTTTCGGCTACCCGCCCACGGCGACAGATAACGCGCCACGCGGCTTTCGACTGTCACCATGGAGGTTGTGAGCACCGCAATCGTGGTGGCCGTGGTGGCGACGCTGATGCTGTTGGGTATCAGCATGGTCGTCAATCAGCTGCTTCGGCTGAGGAAGTTTTTGCGGGAAGCGCCGCCCGACGTGGCGCCGGGCGCCGACGTGCGCGAACCCCCTGAGCAACCCCACTGCTAGCTTCATTCTCAATGTCGACTCTGCTGGTCACCGACGACGGCCTGCCACGCCACGTGTGCGGCGCCGCCGATCCGCATTTCGCGAACGTCGTCAAGTCGTTCGCCGAGCGCTTTCCCGGGCGGCGGCTAGGTGGGGGAGCCCTCTGCGTCTACATCGACGGCCGGCCCGTCGTCGACGTCTGGACGGGATGGTCGGACCGCGCGGGCACCGAGCCGTGGACCGCGGACACCGGTGCGATGGTGTTCTCGGCGACCAAGGGTGTCGCCTCGACGGTGGTTCACCGGCTGGCCGATCGCGGCCTGTTGTCGTACGACGAGCCGGTCGCCGAATACTGGCCCGAGTTCGCGGCCAACGGGAAAGCCGAGATCACGGTTCGCGACGTCTTGCGGCATCGATCCGGGTTGTCGCATCTGAGGGGCGTCACCAAGACAGAGTTGATGGATCACCTGCTCATGGAGCAGCGCCTGGCCGAGGCGCCCCTCGATCACCTGCGGGGCGTGCAGGCGTATCACGCGCTGACGTACGGCTGGCTGCTGTCCGGTCTGGCCCGCGCCGTCACCGGCAAAGGCATGCGGGAGTTGATCCGCCAGGAGGTCGCGCGGCCGCTCAACACCGACGGCCTGCACCTCGGCCGCCCGCCCGCCGGTTCGCCCACCAGCGCGGCGCAGATTCTGATGCCACAAGGCAAGTGGCGCATGCCGGTGCTCAAATTCGTCGCACCGCGGGTGGCCGGTCTGCCGTTCTCCGGGGCCCTCGGCGCGATGTATTTCCCCGGGGTCATATCGCTCGTGAAAGGGGACACCGCATTCCTGGACGGCGAGGTGCCCGCGGCCAACGGCGTGGTGACCGGGCGCGGCCTGGCCAAGATGTTCGCGGTACTCGCCAACGACGGCCGCATCGACGGCAAAAGGTACCTGTCCAAGGAGTTGGCGCGCGGCCTGGCGGGTCGGTCGCCGTTCAAGTGGCCGGACGCGAACATGGTGGTGCCCATGCCTTTTCATCTCGGCTACCACGAATCACCGGTGCCCGGATTGCTCAAGGGATTTGGTCACGTCGGCCTGGGCGGAACGCTGGGATGGGCCGACCCGGAGACCGGCAGCGCGTTCGCTTACGTCCACAACCGGCTGCTGACGCAACGGCTGTTCGACATGGGATCGTTCGCGGGCCTGGCCCGTCCCCTGCGCACCGCGATCGAGGCCGCCCGCCATCAGGGTCCGCTCGAGGTGCCGCAGCTGGGCGCGACCTACGCCAAACCCGCCCGGCGACGGGCGGACACGGCCGCGTCGGGGAGCGCGTAGCTTTTCGGCGCTAGGTCTTGACGAACCCGCGCGGGAGCGTCAGCGGTAGATCGGCGTAGGTGACGATGCCCGGCGCCGCGGCGACGACGGCGGGGATGGCGTTGATCGCGGGCACAGCGGTCATGATGTGCCCGAGGTCCATGAAATCGGCGATCGTCTCCGCCTGGAAATACGGCGGCGGCAGGAAGCCGACCTTGGTGGTGACCGTGGGCTGCCCGTCGACCTGCACCACCCAGCCGTCCTGTTCGATCTTCCAGTCGGGCTCGAGCGTCTGTCCTTTGCGCCACCGGACATTGAGGTCGATCACCGTCTTGCCGTCGACGATGCCCTGCCAGCTGATGTAGACGCCCGCCACGCATCCCGCTTCGATGGTCCAGGACGCCATTTCGAGATCGGCGGTGGTCTGGGCGAATTCGGCCACGCAGCGGACCTCGTCGAGCTCGACGCCGAGCGCGTCGCCCACCAGCTGGACCGCCTCGCCGAAAATCGCCGTCCCCTTGGCGGCCATCTGCTGCAGCTCGGGATGGTCGATCGGCTGGCCGAAGCCCACCGGCTTCTCGGTGTCGGGCGAGTCGTAGAACGTGGTGTCGGCGGCCTCGTTGACGGTGACCTTGTCGATCCGGTTGCACACCATCGCCGACACGATGGCCAGCAGTTCGGCGAAGCCCGGGCTCACGCCCGACCCGAAGAGCGACGAGCCGCCCTGCTCGCAGGCCTCCACCAGCCGATCGCGGTCGTCGCCGAGGTTGCGCCCGGTGATGAAGGACGCCGTCGTGACGACGTTGACGCCGGCCGACAGGATGCGGACCAGCTCGGCGACGTCGAACCACATCGGGTTGTAGACCACGCAGTCCGGCTTCAGGGCGAGCAGCGCGTCGACGTCGTTGGTCGCCGCGATCCCCAGCGGCGCGATGCCGACCAGTTCGCCGGCGTCTCGGCCGACCTTGTCCTTTGACCAGGCATAACACCCCACCAGCTCAAGGGTGGGGTTGTCGGCGATGGATTTCAGCGAGCTCTTGCCGACGTTTCCGGTGTTCCACTGAACGACGCGATAGGTGTTTGGCACTCGCTCAGCATAGGGAATCGACCCGAATCTTAGTAGGCCTTAGTAGGCGGATTCGGCGGCGAGGATCTCGGCCAGGAATGCGTCGTCGCCCGGGCGGTCCAGCCGCGCCCGCGCCCAGCGACGCACCCGCTCCCGTGTCTCGCGCGTCTCCGCCGCGACGTCGGCGCCGACGGTCACCGATGTTGCCGTCCAGTCGTGATCCCAGGCCGCCGACTCCGTGACCGGCCGCTGCTGGCCGTCGACCAACGGAAGGGCGGTGCGGCCATCGGCGTCCAGGACGCCGGTGCCGTTGATGGCCCCCGACCGCAGTCGCACCTCGATGCCGGCGGCCGGGTCCGGCCCGATGACGGCCGCGCGCACGATGGCGACCGGCGCCGCGCCGGCCGTCTCGACGACCCAGTCGACGGTGTCCTCGCCCGCGTCGAATATCGCGGGCGGAACCGCGCTCCAGTTGATCGATGCGACGCCGGTGGCGATCGCCGTGGCGGCCCCCGCGCCCGTGTCCGCACCGGCGGCCAGCGCGTAGTCGTCCTGATGCCTGCCGGGCATCGAGAGCTCGACGCTCGAATCATCAAGGGCGGCATGCAGTTCCGGCCACCCGATGCCATCGACGCCGGCGTCGTCGGCTACCCCGGCGCCGGCCCGGACCAGGTCGAGCACCCGCGGATCGTCACTTCCGGCGTGCATGAGCAGGGCCGCGGCGTGCGGCGCCAGCAGCTGGGCAACATCCGAATCCAGGGTGTCATCGGTGAAGAAGCCCTGCGCCCCGATGGTCAGCAGGGCGACCTCGACGTCGAGCAGCGCGCGGTCCAGCCCGGCGATGCCGTCCCGGCGACTGGCGGGCCACCAGCGCCGCAGCCAGTGTCCGAGGGCCAGCCGCCGCAGCGGGTCGACCGACTCGGGCACGACGTCGACACCGGTCAGCTCGACGCTGTGTGCTTGGTCGGTGGCGCCTTCAGTTGCTCCTAAGGCGGATGCCAGCGCGACGTGTCCGGATTCGCCGAGGACGCGCCAAAGCCAGTCGGCGCGCGCCAAATCGGTAAAGCTGATCTGTGCCGCGCCGGTGGGCTCGTCGACCGTCCAGGACAGCACGGCGCCACTGACTTCCAGCACCGCGGTCAGCGGCGTCTGTGCGATGGCGGGGCCGGTCCCCCAAAGACCGGAATCGGCAACCAATCTCATCCGGCCACCTGCAATTCCAGCATCGCCTTGATCCGTTGCCGGTGATCGAGGCTCACCGACCGCGCGACCCCCTCTAGTAAGGACCGCACCTCGTCGACGTCGTCGCAGGGCTCCTGCCAGACATCGCGGCCGTGCAGGCGGGCCCAAAGCCGGCTGAGGTACGGCTGCGCGTAGGCGGCGAGATCGTCGACGACCTGCCGTTGCCTTGGATGAATCGGGCCGCCCTCGGCGAGATAGCGCCTGGCGTGTAAGACGTATGCCTCCTTGCGCAGGCGGGCCTGGATCTGGGCGGCCAGCCCGTAGTGGCTTATGACGGTGGGGTCCAGTGGCGCCAGCTCGACCGCGACCTCGATGCCGGCCACCAACGTGGCCTGTTTATCCTCCGACAGCAACCCCCATGGCGCGCAGGCGCGGTCGACCTCCTCTTCGCACAGCAGCGGGACGTCGGGCAACGCGTCGCGATCCAGGGCGCGCCGCAACGTCGCGCGCACCCGGTCCACCACGCTGCGGTCCAGCGGGCGATCACTGTCGGAGCCGGCGGATATCTGCGGCTTTCGTTGCGGTGCAATCGAACTCAAGCCCAGCGCGACGATCGACCACGGTAGTTCGGCCGTCTCGGTTCGCGCCAGGGCGCCCAGGTTGTAAGGTGCGGGGTCGGCGATGACGGCCGACCACGCCCGTTGACGCGCGGCCGCGGCGCTGTGACCGGCCGCACGGCCGAGCGCGGTGCCGAGCTCGTCCCGGAAGGGACCGGTGGCGGTCGATGCGGCTGCTTCCGAGGCTTGCACGTCGCGCCAGCTGCGATCCAGCTGGCCGGTGAGCGTGGCCACGACGTCCGGGCTCGCCACGTATTGGCGCAACACCTCGATCGCGGTCCGGTCCCGGCCGAGGTGGATTTCGCTGAGTATCGCGGCCACCGTCTCCTGATCCTCCGGTGCCGGTGGCCCTTTCGTCACCGCGAGCTCGAAGCACACCGGGAAGTACAGCTCCTGGGCGTTTCCGGTGCGGATCCGCTGCCGGCGGCGCTCGAGTTTGAGAGCGTCGAACCATGCCGCGGCGGAACGCAATTGGGGAGCGCTTCCGACGATCAGTTCGTGCATGGCGGCGGCCGTCTCGGGATCGACGACGGGGTTCGAATACTGGGGGTTGGACCGCAGCCGCAGCACTAACGGGTCCACGACGCGTTTGACGGTGCGGCTCAACGGGCCGCCGTCGTCGCTGCTGAGCACCTCCACGCCGGGACCGATCGCGCGCCACGCCTTCTCGATCACCGACCTGCGCGGGTGGCCGACCGCGATGGCGGTCGCCACCTGCGAATCCGCACTCATCAGGACAGGATAGGGGCTTTCCGAAGATAGCGGCAGCGAAAAAGTTGGGTTCGGTAGCCGGTCGGCCGCGCGAACCTGGTCACATGAAGACGCTGACAATGCTGCTGTACACCGCTTTTCGCGGGCTCATCGTCTCTCGGCATCGGAATTCCCATGAACGCAGCGTCGGTGTCGGCACCGTGCGCGCGGTCGGGCCCCAGGTTTTCGTCGAGGTGGTGGCGGTGTCCGGGGAGACGTTCGTAGGCAAATTGGCATGTGGGGACGGCGATCCGGACTCCTCGATACTGCGTCCGGGCCTCGTCGTGCTGGTGGCGTTCGATCCCGCTGCCCGCGAAGAGCTTTCGCTGCCCGACGACGTCTTGGCCGTCCACTGTCAGCGTGCCCCATCGACGGCGAAACTGGCGAGCGCGGCCCAGTAGAGCGGACTGGCCGTGGTGTCGCCGTCGCGCCAGCGCCGCATCTGGTCCCGCTGCCACCGATTCACCGCGCACCCCGCGTCGACGGCCTCGTGCGCATCGTCGACGGCGATCACCGCATCGGACATCGGGTCGGTCCGGTCATCGACCGTGAACTGCCGGTAGGCCGCCGTGGTGGGCAGCGACCACAGCGTGGCGGTCACCAACTGTGCGCCACCCAGGATCACGGCGGCCACCAGGCCCGTCGCCTCGTCGAACTGATAATCGCCGCCGGATGCGCAGGCCAGCAGCGCCACCCGGGGTGGCATCGGCAGCCGCAACGCCATCAGATCCGATGCCGTCAGCGGGCGGTGGTCGCCGATGGCGTCGGCATCCCCGGGAGTGCCCGCGGTACAGGCCAGGTGCAGGGCGGCCCGATCGGCCTGGGCGGCATGGCCATCCGGCGAACTCGCGTGTCCGACGTACATCAGCCTGCTCGGGGATTGCGACAAGAGTTCGGCGAGCCACCGGCGGTCGGCGTCCTGGCGGCGGAACAGTTCCACCACCGCGTCGACCGTCGGCAGCACCGCGAGGCGTCCCATCAGCCCGGTGTAGTGCCGCGCCAACGCCGTCTCGGCCGACGGCCTGCCCAGGACCGACCCAAGCGCGGAGTCGGGGCGCTGACCGGGCACCCGGGGGTCGAGAACCAGCACCGGCGGAGCGTCTCGGCGGGCGTCCCACCCGGCCGGCGACCGCGGCGAGTGCACGATGTTCTGCGGCACCGCCATCAGCACGTCGACCATCTCCATCAGCCGGTACCCATCGGTGAGCTCGCCGATATCCGCCAGCTGCCAAGGGATTCGGGCGGCAACCCTGCCGCTGGCGGTGATGGCGTCCTGGCGGGCGCGGACGAGTTCTTCCTTGCTCGGCCCCGACTTCGGCAAGGCCAACAGGCCCCACGGGACGCGAGCCAGACGCGCGGTGGGCGACACGAACAGCACCGCGCGCGGACTTGCCACGCATTCCGTCAGCAGCTGCCACCCGGGTTCGGCGATGAGCAGCACGCCCAGGATGTACGCGAGCGTCAGCTCGGCCTGTGGGGTCGCGAACGGGCCGCAGGTCAGCGCCCGCTCGATGGCGTCTCGACGGGTCTGACCGTCGTGCGGCTCCGGCAACGCGTCGGCCAGCTCCTGCAGCGCCGCCAGCAGGATCGGTTCCTCCACCACCCAATTGACGGTTCTGGACGGCTGCCCGACGATCCGCAGACTGGCGTACGTGACGATCCCGAGATCCGCGAACCGCAGGACCAGAGTCGGCCGGTCCGTGTCACTCATGGCCAGGTCGACCAGGCGGGTTCGTCGGCGGTGACCGCACGGCCGTATCGCTGCAACGCCAGCGCGCGATAGTGACTCAGGATCGGGGCAGTGTCGGGCTGCATCTGAAGCGGCGGCAACGGGGCCAGGCGCGTCAGCGATGCGCCGCCGCGCGCCGGCGGGCCGGCGGCGGCCAGCGCTTCCCCGGCGTCGATCAGCAGGGAAGGGGCGGCCGCGGATGCCCATTCGCCGACTTTGGCCGCCTGGGGTGCGGCATTGAAAGTCCCTCGCGCGCTGTGGTATTCGACCAGCTCGCTGATCAGCGCTGTGTTCTCCCATTCCCAGGCAACGGCGAAGGCACCGGCCAAGATCGGCGCCGAGACGTTGGTGGCCCAGCGTGATCTCGCGTCGGCGTCGGCAATCGAGTACCGCACCGAGTCGACCGCCAACGCGGCCGGCACCTTGAGCTCGGCGGCCTGTTCGAGTTTGGTCATCGCACGCCAATACTCGGGGGTGCCCACTTCACCGCGCAGGATGCCGAGCCCTTCGGCCTGCCGCGCCTCGGTTTCCTGCAGCGTCTCGTCGGGGTCCCCCGAACTGTCGAAACCCAGATCCGCCAATGCGTCAGCGCGCCAAACGGTCCCGAGGTGGTTGTCGAGCTGCGCGTACTGCAGCCAACTGCTGCGCGGCGACGAGTCCAGCAGCTCGCGAGCCTGGGCGATCATCTCGACGGCGTCCGCGAAGCGGCTCCAGAAGATGGCTATCCAGCTGCGCTGCAACAGGATCCGATGCAGGTACAGTGGCTTGCCCAGTTCACGCCACCGCCGCTCGGCGTGTCCCCAGCATTCGTCGGCCGCTTCCAATGCGCCGGAGGCCAGCCGGGTGAGTCCCAGGTACAGCCAGCACCGCGCCTCGTCGTGCGCTCGGGCGTATCGCGCGAGGACGGGCTGGGCCTCCGAGACCAGTTGTTCGGTGGTGGCGTGGTCGGCCGCCGACCAGCATGCCGCTGCACGCTCCAATTGTGTTCTGGCCGTGGCTAATTCCCATCCACGCGCCTGCGCGCGGGCTCCCGCGCGACGCAGCCACGGCTGCGCCTCCGACAACCGCCCGGTTTCCACGCAGAACCTGCCGTATCCGATAGCCGCATCGATCCGGAGACGGTCCCCGGCCTGGCTGTCACCGCCCAGGTGATCCGGATCCGCTATGGCGCCGAGCACGCGCTCCCACAAGGGAAGCGACTCGACATGCAGGTCGTCGTCGCAGAGCGCGGTCGCGCACAGGAGTTGCGCATGGGTGAGCAGGTAGGCGTGTTCGTCGGCGAGGTCGGTGAAATCGTTGTTCGAATCGCCCAACGCCGCCAGCTCCTTGGCGGCGCCTTCGTGATCGCCGAGCGCCGCGGTCAGGCCCGTCTGCAGGAATTGGGCGCGCCGCGAGTACCGACGGAGCATGCGCGCCACCTCGGCGGTGGGTGCCCCCGCTTGGGCGGAATAGGCGGCCACACAGTCGCGGATACGCCGAATCGACTCGCGGACGCCATCATTCGAGCCGCGCGCCAGGTAGATCTCGCCCAGCTGTGCGAACGCCTCGAGCGCGAGATCGTCGCGATCCTCCCGCTCGATGGCGGGCATCAAGGACAGCAGCAGATCCCGCGCCGCGGCCTCGTCGGCCGCGAACGCCAGCTGGCGTGCGCGCTGCAACTCGGCCGGGATCGACACGGCTGCATCATAAGTCCTGGCGGCGCAAACCCGGAGCGGCGGACGTGTGATCCAGCCACGTCCGCCGCCCGGAGTTCGACCGATCAACCGCAGGTCACCTTGATGCTGAAGTCCTTGGTGACCATGCCGGCCATCGGGTTCTTCAAATCGGCGCCCTGCGCCTGGCCCGTGATGGTGTAGGTCTTACCGTCCACCGCCACGTTGGCCGAGCCGACCTTGGCGCCCATGCCGTTGCTGACCGACAGCGCGTTGCCGTCGACAACAAGGGCCAACGACTCGACCTTGGGCGTGGCCTCGTCGGTCATCACGACCGCCAGCGCCTGCTGGCCACCGCCGGTGGACCCGCTGCCGATGTCGATCTTGCCGCCGGTTTTGACGCAGGTCACCGAGGACGGGTTCAGTCCCGCGAGGTCGCTGCCGCCCACCTTGACCTGCGCGCCGGTGCCGGTGGAGGCACTGGGCGCCGCGCTCGACGCCGGGCTGGCTGAGTGGCCGCCGCTCGAGCAGCCCACCAGCGCTGACGCGACGCCGAGGGTTCCAATCGCTCCCACGAGAAGACGTTTCACTGCATTTCCTTCCTTCATGCGCCGCCCCGTTGGCGTCGTCATGGGAGGAGTACAGAACGCCCGATTTGCTACCGATCCCAATTTTTCGGTGCACCCGGTAGGCTGCGTCGACGTGGCCCCAGGAAGGGAGGCAGCCGTTGCCGAAGGTGAAATGGCTGGGAAAGCCTGAGGCCCATGACTTTCCGGCCGCGGCCGACTACCTCGCCTTGCTCGCCGACCCGCACACCGTCGAAGAGCTGACCTATAGCCTGCAGACCTCGGACGTAGTGCACAAGAAGGCCAAAGACATACTGCGGGCCGCTCAGCTGAGCCTGTTGCCGGTTGACAATCCCCACGTCGCGTCCGATCTATCCAAGATCAAAAAGGGTGAACCGTTGTCGCCCATCCTGCTGGTCCGCGGCGACTTCGCCACCGGCGTTCCGTTACAGATCGCCGACGGCTACCACCGCGTCTGCGCGAGCTATCACACCGACGAGAACACCGACATTCCCGTCGTCATAGTCGGCCGGCCGCAGTGATCGAGATCCAGACCGTCGGGACGGTTCGGGTGTTGGCCCTGTCGTCGGGCCGGGTCAACGCCCTCGATGTCGAGCTGCTGGAGGGGCTGAGCGACGCCGTCGGCGAGCTGCAGGATTCGGGCGGCGGCCCGCTCGTCGTCACCGGGGCGGGCCGGGTGTTCTGCGCCGGGGTCGACCTCAACCGCGTCCTGCAGGGCGGCGCCGACTACGCGGATCGGTTGATCCCCGCGCTGTCCGACGCGTTCGTCGCGCTGTTCGGCTACCCCGGGCCGACCGTCGCCGCGATCAACGGCGCCGCGATCGCGGGCGGATGTGTGCTGGCGTGTGCCTGCGATCGCCGGTTGATCGGCCCGGACGCGCAGATCGGGGCGACCGAGGTCCGCGTCGGGGTGCCGTTTCCCGTCGCCGCGCTCGAGGTCATACGTCACGCCTGCGGCGATCACGCCGAGGAAGTGCTGCTTGGCGGCGGCCTCTATCGCGCCGACGACGCTGTCGCCAGTGGGCTCGCCCACCGCGTCGTCGCCGACGATCTCGTTGGGGCGGCCGTGGCGGAGGCGTCGGACCTGGGTGAGATCTCGCCCTACGCCTATCGCCACACCAAAGGCCAGCTCAGAGCGCCTGTTCTGGCGCGGATCGGCGAGGCCGGCGATATCGACCGCGAGGTGCGTGAGCTGTGGGGTGCCGAGCAGACCCGGCAGCGCATCGCCGACTCGCTCGAGCGCCTACGGCGCCGCTGAATTATTCGTCGTCGACCGCGACGCCGCCGCGGGTGCGCCGGCGGCGCATGCGGTGGGTGCCCTTGCCGGTGGGGCGGCGATTGCGCAGCCCGCCCGCGGGCTCTTCGGCGGCGGGCTCCTCGGTGGCAGGCTCTTCGCTGGCTGGCTCTTCGGCTTTTTCGGTTGCGGCGGGCTCTTCGGTGGGAGCTTCAGCCTCTTCAGCTTCTTCGGCTTTGGCGGTTTCTTCGGTTTCCGCGACCGGCTCGACCGTCTCGGCTGCTTCGGTCTCGGCTTCCTCGGCTTCCTCGGCCTCTTCGGTTTCTTCGTCGGCCTCGGACTCTGCTGCCTCGGTGCCCTCGGCGGCTTCGTCGGCCTCCTCGTCCTTCTTGCCACGACGCTTCTTGGGCTTCTTCGCCTTGATGGGTTTCGGCGGTGGCGGCGGCAACTCGGCGACGAACGACAGGTAGAAGCCGAAAATTCCGAGCAGGCCGATCGCGGCGGCGGCGCCGTAGATGCCGAACAGGTACCGCCCGGCGGAGTCCAGGCTGAGCCAGATCTCGCTGATCGCGGTTCCGACGATCAGCACGCCCGCCAGCACGTGGGCCACGATCGACCAGACCCGCATGGACAGCGCCAGCTGCGGGGTGCCCAGCTCCGGCTTGCGGGTGCGCAGCAGGGTAAACACCACGGGCAGCGCGGCCAGCCCGATAAGCGCGCCCGACGCGATGCGGCCCGCCATCCCCAGTCCGCGCGTCATCTCGCCCGTCAGCTCGTACCAGCGGGGCAGCACGCAGAAGAAATAGAGGACGCCGGCACCGATCGAAAACAACAAGTGCCACGGTATGGCGACCTTGCGCCCCATACGCCTCCTCATGCTGATGGTCAGTCCTCGGCCGCACCGGGGACTAGCTGGCGGAGGATGCGGGATTTGAACCCGCGAGGGCTGTTAACCCAACCCGCGTTCCAGGCGAGCGCCATAGGCCACTAGGCGAATCCTCCGTGGCCATGGTAGCCGAGTGCTCTACGGCCGCCGCCGGTTGCACGCGGGTTACTCCGGGCCAGGTATTACACTCGCGATGGACCCCGCGCGGCGTCTATCCTGTGAACTCCCCCAGGGCCGGAAGGCAGCAAGGGTCAATGGGCTCTGTCGGGTGCGCGGGGTCCCCTCATGACCCCGAAGCTCGTGCGATCAGCGAAAGGTCCCCTGGTGGCGTTCGATTCCCTCAGCCATGACGAGCTAGCGGCCTTGCACGCACGCCACCAGCAGCAGTATGCGGAGCTGCAGGCCATGAAGCTGTCTCTGAACCTCACCCGCGGCAAGCCGTCCGAAGAACAGCTGGACCTGTCCAACCGGCTGCTGACCCTGCCTGGAGAGGACGACTACCGCGACGAGGAGGGCACCGACACCCGCAACTACCTCGGCCAGCACGGGCTGCCGGAATTGCGGGCGATATTCGGCGAGCTGCTCGGCATTCCGGTGCCCAACCTGATCGCGGGCAACAACTCCAGCCTGGAGCTGATGCACGACATCGTCGTCTTCTCGTTGCTGCACGGCGGCGTGGACTCGCCACGTCCGTGGAAGGACGAGCCGAGCGTCAAGTTCCTGTGTCCCGTCCCCGGCTACGACCGGCACCACAACCTCACCGAGACCATGGGCATCGAGATGATTCCGATCCCGATGCTGCCCGACGGTCCAGACATGGACCTCATCGAAGAACTGGTCGCCGTGGACCCGGCAATCAAGGGGATGTGGGCGGTACCGGTCTTCGCCAACCCGACCGGCGTCACCTATTCGTGGGAAACGGCTCGCCGACTGATCCAGATGCGGACCGCCGCGCCCGACTTCCGGCTGTTCTGGGACAACGCGTACGCGGTCCACACCCTGACGCACGACTTCGTCCGCCAGGTCGACGTTCTCGGGCTGGCGGCCAAGGCCGGTAACCCGCACCGGCCCTATGTGTTCGCGTCGACCTCGAAGATCACCTTCGCCGGCGCCGGCGTCAGCTTCCTGGGCGGATCGTTGGGCAACATCGCCTGGTACCTGCAGTACGCGGGGAAGAAGTCGATCGGACCGGACAAGGTCAACCAGCTGCGGCATCTGCGCTTCTTCGGCGATGCCGACGGGGTCCGCCTGCAGATGATGCGGCACCAGCAGATCCTGGCGCCGAAGTTCGCCTTGGCGGCCGAAATCCTGGATCAGCGGCTGAGCGAATCCAAGATCGCCTCGTGGACCGAACCCAAGGGCGGTTACTTCATCAGCCTCGACGTGTGGCCCGGCACGGCGCGGCGCACCGTCGCCCTGGCCAAGGACGCCGGCATCGCGGTCACCGAGGCGGGCGCGTCCTTCCCGTATCGGAAAGACCCGGACGACAAGAACATCCGCGTCGCGCCGACCTTCCCGTCGATACCGGACCTGCGTGCCGCCGTTGACGGGCTGGCGACCTGCGCGCTGCTGGCGGCCTCGGAGTCGATGCTGAACCTGGCCCCGTCCGCGTCGAGTGTGCGCTGACGGCCAGTCGGGCCCGAGTCACCGGGCGTCGGTAGCCTGCTGAGCGTGGCCCTCTACCGCAAGTATCGACCGGCAACCTTCGCCGAAGTGGTGGGGCAGGAGCACGTCACCGAACCGCTGTCCGTCGCCCTGGAAGCCGGCCGGATCAACCATGCCTACTTGTTCTCCGGGCCGCGCGGCTGCGGGAAGACATCGTCCGCTCGCATCCTGGCCCGGTCGTTGAACTGTGCGCAGGGGCCGACGGCCAACCCCTGCGGCGTGTGCGAATCCTGCGTGGCGCTGGCACCCAACGCGCCCGGCAGCATCGATGTGGTGGAGCTCGACGCGGCCAGCCACGGCGGGGTCGACGACACCCGCGAGCTGCGCGACCGGGCGTTCTACGCGCCGGCGCAGTCGCGCTACCGGGTGTTCATCGTCGACGAGGCGCACATGGTGACGACGGCGGGCTTCAACGCGCTGCTCAAGATCGTCGAGGAACCCCCCGAACACCTCATCTTCATCTTCGCCACCACCGAACCGGAGAAGGTGCTGCCGACGATTCGGTCGCGCACCCATCACTACCCGTTCCGGCTGTTGCCGCCGCGCACCATGCGGGCGCTGGTCGGGCGGATTTGCGAGCAGGAGGGCGTCGTCGTCGACGATGCGGTGTATCCACTGCTGATCCGCGCCGGCGGGGGTTCGCCCCGCGACACCCTATCGGTGCTGGACCAGTTGGTGGCCGGGGCCGAGGGCCAGCACGTGACCTATCAGCGGGCGCTGGGCCTGCTGGGCGCCACCGACGTCGCGTTGATCGACGACGCCGTCGACGCGCTAGCCGCTTCGGACGCGGCCGCGTTGTTCGGCGCGGTCGAATCGGTGATCGACGCCGGCCACGACCCGCGGCGCTTCGCCACCGATCTGTTGGAGCGATTCCGCGATCTCATTGTGCTGCAAGCGGTTCCGGATGCGGCGAGCCGCGGCGTGGTGGACGCGCCGGAGGACGTGCTGGATCGGATGCGCGAGCAAGCCGCGCGCATCGGGCCGGCGGCGCTGACGCGCTACGCCGAGGTGGTGCAGGCCGGGCTGGGGGAGATGCGCGGCGCGACGGCGCCACGCCTGTTGCTCGAAGTGGTCTGCGCGCGACTGCTGCTGCCCTCGGCCAGCGATGCCGAGGCGGCGCTGCTGCAACGCGTCGAGCGGATCGAGACCCGGATGGGCGTCTCCATTCCCGCTGCCGACAGCGTGGCGCCCCCGCAACGGCCCGCCGCGCCCAGCCCGACGCCCAAGCGGGCCGCGGCACCCAAGCCCACCCCGGTCCCCGAACCGACTCCACCGCCGCCACCCGAAGCCGCCCCCGAGCCGGTCCCTGAAGCGGTCCCCGAATCAGCCTCTGCTCCAGGCGAACTCAACGCGTCCGCGGTGCGAACCATGTGGCCGACGGTGCGGGACAAGGTGCGCCAGCGCAGCCGCACCACCGAGGTGATGCTCGCCGGGGCCACCGTCCGGGCGATCGAGGACAACACGTTGGTGCTCACCCACGCCTCGGCGCCGCTGGCCAAGCGGCTGTCGGAACAGCGCAACGCCGACGTCATCGCCGAGGCGCTCAAGGACGCGCTGGGGGTGAACTGGCGAGTGCGTTGTGAGGTCGGCGCGGCGGAGCCCGGGCCGAGTGCCCCGCCGCCCGTCAAGCCGGACCCTCCCGCGGACGAGCCCGCCGAAGCGGATTCGGCTCAGCGGGACGAAGAGGAACACATGCTCGCCGAAGCGGGGCGCGACGAGCCGTCGGCTCCGCGCCGCGACCCCGAAGAGGCCGCGCTCGAGCTGTTACAGAACGAGTTGGGCGCGCGCCGCATCGACGGCGGCTGATCGGGTTCGGGTTACGGCTGCCACCACGGTCGCAGCGGCAGCTCGTCGTCGCCCCACTCGTCGACGTTGGCCGCCAGCACGTGATGCAGCTGGAGATTGTTGCGCTCGAAGGCCACTCGTGACGCCGCCATGTACAGGCCCCACACCTTGGCCGTGGGCAACCCGACCTCCTCGACCCCCTCGTCCCAGTGCTCGACCAGATTGCGGCACCAGTCACGCAGCGTCATCGCGTAGTGATGCCTGAAGTTCTCCTCGTGCAACACCTCGAAACCGGCGTCCTGGATGTCAGTGACGATGCGGCCGGAGCCGGTCAGCTCCCCGTCCGGGAACACGTAGCGATCGGTGAACCCACCGGCGAATGGCGTCGACTTGTTGTCGTGACGGGTGATGCAGTGGTTGAGCAGCAGCCCGCCGGTGCGCAGCTTCGACTTCAGGAAGCCGAAGTAGGCGGGGTAATTCTTGACGCCGATGTGCTCGGTCAGCCCGATTGAGGAAACGGCGTCGAATCCCGCCTCGCCCACGTCGCGGTAGTCGGAGTGCCTCACTTCAGCAAGGCCCGTCAGCTCTTCATCTTGGATCGCGTTTTTCGCCCACTTCGCCTGCTCGGCCGACAGGGTGGCGCCGATCGCCCGCACACCGCGGCGCGCGGCGTAACGCACCATGCCGCCCCAGCCGCAGCCCACGTCGAGCAGCCGGTCACCCGGTTGCAGCCGCAGCTTCTCGAAAATCAGCCGGTACTTGTTCTCCTGGGCCTCTTCCAGCGTCGCGTCGGAGTTCGGATACACCGCGCAGGTGTAGGTCATCGACGGGCCCAGCACCCATTCGTAAAACGTGTTGGAGACGTCGTAGTGATGATGGATCGCCTCGGCGTCTCGGGTCTTGCTGTGCAGCACGCCGTCGGCGACCCGCCGCCAACGCGGCGGCGCCTCCTGCGGCGGCGGCGCGATCGGCAACAGGTGTTCGACGCCGATCGAACGGATGACGTTGGCGAGCACCCGCGCCGACGGACGCCTGAAGTTGACCCTGTCGGTCAGCGCCTTGAGCAGCGGGTACGGATCGCCGGGGGGCACGCCGTGCGCCTGCAGATCGCCCGACACGTAGGCGCGGGCCAGGCCGAGTTCGCCGGGGGCCGTGGCCAGGTAGGTGGCGCCGCGGGACGACCGGAGATCCAGGCCCAGTTCGGCTTCGTCGCTGCCGGCGGTGCTGCCGTCGTACGCGGTGAACTTCAGCGGCTGTCCCCCGGTCGCGGTGAAGATCTCCAGGATCTCCGCCATGCTCAATTTGCCCGACTTGGTGGGGCGTTCAGGCTCTCGTGTCGTTGTCATCGCCGTTGCACCGCCTTTGCATAGAGGTCGAGGAGACGCGAATCGGGATCGTAGGTCTTCTTGACTGTCTTGTAGGCCTCCCCACCGTAGAGTTCGTCAAACTCCTCGCGGGTGTAGAAGGAGTCGGAGTACAGCGACTTGTGCCCGTCGAGCTCACTCACCTTCGCCTCGATGGCCCGGTTGGTTGCGCCCTTGGCGGGGTCGGTGGCCGGCACCGAGGACCAGAATCCGATGTTGACGTAGGTGTGGTCGGGTCGTATCGGATACAGCGGCCAGCCTTCGCGATCGCGAAGCCGCAACGGGCACAACCAGATCGGTGTAATGGGTACGTTCTTGCCGAACCACTCCAAGAAGTCGACGACCCGTTCGATCGGCACCTCGACGTCCTGCACCACCCGTTCCCGCGCCGGACGACCGTTGCGCGCTTCGATGCGGTCGGCGATGCCGAAGCGCTGGTCCAGCGCGACGAGCTTCGAGTAGACGCTGCTGCGCCGGTAGCGGCGCGGCCACCAGCGGCGCAACCGGGGATTCTGCACGCCGAACGCGCGGGAACACCAAAACCAGTCGGTGTCCCAGCGCCAGAAGTAGTCGTGGATTGTCAGCCGATCGTCTTTGGTGGCTTCGACGCCCGCCGCGTCGTGCTGGATCGAGCGGTAGTAGATGTCTTTGCCGGTGTAGTCGCTGACCGGGCCGGGGGTGGTGGTCCGTCTGCCGAGGCACAGATAGCTTTCGTCGGCGCTGAACACCACGCCGTCGAGGTAATCCACTTGCGTGCCGCCCTGCCCACCTGTGTCGATGATGCGTTCCATCGCCGCGACCAGCTCGGGCAGCGAGCGGAACCGGACGTGGCGCAGCGCCACAAACGGCGCCACCGGCTCCAGCTCGATTCGGAGTCTGGTCGAATATCCAAGCGTCCCATACGAATTGGGAAAAGCACGGAAAAGTTCGGTGTGCTGGCCGCGGGACGCGGTGACCAATTCACCAGCGCCGGTGAGGATATCCATCTCCAGCACCGATTCGTGGGGCAGACCGTTGCGGAACGACGCCGACTCGATACCCAGGCCGCTGACCGCACCGCCGAGGGTGATGGTCTTGAGCTGCGGCACCACCAGCGGCGAAAGCCCGTACGGCAGGGTCGCGGCCACCAGGTCCTCATACGTGCACATGCCCGCGACATCGGCGGTGTGGGCGTCCGGATCGACACCGAGCACCCGAGTCAGCCCCGAGGTGTCCAGGCCGCGCGCCTCGCGTTTGGTGCGGGCGCGGAACAGATTTGAGCTGGGCTTGGCGAGCCGGACTGCGGACGTTGCTGGGATGGACCGATAACTCGCCATCAACCGATCAACGCCCGACGTGTGAGCCGAGAGTGCAGATCCAGGGCTTGGCACCACATATACCCTAGTCTTCGGAAACAGCCCGTGCACCCGCGCGGGCGGCATCGGAAAGAGGAGTTGCGCCTGATGGGCCAGGTGAGCGCGGCCAGCACGATCTTGATCAACGCCGAGCCGGAGGCCACGCTGGCCGCGGTTGCGGACTATCAGAACGTTCGCCCGAAAATCCTGTCCCCGCAGTACAGCGAGTACCAGGTCGTCGAGGGTGGGCAGGGCGCCGGAACGGTTGCCAAGTGGCGGCTGCAGGCGACCAAATCACGCGTCCGCGATGTGCAGGTGAACGTCGACGTCGCCGGCCACACCGTCATCGAGAAGGACGCAAACTCGTCCATGGTCACCAACTGGACGGTGGCTCCCGCGGGCCCGGGATCCAGCGTCACCGTGAAGACCAGCTGGACCGGCGCGGGCGGCATCAAGGGATTCTTCGAAAAGACCTTTGCGCCACTGGGTCTGAAGAAAATCCAGGCCGAGGTGCTCGCCAACCTGAAAAAGGAACTCGAAAGCTAGCGCACCTGGCCCTGGGTGGCCAGGAACCCCGCGACGCCGCGGACCAGCGCGTCGGCGTATTTCTGCCGACCTTCGGGCGACTCCATCAGCGCCGAATCGGCGGGATTCTTCATGTTGCCGCACTCGACCAGGATCGACGGATACTGCGCCAGGTTCAGGCCGGCCAGATCCGACCGCCCATACAGGCCGTCCTGGCCAATGTAGTTGGAGGGCGGAATCCCCGACGCCTGCAACTGATCGCGCATGATTCGTGCGTACTGCACCGACGGCCCGGCCTGCGCCTGGTTGAGCGGCGGGGCCGAATAGTTGACGTGGAATCCCCGCCCGGACGGCGGGCCGCCGTCGGCATGGATGCTCAGGATCGCGTTGGGGCGCAACGCGTTGGCCGCGGCCGCGCGCGCGTCGACACACGCTCCCACGCCCGTGTCGTTGTTGCGGGACATCGCGGTCCGCACGCCGAGCGCGTTCAACGCCGCTCGGACCCGAAGTGCGGTGTCCCAGGTGAAGGTGTGTTCCATGTAGCCGGAGTTGGTCGACGTCCCACTGGTCTGGCAGTCCTTGGTGCCGCCGCGGCCGGTGGGCACCTGACGCGTGATCGACGCGTCGTTGGAGCCGTTGTGGCCGGGGTCGATGAACACGACCATGCCGGCGATGTTGGCGGGGACTCCCCATGCGGTCGGCGTCACCGCCGTCGACGCGGCCACCAGCGCGCCGATCGTCATCTTGATCCCGACACGCCTGCTCACTCGTAGGTCCACGGCGCAAAGGTAACGTCGCGCGGTCTACGCTGAGTGTTTCGAATCGCCCGACATCCACAGGCGACACCAACTCGAGACCAAGATGCGAGGGGATTGTCATGCAACCCGGAGGCGACATGTCGGCGCTGCTCGCCCAGGCGCAGCAGATGCAGCAAAAGCTCATGGAAGCGCAGCAACGGCTCGCGAACTCCGAGGTGCACGGGCACGCCGGCGGCGGCCTGGTCGAGGTCATCGTCAAGGGCAGCGGCGAGGTGGTCGGGGTGAAGATCGATCCGAAGGTCGTCGACCCCGGGGACGTGGAGACGCTGCAGGACCTGATCGTCGGCGCCATGGCCGACGCGTCCAAGCAGGTCACCGCGATGGCGCAGGAGCAGCTGGGGTCGCTGGCCGGCGGCATGGGTGGTCCGCCCGGCCAGCCGCCGGCGCCGCCGACGCAAATGCCGGGGCTCTGATCTACCGACCGCCATGTTCGAGGGACCCGTCCAGGATTTGATCGACGAGCTCGGCAAGCTGCCGGGTATCGGACCCAAGAGCGCGCAGCGCATCGCCTTCCACCTGCTGTCCGTCGAACCGGCGGATATCGACCGGCTGAGCGCCGTGCTGGCGAAGGTTCGCGACGGCGTGCGGTTCTGTGCGGTGTGCGGCAACGTGTCCGACGACGAGCGGTGCCGGATCTGTTCCGATGCCCGTCGCGATGCGTCGGTGGTGTGCGTGGTCGAGGAGCCGAAGGACATTCAGGCGGTGGAGCGCACCCGCGAATTCCGCGGCCGCTACCACGTTTTGGGCGGTGCGCTCGATCCGCTGTCCGGCGTCGGCCCCGATCAGCTGCGGATCCGCGAGCTGCTGAGCCGGATCGGTGAACGGGTCGACGACGTCGACATCACCGAGGTGATCATCGCCACCGACCCCAATACCGAGGGCG
This sequence comes from Mycobacterium heidelbergense, assembly GCF_050205645.1. Taxonomy (GTDB): domain Bacteria; phylum Actinomycetota; class Actinomycetes; order Mycobacteriales; family Mycobacteriaceae; genus Mycobacterium; species Mycobacterium heidelbergense_A. Next base: position 156,966 of record NZ_JBNMQT010000011.1, read on the forward strand.
AGGCGACCGCGACCTACCTGGTGCGGATCCTGCGCGACATCCCCGGCCTGACCGTGACGCGGATCGCGTCCGGACTGCCGATGGGCGGCGACTTGGAGTTCGCCGACGAGCTGACGCTCGGCCGCGCGCTCACCGGCCGCCGGGCCATGGCCTGACGTTCCTCAGACTTTGCTCAATTGGAACGACCTCGTAAAGGTCTTGCCCGGCTCGTCACCGCACCCGTCCGACGTCGTCGTCTGGCCTTCGCCGGCAAGCGACACGGCATCGAAGCTGTAATTGACGGTCACCGGGGCCCATGGGCCGTTTGGGCACCGCGTCTGGGCCGTGCCGCTGTGCGTCCATCGCCCATTGGCGAGGTGGAATTCCCAGCTGATGACGAGCGTCCCGCCATCTTGCGAGGTCGCCAGGGTGCAGTCCGAACCGCACGGGACGAAAAGCCAGGCGGTCGGTTTGTCGCTGTCCTGGTAGAGCACGTTGTACCGGCCGTTCGGGACGTCGTAGTCGGCGTGCGCCGGTGTCGGCGATGTGACGAACACGGCCGCGCCGAGCAGTGCTGCGCCGGCGGCCAGCCGCGGGCTGATCTTCGCGCGCACGGCTAACGCACCGCCAGTCGTTCGCGGCGCAGCAGCTCCACCTCGGGCAGCTGCAGCGGTTCCAGGTCGCCCACCACCTTGCTCAGCAGCAGGTCGGCCAGTTCCGGGTTGCGGGCCAGGCACGGCCCGTGCATGTACGTGGCGACCACACTGCCCTGGACCGCGCCGTCGATGCCGTCGCCGGCCCGGTTGCCCGCGCCCTTGACCACCGCGCCCAAGGGTGCGGCCGCGGCCCCCAAAACCGTTCCGCCGCGGTGGTTTTCGAAACCCGTGAGGCGCTGGGTCAGGCCGTCCGGCAACGGCTTGGTCACCAGCTCACCGATGGTGCGCTTGTCTTGCGGTGTGGTCGTCAAATCCAGCATGCCCACGCCGTCGACCTGCTCCCCGGCCGACGTCTCATACCAGTGCCCGAGCACCTGAATGGCCGCGCAGATCGCCAGCACGGGTGCGCCGCGGTCCGCCGCGCGCTGCAGCCCCGGGTGCTGGATGAGGTGCCTGGTGGCCAGCCGCTGCGCGTAGTCCTCCGCCCCGCCCAGCGTGTAGAGGTCCAAGGATTCCGGCACCGGATCGGCCAGCGTGATCTCGACGATCTCGGCGTCGATGCCGCGCAGCCGCAGCCGCTGGCGCAGCACCAGGGCGTTGCCACCGTCGCCGTAGGTGCCCATCACGTCGGGCAGCACCAGCCCGATCCGCACAGTCGAGTCAGCCATGGCGCGCCAATGCCCGCTGCAGCTGAAGGAACGCGGTGTAGTTGGCGACGACCTCCACCCGCCCCGGCGGGCAGGACGCGATGGCCGCCACGGTGTCGTGCACCAGGGTGTGCTCGACGCCCGCATACCCCAGCCGCACCGCCAGGTCGGTGCCGCGTTCGCCGGCCGCCACCACCGCCGTCTCCTCGAAGTGCTCGAAGCGCACGTCCCACAGCCACGACAGGTCCTCGCCGTCGGGCACCTGCCCGTTGACCGCGATGACCACCCCGGCCGCGTGTTTGTCCACCATCGACAGCGCCTCCTGCCAGCCCGCCGGATTCTTCGCCAGCAGGATCCGCGCATCGTGCGCGCCGATGCGGACCGTGCGGTAGCGCCCGGCGACCTCGTCGACCGCCGAGACGGCCGCGACGGCCCGGGCAGGGTCCGCCCCCAGCGCCACGGCGGCGGCGACGGCCTGGGCGGCGTTGCCGCGATTCACGGCGCCCGGCAGCGTCAACCGCATCGGCAGGGCCAGGCCGTCGGGCCCGTACAGCGTCTCGTCATCGAACCACCACTGCGGGCTGGGCCGCTTGAAGTCGGCGCCGGTCGAATACCAGTGGCCCCGCTCGCGGACGATGACCTCGCCGCTGCGCGGGCAGCTCACCGAGTCGTTCGCCCACGCACCGCCCGCGGCCACCCACACCACGTTCGGGCTGTCGTAGGCGGCCGAGGTCATCAGGACGTCGTCGCAGTTGGCGACCACGACGGCGTGCGGGTGCCGGGCCAGGCCGGCGCGCAGCGTGCGTTCGATCACGTTGATCTCGCCGACGCGGTCCAGCTGGTCGCGCGACAGGTTGAGCAGCACGATGACGCTGGGTTCCACGGCATCGGAGACGTGCGGCACGTGCATCTCGTCGACTTCCAGGACGGCCAGGGGCGCATCGCGGTTGGCGGCGAGCGCGGCGATCAGGCCGGCGTCCATGTTGGCGCCCTCGGCGTTGGTCGCGACGGCGCCCAGCGTTCCCAAGGCCGCGACGGTCATCCGGGTGGTGGTGGACTTGCCGTTCGTTCCGGTGACGACGACGGTGCGCCGGCCCGCGCCGAGCTGACGCAGGATCGAGCGGTCGAGCGTCATGGCGACCAGCCCGCCGATCATCGCGCCGGCGCCGCGCCCGGTGACCCGCGACGCCCACCGCGCGCTCGCTCCTGCGGCGAGTGCCAGACGTGCGCGGGTGGTGACCACGCGGAGAGTTTAAGGGCGATCGCAAGCGCGGCGCTCGGCGCCGGGCGCCGCGGGTCGCCCTCATCGATTTAGTTCACGACACGGCGCGCAGCGAACCGGTGATGTCGGTCCGACGTGCAATCCTCAGGCTATGAACGGGGTGTCCTGGGGTCGCCCGGCAAGCGAGCCCGACGCGGGTTGGGCCGTCATCGACGTCGAGACATCGGGCTTTCGCCCAGGTCAGGCACGGATCATCAGCCTTGCCGCGCTGGGCCTCGACGCCGACGGCAACGTGGAGCAATCCGTAGTCAGCCTGCTGAACCCGGGGGTGGACCCCGGTCCCACGCACGTCCACGGCCTCACCGCCGCGATGCTGGAGGACCAACCGCAGTTCGCCGACATCGCCGGCGACGTGATCGAGGTGCTGCGGGGCCGCACGCTGGTGGCCCACAACGTCGCCTTCGACTACGCGTTTCTCGCCGCCGAGGCGGAGCTCGCCGAGGCCGAACTGCCCGTCGACAGCGTCATGTGCACGGTCGAGCTGGCCCGGCGGCTGGACCTCGGCATCGACAACCTGCGGCTGGAGACGCTCGCGGCGCATTGGGGCGTGACGCAGGAACGGCCGCACGACGCCTTCGACGACGCCATGGTGCTGACCGGGGTGCTCGCGTCGGCGCTGGCGCGGGCCCGCGAACGCGACATCTGGCTGCCGGTGCGTCCGGTGACCCGGCGCCGCTGGCCGAATGGCCGGGTGACCCACGACGAGCTGCGGCCACTGAAGGTGCTCGCTTCCCGGATGCCCTGCCCGTATCTGAACCCGGGGCCCTACGACCCGGGCAGGCCGCTGGTGCAGGGCATGCGGGTGGCGCTGGCCGCAGAGGTGCGCCGGACACACGAGGAACTCGTCGAGCGGATCCTGCACGCCGGCCTGGCCTACAGCGACACCGTCGACCTGGAGACCTCGCTGGTGGTGTGCAACGACTCCGCCCCCGAGCAGGGCAAGGGCTTTCTTGCTCGCAAGCTGGGCGTGCCCGTCGTGACCGATGCGCAGTTCATGGCCTCCCTGCGCGGTGTCCTCGGCGGCACCAACATGGAGGAATTCGTCGACGTCACCACCGTCGACGAACAGCTCGCGCTGTTCTGAGCGTCGTTGCGGCGCGAGTTCACCGGTAGTGGTGGTGCCTTACGCGAGGTCGCCTATGGCGTCGCCGCCCTATACCCATTACCGAACCTAGTGAGCGTCAAATCTGTTGCGCCTTACGAGAATGCATCGATACCGCCGCGCCGGCGGACGAGCCCTGGCCTCCTCGCCGAAATCGAGCTTGAGCTAGGTAAGGAGCGCCGCGCCGCATCTCGAGTACCTCCCGTATGCGACGTTTATCGGCCACGAAGCCGTCGAAGCTAAGCCTCGACAGGCAGGAACAGTTGGGTCGTCTTGCTGCAACTGGGGAACCCGTTGGTGAGCTTGCTAAAGGTTTCGGAATCGGACGAGTTACTGCTTACCGATACCTGTCGCTGCGGAGGTAGCCAAGACCTCGCTTAGGGGCAATCGGGAGACGGAGCCATGTGTGCACCTTCGAGCTTGAGGCAGGCGTAGGCTCGGCGGGCTGCCTTGAGTGGCGTAGCTGGCACAAAGGGCTTTGCGGTGTGGGGCTCTAGAGCTCGGCGGGGGGATTGGTGAACCACTCCGTTATGACCCCGGCAAGATGCTGCAGATTCTGAGTGCGCATGATCGGCGCCGACGCGTTGGGTTCGAAGTCATCCGCGGCTCGGGTGACGCGCCAGATGCCTTCGTTATCAATTGGCGCGGCCATGTGCTTGTCCAATTTGCGGAAGAACTCGGTGATTTCGTCGTCGTCTACATCGTTGGCGTGGAGCCTGTGCCATACGCCGGCCAGGACCCTGAGCACGCCGATGTTTCCAAGGAGGGAGTCTTGTCGTAGTTGTTGGGGTGTGAGGTTTCCCTCGGCGACCGCCGAAAGGTCGGTGAACGCCTCGGTGATGCAGCCCAGGTAGCTGTGGACTTGCTCGATGATCGTGGCGTCGTCGAGCTCGCTTTCGCGTTTTCTCCCGATCCTGCCAGAGACACCAACAGCGACAGCTCGGGTCAGGTCAGCAACGTGCTTGGCCCCCATGAGGTGAGTGGCCTCTCATCTGGACGGCTGTTTAGCCAATGACCACCTCACACGCAATCGGCATGTCGGACGCGGCAGCGTCGGCACGTATCGAAGAGGATTACGCGGGCAGCCGCCCGTATCAGCACCAGCTAGAGATCATCCGTAACGCCACCCAGCAGGATGGCACCACGTACATCGCCAGCGATGTCGTGGCATTGCCGGGTACCGGCGCTCTCAAGCGAGCGACCATCAACAACGGGCCCGCGCTGACAGAACCGCAGCTCAGCTCATATATGACCACGATCGGTGCGGGCGACGGGGACATCTGGAGGCTGCACAACACGCTCGGCCAGCGTCACGCCGGTGCCCGCACCTCGGTGCTCCCCTGGACCGATCTGTTGGTCCTGTCGTGGGACGCCGATGAAATCGCCGGGGGGCTCGCGATGAAGTTGTTCAAGGGTCCCGCGACCAGCGAATATGAGTACACGCCAGTATTCACGCCCGAGCCTGCGCTGCTCCAGGTCCTGACCGGGCGCCCGGAAGTGCAGAAAAGTGGCCACGGGGTTGCCTTTATCTACCTCGGCCGGAATGAGCACAAAGATGGCCCGTTCGTAGATCCCAATCCCGACAAGCACGAGACGCCCTACGGGATCGTCGATGCCATGCGGGATCGGATCTATGAACCCGTGGGCATCCCGGGCGGCCAGCCGATCATCATTACCGTCAGCGCACTGATGCCAGCCGCCCAAGGTAAGAGTTTCGGCGGGCGCAAGCTGACCGGAGCCGGCGACACCGAGTACCGCCTCGACAGCCGGACCATTCAGGGGCACGGTGCGTGGACAGATCGTCCAAGCGTTAGCGGCACCGTCGTTGTCGACGATGACCTTCGGGTAGGGGTGAAATGGACTCTGCTGCCATTTCCTGTCAAGCCCGACGATCGGCGCCTGCCCTACGGAGGCAAAGGCCACGTCATTGCCCGGTACAAGAACGAGGCGATGGTGCTTGCCGCACCCGGCGGCGACTACCCCGACTTGGCCCCGATGATGCGGCTATTCGGTGTCCAGCTCGGCGACGTTTACAACAGGCTCTGCTTGGAGATCGTCGGCCCAACGGACCCTGGGAATGACCCTGCCAACCCGCGGCTGCACCTCCACCAGGACCCGACCCGCTCCAAGCTTGTCCTGAGCAACGGCAAGGAGCTGCCTCTGGCCCAGTGGGGCGAGCGGTTCATTGAGCGGATGCCGCAGGCAATCCTCGACGCCAACAAGGCTGCGCGCGAACGCATCAGTTCTGCCAACAAGATCAATCTGACGACGGCCGACCGGCTCACAGCCCGTTGGAGGTCCCGGATCAACGCAGTGATCCAGTCGCGGCGCCGCAAGGCCGGCACCGGTGTGCTCGGGCATTCCGGCGCACCGGGGGCCGACTACCTGGACGGGATGCTCAACACCGCCGAAACCGTTCCTAGCGGAGACCCGTCATCGACGGGTGTGGAAGGGGTGACATCGGGCGGCACCGCCAGGCGCCGGAGCAAGCCCAGGAAAAAAAGCGCCAAGCGCCGCGCTCCGCACGTCACGCCTACCGGGACGAGCAACGTCCGCCGCCGTACACCCGCCAGCGAGAAGGCGACCGAGGTGCAGCCCCGGCCGGCACCAGTGCCCGAGCCCGCGCCCCTTAAAGAGGCAGACTGGATCAGGCAGGAGTTCGACCCGAACAACTTCGCGTCATGGGATGCCGCCAGCGGCGTCGTGTACTTCAACCTCGGCCACCCCATCCTGTGCAACCAGAACGCATACTTCACCGGCGAGTGGCTGGAGCAAAACATCCGGTACCGCCGCAGGGTACAAGCCGAGGATGTCCGCGACGCCATCCTGCAGGCTTACGAGGAGGACACAATCGGTCGGATCATGCACGTCGTCGCTGAGCGCGGCCTCATTAAGTCCAAAGAGCAGCTGACCGATGAGGTCCTGACTATTGGAGCCCATGGCTTCGAGAATGTCGAGGCCAAGATCGAGGAGTTCATCCGCAAATCGGCCGGCCGCGGCGTCGTCGCCGCAGGGGCGGCATGATGGCAGGCCCTATGTTCACCACCTGCTCGGTCGTCGTCCTTGGCGACCATGCAACCGGTCAGCGGGCTGATGTACTCGCCGAAACCGCGGCTCAGCATGGTGCGACCATCATCGAAATCCATACCTTCGAACCCGGCGACGCCATTTCCCACGATGACCTGGCTCTGGTAGATGCGGTCGTGAAAGCGCTGAGCCGGGCCATCGGCACCAATGCCCACATCTGGGTCCCGTTTCCAGTGGAGGACTTTGGTCGCGAGCAACACTTTCGCCGGCTCAGTCTGGTGCTGCAGCGCCATGGGCTCAACCTGTTGTTCGGCCAATGTCTTACGCCATGCCCCTCCACCGGTGGGATGAACGAAATGGACTTCGCGCTGCGCCGAGAGGTCCAGACTGTCGACGATCTGGACAATGCAGCGCTTGCCGCCGCCGGATTCCACACGCTGCGCGAAGAGATCGAGCTGGCGCTCACCGCGGCCTGTACTACGGAACCGATCGGGTCGCCGGCGCATCTGCAGCCCGTGCAGCAGGTCACAGAAATGCTGGGCCAGCTTGAGCTCAAATGCGGCCCTCGGCCGACTCTGCCGGAGCCCACCATGGCCTGGCCGGAACGGCAGCCTGCGCTCAAGCGTTATGCGACGTGGCTTGTGGACCGATGCGGACTGACGCAGACCGAGGCCGCCAACTTGATCAACGCGGCAGGTCACCGCACACCTCACGGTCGGATGTGGCAGCAGGCCACAGTATCGGCGTTGATCCACGGGCGTTACGACCGACCAGCGGCAGCGTGACCGGTTGCCGGCCCACTCATCGCCGTTCCGGCCGTGGGTGTTGGCCATGGCAACATCGCTGAGACAGCTCGCGCGAAGTTGAGGTGCGGTGAACTCTTCCGGGGTCGAACAGTTTGCCAAACCCGCCTTCACCTTGCCCGCGAAGGAATCGCTGACTCTTAATCAGTGGGTCCGGCCTTCGAATTCTGAGGGGCTGAAAATCGGAGCCTCAACCACTACTAGTAACCCTTCGGCTATAGCCTCCGGTGGCGCCCGCCGCTAAGCCCTGTGAGGGCCGTTGATGATCCCGAAGGTAGCAGCGGTCTACCTCGCCTAGTCCACGGTCGATCACAAACTCGCGCAGGTCACGGACTGCTCGTTCCTGGAGGCACCCCAAGGCCGCGGCGATGACGCAATTACGCAGTTACGCAATTACGTCTAAGTCTTAGCGTTGGAGGCAAGCCAGTGATCCCCGAGGTCAGTGAGGATCCTGCTCACGCTGGCGTCGCGGCCGAGCGCGGCCGGGTTGAGCGCTTGTACGGTCATGCCGGGCAATGGCGACCCCGCCGGCCTGGTCGAGCGGCTCTTGAGCGCGTTCTTCGGCCCCAGCGCCGCTAATTGCGAGACGCCCGGTTCACCGCCGACACCACGGCCCGCAGCGACGCGGTGGTGATCGACGGCGCAATCCCGACACCCCACACGGTCCGCCCGCCCACCGACGCCTCGACGTAGGCCGCGGCCTGTGCGTCGTCGCCGGAGCTCATCGCGTGCTCGGAGTAATCCAGGACCGCGACCTCGAATCCGACCTTGCCCAGCGCGTGGACGAAAGCGGCCAGCGGGCCGTTGCCGACGCCGGCGATCTCGGTCTCGACCCCGTTGATCTTGACGGTCGCGGCGATGCTGGTCGGGCCGCCGTCCTCCTCGGAGGTGTCGACGCGCTGCTTCATCCGCTCCAGCGGCCGCACCGGCGCGAGGTACTCCTCGGAGAACGCGTCCCACATCTCCTTCGGCGAGACCTCACCGCCCTCGCCGTCGGCGATCTTCTGGATCACCTGGGAAAACTCGATCTGCAGCCGCCGCGGCAGGGCCAGGCCATGGTCGGCCTTCATGATGTAGGCCACCCCGCCCTTGCCGGACTGAGAGTTGACCCGGATCACCGCCTCGTAGGTACGCCCGACGTCCTTCGGGTCGATCGGCAGATACGGCACCTGCCAGAGCATGTCCTCGACGACGGCGTCCGCTTCGTCCGCGTCGATCTTCATCTGGTCCAGGCCCTTGTTGATGGCGTCCTGATGGCTGCCGGAGAACGCGGTGTAGACCAGGTCTCCGCCGTAGGGGTGTCGCTCGTGCACCGGCAGCTGGTTGCAGTACTCCACCGTGCGGCGGATTTCGTCGATGTTGGAGAAGTCGATCTGCGGGTCCACGCCGCGGGAGAACAGGTTCAGCCCCAGCGTCACCAGGCACACGTTGCCGGTGCGTTCTCCGTTGCCGAACAGGCAGCCCTCGATGCGGTCCGCGCCGGCCTGATAGCCCAATTCGGCTGCGGCGACGGCGGTTCCGCGATCGTTATGCGGATGCAGGCTCAGGATCACCGACTCGCGGTTGGCCAGGTTGCGGCTCATCCACTCGATCGAGTCGGCGTAGACGTTGGGTGTTGCCATCTCCACGGTGGCGGGCAGGTTGAAGATGATCGGGTTGTCCGGTGTGGGACCGATGATCTCGCCGACGGCGTCGCAGACGTCCCTGGCGTACTCCAGTTCGGTGCCGGTGTAGGACTCCGGCGAATACTCGAACCGCCACTGGGTGCCCGGGTATTTGGCGGCCTGCTCGACGCACTTGCGCGCGCCGTCGGTCGCGATGGCCTGGACCGCGGCCCGGTCGGCGCGAAAGACCACGCGCCGCTGCAGGATTGACGTCGAATTGTAGAAGTGCACGATCGCCCGCGACGCGCCCTCGCACGCCTCGAACGTGCGCTCGATCAGCTCCGGTCGGCACTGGGTCAGCACCTGGATGGTGACGTCGTCGGGAACGGCACCGGCGGTGATGATTTCGCGGACGAAGTCGAAATCGGTCTGGCTGGCCGACGGGAAGCCGACCTCGATCTCCTTGTAGCCCATGCGCACCAGCAGGTCGAACATGCGGCGCTTGCGGGCCGGGCTCATCGGGTCGATCAGCGCCTGGTTGCCGTCGCGCAGGTCCACCGCGCACCACAGCGGCGCGGAGTCGGTGACCCGGTCGGGCCAGCTGCGGTCGGCGACCCTAATAGGCTCGACTTCCTCGAAGAACGGTCGGTACCGGTTGATCGGCATCGACGAACCCCGTTGGGGATTCCACACGGGCTGGCCGGGTGCGGGTGGGCCCGCGGGTTTGACGACGGCCCGCGCCGAGGTATAGGCGTCGGGGCCGGAAGGCTGGGAAAAACTGGTCACGGTAGTTGCTCCGGGGGGTGTCAGAGGGAACCTCAGACCGGCGCATCGCGAACGCCCGCGACGGGAGGCCGGTCTGGATCAGACCCCGTCGCGGCGTCCGAGGAGGAGCACCCGCTGCACGTAGAGCACTCTACCGCGCTCGGCCCGGCGACCGAAATCGAAGGTCGTGGGCCGTGGTGTCCTTGAGTGTGACCCTGAACTGCATCGTCCGGTACGGCCACCCCGTCGCGGTGTTCCACTGCGAGACCACCAGCCCGACGCCACCCGGAACGTCCAGCCGTGAGCCCGGCAGAACATATCCGCCGTAGAGTTGGGCGACCTGACTGGCCGCGAGGTTTTGGGCGTCCCAGGTTGTCCCCACCACCGGCGTCTGGACCTCGGCTTCGTACAGATTGGCGGTCGGCGAGTCGATCGTGCGGTACCCCAATGCATATCCCGAGGACAGAAAGCCGCCCAGGATCCATGTGCCGGTATCGAGCCTGCGCAAGGTCAGCTCCCCCCACGTTTCGGCGGGGGGCGTGATGGGCGTGGGTACGTTGCCCCACGCCCACTGGTCGTCGGCCCAGCCCCAGCCGGAGTATTTGGTCCTGTCGCCGATATCGCCCGGCCGCACGCGTCGCAGGATTACGCCCTTGTCTCGCTGGAACCCAGTGGAAACGACGTATACCCAGCCGTCGTCGGGGTTGTAGTCCCACGACCACAGCTGCGCGTAGCCCTTGTGCAGCGACGCGGGAAACCTTGCCCGGGCGCCCATCCGCCGCCAGCTGGCTCCGTTATCCGTGGAGGCCCAGATCCCGGTCCAGATCACGTTCCCGAAGCCGCGGTTGACGATGGCATGCAGGTACATCGTCTGCCCGATGACCAGCACGTCGGACGGAATCACGGTGCTGATCCCGCCCCGGTTCCACGGTTCGCCGTCGTGGACATAGGGCCACAACTGCTGCGCATAGTTCGGGTCGGCGCCGCCCGCGTACTCATAGCGGATCTGGTTGTTGGTGTCCCCGCTGCCGACCAGCGCGACCGGGGCGCGCCAGTCGCCCCGCCCAACGCTGCGGCCCGAGAAGGTATCTCCGAACACCGACACCAGCTTGCCGTTGGGCGCCACCGTGCAAACGCCCAAGTCGGTGCAGGTAACCCCCCATGGGTCGGTGATGCCCGGTCCGGTGATGTCCCCCACGTAGCCTTCGGTGGGTTTCGTTGCGACACAGCCACTGTCGCGTCTCCACCGATATACCGTGGAGGCACTGACGCCGCTGTCGGCCGCGATCGCGGCGACCTTCTCTCCCGAGCGGACTCTCCGCAGCACCCGTTTGCGCAACGCCGCCTCGTGCATAGCTCCTCCGCTAGCGTCCCGGCCGAGTCGTCGCACCCCTCGGATTCGACGACGACTCCCACAACGTCTTTACCCCCAACAATGCGGAGGACATGCCGCCGGGGGCATGAGTAGCGGGCTACCTGTGTTTTTCCCCGCGATCCGCCAATCGGCCCGCTCAACCGAACTCAGCGCGAGCCCTACCTGTCGGGATGACGTAGTTGGCCGAGAAATCAGGTGGTGCACTACGCATGCCGTCCCTGGGTCTGGGCTCCTACGGTCGACCCACCACACAGATTTGGAGGTTGCAATGACCACTTTGCGAGAGTCCAGCCGCGTCAACGGCGGTGAACAGGCACATGACTGGAGCCACGTTCGCGGTTTCGGCTGGCGCCCACAGCTCCCGGATGCCCGCGACATGGTGTACACGGCCAGGCTTAGGGACCTGCCGCCGGCCAAGTACGACCTGCGTCCGTCGATGCCGGCGGTCTATGACCAGGGACAGCTCGGCTCGTGCACCGGAAATGCCATCGCCGCCGCAATGGAGTACGAGCGGGATCGGCAGGGCCTATCCGATTTCGTCCCTTCGCGGTTGTTCATCTACTACAACGAACGTGCGCTCGAAGGTACCGTGTCAAGCGACTCGGGCGCGGTCATCAGGGACGGCATCAAGGTAGTGAACCGCGAGGGCGTTTGCCCGGAGACCTTGTGGCCGTACGACATCGGCGTGTTTACGGTGAAACCGCCGAAGCGTTGCTACGTCGCCGCGAAGAAGGACAAGGCGGTGCAATACGAGGCGATCCAGACATTGGGGGACCTCAAGGATGCGATCGCCTCGAATCTGCCCGTGGTTTTCGGGTTTACCGTTTACCAGAGTTTCGAATCGCAGCCCGTCGCTAAAACGGGTGTGGTGCCCATGCCCAAGCCGGGTGAGGCCACGGTCGGCGGCCATGCCGTCGTCGCCGTGGGCTACTCAGATCCCAAGAGCCACTTGATCGTCCGCAACTCGTGGGGACCGTCATGGGGCGACCACGGCTACTTCTACCTGCCCTACGAGTATCTGACCGGTTCCAAGGCCAGCTCCGATAGCTCGCCCATCAACGGGGCGCACTTGGCGAGCGACTTCTGGGCGATCCAGATGGTTTCGTCGTAGCAGCGCACCGAACAGTGCACCCGGACGAGGGGAGGGCCCCACGGCCCGGTCGCTGAGGCAGAGGGGTCGACAGAGAAAAGCATGAGGCGCCGCCACGTATTCTGTTCTGGACCTCCGATTACCTTCCGGACCGAAAGAACAACAGTGGCGCTCGTCGTGCAGAAGTACGGCGGATCCTCGGTGGCCGACGCCGACCGGATCCGTCGCGTCGCCGAACGCATCGTCGAGACCAAGAAACAAGGCAACGACGTCGTCGTTGTGGTCTCGGCGATGGGTGACACCACCGACGACCTGCTGGACCTGGCCCAGCAGGTGTGCCCGGTCCCGCCGCCCCGGGAACTCGACATGCTGCTCACGGCCGGTGAGCGCATCTCCAACGCGCTGGTGGCCATGGCCATTGAATCGCTGGGCGCGCACGCGCGGTCGTTCACCGGATCGCAGGCCGGCGTCATCACCACCGGCACCCACGGCAACGCGAAGATCATCGACGTCACGCCGACGCGGCTGCAGTCCGCCCTCGACGAGGGCCGGATCGTCCTGGTCGCCGGGTTTCAGGGGGTCAGCCAGGACACCCGGGATGTCACCACGCTGGGCCGCGGCGGTTCGGACACCACCGCGGTCGCGTTGGCCGCGGCGCTGGGCGCCGACGTCTGCGAGATCTACACCGACGTCGACGGCATCTTCAGCGCGGACCCGCGGATCGTGCGCAACGCCCGCAAGCTCGACACGGTGACGTTCGAGGAGATGCTCGAGCTGGCCGCCTGTGGGGCCAAGGTCTTGATGCTGCGCTGTGTGGAATACGCACGCCGCTACAACATTCCGGTGCATGTCCGGTCGTCGTACTCGGACAAAGAAGGCACCGTCGTCGTCGGATCGATCAAGGACATAGCCATGGAAGACCCCATCCTGACCGGAGTCGCGCACGACCGCAGCGAGGCCAAGGTGACCGTCGTCGGCATACCCGACATCCCCGGGTATGCGGCCCGGGTGTTCCGGGCCGTCGCCGACGCCGACGTGAACATCGACATGGTGCTGCAGAACGTCTCCAAGATCGAGGACGGCAAGACCGACATCACCTTCACCTGTTCCCGCGACAGCGGCCCGACCGCGGTGGCGAAGCTCGACGCCCTCCAGGACGAGATCGGCTTCAGCCAGCTGCTCTACGACGACCACATCGGCAAGGTGTCGCTGATCGGGGCGGGCATGCGCAGCCATCCCGGTGTGACGGCGACCTTCTGTGAGACGCTGGCCCAGGTAGGCGTGAACATCGAGCTGATTTCGACATCCGAGATCCGGATCTCGGTGCTGTGCCGCGACACGGAACTGGACAAGGCCGTCGTGGCGTTGCATGAGGCGTTCGGGCTCGGCGGCGACGGGGAGGCAACGGTGTACGCGGGGACGGGCCGCTGATGGTCGCGCTCGGTGTTGTGGGTGCCACCGGTCAGGTGGGCCAGGTGATGCGCAGGCTGCTCGACGAGCGGGATTTCCCCGCGACGTCGGTGCGGTTTTTCGCGTCGTCCCGCTCGCAGGGCCGCAAGCTGCCCTTCCGCGGTCAGGAGATCGAGGTCGAAGAGGCCGCGACGGCGGACCCGAGCGGCCTGGACATCGCGCTGTTCTCCGCCGGCAAGACGATGTCGCTGGTGCAGGCGCCGCGATTCGCCGCCGCCGGGGTCACGGTGATCGACAACTCGTCGGCGTGGCGCAAGGACCCGGACGTGCCGCTGGTGGTGTCGGAGGTCAACTTCGCCCGCGATGCCGCCAACCGGCCCAAGGGCATCATCGCCAACCCGAACTGCACCACCATGGCCGCGATGCCCGTGCTCAAGGTGCTGCACGACGAGGCCCAGCTGCTGCGCCTGGTGGTCTCGAGCTACCAAGCGGTGTCGGGCAGCGGCCTGGCCGGCGTCGAGGAGCTGGCGACCCAGGCACGCGCGGTCGTCGGCGAGGCCGAGGAACTGGTGCACGACGGCGGCGCGATCGAGTTCCCGGCGCCCAAGACCTACGTCGCACCGATCGCGTTCAACGTGGTGCCGCTGGCTGGATCGTTGGTCGACGACGGATCCGGGGAGACCGACGAGGACCAGAAGCTGCGCCACGAGAGCCGCAAGATCCTGGGCATTCCCGACCTGCTGGTCAGCGGTACCTGCGTGCGGGTTCCGGTGTTCACCGGGCACTCGCTGTCGATCAACGCCGAATTCGCGCGGCCGCTGTCGCCGGAGCGCGCGCGGGAACTGCTCGACGGCGCCCCGGGCGTGAAGCTGGTCGATGTCCCGACGCCGCTGGCCGCCGCCGGCGTCGACGAATCCCTTGTCGGCCGGATCCGGCAGGACCCCGGCGTTCCGGACGGGCGGGGGCTGGCGCTGTTCGTATCGGGCGACAATCTGCGCAAGGGTGCGGCACTGAACACCATCCAGATCGCCGAGCTACTCGCCGCCGAACTATGATCCGCGGGTGAGCTCCGCCCATACCCGCGGCGGCACGCGGTGCTCGCTATTGGTCGCCTCGATCGTCAGTTTGCTTGCACCGCAGTCCCTTTCGGCCGCACACGCCGATCCGCCGGCGCCAGAACCCGAGCCCGTCCTGCAGCCGCTGGCCCCGGGTCAGGTGCTGCGAATCGGCCCCACGGCCGGCACCGGAACCCCCACCCGCGACTATGGCATCGGCGCCACCGATCTGTGCGACTTCGTCGCGTTCCCCACCGAGCTGCTGCAGGTGTGCGGCGACAGCTTCGCCGGTCAGGGTGTCGGCTTCGGCGGCTGGTACTCGCCGGTCGCGCTGCACGTCGACACCGCGTCGGTCGACGATCCCGCCGGGGTGCGCTACACCGGCGTCACCGGAACCAACACGCCGCTGTTGGCCGATCCGACGCCGCCGGGGGACTCGCAGCTGCCCGCCGGGGTGGTGGAGATCAACCGCCGCAACTACCTGATGGTGACCACCACCCACGACCTGGAGCCGCAGAACTCCCGGCTGGTGGCGGCCGAACCGGTGCGCTCCGGCTGGCAGACGGTCCCCGGCTCCCGGCGCGTCGCCTCGTATCAGGACGGCTCGCAGACGCAGATCAGCGGGTACTACGACCCGGTCCCGACGCTCGATTCACCGAGCGGGTGGGTGTACATCGTCGCCAACAGCTTCACCCGCCGCCGCCCGGTGGTGCTGTATCGGGCCACGCCGCAGACGTTCACCGACCGCTCCCGATGGCAGGGCTGGGCCGCCGGACCCGACGGCGGGTGGAACAAGCCGCCGACGCCGCTGTGGCCCGACCAGGTGGGCGAGATGTGCATCAGGCAGATCGACGGCAAGGCGGTGCTGTCGTACTTCAATGCCAGCACCGGCAACATGGAGGTCCGGGTGGCCAACGATCCGACGTCGCTGGGCACCGCGCCGGTGACGACGGTGGTGCAGCACGACGAGTGGCCCGAGCCGGCGGAAAGCCTGCCGCCCCCCTACGACAACCGGCTCGCGCAACCGTACGGCGGGTACATCTCGCCCGGTTCCACCCTCGATGAGCTACGAATTTTCGTCAGCCAATGGGACACGCGAGCGCGGGTGAGCGCGCCGTACCGGGTGATTCAGTTCGCGGTGAACCCGTTCAAGCCGGAGTGAGCTCAGAAGTTATTGCAGGTGTCGAAAGCCGTTTTAAGAATCGGAACTAACGGTTGATTCTCTGGGTTGCTCACCGTCAGCTGCGCCAACCGCTGGCGTTCAGCCGGCGGCGCGGCGAGGAACCGCCGCAAACCGGCCTGCATCTGCGGCGATGAGTTCAACATCGAGACATACTGCGGATCTTGAGCATTCAGCGCCGCGGCGACTTGCTGGTAATTGCAGGTCGTGTTGACGGCCGAACCCAGATCGGGATCTGCGGATGCGACCCCAGCGGTCAACGACAATGCCAGGCTGCCAACCGCTATACCCATTCCGGTCAACAGTTTGATCATGTGGACTCCCTCCCTCCAACTGATCGCATTAACCCTAGTCGGCTCGCCTAATGGAATGGCGGGAATCGGCGCTACATTGTCCTTGCTGTCATTCGGCCCGTCGGGTGAGCATCGATACATGGAGATAAGCCAGCGCGCTGCCGCCGTCCAATTAGACGCCGTCCCTGCCGACGTCGGCGCTAACCTCGCCGCCGTCGAGCGCCTGGTCGACGAGGCCGCAGCCGCCGGCGCAACCGTGATCGCCCTGCCGGAGTTCTTCACCACCGGCATCGGCTTTCTGCCGGAACTCGCCGATGCCGCCCTGCCACCGGATGGCGAAGCCACCGAACTGCTGCTGGGCCTGGCCCGGCGCCACGGCGCCATGATCGGCGGGTCATTCCTGGCCAGGGACACCGACGGGCACGTACGCAACGCCTACTTGCTGGTGACCGCGGAGGGCATAGCCGGTCGCCACGACAAGGACTTGCCCACCATGTGGGAGAACTCGTTCTACATCGGCGGGCACGACGACGGAGTTATCCCGGCCAGCGAGATCACCGTAGGCGCCGCTGTGTGCTGGGAGCTGATGCGCACGCAGACGGTGCACCGGCTCCGCGGGCGCATCGACCTGGCGATGACGGGGTCGGGCTGGTGGTCGGTGCCCTGCTGGCATCCGTCGGCGATCTTCCGCCGCATGGAAACCCGCAACGCGGCAACCGCGCGGCACGCAGCCGAGTCCTTCGCCGGCTACGTCGGCGCGCCGGTGCTCCACGCGGCCCACGCCGGCGCGCTGCGATGCCGGATGCCGTGGCTGCCAATCGATTACAGCGGCCGATTCGAAGGCGGAACGATGATCGTCGCCGCCGACGGTGCGGTGCTCGCGTCCCGCGCCGCCGACGAGGGTGCGGGCATCGTCGTCGCCGATATCGTGATCGGCCGTCGAGAACCGAAAGCGCAACCGCCGAAAGGCTTTTGGCTGCATCGCCGGGGAGTCCTGCCAGCGCTGACGTGGAACTACCAGCGGCTGCACGGCCGGCGCTATTACCGCCGACATGTGGCCCACAAAAGTGGGATCCGTCGTTCACCAGCAGAAACAGGTTTGGGCTCATAGCTGCTACTTAACTAACGCATAGCCGCAACCATTGTTTACCCCCGCATCATGTGTCTCATGAGTGAAACATCTGAAACCCCCACTGTGCGGACGTCTTCCGCAACTGCACCGGCGGCGGCCGCAGAGCCGGCGCTCTACCGAACCCCCCGGGTCTTTATCGCGGCGGCCTGGGTCGCCATCGTCGCCGGGATCGTGTTCATCGTCTCGGTCATCTTCTTCACGGGAATGGCGCTTGGGCATCACGGCGGTCACCACCACCATCACCACCACAAGCACCACGCGATGATGCACCGGTTCGGCCCCGCTGGTCCCGGCGGCGGACCCGGTGCGAACGCTCCAGGTGCACCGGCACCCGCACCGGGAGCCGTGACGCCCGGCGCCCCCGGCCCCAGCCAGGTTCCGTCGTCGGTCGCTCCGTCGCGGACGCCGTAGGGGAGTTCCACACCGTCCACGTGCTCACGGGGTGATAGGAGGACCCCGGCGGGCCGCTAACTGAACACCAAGTAGCCCGGCGCTCGCTCGAGCGCCGGGCTACCCGTTGTAACGGGCAGAGGGCAGGATCGAGGCATGAGCGAAACACCTGAACCGTCAACTCAGCCGACTTCCGCCCCGGCGGCGCCGCCGCCACCCGCACGGGTCAAGCCCCCCGCGCTCTTTGTGGCCGCGGCGTGGGTGGTGATCGTCGCCGGGATCGTTTTCATCCTCGCCACCGTGTTTTTCGCCGGCGCCATGGTCGTCGGGTACAACCATCACTGCGGTCACCACCACCACGGGATGATGTACGGCCCCGGGGGACCCGGCGGCCCCGGTGGCCCGCCGTGGGGCGGGCCGTGGGGGTATGGCCCGGGTGCATCGAGTGGTCCCGGCCAGTCGGCGACGACCAGCGCGCCCGCGCCGGCCCCGAACACGCAAAGCACCCCGCGGCCCTGATATCAGGGGTGCAACGACATTCGCCGCCGGGCAGCGGTCCTGGCATGATCGAGACCCATGACCATTGAAGTCGTTTACACCACGGAATCCACTGCGACCGGCGGCGGCCGCGACGGCCACGTGAAGTCCGACGACGGCCGGATCGACCTGGAAACCCGGCCGCCGAAGGCGATGGGCGGCAGCGGCGAAGGCACCAATCCCGAGCAGCTGTTCGCCGCCGGGTATGCGGCCTGCTTCCTGGGTGCGCTGCGCCTGGTCGCCGGCAAGTCAAAGGTCACGCTGGACGACGCCACCAGCGTCAGCGTCGAAATCGGCTTCGGCAAGGATTCCGCGGGCGGATTCGGGCTGACGGGCAAGATCGTCGGCCACCTGCCGGGTGTGGAACAAGGCGTCGCCGACGATTTGGTGGAGCAGGCGCATCAGGTATGCCCATACTCCAAGGCCACCCGCGGCAACGTCGACGTCGACGTCTCCGCCAAGGTCTAGCCGGGCCATTGGATCGGAGCATGCGGATCTTCGCCGCGGTGGCGACGATCGCCGTGTCCGTGGGCGGCGCGTCGGCGATCCCGGTGGCGAGCGCCCACCCGTCGGAACCCGGGGTGGTCTCCTACGCGGTACTCGGCAAGGGATCCGTCGGCAACATCGTCGGCGGGCCGATGGGCTGGGAGTCGGTCTTCACCCAGCCGTTCCAGGGCTATTGGGTCGACGTCGCGGAATGCAACAACTGGGCCGACATCGGATTGCCCGAGGTGTACAACGACCCCGACCTGGCGTCGTTCAACGGGGCCACCACGCAGACGTCGGCCAACGACCAGACCCACTTGGTCCGGCAGGCGGTCGGGGTGTTCGCGACCAACGACGCCGCGTCCCGGGCGTTCCATCGCGTGGTGGATCGAACCGTTGGTTGCTCGGGACAGACCACCGCGATGCATCTCGACAACGGCTCCACCCAGGTGTGGTCGTTCGACGGCGGGCCGGCGACCGGCACCGACGCCAACTGGACCAAGCAGGAGGCGGGCACCGATCGGCGCTGCTTCGATCAAACCCGGCTGCGCGAAAACGTGTTGCTTCAGGCGAAGGTCTGCCAGTCTGGCAACGGCGGGCCCGCCGTGAACGTGCTGGCCGGAGCCATGCAGAACGCGCTGGGTCAGTAAACGGGCCGGGAATATGTCGGAGCGATCTGGAAGATGAAGTGACGGTGGCTATCGTCCCGATAGCCGCGAACATGGCGCTCGGCGATCCGTGGCCGGGCGCGGAGGGATCGTGATATGACGTCCGCCGCCACTTCCGCCGCGCTCGAAGCCGAGATGGCCAGTTCCACGGCCGCCGCGCAATACATCGCCGAGGGCTGTCTGGCGGATGCGCCGCTGGGGTCCGTCGGGCTGGAGATGGAAGGACACTGCCACGACCCGGCCGACCCCTTCCGGCGGCCGAGCTGGGCGGAGATCACCGACGTCATCGAGCGGTTGCCGACGCTGCCGGGCGGCAGCAGGGTCACCGTGGAACCGGGTGGCGCCGTCGAACTGTCCGGCCCGCCAGTCGACGGCGTGCTGGCGGCCCTCGACGCGATGCGCCGCGACCAGGCCGTGCTTCGGCCGGCTTTCGCCGACGCCGGGCTGGGCCTGGTTTTCCTCGGGACGGATCCGCTGCGGCCGCCCGAGCGCATCAATCCCGGCACGCGTTACCGCGCGATGGAAGAGTTCTTCGCCGCCAGCGAATCCGGGTCCGCGGGCGCGGCGATGATGACATCCACCGCGTCGATTCAGGTCAACCTGGACGCCGGGCCCAAGGACGGCTGGGCGGCCCGCGTGCGGCTGGCGCATGCCCTGGGGCCGACGATGATCGCGATCGCCGCCAATTCGCCGATGCTGGGCGGCGAGTTCACGGGTTGGGTCTCCAGCCGGCAACGCGTGTGGGGCCAGATGGACTCGGCCCGCTGTGGGCCGATCCTGGGTGCCAGCGGCGACGACCCCGGCACCGACTGGGCGCGCTACGCGCTGAAGGCGCCCGTGATGCTGGTGCACACCCCGGACGCGGTGCCGGTCACGAGCTGGGTCCCCTTCGCCGACTGGGTGGACGGACGGGTGTTGCTGGGCGATCGCCGCCCCACCATCGCCGACCTGGAATACCACCTGACGACGCTGTTTCCGCCGGTCCGCCCCAGGCGGTGGCTGGAAATCCGCTACCTCGACAGCGTGCCGGACGCCTTTTGGCCCGCCGTGGTGTTCACCCTGGTGACCCTGCTCGACCACCCGGTCGCCGCCGACATCGCGGCCGAGGCCGTCGAACCGGTTGCCACCGCCTGGGACGCCGCGGCCCAGGCCGGCCTGCGCGACCGCCGACTGTACGAGGCGGCCAATCGGTGTGTGGCCGCCGCCGCCGAGCAGGCTCCCGCGGAGCTGACCGACGCGATGGCGCGGCTGATGCGCAGCGTCGAGCGGGGCCGATGTCCCGGGGACGATTTCTCCGACGGTGTGATCGAGCACGGCATCGCGGCCGAGGTCTCGCGGGCCGCGCGAGCGCAAGGGGGCCCGTGACTTCCCGGGAGAGGCTTGCCGACGATCTGACCCGGGCGCGGACCCGGACGTTGCGGCTCACCGATTTCGACGACGCCGAGCTGTGCCGCCAGTACGACCCGTTGATGAGCCCACTGGTGTGGGACCTGGCGCACATCGGTCAGCAAGAAGAGCTGTGGCTGTTGCGCGGCGGCGACCCGCGCCGGCCGGGGATGCTGCCCCCCGAGGTCGAGGGGCTTTACGACGCGTTCGAACACTCCCGCGCCAGCCGCGTCGACCTGCCGCTGCTGTCCCCGGAGCGGGCCCGATCCTATTGCCGCACAGTGCGATCCGCAGCGCTGGACGCGCTGGACGCCCTGCCCGACGACCCCGCCGGCGACCGCGCCGCCTTCACCTACGGGATGGTGGTCAGCCACGAAAACCAGCACGACGAAACCATGCTGCAGGCACTGAACCTGCGCACCGGCGCGCCGCTGCTGCCCGACACATCCGCCCTGCCCGCGGGCCGGCCGGGGCTGGCCGGCACGTCGGTGCTGATTCCCGCCGGAGAATTCGTGCAGGGCGTGGACGCCGCCGCAGAACCCTACTCGTTGGACAACGAACGTCCCGCCCACGTCGTCGACGTCCCGGCGTTCAGGATCGGCCGGGTCCCGGTCACCAACGGCGAATGGCAACACTTCATCGACGACGGCGGCTACCACCAGCCGCGGTGGTGGTCGGCGCGCGGTTGGCAGCACCGCCAGGGCGCCGGCCTGACCGCGCCGCAATTCTGGAGCTCCGACGCGCGAACGCGCACCCGCTTCGGCCGCGTCGAAGAGATACCCGCCGACGAGCCGGTGCAGCATGTCACCTTTTTCGAAGCCGAGGCCTACGCGGCGTGGGCGGGTGCGCGGTTGCCCACCGAGACGGAATGGGAGAAGTCGTGCGCGTGGGATCCCGCGTCGGGCACGCGGCGCCGCTACCCATGGGGCGAGCAGGACCCGTCGGACGCCGTCGCCAACCTGGGCGGCGCGGCGCTGCGTCCGGCACCCGTCGGTGCGTATCCGCTCGGCGCTTCGGCCTACGGGGTCGAGCAGATGCTGGGCGATGTGTGGGAGTGGACCAGTTCTCCGTTGCGGCCCTGGCCGGGATTCGTCCCGATGATCTACGAGCGGTACTCACAACCCTTCTTCGACGGCGACTACCGGGTCCTGCGGGGCGGGTCGTGGGCGGTGGAGCCGTCCATCCTGCGGCCCAGTTTCCGCAACTGGGATCATCCGTTCCGCCGTCAGATCTTCTCCGGTGTCCGGCTGGCCTGGGATGCCCCCGACGCGGGGGGCTCCAGCTGATGTGCCGCCACCTCGGCTGGCTCGGGGCCGCCGTCACGGTCTCCTCGCTGGTGCTCGAACCGCCCTCCGGGCTGCGGGTGCAGTCCTATGCCCCGCGCCGGCAAAAGTACGGCCTGATGAACGCCGACGGTTGGGGCATCGGGTTTTTCGACCACGACGTGGTACGGCGGTGGCGCAGCGCGGCGCCGCTGTGGGGTGAGGCATCGTTCGAGTCGGTCGCGCCGGCGCTGCGCAGCCACTGCGTGGTGGCCGCCGTTCGTTCCGCGACCGTCGGCATGCCGATCGAAGCGAGCGCGACCGCGCCGTTCACCGACGGCCGCTGGCTGCTGTCGCACAATGGGGTGGTCGACCGCACCGTGCTGCCGCTGACGTCGTCGGCCGAATCCGTCTGTGACAGCGCGATACTCGCGGCCGCCATCTTTGAGCGTGGGCTCGACGCGCTGGGCGACACCATCGCAGAGATCGGGACGGCCGACCCCCTGGCGCGACTGAACATATTGGCCGCCAACGGTTCTCGGCTGATCGCCACCGCCTGGGGCGACACGCTGTGCATCCTGCGCCGCGACGACGGTGTGGTGCTGGCCAGCGAGCCGTACGACGACGACCCCGACTGGGAGGACGTGCCGGACCGCCACCTCGTCGAAGTCAGCGCGAAGGGTGTCACGATGACCCCGCTGGACCACCCGCCGAAAGGATCTCGATGACGCTGTCGCTGTCCAATCACCTCGCCGCCGACTCGGCGCATCACGCGCTGCGCCGCGATGTGCTCGACGGCCTGCGGCGCACACCGAAATCGCTGCCGCCCAAGTGGTTTTACGATTCGGTGGGCAGTGAGCTGTTCGATCAGATCACCCGGCTGCCCGAGTACTACCCGACGCGCGCCGAGGCCGAGATTCTGCGCGCCCGGTCCGCCGAAATCGCGGTGGCCAGCGAGGCCGACACCTTGGTCGAACTGGGCAGTGGCACGTCGGAGAAGACCCGGCTGCTACTGGACGCCCTGCATGGCCGCGGGTCGTTGCGCAGGTTCGTGCCGTTTGACGTCGACGCCGGCGTCCTATCCGCCGCGGCGACCGCCATCCAGAGCGAGTACGCGGGCGTCGAAATCAAAGCCGTCTGCGGCGATTTCGAGGCACACCTGACCGAGATTCCCGACGGGGGCCGCCGCCTGTTCGTCTTCCTCGGCTCGACGATCGGCAACCTCACACCCGAACCGCGCGCGGAGTTCCTCGCGACCCTGTCGGCGGTGATGCGACCGGGGGACAGCCTGCTGCTCGGCACTGACCTGGTGAAGGACACCGGCCGACTGGTGCGCGCGTACGACGATGAGGCCGGCGTGACGGCGGCGTTCAATCGCAACGTGCTCGCGGTGATCAACCGCGAACTCGACGCCGATTTCGACGTCGCGGCATACCGGCACGTGGCCCGCTGGAACGCGGACGAGGAACGCATCGAGATGTGGCTGCGGGCCGATCACGAGCAGCGGGTGCGCGTCGGTGCGCTGGAGCTGACGGTCGACTTCGCGGCCGGCGAGGAAATGCTCACCGAGGTGTCGTGCAAGTTCCAGCCGGACGGGGTGAACACCGAATTGGCCGGCGCGGGATTGCGTCGCATCCGCTGGTGGACCGACGCCGCCGGTGATTTCGGGTTGTCGTTAGCCGTCAAGTGAGCGATTCGCTGGCCGACCGATGGCGGGAGGCCCGCCCGCCGGTGGCCGGGCTGCACCTGGACACTGCGGCCTGTTCGCGCCAGAGTTTCGCGGTCATCGACGCGACCGCGCAGCACGCGCGGTACGAGGCCGAAGTCGGCGGGTATGTCGCCGCCGAGGCCGCGACGCCGGCGCTGGACGCGGGGCGCGCCGCGTTCGCCGCGCTGAGCGGGATGCCTGACGCCGAGGTGGTGTACACCACCGGCTCGCTGAACGCGCTGGATCTGCTGCTGGGCGGCTGGCCCGCGGACAGCCGGACGGTGGCCTGCCTGCCCGGCGAATACGGCCCCAACCTGGCCTTGATGGAGATCCACGGGTTCGAGCGCCGGCTGCTGCCGACCCTGGACGACGGCCGGGTGGCACTCGACGACGCGGCGTTCGCCCTCGAGGACGACCCGCCCGATTTCGTCCACCTGACCACGGTGGCCAGCCATCGCGGTGTCGTCCAGCCGGCGGCGATGGTCGCGAAACTCTGCGCCGAATTGGGCCTGCCGCTGGTCGTGGACGCCGCCCAAGCGCTGGGCCACGTGGACACCGTGGTGGGCGCCGACGTCACGTATTCCTCGTCGCGCAAGTGGATCGCCGGGCCGCGGGGTGTGGGTGCGCTCGCCGTGCGCCCCGACCTGATGGAGCGGTTGCGTCCGAGGCTGGCCGCGCCCGAGTGGGCCGTGAAATCGGGGTCGCTGACGGTGGCCCAACAGCTGGAATTCGGTGAGGCCAATGTCGCTGCGCGCGTGGGGTTTTCGGTGGCGCTGGGCGAACATTTGGCTTGCGGCCCCGAGGCGGTGCGGGCCCGGCTGGCCGAGTTGGGCGCGCTCAGCCGCACCGTGCTGGCCGACGTGCCCGGGTGGGCGGTGATCGAGGAGGTCGAAGAGCCCAGTGCGATCACCACTTTGGCGCCGGTCGGCGGCGCCGACGCAGCGGCCGTGCGCGAATGGTTGCTGAGCGAACGGCGCATCGTGACCACCTACGCCGGGGTCCAACGGGCGCCGCTGGAACTGACGGGGCCGGTGCTGCGGATCTCGCCGCACGCGGACACCACGGCCGACGACCTGGGTGCCTTCGCCGAGGCGCTGAACGCCGCGACGGCGGCGACCGGCTAGCTGGCCTTGTGCGCCGTGAGCAGGTAGGCGGGCAGCTTCATCCGGCCCTTGTCGTCGCGGTCGTGCGGCGGAAATTCGAACGGCGCGTCGGGGATCTGGGGAACGTTGGCGTGGATATACGCGGGCCGAATGTCGTCGATCTCCCAGTACTTGCTGACCGCGGCGCGCAATTCGTCCTCGTCGACTTCGTTGGGCTTCGGTTCCATCTCGGCGGGGAAGGCGCCCTTGGCGAATACCAGCACGTAGTACCCGGCGCCGGGGGCCGCCGCGCGGTGCACCGAGCTCAGGTAGCCGTCGCGGCCCTCGACCGGCAGCGAGTGAAACAGCGTGGAGTCGATGACGGTGTTGAACCTGCCTTCCGATCCGGGTGGATATCCGGAGAACGAGGTGATGTCGGCCTGCACGAAGCTGGCCGTGCTTAACCCGCGTTCGGCGGCGGCCTTGGTGGCCGCCGCGATGGCGGTGGGTGTGAGATCGACCCCGACCACGGTGTGGCCCGCCGCTGCCAATTCCAACGACAGCTCGGCGAACCCGCAGCCGGCGTCCAGCACGTCGCTGCGGAACTTGCCGGCCGCCATCAGCGCGGCCAATTCGGGCTGTGGTTCACCGATATTCCACGGCGGCGGACCCTGGAACCCGCCCTGCTCGCGGTACACACTGTCCCAGTCCATTAGTTCGGGTGACATAGCCCCCAACGTACGCGCGCCTACGACGGCCAGGTGTGCACCGGCTCGTTGGCGTGCATGTGCTCGCAGTAGCGGCGCAGCATCTCGGCCAGCGCCGCGGGCCGCGTCATCCCGCCGTCCTGCAGCGCCCGCACGGTGGCCACCTGCCAGCTGGCGCCGTTGCGTGCGCTCGCGGCACGGCCCTCGATGACGCCGAGGAACCGGTCGCGGGCCTCCGTGTCGACACCCCATCGGCGCAGCCCGTCGTCGGCCATCGGAAGCAACGTGTTCAACACCAATTCCGGCGCCGTCACGTGGCCCAGGTCCGGCCAGCGCAGCCGGGCGGCGATGCCGTGCCGGGCCGCCTCGACGAAATTGGCGTGCGCCGCAGCGAAACTCATCCTCGTCCACAGCGGATCGTCTGATTCGGACAAGACGCGCAGCACGCCGTAGTAGAAGGCCGAGTTCGCCAGCATGTCGATCACGGACGGGCCGGCCGGCAAGACCCGATTCTCCAGCCGCACGTGCGGGCGCCCGTCGACGACGTCGTACACGGGGCGGTTCCACCGGTACACGGTGCCGTTGTGCAGGCGCAATTCGGAGAGCGCGGGAATGCGTCCGGCGGCCAGCTCGGCGGCGGGGTCCTCGTCGGACAGCTCGGGCAGCAGCGACGGGAAATAACTGATGTTCTCCTTGAACAGGTCGAGGATCGACGTGATCCAGCGTTCGCCGAACCACACCCGCGGTCGCACACCCTGGGTGGTGAGCTCCTCGGTGCGGGTATCGGTGGACTGCGTGAACACTTCGATACGGGTCTCCGACCACAGCTGGTGGCCGAAGAAGTAGGGCGAATTCGCGCCCAGGGCCAGCTGCGGGCCGGCCAGCACCTGCGCGGCGTTCCAGTTGGCGGCGAAATCGCAGGGCGCCACCTGCAGATGCAATTGCATGCTGGTGCAAGCGGATTCGGGCGCGATGGTGGTGGTGTTCCAGCTCAGCGGCTCCGGGCCGTCGAT
The DNA here is from genome assembly GCF_050205645.1 of Mycobacterium heidelbergense. Taxonomy (GTDB): domain Bacteria; phylum Actinomycetota; class Actinomycetes; order Mycobacteriales; family Mycobacteriaceae; genus Mycobacterium; species Mycobacterium heidelbergense_A. The sequence goes on from NZ_JBNMQT010000011.1 coordinate 183,605, forward strand.
ATCGATCTGGATGTCCTCGCCGCGGGCGCTGAAGATGGACTCGTTGAGGGCCGCGTATCGGGTCGACTCGCTCATCCAGCCCTCGTCGAGATGTTCGGGCCGCAGCGTCGGCAGGATGCCGATCATCACGATGTGGGCCCCGCTGGCGTTGGCCTTGGTCTCCGCGTCGTTCAGGCTGGCCCGCACCTCCGCCTCCAGGTCCAGGGCGGTGTGACCGGGCAGCGGGCGCGGCGGCACGTTGAATTCGATGTTGTAGGCGCCTAATTCGGTTTGGTAGGCCGGATCCGCGATGGCGTCCAGCACGTAGCGGTTCGACATCGCGGGCTGGTAATCGGCGTCGACGAGGTTGCATTCGATCTCCATGCCGGTGAGCGGCCGGTCGGCATCGAAGTGTGACTGCGAGAGCATGGTCTCGAAGACGTCCAGACACAACTGCACCTTGCGCCGGTATTCCCGCCGATGTGCGTGGTCATAGGTGGTGCGCTTGACCTCTTCGCCCACAATGCCGATGGAACATGTTTACCGGCGGCAACGCAAGTTCCCGCCCGGCGTGTGGGTAGACCATCATGGACGATGACATGAGGAGAACGTTGGAGGAGAGCACTTGGCCGACTTCGTCGCCGCCATAGACCAGGGCACCACCAGCACCCGCTGCATGATCTTCGACCACGCCGGAACCGAGGTCGCCCGTCACCAGCTCGAGCACGAGCAGATCCTGCCGCGCGCGGGCTGGGTCGAGCACGACCCGGTCGAGATTTGGGAGCGCACGTCGTCGGTGCTGACGTCGGTGCTCAATCGAACCGATCTGGCGGCGAAAGACATTGCCGCCCTGGGAATCACGAACCAGCGCGAGACCACGCTGGTGTGGAACCGGCGCACCGGGCGTCCCTACTACAACGCGATCGTTTGGCAGGACACCCGCACCGACCGGATCGCGTCGGCGCTGGACCGCGACGGTCGCGGTGACGTGATCCGGCGAAAGGCGGGCCTGCCCCCGGCGACTTACTTCTCCGGGGGGAAGCTCCAATGGATCTTGGACAACGTCGACGGGGTGCGCGAAGCCGCCGAAAGCGGTGATGCGCTGTTCGGCACCGCGGATACCTGGGTGTTGTGGAATCTGACGGGCGGCGCGCGCGGCGGCGTGCACGTCACCGATGTCACCAACGCCAGCCGCACCATGCTGATGGACCTGGAAACGCTGGACTGGGACGACGAGCTGTTGTCGTTCTTCTCGATTCCGCGTGCGATGCTGCCGGCGATCGCGCCGTCGTCGTCGCCGGAACCGTACGGTGTCACCACCGACGCCGGTCCCGTCGGCGGCGAAGTGCCGATCACCGGGGTCCTCGGCGACCAGCATGCGGCCATGGTCGGTCAGGTGTGTCTGGCCGCCGGGGAGGCGAAAAACACCTACGGCACGGGCAATTTCCTGCTGCTCAACACCGGCGAGACGATCGTCCGATCGAAAAACGGCCTGCTGACCACCGTCTGCTACCAATTCGGGAACGCCAAACCCGTTTACGCGCTTGAGGGTTCGATCGCGGTGACCGGCTCGGCGGTGCAGTGGCTGCGCGACCAGCTGGGCATCATCAGCGGCGCGGCCCAGAGCGAGGCGCTGGCCCGTCAGGTCGCCGACAACGGCGGCGTGTATTTCGTGCCGGCATTTTCCGGGCTGTTCGCCCCGTATTGGCGTTCCGATGCCCGCGGCGCCATCGTCGGGCTGTCCCGGTTCAACACCAACGCGCACCTGGCCCGCGCGACGCTGGAGGCGATCTGCTATCAGAGCCGCGACGTGGTCGACGCGATGAAAGCCGATTCCGGTGTGCGCCTTGAGGTTTTGAAGGTCGACGGCGGTATCACCGGCAACGACCTGTGCATGCAGATTCAGGCCGACGTGCTGGGCGTGGACGTGGTGAGGCCGGTGGTCGCCGAGACGACCGCGCTGGGCGCCGCCTACGCCGCGGGTCTGGCCGTCGGGTTCTGGGCGGATCCGGGCGAGCTGGTCGCGAACTGGCGCGAGGACCGGCGATGGTCGCCGGAGTGGAGTGATGACGAGCGCGCCGCCGGCTATGCCGGCTGGCGCAAGGCGGTGCAGCGGACCCTGGATTGGGTCGATGTGACCTGATCCAGGGTCCGCCGACCGTCAGTCCTCGCCGAGGATGCCGTAGATCTCCCGCCGCGCATTGTTGAGGATGTCGACGATGCGCTGCTGCTGGTCGGAAGAGGCGGTGTGCGCGGACTGCGCGACCGCACCGAACAACTGGCCCGCGGCCGTGCGCAGGTTGAGGTGGCCCGGGTCGGCGCCCTTGGCGATCTCGTCCCATGGCGGGGTCTCGATCTTCTCGGCCGCCGCGCGACCTTCGTCGGTGAGCTCGAAGAGCTTCTTGCTGCCGTCGGTTTCGGTCGCCGTGATCAAGCCTTCGTCGGCCAGTAGCTGCAGCGTCGGGTAGACCGAGCCCGGGCTGGGCTGCCAGATTCCGTTGCTGCGTTCGGCGATCTGCTGGATCATCTCGTAGCCGTGCATCGGCCGCTCGGCCAGCAGTACCAGGATGGCCGCCCGGACGTCACCGCGGCGCCCGCGGCCCTGGCCGCCGCGACGCCATCCGCCGCGCCGGCCGCCGGGACCGAAGCCGAAGCCGGGACCGAACCCGGGACCGAAACCCGGCCCGAACCCGGGCCCGAAGCCCTGGTCGCCGGCGTGGTCGCGAAGGTGTTCGCGGAATTCCCGCCGGGCCTGGCGCCTGGCCTCATGCAGGGCGCGCCGCTGAGCGGGCGCGGGGCCGGGGCCGAAACCGAAGCCTAGGCCAGGTCGAGCGCCGAATGGGCCGTCGGGAGGAGTGAATGGATTGGTCATTGTCTGTAGTCCTTACGTCTGTTGGTTCGCGCATAGGGCATGCGCTTCGGTGCATCACGATATATCGGAAACTAACGCGATGCAATCAGATATTTTCGTTTGCGCCCGAAACTCGGCGGGTAGCACCTGAGGGATGGACGCAAATAACTCCAACGTGACGTTCGACAGCGCAACGCGACGCCCGACCGATCAGGCGCAGGGTGAAGCGCGTAGACGCCGCGTCTGGCCGTGGGTCAACTGGGGGTTGGCGCTGTCCACGGTGCCGGCGGCCGCACTCGTGATGCTCTTCGCGCTGGGCGCGGTGATGAGTACCGACGGCTGCAGCGGTCGCAGTTGCCCGAACCTGGGCCGCGGGGGGATCGACTTCGGGGTCGCGTTCTACGGCGCGCCCGTGGTGGCGTTCGTCGTCATCGTCGTCTCGGTCTTCACCGCCAAGCGCCGTGGCGGCATCGTCGTTCCGCTGGCCGGATGGGCGCTGCTGATCATCGACGTGATCCTGATGGCGATTACCGTCTCCGGCTAGCGGCAATCAGCGGGGCGGCGAAAAGCCGCCGGCCTGCGGGTCCTGCTGCGGCCACGGAACGGCCGGCGGCGGGCCGGCCGGCGCGGGTGGCCAGGGCGTCGGCCCGGCCGGTGGCCAGGGTCCTGGCGCAGGCATCGTGGGGCGCAGTCGCGCCAGTTCGCGGCGGTGGCGTTCGGCCAGAACCGCGGCAAGCACCAGCTCCGGCGGGGCGCCGGGCGGGGGCGGCGGGGCGATGCGCGTCACCACCTCCCCGGCGATCCGGTACGCCATCTGCTGGCGCAGCTGGCGATCGAGTTGTGGTGCGCGGGAAAGGAATTGGCGCGCAACCTCGGCTTGGCCGGCGGACAGCCCGGACAGCTGCAGCGACGTCGCCCACCACGCCAGCGCCGGGGGCATGGCCGGCGGCGGACTCGATCGTGGGCCTCGCTCACTCACCACGACCGTGCCGGCGAAGATGTCGCCGACGCGTTTGGCCTTCGGCGACAGCATGCTGCAGATGACGGCGGGACTGCCGAGAAACATCCATATCTCCACCACCGCTGCCAGCGCGCGAAACACCACCTGCCGGAAGCGTTCTGGGCCACCGTCATCGGACACCACACGCAGGCCCATCACGATCTTGCCCACCGACCGCCCACGCGTAGCGGTTTCGAAGGTCAACGGGTAACCGATCATCACCAGCACGGTGAAGATGATCAGGACGGCCGCGCTCAGCGCGCTGTCGAACTGCGTCAGGGTAGCGGCCCACAGCATCAGCCCGAGCAGGTAGAACACGAACATCACCGTGATGTCGATCAGTGCACCCACCGCCCGCACCGGCAACTGGGCGATCTGGACGTCGAGGACCACCGCGTCCCCGGTCACCACCTCCGACATACCACCGAACGGTACAGGCGAATTAGGCTGCTCAGGGTGGACGTCGACGCATTCGTGCTGACCCATCGCGCGACCTGGGACCGACTGGACCAGTTGGTCAAGCGCCGCCGGTCGCTGAGCGGCGCGGAAGTCGACGAACTCGTCGAGCTCTACCAGCGCGTGTCCACCCATCTGTCGATGCTGCGGTCGGTCAGCACGATCGGATCGGATTCGCTGATGGTGGGCCGGCTCTCGAGCCTGATCGCGCGCGCCCGGTCCGCGGTGACGGGTGCTCACGCGCCGCTGAGCAGTGCGTTCATCCGATTCTGGACCGTGTCGTTCCCGGTGGTGGCCTATCGCAGCTGGCGGTGGTGGGTGGGGACGGCGGCGGCCTTCTTCGCCATGGTGCTGGTCATCGCATTCTGGGTGGCGGGCAACCCGGAGGTGCAATCCGCGATCGGAACGCCGACCGACATCGATCAATTGGTCAACCACGATGTCGCGTCGTATTACAGCGAGCACCCCGCCGCGGCGTTCGCCCTGCAGATCTGGGTGAACAACGCGTGGGTCGCGGCCCAGTGCATCGCGTCAGCCGTCGTGCTGGGGCTGCCGATTCCGGTCGTGTTGTTCGAGAACGCCGCCAACCTGGGGCTGATCGCGGGCCTGATGTTCCACGCCGGTAAGGGCGGGATCCTGCTGGGTCTGCTTGCCCCGCACGGGCTGCTGGAGCTGACGGCGGTATTCCTGGCGGCCGGATCGGGGATGCGGCTGGGCTGGTCGGTGATATCGCCCGGGGATCGGCCCCGTGGCCAGGTCCTTGCCGAACAGGGTCGCGGGGTGGTGTCGGTCGCCGTGGGCCTGGTGGGTGTGCTGCTGGTTGCCGGGTTGATAGAGGCGTTGGTGACGCCGTCGCCGTTGCCGACGTTCGTTCGGGTCGGCATCGGAATCATTGCCGAGGCGGCGTTCCTGTCCTACATCGTCTACTTCGGCCGCCGCGCCGCAAAGGCCGGCGAGACCGGCGATATCGACGACGCCCCCGACATCGTCCCGACCGCCTGATCGAGCCGAAAGTCACAGCCGAAAGTTAGAGCCGCCCCGTCGCTTTCATCGCCAAATAATGATCGGCAAGGGCGGGCGCCAGCTCGGTCGGAACCGCGTCGACCACGTCCACCCCGCTGTGGCGCAGCCGCGACGCGATGGCGCGGCGGTCGTTGCGGGACCGCTCGGCGGCCGCCGCGTCGTATACCGCGGCGGGGTCGGAGCGCCCGGCGGCCATTTGGTCGACGCGGGGGTCGGCGCATGCGGCGATCATCACGTGGTGTTTGGAGGACAGCTGCGGCAGGATCGGCAGCAGCCCCTCGTCCAGCGCGGTCGCGTTGAGGTCGGTCAGCAGTACCACCAGCGACCGTCGCCGCGTGCGCCGCAAAATGGCGGCAACCATTGCACGCCAATCGGATTCGACGAGCGTGGGCTGCAACGGAGCCATCGCCTCGACCAGTTGGGCGAGCAGCTCGGTGCGCGACGCGCCGAATACGCCGGCCCGGCTCACCCGATCGTGGGCGAGAAAGTCGACATGGTCGCCGGCCCGCGAGGCGAGCGCCGCGAGCAGCAGCGCGGCGTCCATCGACCAGTCCAGCCGGGGCCAGCCGGCGGGATCGGCGGCGGTCGGATCGACGCCGACGCGGCCGGCCGCCATGCGCCCGGTGTCCAGCACGATCACCACCCGCCGGTCGCGTTCGGGCCGCCACGTGCGAACCATGACGTCGGCGCGGCGCGCGCTCGCGCGCCAGTCGATCGAGCGGACGTCGTCGCCGACGACATACTCGCGCAGCGAGTCGAATTCGGTTCCCTGCCCGCGGATCAGCGTGGGCAGCAGCCCGTCGATCTCCCGCAGCTTGGCAAGCCGCGACGGCAGGTGCTTGCGGGACAGGAAGGGCGGTAGCACCCGCACCTGGCCGGGCACCGGCTGAGAGCGCTGGCGTCCGGCGAACCCCAGCGGCCCGATCGAACGGGCCGTGACCACCGCCGCGCGCTGATCGCCGCGGCGAACCGGCCGCAGGACGCTGAGGACATGCTGGCGCTGCCCGGCGGCGATGTCGACGGCGTGAATGCGTGGTTCGGCACGCGCACTCGGTGGCCAGGCGTCGCGGAGCTGGCCGCGGAAGCGCCCGCGCCCGTCGTTGTAGATGTCCAGGCTCGCGTCGACCTGCTGGCCGAGCCGCGCCGAACTGTCGGGGGACCGGGTGAAGCGCAATCCGCCGGGGCTGGCCGCCAGCGCGATATCGACGACGACGACTACCGCCAGCGCCACCAACAGCGCCACGAAAGCCTTTGCCGGCCAGGGCGACAGCGCGATCGGGAGAACCAGGATCAGCGCCGCCAGGCCGGTGCGCCCGGTCAGGATCACTAGCGGGGCACCGGAACCGACGCCAGGATTCCGTCGAGCACCCCGTCGGGGGTGGCGCCTTCGAGCTCCGCCTCCGGGCGCAGCATCACCCGGTGCCGCAGCGTCGGGCGCGCCATGGCCTTCACGTCGTCGGGTGTGACGTAATTGCGGCCGGACAGCCACGCCCAGGATCGGGCCGTGCCCAGCACGGCCGTCGCCCCGCGTGGTGAGACGCCCAGCTGCAAGGCGGGTGACGAGCGGGTGGCCCCGACGATGTCGACGATGTAACCCAACACCTCGTCGGCGACCAGCACCTGCTGGACCGCTTCCCGGCCGGCCGCCAGTTCGGCGGCGCCGGCGACCGGCTTGATCTCCGACAGATCACGCGGATCGAAGCCGTGCGCGTGCCGGGCGAGGATGGCGATCTCGGAATCACGCTGCGGCAGTGTCACATTCAGTTTGAGTAGGAAGCGGTCCAGTTGCGCTTCGGGCAGTTGATAGGTGCCCTCGTATTCGATCGGGTTCTGGGTCGCCGCGACGATGAACGGGTCGGGCAGCGGCTTGGCGTCACCCTCCACGCTGACCTGACGCTCTTCCATCGCCTCGAGCAACGCGGCCTGGGTTTTCGGCGGGGTGCGGTTGATCTCGTCGGCCAGCAGCAGATTGGTGAACACCGGGCCCGGCCGGAATGCGAACGCGGCGGTGCGCGCGTCGTACACCAGTGAACCGGTGACGTCGCCGGGCATCAGGTCGGGGGTGAACTGCACCCGCTTGAATTCCAGCTGCAACGCCGCGGCCAATGCCCGGACCAGCAGCGTCTTCGCCACTCCCGGAACGCCTTCCAGCAGCACGTGGCCGCGACACAGCAGCGCGATCACGAGGCCGCTGACTACTCCTTCCTGCCCGACGACGGCCTTCGCCAGCTCGGTTCGTAACGCCAGCAACGCATTTCGCGCGGATTCGGCGGCTGGGTCTGAGACGGGGGTCTGCGGTGGGGACGATTGTGTCACGAGTGTGCGACCAGCCTTTCGATTTCGTCGAGCGCTCGGGCAAGTTGTAGCAGGTCATTGTCGGTGGCCGGCGGCGGGCCGAACAGATGGTGGGCGACGAAACCCGCGTCGGCCCCGCTGCGCTCGGCCACGGTCGTCACCACCGCCGGCGGTGCCGCTCCCGCGCCCAGGCCCAGCCGCGGCACCAGCCGCTGCAGCGTGGCGGTGCGCAACGCCTCGGCGGCACGGTCGCGCGCCCGGCGGGACCGGTAGAGCCGGCCGCGGCCCTCCACGGTCTCCGACGCCCGCACCACGACGGGTAACTGCTCGGCCACCAGCGGACCCGGCCGGCGACCCTTCCACAGCGCGACCAGCAGCACGACCACGCACAGCTGCCAGACGATCCAGGTTACGTTTTCCGGGATCATGTCGTAAACCGATGCGGGGGAGGATGTTTCGCCCTCGACGCGATGCGGCGCGTACCAGATGACCCGGGGCCGGTCGCCCGCGAGGTTCATCGCCAGCGCCGCATTGCCTGCCTGCAACAGGCCGCCGTTGGTCATGAAATCGCTGCTGCCGACGGCCGTCACGGTCCGCCCGTGGTCGCGGAACCGAATCAATACCCCGCCGTAACAGCGGGTCATCGTGCGGCCATCCTTGGCCTCGTAGGTGACGCCCGGCCCGAAGCGTACCGATCCGGCCCGGGTGGCCTCCCGCAGCGAGCAATCGGGGTCGCTGTCGAAGTTGCTGGTGGGCTTGATGCCCACGCCCGGCATCAGGGCATCGCGGGTTCGTGCCGTGGGCTCCACCAACAGGAGATCGCCGGGGGCCTTCCCCAGCCGGTCCAGCAGGGCCTCGTCGGTCAGGTACTGGCTCTGCGCCACCAGAATCAGCGTGTTGGGACGCGCCGCCCGTTCGACGTCGGCGATGCTGTTGGCCGCGATGACCTCGACGCCGCCATCACGCAGCAGCGTCACCAGCGCGTGCGCACCATCGGTCCCGGTCGAAGCGGGATCCATCGGGGTGCCGGGCCGCGGTTCGGTCAGGTAGGCACCGATCCCGGCGATGACGGTGAGCACGATCAGCGTGAGCAGCACCCAGGTCCATAAGCGCCATCGCGCAGCCGGGCGCTTCTCGATCGTGGGGGTCATCGGACCTGCGCCCATGATTCGGCGGCGATGTGTTGTGCCGTCGCGGCGGCTGCGGCCGGCGCTCGCGACCGCAGGTGGTCGTCGAGGTCTGCGATCATCTGGTAGGCGGCCTGGGTGCCGGGCCGCTCACCGTAGGTGACGTCGTTGAATGCCGTTGCCGCCTCGGACAATTCATCCGCGAGATGAGGCAGCGCCGCGCCGGCGTCCCGCGCCAGTTCGTTGGCGGTGCGGCCGGGGGCCGGGTTGAGGACGCCGGTCTCCTCGAGCTGGCGGGCGACGGCGCGCAATCGGTGCCGAATCGCTGCGGTCCAATTCCCGTCCGCCGCATAGCTTTCTGCGGTCGCGCGATGCTGGGCGGCGGTCAGCTGGGCGGCTTCGAACAGCTGGTGGTCGCCGCCACGTCTGGTGCGCATGGTGCGCCGGGCGATGCGGATGCCGACCACCACCGCGATCCCCAGCAGGATGAGCAGCACCGTGGTGGTGAACCACCCGCCCGGTATCGAGGCGGTCTTTTGCAACAGCCGGTAGATCTGTTCGTTGAGCCACTCGACGAATTGCTGGGTCGCGGAAGCCTTCGCATAGATCGGCTTGCCGAGTTCGGTCTGGGCCGCCAGGTGGGCGCCATCGCGGTCGATGTCGATGGAAGGCACTGTCAGCTCGTCCTCGCTCGGCCCTACGCGGGCCGGGTCAGCCACAGGTTGTCGGTGGACGCGGTCGCGTAGGGCCCGCCGGCGGCGCCGGTCTGCAGCACCAGGTCGAACGCCTCGGCGCGCATGCGGCGGTCGGTGTAGAGCAGCACGATGACCCCGGCGTTGAAGGGCGCGGTGACGATCTCACCGATTGCCGACCCGACGGAGGCGATCGAGGTACTGATGAGCAGCGCGGAAATGGACGTGTCCCCGGCCATCGTGATCTGGCCCACGATGCTGAACGGCGTAGCCATCGCGTTGGCGATGACGGATGCCACGATGAACGTCAGCGTCCGAATCCCGAGCACCCGCCAGAATCCGTTGCGAACCAGCGCAAAGGAGCGGGTGATCGCATTCATGACCGGCAGCCGCTCCAGCACGATGAGCACGGGCGCGAACAGCACCACCGTGTAGAGGTACACCAACACCGCGATCATGCCGAGCAGCAGCGGGAAGCCCAGCAAGATCGCCAGGGCGCCGTTGCCGATCGCCGAGGCCACGGCGAGTATCACCGCGACCAACCCCGCAAGCGCCACCACCACGGCGGCTTCCAGCAGCGCCAGGCCGAGCAGCGGCAACAGCCGGCCCCGAATCTTGGCCCACGTTTCGCCGATGGTGATCGTCGAACCGAACACCGCCCGCCCGACGATGACGGTGAGCATTCCGGACAGCATCATGCTGCCCAGCCAGGTGACCAGCAGGCTGCCCGACATCGACGCCAGCCACGCGCCGACGACGCCTAAGGACAGTTCGTCCGGCTTGTCGGTGTTGAGCCGGCCGTAGGCGGCCAGCGGTCCGAAGAAGGCGATCCGCGTGATGATCTGCATGACCACGACCACCAGTGCGGTCAATCCCAGCGTCGCCTTCGGATTGGTGCGGATGTAGCCGACGGCGCCATTGAAGATGTCGCTCAGCGACAACGGGCGCAGCGGGATGATCCCGGGCTTGAGCGGCACCTGGCCCGGCGGGGACTGGCCATAGCCCGGCCACGCACCGAAGCCCGGTGGCGCGCCATAACCAGGCGGCGGGCCATACCCCGGCGGCGGGCCATACCCGGGCGGCGGCCCATACCCGGGCGGCGGCCCGTACCCCGGTGGGGGGCCGTACCCGGG
>NZ_JBNMQT010000012.1:0-150371 GCF_050205645.1 Mycobacterium heidelbergense
CCAAACGCGTCGGCCGCGGCGGCCGCCAGCAAATCGAATTCGGAACGCGCGCCTGGCGCGCAGGACGCGACCGCATCGTCTTCGGACGGCAACAGCCGCCGAGAAGCGGCGCATCCGGGGGAGGCGCGTCTGCCGGCGGGGGAGCGTCCGGCGGTGGCGGCGGCGCCAGCCACGGCGGTGGTGCCAGCGGCCCGCCGTTGAGCCAGGGCAGATCCAGGCCGGCCGGGACGGGCGCGGGAGCCTCGCGCGGCGTCGGGCCCGACAGCGGACCACCGCACACGGGCCAGGCGCCACGGCCTTGGGTGGCCAGTACCCGCTCAGCGACCGCGATCTGCTGATCCTTGGTGGCCAACTGGGCCGAGGGGGCGTACTCGCCGCCGCCGTGCGAAGCCCAAGTGGCCGCGGTGAATTGCACACCGCCGTAGAAGCCGTTGCCGGTGTTGATTCCCCAGTTGCCACCGGACTCGCAACGGGCTACTTGATCCCATTCGCCGTCGGTGGCCGCTGCGGCCTGACCGGCCAGGGCGATGCTGCCGCCACCAAGTACCGCCCCCGTGAAGGCGATCTTGGCGACGCTGATGTTGGAACTAGTGGGCTTACGGTGCCGTCCACTCATGCGCGCCGAAATTTCCTCTCTCGTTCGCGCCTGCGAGGTCAGCTGTCGGGTTCGGGTTGGAGAGGCTACCCGGCCGACGTCGTCCTGCCGACGACATCGGCTTCACCCCAAGGAGCCGCATGCGACTCCAGTCCGATCACGGTGGACCGGTGGGTCCCCCGCCTCCATCCAGGTACGGATTCCCCGCCCTATTGGATGGAGCTCGGCGCGATAGGGAGGGGAGGAACGCCACCGGTAACTTGGCGAGCCTCCGGAGACGCTAGCGGGTTCTGTTGGTCTCGTCACGTCTCGCGAAACCGGGCGTTTCTCTCACCGTCATCGGGAAAACCGCCAGGAACTCCGCGCGCTGGCGCAGGTCAGAGCGCCCGAGATCGGAGCGTGTCCGCGCCGTTATCAATCCGTTATGTGACGCGTTTCACACTGTCAGCCGCCGGCGAACGGCGGCAGCACGTCGATCGTGTCACCCGATCGCAACGCCTTGGTCTCGTCGCGAACGGCTATTCCGTCGCACAAATACGAGCATCGAGTCAGCACCTTGGCCAGACGACTACCCGGGACCGCCAGTCGTTCAACCAATTCGGCCACCGTGGTGCCCGGCCGCAGGATCACCGACTCCGAGTCGGCCCCGGCGGCGGCGCGCGCGGCGGCGAAGTAGCGAACCGTGACCTTGATTCCGTCCGGTTCGACGGGAAGTTCAGCCACCGATCGAACTCATCGGCCGATCGGGCTGGATGAAGTTGGGGTCGTTGATGCCGTGGCCGGCGGGCTTTCCCCACATCGCGGTACGCCAGGCCGCCTCGATCGCGTCGTCGGGCGCGCCGCCACGCAACAGGCCGCGAAGGTCGGTCTCCTCGGCCGCGAACAAGCAGCTGCGAATCTGGCCGTCGGCCGTCAGGCGGGTGCGATCACACGTCGAGCAGAAGGCGTGCGAGACCGACGCGATGACGCCGAACTTTCCGGCCGGCGTGTTCGGGCCCGTGTCCACTAGCCAGAGCTCGGCCGGCGCCGAGCCACGGGGCGCGGGATCCGGCCGCAGCCGAAAGTGCGGGCGCAGCGCCGCCAGCACGTCGTCGGCCGTCAGCGCGGCCTCCCGGCTCCACTGGTGCCCGGCGTCCAGCGGCATCTGCTCGATGACCCGCAGTTGGTAGCCGTGCTCGAGGCAGAACCGCAGCACCTCGACCACGTCCTCCCGCCCAGTGGCGGGATCGAGCACGGCGTTCACCTTCACGGGCGCCAGACCCGCTGCCTTCGCGGCGGCCAAGCCGTCGAGCACGTCACCGAGCCGGTCCCGGCGGGTGATGGCCGCGAAGCGGGCGCGGTGCACGGTGTCCAGAGAGATGTTGACCCGGTCCAGTCCCGCTTCGACAAGCGCCGCGGCGCGGCGTGCCAGTCCGACACCGTTGGTGGTCAGCGAGATCTCCGGTCGCGGCCGCAGGCCGGCCGCGGCGGCGACCACCTCTTCGAGGTGGCGGGCCAACAGCGGCTCGCCGCCGGTGAACCGCACGCTGGTGATGCCGAGGCGGGTCACCGCGATGCGCATCAGTCGGGTCAGCTCGTCGGCCCGCAGCAGTTGCTCCCCGGGCAGCCAGTCCAGCCCCTCGGCGGGCATGCAATAGCTGCAGCGCAGGTTGCAGCGATCGGTCAGCGACACGCGCAGGTCGGTGGCGGCCCTGCCGTACATGTCCAGCAGCGGGCCATCGGTTGGCGCGTCGCCGTGCGTCCGGCCCGCATTGCTGCCGGGCACCGTCGGGACGCCGAGTGCGGTGAGGGTCATGCGGCCACCCGTCCTACGGCCGGCGCGTCGACCGGAACGATTTCCTTGCCCAGCGGCATCAGCGACACCGGGATCAACTTCAGGTTGGCCAGCGCCAGCGGAAGGCCGATGACGGTGATCGCCATGGCCACCGCGCTCACCAGATGACCGATCGCAAGCCACAATCCGAACAGCAATATCCAGATGACGTTTCCGATGAGGGCGCCCGTGCCGGCGGTCGGCTTTTCGACGATCGTCCGGCCGAATGGCCACAACGCATAGGACGCGATCCGCAGCGAGGCGAAGCCGAAGGGGATGGTGATGATGAGCAGAAAACTGATCAGCGCCGCCACCAAGTATCCGGCGGCCATCCAGAGGCCGCCGAATACAAGCCAGATAATGTTCAGGATCAGGCGCATATCTCCTCCAGCGGTCCTCCCAGCCTACCGAGTAACCCCTAAATGGGGGTGCTGGGCGGGCGGCCACCCGAGTAGGATCTGAATCCGCATCGCGTCCTGCACAGGCGGGGCGCTTCTTGTGTTGTCCATTCCTAGTTATCCGTTAGACAAGCAGGTGAGACGAGTGCCGACCGGCAAGGTGAAGTGGTACGACGCCGACAAGGGGTTTGGCTTCCTGTCGCAGGAGGACGGCGAGGACGTCTACGTCCGCTCGTCGGCGTTGCCCGCGGGTGTCGAGGGCCTCAAAGCCGGGCAGCGGGTGGAATTCGGTGTGGCGTCGGGCCGCCGGGGACCGCAAGCGTTGAGCCTCAAGCTGATCGATCCGCCCCCCAGCCTGTCCAGGCCGCGGCGCGAGGGGCCCGCCGAGCACAAGCACAGCCCCGACGAGCTGCACGGCATGGTCGAGGACATGATCACGCTGCTGGAGAGCACTGTGCAGCCGGAGTTGCGCAAGGGGCGCTACCCGGACCGCAAGACGGCCCGTCGGGTCTCCGAGGTGGTCAAGGCGGTCGCGCGGGAGCTCGACGCCTAAATCCGACGCTGTGCGCCGGCTTCCTTCGTGAGTAATGTCCCAGAGTGGGTATTCAACTCGCGACAATTGAGCGAGGAGGCTGCGATGGCACAGCAGGCGCAGGTCACCGAGGAGCAGGCGAGAGCTCTCGCCGAGGAATCCCGCGAAACTGGTTGGGATAAACCGTCGTTCGCGAAAGAGTTGTTCCTCGGCCGTTTTCCGTTGGAGCTCATCCACCCATTTCCCAAACCGTCCGACGCCGACGAGGAGCGCATCCGCGCGTTTCTCGACAAGCTGCGGCAATTTCTGGACACCGTTGATGGCAGCGTCGTCGAGCGCGACGCGCAGATTCCCGATGAATACGTGAAGGGCCTGGCCGAATTGGGCTGCTTCGGCATGAAAATACCGTCCGAATACGGCGGCCTGGGCATGTCGCAAGTCGCCTACAACCGCGCGCTGATGATGATTTCGAGCGTCCATCCCAGTCTTGGCGCGCTGTTGTCGGCCCATCAGTCGATCGGGGTACCCGAGCCGCTGAAGCTCGCCGGGACCGACGAGCAGAAGCGGAAGTTCTTGCCGCGCTGCGCCGCTGGGGCCATCTCGGCATTTCTTCTCACCGAACCCGATGTGGGCTCGGACCCGGCACGCCTCGCGTCGACGGCCACGCCGATTGAAGACGGCAAGGCTTACGAACTCGAGGGCGTGAAGTTGTGGACCACCAACGGCGTGGTCGCCGAACTGCTGGTGGTCATGGCCCGCGTGCCCAAGAGCGACGGACACCGCGGGGGGATCAGCGCCTTCGTGGTGGAGGCCGATGCCCCCGGGATCACCGTGGAGCGCCGCAACAAGTTCATGGGGCTGCGCGGCATCGAGAACGGCGTGACCCGGCTGCACGGAGTCCGGGTGCCCAGCGAAAATCTGATCGGCCGCGAAGGCGACGGGCTCAAGATCGCGCTGACCACACTCAACGCCGGACGGCTGTCGCTGCCCGCGAGCGCGACGGGGTCGGCCAAGTGGGCGCTGAAGATCGCGCGCGAATGGTCCGGGGAGCGTGTGCAGTGGGGCAAGCCGCTCGCCAAACACGAAGCGGTGGCCAGCAAGATCTCGTTCGTCGCCGCGACGTGCTACGCGCTTGACGCGGTACTCGAGCTGTCTTCGCAGATGGCCGACGAGGGCCGCAACGACATCCGCATCGAGGCGGCGTTGGCCAAATTGTGGGCCAGCGAGATGGCCTGCTTGATTGTTGACGAGGTTTTGCAGATCCGGGGTGGGCGGGGCTATGAGACCGCGGAGTCGCTGGCCGCGCGCGGCGAGCGCGCGGTGCCCGTCGAGCAGGTGGCGCGGGACCTGCGGATCAATCGCATCTTCGAAGGCTCCAGCGAGATCATGAGGCTGCTCATCGCCCGCGAAGCGGTCGATGCCCATTTGAGCGCCGCCGGCGACCTCGCCAAGGCCGACGCCGGGCTGAAGCAGAAGGCCGCCGCGGCGGTCGGCGCGAGCGGGTTCTACGCAAAGTGGTTGCCGCAGCTCGTCTTTGGCGAAGGTCAGCGACCGAAGGCCTACAGCGAGTTCGGCCCGCTGGCGTCACACCTGCGGTTCGTCGAACGCTCCACCCGCAAGCTGGCCCGCAACACCTTCTACGGGATGGCCAGGTGGCAGGCCAAGCTCGAGC
Source organism: Mycobacterium heidelbergense (assembly GCF_050205645.1). Classification (GTDB taxonomy): domain Bacteria; phylum Actinomycetota; class Actinomycetes; order Mycobacteriales; family Mycobacteriaceae; genus Mycobacterium; species Mycobacterium heidelbergense_A. The sequence continues at coordinate 5,011 of NZ_JBNMQT010000012.1, forward strand.
AACGGCAGGGATTCCTCGGCCGCATAGTCGATATCGGTGCCGAGCTGTTCGCGATGTCCGCGGTGTGCGTGCGCGCCGAGGGCCAGCGCGCCGCCGACCCGACCGTCGGCAAGCAGGCCTACGAGCTGGCCGCGACGTTCTGCGAGCAGGCGACCCTGCGCGTCGAGGCGCTGTTCCACGAGCTGTGGAGCAACACGGACAGCACCGACGTCCAGCTGACCCACGACGTCATGGAGGGCCGCTACACCTGGCTCGAAGAGGGGATCGTCGACCAGTCGGAGGGCACCGGGCCGTGGATCGCGCACTGGGAACCGGGCGAGTCGACCGAAACCAACCTGGCTCGGCGGTTTCTGACGGTGTCCGCCGCGCCGACGGAGGCAAATCTATAGGAGGCGCAGTCGTTGTCATGGCCACCTACGTTGCCGGGGCGGGTGAATTCACCCGCGACACCAACTACATCACCACCCGCGTCACCGCCGACGGACGCGACGGCTATCCCGTAGAGCCGGGACGGTATCGGCTTGTGGTTGCCCGCGCCTGCCCGTGGGCCAACCGCACGATCATTGTGCGGCGGCTGCTGGGCCTGGAAGGCGTTCTCTCCATTGGTTTTTGCGGTCCCACCCACGACGAGCGCAGCTGGACTTTCGACCTCGACCCTGGCGGCGTCGACCCGGTGCTGAAGATCCCGCGGCTACAAGACGCCTACTTCAAGCGGTTCCCCGACTACCCCAAGGGCATCACCGTCCCGGCGATCGTCGACGTTCCGACCGGCGCGGTGGTCACCAACGATTTCGCGCAGATAACGCTGGACTTCTCCACGGAGTGGACCGCCTACCATCGCGAGGGCGCGCCGCAGCTTTACCCCGAGCCGCTGCGGGCCGAGATCGACGAGGTGAGCAAGAGGATCTACACCGAGATCAACAACGGCGTCTACCGCTGCGGCTTCGCCGGGTCGCAGCAGGCCTACGATGCCGCCTATGACCGACTGTTCACCGCATTGGATTGGGTGAGCGATCGCCTGAGCGCGCAGCGATACCTGGTGGGCGACACCATCACCGAGGCGGACGTGCGGCTGTTCACCACGCTGGCTCGCTTCGATCCCGTCTACCATGGCCACTTCAAGTGCAATCGAAGCAAACTGTCCGAGATGCCGGTGTTGTGGGCCTACGCGCGCGACCTGTTCCAGACGCCCGGTTTCGGCGACACCATAGACTTCGTCCAAATCAAGCAGCACTACTACATCGTGCACGCGGACATCAATCCCACCAGGATCGTTCCCGAGGGCCCGGATCTGGCCGGCTGGCTGAGTCCACACGGCCGGGAAGCGTTGGGAGGCAGGCCTTTCGGAGACGGGACGCCTCCCGGGGCGCCGCTCGAGGCCGAGCGGGTCCCGGCCGGTCACGGCGCGTAACCCCTTCGCCGGACGTCGAGTGTGCACTCACGGCCTTGAGTGTGAGCCCACGGCGGCGACACGCCGATGGAGGCCGCCCTGAGCGCACACTCAACGCCCGCAGCGTTAAGAAACCAGGCGCACTGACCATTCCGCGTGTGGGGCGTCGCGGAGCTCGCCGGAGGGATCGACCACCAAAGTCAGTAGCTGCACCACGATCCCGGTCAATCGCCCGCGATGCGGGTCGACCGTCGGAATGGTGACCGCGAGCCGAGTCCCCGGGCGAAACATGGTGGTGGCGGTGTTGGCGGGATCCTCGTATACCTGCAGCAGCCGCCACGGTGCCCGCGAAATGGCTTCGGGCACCGAGAGCTGCACCGGATAGCGTTCGGTGACCTTCAATTCGCCTTGCGCTTGTGGCGTCTGGCAGTCATCGAGGTTGAGCACGTTGCAGTACAGGTACGGCCCCACCCGGGTCAGGTGGCCGTGCGAATACACACTGATCTCGGGTGGCTGCGGGCCGGGCCGGCGCACGAGTAGCCAGGTTCCCACCCCGGCGCCCACGGCCAGCAGAGCCACCACGGCCGTAAGCAGCACGGCCACACGGCGTTTCACTCCGGCACCGCCGCCGGGCGCCGGGCGTGGCCGCGATGCATGCTCTCCTGCTCGACCATGACCGGCCGATTACCACCGAGGCCGGGAATCAACGAGTTGCCGCGGAAGCTGACGACGGTCTGCGCCAGCCCCAGAATGAGCAGGGCGCTGACCGCGGTGAAGCCGACCCACAATTCGGTGTAGATCATGACGCCGAGCGCGCCGCCCAGCACCCAGGCCAGCTGCAGCGTCGACTCGGACCGTCCGAACCCCGATGCCCGCGACTCCTCGGGCAGGTCGTGTTGCAACGACGCGTCCAGGGACGCCTTCGCGATCGCGCTGGAACCGGAGGTGACCAGGGTGGCTATCACGGCCACCAGCAGGTTGCCCGCCACGGCTGCGGCCAGGGCGACCGCGCACACCGCCACCGTGCAGCGCACCACCAGCACGGCCGGCCTGCCCAATTTCAGCCGTGCGCTGGTGAAGTTGCCGGCGAAGTTGCCGATCGCGGCCGCGGCCCCGATCATCCCCAGCATGGCGAGCTGGGCCCAGCCGTCGGCTTGGTGCGCCTTGGCGACGAACGCCGGATACAGGAACAGGAAGCCGACCATCACCTTGATGGTGCAATTTCCCCACAGCGAGGTGATGATGTTGCGGCCCAACGGTTGTCGCAGTGTCCCGCCGACCTTCTTGACTTCTTCGGGCCAGCTTCGCCGGAGCGGATTGCTGTCCTTGCGATAGCTCAGGGTGGCGGGGACCTCGCCCGCGGTCACTTCGACCCAGCGCGGAATCCGCATCGACAGCAAGGCGCCGGCGACCGTGACCGCGACCACCACGAACAACGCCCCGGGCAGCTTGAACAGGTGGGTGCAGACGAACTCGACGCCGCCCGCGATGGCGCCGCCGGCGATGGTGCCGCCCAGTAGCCCGAAGACGGTGAGCCGCGAGTTGACCCGCACCAGGTCGATGCTCGGCGGCATCACCCTGGGCGTCACGGCGCTGCGCAGCACGCTGAACGATTTCGAGAAAACCATCATGGCCAGCGCGCAGGGATAGAGCACCATCGACGGGAAGCTGCCGGTGGCGCCGTCGTAGTTCATGATCAGCACCACCGCCAAGGCCGTGCGGAGCGCGAAGGACAGAGCCAGCGCGACGCGGCGGCCGTGCTGCAACCGGTCCAGCGCCGGGCCGATCAGTGGGGCGATGACCGCGAACGGCGCGATCGTGATCAACAGGTACAGAGCAACTTTCGACTTGCTCTCCCCGCTGGCCGCCGCGAAGAACAGCGTGTTGGCCAATGCGACGGCCATCGCGGAGTCGACCGCGAAGTTCGCCACCACGGGCCACGTCAGCGCCGTGAGGCCGGACTTGTCGGCGCCGTCGGCGGTGGCCGCCCGCTGGACCATCCAGTACATGCGGGAACCCATCTCGCGGCTTCGCTGGGCCGCCGCGCGGGTGACGGTGATCCGTTCGCCGGAGGCGGGCCCACGCGGGGGGATCGGCGGGCGGTCCGGTTCGGGCTGCTGGCCCAGCGGTGGGAGATAGCGGTTGGCGCTGGGCGTGGGCGGCGAGCGGCGAGCCCGCCGGTAGTCGGGGTCGTCGGCGGGGTAATTGGCCATGCCGGGGTGCTGGTTGACCGATCCGTTGCGCGTCCGGCGGCCCGGGTGGGAGGCCACCCGGGCGGGATCGTCGCGCCGCCGTCCAGACACAGATCAATTCTGTCCTATCCCGGCAGGCAACCGGGCGTGGCTCGCCAACCTAGTATTGGAGGCGCAGTGCAGAGAGGGGACAGCGTGACCGGATCCATCGGGGAATCCGCCGTGGCAACCGAGGCCGAGTGGCCGGCCGGGTTGGCGGCGGTGCTCACGGGTGCGGTCGACGCGGCCCGGGCGGCCGTTGTGGAGTTCGCTGGCGCGGAGGCCGTCGGGGATTACCTGGGCGTCAGCTACGAAGATCCCAGCGCCGCCACGCACCGGTTCCTGGCCCACCTGCCCGGCTACCAGGGATGGCAGTGGGCCGCCGTCGTCGCGGCTTATCCGGGCGCCGATCACGCGACGATCAGCGAAGTGGTGCTGGTGCCTGGGCCGACGGCGCTCCTAGCGCCCGACTGGGTGCCGTGGGATCAGCGGGTGCGGCCCGGGGATCTGAGCCCCGGGGACCTGCTGGCACCGGCGGCCGACGACCCGCGGCTGGTGCCCGGCTACGCGGCCAGTGGCGATCCGCAGGTCGACGAGACCGCCGCCGAAGTCGGGCTGGGCCGCCGCTGGGTGATGAGCGCCTGGGGCCGCGCCGGGGCCGCCGAACGATGGCACACCGGGGACTTCGGCCCCGATTCGCCGATGGCGCGATCCACCAAACGCGTGTGCCGCGACTGCGGTTTCTTCCTGCCGCTGGCGGGATCGCTCGGCGCGATGTTCGGGGTGTGCGGCAACGAGTTGTCCGCCGACGGGCATATCGTCGACAAGCAGTACGGCTGCGGCGCGCATTCCGATACGCCCGCCGCCGCGGGCACCGGATCGCCGATGTATGAGCCGTACGACGACGGCGTGCTCGACGTCATGGACAAGCCCGCGGAGCAGCCGGCGCCGGAACCGACGGAAGAGCCCGCGCCGGAACCCTCGGAGGGGCCGACGGCGGAATCGTCGGAGGAGCCCCCCGCGGAGCCGTCGGACTAGCTTTTCTCGGCGGCGGCTTTGATGTTCGCCAGCGACGCGTTCATGCCCTCGACCAACTCACGTTCGAAGTTCGACGTGCCGCCGAAGAGCGTTTTCACCGAGACGTTCGAGAACGCGCTGACGCCGTTTTCGGCGTGCCGGCTCTCGATGACCCGGGTGCCCTGGCCGCTCGGCTCGAGCTCGTAGCTCCAGATCGTGCGATTGGTGTTGACCCGGAACGCCAGCTTCTTCTCCGGTACCACCTCGACGACGGTGCATGTGGTGGTCCAGAACAGGCGGTTACGGCGGTTCAGGTTGAGCGTGCGGGTTCCGGGGCGCAGCGGGCCGAAGGGCTTCATCCACCGACACTGCGGGCTCCACTCGGGCATCCGCCGAAAGTCGGAGATCAACGCCCAGACTTTCGAAGCCGGCGCGTCGATGTCGACCTGCGCCTGAAGTAGCGGGGCTACCACTGCACCTCCCTATTTGGGGTCGAGATAATTTTCGAGTCCGGTTTGCGCGCCACGGTCGCCGCGGCGGGCGGCGGCGACCTGCAACACGACGATGCTGCTACCGAGCAACCCGGTGCCCAGCCCGGCGAGCGTCACCGGTCGCCAACCCTCAAGCGCCGGTACGACGAAGGCGGCCGCCGCGGCGGCGAGCCAGCCCAGGAAGCCCACGACCACGACGGGCCAGACCTGGAGCAGCATCGGCGGCAGGGCCGGCGCTTCGGGGTTTTCGCCAGGTCCGGTCTCGCCGGGTGCTCTTTCGCCGGGTGCGACAGACATCACGCCCAACATAGCCTGCGCTCCGGCGTAGGGCGCGTTCGTGTTCCTAGTTATCTGCTTCCGATGTAACCTCGCGCCATGCCTGACAGCGATGCGCGGCTGGCCAGTGACTTGTCGCTGGCCGTCATGCGGCTGGCCCGCCAACTACGCTTCCGGAATCCGTCGTCGCCGGTGTCGCTGTCGCAGCTTTCGGCGCTCGCGACGCTGGCCAATGAGGGCCCGATGACGCCAGGCGCCCTCGCGATTCGGGAACGGGTCCGCCCGCCGTCGATGACCCGGGTGATCGCCTCGCTGGCCGACGAGGGCTTCGTTGACCGCGCCCCGCATCCCGTCGACGGCCGACAAGTGCTGGTGTCGGTGTCGGAGTCCGGCGCCGAATTGGTCAAGGCGGCCCGGCGCGCCCGCCAGGAGTGGCTGGCGGAGCGGCTGGCGACGCTCGACAGCGACAAGCGCGCCACTTTGCGCGAGGCCGCCGATCTGATGTTGGCCCTGGTCGACGAAAGCCCGTGAGCGACGGCCCGAATGTCCAGGACGTCGACGATCCCGACGATCCGCGACTCGACGATTTCCGCGACCTGAACAGCGTCGACCGCCGTCCCGATCTGCCCACCGGGAAAGCGTTGGTGATCGCGGAAGGCGTACTGGTCGTGCAGCGCATGCTGGTGTCGCGGTTCACCCCGCACGCTCTGCTCGGCACGGACCGTCGGCTGGCCGAGCTCAAAGCGGACCTCGCCGACGCCCCGGCGCCGTTCTACCGGGCCTCCGCCGAAGTCATGGCGCGTGTGGTCGGCTTTCACCTCAATCGCGGTGTCCTGGCCGCCGCGAGGAGGGTGCCCGAGCCCAGGGTCGCGCAGGTCGTCGACGGTGCCCGCACGGTCGCGGTGCTCGAGGGCGTCAACGACCACGAGAACCTGGGCTCGATCTTTCGTAACGCGGCGGGGCTGGGCGTGGACGCGGTGGTCTTCGGCAGCGGCTGCGCCGATCCGCTGTATCGCCGCGCGGTCCGGGTGTCGATGGGTCATGCGCTGTTGGTGCCGTACGCGCGGGCGACCGACTGGCCCGGTGACCTGATGACGCTGAGGGACAAGGGATTTCGTCTGCTGGCGATGACTCCGGACGGCCAGGCCTGCGCGCTGGCCGAGGCGATGGCCGCGGCGCGCGACGAACGGGTCGCGGTGTTGGTTGGCGCCGAGGGGCCGGGGTTGACGCCGGCCACGCTGCGATTGAGCGATGTGCGGGTACGCATTCCGATGTCGCGGGGCACCGACTCGCTCAACGTCGCGACCGCGGCCGCTTTGGCGTTCTACGAACGGGTTAGGCTCGGCCCGTGAGCGACCAGCGCTCCCAGTCTGTGCCGTGGGCAACGGGTTTGACGGTGGCCGGGTTTGTCGCGGCGGTTACCGCGGTCGCGATCGTCGTGCTCAGCCTCGGGCTGGTGCGAGTACATCCGTTGTTGGCCGTCGGGCTCAACGTCGTGGCGGCCGGCGGACTGGCGCCGACGTTGTGGGGATGGCGACGCACCCCGGTGCTGCGCTGGTTCGTGTTGGGTGCAGGCGTAGGTGTGACGGGCGCGTGGCTGACGCTGCTCGCGCTGGCCGTCTCGTAGCTAGCGCTGCCCGCCCGAGCGCACCCCGAGCAGCACGTCCTCCCACGCGGGAATGACCGGCTTGCCGCGTCGCGTGTGCACCGGCTGCTCCTGCGGCGTGGCTACGGCCGGCTTCACCGGCGTCGCGACCGACGGCTTCGCCGGCTCGTCGAAGTCGACGTGGGCCACCGGCGCCACCGGCCGCAGGGGACGCTCGAAGTTCGGGTCGATCAGCTCACTGGCCGCGTCGTCGATCGCGGTGACCGTGCCGCCGTGAGCGCCGGGCGTGAAGCAAAAGTGTGCGTTGTTGTCGGAGCGGCCGGCCTTCCACGCGAGCTGCACCGTCCACCGGTTGTCTTCGTTGCGCCAGGCGTCCCAGCTGAGCTTCTCGTGGTCGAGCCCCCGCGTCACCAGCGCGGCGCTGACGGTCTCCAGCAGGGTGAGCACCGCGGGCCCGTCGTCGAGCATCGGATGTGCGGCCGTTGCCAGCTCCGCCGCGCGAAAACGCTCCAGCAACACCGGGTGGGCGAAGCGGCGGATCCGCGCGATGTCGGAACCCGACGCCGCGGCCACTTGCTCGACGGACGCGCCCGCTCGGATCTTGGCCTGAATTTCTTTGGGGCTCAGCATGTTGGTGACGTCGATCTCGAGGTGCGGTTGCTCCGGCTGCGCGGCCTCGCCGTTCAGCGCGGCCCGCAATCGGTCGTCGATCGCCAGCCTGAACTCCTCTGCGGGATCATCGCTCTCGCAGACGATGTATTTGCTGTCGGCATCGAGCCTAACCATTTTGAGTTCCCGCATGGTGTTCTCCTCGCAGGCTCCGTGCAGGTCAGCGACGGACCCGTCACGTGCGCACTCTAGTCCAGCCGACGCCCATCACCTGTGCTGACACGCTGGGCGGTTGCGTGCGGATTGCCGGCGGGTTAAAGCCGTTCGACCACCCAGTCGACGCACTGGGTCAGAGCGCTGACGTCGTCGGGCTCGACCGCGGGGAACATCGCGACCCTTAGCTGGTTGCGGCCGAGTTTGCGGTAGGGCTCGGTGTCGACGATGCCGTTGGCCCGCAGAATCGATGCGACCGCGGCGGCGTCGACGTCGTCGTCGAAGTCGATCGTGCCCACCACCTGGGAACGCAGGCCGGGATCGGCGACGAACGGCGTCGTGTACGGCCGCTCCTGCGCCCAGGTGTACAGCCGCTGCGACGAGTCGGCCGTGCGCTTGACCGCCCAATCCAGCCCGCCGTTGCCCAACATCCAGTCGAGCTGTTCGGCCAGCAGCGCCAGGGTGCCGATTGCCGGGGTGTTATACGTCTGGTTTTTCAGGCTGTTCTCCACCGCGATCGGCAGGGACAGGAAGTCGGGCACCCAGCGACCGGACGCGGCGATGGACTCGACCCGGCCCAGCGCGGCTGGGCTCATGATCGCCAGCCACAGGCCGCCGTCGCTGGCGAAGTTCTTCTGCGGCGCGAAGTAGTACGCGTCGGCTTCGGTGATATCGACCGGCAGGCCGCCGGCGCCCGAGGTCGCGTCGATGACGACCAACGCTTCGCCCGAATCGGCCGGGCGTTGGACCGGCACCGAGACCCCGGTCGAGGTCTCGTTGTGCGCCCACGCGATCACGTCGACCGACGGGTCGCTCCGCGGCTCCGGTGCGCTGCCGGGATCCGCCTTGTCGATGATGGGTTCGCCGATGAACGGGTTCTTGACGACGGCGGAGGCGAACTTCGAGCTGAACTCGCCATAGGAAAGGTGCAGCGAGCGCTTGTCGATCAGCCCGAAGGCCGCCGAATCCCAGAATGCCGTCGCACCGCCGTTGCCCAGGATGACCTCGTAACCGTCGGGCACCGAGAAAAGCTCGGAGAGCCCCGACCGGACCCGCCCCACCAGATTCTTGACCGGCGCCTGCCGGTGCGAGGTGCCGAACAACGCGGCCGCGGTGGTGCTCAGCGCCTGCAATTGCTCGGGTCGGACCTTCGACGGACCCGATCCGAAGCGGCCGTCGCGGGGTTTGAGGTCAGCGGGAATCTGGAGCTCGTCAGCCATGTCAGCCAGCGTAGTAAGCGCCGCCGGACGGGTGGTGCGGCGGCCCGGCCGCCGGCTCGTGCTGTGAGCCAGGACACACGATTCGCCTGACCACTGGTCAGCCCACACTGCTCCGCGGGCTCTGGAACATTCCCGGTACCCGCGGTACTGTCTAGACACAGCACGTCCAAATGTAAACCTCGTTGGGGAGGGCTTGGATATGGCCAGGACGCGAATGGTCCGGCGTTGGCGCCGCAACATGGAAGTCCGCGACGACGTCGACTACGTAAACATGCTTGCCACGCTGTCCGAAGGGTCGGTGCGGCGAAACTTCAACCCGTATACCGATATCGATTGGGACTCACCGGAATTCGCGGTCACGGACAACGACCCCCGCTGGATCCTGCCGAAGACCGACCCCCTGGGCCGGCATCCCTGGTATCAAGCCCAGTCCGACGAGCGCAAGATCAAGATCGGAATGTGGCGCCAGGCCAACGTGGCCAAGGTGGGGTTGCACTTCGAGTCCATCCTGATCCGCGGACTGATGAACTACACGTTCTGGGTGCCCAACGGGTCACCGGAATATCGGTACTGCCTGCACGAGTCGGTTGAAGAGTGCAACCACACCATGATGTTCCAGGAGATGGTGAACCGCGTCGGCGCCGACGTCCCGGGGATGCCGCGGATGCTGCGCTGGATCTCGCCCCTGATTCCGCTGGTCGCCGGCCCGCTGCCGGTGGCGTTCTTCATCGGTGTGCTGGCCGGCGAGGAGCCCATCGACCACACTCAGAAAAACGTTCTGCGCGAAGGCAAGTCGCTGCACCCGATCATGGAGCGGGTGATGGCGATCCACGTGGCCGAGGAGGCCCGGCACATCTCCTTCGCTCATGAGTTCCTGCGAAAGCGGTTGCCGCAGTTGAGTAAACGACAGCGGTTCTGGGTCTCGCTGTACTACCCGCTGACTATGCGGGTGCTGTGCCAGGCGATCACCGTGCCGCCCAGGGCGTTCTGGCGCGAGTTCGACATTCCGCGCGAGGTCAAGAAGGAGCTGTTCTTCCGGTCGCCGGATTCGCGAAAGTGGTTGAGCGACATGTTCGCCGACGTCCGGATGCTGGCCAACGACACCGGGTTGATGGAAACCCGCTCGGCGCGGCTCATGTGGCGCCTGTGCAAGATCAACGGCAAGCCGTCGCGCTACCGCAGCGAACCGCAACGCCAGCACCTGGCCGCGGCGCCGGCCGCCTAGCGGTTCCAGGAGTTCTATGCCGCACGTTATTACCCAGTCGTGCTGTAACGACGGGTCCTGTGTCTTTGCGTGCCCGGTGAACTGCATTCACCCGACACCGGACGAGCCCGGGTTCGCGACCTCGGAGATGCTCTACATCGATCCGGTGGCCTGCGTGGACTGCGGCGCCTGCGTGAGCGCCTGCCCGGTGGGCGCGATCGCGCCCGACACCCGGCTGGAACCCGAGCAGCTGCCGTTCGTCGAGATCAACTCGTCGTTCTACCCGCCGCGGCCCGCGGGCGAGAAGCTGCCACCGACCTCGAAGCTGGCGCCGGTGATCCCGGCCGCCGAGGTGCGTGCCCGCCGTCACCCGCTGACCGTCGCGATTGTCGGGTCCGGGCCCGCGGCGATGTATGCCGCCGACGAGCTGCTCACCCAACATGGCGTGCGCGTCAACGTCTTTGAGAAGCTGCCCACGCCCTACGGGCTGGTTCGTGCGGGGGTGGCGCCCGATCATCAGAACACCAAGAAAGTCACTCAGCTCTTCGACCGGGTCACCCGGCATCGCCACTTCCGCTTCTATCTCCATGTCGAGATCGGCAAGCACCTGAGCCACGCCGACCTGCTGGCCCACCATCACGCCGTGCTGTACGCGGTCGGTGCGCCCGACGACCGCCGCCTGGACATCGACGGGATGGGGCTGCCGGGCACGGGAACCGCCACCCAATTGGTCGCATGGATCAACGGACATCCCGACTTCACCGATCTGCCAGTCGATCTCAGTCACGAGCGGGTGGTGATCATCGGCAACGGCAACGTCGCCCTCGATGTGGCCCGTGTGCTCACGGCGGACCCGGACGACTTGGCCCGCACCGACATCTCCGATCATGCGCTGGAGGCATTGCGCGGCTCCGCGGTCCGCGAGGCGGTGATCGCCGCGCGCCGCGGCCCGGCGCATTCCGCGTTCACGCTGCCCGAACTGATCGGGCTCACCGGCGCCTCCGAGGTCGTGCTCGATCCGGGCGATCACCGGTTGGTGGCAAGCGATCTCGCGTCCGCCTCGGACATGTTGACCCGGAACAAGCTGGAGATCGTGAGCAAGCTCGGCGATGCTTCCGCGCCGCGTGCGGACACGCGGCGCCCACGAGTCCGGCTGGCCTACCAGCTCACACCCCGGCGCGTGTTAGGCCAGCAACGCGCCACCGGTGTCGAGTTCTCGGTCACCGGCACCGATGAGGTGCGCCGGCTGGACGCGGGCCTCGTGCTCACGTCGATCGGCTACCGCGGCAAGCCGATTCGCGATCTTCCGTTCGACGAGTCCGCGGCGGTTGTGCCGAACGAGGGCGGCCGCGTCGTCGATCCCGCCTCCGGTGGCCCGGTGCCCGGCGCGTACGTCGCGGGATGGATCAAGCGCGGACCGACCGGCTTCATCGGCACCAACAAGTCCTGCTCCCTGCAGACCGTGCACGCGCTGGTCGCAGACTTCAACGCCGGCAGGCTGGCCGACCCGCTCGCCAAGCCAGACGCGCTGGACCTGCTGGTGCGTGCCCGCCAGCCCGACGCCGTCGGCTCCGCGGGGTGGGGCGCCATCGACGCCGCGGAGATCGCCCGCGGCAGCGACGAGAGTCGACCGCGCGTCAAGTTCACCGACATCGCCGATATGCTCGCCGCGGCGGCCACGGCCCCGCCGGCGCCGCCGAGGCGACGCCGGCTGCTGGCCCGGCTGCGCGGCGTCTAGCCGGCTTGCCCGGACATCGCCGCTTGAATGTCCTCGGGGCTGACCTCGCGCACCGGCTGACCCAACGACCAGTGATGCCCGAACGGGTCCTCGACCATGCCGTAGCGGTCGCCCCAGAACTGGTCCTCCAACGGCGTCACCACGGTGGCGCCCGCGTCCAGCGCCTGCTGGAACTTGGCGTCGACGTCGGTGACCGTCAGATGGATGGTGACCGGCGTGCCGCCGAGTGACTTCGGCGTCATCGACTTGCCACCGCACACTTCCGGGAAGTCGTCGTTGAGCATCACCAGCGAGCCGTTGATGCGCAGTGCGGCGTGGACCAATTTGCCGTCGGGGCGGGGCACTCGGCCCAGCTCAACGGCACCAAAAGCCTTGACGTAGAAGTCGATCGCCGCTGCGGCGTCGCCGACGACGAGGTGTGGGGAAACTGCGGGTTCGATATTGATTGCCATGGCGGCCTCCTTGCTGTCGGTCTCGTGGGCAGCCCCTGGCGGGGACTGCTCACGGTTATTGACTGCGCCCGCGACGCAAACTCATCGCGGCGATCGCCATTTAAACGCCGGGCACCGACAAGCGCCTCAGGCCGTGGTCAGAACCCGGTCCCAGCCCTGCACGGACTCCGGGCTGCGCGGTCCCGGCCCCACATAGATCGCCGACGGGCGAACCAGCTTGCCCAGCCGCTTCTGCTCGAGAATGTGCGCACACCATCCGGCGGTGCGGCCGCAGGTGAACATCGCCGGCATCATGTGGGCCGGCACCTGGGCGAAGTCCAGGATCACCGCGGCCCAGAACTCGACGTTGGTCTCGATCGGGTGGTCGGGGCGCCGCTCGCGCAGCTCGGCCAGCGCGGCCTGCTCGAGCGCGACCGCCACCTCGTAGCGCGGCGCACCCAGCCGTTCCGAGGCCGCCCGCAGCACCCGCGCCCGGGGGTCTTCGGCGCGGTAAACCCGGTGCCCGAATCCCATCAGCTTGTCGCCGCGGTCCAGGATTCCCTTGACCAGGCCGCGGGCGTCACCGGTGCGCTCGACCTCTTCGAGCATCGGCAGCACCCGGGCCGGCGCCCCGCCGTGCAGCGGACCGCTCATCGCCCCGATCGCCCCGGACAGGGCCGCCGCGACGTCGGCGCCGGTCGAGGCAATCACTCGCGCCGTGAACGTCGAGGCGTTCATGCCGTGCTCGGCCGCGGACACCCAATAGGCGTCGATGGCCTCGACGTGCCGGGGATCGGGCTCGCCCTGCCAGCGGGTCATGAAACGTGCTGTCACCGTGGAGCATTCGTCGATGACTCGCTGCGGCACCGCGGGCTGATAGATTCCGCGCGCCGACTGCGCGACATAAGACAGCGCCATCACCGACGCCCGGGCCAGTTGCGTGCGGGCGGTGGCGTCGTCGACGTCCAGCAAGGGCTTGTACCCCCAGATCGGCGCCAGCATCGCCAGGCCCGCCTGCACGTCGACGCGGACGTCGCCGGTATGGATCGGCAGTGGGAACGGCTCGGCCGGAGGCAGTCCGCGGCCGAACTCACCATCCACCAGCAGGCCCCACACCTCGCCGAAGGTGACCCGCTGGCTCACCAGATCCTCGATATCGACGCCGCGATAGCGCAACGCGCCGCCGTCTTTATCCGGCTCGGCGATCTCGGTGGTGAACGCGACGACACCGTTGAGGCCAGGGACGAAATCTTCCGGGACCACAGTCATAGGAAAATTCTCGCACCCCGCTTCCGGGCGGACGCTACCGGCCGGTAGCAAGCGCCGGTAGCGTTGGCGCGATGGCAGGACCAGACGACGACCACCTGCAACGAATGCGCGTCGAGTACGGGTCGATCGAGCGGGACGGCGGCCCCGACCTTGATGCGGACTGGCTCCACGACGGCTGGCTTGCGTTGCTGCGCAAGTGGATTGACGATGCCGAACACTTCGGAGTGCCCGAACCCAATGCATTCGTGCTGGCCACGGTCGCCGAGGGTAGGCCGATGAGCCGGTCGGTGCTGTGCAAGGGCGTGGACGAGACCGGGATCACATTCTTCACGAACTATGACTCAGCCAAAGGCATCGAGCTCATGGCGACGCCGTACGCGTCGGCGACCTTCCCCTGGTATCTCCTGGGGCGACAGGTGCACGTCCGCGGGGCGGTGACCAAGGTCGACCCGCGGATCACCGCGGAGTACTGGTCCAAACGGCCGCGCGGCTCGCAGCTGGGCGCGTGGGCGTCACACCAGTCGCAACCGATCGCGTCGCGCGCGGCGCTGCTCGACCAGCTGGCCGAGGTGACCGTGCGCTTCGCCGGCGACGAGCGCATCCCGGTGCCACCGGGCTGGGGCGGGTACGTCATCGCACCCGAAGTGGTGGAGTTCTGGCAGGGCCGGGAAAACCGGGTGCACAACCGGATCCGGGTCATCGGCTCGCAGGTCGAGCGCCTCCAGCCCTGACCGGCGTGAGCAGCGGCCGGGCCATGTGGCGGCCTTTGTGACGGGCCGCCTGATGATTGCCTAAGGAAGATCGTCGAGACCCACCCCGGGCAGGCGCCCCGCCACGATAACGACTACCTTCAGCTGTAAGCACCTAGTCAGGGCAGCCATACCAGCCAGAGCGCAAAGGGGTTCTCGTGGCCGACACCGACGACACCGCAACTCTCAAATATCCGGGAGGCGAGATCGACCTAGAGGTCGTCCGCGCCACCGAGGGAGCTGACGGCATCGCGCTGGGCTCGCTGTTGTCCAAGACCGGCCACACCACGTTTGACAACGGGTTCGTCAACACCGCCGCCTGCAAGAGCTCCATCACCTATATCGACGGCGACGCCGGGATCCTGCGCTACCGCGGTTACCCCATTGAGCAGCTCGCAGAGAAGTCGACCTTCATCGAGGTCAGCTACCTGCTGATCTACGGCGAGCTACCGGACAAGGACCAGCTGGCCGAGTTCACCACCAAGATCCAGCGGCACACCATGTTGCACGAGGACCTCAAGCGGTTCTTCGACGGCTTCCCGCCCAACGCCCACCCGATGCCGGTGTTGTCCAGCGTGGTGAACGCATTGAGCTCCTACTATCCGGATTCGCTGGATCCGATGGACAACGGGCAAGTCGAGCTGTCCACGATTCGTCTGCTTGCGAAGCTGCCCACCATCGCCGCGTACGCCTACAAGAAGTCGGTCGGACAGCCGTTCCTCTACCCGGACAATTCGCTGTCGCTGGTGGAGAACTTCCTGTGGATGACCTTCGGGTTGCCGGCCGAGCCGTATCGCGCCGATCCCGAGATCGTGCGGGCACTGGACATGTTGTTCATCCTGCACGCCGACCACGAACAGAACTGTTCGACGTCGACGGTTCGGCTGGTCGGCTCGTCGCGGGCCAACCTGTTCACCTCGATCTCCGGCGGCATCAACGCGCTCTGGGGCCCGCTGCACGGCGGCGCCAACCAGGCGGTGCTCGAGATGCTGGAGGAGATCCGCGAGAGCGACGACGACGTGAGCGAATTCGTCCGCAAGGTGAAGAACCGCGAGGCCGGGGTCAAATTGATGGGCTTCGGTCACCGCGTCTACAAGAACTACGACCCCCGCGCCCGGATCGTCAAGGAGCAGGCCGACAAGATCCTGTCGAAACTCGGCGGCGACGACGACCTGCTGAGCATCGCCAAGGAGCTCGAGGAGAAGGCGCTCACCGACGACTACTTCATCGAGCGCAAGCTGTACCCCAACGTCGACTTCTACACCGGCCTGATCTACCGGGCACTCGGTTTCCCCACCCGCATGTTCACCGTCCTGTTCGCGTTGGGCCGGCTGCCCGGGTGGATCGCGCACTGGCGCGAGATGCACGACGAGGGCGACAGCAAAATCGGCCGCCCGCGCCAGATTTACACCGGGTACACCGAACGCGACTACGCCACGATCGAGCAGCGTTAGTCACACCGAAGCCAGCACCGCCATCGCGGCGTTGTGTCCCGCGATGCCCGATACCGCTCCGCCGCGGCGCGCGCCCGACCCGCACAACATGATTCGCTCGTGCGCCGTGGCGACGCCCCATTGCCGCGCCGGGATGTCCAACGCGTCGTCGTCGTCCGCGAACGGCCAAGACAGTCCGCCGTGGAAGATGTTGCCCGCGGTCATCCCCAGTTTGCGGTGTAAGTCCAGGGTGGTCGTCGTCTCGATGCACGGCCGCCCATGCGCGTCGCTCATCAGCACATCCTGAATCGGTTCCGCCAGAACGGAATTCAGCGACGCCAGCACCGAATCCGTCAGCCGGTCACGCAGTGCCCCGGAGTAGGTGCCGTCGAATAGCGAATGTGGGGTGTGCAGGCCGAACACCGTCATCGTCTGAGCGCCCGAATCACGCAGCCCGGCCGGCAGGATGCTCGGGTCGGTCAGCGAGTGGCAGTAGGCCTCGCAGGGCAATGGATCCGGTAGGTGTCCGGAGGCCGCGCGCGAATACGCCGTATCCAGTTGCGTCCACGTCTCGTTGACGTGAAAGGTCCCGGAGAACGCTTGTTCGGCGTTGACGCGGTCATCGCGCAACCGCGGCAACCGCCGCAGCACCATGTTCACCTTGACCTGCGCGCCCTGGGCGGGGCTGGCCAGGCGTTCCCCGAGCAGGCCCGCCAACACCGTCGGCGTCACGCCCGCCAGAACGAACCGGCCACGGATAGTGTGCTCTTCGTCGCCGCTGCGATAGCGCACCATACCGTCCGGATCGACGGCGAAAACGTCTGCGCCGGTGGTGATTTCGGCACCGTGACGGACGGCCGCCGCGGCCAGGGCCGTGGTCACCGAGCCCATCCCGCCGATCGGGACGTTCCAGTCTCCGGTGCCGCCGCCGAGCACGTGATACAGGAAGCAGACGTTCTGGGCCAGCGACGGCTCCTCGAGACGGGCGAAGGTGCCGATCAGCGCGTCGGTCGCGATCACGCCGCGAACCAGGTCGTTGCGCACCGCGCCGGCGATGGCGCGTCCGATCGGCTCGTCGACGATGGCCCGCCACGCCGACGCCGCGTCCGGATCGCCGCCGTCGAGGACATGCCGGCGGGCCTGTTCTCGGGTGCGCAGCGGTTCCAGCAGCGTCGGCCACAGCCCTTCGGTGATCAGTCGGCAACGCCGGTAGAACGCCGTGAAACCGTCCTCGTCGTCGGCGGCGCCGATCGCTGCGAACGTGTCGGGACGCCCAACCAGTAGCCCGGTGCGGCCACCGGTGCCGGGGTCGGGCGTGTAAGACGAGAATCGCCTCCGGGCCAGGGGCGCCGCGGCGCCCAGGTCGTCGAGGATCCGCGGTGGCAGCAGGCTGACCAGGTACGCATAGCGCGAGAGCCGGACGTCGACGCCGTCGAACGGCTGCGCCGAGACCGCGGCTCCGCCGACGTGTCCTAGCCGCTCCAGCACGCGTACCCGAAGGCCCGCCCGGGCCAGGTAGCCGGCCGCGACCAGGCCATTGTGGCCGCCGCCGACCACGACAACGTCGCAATCCCGGATGCCGTCGACCGCCATATTCCGGATGTGTTCCTAGCCGAGGTATCCCTCGACCTGGCCGGGCGGACGCACCGCCGCTTCCTTTGGGTCGCCACCCGTCTCGCGCAGTGCGCGACGCTGCCGCAGCAGGTCCCAGCACTGGTCGAGTTCGATCTCCACCCGGCGCAGGCGTTCGTGTTCCTCGGACTCGGTGATGTCCCGGCGCTGCAGCTGCGCCCGCAGCGCTTTCTCCTCGGCGACCAGGTCGCGGATGTGCGCCAGGGCGTCGCTGTCGGTTGGTATGTTGCCATCGGCCATCGTCCTAGTGTGCCCGAGACCGGCGACGGGTGACGGCGACGCTAGCTCGGACCGGGAAGGCGCAGCACCAGCCGCGCGCCGCCCAGTGGGCTGTCTTCCAGCGAGGCCGTCCCGCCGTGCAGATGTGCCTGCTGCGCCACCAACGCGAGCCCCAAGCCCGAGCCCGAGTGTGAGGCCGTCGACCCGCGGGAGAATCGCTCGAACACCACCTCGCGCTCGCCTTCGGGCACCCCGCTGCCGTTGTCGTCGACGGCGATCTCCACTCCGGCCCGCGAGCTGACCGCCGACAGCTGGACCGTGGTGGCGCCGCCATGCTTGACGGCGTTCGCGATCGCGTTGTCGACCGCCAGGCGCAGCCCCGCCGGCAATCCCACGATGATGCACGTTGGCGACGGCACCAGCGAGACGTCGACGGTGGGGTAGATCCGGGTCGCGTCGTGGGCTGCGCGGTCGAGCAGGTCGGTGATGTCGACCGGCACATGATCGTCGGACGTCGACAGTTCGCCCTGAGCCAACCGCTCCAGGGCGCTCAGCGTGGCCTCGATCCGCGACTGGGTGCGGATGACGTCGTTGAGCACTTCCTTGCGTTGGTCGTCGGGCAGATCCAGCGTCGACAGCACCTCGAGGTTGGTGCGCATCGCGGTCAGCGGAGTGCGCAGCTCATGAGAGGAGACGGCGGCGAAGTCGCGCGCCGAAGCCAGCGCCTCCTTGGTCCGGTTCTGCTCATTCCAGATGCGCTGCAGCATTCCCCGCATCGCCTCGGCGATTTCGACCGCTTCGCTGGCGCCGTGCACTTCGACGCGCGGCGCCTCGTCTCCCGCGTCGATCGACCGGGTCTGCTGGGCGAGCTGCTTGAACGGGCGCACCGCGAAAGCGGCTAGCAGCCAAGCGAATACGGCCGCGGCGCCGATGGCGAAGCCACAGATCAGCATCACCCGTCGGTGCAAGTTATTGGTCTCGGCGAGGGTGGCGTCGTAGGTGGCGCCGACGGCGAGCGAGGTCGGCCCCGGCCCGGGAATCTCCACCGTCCGCACCCGGTAGCGCACTCCGTTGATGTAGGTGTCGGCGTAGTCGCCGCTCAGCTTGGGCAGCGTGACATCGGAATTCGACTTGATCAGGTTGCCGCTGCGGATCGTCATGATGGCGTCACGGTCGTTCGGCGAGCGCGGGATTTCGCCAAGACCGCGGGGCAGGAACGGGATCGCGAA
Organism: Mycobacterium heidelbergense; assembly: GCF_050205645.1. Lineage (GTDB taxonomy): Bacteria > Actinomycetota > Actinomycetes > Mycobacteriales > Mycobacteriaceae > Mycobacterium > Mycobacterium heidelbergense_A. Next base: position 23,968 of record NZ_JBNMQT010000012.1, read on the forward strand.
GCCCGCGGCCTCGTCGAGACGGCGATCCAGCCGCTCCTTGCGGTCGTTCGTGATACCGACCCAGACCACGGCGCCCACGATCAGCACCGGAATCGCCGCCCCAATGGCCGTCGCGATCACCACCCGGGTCCGCAGTGACGGCGTTCGAGCGACGATTCGCGACAGGATGTTCATGGCCTGCTTCGATCCGGTTACTGCATGCGCAGCACGAACCCGACTCCTCGAACGGTGTGCAGCAGCCGGGGCCCGCCGTTGGCCTCGAGCTTGCGGCGCAGGTAGCCGATGAACACGTCGACGACGTTGGTGTCGGCCGCGAAGTCATACCCCCACACGAGCTCCAGCAGCTGCGCGCGCGACAGGACCGCCGTCTTGTGCTCGGCCAGCACGGCCAGCAAGTCGAACTCCCGCTTGGTCAGGTCCACGTCGACGCCGTTGACCCGGGCCCGCCGGCCCGGGATGTCCACCTCCAACGGCCCGACCGTAATGGTTTCCGAGGAGGACGTCGCGGTGGCGCCCCGGCGGCGCAGCAGCGCCTTCACCCGGGCCACCAGCTCGGCCAGCACGAAGGGTTTGACCAGGTAATCGTCGGCGCCGGCCTCCAGCCCGGCCACCCGGTCGTCGACCGAGCTGCGGGCGGACAGCACACAGACGGGCACGTCGTTGTCCATGGCGCGCAATGCCGTGACGACGCTGACGCCGTCCAGCACGGGCATGTTGATGTCGAGGACGATGGCGTCGGGCCGGGTCTCGGTGGCGCTGCGCAACGCCTCGGCGCCGTCGACCGCGGTCGACACCTCGAATCCGGAGAGTCGCAGTCCGCGTTCCAGCGAGGCGAGCACGTCGGAGTCGTCGTCGACAACCAAGACGCGAGGTGAGGTCACACCAGTGTCCATGTCGCCCATTTTGCCGGATTGTTCCCTATCGGGGTGGGAGGTCACCCGCCGGGTCGCGGGGGAGTGGGCCCCCTCCTCGTGCGATACATCACCGGCGGTCGAGGCCGCTGAGCTGAACCGCAATCTGCCGCCGCACCGCGGGAACCCCCGCGGCCAGGCGCATGGCCGCGTTGCGGACCGGGCGCACCGGGCGCGGCAGGGTCGCCATTTTGGTCAGGCGTCCCGTCAGTTTCAGCACCTGCTCGGCATATCCGCGCTGGACGGTGGCGTAGGCGTCCAACGCGGTGTCCGAGCCGCCACCCACGACCTCGGAGAGCGCGCGGGCGACCGAAATCGCATCGAGGATACCGAGATTCATGCCCTGGCCGCCGGCGGGGCTGTGCACGTGGGCGGCGTCACCCGCCAGCAATAGTCGCCCGGCCCGGTAACTGTCGGCGACGCGGTGGTGGATGTGGAACCGCGTTCCCCACAACAGCTCGGTGACAACCGACTCGCCGGGTCCGAACCCGCGGCTGTCGAGCAGCGCCTGCACGAATTCCGCCGACGGCTCCTTCGGTGCGTCCGACGCGGGCGCGACGATGCGGAAGATGTCGCCGGGCAACGGCGCCAGCACGGTCAGGCCTTCGTTGGCGTAGAACAGAATCACCTCGTCGCGGGGTGCGGCACCGGCCAGACGCACGTCGGCGAGCGTGAACGATTCGGCGAATTCGCTTCCGGCAAAGCCGATCCCGGCTTGCTCACGGACCGCGCTCTTCATGCCGTCGGCCCCGACGACATAGCTGGCCCGGATGGTCTCGCCGTCGTCGAAACTGGCCGTGACGCCGTCCGCGTCCTGGGCCAGTCGGCTGAGCGTCTTGGGTCGGATCACCTTGCCGCCCAGTTCGTGCAGCCGCTGCAGCAGGAGCTGTTCGGTGTCGGCTTGGGAGAGCATCAAGCTGTAGGGATATTTCGTCGGCAGCTCGCTGAAGTCGATCGAGACGAGCACGTGTCGGCCCTCACGCGTGGTGAACCGCGGCGCGATCAGCCCCGTGTCGACCAGCCGCCGGGACACGTCGAGGTCGTCGAGCACCTCCAGCGTGCGGGCGTTCACCACGGCCGCGCGGGTGGTGTTCTGGCCCTCGGCCAGGGCATCCACCAGGACGGCGCGCACCCCGCGGGCGACCAGGGAAGCGGTGGCGGCGAGGCCGGTGGGGCCGGCGCCGACGACCAGGACATCGGTGTCGTTCATGGTTGGCTCCTTTGCTGCGGATAAGTCAACGCTTGTTGGCATAACTCCATGCTGGCGCGCCATGCGTGCAAAGTCAACAGTTGTTGGCCTACAATTGTTGACATGCGGCGGTCATCGGAACAGACGAAAGCGGCGATCCTGGCGGCGGCCCGCGAAAGGTTCGGCGCGGCCGGTTTCCAGGCGGCGACGATCCGGGCGATCGCCGCCGATGCCGGCGTGGATCCGGCAATGGTGATGCGCTACTACGGGAGCAAGGACAAGCTGTTCGCCGCCGCGGCCGAGTTCGACCTGAGGTTTCCCGACTACGCGGCGACCGATCCGGCACAGGTCGGGCGCTCGCTCGTCCGGCACTTTCTCGAACGCTGGGAGGGCGACGAGGCGCTGGTGATCCTGCTGCGGTCCAGCGCCACCAACGGCGAAGCGGCGCAACGGATGCAGCGGATCTTCGAAAGCCAGGTCGAACCGTTGGTTGCGGCCCTGGCGCCAGCGGCCGAACATGAAGTTCGGGCCGGGCTGATCGCCACGCAGATCATCGGTATGGCGTTCTGCCGCTTCGTATTACGGCTTCCGCCCGTCGTCGAGATGACGCGCGACGAGATCGTCGACTGGCTCGGCCCGACGATACAGCGCTATTTCGGCCTGCCCTCCGAGGACGCCGTCGGCGAGACATAAACCATTGCGAAGTGTCGCGGCGTGTCTTCGCAACTGGTTATGTGTCGCTGACAACGCCTAGGCGGCTCAAGGCAATCCGATGCGGCGGTAACGCTGCAACCGAGCGGCCAGGCGCTCGGCATCGGCCATTCCACGCAGCGCGTGCAGTTCGGCGGCGATGGCGCGCGACAGTCGTTGGGAAAACTCGACCGGCTCGTCGGCGGCGTCGGGATATTCCGGCACGATGACGTCGACGATGCCCGACCGCACCAGGTCGGCCGACCGGATGCCTTGGGCCGCAGCGAGTTCGGCCGCATGAGCGGTGTCACGGAACACGATGGCGCTGGCTCCCTCCGGCGGGAGCGGCGCCAGCCAGCCGTGCAGCGCGGCCAGCACCCGGTCGGCGGGCACCATCGCCAGCGCCGGGCCGCCGCTGCCCTGGCCCAGCAGCACCGACACCGTCGGGGTATCCAGAGTCACGAGCTCGGCCAGGCACTGGGCGATCTGGCCGGCCAGCCCGCCCTGTTCGGCGTCGGCCGACAACGCCGGGCCGGCGGTGTCGATCACCAGCACCAGCGGCAGGCGAAGTTCGGCGGCCAGCGCCATGCCGCGCCGGGCCTCACGCAGCGACGCGGGCCCGACCAGCCCGCCGGTGACCCGCTGCTGGCCGAGCACGACCGCGGGCTGACCGCTAAACCGGGCCAGCGCCAACAGCGTCGTCGCCGCCTCGCCCTGACCGGTACTGGACAGCAGCACCCGGTCGGTGGTTCCGTGTCGCAGCAGCTGGCCGACGCCCGGCCGGTCCGGCCGTCGCGATGCCACCACCGAGTCCCACGCCGGTACGTCGGGGATTGGCCCGGCGGGCGGCGGCGGAACGGGCGGCTCGGGCGCGTCGGCGATCACCGTCAGCGCGCGATCGACCATGCGCTGCAGCCGGTCAAGCGGGACGACGCCGTCGATCACCCCGTGTCGCTGGAGGTTCTCGGCGGTCTGAATCCCAGCCGGGAACGGCTCGCCGTAGAGCAGCTGGTACACCCGCGGCCCGAGGAAGCCGATCATGGCGCCCGGTTCGGCGACCGTGACATGGCCCAGCGAACCCCACGAGGCAAAGACCCCGCCGGTCGTGGGATGGCGCAGGTAGACCAGGTAGGGCAGGCCCGCCTGTTTGTGCAGGCGGACCGCGGCCGCGATCTTCACCATCTGCAGAAACGCGACGGTGCCCTCCTGCATGCGGGTCCCACCGGAGCTCGGCGAGGCCAGCAGCGGCAGCCGCTCGGCGGTCGCCCGCTCGACGGCGGAGGTGATCCGTTCGGCCGCCGCCACGCCTATCGAGCCGGCGAGGAAGCCGAATTCGCAGACCACAACGGCCACCCGGCGCCCGTGCACGCGCCCCTCGCCGGTCACCACCGATTCGTCCCGCCCGGTGGCCGAGCGGGCGCCGGCGAGCTCTCGCGCGTACGAGTCGGTCACCGGCACGGCCAGCGGCTCTCGGTCCCAGCTGACGTAGGAGCCCTCGTCCAGCACGGCGTCGCGCAGCTGCTCGGTCGTGATACGACTCACGCGACGAGGCTATATACAACCCGGCTATATAGGCTGGGCCCCATGATCGGTGTCACACAGGCCGAAGCCGTCATGACGATTGAGCTGCAGCGCCCCGAGCGTCGCAATGCCCTGAACTCCCAGCTCGTCGAGGAGCTGCGGGAGGCCGTGTTGAAGGCGGCGGCGGGGTCAATACGCGCGATTGTCCTGACCGGTCAGGGCACGGCCTTCTGCGCCGGCGCGGACCTCAGCGGCGACGCGTTCGCCGCCGACTACCCCGACCGGCTCATCGAGCTGCACAAGGTGTTGGACGCCGCCCCGATTCCGGTGATCGGCGCCATCAATGGGCCCGCCATCGGTGCCGGCCTGCAGCTGGCCATGCAATGTGACCTCAGGGTGGTCGCGCCGGATGCCTTTTTCCAGTTTCCGACGTCGAAATACGGTCTCGCCCTTGATAACTGGAGCATCCGCCGACTGTCGTCGCTGGTTGGCCACGGCCGGGCCCGCGCGATGCTGCTGACCGCCGAGAAGCTGACCGCCGAGACGGCGCTGCAGACCGGGATGGCCAACCGCATCGGCAACCTCGAGGACGCCCAGGCCTGGGCCGCCGAGATCGCCGGCCTGGCTCCCTTGGCGATCCAGCACGCCAAGCGGGTGCTCAATGACGACGGCTCCATCGAGGAGGCGTGGCCGGAGCACAAGGAACTGTTCGACAAGGCCTGGGCTAGCCAGGACGTCGTCGAGGCGCAGATCGCCCGGGTGGAGAAGCGACCGCCGAAGTTCCAGGGAGCCTGACCGTCATGGTCCGTGCAGCGCTACGACTGGCCGCCGGCACGGCCACACTGGCGGCTGGCGGGTGGGCACTGCGCGCCCTGCACGGCGCACCGGCGGCGCTGGGCGCCCACCCGGCCTCGATCCGGGCGGTGGTGCAGCGGTCGCCGAACTACCGCGACGGCGTCTTCGTCAACATCGACCCGCCCACCTTCAACATGGACCGCGAGCAGTTGGGGATGATCGCGTGGGAGTTCGTGGGGGGACGCAACAGGAGCCGCCCGGCCGCGCCGATCCCGCTGGGCGCGCCGGGACTTTTCGACGGCGACCCCGGCCGGCTCGCGGTCAGCTGGCTGGGCCACTCCACCGCGCTGCTGGAGATCGACGGGTACCGGGTGCTCACCGATCCGGTGTGGAGCGACCGATGCTCCCCGTCCGACGTGGTCGGCCCGCAGCGACTCCATCCGCCGCCGGTGGTACTCGAAGCGTTGCCCGCCCTCGATGCCGTCGTCATCAGCCATGACCACTACGACCACCTCGACATCGACACCGTGCTGGCGCTGGCCCGCACGCAGCGGGCCCCGTTCTTCGTGCCCCTCGGCGTGGGCGCCCACCTGCGCTCGTGGGGCATCCCCGAGCACCGCATCGTCGAACTCGACTGGAACGAGAGCAGGAAGATCGACGAGCTGGCCCTGATTTGCATGCCGGCGCGCCACTTTTCGGGGCGCTTCATGGAACGCAACACCACGCTGTGGGCGTCGTGGGGCATCATCGGCCCGAGCCGACGCGCGTACTTCGGCGGCGACTCCGGCTACACCAAGAGCTTCGCGCAGATCGGCGCCGACCATGGGCCGTTCGACCTGACGCTGATGCCCATTGGGGCCTATAACCCGGCGTGGCCGGACATTCACATGAACCCCGAGGAAGCGGTTCGCGCTCATCTCGATGTGACGGTGTCCGGGTCGGGACTGCTGGTGCCGATCCATTGGGGCACCTTCCGGCTGGCCCCGCACCCGTGGGCCGAACCCGTCGAGCGCCTGCTCGCGGCGGCCGAAGCCGCCGACGTCAAGGTGGCCGTCCCCGCGCCGGGGCAGCGCATCGATCCGTCCGGGCTCACCCGCTTCAACCCGTGGTGGCGGCTCTGATCCGGTAGCCGCCGGGGCTAAAGTTTGCGGCCATGACGAAACGCGCGGCAACGGCCGCTGTCGTGGTGGCCCTGCTGGCGCTGCTGGGATGCGGGCCATCTCAACCGGTCTCGAGCCGGCTGTCGGACGCGTCGCCCGATGAGTTTTCGGGCCTGGACATCCCGGCGGGCCGTATCGGCGATGCCGTCGCCAAGGTCGACGGCTTGGTGAACGACCTGATGAAGAACACCGGTGTCCCGGGCATGGCGGTAGCGATCGTTCACGGTGGAAAGACGTTGTACACCAAGGGCTTCGGCGTGAAAGACGCAAGCAAGGGCGATGGCCAGGGCAACAAGGTCGACGCCGACACCGTCTTCCAGCTGGCGTCCATCTCCAAGTCGGTCGGCGCGACGGTGGTGGCGCACGAAGTGACCGACAACGTGATCAGCTGGGACACGCCCGTCGTATCCAAGCTGCCGTGGTTCGAGCTGTCAGACCCCTACGTCAGTAGCCACGTGAGCGTCGCCGACCTGTACTCGCATCGCTCCGGGCTGCCCGACCACGCCGGCGACCGGGTCGAGGATCTGGACTACGACCGCCGCCAGACGCTCGAGCGGTTGCGGTACCTGCCGCTGGCGCCTTTCCGAATCAGCTACGCCTACACCAATTTTGGCCTGACGGCCGCCGCCGAGGCGGTCGCGGCCGCCGCGGGCAAGCCGTGGGCGGACCTGTCCGAGGAGGTGCTCTACCGTCCGCTGGGGATGGCGTCGACCAGTTCGCGGTTCGCCGACTTCCTGGCCCGGCCCAACCGCGCCCTCAACCACGTCAAGGTCGGCGACAAGTGGGAGCCGCGGTTTCAGCGGGATCCGGATCCGCAGTCTCCGGCCGCCGGGGTGAGTTCGTCGGTCAACGACATGGCCCGCTGGCTGACGATGGTGCTGGCCAACGGGACGTACAACGGGCAGCGGATCACCTCGCCGGAGGCGTTGCTGCCCGCCATTACCCCGCAGGCCGTCTCGAGGCCCCCGGCGACGCCGAAGTCGCGGGCCAGCTTCTACGGCCACGGATTCGCGGTGTCGGTGAACTCGTCGGGCCGCACGACGTACAGCCATTCGGGCGCGTTCACCTTGGGGGAGTCGACGAACTTCGTGGTGATGCCGTCCGAGGACCTCGCCATCATCGCCCTGACCAACGCCGCACCGTTCGGCGTGCCCGAGACGCTAACCGCGCAATTCATGGATCTGGTGCAGTACGGGCAGATTCGCGAGGACTGGGCGTCGGTGTACAAGAATGCGATCGCCCCGATCAACAACCCGGAGGGCTCGCTTGTCGGCAAGAAACCCCCGGACAACCCGGTACCGGCCAGGCCGCCGCACGATTACGTGGGAACGTACGCCAACGACTACTGGGGCCCGGCCATCGTGAGCGAACATGACGGCGCCCTGCAGCTGGAGCTCGGGCCGAAAAATCAGAAGTTCAGCCTGACCCACTGGGACGGCGATACCTTCACCTTCTCGCTGACGAACGAAAATGCCCCGCCCGGAACGGTTTCCAAGGCCACCTTCGCCGCAAACACACTGAACCTCGAGTATTACGACGCCAACAAGCTGGGGACGTTCACCCGATGAGCTCATCTCTGATCAACGGCCTGACCGATGCCGAGGTGACACAGCGGGTAGCCGAGGGCAAGAGCAACGCGATACCGCAACGCGCCGCGCGGAGCATCGCAGACATCGTTCGGGCCAACGTCTTCACCCGAATTAACGCGATTCTGGGCGTGTTGCTGATGATCGTGCTGATAACGGGTTCGGCAATCAACGGGTTGTTCGGCCTGCTCATCATCGCCAACAGTGTCATCGGCATGGTCCAGGAAATCCGGGCGAAGCAGACGCTGGACAAGCTGGCGATCATCGGACAGGCGAAACCGTTGGTGCGCAGGCAATCCGGGACACGGGCGCTGCTGCCCAGCGATGTGGTGCTCGACGACGTCATCGAGCTCGGTCCCGGGGACCAGATCGTGGTCGATGGCGAGATCCTCGAGGAGGAAAACCTGGAGGTCGACGAATCGCTGCTGACCGGCGAGGCGGATCCGATCAACAAGGACGTCGGCGACGGGGTGATGTCGGGCAGCTTCGTGGTCGCCGGCACCGGGGCGTACCGCGCCACCAAAGTCGGTCCGGACGCCTATGCCGCCCAGCTCGCCGAGGAGGCCAGCAAGTTCACCCTGGTGAAATCCGAACTGCGCAACGGCATTAACCGGATTCTGCAGTTCATTACCTACCTGTTGGTGCCCGCCGGATTGCTGACCATCTACACCCAATTCTTCACCACGCATGCCGGGTGGCGGCAGTCCGTGCTGCGGACGGTGGGCGCGCTGGTGCCCATGGTGCCCGAAGGCCTTGTCCTGCTGACCTCGGTCGCCTTCGCTATGGGCGTCATCAGGCTCGGTCAGCGCCGGTGCCTGGTGCAGGAATTGCCCGCGATCGAGGGGTTGGCCCGCGTCGATGTGGTCTGTGCCGATAAAACCGGCACGCTGACCGAAAGCGGCATGCGGATCTCCGGCGTCGAGCAAGTCGGCCGGGCGGAACAATCCGTCGCCGATGTGCTGGCCTCGCTCGCCGCCGCCGATGCGCGCCCCAATGCGAGCATGCAGGCGATCGCCGAGGCCTATGACCAGCCACCCGGCTGGATCGCCACCGCGACCGCGCCTTTCAAGTCGGCCACCAAGTGGAGTGGTGTGTCCTATCGCGACCACGGCAACTGGGTGATCGGCGCACCCGATGTGCTGCTCGAACCCGCGTCGGCGGCCGCGGAGCGGGCCGCACAAATCGGCGCCCAGGGGCTTCGGGTACTGCTCCTGGGTACCGCCGCCGTGGCCGTGAATCATCCCGACGCGCCGGGCGACGTCACGCCGGTCGCGCTGGTGGTGCTGGAGCAGAAGGTACGACCCGACGCCCGTGAAACACTCGATTATTTTGCTGCGGAGGCCGTTTCGGTCAAGGTCATCTCCGGTGACAATGCGGTATCGGTGGGCGCAGTCGCCGACAGCCTGGGGCTGCACGGCGAGACGATAGACGCGCGTCGACTGCCGGCAGAGCCCGACGAACTGGCCGACATGCTGGAGTCATACACCACCTTCGGCCGAGTGCGGCCAGACCAGAAACGTGTCATCGTGCGCGCTCTGCAATCGCGCGGTCACACGGTGGCGATGACCGGTGATGGCGTTAACGATGTGCTGGCCCTCAAGGATGCCGATATCGGCGTCGCGATGGGCGCAGGCAGCTCGGCATCGCGAGCGGTGGCGCAGATTGTGTTGCTGGACAATCGATTTGCCACGCTTCCTTATGTCGTGGGCGAAGGCCGGCGGGTGATCGGCAACATCGAGCGGGTCGCCAACCTGTTTCTGACCAAGACCGTGTATTCGGTGCTGCTGGCGCTGCTCGTGGGGATCGAATGCCTGTTTTCCAAACCGCTCAAGGCGGACCCGCTGCTGTATCCGTTTCAGCCGATCCACGTCACCATCGCGGCATGGTTCACGATCGGAATCCCGTCGTTCGTCCTGTCGCTCGCACCCAACACCGAGCGCGCACAACCCGGCTTCGTGCGGCGCGTGCTGACGTTCGCGCTGCCGTCGGGACTCATCGTCGGCGTCGCGACCTTCGTCTCCTATCTGGTGGCCTACCACGGTCGCCATGCCACCTTTGCCCAACAAGACCAAGCCTCGACCGCGGCGCTGATCACGTTGCTGGCGACCGCGCTGTGGGTGCTGGCGGTGGTGGCGCGTCCCTACCAGTGGTGGCGGATAGCCCTAGTGATCGCGTCCGGACTGGCGTACGTGGTGATCTTCAGCATCCCGCTGGCTCGGGAGAAATTCCTGCTCGATCCGTCGAATGTGGTGGTGACGTCGACCGCCCTCGGCATCGGGTTGATTGGTGCCGCCGCGATCGAGGTGACGTGGTGGATCAGGGCCAGGATCCTCGGCGTGCGACCGCAGTTGTGGCGGGAGCCGGTGAGGGCCGCCAAGTAGAATTCCTGGCAATCAGCGGGGAAGGAACGGCGCATGGGATTACTGGACAAGGCGAAGGACCTGTTGTCGCAGAACGCCGACAAAGTCGGGGAGGCGATCGACAAGGCCGGCGACTTCGTCGACGAAAAGACGCAGGGCAAATACTCCGACACCATCCACAAGGTGCAGGAGGAGGCCAAGAAGGCCGCCGACTCGGCCGCCAAGGGCGACCAACAGAACTGAGCGCATGGCCAAACTCTCCGGATCGATCGACGTACCCCTGGCGCCCGAAGAGGCCTGGAAGCATGCCTCCGATCTCTCCCGGTATAGGGAGTGGCTGACCATCCACCGGGTGTGGCGCAGCACGCTGCCCGACCAGATCGAGAAGGGCACGGTCGTCGAGTCGATCGTCGAGGTCAAGGGCATGTACAACCGGATCCGCTGGACGGTCGTGCGCTACAAGCCACCGGAAGGCATGACCCTCAACGGCGACGGTGTCGGCGGCGTGAAGGTCAAGCTGATGGCCAAAGTCACGCCGAAGGATGACGGCTCCGTCGTCAGCTTCGACGTGCACCTCGGTGGCCCGGCGCTGTTCGGGCCGATCGGCATGATCGTCGCCGCCGCGCTGCGAGGCGATATCCGCGAATCCCTGGAGAACTTCGTCACGGTGTTCACCCGGCCGAATCCGCGCCTGAACGGGGATCGTGGCTCCGGTCGCTGATCGCCTGGCGGACCTGCTTCGAACCACCGCCGGCGTCGACCCGCCCGTTCGCATCCGCGCGTGGGACGGAAGCGAGATCGGCCCGGACGACGGCCCCGTCCTGGTGCTGCGGTCGCGGCGTGCCTTGCGTCGATTGCTGTGGCGCCCAGGCGAACTCGGCCTGGCCCGCGCCTACGTCACCGGTGACATCGATGTCGAGGGTGACCTGACCGACGGATTGCGGCGGGCCTGGCGACTGGCCCGAGCGCGCAAGCGCGCCGGCGCGACGATTCCGCCGCAGGCTCGCGCGCTGGCGGCGCTGCATGCGGCGCGGCTGGGGGCAATCGGCCCGCCGCCCAAGGCGCCGGCCAGCGAGGCGCGGCTGTCGGGCCGGCTGCATACCCGCCGCCGCGATCGCGCCGTCATCGCGCACCACTACGACCTGTCCAACGATTTCTACCGGCTGCTGCTCGACGAGCACATGGCGTACTCGTCGGCGTATTTCACCCGCCCGGGCCAGTCACTGCACGACGCGCAGACGGCGAAGCTGGACATGATCTGCCGCAAGCTTGACCTCAAAGCGGGGATGCGGTTGCTGGACGTCGGCTGCGGCTGGGGATCGCTGATCCTGCACGCGGCGCAACGCTGCGGTGTGCGCGCCGTCGGGATCACGCTGTCGGCGCAGCAGCGCGATTTCACCCTCGCCCGCGCCGCCGAGCGTGGTCTGGCCGACAGCGTCGAGGTCCGGCTGCAGGACTATCGCGATCTGAGCGACGAGACGTTCGACGCGGTCGCGTCCGTAGAGATGGGCGAGCACGTGGGCGAGCGGCTATATCCCAGTTACGTCGCGATCCTTGATCGCGCGCTGAGGCCCGGCGGCAGGCTGTTGCTGCAGCAGATGTCGCGGCGCGCCGATTCCGCGCCGGGCGGGGGAGCGTTCATCGAGGCCTACATCGCGCCCGACATGCACATGCGGCCGCTCTGGCAGACGCTGCGCTGCCTGCAGGACGCGGGCTTGGAGATTCGTTCCGTTGCGGCGATGCGCGAGCACTACGCGCGCACCGCCGAACATTGGCTGAAGACGCTGGACAGCCGCTTCGACGAATTCATGGCATTGCAGGGCGAAGAGGTCGCCCGCGTGTGGCGGCTGTACCTGGCCGGCGGCGGCCTCGCCTTCGAGGAAGGCCGGATGGGTGTCGATCAGATCTTGGCAGCCAAGCCTCGATGAGTTTCCGATTGGCCGCGAGTCGATATGTGTGAACCCGCGATCGCGGGGCACTGCGACAGCTGATGGAGGAGATCGTGCCCATTCGTGACGGTGCGCCGCTGGGCGCCCCCTGCTGGATCGATTTGACGACGTCGGACCTCGACCGCGCCCAGGACTTTTACGGCACGGTGTTCGGCTGGACTTTCGAGTCCGCCGGTCCCGAGTACGGCGGATATGTCAACGCCGCCAAGGACGGCCACCCCGTGGCCGGGCTGATGGCCAACCGGCCTGAGTTCGGCTCCCCGGACAACTGGGCCACCTACTTCCACACCGCCGACGTCAACGCGACGATGGCGGCCGCGACCGCGGCGGGTGGCATGGCGTGCATGGGGCCGATGGAGATCCCCGACAAGGGGCACATGGGCCTGGCGAGCGATCCGTCGGGCGCCATCTTCGGGCTGTGGCAGCCATTGGAGCACCGCGGGTTCGAGGTGATCGGTGAGGCCGGCTCCCCGGTGTGGCATCAACTGACCACCCGCGATTACCGCGCCGCGGTCGCCTTCTACCGCGAGGTCTTCGGGTGGCAGACCGAGCAGGTTTCCGACACGGACGAATTCCGGTACGCCACGGCGTCATTCGGCGATCAGCAGTTGCTCGGGATGATGGACGGCAGCGGCTTCCTCCCCGACGGGGTGCCGTCGAATTGGACCATCTTCTTCGGGGCCGAGGATGTCGACAAGACGCTGCACGTGATCGCCGACAACGGCGGGGCCGTGGTGCGGGACGCCGAGGACACCCCGTACGGCCGGTTGGCCGCCGCCAGCGACCCGACAGGTGTCATCTTCAACTTGTCGTCGCTGGAGAGCTAGCCGCGATCGTCGCGCCGCGTGGCGAGCGACGACTGCTTCGAGGTCCTATTACTGTCGAACCATGACTCGCCGCCTGCACCCCGGTTGGCTGGTGGCGTTTTTCGCCTCGGTGATTTCGGCCAGCGCGTGGATGCCGTGGCTGACGACGGCGGTCAACGGCGGCGGCTGGGCCAACGCGATCGGGGGTACCCACGGCAACCTGGAACTCCCGCGGGGGTTCGGGGCGGGCCAGCTCATCGTGTTGCTGTCCTCGACACTGTTGGTCGCCGGGGCGATGGTGGGCCGCGGGCTGTCGGTACGGGTCGCTTCGATTGCCGCGCTGGTTATTTCGCTGCTGCTGTTGGCGCTGACGGTGTGGTACTACAAGCTCAATGTCAACCCGCCGGTCTCCGCCGACTACGGGCTTTACGTGGGTGCGGTCGGCGGCGGCTGCGCGGTGGTCTGCTCGCTTTTCTCGGTGATCGCCGCGCTCGCGTCCGGTCGGCTTCCCCGCTGACGCTCAGGCGGGCGGGAAGTCGTGCTTGCCTGAGGCGGAGCTGTCGTCGGGTTCGTTGACGCCGAACACGAAGGGCGCGAACACGACTTCGCGGCCGTCGGGGTCGCGGTAGGTCACCGCACCCGTCGCCTCCCAGTACGGGTGCTGCTCGACGGGCTCCTGCCCGGCCTGCTGCAAGCGTGCAATCGCGGCCCGCTGGGCGTGCTTGTCCGGGAAGTACAGGCACAGCTGCTCGTGACGGTCCACGGCGACGTCCTCGTCCGCCTCGACGATTTCCATCGTCAGATTCCAGCTGGGCAGGCCGAAGATCGCGCCGTTGCTGCCGTAGCTGGCCTCGAACGTCTCGTAGAGCGGCAGCCCCACCAGCTCGCGGTAAAACCGCACTGTCTCTTCGAAGTTCGACGAGCGGCGGGCGAAGCGGATGGCGCCAATCGACGCCAATTCCAGTGGCCAGTGCGTCGTCCGGCGGTGCTTCTGCTTGTCCACTCCTACTCCGATTCGCCGAGCCTGTAATTCTGCAGGCCGCTACTCGTACTTTTCCTGCCGTATTACAGGCTCGGTGAGCAGCCCGACCCGCATCATAGCCCGATGGCGGCCGCCGCTGAGTCCGCGGTGTCCCAGCGCCGCAGCTGTTCGCCGGGGGCCCATGTCGAATGCGTGCCGCTGGAAATGCGCTCGGGCAGTTGAAGTTTGCACACGGGCCCGTCGCCGATCCGAGCGGCGTCGAAGATCACGCAGTAGGAGGCATCGGCGTTCATGTCGGTGGTGAGAGTGATCAGGTAGCCGTCGTCCTCGCTAATAGATCCCACCCGTGGCGCCATCGCGGTCTCGCTGCCGTAGACACCGTCGCCGAACGAGAATCCCTCCTGGCTTCCGGTGCGCACATCGTGTTTGACCAGACCGTCGAACAGGAACCAGCCCGGCTTGCCGGTGGCGGCGTAGGTGTAGCGGTAGTCGCTCGCGGCGTAGGCGGGGTTGATGGTGCCGAATTCGGTGATGGATTCCGACAACTGCTCTTCTTTGACCTCGCCGGTGACCAGGTTGAAGCGCCAGCGGTGCAGCCGGGCTTGCAGGCGATCCAGCGCCAGGAAGCGAAAGAGCTTCTCCCACTTGGTTCCACCGGTGTCGATCGGCTGAGGATCGCCTTCGAAGAAGCCGTCGAGCACGACCTCGTCGCCATCCTCGTAGGCGTTCGTGAAGTGCAGCACGAACGTCGGGTCCGCCTCGAACCATCGGATGTCGTCGGTGCCGCCGCGGCGCGGGATCACGGCGAAGCGCGACGGAATGTCGGGATAGAAGCACGGCAGGTGCACGTCGTGTTCGAGCAGCCTCGGATCCCAGAACAACGGGAAATCGTTGAGGATCGCGTAGTTTTCGGTGAACGCCATGTCGTGCGGCAGCCGCGGTCCGGGTAGCGGGATGTCGACGTAGTGGTTCAGCTCGTTGTTTCGGTCGACGACGCCGTAGCGCATGTACGGGTCCTGCTTGCTGTAGTTGAAGAACAACAGTTCGCCGGTCTTGTGGTCGACCTTCGGATGCGCGGAGACACCCCAGTCGACCGGGAAGTGTCCGTTCCAGGTTTCCTTGCCGAGGGTGTTGGCCGAGTACGGGTCGATCCGGTAGAGGTCGCCGCACTGGTAGAAGCTGGTCAGCGCGGTGCCGCGGTGGACGATGACATCGGTGCTCGACGCATCCTTCATCCGGGTGCGCGCGCCCCAGCCGTCTTCCCGCTTGGTCAATTGCACCGGTTCGGCCAGCCCCGGCCACAACGGCTCGCCGGCCTCGTTCTCGGCCACGAATCCGTCGGTCCGCACAAAGCGGTTGCGGTAGAACGCTTTTCCGTCGCGGAAACCGACCACGTGCAGCATGCCGTCGCCGTCGAAGGGGTGGTAGGTCTTCAACGCCGGGTGCAACGGGTTTTCGGTGTTGCGGAGGTAGACGCCGTCCAGGTCGCGCGGGATCTCGCCCGCTACGGGGGCGAGGTCGTCGGCGTCCCACTCGGTGGTCTGCGGCCGCCACGGCCCGGTTCGGTACGGGTGGTCGTCGTCTTCGGGCAGTGTGGACAGGAACTTGCCGACAATCTCAACGTCCATGTCACGAGCCTTCGGTGGTGCTGACAACGAAACTGACCGTGGTGGCGGTGCTGCCGCCGAAGTTCAGGGTGCCAAAGGTTTTCGCGTCGTCGACCTGGTACTCGCCGGCCGCGCCGCTGACTTGCTTGGCCGCGTCCAGCAGCATCCGCACACCAGAAGCCCCGACCGGGTGTCCGCCGCCGATCAGGCCCCCGCTCGGGTTGATCGGCAGCCGGCCGCCGATCTCGATCTCGCCGTTTTCGATGGCCTTCCACGATTCGCCCGGGCCGGTCAGCCCGATGTGGTCGATGGCCAGGTACTCGCTGGGGGTGAAGCAGTCGTGCACCTCGATCCCGTCGAGGTCGTCGAGGGTCACCCGGGCGCGGCGCAACGCGTCGAGCACCGCGGCCCGCACGTGCGGCAGCACGTAGGGATCGTCTGCGGCGCGGTCGAGTTTTTGTCGCAGACCGAGCCCGACGGTGCGATGTCCCCAGCCGTCGATGCGGCCGATCGGGCGCGCATCCGGATGATCGCGCAGGTAGGCATCGTTGACCAGGACCAATCCCGCGCCGCCGTCGGTCATTTGGCTGCAGTCGAAGCGCCTTAGCCGGCCCTCGGTGATCGGGTTGGTCGCGTCGTCGTCGGTAATGGGGTCGGGGACCGTCCAGCCGCGGGTCTGGGCGTTGGGGTTGCGGCGGGCGTTGGCGAAGTTGAGCTGGGCGATGGCCCGCAGATGGGTCTCGTCCAGGCCGTAGCGCCGGTCGTATTCGTCGGCGATCTGCGCGAACATCGACGGCCACAGGTAGCGCGCGCCGGCGCCCTCGTGTCCGGTCCAGGCGGCGGCTCCCAGATGCTGGGCGGCGGTGTCGCCGGCCACCGTCTTCTCCAGCTCGATCCCCACGACGAGCGCGCTGTCGTAGGAGCCTGAGCGCAGATCGGCCATCGCCGCCAACGCGGCCACGCTGCCGGACGCGCACGCCGCTTCGTGCCGAGCGGCCGGTGTGTCCCAAAGCTCGTCGCAGACCGTGGCCGGCATAGCGCCGAGGTGGCCTTGGCTGGCGAACATCTCGCCAAAGGCGTTTCCGACGTGGACCACCCCAGCGTCGGCGGCGTCCAGTTTGGCCGAGGCGAGAGTGCCTTCCACGACCTCGGCCGTCAAAGCCGCGAAGTCGAGGTTTTCTTTGGAGAGGTTGCGCGCGAAATCGCTTTGGTAGCCGCCAAGAATCCACACGCCTGCCGAGCCATCCATACGCCGCACGCTACTCCTGAATGGCGCGCCCGATCGGCGGTATGCGAGGTGCTCAGGCGTCAAAGGCGGACCCGTCGGCTCTCGGGCTGAACCGACGGGACCTAGGTGTGCGCGTAGGCCGGCCGACACGCTCACCCGTTGTGGGCATTACCACCCCTGACGGGTGGCAAACACACGAAACCGCCTGCGAAGCCGGGCCAACCTTTTCGAATGTGGGCTTTGCACTGCTCAGCGACAACCTGGTGCAATATCGATATTGATGACCTTGTTGTGGGAGCAGCACACCTGCCTGCCGCTTCAGACCGATGCCGACATCGACCTACTGGGTCGATACCGGCGCGCCGGGGGAGCGCTCGTATCGGTCAACGCGGGATATGCGCCGCACAGTCTCGACGACACGACCGCGTTGTTGCGCCACTATCGTCACGCGGTCAAGCTGCACCCTGACCTGGAGTTGGCGAGCAGCGTCCAGGACATCGACGCGATCGCCGATAGCGGTCGCATCGCGGTTGTTTTCGACCTCGAAGACTGCGCACCGCTCGACGGCGATCTCGACAACCTGGCGACTTTGGTCAACCTCGGGGTGCGCACGCTGCTGCCCACGTACAACCACGCCAACCACGCGGGCAGTGGGTGTTTGGATGCCGCCGACGGCGGCCTGACCGCGTGGGGTCGCTCCCTCGTTTCCGAGATGAACAGCGCCGGCATCGTTCCGGACGGGTCGCACTGCAGCACCCGCACCGGACTCGACATGTGCGAGGTGTCTACCGGCCCGGTCATCTATAGCCACTCCTGCATGCGGGCGGTCTGGGATCACCCCCGCAACATCACCGACGATCAAGCCCGCGCCTGTGCCGCCACCGGCGGTGTTGTCGGAATCACCGGGGTCGGCATTTTTCTCGGACCCAACACTCCAACTCTCGAGGCAATGACACGACATCTTGAATACGTCATTGAATTGATCGGCATCGATCACGTCGGTATCAGCACCGACTTCTCCTTCGATTTCGCCGATTTCAACGAGGAACTCGCGCGCAACCCGCACTTGTTCGACGAAAGCTACACGAGTTGGGGACCAATCCAATGGATGCCGCCCGAAACGTTCCTGGGGCTCGAGGAACACCTGCGCCGGCGCGGGTGGAGCGCCGCCGACCTGCAAGCCGTCCTTGGCGGGAACTTCCGGCGGGTGGCACAACAAGCCTGGCGTAACGACCGAGGGTAAGGGCCTTTCGCATCTGCTGCGGCCAGCGCATTTCGGCGGTTTCGCAATGACGCACACGCTTGTGCATGTGACTAATTGGGGTCAGAGTGGAATGTATGACCGAACAGAAAACAATCGAGCAGTGGCTTGAGGGCTGTGCGGTACAGCGGATCATGTTCCGCGACGGTTTGGTGCTGAATTTCGAGGATTACAACGAGCTTGTGATCACGGTACCGATGCGTCTGACGCTGCCAGCCATCGAATCCTCTCCCGCAGAAGTGGTCGCCATCGACCCGAATGACCCGGCGGACCAGGTGCGTCCGCTCTTCGATTTCGCCGGGGAAAAATGCACGGGTGCTGTCTGGTACGACACCGGAGATCTCCATCTCGAGTTCGCCGACGGTCACAAGATCGATGTGCCTCCCAATGAAAACGTCGCCGCGTGGGAGCTGTATGGCAAGTACCACGGTTACGCGGCCTGCCTGCCGAACGGTGAGATGCGGGTGGTGCGTTATGACGTGGCCGAGCCTGATCGCGGCCAGTGAGCTGACGAGCGGCGCGAGCTGGGCCTAGGCGAAACCGGTTGCGGCGCAGTCTTTCTGTGCGCTTCGGGAGCCGATACCGTGTACGTCATGCCTCGCGTGGACTATGTCATCCAATATGTCGAATCGCTGAGACGCTCGGTGGCGTTCTACCGCGACGTGATAGGGCTCAAGACACGGATCGAGGGTGACGGCTATGTCGAGTTCGAGATGGCGAACACCAAGTTCTCGCTTTTCGAGCGGTCCAAGCTTCCGGAGCTCATCGGGCGCGAGGGCGGCAACCCGCCGTGCGGCGAGATCGGTTTCCTGATCGACGACGTAGATCAGGAAGCGGAGCGGTTAAAAGGCCTCGGTGTCGAGATCCTCAGCGGACCGGTGGACCGGCCATGGCGTGAGAGGACGCTGCACATCGCCGACCCGGACGGCAACGTCATTGAATTTGCGCAGAAGCTGCGATGATTACCGCCTATCGGGTCGGCCGGAACACGAACCGCCCGTCTCACCAAAGGGTGATTAGGACGCCGAACTAGCGCGCGGCACCTGCGGTCTGCACTTTCGCTGAACGGCCGCGCGACGGGCTGATCAGCAGTGCGCTGAGGAATAGTCCGCCGACCACCGCTAGCGGGATGCTCCACGCGCGGCGCACCGCTATGGCACTGCCGCATCGATCGGCGAAATGGGTTCCAGTCGAGTCCGCGGTCATCGCCTGGCCGAATGCGCTGTGAAGCCCACTGCCGCAATTGATTTGGAAACCCCACTGGTCGAAGTCGCCGAGGAACACCGGGAAGCGAAGTGCGTAAAGACCGCCGATCAGCAGCAAGAGGCCGACCGCGAGCATCACCACGCGCCGAGTAGACCGATTTGCCACTGCGTTCGCCTTTGGCGTCGCTGACTTTTCACCCATTAGCCAGGAACTTGGATCCATTGTTCGGCCGGTCTCAGAGGGATCAAGGAAGTCCAATCGCGGTGGATAGTGCCGCGGCGGGCGGAGATCTAGCCGTGCAAGCCTGACCGGTGGCCTCGTGGCGGCCACAGCTGGGATAACGCCGTTCCGCGAAGGGACGGGCCGTAATGGCACGGCGCCTGCCGTTCGACCGGGGTCGTGGTCGGCGATGACGTCCGGTGCCGGCGATAGGCCGAGGTCGACTTCTTCCTCGGATGTGCTGGTTCGTGTGTCTGCAATTACGGACATTTGAGGTGCCTCCCTTACCGGCCGACTTCGCAGCTCTGGCTGGTTCCTAGCTGGGGCGGGGCCGACCGCTGCTCTGCAATGCTACTTATTTTAGAAGTATGCTATCTACTTTGCAAGCAATCAAGGTTTTCCGGTAGTATTGGCCGTATGTGGACCGCGAGGTGGGATCGGTGACACGTCGCAGCTATAGCCAGTACTGCGGGCTTGCCCGGGCGCTCGACCTGGTGGGCGAGCGGTGGGTGTTGTTGATCGTGCGCGATCTGGCAATACGCCCGCGCCGGTTCGGTGAGATCCTCGACGGCTTGCCGGGTTTGGGCACCAGTCTGCTGTCCGAGCGGCTGAAAAACCTCGAGGACGACGAGATCATCGAGCGGGCGATCAGCGGCAAGGGCCGGGGCGGCGTTGTGTATCGCCTCACCGCGCAAGGAAAAGCCTTAGCCCGTGCCCTTCAGCCGTTGGCAGCCTGGGGCGCAATGTTTCTGGACCCAACCAAAGCCGACAAGTTTTCGCCGGATTGGCTGTTCTTCGCGATCCGGTCCGCGTTCCATCCCGAAGCCGCCGCGGGAGTTCACGGCTGCTACGAGTTTTGCGTGGACAACGAAATTACGTTCTGGATCACCGTCGACGACGGCGACATCCAAATAACTCAAAAGCGTCCGCGGAAGCCGGATTTCACTCTCGAGGTGGCACTTTCGGACCTCGGGGGCATTGCCTCGGGTCAACTCAAACCCAAAGATCTCTTCGAGCAAGGGCGGGCAACGCTCCACGGCGACCGCCATGCCGCCGACCGCGCACTCGCACTCTTCGGCGCCGGTCGAACTCCGTCCGCCAAGGTCTCGAGTGAGCCGCCGCAACATCAATAGGGAGGTTCGAAGTGCCGTTCATTGAGATGTATGTCCCGGAGGGCCTGCTCGACGATGAGACCAAGCACACCCTCCACAACAATGTCAGCCGCCAGGTGCTGGAGGCGGAGGGCGCAACCTACGACGAGTCGCCGTTGGCCCAGGCAATCACCTGGATGCTGATCCACGAAATGCCCGAGGGCAGCTGGTCGGTAGGCAGCCGGGTTCAGTCAAGCCGCGACGAGCCACGCGTTCTCACTCGGGTAAGCGTGCCGCATGGATCGATGGATGACGCGCGGCGGGCCGATATCGCGATGCGGGTGAACCGAGAGGTCGTCAACGTGCTGGGGGACCAGTTCACCGATCCGACGAAGAGCTTCTGTCTTATCTCGGAGCAGACGTTCAGCGGTGGCGGAATGGTCGTCAGCTTCGGCGATCTCGTCCAGTGGCTCGGGCTGCCGCACCTGCTGGACCGCGACCAACCGGCGGCCGCATCCGCTCCTCCTTGATCTCGCAGCTGATCGCTGCACTCGCTGGTGCCCCCGGCAGGATTCGAACCTGCGACACCGGCTTTAGGAGAGCCGTGCTCTATCCCCTGAGCTACGAGGGCGGACGGGCTGAGCTTACCGGGAACCGCCATGCACTGACGCCCGCGAACGTCAGCGCAGCTCCGCGATGACCTTCGCGAACGCGTCGAGGTTGTTGTCCTGCACCGTGAAAGACGTCAGCCCGTACTTTTCACGCAGTCCGGACAGCGTGTCGGCCATCTCTCGAGGCGACCCACTGAGCACCGACGTCATGGACAGCAATTGCTCATCGGAGAGGTCCGGCGCGTACTGACGGGTCATTCGCAGGTCGGGCGCGGTCTCGCCCTCGGGCGGCATCGCCGTGATCACCATGTTCAGTTCCAGCTGATCAAAGCGATCGCCCGCGGCGTTGCGCACGAACTCGATGCGTTCGGCCAGCGGGTCGTCGACGTCTCGAACCCTGGCGCCGGTCAGCCCGATGATGTCCGCGTTCCGGGCGGCCAGGGTCAGCACCCGGTCGCCGTTGCCGGCGATCAGGATTGGCGTCGTCGGATGATGTTCCTTCAAGTAGGTCGTCATGTGTTCGAGGTAGTCGACCCGGGCTCCGGCGCTCGGGTAGGGCAGCTCTGCGGCCTCGAATTCTTCCTTGACATAGCCGGTTCCGAGCCCGATCTCGAGGCGGCCGTCGCTGAGCACATCCACGGCCTGCAGGTCCCTGCTCAGCAGTGCCGGCTTGTAGAAGGCGGCATTGAGCACATACATGCTCAGCCGCAACCGAGTCGTCACCATCGCGACTGCGGTCAGCGTTGGGCACGGTGCCGCCGCGCCGAGATGGTCAGGCACGCACAGAATGTCGTATCCGAGGTCTTCCGCTCGCTTCGCCGTGTCCACCAATTTCTCGCGCGACTTGAAGAACCGCATGCTCATCGAGAAGCGAAAATCTTTGGCCACCAACAACCTCCGTTCAACCAGCTAAGGACAATTACCAGGCGCGCGCCGCCGCCGCCAAGCCCTGCACCAGGGCGGTGGTGATCGGCGACAAGCCGTCGGGACCCGGGAGCGGGCTGCGCGGGCTCAGACCCCTGACGCGAACGGACAGCTCCAGTTGTGTTCCGCCGTTGCGTACCCGGTTGACCGGGTTGTCGGGATGTAGGCCCCGCAGTTCGGGCGGGATGTCGTCGAGATCGGTGACGACCTGATAGCCCGTCAGCCGGATGTGCCGGGCCAGGTGGGCGGCCAGCGCGCGATTGCGCCCGCCGGCCAGCAGCTGGGTGCTGCGACCGATGCGGCCATAGCCGTGCAGCGAGACCGCGACGTCGACATGATCGAGAAACTCGGCCAGCCGGGTCGATTCGCCGGGCTGGAAAACGACCGACGGCAGGTGATGCGGGTAGTGGTCGGGATGGCGCACCACATACACCGACGCGTCGGCGGCCTCGGCGGCGCGTTCGGCGATGACGTCGGTCATCTGCTCCAGGCCGCCGCCGTGGATGGCAAGAAAGCCGAAACGCGACCGCAGCCGGCTGGACTCGATCACGCCGGGTTCGTTCAGTAACGCTGAAAGTGACTGTGGCCCAGGGCCAGAACGCGGCCTCGCGGATGCCGGGCGAGGCCAGCGCGCAGGGTCCCAGCGGCGTAGGAAGTCGATCCAGCGTTGTGGAAGCCCGTGGTGCACCGCGCCGTCGATGATCCGCGGCAGGTAGCCGGGTCGCGGCGGACCCGGAGTCACCCGGTGATCGATGTAGACCCAGGCCGGTGCCGCTCCGTGGTTGGTGTTCACGGTGAGCCGGTCGCGCCGGTAGCGCACCGGCACGCCCTCGGCGCTGTCCAGGGTGGCCAGGTCGTGATCGGAGATCTGCCAGAGCACCCCGTGCACCTGGTTACCGGTAAACGGCTCGACGGTGGCCACGCCGCGCTCGTTGATCAGCCAGTCGTGGTCGGACAGGACCGCCGGTCGCGGATCGGCGGCGTCCGGACAGCGCAGCGCCATTTGGTTGACGCACAGGTTCGACCCGTATGCGAAGTAGGGATGCCGGCGGCCCGGCATTTAGCCGGTCACCGTCAGCCAAATCAGCGCCACGTTAAGCAGACTAATCATTATTCCGACCGCCCAGCCAACAGCCGTCGTGACGGGGTGGTTGGCGTCGGTACCCATCAGCGTGCGATTGCTGGTCAACCGGATCAGAGGCAGCACCGCGAACGGGATGCCGAAGGACAGGACGACCTGCGACAGCACCAGGGTGCGCGTGGGGTCGAGATCGAGCGCCAGGATCGCCACGGCCGGGCAGAGCGTGATCAACCGCCGCACCAGCATCGGGATCGAGCGGTGCAGCAATCCCTGCATGATCATCGCGCCGGCGTAGGCGCCCACCGACGCCGACGCCAACCCGGACGCCAGCAATCCGATCGCGAACAGGACCGCGATCGTCACTCCCAACGTGTTATGGACCGCGGTGTATGCACCCTCGATGGATCCGCTCGTTTCGCGGCCCTGCAGGTTGATGGCGGCGACCAGCAGCATCGCCGCGTTCACCGTCCCGGCCACCGCCATGGCCAGCACGACGTCCACCCGGGTGACGCGGAGCAGCCAGCGCCGGCGCTGGCCCGCCTCGGGATGCCCGTGCCGGTCCAGCGCCAGACCCGAATGCAGGTACACCGCGTGCGGCATCACCGTGGCACCCAAGATCGCTGCGGCCAGCAGCACGCTTTCGGTGCCGCGGAAACGAGGCACCAATCCGTTGATGACGGCTTCGGGCGGTGGCGTGGCTACGAAGAAACTGGCCGCGAATCCGACGGCGATGACGAGCAGCAAGCCCGTGATGACGCGTTCGAACAGAAGCTGCCCGCGGCGATCCCTGATCGTCAGCAGCAGCAGCGAAATGACTCCGGTGATCACCCCGCCGAGCGGTAGCGGCAAACCGAACAGGATGCGCAAAGCTATTGCGCCACCGATTACTTCGGCCACATCGGTTGCCATTGCCACGATTTCGGCTTGCGCCCAGAAGGTGAGTCGGAGCGGACGGCTCATCTGCGTGCCGATTGCCTCGGGCAGCGAACGTCCGGTCACCAGCCCGAGTTTCGCCGACAGATACTGCACCAGGCCGGCCATCACGTTGGCCGCGACGATGACCCACAGCAGGAGGTAGCCGAACTGGGTGCCGGCGCTGACGTTGGCCGCGACGTTGCCCGGATCGACGTAGGCGATGGCGGCGACGAACGCCGGCCCGAGCAGGTACCAGCTCGTCTTGAGCGAGGCCTGGGTGCCTTGCGCCAACGGATCGACCCTCATTT
Source organism: Mycobacterium heidelbergense (assembly GCF_050205645.1). Classification (GTDB taxonomy): domain Bacteria; phylum Actinomycetota; class Actinomycetes; order Mycobacteriales; family Mycobacteriaceae; genus Mycobacterium; species Mycobacterium heidelbergense_A. The sequence goes on from NZ_JBNMQT010000012.1 coordinate 48,368, forward strand.
CACTGCCCGAATATAAAAGTGAGGTTAGCCGAACACTTGGCTAATTGTTAATTGCGGGGTACGGATTCCGCCGCTATGCGGCGACGATGCTGCCGCCCCCATCGACCCGGACGACCTGACCCGTGATGTACCCAGCGTCCTCGTGCAGCAGCATGCAGATCACGTGAGCGATTTCCGCTGGAGTACCGAGCCGGTGCAGCGGAATCAGGTCGAGGAGACGAGCTTCGCGTTCTGATCCGGCGGGACTGCGTTCGCGGTACATCTCGGTTTCGATCGGTCCGGGGGCTACCGCGTTCACGGTGATACCACTGGACGCAAGCTCACCGGCCCAAATACGGGTGTCCGTTTCCAGCGCGGCCTTCGCTGCGGCGTACGGGGTGCGTTCGGCGACGCCGAGCGTGGTCAAACTGGTCACGTTGACGATGCGACCCCAGCCCGCTTCGATCATGCCGGGCAACACGGCCTGCACCACCTGCACCGCGGTGCGCACATTCATGTCGTAGGTTGCAGAGAGGTCGTCCAGATCAATGGACCCGATACGGCCGAACCGCGCGAGACCGACGTTGTTGACCACCGCATCAACCCGGCCCGCTGCGACGATCTTGTCCAGTGTTTCCGCCGTCGCGGTCCGGTCGCCGAGGTCGACCTCGTAGAAATCTCCCGGAAAGTCTGTTGGTGCGGTCCGTGCGAGCCCGATCGGCTCATGGCCCTCGGCGGCGAGACGGTCCGCGACCGCACGCCCGATACCCTTCGACGCCCCGGTGATCAACACTCGCCGTTTCGACATCACATTCCCCTTTGCGCCGCGTACGTAATCGGTTGGCGCAACGCCGAAACGCCGGTGCTTTATGCCGTGTTGTCTATCACCCCGGGGCGTACAAGCCCCGGCCCGTGATCAGGGGCAGGTCGAGCGTCGTCACGATGCCGGGCGGTGCGGCGACCACCGCCGGAATCGCGTTGACTACCCGCATCGCGGTGGCGACCAGTCCGGCGTGGTTGTGATCGCCGTAGGGGCTGCTCAGGCAGATGTCCATGCCGTAGGACGGTTCGCCGGTGACCTCGATGCGGTAGGAACCGCCTTCCTGGGCCGGTTGCGGCCAGTCGGGGCACAAATCCTCCCGCAATCGGGTGACGTGTTCCACGACGACGACGGGGTCGCCGTCGACCATTCCGAACACCTCGAAGCGCAGCGCCGCGGCGCTGCCTTTGGGAATGTGGCCCGATGCGATGTCGAAGTCTTCGGGCGCCGGTTCGCGAACGTACGTCTGGGTGACCTCGTCGAGCGAAACGCCCAGGCCCGCAGCCAATTGCCGGATCACCGATCCCCACGCCAAGCTCAGCACGCCGGGCTGCAGCAGCATGGGGATGTCGTCCATCGGCTTACCGAACCCCATGACATCGAACATGACCGCGGCGCTGTCGTAGGTTGCATAGTCGACGATCTCCATGCAGCGAATCTGCTGAATGTTCTGACAAGTCCCGGCCAACGCCAGCGGCAGTAGATCGTTAGCGAAACCGGGGTCGATCCCGTTGACATACAGGCTCGAATTCCCTTCGCGCGCTGCGTCTTCCAAGGGTTTGATGAGATCCTCGGGGATCACCTGCCACGGGTATTGCAAAAACACGGGGCCGCTGCCGACGATGTTGATCCCGGCCGCCAGGACGCGCCGGTAGTCCTCCAGCGCCTCGGGCAGCCGGTTGTCGGCCAGCGCGTTGTAGACCGCGCATTGCGGCCCCGTGGCGAGCACGGCGTCCAGATCGGTGCTGGCCAGCACCCCGGTCGAATCTGTAAGCCCGGCAAGCTCTGCCGCGTCCTTGCCCGCCTTGGCATCCGATGAGACCCAGACGCCGGTGAGCTCGAACTCGGGATTGGTGATCAGGGCGCGCAGCGCGTGGATGCCGACGTTGCCGGTGCCCAATTGAACGACGGGTATGGCCATCAGTGGCTCCTCACAGGTCCGGGACGGGGATGTCAAGGTTTGGGAAGGTGAGGCCGCCGTCGACCTCCAGCGTCTTGCCGGTCAGGAAGCTGCCGGCCGGGGAAGCCAAATACACTGCGGCAGCGGCAATGTCGACGGGATCGCCGAGGCGGCGCAGCGGCGTCACCTTCTCCATCGGCTCGCGCAGCTCGTCGTTGGAGGCCACCACGTCCAGCGCGGAGGTCAGGATCGAACCCGGTGCGATGGCGTTGACCCGGATGCGCGGGCACAGGTCCAGCGCGGCCAGCCGGGTGTAGTGCGACAGCGCCGCCTTGGCGGTGCCGTAGGCGGCGAAGCCACGTCCGGCCAGCCGGCCCATGGTGGAGGTGATGTTGATGATGCTGCCGCCGCCGGAGTGCTCGAGCATCAACGGCACCGCCGCGACCGTCAGCGCGTGCGCGGTGGCGACGTTGAACGTGAATGCGTCCTTGAGGTCCTTGGTCGGGGTGGTCAGCAACGTGTTGGGCATGGTCCCGCCGACGTTGTTGACGACGATGTCGAGCTTCCCGAAGGCCTCGACGGCCTCACCGGCCAGCTGCGCGGTTGCCTCGGGATGCGCCAGATCGGCGGCCACGGTGTGCGCCCGCCGGCCGGTCGCGCGGACCTGTTCTGCGACGGCATCTAGTTGAGATTGCGTTCGCGAGGCGATGAGGACATCGGCGCCGGCTTCGGCAAAAGCCAGTGCCATGGCCGCGCCGAGGCCACGGCCGCCACCAGTGATGACGGCGACTTTGTCATCGAGACGGAACCTGTCAAGGATCATTGCGGCCTCTCTTTTTGGGTTATCGGATGAGACGGTAGCAAGCCGCGCCGTCTCGGATAGCGGCATTTCTGAAACAGGTTCTAGTTTGACATACCGTCGCTGCGGGTGTGACGGCGGCCACGTTGGCCCCTAGCCGGCCGGCGACGGTTGGCGGAAATTGTCGTGACAGGCGGCGCCCACGATGACGGCTAGCAAAATTCGCCGAACGTTAACCTTGTTACTGTTAGCTTCATGGCTGCGAGGAAGACAGCAGGTCGGCTGCCCGCGGCTCAGAGGGGCGGCGATCGACACAACCGTTACTCTTCTGAAGGAACTGAATTGAAGCCCAATCGATTTGGCGCTGCGCTGAGCATTCTGACCGTCGGCGCGCTGATGTTGTCGGCGTGCGGCAGTGACAACAACGCCACCGGCGGAAGCTCCACGAGCGGCACGTCGTCGGCGAATGTGGCCTGCGGCGGGAAGAAGACGCTGAAGGCTAGCGGGTCGACGGCCCAGGCCAATGCGATGACCCGCTTTGTCAACGCATTCGAACAGACCTGCCCGGGTCAGACGCTGAACTACACGGCCAACGGTTCGGGCGCGGGGATCAGCGAATTCAACGGCAATCAAACCGATTTCGGTGGGTCGGACTCGCCGCTGGCGCCGAATGAATACGCCGCCGCGCAGCAGCGCTGTGGCTCGCCGGCGTGGAACCTGCCGGTGGTGTTCGGCCCGATCGCGATCACCTACAACGTCAAGGGCCTGACTTCGCTGAGCTTGGACGGGCCGACGGCGGCGAGGATCTTCAACGGCGCCATCACCGCCTGGAACGATCCCGCCATTGCCGGTCTGAACGCCGGCGTCAACCTTCCCGCCGAGCCGATTCACGTCGTGTTCCGCAACGACCAGTCCGGGACCACCGACAACTTCCAGAAGTACCTCGATGCCGCGTCCAACGGCGTGTGGGGTAAGGGCGCCGGAAAGACGTTCAACGGCGGTATCGGCGAGGGCGCCAAGGGCAACGACGGCACCTCGGCGGCAATCAAGGCCACCGAAGGGTCGATCACCTACAACGAGTGGTCCTTCGCGACGGCGCAAAAACTGAACATGGCGAAGATCGTCACGTCGGCCGGCCCGGATGCGGTGGCGATCAGCACCGACTCGGTCGGCAAGACGATAGCCGGGGCCACGATCAAAGGTCAGGGTAACGACCTGGTGCTCGACACACTGTCGTTCTACAAGCCGACGCAGCCCGGCTCCTATCCGATCGTGCTGGCGACCTATGAGATCGTCTGCTCCAAGTATCCCGACCCCCAGGTCGGTACGGGCGTGAAGGCGTTCCTGCAGAGCACCATCGGCGGCGGGCAGAATGGCTTGGGGGACAACGGATATATTCCGATCCCGGACGCGTTCAAGTCGAGGTTGTCGGCTTCGGTCAACGCCATCGCATGATCGGGGATTGATGGCCCGAGAAACACTTGCCACGCCCCTCGGGGCGAAACCTGCGCTGACGGCGATCGATCCGCGCAAGGCGCGGCGCGGCGACAGGCTGTTCAAGTCCGTCGCCGCGGCCGCGGGCTCGACGATCGTCGCCGCAATCGCACTGATCGCGATATTCCTGTTGATTCGTGCCATCCCCTCGCTGCGCGCCAACCACGCGAATTTCTTCACCAGCGCAACGTTCGACACCGTCCACGCGCAGCACCTGGCGTTCGGTATCCGCGACTTGTTGATGGTCACGGTGCTGAGTTCGGTGTTCGCTCTGGTCTTGGCGGTGCCCATCGCCGTCGGGATCGCAGTGTTTCTCACCCAATACGCGCCAAAACGGTTGTCGCGACCGTTCGGAGCGATCGTCGACCTGCTGGCCGCGGTGCCGTCGATCATCTTCGGGTTGTGGGGCATCTTCGTGCTGGCGCCCAAGCTCGAGCCTGTCGCGGCCTATCTCAATCGCAACCTGGGATGGTTGTTCTTGTTCAAGCACGGCAACGTTTCCCTGGCCGGCGGCGGCACCATTTTCACCGCCGGCATCGTGCTGTCGGTGATGATCCTGCCGATCGTCAGCTCGGTATCGCGAGAAGTGTTCCGGCAGACCCCACGGATCCAGATCGAGGCGGCGCAGGCGCTCGGGGCGACCAAGTGGGAGGTGGTGCGGATGACCGTGCTGCCGTTCGGGCGTAGCGGTGTCATCGCGGCGTCGATGCTTGGCCTGGGTCGTGCGCTGGGCGAAACCGTGGCGGTGCTGATCATCTTGCGCTCGGCCGCGCGGCCGGGAAACTGGTCGCTGTTCGACGGTGGATACACGTTCGCTTCCAAGATCGCCTCCGCCGCATCCGAATTCAGCGAGCCACTGCCGACCGGCGCCTACATCGCCGCGGGATTCGCGCTGTTCATCCTGACGTTCGTGGTCAACGCGGCCGCCCGCGCGATTGCCGGCGGAAAGGTCAACGCATGACCGTGGAGACGCTCAACCGGCCAGTGAAGGCCGTGGTGTTTCGCCCGCTCAGCGCCAAACGGCGAATCAAAAACTATGCCGCGACAACATTCTTCCTCGCCTCGTTCGCCATCGCTTTGGTACCGCTGGTGTGGCTGCTGTCGGTGGTGATCGCGCGGGGCTGGTACGCCGTCACACGGTCGGGCTGGTGGACCCACTCGCTGCACGGCGTGCAGCCGGAGGAGTTCGCCGGAGGCGTCTACCACGCGCTGTATGGGACGTTGGCGCAGGCCGGGGTGGCGGCCGTGCTGGCCGTGCCGCTCGGCTTGATGACAGCGGTGTTTCTGGTGGAATACAGTGCCGGCTGGTTAGCGCGCGTGACCACATTCATGGTCGACGTGTTGGCCGGGGTTCCCTCGATCGTGGCGGCGCTGTTCATTTTCAGCCTGTGGATTGCCACGCTGGGATTCCCGCAGAGCGCGTTCGCCGTGTCGCTGGCGTTGGTGTTGCTGATGTTGCCGGTTGTGGTGCGTTCTACCGAAGAGATGCTGCGGTTGGTCCCCGACGAGCTGCGAGAAGCCAGCTATGCGTTGGGTGTGCCGAAGTGGAAAACCATTGTGCGGATTGTCTTTCCGATCGCGATGCCCGGAATTTTGTCCGGTGTCTTGCTCTCCGTCGCGCGGGTTATCGGCGAAACCGCGCCGGTGCTGGTGCTGGTCGGATACAGCCGCTCCATCAACGTGGACATCTTCAACGGCAACATGGCGTCGCTGCCGCTGCTGATCTACACCGAACTCACCAACCCGCAGCATTCCGGTTACTTGCGAATCTGGGGTGCGGCGTTGACGCTCATCGTCATCGTGGCGGTTATCAATATCCTGGCCGCTGCGTTTCGCTTCGTCGCAACTCGGCGGCGCTGACGGTTCAGGACTTCGACGCCGCTTTTGCTGGGGCCTTCTTGGCGGTTGTCTTCTTCGCCGTCGTCTTCTTCGCCGGTGCTTTCTTCGCGGTCGTCTTCTTCGCAGAGCCCTTCTTGGCGGGTGCCTTCTTGGCCGGCGCCTGGCCGTCCCCGGAACGCGCTTTCACACTGGCTTCCAGCTTGGCGAGCAGGTCGGAGACGTCTTCGGTCTCGTCCAGTTCCTTGGGTTGCTCCTCGGTGGTAAACGCTTCGCCGCCTTCGAGTTTCGCCTGGATCAGCTCGTGGAGCTGTTCCTGGTAGTCATCGTGGTAGCGGTCCGGGTTGAACTCCTCGGCCATCGACTCCACCACCTGCCCGGCCATCTTGAGCTCGGCGGGCTTGACGTCCACCTTCTTGTCCAGCACCGGGAAGTCCGGATCACGGATCTCGTCGGGCCACAACAACGTGTGCACCACCATCACGTCGCGCTTGCCGAAGTCCTTGACGCGCAACGCCGCCAGGCGCGTCTTGTTACGTAACGTGAAATGAACGATCGCCATCCGGTCGGACTCGGCGAGCGTCTTCGCCAGCAGCACATACGATTTGGACGACTTCGAATCCGGCTCCAGGAAGTAGCTGCGGTCGAACAACATCGGATCGACATCGCTGGCCGGGACGAACTCCAGCACTTCGATTTCGCGGCTGCGTTCTTCGGGCAAAGTGGAGATGTCGTCGTCGGTGATAATCACCATTTGGCCGTCGTCGGACTCGAACGCCCGGGCGATGTCACGGTATTCCACGACCTCGCCGTCCAGCTCGCACACCCGTTGATACCGGATGCGGCCATTGTCCTTGGCGTGCACCTGATGGAACTTGATGTCGTGGTCCTCGGTGGCGCTGTACACCTTGACCGGCACGTTCACCAGCCCGAACGCGATCGAACCCTTCCATATGGAACGCATGCAGTCAGTATGCCCACCCTGTTAGCCGGCTAACGCCTCGACCTGGAAAAAAAGGGGGTACCCGCTGCCGAGCTGGCGCTAATCGTTCGGCTTCCTTCCGGTCACGCACCAGGTTGCGACGCGGCCCGCACCCTTAACCTCGATCGTTCCGCGGGCGACGCAATCGAATTCATCGTTGACGAGATCGAAGGTACTGCGGGTGATTTGAATGACGCCGCTTTGCCCGTGCGACTCCATGCGACTGGCCATGTTTACCGTCCCGCCCCAGAGGTCGTAGATGAATTTTCGCTGGCCGATGACGCCCGCGACCACCGGGCCGGAATTGATACCGATGCGGAACGCGAGCCTTCGCCCGCCGAACGTCCGCCGGCCGACCTCGGCCTGCATGTCGAGCGCGAAATTCACCAGGGCCTGGGCGTGATCGCCACGCGGACGCGGTACGCCGGAGGCCACCATGTAGCAGTCACCGATCGTTTTGATCTTCTCCAGACCGTACTTGTCGACGAGCGCATCGAAGCACTGGAACACGTCATTGAGGAGCTCGACAAGGCTGAGCGGCACCATGGTCGCCGCCATCGGGGTGAACTCGACGATGTCGGCGAACAGGATGCTGGCGTTGTCGTAGTGGGCGGCGATCGCGCGCGGTTCCGTCTTCAGCGCCTCGGAGATCTCCTTCGGCAGGATGTTGAGCAGCAGCATCTCCGAGCGTTCCTGGAAGAAGTTGCGGCGACGGACGAAATAGTGCAGAAGGCCGAACGAGATCACGATTACCGCGCCGACGTTGAGCACGAAGAACAAGGTGACGAAGCCCTCGGGCAGATTCGCCGGGGCCAGATGCGGCTGCAGCAACGCGGTAGCGACCAGTAGCGCGACGAAGCCCGCGATCCAGACCAGTGTCCGCCTGGGCTCCTCGAGTAGGAGCGATCCCAGCGGGCATAGTGCGGCCCAAATGATGACGACGCTGGACTGCCGGAAGCCGCCCAGCGCGAGGCACACCAGCCACGGCAAGATCAGGACCAGCAGTAACTGGGTGAAACGATAGGTTGCGAGCTTGCGGGTCCACCCGAAGACGGCGGTATTCAGCACGGTGAAGACCGAATAAAACGCCGGAATCGCTGCGGCCAGCGGGACATGCGCCACCAGGTAGACGACGCTCCACAGCAACGTCAGCGGCACCGTTCCCGCGAATAGCGCGACCGCGAGCCGCTTCTGCAGAGCCATCTCGTCGGTGTCGGTCACTGCCGCACCGATGCGCCCCGCCCACGCGGTCAGACCATTGGCACCACTCGGACTCCCAGCCACCACACCCATGCGCATCGAAGTCCCTCCTAACGCCGCTCGATCGACCTGGCCGGCGACGCCGCGGCCGCAGCCAGCGCCGTGCGATCGGGTAGATCGGCGCCGGCGCGCGCGACGGTCAGCGCCGCGGACAGCGTCGCCGTCTCCAGCGCGGCGGTGAGCGCGTCAAGCCCGATGCGGTCGAGTGCGGCTCGCCGGTCGGCGCCCAACAGGTTCAGTTCCCAGAGCGTGTCGAGCAGCCCCACCATGAAGGCGTCGCCGGCGCCGACGGTGTCAACCACCCGAACGGGCCTGGCGGCCACTTGCGCCCGGCCCTGGGAGCAGAACGCCACCGCACCCCGGTCGCCCATCGTGACGGCGACGATCGCGGGTCCAGACGCCAGCCAGGTCCGGGCGGTCCATTCGGGCTCGTGCTCGGGATCGACCCAGCGCAGGTCGTCCGCACTGGCCTTGACGATGTCGCTGCGTTCGACCAGATGCACGATGCGTTCGCGGGCCAGATCCCGGTCCGCGATCAACGACGGACGGACATTGGGGTCGAACGTGACCGTGGCCGACACGCGATAGGTGTCGAGCAGCGCCGCGACCGCCAGGCAGCCCGGTTCGCGCACGGAAGCGATCGAGCCGGTGTGGACCAACAGCGGTGGCCCGACTTCGGGTGTTCCGGAAAGCCGCCATTCCAAGTCGAACGTGTAGGCCGCCGACCCGTCGTCGGCGATCGTCGCCACCGAGGTCGGCGTGCGGGAAGCCGAGGTGCTTCCCGAAACAAGGTGTGCGCCAGAGGCTTCGACGTAATCAACGATGCGCCGGCCGGCTTCGTCGTCGCCGATGTGGGTCAGGAAATCGATGCCGCGCCCGAGCCTGGCCAAGCCGACGGCGACGTTGAGCGGGCTGCCGCCGACGTGCTCGGCAGCCCCGACGGTGTCGATCAACGCCTCGCCGATCACCAGCCCGCGGGTCATCGCGCTAACGCCTGCAGCGTGGCTCGCGCCCCGTCGCGGTGCAACGAGTCCAGGGCCCAGCGGTATGCGGCCACGAACCGTGGCTCACACGCCAAATCCCCGAAGACAGCGGTGTTTTCGATGAACGCCGTCGGGTGCTCCAGCTGCAACCGTGCCAGTGGCACCAGCGATTCGGCTAGTTGGTCGACGATCTCGATCGGTTCGCCACGCTCGTCGACCGTCTCGGCGTAGCGGGCCCAGCTTGCGACCGTCGCGGCCGCCAGCCGGATCGGCCCGTCGGTGCGCAGGTTGTCGCGGATCACCGGCAGCAGCCAGGTCGGGATGCGATCCGAGGAGTAGGCGCACAACCGCGCCACGGTGTCACGCAGTCCCGGGTTGGCGAAGCGCTCGATGAGCGTTCGGGTGTAGGCACACAGGTCGATGCCGGGCACGGGTCGCAGCGTCGGAATGGCTTCGGAATCGAAGTAGGCGAGCAGGAACTCGGCGAACAACGGGTCGCGAGCCGCCTCGTGGACCATGCGGTAGCCGCAAAGCCACGCGAAATAGCACAGACACTGGTGACCGGCATTGAGCAGCCGTAGCTTCATCGACTCGTACGGTTCCACATCATCGACGAGCAGCACACCCGCCTCGTCCAACGGTGGTCTGCCGTCGGCGAAGTCGTCCTCGAGGACCCAGGCCGCGAACTCCTCGGCCACCACCGGCCACCGGTCGGCGACGCCGTAGTCGCGTTCCACCGTGGCGATGATGTCGGGTGTCGTGACCGGCGTGATGCGATCCACCATCGAACACGGGAACCGGGTCGTCTCGTCGATCCAATCGGCCAGGCCCGGCCGCAACAGTTGGGCGTGGGCCACGACGGCTCGGCGCGCGACGTCCCCGTTGGTTTCGATGTTGTCGCACGACACGATCGTCGGCGCGGCGATGCCGCGGTCGCGGCGGCGGGCCAAGGCCTCGACGATCAGCCCGAAAACCGAATCGGGGTCCCTTGCCCGGTAGCCGCCCTCGGTGATGGTCATCGAGATGACGCGGGTCGTCGGCGCGGCCAGCAGCTCGATCGTCGCCTGCGGGTCATCGGGCGCATAGCGGTAGTCGACGATCGAGCCGATCACCCGCGCGTCGCGGCTGCCGTCGGTGTGCTCCAGGATCAGCGTGTACAGGCCGTCCTGGGCGCGCAGCACGTCCCTCATCCGGCGGTCCTCCGGCAGCACCCCGATTCCGCAGATGCCCCACTCTCGTGCCAGACCCCGCCGCAGCAAGCTATCGATGTACATCGCCTGATGCGACCGGTGAAAGCCGCCGACGCCCACATGCGCGATGCCGACCTGCACGCCGTCACGGTCATAGGACGGCGTCGCGATCGACAGTTGTCCCAGGGTGGCGCTCCTCAGCGGAACCACAATGTCGACGGTACCGACCCAAGCCGCCGAAGACGTACGTTGAAACCATGGGTGCGCAGGCGCGGGTCAAGCTGACCAATGCCGACAAGGTGCTCTACCCCGCCACCGGAACCACGAAGGCCGACGTCTTCGACTACTACACCCGCATCACCGAGGTGATGCTGCCGCACATCGCCGGGCGCCCGGCAACCCGCAAGCGCTGGCCCAACGGCGTCGAGCAGGACTCGTTCTTCGAGAAACAGCTCGCATCGTCGGCGCCCGACTGGTTGCCGCGCGCCAGCGTGACGCACCGGTCCGGAACCACGACATATCCGATCATCGACAGCCCCGACGGGCTGGCGTGGATCGCGCAGCAGGCGGCGCTCGAGGTGCACGTGCCGCAGTGGCGGTTCGTCGCCGAGTGGACCCGAAGCAAGGCCGTGGGGGCACCTCCCGCTCGCGGGGGAGAGCTCAGGCCAGGCCCGGCCACACGATTGGTGTTCGACCTCGACCCGGGCGAGGGCGTGACGATGGCCCAGCTTTGCGAAGTGGCGCACGCCGTGCGGGATCTGATCGCCGACATCGGGCTCACCACGTTTCCGCTCACCAGCGGCAGCAAGGGACTGCACCTCTACACACCACTGGCCGAGCCGGTCAGCAGCAGAGGCGCCTCGGTGCTGGCCAAACGTGTTGCGCAGCAACTGGAAAAGGCGATGCCCAAGTTGGTCACGTCGACGATGACCAAGAGCCTGCGGGCCGGCAAGGTGTTCCTGGATTGGAGCCAGAACAACGGCGCGAAAACCACCATCGCGCCCTACTCGCTGCGCGGGCGCGAACATCCGACGGTCGCGGCGCCGCGCACGTGGAAGGAACTCGAGGACCCCTCGGTGGGCCAACTGCGCTACGACGAGGTGCTCGAACGCGTGGCCCGCGACGGCGATCTGCTGGAGGCCCTCGATGTCGACGCGCCCGTCGGCGACCGGCTGAGCAAATACCGCAGCATGCGGGACGCGTCGAAGACTCCCGAGCCGGTGCCGGCTGGAAAACCCGTTACCGGCCAGGGTAATTCGTTCGTCATTCAGGAGCATCACGCCCGCCGGCTGCACTACGACTTCCGGCTGGAGCGAGACGGGGTGCTGGTGTCCTGGGCGGTGCCGAAAAACCTGCCCGAGACCACGTCGGTAAACCATCTCGCCGTGCACACCGAGGATCATCCGCTGGAATACGGCTCGTTCGAGGGCAATATCCCCAAAGGCGAATACGGCGCCGGCAAGGTGGTGATCTGGGATGCCGGAACCTATGAGGCCGAGAAGTTTCTCGACGACGAGGTCATCGTCAACCTCCACGGCAACCGGATCTCCGGTCGCTACGCGCTGATTCAAACCAACGGCGACCAGTGGCTGGCGCACCGCATGAAGGACCAGAAGGTCTTCGACTTCGACGCGATCACCCCGATGCTCGCCTCGGAGGGTTCGGTGGCCGCCCGCACGGCCGGCCAGTGGGCCTTCGAAGGCAAATGGGACGGATACCGGCTGCTGGTGGAGGTAGATCACGGCGACTTGCGGATACGGTCCCGACGCGGCCGCGAAGTCACCAAGGAATATCCTGAATTACGTTCGCTTGCAGCCGATCTGGCCGATCATCACGTGGTGCTGGACGGCGAGGCCGTCATTCTGGACGAGGCCGGGGTCCCCAGCTTCCACGGGATGCAGAACCGGGGTCGTGGTTCCCGCGTCGAGTACTGGGCGTTCGACTTGCTCTACCTCGACGGCCGCTCGCTGCTGCGAGCGCGCTACCAAGACCGGCGAAAGCTGCTGGAAATCCTTGCGGGCGCGGGCAATCTGATTGTTCCCGAACTCCTGCCCGGCGACGGCGCCCAGGCCCTCGAGCACTCACGCAAGCACGGCTGGGAGGGTGTGGTCGGGAAGAAACGTGACTCCACCTATCAGCCGGGCCGGCGTTCGGCGTCGTGGATCAAGGACAAGAACTGGAACACCCAGGAAGTCGTCATCGGCGGCTGGAAGGCCGGGGAGGGCGGGCGCAGCAGCGGCATCGGCTCGCTGCTGATGGGCATCCCCGGTGACGGCGGTCTGCATTTCGCGGGCAAGGTCGGCACCGGGTTCACCGAACGCGACCTGGTGAGCCTGAAGAAGACGCTCGCGCCGTTGCATACCGGCGAATCGCCCTTTGACCCGCCGCTTCCCAGGAGCGAAGCGAGGGGCGTGACGTACGTCGAGCCGGTCCTGGTCGGCGAGGTGCGCTACAGCGAGTGGACACCGGATAACCGGCTGCGCCAATCGAGTTGGCGCGGGCTGCGGCCGGACAAGAAACCAGATGAGGTGGTACGCGAATGAAATGGGTGACGTATCGAGGTGACGACGGTGAGCGCACCGGGATCCTTTCCGGCGACGCGATCCACGCGATGCCGCCGGGCGTCACGCTGCTGGAGCTGATCGGGCGCGGCGCCGACGGGCTGCGGCAAGCCGGCGAGGACGTGCAGCGTTCACCGGCGGCGGTGGTACAACTGGCCGACGTGACCTTGGCGGCACCGATCCCGCGCCCACCCTCGATCCGCGACTCGCTGTGCTTTCTGGACCACATGCGCAACTGCCAGGCCGCGCTGGGCGCCGGCCGGGTGCTCGCCGACAGCTGGTACCGCATCCCGGCGTTTTACTTCGCCTGCCCGGCAACGGTTTTAGGTCCCTACGACGACGCACCGAGTGCGCCCGGTAGTGCTTGGCAGGACTTCGAATTGGAGATCGCCGCGGTCATCGGCACCGGCGGCAAGGACTTGACCGTCGAGCAGGCCGAACGGGCCATCATCGGCTACACCATCTTCAACGATTGGTCGGCCCGAGACCTGCAGCAGCTGGAAAGCCAGCTGGCGATCGGGCAGGGCAAGGGCAAGGACAGCGGAGTCACCCTTGGCCCCTACCTTGTGACGCCCGACGAGCTCGAGGGATACCGCCACCCCTCCTCTCCTGGCAGGCTCGATCTGCAGGTGAGCGCCCTGGTGAACGACACCGTGATCGGCTCCGGGTCCACCGCCCAAATGGATTGGAGCTTCGGTGAAGTCATCTCCTACGTGTCACGCGGGGTGACGCTGCGTCCCGGCGACGTCATCGGCTCCGGCACCGTGCCCACCTGCACACTGGTCGAACACCTCAACCCGACGGCACTGGAATCCTTCCCCGGCTGGCTGCACGACGGCGACGTGGTGACCCTGAAGGTCCAGGGGCTGGGGGAGACCCGACAAACGGTGCGTGCCAGCGGCGCACCCCACCCACTGCCCGCCCGGCCCAACCCGGACGCCAAAGCCGCACCGCGCCGGGTAAACCGGGCGCCGGCCCGGGTGCCCTACACGCGCGGGCTGCACGAGGTCGCAGAACGCGTCTGGACGTGGACCCTGCCCGACGGCGGCTACGGCTGGAGCAACGCCGGGCTGGTCGCCGGCGACGGCGCCTCATTGCTCGTCGATACCCTGTTCGATCTGGCGCTGACCCGCGAAATGCTCGACGCGATGCAGCCCATCACCGATCGAGCGCCCATCTCCGACGCCTTGATCACGCATTCCAATGGCGACCACACGCACGGCAATCAGCTGCTCGACGAATCGGTGCGGATCATCGCCGCCCGGGGCACAGCAGACGAGATCGCGCACGGGATGGCGCCCGAGATGCTGGCCATGGCGCAGACCGCCAACCTCGGCCCTATCGCGACGCCGTACACGCGAGACCGCTTCGGGCACTTCGACTTCAGCGGCATCAAGCTGCGCAACGCCGACCAGACGTTCGAGGGCGACCTGACCATCGAGGTCGGCGGCCGGGAGGTCAATCTGCTGAACCTGGGTCCGGCTCATACTGCCGCGGATTCGGTGGTGCACGTGCCCGACGCCGGGGTGCTGTTCGGTGGGGATTTGCTGTTCATCGGCTGCACCCCGATCGTGTGGGCCGGACCCATCGCCAACTGGATCAGGGCCTGCGACGTGATGATCGCGATGGACGCACCCATCGTGGTGCCCGGCCACGGGCCGGTCACCGATCCCGATGGAATCCGTGCCGTCCGTGGCTATCTCGCGCACGTCGCCCAACAGGCCGAGGCCGCCTACTGCAAGGGCATGTCGTGGTCCGAGGCCGCCGACACCATCGATCTCGGCGAGTACGCGACGTGGCTGGACGCCGAGCGCGTCGTCGTCAACGTCTATCAGCGCTACCGCGAGCTCGACCCCGACACCCCGCAGTTGGAGGTCATGGCGCTGTTGGTGATGCAGGCCGAGTGGCTCGCCAAGCGCACCTAGAACCTACCGCTAGGCCTTGACGGCCCGCATGAAGCTGAGCGTGGCCGCCGCGCCGTGCTCGGAGTCCTCCAGTTTCGGCAGGCCGGCGGCGGCGAAAAGGTCGGCGAGGGTGGCTGTGGTCGCGTCCCACCCGTCGGCGCGCAGCTGCGCGGCGACGTCGGTGTGCTCGCCCGGGTAGGTCAACGCCGCGATGTCCATGTCGAGGCCCTGCCTTCGCCAGCCCTCGGTCGCGCGCCGCGAATGCTCCTGCGCCTCCTCCGACGACCCGGCGACTTGCCCGTAATCGGCGGCGAACCTGCTGCCCGTCGCGCTGAGCCCAATGATGTTGTCGAGCAGCCGGACTTCGGCCTCGGGCGGCAGGAAACCGATGAGCACCCCCTCGGCGAGCCAGGCGGTGGGCGCGCTGGGGTCGTGGCCGGCCTGCCGCAGCGCCGCGGGCCAATCCTCCCGGAGATCGATGCCCACCGCGCGGTGCTCGGCGGTGGGAGCGGCGTTGAGCCGAGACAGCGTCGCCGCCTTGAACTCGATCACCTCGGGCTGATCGATCTCGTACACCGTCGTCCCGGCCGGCCACGCGAGCCGATAGGGCCGGGCATCCAACCCGGACGCGACGATGACGACCTGGCGCACGCCCGCCTCGCCGGCGTCGGCGAAATAGTCGTCATAGAAGCGGGCACGAGCGGCGAACGTGTCGACCATCCTCGGAAAACCAACGCCGCCTTCGGACTCGATGGCATCCATCTCGCCGGCGGCGATCCGCGTGAACACGTCGATCCCGACCGCGCGCACCAGCGGCTCGGCGAACGGGTCATCGATCACGGGACTCGGACGTTTGGTCGCGGCGGCCCGGGCGGCGGCGACCATGGTCGCGGTGGCTCCGACACTGTTGGCCAAGTCCCACGTGTCGCCTTCTGTTCGTGCCATGGCTGCTCCTTCTGTGCGACGGCGAAACCAGGGTAGGCCTCGCCGGTAAATAACCATGTCGCATACGGTTTGGATATGTCAGCAGTAGAACTGGAAACGCTCGAGGACAATATCGCCTGCATCACCCTGAACCGGCCTGAGCGGCTGAACGCCATCGACGGATCGCTGATCGACGGCGTGGACCATGCCCTGGATGTCGTCAGCGGCGGCGAATTTCGGGTCCTGATCCTCACCGGTGCCGGACGCGGATTCTGCGCCGGCGCCGATCTGAGCGGCACTGGCCAGGCGTGGACCAAGCCGGCGAGCCCGTCGACGCCCCCGTTCAAGGTCAACTACGACTCCCAGGTTCGCCTGGCCAATCTGTTCACGCGGCTATACGAGCTCGACGTCCCGGTGATCGCGGCGGTGAACGGCGTGGCCGTCGGGGGTGGGCTGGCGTTCACATTGGTCAGCGATATCCGGGTCGCTTCCGAGCAGGCACGATTCGGTTCGGTGTTCATCAAGGCCGGCTTCTCGTCGATGGACATGGGCACCAGTTACCTGCTGCCGAAAATCGTCGGCGCCGGCGTCGCGCGGGAGCTGATGCTCACCGGCCGGATCATCGACGCCGCCGAGGCCTATCGCATCAAACTGGTGCACGAAGTGGTGGCGCCCGACGCGCTGATGCCCGCGGCCCTGGAGCTGGCCCGCTCGATCGCCGCGAACAACGCTTATGGCGTGTGGCAGACCAAGATTGGGCTCAACGCGGCGCTGGACGCGCCGAGTTTGCGGCACGCCATCGAGCTGGAGAATCGAACCCAGATCCTGTCCGGTTTCACCAACAATCCGCTCGAGGCCGCCAAAGCGCACATGGAGAAGCGAGCCCCGACGTGGGATCCCCTGTGACATTTGGCGGCGGCCCGCTTCGCCCGGCTTCGCCGCGCTCGCGACCGCCGCTGTGATGGCTAGACTTTCGCGATCACGTTCTCGGCGAACATTTCCAGGTTGCGGATCTTGGTGTCCAGCGGTTCGGTGTCCTTGCCCATGATGTAGGGGATGCGGAAGCCGACGATGACGTCGGTGACGCCCTTGTCCTCGAGTCGCTTGATGCCGTCCGCGGTGTAGGCGTCGACCGAGATCACGTGAATCTCGAACGGCCCGGTCTGGCCCGCTTCTTCGCGGAACTTCTTGAGCTTCGCCAATAGATGGTCGAGTTCCTCGGGGTCGCCCCCGCCGTGCATCCAGCCGTCCAGGCGCGCCGCGCGCCGCAGCGCCGCGTCGGCGTGCCCGCCGATCAGGATCGGAATGGGTTTGGTGGGCGCCGGCGTCATCTTGGTCTTGGGGATGTCGTAAAACTCGCCGTGGAATTCGAAGTACTCACCGGTGGTGAGGCCCTGAATGATCTCGATGCACTCGTCCATTCGCTTGCCGCGCTTGGCGAATGGGACTCCCAGCAACTCATAGTCCTCGGGCCACGGGCTGGTGCCCACGCCAAAGCCCACCCGGTTGTCGGTCATTGCGGCCAGCGACCCGATTTGCTTGGCCACCAGCGCCGGTGGCCGGATCGGCAGCTTGAGGACGAAGAAGTTGAACCGCAGGGTCGACGTCACCGCGCCCAAGGCCGACGTCAGGACGAAGGTCTCGATGAACTCCTTGCCATCCAGGAACTCACGGTTGCCGTCGGGTGTGTAGGGATACTTCGAGTCGGATTCGAACGGGTACGCGATGCTGTCGGCGATCGTCATGGCGTGGTAGCCGGCCGCCTCGGCCGCCTTGGCCAGGGGGATGTAGTACCTAAAGTCCGTCATCGCCTCCGCGTAGGTAAACCGCACGTCATCCGCCTTCCATGAGAGGACCGTCACACGACACTAGAACGTGTTCTAGTTCTACCCGCGCTCGGGTCCGCGGACAAGGCGCGACGAGGCCGCCTAGAGCTGGTTCTCGGGGCCAATGACCGCCCACACCGTCTTGCCGGTGGAGGTGGGCGTGCTGCCCCACGCGCGCGACAACGCGTCGACGATGGCCAGGCCCGACACGTCGATTCCCTGGTCCGGCGACGGCAGCCGCAGGGCCGGCGTGGTGCTGTCGTCGGACACCGCGATTGTTGCCGTCGCTCCGTCGGTCTCGATCCGCATCAGCGGGACGCTGCCGGTGTGTTCAAGCACGTTTTCGATGAACACGTTGACAACCACCAACGCGACCGGGATGAGCTTGGACTGCGACCACGCGGTGAGCCATTCCCGGACCAGCCGGCGCGATTCGCGCAGGCTGGTCAGGTTCGCGGGTAGCTCGGCATCGGCGCGTCGGAGCGGGAGACGGGTGAGCCGATCGAGCGCTTTCATCGCCGCCTTCTCGGTCGAGTACACCGGCATGAAGGACGCGACCCCGCTGCGGGTGACCGCCTCGCGGGTCGCGCGATGAGCACACACCAGCACGACAGGGACCTCGGGCTGGGCCTCGAGCTGCCAGCGCGCACCGATAAAGGCCGACAGGGCCGATTCCTCGGGCACCTGAAGTGCGGTGATGTCGACGACGACGGCGGAAGGCTTGTCGAGCGTGGCCTTCGTGATGCTGTCGCGCAGCGGCGCGGAGTTGCCGGAGTCGAGAACTCCCTCGATGGTCAGCACGGCCACCGATTTCTCCGCCCGCGCAGCAACCGTCAGCGAGTTCGGAGACTCAGCTTCCGCACTCACCGCCCCCACCCCTTTCCGCGCCCGGGTCTATTTTCACTGACTGCGATCTGTGAGCAAGTCAGGTGCGAATGGGTGTGTCCCGATCGCGATCGGGTTCCCAGCGTGGTGGGGTGATCCGTCCCAGCCCAGGGCGAGGCAGCGAGGTGCACGCGAGTGGGATCCGCCCCCCGACCCCACCCGTGCGAAGCATCGCCTGCCACCACGCCAAACATTCTCTTTTGTCCCGCCGCCTGCCGCAGCACACTTCCCCGCGGAGCCGCCTATCGAGGCGGCCAAACCCCCCGTTTGGGTCAGTTCAGACTCTGCGGTTTACCCACGCGTAAAAGTTCGTAAACCCGAAGCTTGCAGCTACTGCGGGTACGGCGGAGCGCCGACCCCGGCGACTGAGTGAGTGCCCCACGGTGTCCGTTCGACGATGCGCGCGGCCGCGCTGCGCTCGCCCACCGTCACCGTCACATTTCGCGCCTTGAGCGCCTCGACCGGCAGGGATTGGGCGGGGAGACTGAAAACCGTCCCCTGCCAGTGGTAATGGCCGTCGATCGGGTCCAGGTGGCCGGTCAGGTGGACGCGGACCGGATGGCTGGTGCCGGCGATCGTCAGCGTCGCCGCGCCGTCGTAGGTCTCGTCGTCGCCGGCGCCCGATGACAGGTCGAACGCCGACATCACCGGGAAAGACGGCGCGGGTGCGAGATGGACTCGCTCGTTGAACACCTGCTGGCTGCTGCGAAGCACTTCGATGCGGGTGCTCGCGGAGTGCTTCATGAGCCGTACGCACTCGGCGACGTAGCGTGCCTGCGCGCCGGCATCGGGGCCGGCGACGAAGAAGTAGTTCGGGAAGCCGTGAATGGCGACTCCCTGGAACGGCTCCATGCCGTCGTGCCACGCCTGCCGGATGGTCAGCCCGCCGGCGCCGACCAGCGCCGTAATCGTGTTTCGGTCGGGGACCGCGAAACCGGTGCCGTAGATGATGGCGTCGGCGCGGTGTTCGGCACCGTCGACGGTCCGGACGCCCGACGGGGTGACGGCGCCGACCGCCGATTTCACCAGCGCGGGCCTGGCACGGCGACGTAGCCACCGCTTGACTCGCGTTGTCGGCCACGGCATCCCGTCGACAATCCGGCGCGGCGGGTGCGCGAAAACGGTGACCGAGGCCGCCGCTGCGATCAACTCCCCGATGCGGTGACCCGCGGTGGCGTCGGTGCCGATGACCGCGATGCGCTTGCCGCCTGGATCGAACCCGGAATCCCATTGCGCCACATGGAAAGACGTTCCCCGGAACTCGTCGCGCCCGGCGAGCTCGGGTACCCACGGGACGTATCCCGGTTCGTGGGCCGCGATGACGATGCCACCGTGGAAGATCTCGCCGCAGGTTGTTCGCAACTCCCAGGTGTGGGCGTCGTCGTCGAACACCGAACCGATGACTTCGCGGCCGGAAAGCAGCAGGCCGTCCAGGGCCGCCGGCCAGTCATGCGGTGCGTCCGGTGCGCAGTCCAGCAGCACGATGTCGGTGATTCCCGCCGCCAGCAGTTCCGTTGCGGCGCACCGGCCGCGAACTCCGGCGCCGACGACGACGACGCGCGTTCGGCTCACAGAAACTTGGTGCGCCGCCAGGCGCGGCGCGCGATCGGGCCCATCAGGCCGACCTCGGTCAAAAACGCCGCGAGCGGAGCGAACCCGGCGACCTGCATTTCGTAGCGGTGCGGGCTGCTGCGCGCGGTCGAGCGCGCCCGTTTGGCATCCAGGCCCGCCCGCGCATACGGGACCGGGTTGCTGAACAGGTAACGGAAGAAGTAGCCACCGAGCCCATTGATGTTGGCCATGAACCACTTGTTGATCCGGGGCATCTCCTGGACCCGTTTGCGTGCGCCGTCGCGCGCGAACTGAATATGCCGGGCTTCTTCGGTGACGTGAATTCGCATGAGCCGCTGGATGATTGGTTGCAGCTGCGGGTCGTCCATCATCTGCCGCTGCAGCGAGTCGAAGATTTCCTCCCCGATCAGCGCGGCCACCCACAGCATCGAGCCGCGCTGGAATGCCAGCGGCAAAGCGTTGATGACGATCCGGTGCACCCATCGCGGGCGCACCGGCCTGGCGCCGATGCGCTCGATGGCCTTGCCGAACATGACCATGTGGCGGGTCTCGTCGCCCAGCTCGGTCAGCTTGTAGTGCGTGGACCGGCTGGTCGGGTCCTCGTGCAGGATGGTGCGCAGCAGCGCCTGGTTGAGCATGTTCTCGAACCAGATCCCGGCGGACAACGTGTTGACCAATTCCTGGCGCGACAACTCGATTTGTTGTTCGCGGGTCATCTCGTCCCACATCGGCGTGCCGTACAGCGACACCAACCGGGGCGGCAGATAGAACTTGTCCGGGTCCAGCGGGGCATCCCAGTCGATGTCGACGACGGGCTCGTAGGACTTTTTGACGGAGCCCTTCAGCAATCGGTCCGAGAATTCTTCCCGACTTGGCCCGGTGGGCTTCACCGCAGTGGTCATGGCGCTGATCCCTTCGTTGGGTTTTCAGACGGTACCCATGGTACCGGGTACTCGCGGTCTCGACTAGGCCCTTCGGGTTTCGATTCGGTTGACTGGCCTCGTGGGTCGGCATCTTCACGTGATCGGCATCGGCGTCGGAAACCCGGACTACCTGACAATTCAGGCGATCGAGGCGCTCAACGACACGCAGGTGTTCTTCGCGATGGACAAGGGCGAAGCGAAAAGCGACCTGGTGGCGCTGCGGCGGCAGATCTGCACGCGGTTCATCCGCGAGCCGGGCTACCGCTTCGTCGAGCTTGCCGATCCGAAACGGTCGACCGATACCGACTACCGGGACGCGGTGTCCGAATGGCACGCGGCGCGCACCCGGATCTGGGCCACGGCCATTCGCACCGAGCTGGGACCCGACGGTGTCGGGGCCTTCCTGGCCTGGGGGGACCCGTCGCTGTATGACAGCACGCTGCGCATCCTCGGCGCGGTCGCGGCCGAGATGGACTTCACCTTCGACGTCATTCCGGGAATCACCGCGGTGCAGGCGCTGACGGCCCGGCACCGCATCCCGCTCAACGAGGTCGGCGAACCGGTTCTGATCACCACCGGAAGGCAGCTGCGCGCACACGGTTTCTCCGGCTCGGCGGTGGTGATGCTCGACGCCGACTGCTCGTTTCTGCAATGCCCGCCGAACACCGCCATCTGGTGGGGCGCCTACCTCGGCACCGGGGACGAACTGCTGGTCGCCGGCACCGTCGGTGAAGTCGGGACGCGCATCGCGGAGCTGCGGGCCGAGGCCCGCGCGCGGCACGGCTGGATCATGGACACCTATTTGCTGCGGGCCTCCGGCTGGCAGACTTGACGCGTGCCCGAACTTCCCGAGGTCGAAGCGCTCGCCGACCATCTGCGCCGCCATGCCGTCGGTTTGACGGTCGGCCGCGTCGACGTCGCTGCGTTGTCGGTGCTGAAAACCTTCGACCCGCCGACGAGCGCGCTGCACGGCCGGACCGTTGCCGGGGCCGGGCGGTGGGGCAAATACCTTGGCCTGCAGGTCGACGAGTTGTTCTTGATCACCCATCTGTCGCGCGCGGGATGGCTGCGGTGGTCCGACAAGTTGGCCGCGGCGCCGCTGCGACCGGGCAAAGGACCGATCGCGTTGCGTGTGCACCTCGGCGACCCGGGTAGCGCGCCGGGTTTCGACCTCACGGAGGCCGGGACCCAGAAGCGACTGGCCGTGTGGCTGGTTGAGGACCCGCGGCAGGTGCCGGGGATCGCCGCGCTCGGCCCGGACGCGCTGGAGCTGGGCGCCGACGACCTGGCCGGGGTGTTGGCCGGCAACACCGGCCGGATCAAAACCGTCATCACCGATCAGAAGGTGATCGCCGGCATCGGCAACGCCTACAGCGACGAAATCCTGCATGTCGCCAAGATCTCGCCGTTCGCCACCGCCGGAAAGCTCACGAGCGAGCAGCTCACCGCGTTGCACGACGCGATGGTGTCGGTCCTGACCGACGCGGTCGCCCGGTCCGTCGGCCAGGGGGCGGCCACCCTCAAGGGGGAGAAGCGGTCCGGATTGCGGGTGCACGCGCGAACCGGGTTGCCGTGTCCGGTATGCGGCGACACCGTGCGCGAAGTGTCGTTCGCGGACAAGTCCTTTCAGTACTGCCCGACCTGCCAGACCGGCGGCAAGGTGCTGGCGGACCGGCGCCTGTCACGGCTGCTCAAATAATTCTGGCCGAGCGTCGACTTGTTGTGCCAAAAACCCGCTTTTGAGCCCAACAACTCGACGCTGGGCGAACACTCGATATGCTGCGCGGGTGACTCGCCAGAAGATTCTCATCACCGGCGCCAGTTCCGGCCTGGGCGCCGGGATGGCGCGTTCCTTCGCGGCCAAGGGTCGTGACCTGGCCCTGTGCGCCCGGCGCACCGACAGGCTCGACGAGCTGAAAGACGAACTGGCCCAACAGTATCCGGGCATCAAGATCGCGGTCGCCGCGCTGGACGTCAACGACCACGAACAGGTGCCCAAGGTTTTCGCCGAACTCAGCGATGCACTCGGCGGCATCGACCGCATCATCGTCAACGCCGGCATCGGCAAGGGCGCCAAGCTCGGGTCGGGCAAGCTGTGGGCGAACAAGGCGACCATCGAGACCAACCTGGTCGCCGCGCTGGTGCAGATCGAAACGGCGCTGGAGATGTTCGCCAAGAGCGGATCGGGGCATCTGGTGCTCATCTCCTCGGTGCTGGGCAACAAGGGCGTGCCCGGCGTCAAAGCCGCCTACTGTGCGAGCAAAGCCGGGCTGACCTCGCTGGGCGAATCGCTGCGCGCCGAGTACGCCAAAGGACCGATCAAGGTCACGGCGATCGAGCCCGGCTACATCGAATCGGAGATGACGGCCAAGTCGGCGAGCACAATGCTGATGGTGGACAACGAAACTGGCGTCAGGGCACTGGTCGACGCCATCGAGCGCGAGCCGGGCCGGGCCGTCGTGCCGCGGTGGCCCTGGGCGCCGCTGGTGCAACTCATCCGGGTGCTGCCGCCCCCGCTGACCAAGCGATTCGCCTAGTCCGCGTCAGCTGGTGCGGCCCCGTTCGGTGCGATAGCGGCGGACGAGCGCATCGGTCGAGCTGTCCGACTGCGGCTCAGGGGAACCGTCGCCGGTGAGCACCGGAAGCAGAGCCTTGGCCTGCGTCTTGCCCAGCTCCACGCCCCATTGGTCGAACGAGTCGATTCCCCAGACCACGCCCTCGGTGAACACCTGATGCTCATAGAGTGCGATCAGCTGACCCAGCACCGACGGCGCGAGCCGGTCCGCCAGGATCGAAGTCGACGGCCGGTTGCCGGGCATGACCTTATGCGGCACGACGTCGGCGGGTGTGCCTTCGGCGGCGATTTCTTCGGCGGTCTTGCCGAACGCCAGCACCTGGGTCTGGGCGAAGAAGTTGCTCATCAACAGGTCGTGCATGCTTCCGGTGCCTTCGACTGTGGGGAGGTCGTCGAGCGGCTGGCTGAAGCCGATGAAGTCGGCCGGCACCAATCGGGTGCCCTGGTGCAACAGTTGATAGAAGGCATGCTGGCCGTTGGTTCCCGGTTCGCCCCAATATATTTCGCCGGTGTCGGTGGTGACCGGCGTGCCGTCGGCGCGGGTCGACTTGCCGTTGGATTCCATGGTGAGCTGTTGCAGATAGGCCGCGAAACGCGCCAGGTCGTTGGAATACGGCAGCACGGCACGCGATTGCGCGCCCATGAAGTTGGAGTACCACAAACCGATGAGGCCGAGCAGCGCCGGAGCGTTGGACTCCAGCGGGGCGGTCTTGAAATGCCGGTCCACGATGTGGAATCCGGACAGAAAATCAGCGAAACCTTGCCGGCCGATGGTGGCCATCAGCGACAGGCCGATCGCCGAATCGACCGAATAGCGGCCACCGACCCAGTCCCAGAACCCGAACATGTTGTCGGTGTTGATGCCGAAGTCGTCGACCAAGCGCTTGTTGGTGGAGACGGCCACGAAATGTTTTGACACCGCGGCGTCGCCGAGGGCGCTGGTCAGCCAGCGGCGCGCTGCGGTCGCATTGGTCAGCGTCTCCAGGGTGGAGAACGTCTTGGACGCGACGATGAAAAGTGTTGTGGCAGGGTCTAGATCGGCCAATTTCGCGATCAGGTCCGCGGGGTCGACGTTGGACACAAAGCGCGCCGAAATACCGGCGTCCACGTAGTGACGCAACGCCTGATACACCATCACCGGTCCCAGGTCCGAGCCACCGATGCCGATGTTGACGACCGTCTTGATCCGTTTCCCAGTCGCCCCGGTCCATTCGCCGCTGCGCAGCCGATCGGTGAAGTCGCCCATCGCATCCAGCACGGAGTGCACGTCCTCGACCACGTTTTGGCCGTCCACCACCAGCTCGGCGTCGCGGGGCAGCCGCAGCGCGGTGTGCAACACCGCGCGATCCTCCGAGGTGTTGATGTGTGCGCCGGAAAACATCTGGTCGCGATGCTCCTCGAGGCCCGCCGCGCGGGCCAGATCGAGCAGCAGCCGCAGCGTTTCCCGGGTGATGCGGTGCTTGCTGTAGTCGATGTAGAGGTCGCCCACCGCGACGGTGAGGTCGCGGCCGCGATCGGGATCTTCGGCGAAGAACTGGCGAAGGTGGGTCTGTCCGATTTGGTCGTGATGCCTGCGCAGGGCTTCCCACGCCGGGGTGGCGGTGATGTCGGGGATCGTTCGCAGGGAGGTCATGGCTCGACCCTAATGCGGCGTTGGGGGACCAGCCAGGTGCCCGCGTCCGCCGCTAGTGGCCGAGCCGGCCCCTACCCAGTCGCAGCAACAGCATTGCCAGATCCTTGCCGTCGGGACCGAGCTCGCTGTAGCGCTCGATGACCTTCATCTCGCGGCTGTGCACCAGCCGGGTTCCGCCGGACGCCATCCGGACCTTGCCGATCGCCTGCGACACTTCGGCACGACGCTTCACCGCAGCGAGGATCTCGGCGTCTAACCGGTCGATCTCTTCGCGCAACTCGTCGATGTTGTCGAGTTCTTCCGCTTCCAGCATGTTCATCTCTGCAAACTCCGCCTTCTCGTGATGTGGGGGTTCTGGTCTCATCCGGTATCAGGCCTCACAAAAGAGACGAGCCCCGAATCCGGAAGCGGACCACGGGGCTCTGCGACGGCAGCTAGACCACGGGCACCGCTAGCGGGTACCCATAGAAAAATCGACGACGCGCGTTGAGCACGAGACCGAGTCTAGCCAATTAGGGGCGGACCCGTTGCAAAAACCCATGTAAATGCCCTCCGCAAACCCCCGAGACGCGGGATTGGACCCCCCGGGACGCGCCCGGTTGCGGCCCGGCGAAAAAGATCGCTCGGACGGGCCGGACCGGACCGTTCACGTCGGCGGTCGGCGGTAAGTTTGGACAGACATGAGTGTGCACGCGACCGATACCAAGCCCGCCCCCGAAGCGGACCGTCTGCTCGACGACCTCAACCCACAACAGCGCCAAGCGGTGGTCCACCAGGGTGCGCCGCTGCTGATCGTGGCCGGTGCGGGTTCGGGCAAGACTGCGGTATTGACGCGGCGCATCGCGTACCTGATCGCGGCGCGCGGCGTCGGGGTGGGTCAGGTCCTGGCCATCACGTTCACCAACAAGGCGGCCGCCGAGATGCGGGAGCGCGTGGTGCGGTTGGTCGGCAACCGGGCGCGCGCGATGTGGGTATCGACGTTTCACTCGACGTGCGTGCGCATCCTGCGCAATCAGGCGTCCCTGATCAAAGGCCTCAACTCCAACTTCTCGATCTACGACGCCGACGATTCCCGGCGCCTGCTGCAGATGATCGGCCGCGACATGGGCCTCGACATCAAGCGGTATTCGCCGCGGCTGCTGGCCAATGCGATCTCCAACCTGAAGAACGAATTGATCGACCCCGATCAGGCGCTGGCCAACCTGTCGGACGAATCCGATGACCTGGCCCGCACGGTCGCATCCGTCTACGCCGAGTACCAGCGCCGCCTGCGCACGGCGAACGCGCTGGACTTCGACGACCTGATCGGGGAGACGGTGGCGGTCCTGCAGACCTTCCCGGCGATCGCGCAGTACTACCGGCGGCGATTCCGCCATGTGCTGGTCGACGAATACCAGGACACCAACCATGCGCAGTACGTGCTCGTTCGGGAGCTGGTCGGTCGCGGCGGCCCGCCGGATTCGCCTGATGACGTGCCACCGGCGGAACTTTGCGTGGTCGGCGACGCCGATCAGTCGATCTACGCGTTCCGCGGCGCCACCATCCGCAACATCGAGGACTTCGAACGCGACTACCCCGACGCGAAAACCATTCTGCTGGAACAGAATTACCGCTCCACGCAGAACATTCTGTCGGCGGCCAACTCGGTGATCGCCCGCAACTCCGGGCGCCGGGAGAAGCGGCTGTGGACGGACGCGGGGGAAGGCGAGCTGATCGTCGGCTATGTCGCCGACAACGAGCACGACGAGGCCAGGTTCGTTGCCGAAGAAATCGACGCGCTCGCCGAGCGCGGCGAGATCACCTACAACGACGTCGCCGTCTTCTACCGCACCAACAACTCGTCGCGGTCACTGGAAGAGGTGTTCATCCGCGCCGGGATTCCATACAAAGTCGTTGGGGGAGTGCGCTTTTACGAGCGCAAGGAGATCCGCGACATCGTGGCCTACCTGCGGGTGTTGGACAATCCCGGCGATGCGGTCAGCATGCGGCGCATCCTCAACACCCCGCGCCGGGGCATCGGTGATCGCGCCGAGGCGTGCGTGGCCGTGTACGCCGAGAACACCGGCGCCAGCTTCGCCGATGCGCTCGTCGCCGCGGCCGAGGGCAAGGTGCCGATGCTCAATACCCGCGCCGAGAAGGCGATCTCGGGGTTCGTCGAGATGCTGGACGACTTGCGGGGCCGCCTCGACGACGACCTCGGCGATCTGGTCGAGTCGGTGCTGGAACGCACCGGATACCGCAGGGAGCTGGAATCCTCGAGTGACCCGCAGGAACTGGCCCGGCTGGACAACCTGAACGAATTGGTAAGCGTCGCACATGAATTCAGCATCGACCAGGCCAACGCCGCCGCGCTCGACGAGTCTTTACAAACCCCCGAGGACGAAGACGTGCCGGACACCGGTGTGCTGGCGGCGTTCCTGGAGAGGGTGTCGCTGGTCTCCGACAGCGACGAGATCCCCGAAGAGGGCGCTGGCATGGTGACGATGATGACGCTGCATACCGCCAAGGGTCTGGAGTTCCCGGTGGTGTTCGTCACCGGCTGGGAGGACGGGATGTTCCCGCACATGCGGTCGCTCGACGATCCCACCGAGCTCTGCGAGGAGCGGAGGCTGGCGTACGTCGGTATCACCCGGGCCCGCCAGCGGCTGTACCTGAGCCGGGCCATCGTCCGGTCCTCCTGGGGACAGCCCATGCTCAATCCGGAGTCCCGGTTCCTGCGCGAGATCCCGCAGGAGCTCATCGACTGGCGCCGCAGCGCGCCTACGCCGTCGTTCAGCGCTCCGGTCAGCGGGGCCGGCCGGTTCGGTACTCCCCGCGCGGCGCCGACTCGCTCGGGGGCGGGCAAACGCCCGCTGCTGGTGCTGCAGCCCGGTGACCGCGTGACGCATGACAAGTACGGGCTGGGCCGGGTCGAGGAGGTCTCCGGCGTCGGCGAATCCGCCATGTCGTTGATCGATTTCGGCAGCTCAGGACGGGTGAAGCTGATGCACAACCACGCGCCGGTCAGCAAACTCTGAGCGCGCCGAGCGTGCACTGAGCGCGAAAAAACGCCGGATTTCTCGCAGTGAGTACACGTTCGGCGAAGGACGTTAGTCCTCAAGCCAGCGCTTGGTCCGCGGATGCATCACCAGAACCGCGCTGGCGATCGGCAACAGGGGGAGAGCGTGCACGATCCACGCGACCCGCGCGCCCGCGATGAACACGCCGCCGTAGGTCAGCACCGCGACCACCGCGCCGGCCACGATGAGATAGCGCCCCAAGGACCGGCGCTGCAGGAGCACGATCACGCCGGCAATGGTCGTCGATGCGAACACCAGGGCGAGAAACGCGACCGCGATGCAGAACAACCGGTCGGTCTTCCACCAGCCGGCGATCAAATCGGTGGCCACCACCGACGTGGCCCACCCGCTGACGATGGCGACGGCGCAGCCCGCGACCGCCGTCCGGCTGCTGGGCTCGCCGGCCATCGGGCCGATTGCTCCGCGCCGGGAGGCGGCGGAACCCCGGTAAGGCGGTGGTTGCGGCGGAATCTGGGTGGTCGGTGACTCCTGGACCGTCGGTATTGGTCCCGTGGGCGCACGCCGGATGATCCGGGTGCGTGATTCGGAGGGTGGCTCCGGTGGTTCGGACAGGTGCGCGGCGGGAGGCGGGTCGTTCGGCGCGGTCACCTCATCCAGCGTAGTTGCCGACGTTGATGCCGCGCTTGGCCAGCCACGGCACCGGGTCGATCCTTTCGCTGCCGCCCTGCAGCACCTCGAAATGCAGGTGTGGCCCGGTGGAATTGCCACGATTGCCCATGGTGGCGATCTGGTCACCGGCCATCACGCGCTCGCCGGCGCTGACGGTCGTCGTGTTGACGTGGCCGTAGAGCGTGACGGTGCCGTCGGCATGGCGCACCTTGACCAGCGCCCCATAGCCGGCAGCCGGCCCGGCCTCGATCACCACGCCGTCGGACACCGCATAGATCGGTGTGCCAATCGAATTGGCTAGGTCGATGCCGGCGTGCAGGACCCCCCAGCGGTAGCCGAAGTTCGACGTGAATATCCCGTGCGTGGGCATGACGTAGAGCGGCTGCTGCAGTCGGGCCTCGCGCTGGGCGCGATCGTTGGCGTACGCGACACCGTGGGCCAGTTCCGCGTTGTGCACGACGGTGTTCGCCGCCGGCTGGACCGCGATCACCTGGGCGCCGCGGGTGGCGTTGCTGCTCGACCCGCCGGTGAGCGCCGACGCGTTGGCGGTCAGCACGGCGTCGGTCTTGGGGACTTCGGCATGGCTGGTCGCGGTATGGGCCGCCGCGGCCGCCGCGCCGGCGGCCATCGCCGAGATCAGCAGCCGTCCCTTGGCCGCGCTCGTCGGCTCTTTGCGGTGCTGGCCACCCCGGCGCACCACGGAGATGACGTCGGTGATGTCCGATTGATAGGGGCGATGCACGTCGGTGTCGGGCTGGAATCGCACCGGGACCGGCACCGCCGCGGGAGCGGCAAGCAGGAGCGGGGCCAGGTCGTCCACGTCGTGCAGGTCGTCCAGCTCGGGGGCCAGCAGAACCTGGGCTTCGTTGTCGAACGTCGAGTCGTTGCTGAAGTCGAGGTCGTGCAGTTCGCCGCAATCGTCGGCGAATTCGAGGTTGTCGAAGTCGAACCCGTCGAGCGGAAGGATCTCGGTGACTTCGTTGCCGTGCGGCTCTGTCCAATGGGCTCCCGCTGCACGACTCACTCTCACAACGCCGGATGTTTCGGCAGCAGAACGAGTCAAACGGTGCTGGGACAAGCTGGAATGTCCTCGTATCGTGACCATAACGTTATCTGGACCTAAGGAAGGTATCGGTTTACGGACGGGGCTGGCAACCTCGGACTAAATTCCGGCCGGATATTGTGATCCGCATCACGTTTCGGGCTTCGCGCTGTCTCGTGAGCTGTGCCACATCGGTGGGATGCGGCGATGGCAACCGTTCGACGGGTGGATACAGTTCGTCCGTGCGTGTTGCCGGATGCGGCGCCGCCTACGTACAGGACTTGCAGTAAGCCGAGCGAAGACAGTGAGCCCATGGACCTTTTCGAGTATCAAGCCAAAGAATTATTCGCCAAGCACAACGTACCGAGTACGCCCGGCCGGGTGACCGACACCGCCGAGGGCGCTCAGGCTATCGCCGAGGAGATCGGCGCGCCGGTGATGGTCAAAGCGCAGGTCAAGATCGGCGGCCGGGGCAAGGCCGGTGGCGTCAAGTACGCCGCGACACCCCAAGACGCCTACGAACACGCCAAGAACATCCTCGGCCTGGACATCAAGGGGCACGTCGTCAAGAAGCTGTTGGTCGCCGAGGCCAGCGACATCGCCGAGGAGTACTACATCTCCTTCTTGCTCGACCGCGCCAACCGCACCTATCTGGCGATGTGCTCGGTCGAGGGCGGCATGGAGATCGAAGAAGTCGCCGCCACCAAGCCCGACCGGCTGGCCAAGGTCTCGGTCGACGCCGTCAAGGGCGTGGACCTGGCCACCGCGCGTTCCATCGCCGAGCAGGGCCACCTACCGGCCGAGGTGCTCGACGCCGCCGCGGTCACCATCTCCAAGCTGTGGGACCTCTTCGTCGGTGAGGACGCCACGCTGGTCGAGGTGAACCCGTTGGTGCGCACCCCCGACGACCGGATTCTGGCGCTGGACGGCAAGGTCACGCTGGACGCCAACGCCGACTTCCGACAGCCCGGCCACGTCGAGTTCGAGGACCGCGACGCCACCGACCCGCTGGAGCTCAAGGCCAAGGAGCACGACCTCAACTACGTCAAGCTCGACGGCGAGGTCGGCATCATCGGCAACGGCGCGGGCTTGGTGATGTCGACCCTCGACGTCGTCGCCTATGCCGGGGAAAAGCACGGCGGTGTCAAGCCGGCCAACTTCCTGGACATCGGCGGCGGCGCGTCGGCCGAGGTGATGGCAGCGGGCCTGGACGTGGTGCTGGGCGACAAGCAGGTCAAGAGCGTGTTCGTCAACGTGTTCGGCGGCATCACGGCCTGCGACGCCGTGGCGACCGGGATCGTGAAGGCCCTGGAAATCCTGGGCGACGAGGCCAACAAGCCCCTGGTGGTGCGGTTGGACGGCAACAACGTCGACGAAGGCCGGCGCATCCTCGCCGAGGCCAACCACCCGCTCGTGACGCTGGTGCCGACGATGGACGAGGCCGCCGACAAGGCCGCCGAGCTGGCGAGCGCCTGAAAGGAAGCATGACCCAATGGCTATATTTCTGACCGCCGAAAACAAGGTCGTCGTCCAGGGCATCACCGGCGCCGAGGCGACCAAGCACACCGCGCGCATGCTCAAGGCCGGCACGCACATCGTCGGCGGAGTCAACGCCCGCAAGGCCGGCACGACGGTCGCGCACAAGGACGTCAACGACAAGCCCGTCGAGCTGCCGGTGTTCGGCAGCGTCGTCGAGGCCATCGAGAAGACCGGCGCCGACGTCTCGATCGTCTTCGTCCCACCCGTGTACGCCAAGGACGCCATCATCGAGGCCATCGACGCCGAGATCCCGCTGCTGGTGGTCATCACCGAGGGAATCCCGGTGCAGGACAGCGCATATGCGTGGGCTTACAACCTGCACAAGGGTGGCAAGACCCGCATCATCGGCCCGAACTGCCCCGGCATCATCACCCCGGGCCAGGCGCTGGTGGGCATTACCCCGGCCAACATCACCGGGCCGGGCCCCGTCGGGCTGGTATCCAAGTCCGGCACGCTGACCTACCAAATGATGTACGAGCTACGCGATTTCGGCTTCTCCACATCCATCGGGATCGGCGGTGACCCGGTCATCGGCACCACCCACATCGACGCCATCGAGGCGTTCGAGAAGGATCCCGACACCAAGGTGATCGTGATGATCGGCGAGATCGGCGGCGACGCCGAGGAGCGCGCGGCCGACTACATCAAGGCGCACGTATCCAAGCCGGTCGTCGGCTACGTCGCGGGATTCACTGCGCCAGAAGGCAAGACAATGGGCCACGCGGGCGCGATCGTGTCCGGCTCGTCGGGCACCGCGGCCGCCAAGAAGGAAGCCCTGGAGGCGGCCGGGGTCAAGGTCGGCAAGACCCCCTCGGAGACGGCGGCGCTGGCCCGGGAGATTCTGCAGAGCCTGTAGCGACAGGTTTCGCACGTGACACTGGATCCGCGTACACCCGTCGTCGTCGGGGTCGGGCAGTCGGCGGAACGCATCGACGACGCCTACTACCGCGCGATGTCGGGCGTGGAATTGGCCGCCGCGGCGGCGCGCGCCGCACTGGACGACTGCGGCGCCGACGTCGCCAAGGTCGCGGCGACGATCGACACCGTCGCCGGCGTAAGGCAATTCGAGATCTCCGGGCCGGCCCAACCGCTGCTGGGCAAGTCGAACAACTATCCGCGCTCGGTGGCCAACCGGATCGGCGCGGACCCCGCCCGGGCCATCCTCGAGGTCGTCGGCGGTCAGGGCCCGCAGCACCTGATCACCGAGCTGGCCGGCGAGATCGCCGCCGGTCGCGCCGACGTCGCGCTGATTTTCGGCTCCGATGCCACGTCGACCACGCGCTATTTCGCCGGGGCAGACAACCGCCCGGACTTCTCCGAGACCGTCGACGGCTCACTCGAAGACCGGGGCTACGGCCTGGAGCGACTCGTCACGCGCTACACGGTGATCCACGGCCTGGTCGACGCGCCGACGCAGTATGCGTTGCTGGAGAATGCCCGTCGTGCCGAAACCGGGTTGGGCCCAACGGAATACCTGCGTCGGATGGGCGAGCTGTTCGCGCCGTTCACCAAGGTCGCCGCGGGCAATCCGTTTGCCGCCGCGCCGGTGGAACGCACCGTCGACGAGCTCATCACCGTGACCGAGAGCAACCGGATGATCTCGGATCCCTACCCGCGGTTGCTGGTCGCTCGCGATCAGGTCAACCAGGGCGCGGCCGCACTGGTGATGTCGGTCGAGTCCGCGCGGCGGCTGGGAGTGCGGGAAGACAACTGGGTGTACCTGCACGGCCACGCCGACCTGGAGGAACAGCCGCTGCTGGAACGCCCGGACCTCGGGCATGCGCCGTCGGCCGTCATGGCGGTGCGTGAGGCGCTGGACGTGGCCGGCATCGGTCTCGACGACGTTGCCACCTTCGACCTGTACAGCTGCTTTCCGGTGCCGGTCTTCAACATCTGCGACGGCATGGGCATCGCGCCCGACGATCCACGCGGACTGACCCTGACCGGTGGGCTGCCCTTCTTCGGTGGTGCCGGCAACAACTACTCGATGCACGGGGTCGCCGAGACGGTAGCCCGAATGCGAAGTGCGCCTGGGCAATTCGGCCTCGTCGGCGCCAACGGCGGCATCTTGAGCAAGTACTCGGTCGGCGTTTACTCCACCACGCCGACGGAATGGAAGCCGGATCGCAGCGCCGCGCTGCAGGCGCAGATCGGCAGCTCGCCCACGCGGGCGGTGACCGAGGCGGCCGACGGAGCCGCCACCATCGAGACCTACACCGTTCGGCGCGATTCCGGTCGGCTGACCGGAATCATCGTCGGCCGGCTGGACGCCGACGGCAGCCGATTCCTGTCGACCACCGAGGACGCCGAATTGATCGCACTGCTGACCGACGGCGACCCGTTGGGGAGTCCGGTTCGGGTGCGCTCGTTCGACTACGGCAACCGCTGCACGCTGAGCTGAGGGCTTCCGCGCAGCGCGACACATAAACCACGCACACGACACGCCGTAGACGGTCGCAGTGGTTTATATCTCGCGGTTTTCAGACGAGGGCGGCGAGCTTGCCGGCCAATCGCTCGACGTAGGCGGCGATTTCGTCGTCGGGACGGTCCGGAAGGCCGAACAGCACCTCGGTCACCCCGAGCTCGGCCCAGCGGGCCAGCTTCTCGGGCACCGGCTTGAAGTCCAGCGCGACGATCTGCGGGGCGCCGTCGCGACCGGCGGCCGCCCAGGTGTCCTGCAAAAGCTTCACCGGCTCGTCGATGTCGAAGTCGCGCGGGGTTGTGATCCATCCGTCGGCGCTGCGAGCGATCCACTTGAAGTTCTTCTCGGTGCCCGCGGCGCCCACCAGCACCGGAATGTGGGACTGCACCGGCTTGGGCCAGGCCCAGCTGGGACCGAACTTGACGAACTCGCCGTCGTACGCGGCTTCCTCTTCCGTCCACAGCGCGCGCATCGCTTCGATGTATTCGCGCAGCATGGTGCGGCGGCGCCCGGGGGGCACGTTGTGGTCGGCGAGTTCGTCGGTGTTCCAGCCGAAACCGACGCCGAGGCTAACCCGGCCACCGGACAGATGGTCGAGGGTGGCGATGCTTTTCGCCAGCGTGATCGGGTCGTGTTCGACGGGCAGCGCCACCGCCGTGGACAGCCGCACCCGCGAGGTGACCGCGCACGCAGCGCCCAAGCTGACCCATGGGTCTAGTGTGCGCATGTACCGATCGTCCGGCAGCGACGCGTCACCCGTCGTCGGGTGAGCCGCCTCGCGTTTGATCGGGATATGGGTGTGTTCTGGCACGTAGAACGTCTGAAAGCCGTGGTCGTCGGCAAGCTTGGCGGCCGCCGCCGGAGTGATGCCACGGTCGCTGGTGAAAAGCACAAGGCCGTAATCCATGCACAGAATTAGAACGTGTTCTACCTATGGTGGGCAAGCGGCGGTGAATCGGCGCTGCTCGCGCCGACAGGCCGGTGGCACCGGCACCGGTCCCGGAATGTGCGCTAGCGTGGTTGATCGATCGCGTCGCACCGCAAGCGCAGCAAGTCCCGGCAACTATGGCGCGCGCGCGAGCACAGCGTCGCACTGCAACGGTGGCGTGGCGCCGCTGAGGCAAAGACACTGGAAGCAACAGGAGGAGCCATGACCTACTCGCCCGGTAGTCCCGGATATCCACCAGCGCAACCCGGCGGCTCCTACCCAGGCGCCACACCGTCGTTCGCCAAGGACGAAAGCGGTGAAAGCAACCTTCCGCTTTACCTGAACATCGCGGTGGTGGTCCTCGGCCTGGGGGTGTACCTGCTGAACTTCGGGCCGACCTTCACGCTCGGCGCCGACCTCGGGCCGGGCGCCGGCGGACGCGCCGGTGACGCGGGCACCGCGGTCCTCGTCGCCGTGCTGGCCGCGTTGCTCGCCGGGCTGGGTCTGCTGCCCAAGGCAAAGAGCTACGCGGGCGTCGTCGGCGTAATCGCTTCACTGGGCGCACTACTCGCGATCGCCGAGACGATCAACACGCCGGCCGGATTCGCGATCGGCTGGGCGATGTGGCCCCTGGTGGCATGCAGCGTGTTCCAAGCGATCGCGGCCGTTGTGGTCATCCTTTTGGATGCGGGTGTTATCACCCCGCCGGCCCCGCGGCCCAAATACGACCCCTACGCGCAGTACGGCCAGTACGGGCAATACGGGTACGGCGGTCAGCAGCCCGGCGGGTATTACGGTCAGCCGGGCGCCCAGCAGCACGTTGCGCCGCAGTCGCACAACCCGCAGGCTTCCCCGTATGGGTCGCAGTACGGCGGTTATCAGCCGAGTCAGGCCCCAACCCAGAGCGCGGTCCCGACCAACCCGCCGAGCGGCGGATTCGGCGCCCAGCCGCAGGGGTCGTCCACGCCACCGACCGGCTTCCCCAGCTTCAGCCCGCCGCCGTCGGGCGCGCCGCACCAAGCCGGCGACCAGCAGCCTTCGGGCCAGGGACAGGAGCAGTCGCCTTCATCACCGGCTGGTCCGGCGCCGAGCTAACCGCGCGCCTACGCGCCTAGTCGGGCACGTTCGCCAAGAGTGAAAAGAGTGTCAGAAAGCGCGGACAACCGGGCGGCGGGCGCTCGTCAAGCGCGTGACCTCGTCAGGGTCGCGTTCGGCCCCGCCGTGGTGGCGTTGGGCATCATCGCCGCCGTCACGCTGCTGCAGTTGCTGATCGCCAACAGCGACATGACCGGAGCGCTGGGCGCCATCGCCAGCATGTGGCTCGGTGTGCACCAGGTGCCGATCTCCATCGGCGGCCGCGAACTGGGCGTCATGCCGCTGCTCCCCGTCATGTTGATGGTGTGGGCCACCGCGCGCAGCACGGCGCGGGCCACCGCCCCGTCCTCGTCGTGGCTCGTCGTCCGCTGGGTGTTCGCGTCGGCACTGGGCGGGCCGTTGCTGATGGCGGCGATCGCGCTGGCGGTGATCCACGACGCGTCGTCGGTGATCACCGAGTTGCAGACACCAAGCGCCCTGCGCGCTTTCGCCAGTGTGCTGGTGGTGCATGCCATCGGTGCCGCGATCGGTGTGTCGTCCCGGGTGGGCCGGCGGGCGCTGGGCGCTTCGCCGCTGCCCAATTGGTTGGCGGATTCGGCGCGGGCCGCGGCGGCGGGCGTGCTGGCGTTGGTCGGCCTCTCCGGCTTGGTGACGGCCGGGTCGCTGGTCGTGCACTGGGCGACGATGCAAGAGCTCTACGGGATCACCGACTCGATATTCGGCCAGTTCAGCCTCACGGTGCTGTCGGTGCTGTACGCGCCCAACGTCATCGTCGGCACCGCCGCGGTCGCGGTCGGGTCCAGCGCCCATCTGGGCTTCGCCACGTTCAGTTCCTTCACCGTGTTCGGCGGCGACATCCCCGCACTGCCGGTGCTGGCCGCCGCGCCCACGCCGCCCCTCGGCCCGGTGTGGGTGGCACTGCTCATCGTCGGCGCGGCGTCGGGAGTGGCTGTCGGGCAGCAATGCGCGCGGCGTCCGCTCCCACCGGTCCCGGCGATGGCCAAGCTCCTGGTCGCGTCGGTCGCCGGGGCGCTGGCAATGTCCTTGGTCGCCTACGGCGCGAGCGGTCGGTTGGGCAACTTCGGCGATGTCGGCGTGGACCAGGGCGCCCTGGTAGTCGGTGTGTTTTTCTGGTTCGCGGTCGTTGGCGGGGTCACGGTGGTGATGGCCGGGGGGATCCGGCGCCGGCCCAGGCGACCCAGGCGAGCCGAACCCGCCCCCGCGGCCGATGAACCCGCGGACTTCGCCGAGGTTTTCGACGAGTCGGACGTCGATGAGGCGGAAGTCGCGGAGCCGGACGTCGACGAGCCGGACCTCGCGGAGCCGGACGCCGACGGGCCCGCCGACAGGGAGCCGGACGTCGAGGAGCCGCCCCCGTCCGCGCCCGGCGAAGCCGAGCCCGATCCCAAGGACTGACCCAGTAGGCTCGCCGATGTGCAGCAACCGCTCCACGTGCCCCCGAGCGCACCGGCTCGGGTCGTGGTGCTCGCATCGGGGACCGGTTCGCTACTGAACTCGCTACTCGCCGCCGCGGTCGGCGACTATCCGGCTCGGGTGGTCGCCGTCGGCGCCGATCGCGACTGCCTGGCCCTGGAGATCGCGCAGGCGGCGTCCGTGCCGACCTTCACCGTCCGGCTCGGCGATCACCCGGACCGCGACGCCTGGGATGCCGCCATCACCGAGTCCGCCGCCGCGCACGCGCCGGATCTGATCGTGTCCGCCGGATTCATGAAACTACTTGGACCACAGTTTCTTTCGCGGTATCTCGGACGCATCCTCAATACCCATCCGGCGCTGCTGCCGGCGTTTCCCGGGGCGCACGCGGTGCCCGAAGCGCTGGCCTATGGCGTGCGCGTCACAGGCTGTACGGTGCACCTGGTGGACGCCGGCACCGACACCGGGCCGATATTGGCGCAGCAATCCGTTCCGGTGTTGGACGGCGACACCGAAGAGACACTGCACGAACGCATCAAGGTCACCGAACGGCAGCTGCTGGTCGACGTGGTGGCCGCGATCGCAACCCGCGGCGTGACCTGGATCGGACGAAAGGCGACCCTGGGATGAGCACAACATGAGTACCGACGACTCAAGAAGGCCGATTCGCCGCGCGCTGATCAGCGTCTACGACAAGACCGGGTTGGTCGAGCTGGCCCGGGGGCTGAGCGCGGCCGGCGTCGAAATCGTCTCGACCGGATCAACGGCCAAAACCATTGCCGGCGAAGGGATCCCGGTGACGCCCGTCGAGGAACTGACCGGCTTCCCCGAGGTGCTCGACGGCCGGGTCAAGACGCTGCACCCGCGGGTGCACGCCGGCCTGCTGGCCGACCTACGCAAACCCGAACACGCCGCGGCGCTCGAGCAGCTCGGCATCGCAGCCTTCGAACTGGTGGTCGTCAACCTGTATCCGTTCAGCCAGACCGTCGACTCCGGTGCCGGCATCGATGAATGCATCGAACAGATCGACATCGGCGGGCCCTCGATGGTCCGAGCAGCCGCGAAAAACCATCCCAGCGTGGCCGTTGTCACCGACCCGCTCGGGTATGACGGAGTGCTCGCCGCGGTGCGCAACGGAGGATTCAGCCTCTCCGAGCGCAAAAAGCTGGCGTCGCTGGCGTTTCAGCACACCGCGGAGTACGACATCGCCGTCGCGAGCTGGATGGAGTCGACGCTGGCGCCCGAACATCCGCCGACGGCGTTTCCCGAGTGGTTCGCTCGCGGCTGGCGCCGTTCGGCGATGCTGCGCTACGGCGAGAACCCCCACCAACAGGCGGCGCTCTACAGCGACCCCGGCGCTTGGCCGGGTCTGGCGCAGGCGGAGCAGCTGCACGGAAAAGAGATGTCCTACAACAACTTCACCGACGCCGACGCGGCGTGGCGGGCGGCCTTCGACCACGAACAGACGTGTGTGGCAATCATCAAGCACGCCAACCCATGTGGGATCGCGATCTCGTCGGTGTCGGTCGCGGATGCGCATCGCAAGGCGCATGAGTGTGATCCGCTGAGCGCGTTCGGGGGAGTTATTGCGTCGAACTCCGAAGTCAGCGTCGAGATGGCGGAATACGTGAGCACCATCTTCACCGAGGTGATCGTCGCGCCCGCGTACGCGCCGGGCGCACTCGACGTGCTGACGCGTAAGAAGAACATCCGGGTGCTGGTGGCTTCCGAGCCGCTGACCGGGGGGACCGAGCTGCGACCCGTCAGCGGGGGGCTGCTGATGCAGCAGCGCGACGAGCTGGACGCACACGGTGACAATCCCGCGAACTGGAGCCTGGCGACCGGCTCACCGGCCGACCCGGAGACGTTGACGGACTTGGTCTTTGCGTGGCGCACCTGCCGCGCGGTCAAGTCGAACGCGATCGTGATCGCGGCGGACGGCGCCACGATCGGCGTCGGGATGGGTCAAGTGAATCGGGTCGACGCGGCCCGGCTAGCCGTCGCCCGCGGCGGCGATCGGGTCCGCGGTGCGGTCGCGGCATCCGACGCTTTCTTTCCGTTCCCCGACGGGCTCGAGACGCTGGCCGCCGCTGGGGTCAGGGCGATAGTGCATCCGGGGGGATCGGTGCGCGACGACGAGGTGACCGAGGCCGCCGCCAAGGTCGGCGTCACCGTGTACCTCACCGGCGCGCGTCACTTCGCGCACTGAACTCGCGCTGTGATGCGGGTGGCCAACGCGTAACTTGGAGAGGTGGCATCACCGAGTAACCTGCCCCGCACGGTCGGCGAACTGCGTGCAACCGGCCATCGTGAACGCGGAGTCAAGCAGGAAATCCGAGAGAATCTGCTGACCGCATTGGCCGAGGGCGATGAGGTCTGGCCAGGCATCCTGGGTTTCGACGACACCGTCTTGCCGCAGGTGGAGCGGGCGCTGATCGCCGGCCACGACTTCGTCCTGCTGGGCGAACGCGGCCAGGGCAAAACCCGGTTGTTGCGGGCCCTGGCCGGGCTGCTCGACGAGTGGACGCCGGTGATCGGCGGGGCCGAATTGGGTGAGCATCCCTACACGCCGATCACGCCCGAGTCGATCCGGCGGGCCGCCACGCTCGGCGAGGACCTGCCGGTGGCCTGGAAGCACCGCAGCGAGCGCTATACAGAGAAGCTCGCTACGCCCGATACCAGCGTGGCCGACCTGGTCGGTGACATCGACCCGATCAAGGTGGCCGAGGGACGCAGCCTCGGTGACCCGGAGACCATCGCCTACGGGCTGATCCCGCGGGCCCACCGCGGCATCGTGGCGGTCAACGAACTGCCCGATCTCGCCGAGCGCATCCAGGTGTCGATGCTCAACGTCATGGAGGAGCGCGACATCCAGGTCCGCGGCTACACGCTGCGCCTGCCGCTGGACGTATTGGTGGTGGCCAGCGCGAACCCCGAGGACTACACCAACCGGGGCCGCATCATCACCCCGCTCAAGGACCGCTTCGGCGCCGAGATCCGGACGCATTACCCGCTGGAGCTCGAGGCCGAGATGGGCGTGATCACCCAGGAGGCGC
This sequence comes from Mycobacterium heidelbergense, assembly GCF_050205645.1. GTDB lineage: Bacteria > Actinomycetota > Actinomycetes > Mycobacteriales > Mycobacteriaceae > Mycobacterium > Mycobacterium heidelbergense_A. The sequence continues at coordinate 88,839 of NZ_JBNMQT010000012.1, forward strand.
ACCTGAGCGCGCAGGTCCCCGACTATCTGGTGCAGGTGATGGCCCGTTTCGCCCGCTACCTGCGCGAGTCGAGTTCGGTCGATCAGCGTTCGGGGGTGTCTGCGCGATTCGCGATCGCGGCGGCCGAGACCGTCGCGGCCGCCGCCCGGCACCGCGGAGCGGTGCTGGGGGAGACCGATCCCGTGGCCCGCGTGGTCGACCTGGGCACGGTGATCGACGTGCTGCGCGGCAAGCTGGAATTCGAGTCCGGCGAGGAAGGCCGCGAACAGGCGGTGCTCGAACACCTGTTGCGCCGCGCGACCGCCGATACCGCGTCGCGAGTCCTCGGCGGCATCGACGTCGGCTCGCTGGTGGCCGCGGTCGAGGCCGGTTCGGCGGTGACGACGGGCGAGCGGGTGTCGGCCAAGGACGTGCTGGCCGCGGTGCCGGGGCTGCCGGTCGTCGACAAGATCGCGAAAAAGCTGGGCGCCGAATCCGAAGGCGAGCGCGCCGCGGCACTTGAACTCGCGCTGGAGGCGCTGTACCTGGCCAAGCGGATCGACAAGGTGTCCGGGGAGGGCCAAACCGTTTATGGCTGAAGCTTTTAAGGGCCACTCGCTACGATACTCGGCGTACACCGGCGGGCCGGACCCGCTGGCCCCGCCGGTGGACCTGCGCGAGGCGCTCGAGCAGATCGGGCAGGACGTCATGGCCGGCACGTCGCCGCGCCGCGCGCTGTCCGAGCTGCTTCGCCGCGGCACCAAGAACATGCCCGGCGCCGACCGGCTCGCGGCCGAGGCCAACCGGAGACGACGGGACTTGTTGCGCCGCAACAACTTGGACGGCACCCTACAAGAGATCAAAAAGCTACTCGACGAGGCCGTGCTGGCCGAACGCAAGGAGCTGGCCCGCGCGCTCGACGACGACGCCCGCTTCGGCGAACTGCAGCTGGACTCGCTTCCGGCCTCGCCAGCCAAAGCCGTTCAGGAGCTTTCCGACTACAACTGGCGTAGTGCCGAGGCGCGCGAAAAGTACGAGCAGATCAAGGATTTGCTTGGCCGCGAGATGCTGGACCAGCGCTTCGCGGGCATGAAACAGGCGCTGGAGGGCGCCACCGAAGAGGACCGCCAGCGCGTCACCGAGATGCTGGATGACCTCAACGATCTGCTGGACAAGCACGCCCGCGGCGAGGACACGCAACAGGACTTCGACGACTTCATGGACAAGCACGGCGAGTTCTTCCCGGAGAACCCGCGCAATGTCGAGGAGCTGCTGGACTCGCTGGCCAAGCGCGCCGCCGCCGCTCAGCGTTTCCGCAACAGCCTGAGCGCCGAGCAGCGAGCCGAGCTGGATGCCTTGGCGCAGCAGGCATTTGGCTCACCGTCCTTGATGAACGCGCTGAATCGGCTCGATGGGCATCTGCAGGCCGCTCGGCCGGGGGAGGACTGGACCGGCTCCGAGCAGTTCTCCGGTGACAACCCGTTCGGCATGGGCGAGGGGACACAGGCACTGTCCGACATCGCCGAGCTGGAGCAGCTGGCCGAGCAGCTCTCGCAGAGCTATCCGGGCGCCACGATGGATGACGTCGATCTCGACGCGCTGGCCCGTCAGCTTGGCGACGACGCCGCCGTCGACGCCCGAACGCTGGCCGAATTGGAACGCGCGTTGGTGAACCAGGGCTTCCTGGATCGTGGCTCCGACGGGCAGTGGCGGCTTTCCCCTAAGGCCATGCGCAGACTCGGCGAGACGGCGTTACGCGATGTGGCGCAACAGCTTTCCGGTCGACACGGTGAGCGTGACCATCGTCGGGCGGGGGCCGCTGGAGAGCTGACCGGCGCGACCAGGCCCTGGCAATTCGGAGACACCGAGCCGTGGAACATCTCGCGCACGCTCACCAACGCGGTGCTGCGGCAGGCGGGAACCGCGACCCTGCAGGACGGGGCCGGACCGATCCGGATAACCGTCGACGACGTCGAGGTCTCCGAGACCGAAACGCGCACGCAGGCGGCGGTGGCGCTGTTGGTGGACACCTCGTTTTCGATGGTGATGGAGAATCGCTGGCTGCCGATGAAGCAGACGGCGCTTGCGCTGAATCATCTGGTATGCACGCGGTTTCGGTCGGATGCGTTGCAGATCATCGCGTTTGGCCGCTATGCCCGGACCGTGACCGCGGCGGAACTAACCGGCCTGGAAGGCGTCTACGAGCAGGGCACCAATCTGCATCACGCACTCGCGCTGGCGGGCCGTCACCTACGGCGGCACCCCAACGCGCAGCCCGTCGTGTTGGTGGTGACCGACGGCGAGCCGACCGCACATCTGGAGGACTTCGACGGTGAGGGGTCTTCCGCGGTGTTTTTCGATTATCCGCCGCATCCGCGGACCATCGCCCACACCGTTCGCGGATTCGACGAGATGGCCCGGCTCGGCGCGCAAGTCACGATCTTCCGGCTCGGCAGCGACCCCGGCCTGGCCCGGTTTATCGACCAGGTCGCGCGGCGGGTCGAGGGACGCGTCGTGGTGCCCGATCTCGACGGGCTGGGCGCGGCCGTGGTGGGCGACTACCTGCGATCGCGGCGCCGTCGCTAGCGCTGGCTTCTTGACTATCCGCGGGACCGGCGGGCCTTGCGCTTGATGCCCACGCCGCCCCAGAACGAGAAGCCGCGGATGTTCACCTTCGGCGCGCCGGGCGTGCCCTGGCCCAGCACGGCGCGGTCGAAGCCACCCATCACACCGCGTCCGTGAATTTCGACGTTGACTTCGGGGGGCAGCACGATGTTCTGCATGCCCATGATCGAGATCGCATGAATCTCGACTTCGGTGGAGGTGAAATCGGCGTAGCGCAAATCCACCACCCCGTTGCCCCAGAAGGTGAACGTGGTCAGCTTCTTCGGGACGTTCCATCGGCCACGACGCTCGAATCCGCTCATCAGCGCCAGCAGCAGGGTGGACGGCGCCGGATTGAGCTTGCTGCCCCGGCGCGGGATCATCGTCGAACCCGGCAGGTCGGCCCGCAGCTGGTCCAGCTCCTCGTAGGTGGTTGCCGCGTATGCCCTGGTCAGCCGGTCTTCGTAGTCCTTGAGCTGCAGGCGGCCCTGTTCGGCGGCGTAGGCGAGCAACTGCGCGATCTGGATGCGATCGGTGTCGCCCGCCCGCGACGATTCGCCGCGTGTGTCGTTTGCGTCGCGTTGCGCTGGGTTGCTCATCATCCACGAGCGTACGACGTAGAAGTTTTGCTGCAAGTGGGTTGGCTAAACTGCAATCTTCCGCCGCGGCCGCGCTCGATCGTCGGGCCGTTTTTGCCGCGACGGCGGGGTAGTTAGACGTTTGCCCAACGAGGCGGACGTTTCTGCAGGAACGCGAGCATCCCTTCGCGGGCTTCGTCGGAGACGAACAGCCGCGCCGACTCCTCGCTGAGCCGCTCAGCGTCGCGATCGAACCCTTCCAGCACGGCGGCGGTGGTCAACGCTTTCGATGCCGCAAGGCCCTGTGGAGAACCGCGGCTCACGTCGGCGACCACCTTCGCTACCGCCGCGTCGACATCATCGGCCGCCATGGTGATCAAACCGATCTCCGCGGCCTCGCCGGCGTCGAACGTCTCGCCCGTCAGGTAGTAGCGGGCGGCGGCCCGCGACGACATCTTCGGCAGCAGCGTCAGCGAGATAATCGCCGGCGCCACGCCGATGCGTGCCTCGGTCAGCGCGAAGGTGCTGCGCGGACCCGCGACCGCGATGTCACACGCACCGACGAGCCCGAACCCGCCGGCACGGACGTGCCCGTTGATCGCGGCGATCACCGGCAGTGGCGATTCGACGATGGCGCGCAAGAGCGCGGTCAATTCCCGGGCCCGGGCCGCGGCCATGTCGAATGCCGATGGTGGCGACCCGCTTCGCCCGGCTGCGCCGCCCTCGCGATCGCCACGGGGGTCGCCGCCACCGGCCTCGCTCAGGTCGGCACCCGCGCAAAAGGTGCCGCCGGTGTGTCCGAGCACCACTGCCCGCACAGCGGGGTCCGCTTCGGCGTCGCGCAGCCCCTTATGCAGCTGGCTGACGAGCGCGGTCGACAGCGCGTTTCGGTTGTGCGGTGAGTTCAGCGTCAGCCGGGCGAACGGGCCGCCCGCCTGGGCCGGGCCGGCGTATTCGACGAGTGTGTCCATCAGTAGGACCGGGGCAGGCCCAGCGATGTTTGCGCGACGAAGTTCAAGACCATCTCGCGACTGATCGGGGCGATCCGGCCCAGCCGGGCGGATGTCAGCATCGCGGCGACGCCGTACTCCTGCGTCAGCCCGTTGCCGCCCATCGACTGCACCGCCTGGTCGACCGAGCGCGTGGCCGCCTCGGCCGCAGCGTATTTGGCCATATTGGCTGCCTCGGCCGCGCCCATGTCGTCGCCGCTGTCGTAGAGCGTTGCCGCCTTCTGCATCATCAGCTTGGCCAGCTGGACCTCAATGTGGCACTGCGCCAACGGATGTGACAGGCCCTGGTGCGCGCCGATCGGGGTGGACCAGACCTGCCGGGTCTTGACGTAGTCGACGGCCTTCTCCAGCGCGAACCGTCCCATGCCCACCGAGCTGGCGGCACCCATGATCCGTTCGGGGTTCAGGCCCGCGAAAAGCTGTGCGATGGCTGCGTCCTCGGCCCCGACGAGCGCATCCGACGGCAGCCGGACGTCGTCGAGGAAGACCTGGAACTGCCGTTCCGGGCTGATCAGCTCCATGTCGATGGGGGTATAGGTCAAGCCCGGAGCATCGGTGGGCACCACGAACAGCGCCGGACGCAGCTTGCCGGTCTTGGCCTCCTCGGTGCGGGCCACCACCAGCACCGCCTGCGCTTGGTCGATGCCGGAGATGAAGACCTTCTGGCCCTTGAGAATCCAGTCGCTGCCGTCGCGACGGGCGGTGGTGATGATCTTGTGCGAGTTGGATCCGGCGTCGGGTTCGGTGATGGCGAAGGCCATCGTCAACGAGCCGTCCGCGATGGCGGGAATCCAGCGCTTCTTCTGCTCCTCGGTACCGAACTTGCTGATGATCGTGCCGTTGATGGCTGGCGACACCACCATCAGCAGCAGTGCGCTGCCCGCGGCGGCCATCTCCTCCATCACCAGCGACAGTTCGTACATACCGGCGCCGCCACCGCCGTACTCCTCGGGCAGGTTCACCCCGAGAAAGCCGAGTTTGCCTGCTTCGGACCATAACTCGTCGGTGTGCTCGTGAGCGCGCGCCTTCTTCAGGTAGTACTCGGCGCCGTAGCCAGATGCCCACGCGGCCACCGACTTGCGCAGCGCCTGGCGCTCCTCGCTCTCGATGAAGCTGGTATCGGTCATTTCGGATCTCCTTCTTGCAACGGCGCCTCCACTCGCGCGAGGACTGCGCCGACTTCGACTTGCTGACCGGCCGTGACGTCGAGCTGGGTGAGCACGCCGTCGGTCGGTGCGGTGATGGTGTGCTCCATCTTCATTGCCTCCAGCCAGATCAGCGGCTGACCCGCGGTGACGGCGTCGCCGACCGCGGCACCGAGTCGGATGACGTTGCCGGGCATCGGCGCCACCAGGGATCCCTGCTCGACGGCCGAGCCGGGTTCGGGGAACCGGGGCAGCGCCAGCAGGTGAACGGGTCCGCGGGCCGAATCGACATAGACGTCGTGGCCATAGCGCGCGACCGCGAAACTGCAGGCCACACCCGCCGCGTCGGACAGCACCACCTCATCGTGGGTCGCCGAGACCAATCCCACGGCCTCGTCTCCCGCGAGCACCAATCCGCTTCTGGTGAACCGATATTCGACCCGGTGCTCGGTGTCGGCGTCGTCGCGGTAGCTCTTGACCTGGAAGCCGGACGCCAGATTGCGCCAGCCGCTCGGAATCGACGCGAACACATCGGCCGTCGCGCGATTGTGCGCGGCGTCGGCGAGCGCGGCGGCGATTACCGACAACCGGACCGTCGCGTCGTCGGCCAACGGGGCGGACAGCTCGGCCAGGCCGTGCGTGTCGAAAAACGCCGTATCGGTGGCGCCGTCGAGAAACGCCGGATGGCGAAGCACGTTCACCAGCAGCTCGCGATTGGTGCGCAGGCCGTGCAGGCGGGCGCGGGCCAGCGCGTCGGCGAGCACCAACGCGGACTGCCGGCGCGTCGGCGCGTACGAGATGACTTTGGCCAGCATCGGGTCGTAGTAGATCGACACCGTCGAGCCGGCGACGATGCCGGAGTCCAGCCGAATCCCGGTTCGCCGTCCCAGCGAGCCGAACTCGGTTGCGACCGAGGGCACGTCGATCGCATGCACCTCGCCGGCCTGCGGCTGCCAGCCGTGCGCGGGATCCTCGGCGTAGAGCCGGGCCTCGATCGAATATCCTTCGCCGGCTGGGGGTTCGGCGTCGAGGCGATCGCCGTCGGCGACCGCGAGCTGCAGCTCGACGAGATCGAGCCCGGTGGTTTCTTCGGTGACCGGGTGCTCGACCTGCAGCCGGGTGTTCATCTCCAGGAAGTAGAACTCGCCCTCGTCGTCGGCGAGGAACTCCACCGTCCCGGCGCCCGTGTAACCGATGGCGCCGGCCGCCAGCCGGGCCGCGTCGAACAGCTTGGCGCGCATGCCCGGCGTGCGCTCGACCAATGGCGACGGTGCCTCTTCGATGATCTTCTGGTGACGGCGCTGGATCGAGCACTCCCGTTCCCCGACGGCCCAGACGGTGCCGTAAGTGTCGGCGATGACCTGAACCTCCACGTGGTGCCCGGTGGGCAGGTAGCGCTCGCAGAAGACGGTGGGGTCGCCGAACGCGGATTGTGCCTCGCGCTGCGCCGCGGCGACTTCGCCTGGCAGCGACGATAATTCGCGAACCACCCGCATGCCGCGGCCGCCGCCGCCCGCGGACGCTTTGACCAGCACCGGCAGCTGGTCCTCGGTGACGGTGTCGGGATCGAGCTCGTCGAGCACCGGGACGCCGGCAGCGGCCATCAGCTTCTTCGCCTCGATCTTGGAGCCCATCGCGCGCACCGCGTCCACCGGCGGCCCGACCCAAGTCAGGCCGGCCTCCTGCACCGCGGCCGCGAATTCGGCGTTCTCGGAAAGGAATCCGTAGCCAGGGTGTACGGCGTCGGCGCCGGCGGCGCGGGCCGCGGCGATGATGGCATCGGCATTCAGGTAGTCGTTGGTCTTGGGCAGCCGTACCCGCGCGTCGGCCTCGGCGACGTGCGGGGCGGCCGCGTCGGGGTCGGTGAAGACGGCGACGGTGCCCAGGCCGAGCCGCCGGCAGGTGGCGAAGACCCGACGGGCGATCTCGCCGCGGTTGGCAACCAGCACTCGAGTGATTCCCATGAGGCTCACATCCGGAAGACGCCGAAGTTCGACGTCCCTTTGATCGGGCCATTGGCGATGGCGGACAAACACATTCCCAGTACCGTGCGGGTGTCGCGCGCGTCGATGACGCCGTCGTCGTAGAGCATCCCGGACAGCACCAACGGCAGTGACTCGGCCTCGATCTGTCCTTCGACGGCGGCCCGCATCGCCGCGTCGGCTTCCTCGTCGACCTGTTCCCCGCGGGCCTGGGCGGCCGCGCGCGCCACGATCGACAACACGCCCGAGAGCTGGGCGCCTCCCATCACCGCGGCCTTGGCGCTGGGCCAGGCGAACAGGAATCGGGGGTCGTAGGCCCGCCCGCACATGCCGTAGTGCCCGGCGCCGTATGACGCGCCGATCAGCAGCGAGATGTGCGGGACGGTCGAATTGGACACGGCGTTGATCATCATCGAGCCGTGTTTGATCATGCCGCCCTCTTCGTAGTCCTTGCCCACCATGTAGCCGGTGGTGTTGTGCAGGAACAACAGTGGCGTGTCCGAGCGGTTGGCGAGCTGGATGAACTGGGTGGCCTTCTGCGACTCCTCGCTGAACAGGATGCCGCGCGAGTTGGCCAGGATGCCGAGTGGGTAGCCGTGCAGCCGCGCCCAGCCGGTCACCAGTGATGACCCGTACAGCGGCTTGAACTCGTCGAATTCGGAGCCATCGACGATGCGGGCGATCACCTCGCGCGGGTCGAACGGAATGCGCAGATCCGGCGGAACGATGCCGATCAGCTCCTCGGCGTTGAACAGCGGCTCGATCACGGGACCGGGCGCCGGACCCTGTTTGACCCAGTTGAGCCGGGCGACGATGTGCCGCCCGATCCGCAGTGCGTCCAGCTCGTCGACGGCGAAGTAATCGGCCAAACCCGATGTGCGGGCATGCATTTCGGCACCGCCCAGAGACTCGTCGTCGGACTCCTCGCCGGTGGCCATCTTGACCAGCGGCGGACCGGCCAGGAACACCTTCGAGCGCTCCTTGATCATCACCACGTGGTCGGACATGCCGGGGACGTAGGCGCCGCCCGCGGTGGAGTTGCCGAACACCAGCGCGATGGTGGGGATGCCCGCCGCCGAGAGCCTGGTGAGATCCCGGAACATCCGCCCGCCAGGGATGAAGATTTCCTTCTGCGTCGGTAGATCGGCGCCGCCGGATTCGACGAGCGAAATGACCGGAAGCCGGTTCTCGAAGGCGATTTGGTTGGCCCGCAGTATCTTCTTCAGCGTCCACGGATTGCTGGTGCCGCCTTTGACCGTCGGGTCATTGGCGACGATCATGCATTCCACGCCGGACACAGCGCCGATCCCGGTGACCGTGCTGGCGCCGATCTGAAAGGCACTGCCGTAGGCGGCCAGCGGGCTGAGTTCCAGGAACGGGGAGTCCGGGTCGACGAGCAGCTCGATGCGCTCCCGGGCGGTCAGCTTGCCGCGGGCATGATGACGCTCGACGTACTTGGGCCCGCCGCCCCCAAGCGCTTTGGCGAACTCGGCCTCGATTTCGGTGAGCTTCGTGTTCGCCGCCGATGCCGCCTCGGCATAGGTGTCGGCCTTCGGATCGAGGGTGGACTTCAGCGTGGTCATATGGCGCCCCTCCTCTCCCCCGCAAGCGGGAGGTACCCCCACATCGCTGCGCTCCGCATCGTCGGCGGCGCGGTCATGATTGGAATCCCAGGGTCTTGGCGGCCAGTGCGGTGAGGATTTCGGTGGTTCCGCCGCCGATGCCGAGGATCCTCATGTCCCGGTATTGGCGTTCGACTTCGGATTCGGTCATGTAGCCCATGCCGCCGAACAGCTGAACGGCTTGGTTGGCAACCCATTCCCCGGCCTCTACGGCGGTGTTCTTGGCGAAGCACACGGAAGCGATCAGGTTGGTCTCGCCGGCCAATTGGCGCTCGACCACGTGGCGTGAGTAGACCCGGGCGACGTCGATGCGGCGGGCCATCTCGGCCAGCGTGTTCTGCACCGACTGGCGCGATATCAGTGGGCGGCCGAACGTCTCCCGGTCGCGGCACCACTGCACGGTCAGGTCCAGGCACCGCTGCGCGCTCGAATATGCCTGCGCGGCAAGGCCAATCCGCTCGGCGACGAAGGCCTGGGCGATCTGGGCGAATCCGCTGTGTTCGGCGCCGACCAGGTTGGCCCTGGGCACCCGCACGTCCGTGTAGGACAGCTCGGCGGTGTCGGAGGACCGCCAGCCCATCTTGTCCAGCTTGCGGGTCACCTCGAAACCGGGTGTGCCCTTCTCGACCAGGAGCAGCGAGACCCCGGCGGCGCCGGGGCCGCCGGTGCGCACCGCGGTGACGACGTAGTCGGCGCGCACCCCGGAGGTGATGTAGGTCTTCGCCCCGTTGACCAGATAGTGGTCGCCGTCCAACACCGCGCTCGTTCGCAGGTGCCCCACATCCGAACCGCCGCCGGGCTCGGTGATGGCCAGCGATCCGATCTTCTCGCCGGCCAGCGTGGGCCGGACAAATTCATCGATCAGCCGCTCGTCGCCGGATGCGATCATGTGCGGCACCGCGATTCCGCACGTGAACAGCGATGCATAGACGCCGCCGGGCGTGCCCGCCTGATGCATTTCTTCGCAGATGACCACCGCGTCGGCGCCATCCCCGCCACCGCCGCCGACCGCTTCGGGAAAGCCGGCGCCGAGCAGACCGGCCGCCCCGGCGCGGCGATGCAGGTCGCGCGGCAGGTCACCGGTGCGTTCCCACTCGTCGATGTTGGGCAGGATCTCGCGTTCTGCGAAGGAGCGCACCGTCTTTCGCAGCTGTTCGCGCTCCGGGGTGGTCCAGATGTTCACAGCAGCCCTTTCACAACAACACTGTCGGGATGTCGACGTGGCGGGCGCGCAGCCATTCGCCCAGCCCCTTGGCCTGAGGATCAAAGCGCGCGTTGTAGGCGACGCCCTGGCCCAGAATGCCGTCGACGACGAAGTTGACCGCTCGCAGGTTGGGCAGCACGTGGCGGGTGACGTCGAAGTCGGCCGTTTCTGGCAGCAGGTCCCTGAACAGTTCGACGGTCAGCGTGTTGGCCAGCCAGCGCCACTGTTCGTCGGTGCGCACCCAGACGCCGACGTTCGCCGAGCCGCCCTTGTCGCCGCTGCGCGCCCCGGCGATCCGGCCCAGCGGCACCCGCCGCGTCGGGCCGGGGGGCAACGGGTCGGGCAGCGGCGGGGGATCCGTGGGCACTAGCTCCAAAGTCTCAGTGGCGCAAGCGATGTCGGTGCGACTGCCGTCTGGGTGCACCGCGACGTGCGGCACCCGAGCCGCATCGACGTAGCCGGGCGTGAAAACGCCGTAGACCTGGCCGTCTCCCGGCGGTGCGGTCACGGTGAATCCCGGATAGCTGGCGAGCGCCAATTCCACTGCGGCCGACGAGAACTGGCGTCCGACGTTGGCGGGGTCGGGGTCGCGGACGACGCAGCGCAGCAACGCGCTGGCGGCTTCCTCGGTGTCGGCGTCGGCGTGGTCGGTGCGGGCCAGGGTCCATTCCAGTTCGGCGGGTTTGACGGTGAGCGCGGCCTCGAGCTGGCGACGCACCAAGTCGGCCTTGGCCTCGATGTCCAGTCCGGTGAGCACGAACGTCATGGCGTTGCGGAAGCCGCCGATGCTGTTCAGCGACACCTTCAGCGTGGGCGGCGGTGGCTCGCCGCGCACACCGCTGATGCGCACCCGGTCGGGCCCATCGGCGGACAGCTCGATGCTGTCCATCCGGGCCGTGACGTCGGGGTTGGCGTAGCGGGCGCCGGTGATCTCGTAGAGCAGCTGCGCGGTAACGGTGTCGACGCTCACCAGCCCGCCGGTTCCGGCGTGCTTGGTGATCACTGACGAGCCGTCGGCGTTGACCTCGGCCAGTGGGAAGCCGGCGTAGGTGAGGTCGGGTATTTCGGTGAAGAACGCGTAGTTGCCGCCGGTGGCCTGGATGCCGCATTCGATGACGTGGCCGGCCACCACGGCGCCGGCGAGTTCGTTGTAGGCGGTGCGGCCCCAGCCGAAGTGCGCGGCGGCGGCTCCGACGATCACCGAGGCGTCGGTGACCCGCCCGGTGACCACGACGTCGGCCCCGTCGGCGAGGCAATCGGCGATGCCCCACGCGCCCAGGTAGGCGTTCGCGGTCAGCGGTGTGCCCAGCCCCAGCTCGGCCGCGCGCGGCTGCAGGTCGTCGCCCTCGACGTGGGCTACCCGGGCCGCGATGCCCAGGCGCTCGGCCAGCGCGCGGATCGCGTCGGCGAGCCCGGCGGGGTTGAGGCCGCCGGCGTTGGCGACGATGCGCACCCCGCGGTCACACGCCTCGCCGAGGCAGTCCTCGAGTTGGGTCAGGAAGGTCTTCGCGTAGCCGCGTTCGGGGTGTTTCATCCGATCGCGCCCCAGGATGAGCATGGTGAGCTCGGCCAAGTAATCGCCGGTCAGGTAGTCGAGGTCGCCGCCGGTGAGCATTTCGCGCATCGCCGAAAGCCGGTCGCCGTAGAAGCCCGAGCAGTTCGCGATCCGGATGGGGCCGGCGCGAGAGACCATGCACACACTCCCTTCGATGGGATCGAGCCAACCAACCGGTAGGTCAGCATAGCCGGACGCCGACAGCAGCGTGAATACCAGCATGCTCCGGCCGCCTGGGCTCCCGAAACCCGCCGCGACACATAACCAGTTGTGACGACACGCCGAGGCAGACCGCACTGGTTTATGTTTCGGCGATGCTGGGCGTTGGCGCGGCGTCGCGCGGCGCTCGCGACGGGCGGCCATTTTGGCGCCCAGCAGGCCACCGACTATTCTGATAGGCAATCGTCGCCGCTCGGCCTAACTGCCATGCCGCGCGACGCACCCGATCCGAAGCCCCACCTCGAGGAGTAAGGCCCGCCCATGGCCACACCCAAGCGCCGGATGTCGCGCGCGAACACCCGAAGCCGCCGCGCGCAGTGGAAGGCCACCAAGACCGAGCTCGTGAGTGTGACGGTGGCAGGTCAGCAGCACAAATTGCCCCGCCGGCTGCTCAAAGCGGCCCGCCTCGGCCTGATCGACCTCGACCGGCGCTAGGGCCCGCGACCACCCTCACAGTCGCCACATCTGTACCTGTTCCAGCAGACGCACGATTTGCCCGCTTCACAGCGACAACTCCTGCGGCTAGCGCAGTTGTCGCGCTGAGGTGGGCAAAAAGGGCGTCCCCTCCCGGGCGGTTGCCGGTGTGACCTCTGTGACCAGATCGGTCTAAACCGGCGCGCCTCTCAGCCCGCTCTCAGACGCTAGGACGAAACTAGTGCCGTGCGGATTCTTGTCGTCGACGACGATCGCGCGGTGCGCGAGTCGCTGCGCAGGTCGCTTTCGTTCAATGGATACTCGGTCGAGTTGGCCCATGACGGGGTCGAAGCCCTGCACATGATCGCCAGCGACCGGCCCGACGCGCTCGTCCTGGATGTGATGATGCCGCGGCTGGACGGGCTCGAGGTCTGCCGTCAACTCCGCAGCACCGGTGACGACCTGCCGATCCTGGTGCTCACCGCGCGCGATTCGGTCTCCGAGCGCGTGGCCGGCCTCGACGCCGGCGCCGACGACTATCTGCCCAAGCCGTTCGCTCTTGAAGAACTGTTGGCGCGCATGCGGGCGCTGCTACGCCGCACCAAGCCCGACGACGCCGCCGAGTCGGTCGCCATGACGTTCTCCGATCTGACCCTGGACCCGGTGACCCGCGAGGTCACCCGCGGACAACGCCGAATCAGCCTGACCCGCACCGAATTCGCCTTGCTGGAAATGCTGATCGCCAACCCGCGCCGGGTACTCACCCGCAGCCGCATCCTCGAGGAGGTGTGGGGATTCGACTTCCCCACTTCCGGCAACGCGCTGGAGGTCTACGTCGGGTATCTGCGCCGCAAAACCGAAGCCGATGGTGAGCCGCGTCTGATCCACACGGTGCGCGGGGTTGGTTACGTCCTGCGGGAGACGCCCCCCTGATGGTCCGGTTCCACCACCGCCGGGGCGCACCGCTACGAGCAACCAGCTCGTTGTCCTTGCGTTGGCGAGTAATGCTGCTGGCGATGGCGATGGTGGCGATGGTCGTCGTGCTGATGGCATGCGCCGTCTACGCGGTGATCTCGGCGGCGCTCTACAGCGATATCGACAACCAATTGGAGAGCCGCGCACAGCTGCTGATCACCAGCGGATCGCTGGCCGCCGACCCCGGCAAGGCCATCGAGGGCACCGCCTATTCCGATGTCAACGCGATGCTGGTGAACCCGGGCCACTCGATCTACACCGCCAACCAGCCCGGCCAGACGCTGCCGGTCGGCACGGCCGAGAAGGCCGTGATCCGCGGTGACTTGTTCATGTCGCGGCGCACCGCCTCCGACCAACGGATCCTGGCCATTCACCTGCCCAACGGCAGTTCGCTGCTGATCTCCAAGAGCCTCAAGCCGACCGAAGCGGTCATGACCAAATTGCGGTGGGTGCTGCTGATCGTCGGGGGGATCGGTGTCGCCGTCGCCGCGGTGGCCGGGGGAATGGTCACCCGCGCCGGGCTGCGCCCGGTGGCCCGGCTGACCGAGGCGGCCGAGCGGGTGGCCCGCACCGACGACCTGCGTCCCATCCCGGTGTTCGGCAGCGACGAATTGGCAAGGCTCACTGAGGCATTCAACTTGATGCTGCGGGCATTGGCCGAGTCGCGGGAACGCCAGGCGCGGTTGGTCACCGACGCCGGGCACGAATTGCGCACCCCGCTGACCTCGCTGCGCACCAACGTCGAGCTGCTGATGGCCGCGATGGAACCGGGGGCGCCGCGGCTGCCGGAACAGGAGATGGTCGATCTGCGGGCCGATGTGCTCGCGCAGATCGAGGAATTGTCCACTCTGGTAGGCGATTTGGTGGACCTGACCCGGGACGACGCCGGCCAGGTGGTGCACGAAACCGTCGACATGTCCGAGGTCATCGATCGCAGCCTTGAACGAGTCAGGCGGCGGCGCAACGACATTCACTTCGACGTCGATGTGATCGGATGGCAGGTCTACGGCGACGCCGCCGGGCTGTCGCGGGCGGCGTTGAACCTCATGGACAACGCGGCCAAGTGGAGCCCGCCCGGCGGTCATGTCGGTGTCACGATGCGCCAACTCGACCCCTCACACGCCGAGCTGGTGGTCTCCGACCGTGGGCCGGGGATCCCGCCGCACGAGCGTCGGCTGGTGTTCGAGCGGTTCTACCGGTCGACGACGGCGCGGGCGATGCCCGGTTCGGGATTGGGGCTGGCGATCGTCAAGAAGGTGGTCCTCAACCACGGCGGGCTACTGCGTGTCGAAGACACGGTTTCGGGAGGACAGCCGCCGGGAACATCGATTTACGTGCTGCTCCCTGGCCGGCCGATGCCGGTTTCGACGGAACCCACGCCCGCTTCCGACGCTACGACCGACTCCGTCGTGACGGTGCCCGGAGACGGAGCGAACTCTCGGGGTTCGGCGAACGTTATCTCAGTGGACTCTCAGTCGGCGCGGGCAAGGTAGTTGCAGTTACTGTTGGAAATCGAGCCAAGTCGAGCCGACAAACGCCCAATTAGAGGAAGAGCGACTTAGCGACATGACGAATGACCCGAGGTATTCGCCACCGCCGCAGCAGCCGGGATACCGCCCGCCTAATCAGCCGGTGCCCCCCGCTTATGCCCAGGGGCAGCAGCCGCCGTACAACCAGCAGTTGGATTGGCGCTATCAGCCGTCGCAGCCCTCGCAGCCGACGCAGACCACGCAGTTCCGTCAGCCCTACGAGCCATTCGGCGGTACCGGGCCGGGCCCCATACCCGGAGGCACCGGGCCGGGTCGGATACCCGGGGGGACGGGTCCGGGCCCGATTCCCGGCGGCACCGGTCCGATCGGGATGCTGCCCCCGATGCCGCCCCCACCCCAAAAGCGTTCGCGCGCTGGCCTATTGACGGTCGGGGCGGTCGCGATCGCGGTGGTGTCGGCCGGCATCGGCGGCGCCGCCGCAACGGTCGTCGAGCTGGGCACGCATTCCACGAGCGGCGGCGGCACCGGGCTGATCCCGGGGGCCGCGCCCAGCATCCCGGCCGCGAACATGCCGCCCGGCAGCGTCGAACAGGTCGCCGCCAAGGTGGTGCCCAGCGTCGTCATGTTGGAGACGGACATGGGCCGCGCCTCCGAAGAGGGCTCCGGCATCGTCCTGTCGGCCGATGGGCTGATCCTGACGAACAACCACGTCGTCGCCGCTGCAGCCAAGCCGCCGAACGCCCCCGGCGGGCCGAGTGCACCGGCTGGTCCGCCACCCAAGACGACGGTGACCTTCTCCGACGGCCGCACCGCGCCGTTTACGGTGCTCGGCGCCGATCCCACCAGCGACATCGCCGTGATCCGGGTGCAAGGCACGTCGGGGCTCACACCGATCTCGATGGGCTCCTCGTCGGATCTGCGCGTGGGCCAGCCGGTGGTGGCGATCGGCTCACCGTTGGGCCTGTCGGGCACGGTGACCACCGGAATCATCAGCGCGATGAACCGACCGGTATCGACGACCGGCGAGTCGGGCAATCAGAACACGGTGCTGGATGCGATTCAGACCGACGCCGCGATCAACCCGGGGAACTCCGGCGGTGCGCTGGTCAACATGCAGGGTCAGCTGGTCGGCGTCAACTCGGCGATCGCCACCCTGGGCGCCGATTCGCCCGACGCCCAGAGCGGATCGATCGGCTTGGGCTTCGCGATTCCGGTCGACCAGGCCAAGCGCATCGCCGACGAGTTGATCAGCACCGGCAAGGCCACACATGCCTCGCTCGGCGTCCAGGTGACCAGTGACAAGGCCACCCCGGGCGCCAAGGTGGTCGATGTCGTGCAGGGCGGCGCCGCCGCGACCGCCGGAGTGCCCAAGGGCGTGACCGTGACCAAGGTGGACGATCGCCCGATCAACAATGCCGACGCGTTGGTCGCCGCCGTGCGGTCCAAGGCGCCCGGCGACAAGGTGTCGCTGACCTTCCAGGATCCCGGCGGTGGCAGCCGCACCGTGCCGGTCACGCTCGGCAAGGCGGATCAGTGATGAGAGTGGATGAACCGCTGTCGGAGCTCGGATATACGGTGGCACCCATGGAAACGGGTGCGGAGTTGGTAGTCGGCCGGGCTCTGGTCGTGGTGGTCGACGATCGCACCGCCCACGGGGACGAGGATCACAGCGGTCCGCTGGTCACCGAGCTGCTGACCGAGGCGGGATTCGTCGTCGACGGTGTGGTGGCGGTCGCGGCCGACGAGGTCGAGATCCGCAACGCGCTGAACACGGCGGTGATCGGCGGGGTGGACCTGGTGGTCTCGGTCGGCGGGACGGGTGTCACGCCGCGCGACGTCGCGCCGGAGGCCACCCGCGACATCCTGGATCGCGAGATCCTGGGCATCGCCGAGGCCATTCGCGCCTCGGGGCTCGCCGCGGGAATCATCGACGCCGGCTTGTCACGCGGGCTCGCCGGCGTGTCCGGAAGCACGCTGGTGGTCAATCTCGCCGGTTCCCGTTATGCGGTCCGCGATGGGATGGCGACGCTGAATCCGCTTGCCGCGCAGATCATCGGGCAGCTGTCGAGCCTGGAGATCTAACCGGTTGTCTCAAGGTTCCGCTGCGAGCCGACCCTCCGGTCATGACCGGCAGGGGGACGGCTCGGTCTTCGGCGCCGAATCGGCTCAGAGGTCAACCGACGGGCCGGACTCGGACGTCGACGAGCACGAGCAGTGGTTGCGTGAGAACGTGCCCCCACACCACGGTTGAGCAGAAGATTCGACCGAGGTTTTATGTTTGCCGGCATCACGGCGCGGTCAACCTTTGATGACCAATCGTCCGGGAAATGTGTGACAGCGCCTAAATGAACGTACCGTCTTCTCGGGCGGCGTCACGTTGCTCCGCAATGGGCAATACGGGAGGTGTGCACGTGTTAAAGGGATTCAAGAGTTTTGTGATGCGCGGTGACGTGATCACCGTGGCCATAGGTCTGGTCGTGGCCCTGGCCTTCTCGAACCTCGTAAAGGCCTTCACCGACAGCGTGATCAATCCGCTGGTCGCCGCCGCGCAGCCCGGTACCAAGTTCGGATTGGGCTGGCAGCTCGGCGATGCAGGCAACAAGGCGACTTTCCTCGACATCGGATCGTTCATCTCGGCGATCATCTACTTCGTCGTCTTCATGACGGCCGTCTACTTCATGATCGTGGTGCCCTACAGGCACATCCAGGCCCGCCGTGGGGTCACGGTGTTCGGGGAGGAACCGGCGACCAAGGCATGTCAGGAGTGCATGTCCGACATCCCCGACGCCGCGCACAAGTGCAAATACTGTGCCAGCCCCCAGGACTCGGCCGCCTGATCCAGAGGCAGTGACAGTCAATGCAGGGTGAGGGTTACCGCTTGACCCAACGCGGAGCCTGCCACCGTGTTCGCCACGCGAGCCGGCAGTGCAACCAACACCACGCGGTCGCTGTCCGCAGCCTGGACCTTCTGCTTGGCAGAAACGAGCACGACGACGGCGTCAGTTGCTACCACTTTGGTCACGGCCGGAGTCCCCGCCGGTGTGTCGGTGGCCGGGGCGGTCAGCACGTCGACGACGTCGCCCACGCGCAGGAGGTCGATCAGGGCGCTGTCCGCCAGGTGCAGCGGCACGATGCGGGCGCCGGGCCCGGCGATCGAATCGGCTAGCCGGCTGCCCAGCACCCGAACGTCCGTGAGTACCTCGCCCCGCCGCGTCGGGCTGGCCAGCATCGCGCCAACCACGGCGCCGAGGTTCGCTTGGGATCCGTCGGGAACCGTTGCGGCCAAACGCTTTTCGATCCGGAGGTCGTCGGGGGTCAAGGCGGCGCCGGGGGTGAGGTCGCGGGCGGCGACGACGACGTCGACGCGGTCACCGTCGGGGTTCGACCGCAGCGCCGCGACGCCGGCCAGCGCCACGAGTCCGCCCGCGGCGACGCGGCGGGCGACCACCGTCCGGGTCCAGTCCGGTCGCAACGACGCCGACAATCGGTGCCATAGCGTCGGATTCAGCGATGAGTGGCCCACGCGGCAACGCTAGGCGCAGCGCTGCGGGCGCGATGGCGCCGGCGAAACCCGGCTGTGGATAACCCGTTAGGTCGAGGCGGCGGCGGTGGACGGAGTGGAGCTCGCGCTGGATTTCTCGCTGGAGCCGTTCTTCTCGCTCGGCGCCGAACTCGACCCGTTCTTGTCGCCCGAGGCCGAACTCGAGTCGCTGGTCGACGAGCCGTTGGTCGACGTCTTCGCCTTCTGGCCGGTCTCGCGGCTGTCGGTGCGATAGAAGCCGCTGCCCTTGAACACGATGCCGACGGAGTTGAACAGCTTGCGCAGCCGTCCGGAGCACTGCTCGCATGTCGTCAGCGTGTCGTCGGTGAAGGCCTGCACGATGTCGAAGCGGTTGCCGCACTCGGTGCATTCATAGCTGTAGGTCGGCACTTATAACCTCCGTGAATGTAAGCCTCGTTAGCACTCTACATGCTCAAGTGCTAGAACCACCCTGTGAACTGTCTCATTCCCTGGTGGGAGGCAGCGCGACGAGACCACCCCCCGGCGTGAGTACGTGGGTCATCGGCACGTCGTGCGGCTCGGCGGGCAACTCGTCGACGAACTCCGTGTCGCGGACCATCGCGATCAGCCGCGCTTGCGGGTTCCGGCCGTCCAGCGACCGGTCATAGAAGCCGCGGCCGCGGCCCAGCCGCGCGCCCCGACGGTCGGCGGCAAGGGCCGGGACGATCACCAGGGCGGCCTCGGCCAGCGCCGACTCCGGCAGCCACGGCTCGGGCGGCTCGAGTAGGCCCCAGCGGCCGGAAACCAGTGCGCCCGGACGATATTCGGCCCACCGCAGCCGCATCGGGGTGCCGTCGGCGGTGGTGCGCGCGATCGGCAGCAGCACCCGTACTCCCCGGCGCAGCATCGTGTCCAGCATGTCGATCGAGCCGGGTTCGGTGTCCACCGGTACGTACGCGCAGACGGTGCTGCCGTCGCTCACCACGAGCTCCAGCCGCTGGGTAAGCAGTCGGGCCTCGGCGACCCGAACCTCGTCGGCAACACGTCCCCTGGCCGCCAGCAGCTGTTGCCGCAATGCGGCCTTGCCTGGGGTCGCCATGGCTCAACGATGACAGCCCGGCCTGTCGCGCCGCCACACCGAGGCCGCACACCCCGTGGGGACTATGGTGTGAACGATGTCACGCCCAGAAAACCCGGTCCCGTTCACGGCGATCGTCCCCGCGGCCGGCCTGGGCACGCGCTTCCTGCCGGCGACCAAGACGGTGCCCAAGGAGCTGCTGCCCGTCGTCGACACGCCCGGCATCGAGCTGGTCGCGGCCGAGGCGGCCGGTGCCGGCGCCGAGCGCTTGGTGATCATCACCTCCGAGGGCAAGGACGGCGTCGTCGCGCACTTCGTCGAGGACCTGGTGCTCGAGGGCACGCTCGAGGCGCGCGGCAAAAAAGCCATGCTGGACAAGGTGCGCCGGGCGCCGCAGCTGATCAAGGTCGACTCCGTGGTGCAGGCCGAGCCGCTTGGATTGGGACACGCGATCAGCTGCGTGGAGCCCACGCTGACGGCCGACGAGGACGCCGTCATGGTGCTGCTGCCCGACGACCTGGTGCTGCCGACCGGCGTGCTGGAGATCATGTCGAAGGTGCGCGCCGACTACGGCGGCACGGTGTTGTGCGCCATCGAGGTGACGCCCGAAGAGATCAGTGCCTACGGGGTTTTCGACGTCGAGCCGGGCCCCGGCGACAACCCGGACGTGTTGAAGGTCAACGGGATGGTCGAGAAGCCTAAGCCCGAAGACGCGCCGTCGATGTATGCCGCGGCGGGCCGCTACGTGCTCGACCGCGCCGTCTTCGACGCGCTGCGCCGCATCGACCGCGGGGCCGGCGGTGAAGTGCAACTGACCGACGCGATCGCGCTGTTGATCAAAGAGGGCCATCCCGTCCATGTCGTCGTGCATCGCGGATCTCGACACGACTTGGGAAATCCCGGCGGCTACCTCAAGGCTGCGGTTGACTTTGCATTGGATCGTGACGACTACGGCCCGGAATTGCGGCGGTGGTTGGTGGCGCGATTGGGCCTGACCGAGCAGTAGCGGGCCCGGCGACGCACGGTCCCGTCAGGCTTGAGGGCAGAGAGGCGCGCTTGTGCGTTCTGTGGAGGAGCAGCTGGCCCGGATAACGGCGGCCGCGGTGGCCCCGCGGCCGATACGGGTCGCTATCGCCGAGGCGCAGGGGTTGATGTGCGCCGAAGAAGTGGTCACCGAAAGGCCGCTGCCGGGGTTCGATCAGGCCGCGATCGACGGCTACGCGGTGCGCAGCGTCGACGTGCTGGGCGTCGGCGAGGTGGGTATCGAGGGATCCCTTGACGAATCGGGCGAGCCGCTGGCCGACGAGGAGGCGCGCGACGGGCTGGTCCTGCCGGTGATGGGAACCATCGAAGCCGGCGCCCGTACCCCCAGCCGGCTGCAGCCCCGGCAGGCCGTCCGGGTGCACACCGGCGCCCCGCTGCCCACGCTGGCCGACGCGGTCCTGCCGCTGCGGTGGACCGACGGCGGAACCTCGCGGGTGCGGATTCTGCGCGGCGCGCCGTCGGGCGCCTATGTGCGCCGCGCCGGGGACGACGTGCAGCCCGGCGACGTCGCCGTGCGCGCCGGAACGATCATCGGCGCGGCCCAGGTGGGGCTGCTGGCCGCGGTGGGCCGGGACCGGGTGCTGGTGCACCCGCGCCCGCGGTTGTCGGTGATGGCCGTCGGCGGCGAGCTGGTCGATATCACACGGACGCCGGGCAACGGGCAGGTCTACGACGTCAACTCCTACGCGCTGGCGGCCGCGGGCCGTGATGCCGGCGCGGAGGTCAACCGCGTCGGCATCGTCAGCAACGACCCCAAGGAGCTTGGGGAGGTCGTCGAGGGTCAGATCAACCGCGCCGAGATAGTCGTGATCGCCGGCGGGGTCGGCGGCGCGGCGGCCGAGGCGGTGCGCTCGGTGCTGGCCGAGCTCGGCGAGATGGAAGTGGTCCGGGTCGGCATGCACCCCGGATCCGTCCAGGGCTTCGGGCAGCTGGGCCGCGAGGGCGTGCCGACGTTTCTGCTGCCGGCCAATCCGGTCAGCGCATTGGTGGTCTTCGAGGTGATGGTCCGGCCGTTGATCCGGCTGTCGCTGGGCAAGCGGCAGCCGATGCGCCGCATCGTGCAGGCGCGCACGCTGTCGCCGATCACGTCGGTGGCCGGGCGCAAGGGCTATCTTCGCGGTCAGCTGATGCGGGATCAGGACACCGGCGAGTACCTCGTGCAGGCGCTGGGCGGGGCCCCGGGCACGTCACATTTGTTGGCGACGCTCGCCGAAGCCAATTGTCTGGTTGTGGTTCCCAGCGGGGCCGAGCAGATTCGTACGGGTGAGATCGTCGACGTCGCCTTCCTGGCTCAGCGCGGCTGAGTGCAACGTCTGCCCCCGCCCGTGAATCTCTTGCGTACCAATGCCCGGCATCCCGGTTGGCCCTTGGACGTTGGGCCGCTGCGGGTAGCTGCGGGCGTGGTCCGGTTGCGGGCCGTGCGGATGCGCGACGGCGTGCAGTGGAGCCGCATCCGGTTGGCCGATCGCGCGCACCTGGAGCCGTGGGAGCCCAGCGCCGACGGCGATTGGGCGACCCGGCATGCGGTATCGGCATGGCCCGCGTTGTGTTCCGGCCTGCGTTCGGAGGCCCGCAAGGGGCGCATGTTGCCGTACGTGATCGAGCTGGACGGGCGGTTCTGCGGGCAGCTGACCATCGGCAACGTCACCCACGGGGCGTTGCGTTCGGCGTGGATCGGCTACTGGGTACCGCGGTCGGCGACCGGCGGCGGGGTGGCCACCGCGGCGTTGGCGTTGGGTCTCGACCACTGCTTCGGTCCGGTCATGTTGCATCGCGTGGAGGCCACCGTGCGTCCGGAGAATGCCGCGAGCCGGGCCGTGCTGGCGAAGGTCGGCTTCCGGGAAGAGGGATTGCTGCGCCGCTACCTGGAGGTAGACCGCGCCTGGCGGGACCACTTGCTGATGGCTATCACTATCGAAGAGGTGTACGGGTCGGTGGCCTCGACCCTGGTCCGATCGGGGCACGCGAGTTGGGCGTAAGCGGGGGTTCGCGGGTGTGGCTAGCGCGACACGAGTGACGTTTGGTGCTTGTAGGGTGCAAATTACAGGTGTGTAATTGTGCTGGTCGCTGCGACCCGGCCGCGCAGGCCGCCGATGAGCCTCGCGGGGGATCCAGGCCAGAAGGAGCAGGTCATCATGCCAAGCATCCCGCAATCGTTGTTGTGGATCTCGCTCGTGGTGCTGTGGCTGTTCGTTTTGGTTCCGATGCTCATCAGCAAACGCGACGCTGTGCGCCGCACCAGCGACGTCGCGTTGGCGACGCGGGTGCTCAACGGCGGCCGTTCTCGTCTGCTCAAGCGTGCTGGTCCGGCCGCGGGTCACCGCAGTGACCCCGATTGGAAGCCGGAGGAAGACGTCGCTGACGAGGACTTCGCCGACGACGACGAGGACGCCGAGACCGAGGAGTTCCCGGATGCACGCCCGGTGGTCCTGAAGGTCGAGGTCGCCGAGGAGACCGAGCCCGACTACCTGGATGTCGACGTCATCGAGGATTCGGGCGCCCTTCCGGCCGGCGTCAGCGCCGAGGTCGCCGATCCCGTCGACGAGACCGACGCCGAGGATGAAGAGGGCGACGACGACGAGCAGGACGACTTGGACGACCGGTATGAATACGTCGAGGACTCTTCTGGATTGGAGCCGGAAGAGGATCCCGAAGACGACGCGGAAGCGCGGGCGGCCGTCGCATCCCCGGGCTTACGGCGGCAGCGTCGATACGACTCCAAGACCGCCGCAGCAGTCAGCGCCCGCAAATACGCCTTCCGCAAGCGGGTGCTGATGGTGATGGCCGTCGTCTTGGTCGGATCGGCGACCGCCGCATTCAAAGTGTCGCCGGTCGCGTGGTGGGTGTGCGGCAGCGCCACCGCGGTGACAGTGCTCTACCTCGGGTATTTGCGCCGGCAAACCCGCATCGAGGAGAAGGTGCGTCGCCGCCGGATGCAGCGGATGGCCCGTGCGCGGCTCGGCGTGGAGAACGCATACGAGCGCGAGTACGACGTGGTGCCATCGCGGTTGCGGCGCCCGGGCGCGGTGGTGCTGGAGATCGACGACGAGGACCCGATCTTCGAGCACCTCGACTACGCGATGCCCATGCGGAACTACGGGTGGCCCAGGGACTTGCCGCGAGCCGTCGGCGAGTAGTCCCTGGCGATGCTGGTGCCGCCCCGGAACTGGTAGCCTGCTAGCGATCAGGGGCTATGGCGCAGTTGGTAGCGCGACTCGTTCGCATCGAGTAGGTCAGGGGTTCGAATCCCCTTAGCTCCACAACGTTTGGCCAGTTCAGGGCGTTAGAGCCGCATCACGGGTCCGCAAGGCCTTTCAGATTCTCGTCGAAAATCACCAGACGAAGTGTGCGCTGGACATCGGCGTGCAAAGGGGCCACCAGTCTCGCTGCTCTGTGATTGAGGTCGTGGGTAATGGACTCTGCAGGGGATCGAAGATGGCAGGATGTCGCTTTCACGGAAGTGCGGGATGAGTCGGTGGAGAAGTTGACGAGTTGGTCGCCGAAGAGGCGTTTCGTCTGGGCGTTGACCTGCATGCTGCTCATCGTCTGTGGGGCGGCAGCCGCTGTCTGGGTGGTGCGGCAGAACCATTCGCACAACGATTGTGCTGCAGTCGAACAGCTTGGGCATCAGTGGATCGCGATGGCGAAATCAGTTACTGCGTTAGAAAACGGTGGGGCAGAACACGAGGACCTGATTGCCATTGCCGACAAAGAATCGTCAATGAGTGAGGCTATCCGCGCAGCAGCGGGTTCGGTTGCCAGCCAAGCATTGAAGGATCAACTGGAAAAATGGGCACAAGGCACCGCGTTGTTAGCAAAGAGCCAGCGGGACTCTGCTAACAGCCCGCCGCAATTGAAACAGTCGCCGAGCGAGGATGTCGATTACTACCGTGCGGCCGTGATGACACACGAGGCCACGGCAGCCTTGCTTCGAGCGTGTCCCAACATGCCACGCGTACCACCCAGCTAACTAGAGCTGCGCGCGACCGCGACCGCGGTTGCTTCAAATGATCGCGGGTCGAGCCCGAACGGTTCATCAATCACGGCCTGGTGAAGCGGCGTGGCCCACCGCAAAGACGGGCGCTTCAGCCGGGCTTTCCGGCGGCGACGAATTGCAGCGCGCGCTGCGTCTGCTGTTCGATGTCGACCAGGCCGGCCGAAGAAAACAAATCGACAAAGGCTGATCGGTCGAACATCGTGAGTCCGATTGCACGCGCGCCGGCCGTCAGCGCGTGGCGGATCGGCGCCACCTCGCGGGCATAGCTGGTGAGGATTGCGATGCGGCCCCCACGCTTGAGCACTCGCATCATCTCGCGGGCAACCCCGAACGGCTCGGGCATCAGATACAGCGCGCCGAAACAGCAGACAGCGTCGAACGTTTCATCGCCGAACGGCAATTTGCGGGCATCGCCGCGGACATAGCACGTCCGTGGCCCGCTGTTGTCGAGCACGGCCCGAGTCAGCATCGGCGCCGAAATATCGAATCCCACGGCAAGGCCGCCATCCGGTAGTTGCTCGGCGAGCGGCGCTGTGAAATTGCCTGGGCCGCAAGCGACATCGAGTAATCGCTGAGCGGTAGGCAGGCGCAGGGCCGAGGCCGCACGCTGTTGCTCGGCGCGGTGGGTCACGCCGCTGGCGAGGTAGAAAGCGGTCGGACGCCATAGCCGCTCGTACACGGTCGCGACGAACGGACTGTTCATTGCGCGCTGAGCAACCGTCGGGACCGGAGAACTCGTCGATTCCCCCAACACATCGAGGAAGCCGTGCCGCAGCACGGCGGTCTCGTCGAGGAGACCACGGGTCAACTCGACCGGATCCTGGCTCATCTGCTGGCTTTCGTCGTGCGGCGAGGGATGACGCTGCCAGGCTAGTGGGCGGCATCGCCGGGCCGGTGGCCCCCGGGTGCGCCAAAGCTGGCCTCGCAGTGATAATCATTTTCATTCCATGACTTACTCCGTGATGTTTGTTGCCGGGGGGACCCGATGAGCGCCGCGCGCGTACTGCGCGTCGGCTCCATGGAAGTACTGGTCTTCGGTTTGGTTGTGTTCGCGATCGCCGGGACGTGGCTGCGCGCCAACGTCGCGCGCAGCGACACGTTGGCCACCGCGGGCACCGTGTTCTGCGGCGTCTTCGTCCAGGCCCTGCCCTTCCTCGGATTGGGAGTTCTGGTCAGCGGATTGATCGCGGTGTTCCTGCCACCCGAACGGCTGGTGCGGTGGTTGCCCCGCCGTGCCGCGTCGGCAGTCCTCGCCGCCGGCTTGGCCGGGGCGGCGCTGCCCGGATGCGAATGCGGGTCGGTCCCGGTGGCGCGGCGTCTGTTCGGCGATGGCGGAGCGGCGGGAGCGGCCGCGCTGACGTTCATGCTCGCCGCGCCGGCCATCAATCCGGTTGTGGTGGTCGCGACGGCCGTCGCGTTTCCCGGCCAGCCGAAGATGGTGATTGCCCGGGTGGGCGCATCATTGCTCACCGCCGTTGTGATGGGTTTGGTGTGGTCTCGTTGGGGTCGCACCGACTGGATCACCCGCCGGCTACCGCCGAACGCGACGCACGCATCGGCAACGGGATCCAGGTGGCAGCAGTTCAGCGAGGTGGCTCGGCAGGACTTTCTGCAGGCGGCGGCGTACCTGGTCATCGGGGCGGCGGCTGCCGCGGCATTGCACGTCGCGGTGCCATCGCGGGTTTTCGAGCACGTGGGCGCGCACTTGATTCTCGGCGTCATCGTGATGGCGGCCTTGGCGGTGATGCTGGCGGTGTGCTCGGAGGCCGACGCGTTCGTAGCCTCCAGCCTGACGATGGTTCCCCTGGTCCCGCGACTGGTGTTCCTGGTGGTAGGCCCGGCCGTCGACGTCAAGCTGCTGGCGATGCAGTCCGGCATGTTCGGGCGGGCGTTTGCCGCCCGGTTTGCCCCCGCCACGTTGGTGGTCGCCGTCGCGGCGGCCACCCTGGTCGGCGTCCTGCTGCTGGGTGCTTCGGCATGAGGCGCGAAACCGAGAACACCATCCTGCTGCTGGTAGGCCTGAGCATCGGGATGATCACGCTCACCGGCGCGTTCACCCGCTACGTCAAGCCAACGCTGTTGCCCTGGCTGGCGCTTACCGCCGTCCTCACCATCGGGTTCGCGCTCGCGGCGATCATCGGCGACATTCGCCGCGGCGGGCCGGGGCACGACGGGCACGATGCGGACGGTCATTCCCACCGCACCGGCGTGGTGTGGCTGCTCGCCGTGCCAATCGTCGTGCTTATCTTTGTCACGCCTCCGGCGTTGCGTCCGCAAGCCGCCACGCGGGTGACAAACGTGTCCAATGACGTTCTGCGCCATGGGTTTCCGCCGCTGCCGCCCGGACGCGCCCCCGATGTCTCGCTGCCCGACGTGGTGATGCGGGCGGCCAACGACAGCTCGGGGTCGCTGACCAACCGGCTGATCACGGTGACCGGATTTGTCCTCAACGAACCGGGCGGGGTTGACCTCGCCCGCATCGTCATCATTTGTTGTGCCGCCGATGCCCAACTGGCCCGCATCCATCTACGCGATCACGACGGCGCCGCCCTTCGGTTCGCCGACAACACCTGGCTGCGAGTCGAGGGTGAGGTGACCCCAGCAGTGCGGCAACCCCACACCGCGCCGATTCCGACGCTGCGGACCGTCGCGGTCACGCCGGTGAATCCCCCGGCGAACCAGTACGCCTGAGCCGGCAAAAAGGGCAACACACCTGCGGGTTCGTTGATACGCTGTGCCGGTTCCTTCGTGACAAAGTGCTGTTTTGGCACGCCGGGACGGACTTTTCGTGAGGTACTCGTCGCGAATGCGTACTTCATGGACAGTGATTCACCGCAACGATGGGGTAGCACGTGGCGAGCGTCGTGTCTCAGCAAGTCGCCGACGACCGCGATGGCGGGACGCACGCCGGCCCGCTGAGCGAACCGCGTCGAAAGAGAATGTCCATGGCAGGCCCTCGCATCCGCGCCCGCGCGCCGCTGCGGATCTCGTTCGCCGGAGGCGGCACCGACGTGCCACCGTTCCCGGCGACCGAAGGCGGCTGCGTCCTATCGGCGACCATCGACCGCTACGCGCAGGGCTCCCTGACCCCGCGCACCGATCGTGTCGTCACCGTCGAGTCGGTGGACTTCAAGACCACCACCGAGATGAGCCTCGACAGCGAGATCCTCTACGACGGCAGCCTCGATCTGATCAAGGCTGCGGTGCGGCGGTTCGGCCGCGACGGCACGGACGGCTACGACATGGTGCTGCGCTCGAGCGCTCCGCCGGGCTCGGGGCTGGGCTCGTCGTCGACGATGATGGTGGCGCTCACCGGCATGCTCGCCGAGCACTACGGCGTCCCGATGGGCGAATACGAAACCGCCCAGCTGGCCTGCGCCATCGAACGCGAAGATCTGGGCATCACCGGCGGCATGCAAGACATGTACGCCGCGACGTTCGGCGGATTCAACTTCATCGAGTTCACCGATCGGGTAATCGTCAATCCGCTGCGCATCCGCGACGAGATCGCCTACGAGCTCGAGATGAGCCTGCTGCTGTGCTTCACCGGCATCACGCGCGACTCCGCACGAGTGATCGACGACCAAACACGCCGCGCCACAACGGGTGCCGACGACACGCTCGCGGGACTACGCGCCCAGAAGGAACTCGCCGTCGCCATGAAGGCCGCGCTGCTGACGGGCAAGCTCACCGATTTCGGAGCCCTGCTCGGCGAAGCGTGGACCCAGAAGAAACGCATGTCGCCCTACATCACCAACGAGCGCATCGACGAGCTCTACGACCTCGCCCTGAAGAACGGCGCACTGGGCGGCAAGATCACCGGCGCGGGCGGTGGCGGCTACATCCTGCTGTTCTGTGACTTCGCCAAAAAGCATCGTCTCATCGAAACCCTCGAGTCCGCCGGGGCCTCGATCACCGAATTCGCCTTCGAGAGCAAGGGATTGACCACATGGCTGGCATGAGCATGTCGGACGTCGTCCCACCCAGCGCGGCGACAGTCCAGGAGAGATTGGCCGACACGATCGCGGTCAAGCGACAGATGCTGGACGGGGATTTCGCGGCGCAGACCGTCGAGGTGGCACGGGCGATGATCGATTCCCTGCGCTCGGGCGGAAAGGTGATCTTCTTCGGCAACGGCGGGTCGGCGCAGGACGCCGGACACCTGGCCGCAGAACTCATGGGGCGCTTCGCTTTTGACCGCCCGGGTCTTGCCGCGATCAGCCTTCCCGACGCCACGGCGGCGATGACGGCAATCGGCAACGACTACTCCTACGACGAGGTGTTCACCCGCCAGGTGCTGGCCGCCGGCCGCCCGGGAGATGTGGTCGTCGGCCTCAGCACGTCGGGCAATTCACCGAACGTCGTTCGCGCGCTCGAGGCGGCCGGCCAGGCCGGGATGACGACCGTGGTGCTCACCGGCGCGCGGGGCGGGAAGGTGGCCGACCTTGCCAAAATCTGTATCCGGGTGCCGAGCAACGACACCGGGCGCATCCAGGAGGCCTGTCTGCACTTGGGTCACACGATTTGCGAAATGGTTGAGGCGGCACTGTTTTCCCGACCCGCCTGAGGCCGTCCTGACAATGGACTTGCGGCACGTGCGCACCGTCTTCCTGGACCGCGACGGGACCATCAACGTCAAGGCCGCCGAGGGCGAATACATTCGCTCGCCGGCGGAGTTGGTGCTGCTGCCCGGCGCGGCCAAGGCGCTGGCCGCGCTGAACGCGGCCGGTATACGTACCGTCCTGGTGACCAACCAGCGTTGGCTATCCGAACCGTCCGCGGATCCGGCATGTTTCGCCGCGACCCAAGACCGTCTGCAAGAACTGCTGGCGGAGGAAGGCGCCCGGCTCGACGCCGCCTACCATTGCCCGCACGCGGCGGATAGCTGTGACTGCCGAAAACCGCTGGGCGGCATGTTGTTCCGCGCGGCACGCGAACACGATCTCGACCTGGCCGAGTCGGTAATGATCGGCGACAGCGACGCCGACGTGATGGCGGGCCGCGCTGCCGGCGCGGCGACCGTCCTGCTCCGCCCCGGCGGCGGAGAAGCCGCCAACGCCGATGTCGTGGTCGATGACCTCGCCGCCGCCGTGCGGCTCATCCTCGCCTAAACCGTTGCGCCGCCGACCGAATCACCAGCGCGAGCGCGAACGGCAGGTCGTCGCGGAGATACCTGCGCGCCAGCCGCCGCGGCTCTTGCAGCAACCTGTGCAACCACTCGAAGCCCAGGCGTTGCATCACCGGAGAGGCCCGGCGGACCACTCCCGCGGTCATCGAGATGCCGCCCCCGCAGGCCAGACACCACGCATTGGGCAGTTCCTGGCGCAGTTGTTCGATGAGGCGTTCCTGCCTGGGAAAGCCCAAGCCGACAAACACCAGATCGGGTTCGGCGGCCGCGACGGCGGAGATCGCCTCCCGCGCTCCGCTCTCCGTCCGGTCGAAGCCGAACTCCGGTGATTGGGCGCCGGCGATGCGCAAGTGGGCGAACCGGGCGGCGAGCGCCTCGGCCGCCTTCTGCGGCACCCCTTCGGCGCCGCCGAATAGGTAGACCGACTTCCCATCGGCCGCCGCCGCCGCGCAGAGCGCGGATATCAATGAGGAGCCGGCGACGCGCTCCGGGAGCCGTTCGCCCTTCATCCGCGCCGCCCACACCAGAGGCATCCCGTCGGCGACGACAAGGGACGCCCGCGCGATGAGTTCACCGAGCGCGCCGTCTCGGCTGGCGGCCCGGGCCACGTCGACATTCACCGGGACGATCGAGCCGCCCTGGTCCGCGGCCCAGGCCTTGCGCACGACGTCGACGACCTCGTCCTCGGTCAGCGCATCGAACCAGAGATCGCCCACCTGGATCCTGGCTGGCCGCATGTCTTCAGATTCTCACCGCAAGCCCGCCGAAATTTCGCGGAACTGGGCACATTGTTGCTGCGTCAGCGGCAAACGCCCTAACCTGTAGCGGGCCGCAATTCGTGGATCGGCGGGATGTTGCAGTGGCCGGATTGACCGGTGCGCGGGTCGAAGAACTCGCGACGATGGACGTCTTCGAGGGATGCCCCGCCGAGGACTTAGCGCCGCTGGCCGCGTCCGTTCAGCCGCTGCGCGCCGCGGCGGGCCAGGTGCTGATGCAGCAAGGGGAGCAGGCGGTTTCGTTCCTGCTGATCTCGTCGGGCACGGCCGAAATCAAACGCGTCGGCTCCGACGGCGCGGTGGCCGTCGGGGAAGTATCTGCGGGCACGATCGTCGGCGAGATCGCCCTGCTGCGTAACCGCCCGCGGATCGCGACAGTCACGGCGGCTGAACCGCTGACCGGCTGGATCGGCGACAACGACGCGTTCACCCGGATGGTGCACATCCCCGGGGTGATGCCGCGGCTGCTGCGCACGGTCCGCCAGCGGCTCGCCGCGTTCATCACCCCGATCCCGGTGCGCGTTCGCGACGGCACCGACCTGCTGTTGCGCCCGGTCCTGCCCGGCGACGACGAGCGCACGGTGCACGGCCACATTCAATTCTCCAGCGAGACGCTGTATCGCCGGTTCATGACTGCCCGCCTGCCCAGTCCGGCGTTGATGCACTACCTCTCCGAGGTCGACTACGTCGACCACTTCGTGTGGGTGATGACCGACGGCAGCGATCCGGTGGCCGACGCGCGGTTTGTTCGCGACGAGGCGGACCCGACAATCGCCGAGATCGCGTTCACCGTCGCCGACGCCTACCAGGGCCGGGGGATTGGCAGCTTCCTGATCGGCGCGCTGTCCATCGCCGCCACTGTCGACGGTGTCGAAAGGTTCTCCGCGCGAATGCTTTCCGACAATCTGCCGATGCGCACGATCATGGATCGCTACGGCGCGGTCTGGCAGCGCGAAGACGTCGGCGTCATCACCACGGTCATCGACGTGCCGCGCCGGCGCGACCTGCACCTGAAGCGTGAGATGGCCGACCAGATCGAGCGCGTCGCCCGCCACGTGATCGAGGCGGTCGGCTAACGAGCATGCGGCCGTTATGGATTGGCGTGGCGCTCATGCTGCTGCTGGGCGCGTGCGCTCATTCACGCGCACCCAAACCGCCGGCCTCACCCTCGTCGTCGACGCACGGCGCCGCCGTCAACCCCGCCAACATCAAGCGGGTGGTGCGCGAGTTGCCGCCCAACTCCGAGGTCACCACCGCCATCCCCGGCACCGCGTCACCGCGGGTGATCTGGAGCCTTGGAACCGATGCGGCGGCCAAGCCTGCGCAGTGCGCGGCACTCGCCGACCCGGGCAACGGGCACGGCGGACCCGCGCAAGGCCTGTCCGCCTCGGGGGCGGGCGGCATCGTCGACACGATCGTCGTTGCTTTGCCGGGCCCGGTGGGCCTCGACCACAACCTGGTCGCGGCGTGCGGCCAGTGGACCATGACTTCCGGACACACCACGGTCGGCGTTCACCTCACCGACGCCCCGCACATCGAAGGCGCCGAGACGCTCGGCATGGTTGCCGATATCAAGGCATCCGTCGAAGCGGGCACCGAAATCGATTCGCGTGCATGCACATTCATCGCCTACCTGGACGGCTACTACGCGTTCACCACGCTGATCACCGACCCGGGATCGCCGCTGCCGGCGCTGCCACCCCAATTCGCCGCCGATCTTCTCGTCAAAACGGTGTCCACGTTGCGCAGCTGAGCAACGGGGTTGGGTAGATTGGCGACGATGTTCAAGGTGGTGTTGGCGATCGCATCCGTCTGCGTGCTCGCCGGCTGCTCATCGGGTTCGGATGCCGCCTCGACGAGGGCCGACATCGCCAAGGTCTCGGGTGTGAAGTCGAGCTTCGGGCCGGAGTTCAAAGTCGCCGACATCAGCGAAAGGGCAATCGATCCCAAGTTTCTGTCCGCCCGCAAGCTGCCCGACGGGCTGAGTTTCGATCCGCCCAACTGCGCGAAGATGGCGCTCGGGCCGGCCATGCCGCCGGACTTGCAGGGCAATATGGCCGCGGTGTCCGCCGAGGGCAACGGCGATCGATACGTCGTGATCGCGGTCGAAACCTCGAAGCCGGTGCCGGTCGAGGATCCGGCGAAGGACTGCACCAAGGTGGCGTTTTCCGGGGGCCAGGTACGCGGCGGCCTCGAGGTGATCGATGCCCCGCACATCGACGGAACGCACACGTTCGGGGTGCACCGCGTGTTGCAGGCGCTCGTCGGAAACACGGCGCACACCGGCGAGCTGTACGACTACTCCGCCCAGTTCGGCGACTACCAGGTGATCGTCATCGCCAATCCGCTTGTGGTGCCCGACCAGCCGGTCGCGAAAGTCGACACGCAGCGTGCCCGCGACTTGCTCGTCAAGGCGGTGGCCGCGGTTCGCAGCTGACTCGGCCCTATCGGACGTCGCGCGGCCGGAACTGGATGCTGACGCGCGGACCGGTTGGCGCGGCCGTCTTGGGCACCGAGTGTTCCCAGGTGCGTTGGCATGATCCGCCCATCACCAGCAGGTCGCCGTGCGCCTGCGGCAGCCGCAGCGATGGGCCGCCGCCACGGCGGCGCATCGCGAAAGTGCGTGTGGCGCCGAGGCTGACGATGGCCACCATGGTGTCTTCCGAACTGCTGCGGCCGATGGTGTCGCCATGCCAGGCGACGCTGTCGGAACCGTCGCGATAGCAGCACAACCCCACCGTGGTGAAGGGCTCGCCGAGCTCGCCGGCATAGATGTCGTTGAGCCGACGGCGAAGCCGCGCCAAGCGCGGGTGCGGTGGGTCCTCGACCGTGAGGTCGTGGAAACTCACCAGCCGCGGCACGTCGACGACGCGGTCGTACATGTGGCGGCGTTCGGCCCGCCACGGCACCGTGGACAGCAAGGCGGTGAGCAGGTCGTCGGCGTCCGTGAGCCAGCCGGCGCGCAGCTCGATGAACGCGCCGTCACCGAGTTGTCTGCGCTCGGTGTGTTGGAACAGCGAGCCCTGGACCGTGACGCTCACGCGGGCCAGTCTATCGCACATCCGTTCGATCACGAGGGGAGCCGCGGGGCGACCGGCTACCGTTTTAACCGTGGGTGTTGAGCTGAGCACCGAGTCCGAAGTGGGCACGCTACGCGTCGCCATCCTGCACCGCCCGGGCGCCGAGTTGGGGCGACTCAATCCGCGCAACAGCGACCAGCTGCTATTCGACGGGTTGCCGTGGGTCGCTCGCGCGCAGGAGGAGCACGACCAGTTCGCCGAGCTGCTGCGGTCGCGCGGCGTAGAGGTGCTGCTGCTGTCCGACCTGCTGACCGAGGCGCTCAACCACAGCGGCGCCGCCCGGATGCAAGGTGTTGCCGCCGCGGTCGATGCGCGCCGGCTCGGTACGCCTCTGGCGCAAGAGCTTTCGGCCTATCTACGCGGCCTCGACCCGGTACGGCTGGCGCAGGTGCTGATGGCCGGCATGACGTTCAACGAACTCCCGCCCGACACCCGCACCGACGTGTCGTTGGTGCTTCGCATGCACCACGGCGCGGACTTCGTCATCGAGCCCCTGCCCAACCTGGTGTTCACCCGCGACTCGTCGATCTGGATCGGGCCGCGAGTCGTGATCCCGACGTTGGCGCTGCGGGCCCGGGTTCGCGAGGCGTCGTTGACCGACCTCATCTACGCGCACCATCCGCGGTTCACCGGTGTGCGGCGCGCCTACGAGTCGCGCACCGCCCCGGTCGAGGGCGGCGACGTGCTGTTGCTTGCGCCCGGTGTGCTCGCGGTCGGGGTGGGCGAGCGGACCACCCCTGCCGGAGCGGAAGCGTTGGCGCGCAGCCTATTTGACGACGACCTCGCCAACACCGTGCTGGCCGTGCCGATCGCTCAGAAGCGCGCGCAGATGCACCTGGACACGGTGTGCACGATGGTCGACACCGACACCGTGGTGATGTATGCGAACGTCGTCGACACGCTCTCGGCCTTCACTATCCAGCGCACGCCCGACGGCGTCACCATCAGCGACGAAACGCCGTTCCTGGAAGCCGCCGCCAAGGCGATGGAGATCGACAAGCTGCGCGTCATTGATACCGGGCTCGATCCCGTCATCGCCGAACGCGAACAGTGGGACGACGGCAACAACACGTTGGCGCTGACGCCCGGGGTCGTCGTCGCCTACGAACGCAACATGCAGACCAACAGCCGCCTGCAAGACGCCGGCATCGAAGTGCTGACCATCGCGGGATCGGAGTTGGGTACCGGCCGCGGCGGGCCCCGCTGCATGTCCTGCCCCGTCGCCCGCGACCCGGTGTAGCCGGCTGCCCGGCCAGCCGGGCACTCGGAGGCGACTGCCCGGCCAGCCGGGCGCTCGGCACATAAACCCGAACTACCGCCAGCTGGGCAGCCAGATCTCCATGTCCCAGGTCTGTTGTGAGATGGGCAGACCGGTGAGCACCGGGAACAGCCAGGCGAAGTTGGCCACCACTAGAGCGACGTAGCAGCACACCGCGATCAGGCCGAGCGTTCGTCGCTCCGGAGCCTGTCCGCGAGAGTAGAGGATGTCCCCGCATATCAGGGCGATCCCCATCACCAGGAACGGCGCCATCGTCGCCGCGTAGAAGAAGTACATCTGCCGGTCGATGTCGGCGAACCAGGGCAACCACCCGGCGCAATAACCCACCAGCACCACGGCGTAGCGCCAGTCCCGCCGCACCAGCGCGCGCCACAGCGCGTAGATCAGCACCGGCACCGCCACCCACCACATCGCGGGAGTGCCCACCAGCATCTCCGCCTTCACGCACGATTGCGCCCCGCAACCGGCCACGTTCTGCTGGTCGATGGCATAGAGAACAGGCCGCAACGACATCGGCCAGCTCCACGGTTTGGATTCCCACGGGTGGTAATTACCGGCCGAATTCGTCAGTCCCGCATGGAATTGGAAGGCCTTGGCGGTGTAGTGCCACAGCGAGCGGATGGCGTCGGGCAGCGGAACGACGGAGTGGGGGCCGATCGTCTGGCCGACCTCGTGCCGGTCGATCGCGGTCTCCGAGGCGAACCACGGCGCATAGCTGGCCAGGTAGACCGCGAACGGGATGAACGCCAGCGCATACGCGGTGGGGATCAGGTCGCGCCGGAGAACCCCCAGCCAGGGCCGGGTCACCTGGTATTGACGGCGCGCTGCCACGTCGAACGCCAACGACATCACGCCGAAGAACAGCACGAAGTAAAGGCCGGACCACTTTGTCCCGCAAGCCAATCCGAGCAGAATCCCCGCGAGGAAGCGCCACCAGCGCACGCCCAGCCGCGGGCCCCACACCGTTGCGCTGGCGCGGCCCTCCAGCAGGGCGACGTGCATTCGTCGCCGCACCTGATCGCGGTCGACGATGAGCGCGCCGAACGCGGCAACCACGAAGAAGGTGAGCAGGCCGTCGAGCAGCGCGGTCCGGGAGGCGACGAAGCTGACGCCGTCGCAGATGAGTAGCAGGCCGGCGATGGCGCCGACCAATGTCGATCGGCTGACCCGCCGCACGATCCGCATCACCAGCGTCACGATCACCACGCCGAGCAGCGCGCCGGTGAATCGCCAGCCCAACCCGTTGTAGCCGAGGAGCGCCTCGCCCAACGCGATCAGTTGCTTGCCGACCGGCGGATGCACCACCAGCCCGAAGCCTGGATTGTCTTCCACCCCGTGGTTGTGCAGCACCTGCCAGGCCTGCGGCGCATAGTGCTTCTCGTCGAAGATCGGCGTGCCCGCATCGGTCGGTGAGCCGAGGTTGAGGAATCGGGTCACCGTTGCCAGCAGCGTGATCACGCCGGTGACCACCCAGCCGCGGATGTGGTCGGTGGGCCCGAAATCGGCGACCGGGATTAGCGGGCCCGGGCTGACGACGGGCACGACGCGCTCCCCGACGGCATCCTCCACTGTCAACGAGGTTTCGCGGGCCGGAGCGGACATCGGTGTCGATCGTAGGCTGTCCGTCATGACCTACGGTCGCCTGTTGCTCGGTGCGACCCCGTTGGGTCAGCCGTCGGACGCCTCGCCGCGGCTGATCGACGCGCTGGCCGGAGCCGACGTGGTGGCGGCCGAGGACACCCGCCGGGTGCGCACCCTGGCCAAAAACCTCGGCGTCGCCATCACCGGCCGGGTGGTCAGCCTGTTCGACCAGGTCGAGGCCGCGCGCGTGCCCGCGCTGGTCGACGCGGTCAAGGCCGGGGCGACGGTGCTGGTGGTCAGCGACGCCGGAATGCCGGTGATCAGCGACCCCGGCTATCGGCTGGTCGCCGCGTGCGTCGACGCGGGGGTACCGGTGACGTGTCTGCCTGGGCCGTCCGCCGTGACCACCGCGGTGGCCGTGTCCGGTTTGCCGTCGGAGAAGTTCTGCTTCGAGGGCTTCGCCCCGCGCAAGAGCTCGGCCCGCAGGACGTGGCTGGGCGGCTTGGCCGACGAACGGCGCACCGTCGTGTTCTTCGAATCGCCGCGCCGGCTGGCGGCGTGCCTCCGCGACGCCGTCGAGGAACTCGGCGGTGAGCGCGCGGCGGCGGTCTGCCGGGAGCTGACCAAGGTGCACGAGGAAGTGGTTCGTGGATCGCTCGCCGAGCTGGCGGCGTGGGCGGCCAACGGCGTGCTCGGCGAGATCACCGTCGTCGTCGCCGGCGCCGTTCCGCGCGCCGACCTGCCGTCGTTGGTGGCGGACGTGGAGGAGCTCGTCGCGGGGGGCGCCCGCGACAAGGACGCGTGCGGCGAGGTGGCCGCGGCGCATCCGGGCGTGCGTTCGCGCCAGCTCTACGACGCGGTCTTGCGGTCACGCCGCGAGTGAGTCGGAAGCGTCAGCCCGACGCCAGCCGCCTTGTGCAGACATTCTTCCCATTCGGCGTCGGGATCCGAGTCGGCGGTGATCCCGCCGCCGACGCCCAGCACCGCGCCGCCCACCGCGTCGAACTCGACGGTGCGAATCGCGACGTTGAGCTCACACCCAGCGATCGGCGATGCCAAACCGACTGTGCCACAATATATCCCGCGCCGGCGCTGCTCCCATTGCGAAATCAGTTGGCGGGCACGGTGTTTGGGTGTGCCCGTGACCGAGGCGGGCGGGAAGGCGGCGTCCAGCAGTGCCGTCGTCGGCAGCTCCGTCCGAACCCGCGCCGCCACCGTGGACACCAAATGCCACACGCCCGGGGCGCGGCGCACCACCAGCAGCTCGGGCACCGTGACCGTGCCGGTGATCGCCACCCGGCCCAGGTCGTTGCGGACCAGGTCCACGATCATGATGTTCTCGGCGACCTCTTTGGCCGAAGCCCGTAACGCCGACGGCCAGGCGTCCAGCGGCAGGGTGCCCTTGATCGGGCTGGACGTCACCACGCAACCGC
Source organism: Mycobacterium heidelbergense (assembly GCF_050205645.1). GTDB lineage: Bacteria > Actinomycetota > Actinomycetes > Mycobacteriales > Mycobacteriaceae > Mycobacterium > Mycobacterium heidelbergense_A. The sequence goes on from NZ_JBNMQT010000012.1 coordinate 126,514, forward strand.
GGCGCCGCAGGAATAGCTCTGGAGACAGCGACGCCACCGCGCCCCACGGTCCGGCGACGTAGGCCGCCCTCGCCGGCGCGGTGCGCGCAACGCCGTCGACGAAGAAATCCAGCGGCGCCCCGCGGACGCGTCCGGTGAACTGCGTGCACACGCACGCCTGGTAGACCTCGCCGGCGCGGATTGCCTCCAGGCAGGCGAGCACGCCGCCGCGGTGCTGCGCCCTGTCGGCCGCATCCCAGTCGATCCGGCATTCGCGCCCGGGCGCGGGTGTCGCGGCCAGTGCCGCGGTCAACCAATCCGGCATCGGTGCCCCGGAAAGGCTTTCGTACCACCACTTCCCGTCCCGGTCGCGGCGCAGCACGCGGTCGGTCCACCCGCCGGCGGCCTCCGGGATCCGGTTCGGACGCCCGTCGGCGGCGGCGTCGGGATAGGACAGGTAGCCGACCCAGCCACCGCCCACAGCAGCCGAATCCGGTGGCCGCGCGTCCAACCCGACCGCGAATGCGTCGGGGGCGTCGACCGGTTGCGCCGACACGCTCGGTGCGATGACGGCCTGCGCGCCGAACCAATCGCCCGTCAGCGCGGCGGGCGGCGGCAGACCGAGCCGCCCGGTGGCGTCGCCGACGGCACGCAGCACGCGGGGCGCGTCGCCAAGGTCGCCGAGCCGGTCGATTCGCACCGATCTAGCTTGACAGAACGACGGACTGCCGAACCCCGCGCACCGGGGGTTCAGCCGCGGCTGATATCGCGGGCCGTCGCCAGTGCCGCCAGCTTGTCGGGGTTACGCATCACGTAGAAGTTGGTGATCTTGTCGCCGGCGATCTCCAGCGTGATCACCATCTCGAGGTGTTCGTCCTGGTAGACCAAGACCGCCGGGGCGCTGTTGCAGGTCACCATCTCGATGCGCACTGCCGCCCACAATTTGCTCATCTTGCGCATCAGCCCGGCGATGGCCCTGGCCACCCGTTCGGCACCGACCACCGGCCGCCGCGCGGCGGACACCTTGCCCCCGCTATCGGCCATCCAGGTCGCATCGGGGGCGAGCATCTCGATCAGCGCTTCGACATCGCCGTTGGCCGCGGTGGCCAGGAATTGCGCGGTGATCTCTGCGTTGCGGTGCGCGTCGACCGTGGCGAAGCGCTTGCGCCGCGCCCGCACGTGCTCGCGGGCGCGGTGCGCCACCTGCCGCACGGTCGGCGCGGGTTTGCCCACCGCCTCGGCAATGTCGGCGTAGTCGAAACCGAACACCTCGCGCAGCACGAACACGGCCCGTTCGTCGGGGCTCAGCGTTTCCAGCAGCACCAGCATCGCCATCGAAACCGATTCCGCCAGAACGACATCGGCCGACGGATCCTGGTCGTCGGTGAGCAGCGGCTCGGGCAGCCACGGCCCTACGTACTCCTCGCGGCGACGAGCCCCCGCCCGCAGCGCGTTCAGGGCCTGACGGGTGACCAGCTGGGCCAGGTAGGACTTGGTGTCGCGCACCGTGGCCAGGTCGACCTCGGCCCACCGCAGATAGCTGTCCTGCAACACGTCGTCGGCCTCGGTCGCCGAGCCCAGGATCTCGTAGGCGATGGTGAACAACAACGGGCGCAGCAGCGTGAACCGTTCCGCGTGCTCACCGGGGGCGATCATGGCAGCGGGACCCGCTCGTCGGCCTGCAGCCGCGCCGCGCGATTGCCGCCCTTGAGCCAGTAGTACGAGCCGGGCTTGGCGGCCTCCCGCCGGATGGCCCACAGCGTGCCCTTGCAGATCGCCTCCTTGAGCGACGCCGCGCTGCGGCCGGCCACCACCGCGTTCACCGGGGTGTCGTCGGTGCGAGCGAGCTGGAAGGTGGCGTGGGCGCGGCCGAGGCTGATGCACTGCCCGACGAACGCCTGGTTGAGCGCCGCGGGCGTCCGCCCGGCGATGCGGCTGAGCACGGTGTCGGCGGCCTGGGCGCCCAACGGCCCGGCGGCCTGGCAGCTCATCCGCAGCGGCTGGCCCGACGGCGCGGTGGCATCACCCGCGGCGACGATGCGATCGTCGTCGACGCTGGTCAGCGTTTCGTCGGTGAGCAGCCGGCCGACCGCATCGGTGCTCAGCCCGCTGCGCGCGGCCAGATCCGGCACGACGAAGCCGGCCGTCCACACCGTCGCGGCGCTGGGCAGGACGGCGCCGTCGCTCAGCACCACCGCGTCCCAGCGGACCTGAGTCGCGGCGACGGATTCCAGCACGTTCACCCCGAGCTTGCGCAGTCGCTTGGCCACCGAACGGCGTCCCCGCTCGCTCAGCGACGGTCCGAGCGTCCCACCGCAGACCAGGGTCACCGGGCGCCCCCGCGCGCCCAGTTCGGAAGCCGTTTCGATGCCGGTCAATCCGGCGCCGATCACGGTGACCGGGGCGTCCGGCGGCAGGTCAGCGAGGGCGTAACGCAGCCGCTGCGCGCTTTCCAGGTCGGCGATCGCGTAGGCGAATTCGGCGGCCCCGGGGACCGTCAACGGCATCGCGCCAGTGCTGCCGACGGCATAGATCAGATAGTCGTAGGTCAGCTCGGCGCCCGAGGCGAGCAGCACCCGCCGGTCCGCGAACTCGATGCGGTCAACGGTGTCGACGATCAACCGGATCCCGTCGCCCAGCAGCTCGCCGTACTCCGCGGTCGCGGCGCCGGTGTCCGCGACCAACTGGTGCAGGCGAATCCGTTCGACGAAGACGGCACGGGAGTTGACCAGCGTGATATCGATGTCCGGACGCTGCCGCAGGCGGTTGGCGGCCACGGTTCCGGCGTACCCGCCGCCGATGACGACGACATGGGTTCTTGGGGTGGCGACCTCGCTCATTTCTGTCTCCTATTCTCACGGGACGTGTGCCCTTGAGACACCGCGGCATCTCCGGGTGTGACAGATCGGGCCGGACTGTGAGCTGTTTCACTCGCCGGATTGACCCGAAAACTCCAGGTACAGGCCTATCGCAAGGTCCGCTCGGGCGGGGCCGCGCGTGTTACGCTTCGCGATACTGATTGGGCCAGCCGCCCAGACGGGACATTTGCCCGACGTCGGAGGAGCCCGTGCCGCGCAGTCTCGATCTCGTCGTCACTTCCGTAGCCACCCAGCTGATGCAGGCCACGAGTTCCACCGCGACTCAAATCAGCGAACAGATACTCGCGCAGCTCGTCGAGCAGTTTGACATGGACAGCAGTTTCCTGCGCCACCACGACCAGGACGTCCGGGCCTCGGTCCTGGTGGCGGAATGGCCGCCGCGAACCGACGTTCCGCACCCGGATCCGATGGCCGTCGTCCACTTCACCAGCGCCGACCCGGTGCTCGCGGAATGCGAGCGCAGCAGGAAACCGGTGGTGATCCCGCACGATCAGAGCGGCCATTCCCTGCACCGTTGGCTCGGCGGAGCCAAAGGGCGCCCCTCGCCCTCGGTGGCGGCGGCCCCGCTCGTCTCGGGCGACGCGGTCACCGGCGTGCTCGGCTTCGTCAAGTACGGCAGCCGGAAGTGGAAGCCGGAGGAGATCAACACGCTCGAGGCCGTCGCCGCCCTCTTTGCGCAGCTTCAAGCCCGCATCGCGGCCGAAGAAAAGCTGCGCTACCTCGCCGAGCACGACGACCTGACCGGCCTGTACAACCGCAGGGCGCTGGTGGCGCATCTCTCGGAGAGGCTGGCCGCGGGAAGTCCGGGGCCCGTCGCGGTCTTGTATTTCGACCTCGACCGGTTGAAGCCGATCAACGACTACCTCGGCCACGCCGCGGGCGACTGGTTCATCAAGGTCTTCGCGCAACGCATCCGGGTATGCGCGGGCAATCAGAGCCTGATCGCGCGGTTGGGCGGCGACGAGTTCGTCGTCATCCCCGACCAGCCGATGTCGACCGGGACCGCGGAGTCGTTCGCGCGTCGCATCGGCGCGATGCTGCACGAGCGCATGGCCGTCGGGGGATACATGATCACCCGCACCGTCAGCATCGGTCTGGCGGTGGGCATGCCGGGCCGCGACAACAGCGCCGACTTGCTGCGCCGCGCCGACGAGGCCGTGCTGACCGCCAAGCGCGCGGGCGGCAACCAGGTCGCGGTGTCCACCGATGACATGTCACTGAAAAGCGCCTTCCGCAACGACATTGAGTTACACCTGCGCGGGGACATCGACAGCGAAGCGCTGCTGCTGCATTATCTGCCCGAGGTCGACCTGTGGACCGGCGCCATCGTGGCCGCGGAGGCACTGGTCCGCTGGCGGCACCCGATCTGGGGATTGCTGCTGCCGGACTCGTTCATCGGGGTGGCGGAGACGACGAATCTCGCGGCCGAGCTGGGCCAGTGGGTAATGCGAAGCGCCTGCGCGGAATTCAGCCGCTGGCGCGCCAACGGTGTCGGGCAGAGCGCCGTGCTGCGCATCAACGTGTCACCCGTTCAATTGATCACCCGCGGTTTCGTTCGCAGCGTCGCCGACACCATCGAGGAGTTCGGCATCGACGGCGGATCGCTCTGCCTGGAGATCACCGAGCGGGCCGTGGTGCACGACATCGAGACCACTCGCAAGACCCTGACGGAACTCAAGGAGGTCGGGGTCCAGATCGCCATCGACGATTTCGGGACCGGCTATGCCGTTCTGTCGCACCTGAAGTCGCTGCCGGTCGACATACTCAAGATCGACACCGCGTTCGTCCGCGAGTTGGGCTCCAACGCCGGTGACCTCGCCATCGTTCGGGCGATCATCGGGCTGGCCGAGGCCTTCGGCCTGCAGGTGGTCGCCGAGGGAGTCGAGACACCCGCCGCCGCACTGACATTGATGCAACACGGATGCCACCGCGCGCAGGGATTTTTGTTGTCGCGGCCCGTGCCGGGTGACGCGATGGAAGCATTGCTGTCCGCGCGCTGGTTGCCGATGCCCTTCCTCGCCGACCGCGAGGCGTTGTCGTTGGGTGTGATCTGACATTCCGATGTTTCGTCCATCGAAGAAAAGCGCGCTGGCCGCTGTCGTGTGCACAATCGCGGTGGTGCTGGGCGGCTGCGGCAAGCACAACGACCCCGGACCGCTTTCCGCGATGGTCAGCCCGGCCATACCGCCGAGCGTGCAAGAGATCTCAAATCCCCTGCGCGGGCAATACGAGGATCTCCTGAATCCCCTTTTCCCGCAGGGTAATCCGGCCCAGCAGCGCTATCCGGCGTGGCCGGCGTCGTATGACGCGAGCGTGCGGGTGTCATGGCGGCAGTTGCAGCCCACCGATCCGCACACGCTGCCCCCCGACGCGCCGGACGATCGCAAGTTCGATTTCAGCGCGATCGACGACGCGCTGACGAAGCTCGCCAGTCGAAACATGCGGATGACCCTGCGCGTCTACGCGTACAGCTCGTGCTGCAACGACTCGGGCAACCCCAACATCGCGATTCCTGACTGGATGCGGTCGGCGGCCACCACCTTTTCCGGGCCGCCGAACGGTTCTGCGGCGGGCGTGACGCAGGTGGTGCCCAACTGGAACAACCCCGATTACCTCGACGCCTTCTCCCAACTGCTGGCCGCGCTGGGCCGGCGCTACGACGGCGACGAGCGGCTCAGCGTTTTCGAGTTTTCCGGCTACGGGGATTCCAGCGGCAACGACGTCGCCTATTTGCGCGACGCGTTGGGCGCTCCAGGGCCGTCGCCCGACGACAGCGTGGCGATGCTGGGGTACTACAGCCAGTTTCGTGATCAGAGCATCACCATCGCGTCCATTCGGCAGCTCGTCGCGGCGAACGTCAATGCGTTCCCCCACACACGCTTGGTCGTCGCCCCGCAGAATCCGGAGATCGTGCGCGAGCTGCTTGCCGACGACGTCACCAAGAAACTGTCCGCGCCGGTGGGCATCCGTTCGGATTGCCTCGGCGTCCAGGAGCCGCTGCCGGCCTGGGCCGATTCCAACGACTCTCACTATGTGCGCTCCAACGACGCGGTCGTCAACGCGATCAAGCAGCGGCTGACCTCGGCGCTGGTGATCAGCGAATGGTGCCAGCTACCGAGCGGAGCCGACCCGCGCGCCTACTACGAGAAGGGCCTGCACGACGTCATCAGGTACCACGTGTCGATGACGTCGAGCACCAAATTCCCGGACCGGGACGCGACCTCGGCGATGGACGCGAACTTGTATCTGCTCTGGGCCAAGGCCAACGCGTCGGCCGGCTACCAGTATTCGGTCGAGGCGCGTCCGGGCTCGCAGTCGATCCAGGGCAAGGTGGCGAGCATTTCCGTCGTCTGGACCAACTACGGCTCCGCGGCCGCGACCGAACAGTGGACGCCCGGCTACAAGCTGGTCGATTTCTCGGGAACGGTGGTCCGGACCGTGCCGGCGACGGTCAACCTCAAGACACTGGTCCACGACGACTCCAGCCAATCGCGCGAGGAGGCGGTCCCGGCACCCACGACCGAGTCGGTTCACGTCGACCTGACCGGCTTGGCGCCGGGACACTACACGCTGCGCGCATCAGTTGACTGGCAACAGCACAAACCGGGCGCCTCACACGTGGTGAACTACGCCCCCATGTCATTGGCCCGCGACGGCCGCGACGGATCGGGCATGTATCCGATTGCCACACTAGATATTCCGCGCGACTCGACGACAAGCAATGGCCAATAATTCGCCGGGCGCGATCTAGCATCGCAACGATGATCCGAATACTGGGGAAGCGCACGGCGGCCGTTGCCGTGTGCGCGGCACTGGCGCTGAGCGGGTGTAGTAGTCGCAGTAACCCCGAGCCACTGACCCCGATCGCCAGTCCGGCCATCCCGTTGACCGAGCAGGAGATCCCAAACCCGCTGCGCGGCCAGTACGAGGATCTCTTGATGCCGCTTTTCCCGCAAAGCAATACGGCGCAACGGTATCCGGCGTGGCCGGCGTCGTATGACGCGAGCCAGCGGGTGTCGTGGCGGCAGTTGCAGCCCACCGATCCGCGCACGCTGCCCCCCGACGCGCCGGACGATCGCAAGTTCGATTTCAGCGCGATCGACGACGCGCTGGCGAAGCTGGCCGGCCGCAACATCCGGCTGACCCTGCGCGTATACGCCTACAACTCCTGTTGCGACGCCACCTATCCGAACAACACCAACATGGCGGTCCCCGACTGGATGCGGTCGGCGACCACCAGCTATACGGGGCCCGAACGTTATTGGTGGACGCCCGGGGTGACGCAGGTCGTGCCCAACTGGAACGACCCGAATTACCTGGATGCCTTCGGCCAGCTGCTTGCCGCGCTGGGCCGCCGCTACGACGGCGACGAGCGGCTCAGCGTTTTCGAGTTCTCCGGCTACGGCGATTTCAGCGAGAACCACATCGCATATCTGCGGGACAAGTTGGGCGCACCGGGCGCCTCCCCCGAAGACAGCGTCGCGCGGCTGGGCTATTACAGCCAGTTTCGCGACCAGAGCATCACCAAAACGGCCATCCAACAGCTCGTCGCGGCAAACGTCACCGCGTTTCCCCGCACGCAACTGGTCACGACCGCGCTGAACCCGGAAATCGTGCGCGAATTGCTCGCCGACGACGTCACCAAGAAACTGTCGGCGCCGGTGGGCATCCGCTCGGATTGCCTGGGCGTGTTCGCGCCATTACCGGTGTGGGCCGAGTCGGACAAGTCGCATTACGTGGAGTCGAAGGATCCGCTCGTCGGCGCACTGAAAGACCGGCTCGATTCGGCGCTGGTGATCACCGAGTGGTGCCAGCTGCCCGCCGGCACCGATCCGCGGTCCTACTACGAGAAGGGCCTGCACGACGTCGTCCGGTATCGGGTGTCGATGACGTCGAGTTTCAACTTCCCGGATCGGGACTCCAGCACCTCGATGAACCCGGCGCTATACCTGCTGTGGGCCCAGGCCAACGTGGCCGCCGGGTACCGGTATTCGGTCGAGGCGCGGCCCGGCTCGCAATCAACGCAGGGCAAGGTGGCGGCCATCTCGGCGGTGTGGACCAACTACGGCTCGGCGGCCGCGACCGAGAATTGGGTGCCCGGCTACCGGCTGGTGGATTTCTCGGGGGCCGTCGTTCGGACCCTGCCGGCAACGGTAAACCTCAAGGCCCTGGGTCAGGGGCAGACCGGCGACAACCCCGGCAAGGAACCGGTCCCGGCATCGGCAACCGAGGCCGTCCACATCGATATGTCCGGCCTGCCGCCGGGGCGCTATACGCTGCGTGCCGCCGCGGAATGGCAGCAGCACAAGCCGCTCGCGTCGCACGTGGTGAACTACCCGCCCATGCGGATGGCCCGCGACGACCGGGACGAATCGGGCTGGTATCCGATCGCGACGCTCGACATACCGCGCGACGCCGTCGCGCCCGAACGATGAAACAAAGCGGACTGGACACCGCTATTAGCGATTCTGACGATGCCGCATGACGATGCTGCATAATGTGCGAAGCTTTGCCCGGCAGGTGAGCAGTAAACGGAATCGATGCTATTCGCGTGGCGTCGGCTCAGAGAGGTTTAGTGGATGGATTTCCGCACCTTTATCCGGGTCATGTTCGCGCACTGGAAACTGTTCGTGGGCGCGCTGCTGGCGTGCACGATCGGCGCTGCGGCCCTGACGGCGTTTCAGACCAAGCACTATCAATCGTCGGCCACGGTCCTCATCTCGTTTTCCGGCGCTACCGACCTGACCGAGTTGTACAACGGCACGCTGACGGCGCAAGAACGGCTGTCGTCGTACGCCCAGATCGCCGGCGGACGAACGGTGGCGGAGCGCGCGGTGGCGCAGCTCCAGGTCCCGATCAGCCCCGATGTATTGGTGAACCAAACCCAGGTGAAATACACCGCGAAATCGATGCTGTTCACGATCAGCGTCAAAGACACCGATCCGACGCGTTCCGCGGCGCTGGCGGGCGCGATGGCCGATCAATTCGCCGCGATCGTCGGCACGCTCGGCGTGAATCCGGGTCCGAGCGGGCCGGTCGCCGTCGGCACGCGACCCGAGGCGGGCGAGCCCACCCCGGTTCCGGGTCAGCCGACGGAAGTGCCTGGGCCGCAACAGCCGATGGCGAAAGGAACGCCGGTCGCAAGGGCGAGGGTGGTGGAGGCGCCCCGGGTGCCCGATGGTCCGATCACGCCGTCGCCCGTGCGCAACACGATAATGGGGTTCACCGCCGGGCTGCTTCTGGCCATCGCGGTCGCGCTGACCCGAGAGGCCAGCGATCGCACCGTACGCACCCGCGAAAAGCTCGAAGAACTGTCCGGCCTGCCGACCCTGGCCGAACTGCCCGGAAAGCGTGGCAGCGCACCGCGGTTCGGCACCGACATCGCATTCGACGACGCCGTGCGCGGCTTCATCGCAAGGCTACGCAGGGCGATGGGACCCGACGCCCGCCGCGTGCTGGTGACCGCGCCGTTCGGCGGTGAGGGAACCACGACCACGGTGCTCAACCTGTCGCGGGCGCTGGCCGAACTCGGGCAGGACATACTCATCGTCGAAGGCGACACCCGCCGGCCCGTGATCGCCGGGCTGCTGAAAGTCGAATCGGGCGAGGGCCTGAGCCACGCGCTGGCCAGCCCGGAAATCGCCGCGGAAGCTGTCAAGCCGACCCCGATTTCGAGGCTGTTCCTGCTCGGATCGCGGTCGCAGCGCCGCGAGACCTCGCCCTGCAGCGCCTACGCGCCGGAAGTGATCGACAACGTGTTGAAGGACCTGTCGTCACGTTTCGACCTGACGGTGGTCGACGGCCCGCCGGTGCTGGCGACGGCCGACACCGCCCTGCTGGCCGGCGCCGTGCAGGCCACGGTCTTGGTCGTCCGGGCGAAGCGAACCACCTTCGACGAACTCAAGGACGCGTTGACCGCCCTGCGCGCGGCCGGCGCCCAGATCGTCGGCACCGTGCTGACCGACGCCCGGCCGTCCGTACACAGCAGGGCCGCCGCCCGCAGCTACCGGGCAAAGGTCAGCAGGCCGGCGTGATCCCCTACCTGCCGGGCCGGCCTCGCCTGGTGATCGACGGAATCCTGCTGGCGCTGTTCGTGTTTGGCTGCTTTATCTTCGGCGTGCTCTCGGTGCGCCGAACCACCGAGGGCGTGCTGCTGATCGCCGCGTTGTTCTGCCTGGTCGTGTACTGGGTGAAACCCGAAGGCATGGTGGGGGTCACGCTCTTCGGGGCGTTCGCGGCGCTGCCCGAAGGGTTGCACGTCGGCAAGGTCATGGGGCCGGTGGCGATCTACGCGTACCAGGTGACCGCGGTGCTGGCGATCTGCTACCTGCTTCCGATCGTGCGGCTGCGGTTCGCCGATTTTCGGCTGCCGCTGATATTCACCACGGCCGTGATCATCTTCACCGCCGTCGGATTCGAGATGAGACATGACGCCGAAATGGTGGTGCGCGAATCGACGACCCTGCTCGAAATGGTCGTCGGATTCCTGCTGGCGCTGTTGATCGTCTACGGCGGCTACCTCAAATGGACGATCCGCGTCATGATCGTGATCCTGTGGTTTTCGGCGGGCATGGCGATCGTGAGTTCGTTGCATGCCATCCGGCTGGCCGGCAGGGCGGAAAGCCTGGAGGGGACGACGGGCGCCGGGCAGGCGCTGCGCATCGTCCTGTCCACCCAGACGCCGGCCACCGCCGTGCTGAGCGCATTGATCGCCGCCGCGATCATCGGCCGGGTGCGGCCCGCCATGTTCTTCGCGCTGGGCCCTCCGGCGTTGGTGATTTCGCTGCTGTCCTTCGCCCGCAACACGCTGATCGCCGTCGCGGTGGCCGCCGCCGTCGCCTTCCTCGCCAGCTTCGGATGGTCGGCGCTGCGCCGGACCGCGACCGTCGCCGCGGTCAGCGCGGCGATCTTCGCGGTGACGGTGCCCGGATCGCTGTTCCTGCTACAGCATTCGGAGGCCGGCGCATGGCTCAGCGACCAGTTCACCGCGTTCAACCAGCGGGTGCTCGGCGGGGTTACGAAAAGTGCTCTGGCCGTGGACGAGTCGACGCTGGACCGGCTGAGGGAAGTCGCCCGGCTGAACCAGGCCATCGCCCAGGCGCCGGTGTTCGGCCACGGCCTGGGCTACGCCTACCAACTGCCGTCCGGGAACGACCCCAATGCCTTCGCCTGGAAGCTGGGCCCCACCTACTCCCACCTCTTCTACCAGTGGTGGCTGGCCAAAGCCGGGGCGGTGGGCATGGCGGTGTTCGCCTGGTTCGCGCTCACGCCCGTCGTCCGGGCGTTCCGCTGCGCGTCGGCGCCGGCGAAGATCAGCGCGGCGGTCGGCGCCGGCCTGCTCGCGATCTCCGCGGTGTGGCCGTTGCCGGAGATGCCGATGGACGCGCTGGCCCTCGGTCTCGCGCTGGGAGCGGCGATGGCCTTTGCCGGCCTGCGAGACAGGGGCCAGGACGACGGCCGGCCGGATTTCGGTCACGGGCCGGTTAAAAGCGGTGAGTTTGCCACCGTTTCGGCCGACCGCGACTGACAAGCTGATCTATCTTGACCGTGTGGTCGATTTGCTGTGGGACCTAGCCGGGCGACGATGATCGCGGTCATTCACGTGGGACCCGACATGTACAGCTTCGGCGGGACGCAGTCGGTCATCCGGGTCATCCGCGACAACAACATCGGCGCGGACGACATCCGCGTCCTTTCGACGTGGAACGGACGGCGCCACTCGAAGAGCCTCGTTCTGACGGCGCGCGCCGGGCTGGCGCTGGCCCGGGCCCCCCGCGCGGCCATCGTGCACTTCCACATCTCGAACGGCGGAGCGTGGCTGCGCGAAGGATCGTTGATCCGGCTGGCAAGGGCTCGGGGTTTCCGGGTCATCGTCACCATCCACGGCTCGGATTTTCCCGATTTCGCCCGCTCGCATCCTCGCTTCGTCGGCGCCACGCTGAACCGCGCGGACCACGTGATCCTGTTGTCAGAGGAAGCGCGTGCCGCGGCGGTGGAGGTGGCGCCGACGGTGCCAACCTCTGTGGTGGCGAACCCGATTGTGATCGATCGAGATTCGCCCGGCGCCAGCACGACGCCACCCGTGGTCCTCTTCGCGGGCACCATCGGACGGCGCAAGGGCGTCGACCGGCTCGTCGAGGCGTGGCGGCTGCTGCTCGCCGAGGGCATCGAGGGTCGCTGCCGGATAGTCGGGCGCGTCGACGACTACGTTCCCCCGCCCACCGAGCGCATGTCCGTCGAGGGCCCTATACATCCGGATGGGGTGCGTGACTTGCTCCGGTCGGTGCGAGTGGTCACCCTGCCGTCGTTCGCCGAGGGAATGCCGATGATCCTGACCGAGGCCCTCGCCGGTGCGCGTCCCTTCGTGGCTACTCCGGTCGGCGGGACGGCCGAAATCGCTTCGGACCCAAGTATGCTCGTGCCCGCGGGCGATGTGCCCGCCCTGGCCGCGGCGATAGGTCGTTACCTGCGCGACGCGGACTTGGCGGAGCGCGACGGGTTACGGGGTCAGGCGCACATCGCGGCGACGCGCAGCCCCGAAGTGATCGACGCGGAGCTCCGCCGGATCTACGAGGGCTGCGGTGTTGGAACAGATTGAACTTCGGGGACCGCAGCTGACACTGAGTGCGGTCGGCTTCGGATGCGGCGGGCTGATGCAGTCGCCGTCCCGGAAGGAGCGCATGGCCGTGCTCGGCAGCGCGGTCGACTGCGGGATCACCCATTTCGACACCGCGCGGATGTACGGGCTTGGCATGGCCGAGGCGGAGCTGGGGCTGTTCCTGCGTACGGTCAAGCGCGACAGCGTCACCGTCGCTACCAAGTTCGGCATCGACGTCGGCGGCGCGGCCCGCCGTCTCGGCCGGTATCAAGCTCCGGCGCGCGCGCTGCTGCGAAAAGCCCCGGGACTGCGGCGCGCCGTCAAGCAACGCGCGAACAGATCCGCGACCGCGCGGATATACGACGCGGACATGGCCGAACGCAGCCTCGATCAGAGCCTTGCGGCGCTGGGCGTCGACTACGTCGACATCCTGTTCGTCCATGGCCCCCGACCCGGAGACACCATCACCGGCGATGAACTTCGCCGATTCTTCGAGCGCGCCCGTCAGCAGGGCAAGATTCGCGCGTGGGGCGTCTCCCAAGACGAGGGGCTCGACGTGGACTTCGCCGGTGCATTCGCGCCCGAGGGGGTGAGCCAGCTTCGCGCCGACCTGCTCAATCCGCCGCCGCGTCCGGCGGATCTCGCGTTTGGCGTCCTGAACCGGCCGTACGCGGCGCTCTCGGCGGCGTTGCGAGCGGACGCGCTGTTGGCGCAGCGGTGGCGGGAGGCCCTCCAGATCGATCCGCTGGCCCCCGGCGTGCTGCCAAAGCTGATCCTCGGGTCCGCCGCCGCGGCAACGGGTTGCCCCGCAATCCTTTACAGCACAACCAAGCCACACCGCGTTGCCGAAGCCGCGGCCGCCGTCTCGTCGCCGCCGGACGAAGCGACCTCGACTCGCTTCCACACTCTCGTCGAGGAGCTTCGAGCGGGGTTCGCGGCATGATCCGTGGCCCAAAGGAATTCGTCGCCGACACGGCGATCGAGACCGATGTGGTCGTCGTGGGGGCTGGTCCGATCGGCATCGTCACGGCGCTGGAGCTTGCCAGATCGGGCGTGCAAGTGGCGCTCATCGAAAGCGGCCTCGCGCGTACGGAACACGCGGCACAGGAACTGGCGACCCTGGATTCGCGCCAAGACGACTACTTCCATTCGCGCAGCGAGCTGACGGTCCGCCGACAGGTCGGCGGGACCAGTGCGCTCTGGGGTGGGCGCTGCGTCAAGTTCGATCCCATCGATTTCGAGGACCGGCCGATCACCGCGCAGGCGCCCTGGCCAATCGGGGACAAAGACATCGAGCCCTACCGCCAGCGAGCCTGCGATTGGGTGGGATGCGGTCAGCCGATATTCAATGCGCGCGAAATTCCCGAGATCGCTGACAACGACCTAGTCGCAGGGCTTCCCGACGGCGCAGTGCGCACGACGGATCTCGAACGCTGGGCCCCAACGCGTTTCGGCCGCGAGTACCGGGCCGCGCTGCGCGACGCCTCCCGCCTTACTCTGTGGACCGGCCTCACGTGCACCGAAATCGTGACGACCGAAGCCGGTGATTCGGTCGACCATCTCGTCGTCAAGACACTCGACGGCCGGGCGGGCAGGGTCGTCGCGACCGACTACATCATCGCGACCGGTGGACTCGAAGCGACTCGTCTGCTGCTCGCGTCGGATCGCCGTCATCCGGCGGGCCTGGGAAACGCCGGCGGCCACCTCGGACGCTGGTACATGTCCCACGTCGAGGCCCGCGTGGCGCGCGTGCATTTCACCACCGACAAGGTCATCCATGCCTACGAACGGGACAACGAGGGTGTATACGTTCGGCGTCGCTTTACCTTCGACCCACAGTTACTGCGCGACACCGGGATGCCGAACGCCGCTGTCTGGCTGGTGAACCCGCCGATCAGCGACCCGGCTCACGGAAGCGGGATCCTGTCCGGCGTTTACCTTACGTTGATATCCCCGCTCGGCCGTTTCCTGCTCGCCCAGGCGATTCGTGAGGCGCACACCAAGACGGAAGGGTCACCGCGGATCCGCGCGCACCTGCGCAACATCGTGCGAGATCTGTTCGGTTCGATCCGATTCGCGATCGCGTTCCCCTACGCCCGGTTCCTCCGGAGGGGCCGCAAGGCGCCCGGCTTCTTTGTCAAGAGCGCAGACAATCGGTATCTGCTGCACTACCACGGCGAGCATCTTCCGCACTGGCAGAGCTGCGTCGAGCTCACCGATGAGCGGGATTCGCTTGGTATGCGCAGGATCCGGACCCATATGCACTTCTCGGACGACGACTACGAGAGTGTGCGCAAGGCCATCGCTCTGATCGACGAACACCTACACCGCCACGGTGTCGGTCGCGTGGAGTGGCTGACCGACGACGTCGAGGGGTCGGTGCATGCGTTCATGAAGGGGTATGCCGGCTTCCACCAGGTCGGAACCACCCGGATGTCGGAGACTCCGCAGGACGGGGTGGTGGACCCGAATCTTGCGGTGCACGGGGTGCGTGGGTTGTACGTTGCGAGCACGTCCGTCCTGCCGACATCGAGCCAGGCCAACCCGACGCTGCTTGGCATCGCCCTCGGCGTCCGGCTCGCCGAGCACGTCGCGAGCGCCCGAATCGCCTGCGGGCCACCGGATTCCAGGACCGCCTGAGCCGGTCAACGCCGGGCGGACAACACCTCGGCGATGACTTCCAGAAAACGATCCGCGACGTGCTCGACGGCGCATCGGCGCGCGTAGTGGTGCGCGGCCCCCGCTCCCAGTTCTGCCGCGACGGACGGGTCGGCCAGCAGATCGAATGCGGCGGCGAGCCCGGCGACGTCGTCGACCCCGACCGGGGCGCAGCCCGGCGGCTGGTATTCGGGCAGACCGCCGACGTCGGACACGATCGGCATGACTCCCAGCTGCATGGAGAGCACCTGCACACCGCTTTGTGAAGCGCGCCGGTAGTGGGAAACCGAACCTTTCGCGGCGGCCAGCGTCGGAATCACATCGGCGTAGCGGTAACTGCCGTTGCGCCAGTGGGTGTGTTTGGGCAGCGACCCCGCGTCCAGCGTCCCGTCGCCGATTAGCACCAGGTTGTCGCCGCGCCAGCCGCCGCCGACGACATGTCGCCGCCACGCCTCCAGCACCACGTCGACGTTCTTGTAGGGGTTGAGCCGGCCGAACATGACGAAGTCATGGCGCCCTTCGGCCCCCACGAACGGCGGCACCCGCGGCGGGTCGATGTCGCTGGCGAGCGGCACGACATGCACCGGCGTGCCGGCGACGTCGCGGCGCTGCGCGACGGCGGCCGCGACGTAGTCGCAATAGGTGATGGTGGCCGCCGAGCGGGCGCCCCAGCGGTCGAACACCGCCCGCTCGTAGGACGGCCGCTCCTCGTCGGGGTCGTGCGGATTGTCGTCGTGCACCACCTGAATCCGCGGCGTCCCCCCGGCCAGCGCGATCCAGCGTGGATCGCGAACGATCTCGGCGATCACGACGTCGGGCCGGAACCGGCGGACGCGGCGCCACGCCTTGACGGTCGGGGGCCAGGTCGCGGCGGTCTTGAATCGCGGATCGAGCACCAACTCGTAGTCGCGCGCGGCGTCCGACTCCGGGTGCCGGTCGGAGGTCACCAGGAGCACGTCGGCCCCCCGCCGGATCAGCGCCTCGGACTGCACGCGTACCGCGGGTCGCGTCCACGGCGAAAGCCACAGCACCCGAGGCGAATTCACGCTTCTCCGTCGGCCTGCAGGAACATGTCGGCATCGGTCCACATCCGGGTCTCCAGCGCGCGTCGCGGCACGCCTTGGAGGAGATTGGTGACCCGCGGGGAGGCCAGGAGGCGCCAGGCCAGCGGATTGATCTTCGCCCGCGTCAAGATGTGCAGGCCCATTCCTCCGAGCCACCACCACCGGGTCTTGGAGGTGTGGAAGTCCATGCCGAAGCGCTGTCCGATCAGCTCCAGCGTCCGCTTTTGATAGAAGGTGATGTGCTGGCCGGTGGCGAAGGCGTAGTACATCCATTCCTCCGTCGGCGGGGGCTCGCCGGCGAAAAGCTCCGTGGTGAAAACGATGGTGTCGGTGCCCGTCGTCTCCAGCAGCTCGGCCACGAACGCGACCGGGTCGGTCAGATGCTCCATCACTTCGAACGCGGTGACCGCCGTGTACGGCGCACCCGGACCGGCATCCGCCTCGAAGCCCTGCGCGGTGAGGTTGGGGGAGTACTTGTCCGTCCAGTAGTAGTCGAAGCCGACGTCGCGCATCAGGCGGGTGAAAACGCCGTAGCCGCCGGCCGCGTCGAGATACCGCCCGCCGCGATCGAAGAGAAAGAACAGCAGCACCGACATCGCCCGTGCCAGGTAGAGGTTGCGCCACAGCATGGTGGTATCGGCCGCCGCGACCGGGCTCGCATACGCTTCGTCCAGCCAATACGGCTCTTCGGTCTGCAGCCCGCCGCAGCTGTCGCAGAAGTAATACTTGCAGTCGTATTTGCCCAGGATCTTATGGGTGAACACCGGATTGGTGCTGGAACTGCAGATGCGGCACAGCACGGTTATCCAGCCTCCTGAACATCTTCCGCGACATCAGAGCGGAAGAAGAACACTGGTGAACCTACGGCACGCTCGGCGAAGTGAGCAAGCCAAAACCGTTCGGAATTGATTGTGCGCAAGCGATTTACCCTTGGCGTGGTAGCTTTAACCTCCAAATGGCCAGAAGCGCGACACCCCCGCCGGGAAAGACGCTCAGGCAAAGGATCCGGCGCATTCTCGGCAGTGAAACGCGGGACCAGCTCAAGGATCTGATCCTTTTCGACCATTCCCAATCGGTGAAGGCAAACCATCCCAATCCCCTGAATCGGGCCGGGAAGAAGTGCTTTTCCGCGACCGACGAGGACGGGATAACGCTGGAGATCCTCCGCCGGATCGACCGCCTCGACGACGGGGTGTTCGCCGAATTCGGTGTCGGCGACGGGACGGAGAACAACACGCTGATCCTTGCCGCGCTGGGCTGGAAGGGCTTCTGGGTCGGCGGCCAGGATCTGGCGGTGGCATTCCAGCCCGGGCCGCGCTTCACCTACGAAAAGGCGTGGATCACCGCGGAGAACATCCTCGACCTGAGCCGGTCGTGCCTGCAGAGAATCGACGCCACGCAGCTCGACGTGATCTCCCTGGACCTCGACGGCAACGACATCTATCTCGTCGAAAAGCTGTTGGCGGGCGGCATCCGTCCCAAGCTGTTCATCGTCGAGTACAACGGGAAGTTTCCGCCGCCGGTGAAGTTCCAGATCGCCTACGACCCCGATCATGTCTGGGAGTCCGACGACTACTTCGGGGCATCGCTGAGCAGTTTCGCCGCGCTGTTCGCGCGCTTCGACTACCGCCTGGTGTGCTGCAATTCCCACTCGGGTTCCGACGCGTTCTTTATCGACACCGCCCTGTCCGACCGTTTTGCGGACGTCCCGACGGACATCGACCAGATCTACGTGGAGCCCCGGTACTTTCTCTACGGCGGATTCGGTCAGCACAAGACCTCCCCCCGCACGGTTGCGAAGATACTGGGAGCAAAGCCCAAGCAGCCGAACTGAATTCACAGCACCCCGTTGATCGCGTCAACGTAGGCGTCGGTCATCGCCTCCACCGTGTAGTGCTGGTGCATGCGCTCGAAGCCGCGTCGTCCCACCGACGGCAGCGCGGCGGGGTCGGCCAGGATCCGCGCCAGGTTTTGCCGCCATCCCGGCACCGACACGGGCTCGACGAGGAATCCCGCGCGTCCGAAATCCAGCATTTCCGGGACCGCGCAAATGGCCGACGCAGCGACGGGAACCCCCCGGGCCATCGCCTCGAGGATCACCAGCGGGAAGGCCTCGGAGCGGCTGGGGACACACAGCAGGTCCGCGTCGGCCAGCGCGGGCCCGGGACCGGCCGACCATCCGCGCCAGTGCACCCGCTCCCGCAATCCGGCGGGCGTGCGCGCCTCCAGCCGCTCCCGGTCGGGGCCGTCACCGAAAATCGATAGCTGCCAAGGCATGTCGGCGAGGTCGCCCAGCGCCTCGATCAGCACGTGGGGGTTCTTGTGCTCGAGGATGCGCGAGAGCATCACCAGGTGCAGCGGCGCGTCCGCGCGGCGGATCCGGGGGGTCGGGTCGGCGGGCGGTGTGACGCCGTTGGGCGCGACGAAGCGCCGCCCCCAAAGCCGATGCTGTGCGGCCAGCATGTCCCAATGCCGTTGCGCCAACACGATGAAACCGTCCGCGCGGCGCATCGCGGCGGTCAGGGGCCGCGAGTAGATGGGCCGGTCTTCCTCGGGAGGAACATGCGGGGCGACCAGCCAGCGCCGGCCCCGATCGGCGGCGCGCCATAACGTGGCGAACCCCGCCTCGGTGTTGGTGTCGGCGGTGATGAGCACCGCCGGGCCCGCGGGGAGGTCGAGCGCCGGTGCCCACCACGGCTGACGCACCACCCGCACGGTAGGCGGAATCTCGGATATCAACGGGCCGAACCGTTGCATGCAGACGATGGTGACCGGGTAGCCGCGCCGGTCCAATTCCGTTGCCAGCAGCGCCTTTTGCCGCTCGGCGCCACCGTACACCAGGCGGTTGGTGCTGATCACAATCGTCGGCAGGTCTTCGGCAGCGGCGCGTTTCGACCGCGGCGTCCGGTGCAATAGCGTCGTGCCGGCCAAATACACGTCGGCGTGGTGAACGCTGTTTCGGTGTTCGAGGAGTAGCGCGGCGCTGGCGCGCGCCAGGTCGCGGTCGCGGTCGCCGTCGCCGGTCGCCGGATCGCCCTGATCGACGCCGAGTTCGTCGGCCAGCAGAATTAGCCAGCCCTCCGCGCGGGCGCGGGTCTGCCAGTCGGCCTCCGCGCCGTGGCGGAAGAATTCTTCGTCGAGGCCGCCGATGGTGTTCCAGGCCGCGCGGTTGATCGCCAGGCAGGCGCCGCCCAAATACCCTTTGATGCCTTGAGCTTCGGGAGGCTGGCGGCGATAGAGGTGGGAGATCGGGGTGCCGCGCAGTGAGCCGGAGTGGCCGGTGCTAGCGGTCAGCGCTCGGATCAGTGTTGGGTTGCGGGTCGCGATGTCCCACGGCCGCCGGCCCGGCGCGGTCCCCATCGGGGAGACCGCCGCCACGCCCGGCTGGCGAAGCAACTCTCGGGTGCGAGTCAACGGTCCCAGCAGGCGGACGTGGGATTTGAGCAACAACAGGTCGGCGTCGCTCGGTGCGTGCTCCGCCAGCGTGTTGAAAGCCGCGGCGCAGCCACGGTTCGCCGGGCCCGATACCCAGTGCACGCTCGGGTACCGGGCCTCGAGGTCCGCCCGACCGGGGGATCCGTCGCCGTCCTCCAGGTAGACGTAGACCGGCAGCCGCGGAAGATGTTCGGCGATGCTGCGCAGGCACATCTCGAGCGGCGCGTGGCCCTGGTCGCTGACGACCAGCACGGCAAGTGAGCGCTCGGATGGTAGGGCGGCGGGGGCGCCGACCGGGCGCTTGAGATACGCCCGGTCCATTTCACGGGTCATGCCACCAGCTGGTCCCGCTGCGACGAGGCCCGCAGGGAGGCCAGGTCCGACCAGCTGAGCGGGCCGACGGCCGCGCTGGTAGCCAGGTAGGCGGCGGCGGCCGCGGCGAGGGTGAGCACCACGTGCTGGCCCGAGAGCAGCAGCGTCACCGCAACACTCGCTCCCGTCGGTATCAGCAACCGCAGCAAGAACATCACCGGCGTACGGTAGCCGCAGTGCCTGCGCAGCCACCAGGTGCTGATCACCATGTTGAAGAACTCGGTGCAGACCAGCGCGATGCCGGGGCCGACGGCGCCGAGCCGCCCGGCGAGGGCGAGATTGAGCCCGACGTTGAGCACCAGGGTCGCCATCGTCAACCAGAACAAGACCCTCTGGTGATGGCTGGCGACCAAACCCTGGCCGAGGGTGCCGCTGACGAATCGCAGAGCCGCCGCGACGAACAGCAGGGCCAGCGTCGGCGTGCCGCGCGCGACGAACGCCTTATCGCCGAAGAGCCCGATCAACGGTCCGGCCAGCAGCGCGCCGACGACTGCGACCGGGACGGCCACAAAGTACATCAGCTCGACGCTGCGGCGCAGGAAGCCGGCGAAGGCGGCGAGGTCACGCGCGAACAACTCGGTGGCCGTCGACAGCGTCGATTTGAGGAAGATCAGCGACACCACGATGGTGTTGAAGGCGATCGTGAAGGCCAATCCGTACACGCCCACCTCGGAGTGGGTGCTCAGCAGCGACAGGATCACGCCGTCGGCCCTGCAGTACAGCAGCCCGACCACCAGAAACCCGATGAGCGGCAGGCTTTCCCGCAATAGGTCGGCGGCTTCCCGCGCCGCGAAGATCGGGCGCACCGAGATATGCCGCATCGCGGCGGCGCCTTGGATCAGCAGCTGCAGGGCGGGCGGGATGAGTTGCGCTACGGCGAACCAGATGACGTCGGACCGCGTCGCCACCAGGCAGGCGACCATGGCCAGCGCGGCGAGCCGGCCGACGACGTCGGAGATGGCTACCGCCGAGAACCGTACGGTGGCAAGGAATACCGGCTCGAATCGGGTCACCATGGTCTGCATGAGCAGCGCCCCGGATAGCACGACGAGCATCACCCGCACTTCGGGGTCGCGATAGACCAGCAAGCCGGACACCGCCGCCAGCGCCGCGAGCGGAACGCAATAGACCAGGGCGAGACCGCTGTTGATGCGCACCAGGCGCTCGAGGTCGCCGCGGCCGGAGGTCACGCGGCGCACGATCACGGTGGCGATACCGAGGTCGGCCAGGCTCGTCCACATCGCGATGAAAAGAAGCGCGATGGAGAGCTGGCCGTAGCGTCCGGGCCCCAGATACCGCGCGGTCATCGCCACCGAAACCACCGACGCCAGCATCCCCAGCACGCGGCAGATCAACTGGATCGAGAATGCGTGGGCCATCCGCGCGAGCGGCACCGATCCTACGACCGCACCCGGTGCCGTCGGCTCGCTCATGGCTCGCGAGCCTAGTAGGCGCCGTGGCTCGTTAATACGGCTTTCACCGTCTTGGCGATGATCATCAGGTCACCGGCCATCGACCAGTTGTCGACATACGACAGGTCCAACCGGACCGACTCTTCCCACGAAAGGTTCGAGCGGCCGCTCACCTGCCACAGCCCGCTGACGCCCGGCTTCACCAGCAGTCGCCGCTTGACGTCGCCGTCGTAGTTCTCGACTTCTCGGCGCAGCGGGGGCCGCGGCCCGACGACGCTCATATCCCCCTTGACCACGTTGAGGAATTGCGGCAGCTCGTCGATGCTGAACCTGCGCAGGACTCTGCCGACCGGCGTGACCCGGGGATCTTCGCGCATTTTGAACAGCATGCCGCCGTCGCTGTCGTTCAGCGCCAACAGATCTGCGATCTGCCTGTCGGCGCCGTCGGTCATCGTTCGGAACTTGAACATCGTGAAGGGCTTTCCCTCGATGCCGATCCGTTCCGATGGGTAGAAGACGGGGCCCTTGCTGGTGAGCTTGATGGCGATGGCAGCGGCGATCAGAAGCGGCGATGTGGCGATGAGGGCCATTAGCGAGAAGCAGACGTCGAAGACCTGCTTCTCGAAGCGTTGGCTCCCTTCGTATTGCGGCTTTTCGACGTGCAGCAGGGGCAATCCTGCGGTGAGGCGCAGGGTCAATCGCGCTTCCGCGACGTCCACTACCCCGGGCGACACCACCAGGTCGACGTCCATCGTCTCCAGCTGCCACAGCAGCTCCCTGATGCCGTGCACGCCGAAATGCTCCGTGCGCGTCACCGCCACGGTGTCGGCGCCGCAGCGTTGCACCGCGGCCACGGCGTGGGTTTCGTCACCGAGGATCGCGACTTCGCGGCTCCCGACGGTCAGGGTTTCGCCGCGGGACGGCCCATATCCTGAAATGCACACACCGGCCACGACGCAGCCGTCGCTCGGATTGCGGGACAGTTCAGTAACGAGGTGAGCAACGGCCTGCCGATCCCCGATCGCCAAAACCGTTGTCTGGCAATGGCCGTGCGCTCGCTCGCGGCGGATATGCTGGCGCCACAGGCTGCGGCTGGTCAACAATCCCAAGGTGCCGACCGGAAGCGCGATCGCGAGATAGCCGCGCGCCAGGTCGACTTTGGCGAGCAACGTCACCATCGCGATGATCCCGAACGTCCAGAATGACGCGCTGGCGATGCGCCGGTACTCGTCGATCCCCGCGCCGATGACTCGCGTCGATCTCGTTTGGAATATCGCAAGGGACGACAGCCACAACACCGCGAAGAGAACGGAGAACAGCGTCATCACCGGGTCCGAGTAACCCGACGTGTTCGCGATCTCCCCGAATCGGACGTACTGCGCAAGGAATACCGACGCGACGACGATCACCGAGTCGCTAATGCGCAGGCTTTGCGCATAGTGGTCCTGCCAGCGACGCAAGGCATTGCCGACGGTGGACGACACCGCGGACATGGCTAACGGCGAAGCGTCGGGTGTTTCGGGAGGCAACGGGGTTATGCCGGTCGGCTTGCGCTTCTGCGGTCGCTGCTCGGGCTGCACGAGATTCACCGCGTCCAGGGCCATCACACACCTACGCTCTCGCCGAGAGGCCTGATCGAATGCCGGCCGGCACGTGGCGCTGGGTCTCGCGCGGTTGATCGTCCACCCCTCCGGCCGCGTGGAGCCCGCCCGCTTGGGCCGCGTTCTCGAGTTGCGCCAGCCCCGACGCCCGGAAGGGCCAGCTGGCGTCCTGCTCGGAGATGACGGTGACCGGCAGCGGCCACGCGATTCCGAACTCGGGATCGTCCCAGCGGAATCCCTCCTCGCCGTTCGTCGCGGGCTGGCCGCTGACCTGGTAGCTGACCTCGGAGTCGTCGATCAGGGTCTGGAAGCCGTGTGCGACATACGGCGGCAAGAACAGCGCCCGGTGGTCGTCGGCGCTCAACTCCACCATCACGTGGTCGCCGTAGGTCCGCGAGTCGGGGCGGACGTCCACCGTGGCGGTGGCAATGGCACCGCGGGTGCACCGGACCAGCTTGGCCTCGGCGTGTGGGGGCACTCGACGGTGCAGACCGCGTACGGTGCCGCGGGTGTAGCTGAACACGACGTCTGTCTGCATGCCATCGAAAGCCAGCCCGTGGTTGGCGAATTCGCGCGAGCAGAACGACCGCGTGGTAAATCCGCGGTGGTCGCATTGCGGTTCGAAGTCGATGATCGTCACGCCGGCGACCTTCGTGGGCGTGTATTTCACTGACGACTCCTTCCGAAAGCCGTTGGCCCGGTGTGCTGCAGCTCTGCGTTCATGGGGCGCCTATACGTATCCGGCGGCCGGTGGGCGGGTCATGATGGTCGGGATGACCCCATACCGGGGCCCGAGCGATTTGCCCGACGCGGCCGCGCGCGGCCGCGTCGGGCAAATCGCTCGGGCCCCGGTATGGGGT
>NZ_JBNMQT010000013.1:0-137688 GCF_050205645.1 Mycobacterium heidelbergense
CGACGGCCCGCCTCCCCACCACCCGCCGCCGGGAGGTGGCGGGCCGTACCAGTTCGGCGGCGGGTGGTGGGGAGGCGGGCCGTCGTTCCAGCCGTACCCTCGCTCCCGCGGCGGGGTCGGCGCCCCGCGGCCCGGAATGCTGAAGCCAACGCTCGCGTCGATGGGGCCGCCGATTTCCGCGCTGCCCCGTGCGATGTCTCCGCGCGGCGGGATGTACGCCGGGTGCGGAGGCTGAGTGCTCGGCGGATTCAAGGCCTGACGCTCAGTTGGGCCGGACGACGTGCTGGTGTTTGCACCCGGCGTCGTCGTCTGCGCGCTCGTCGACGTGGTCTGCGCGCTCGTCGACGTGGTCTGCGTGCTCGTCGACGGCTGCGTGCTCGGCGTCGTGGTCTGCGCGCTCGTCGAGGTGGTTTGCGTGCTCGTCGACGGCTGCGTGCTTTGGGTGGTCTGCTGCTCGGTGCTCTGAGTGGCCGGCGCCTCCGTGGTTTGGGTCGCGGGCGGCGCGGTGGTTTGAGCCGGCGCCGTGCTGTGCGTGGGCGCCGGCGCCGTGGTTGCCGGAGCCTGCGGGTTCTGCCCCACCCCGCCGGAGATCCCGCCACCGCCGGAGACCCCGCCACCGCCACCGTGGCAGTTCGGGCACGGCGGCGGCGGATCCATCGGCGCGGAGTTGGCGAACCCCGGGTTCAACGTCAGCGCGGAGATGCCCAAGCCCGCCGCGACCGCCGCCGCGCTGACGACACGTTTCCTAGACATAGCTGCGTCCCCTCTGGGGCTTCGGGCCCCGACGATGTCTGACTAGCCCCTACGGGCAGGTCACCTGTATCTCGAACGACTTGGTCACCTGCTTCGGCTGCTGCGGGTCGCTCATGTCGGCACCCGTGGCCGTGCCCTTGATCGCATACGACTTGCCGTTGACCGCGGCTCCGGCGTTGGCGCCCTGGTTATTTGGTGCGGCATCCGAGAAACCGAGCGAGATGCCGTTGACGCTGCCCAGCCCGACCGAATGGACGATGGGCGGATTGTCGTTGCTGACCACCGCGCCGACGCCGGCGGTCGGGTCGCCGATGCCGATAGTGGTGTTGGCGCCCGCCGGGGTGCACGTGACGGGCCCGCTGACGTTCTGGTTCTGCCCGTCAACGATGACCTGCGGGCCGGCCGGCGCTGAGCTCGACGACGCACCGGTATTGGACTTGTTGCTCGAACAGCCGGCGCAAGCCGCGACCACCATGGCCGCGCCGGCGACGCCGACTACGATCCCACGCTTTAGCACTGCTCTCCTTCGTCTCGCTGGTCCCGGACTCGTCATCGAGACCTCGTCAACAAAGGCAGACCCTACCGGGCCCCCTCGGACGGGCCGCACGATGCCGCCCCGCGAATACCCGATGCCCAAATTTGCAAACCACCGAGCCGCGCGAACGCGTGCGCTGACCGGCAGTCCCGCCACTCTCAGGGCAGAATTCGCAAACCCCATCGGCCGAGCAGTGGATTCACGAGCGCGAAGTACGTCGTGTTGTCGTCGCCCTCGGGCGAAGACATCAACAGACCGACCGCGCTCACGCTGCCGTCGGCGTTTTTCACATAGCCGGGACTGCCGCTGTCCCCCACTAGGCTGTACACGCTGGCTTCGATGACGTCGCCCTCGATGCCCGTGACGGCGCCGCAGGTCTCTCCGGTGACGGCGCCCATTTTGCAAAACGGCATGCCCACCTTGATTTGGGGAAGGCTCAGCACATCCCGCACCGGATACGTGCCCCCGACATCGCCCGCCGGCGCACCGACGTTCGGGTCGAGGAGGATGATCGCGGCGTCCCTCTTGTCGCCTTCCTTCTCGCTGGCCGCGATCCTGCCCAGCGGGACGTCGTTGCCGTAAGTCCACACCGAGCCGTCGTGTGCGTCGCAGTGCCCGCTCGTCATGAGGAAGTAGCTGCCGTCGTTGCCTTGGGCAGCGAAACCAGCTGTGCACGAGCTGCTTTCGTCTTGAACCTGGATGCCCGGCGTCAGACCGGGGTCTGGTCGCGCCGGGCTCGCCAACACCGTGGCGGAGATCGCCATGACGCCGACCCCGCCGAGTCCCCGTAACCACGGTTTGGCCATGGCGCTCTCCTTCGGGCATGCCGGTGTGAACCGTCAGATGATCTCATCTGGAGACGCGCCGCGTGGGCGTTTTCCGCCGCGTCAGGGAAGAATGTGCAAGCCCCACTTGGCAAGTAGCGGATACACGAGTGTGAAGTACGTCGTGTTGTCGTCGCCGTCGGGCGAAGACATCAAGATCCCGACGGCGCTCACGGTGCCATCGGCGTTTTTGACGAAACCGGGACTCCCGCTGTCGCCGTTGAGGCTGTACACGCTCGCCTCGATGACGTCGCCCTTCTCGCCTTTGACGACGCCGCAGGTCTCACCGGTCACCGCGCCGAGTTTGCAGAACGGCATGCCTACCCGAATTTGTGGGAGGCTCAACACATCCCGGACCGGATACCGGTCACCGACATCGCCCGTCGGCGCTCCGACGCTCGGGTCCAGGCGGATAATCGCGGCGTCCCTGGTGTCGCCCACCTTCTCGCTGGCGGTGATCATCCCGAGCGGACGATCCTCCCCGTAGGTCCAAACCGAACCGTCGTGCGGATCGCAGTGTCCACTGGTGAGCAGGTAGTAGCTGCCGTCGTTGTCCTGCGCCGCGAAAGCGGCTGTGCACCCGCCGGTTCCGTCGGCAACGTGCATGCCCGGCATGGGGCGTGACGCCAAGTCCGGGTCCGCCGCCGCCGTGCCGGCGACCGCCGTGGCGGCCACGATCACCGCACCGACCACCGCCGGCGCCCGCAACCACCGAATGGTCACGCCGTCCTCCTCCAGTTGTGTCGGGCAGCATGCTAGCAGTGTGCGGCGCCTCCTACCTGGCGAGCGGAACGGGAATGTGGCGCCCCGATGGTCGCGTGGATGACCGTTCCAAGAATTTCGCAAGGATTCCTCAAGCGCGTGGCCTGACGATTTCAGCCGTGACGCCGCCGACGACAATGGAACAAGCCAGCGCCGAGGCCCATACCGCCCGGCTGGATTCCAGACTCTGGCTGATCACGGCGGCGTGCACACTGCTCCCGGTGATGATCACCCTGAACGCCACCGTCGTGAACGCGGCGCCGCGGTTGAACGAGCGGTTCGCATCGACCGGGGCCGTCGCGTGGTCGGTGACCGGCTACACCCTGGCGATGGCGGCGGTGATCCCACTCGCCGGCTGGGCCGCCCGCCGGGTGGGCGCGAAACCGCTATTCCTGGGTTCGGTGCTGTTGTTCTCCTGGGCATCTCTGCTGTGCGTGCAGGCGCCGAATGTCGGTCTGCTGGCGGTCTTTCGCGCATTCCAAGGCCTCGGCGGTGGCATGCTCATACCGCTCTTGCTGATCATCCTGGCCCACGCCGCCGGACCCCGAAGACTGGGCCGAGTGCTGGCGATCAGCATGGTTCCCATCCTGCTGGCCCCGATCTGCGGGCCGGATGTCGGCGGCTGGTTGATCGACTCGTTCGGCTGGAAGTCGATCTTCCTGATCAACATCCCGATCGGAGTTCTCACGTTGATCGTCGCGGGATTCGTTCTCCCCGAGGATGTTCCAACGGCGACCGACGGCTGCGCGATTGTCAGCCCGCCTGGTCGACGCGCCGAGTGAGGAAATCCAGGACGGCTCCGGCGAAAATGTCGTTGCGGTCCCCGGCAACCATGTGCCCGGCGCCGCGCACGTCGGTGAACTCGACCTGAGGGAAACGCTCAAGGAATGCGTCGGCACTCTGCTGGCTGACCAGGTCACTCATCTGGCCCCGGATCAAGAGCATGGGCACGCCGTCGCGCAGGATCGCACCGACGGCCGCGTGCATGCGATCGGCGTCGGTGACCTCGAACGGGGGGAACGGTGCTGTGCCGCTGATGAATTGCGGATCCCAATGCCAATACCAGCGGTCGCCGCGGCGGCGCAGGTTGGCGGTCAGACCGTCGAGATCGGTCGGCCGGGGCCGGTGCGGGTTGTACTCGGCGATCGCGTCGGCTACCTCTTCGAGTGAGGCGAATCCCGATTCCACGCGATCGGCCATGAAGTTGTGTATCCGCGTCGCCCCGGACTGCTCCATGTTCGGCACGATGTCGACCAGAACCACCGCGCTGGCGATGCCCGGTGAGAGCTCGCCCGCGAGCAGCATCGAGGTGAATCCACCCAGCGACGCCCCCACCAGAACCGGTTGTGGCGGCAGGTTGTCCAGAACCTGTTGAACGTCGGCGGCGAAGCTGACGACGCGATAGTCGCCGTCGCTGGACCAGTCGGACTCGCCGTGGCCGCGTAAGTCGATCGTGACGGCTTGCCACCCGCGCCTGGCGACTGCGGCGGCCGCGCGGGCCCACGAACGTCGGGTCTGCCCACCGCCGTGCAGGAAAACCACGGCACGCGCGTGGGGATCGCCCCAGCGATCCGCGACGATACGAACTCCGCCCGGCCCGTGGGTGGAGAACTGCTCTGGTGCGGTCGCCATCAGGAGATCGTAAGACGGCCCGCCCAGGGGGATCAGCCCTGCCGCGACGCCTGGCTTCCGCAGAGCCGGTAAGCGGGGCGCTTACACTCCTGTGATGCATCCCGCGCAGGCGACGCGCACGCTGACCAAAATCCCGGTTGTAGTGGGGATTGTCGTCGTCGTGCTGCTCGGCGTGCTCGCGATTCCGGTCAAGCAGCGCTGCGGTGCGCCCGGTTATTCGTGCGCGACCGCGTTGGATACACGGGGATACGTGCACTATTACTACGAGGTCGAACCGCTCGGCGTGTACCTCGCCGAGTTCGCCACGGGCTCGAACATTCGCCTCTGCTACTCATCGGGCGAGGACCTCGTACCGGCTCGGTGACGAGTTGGCGTCGATCTCGGCGGCCGAGTGGCCCACCCGAGACCGTCCCGAGACGCGCCCGCCCCGGGCGGGGGCAGAGCCCGGCCAAACAGGCTGGTAGCGGGAAGATTGGCGCCGCCGATTCCATCATTTCCAGCGGGTGAGCCTGCCCACAGTCGGCCGATCCGCGGCCTTCTCGATTGGGGGCTTCACAGCAAGCTAACGCATACTTGACCTCATGCTTTTAGCGCCGTCACCGCAAACCGCCGTAGCGGTAGCGAGTGCTGCGCTGGATAAGGGTCGAGGTTTGTGATGGCACGCTCGGGCGGCGCCCATCGCCGCCATCGAGCCGTTCGTCAGCCGTCAGCTCTTCGCAAAGGACTGACGCGCAGCTTCATGTCGCTGGTCTCGGTCGGGGCGATCCTGATGACCGGAGCGGGATACTACGTGGCTCACGGGGCGCTGGGCGGCATCACCGTCTCGGACGCCCTGAGCCCCGACGATCCGCGATCCAGCGGCGACAACATGAACATCCTGCTCATCGGCCTGGATTCGCGAAAAGATCAGGATGGCAACGACCTGCCCTCGTCGATTTTGCGGCAGCTGCACGCGGGCGATTCCGACGACGGCGGCTACAACACCAACACGCTGATACTCGTGCACGTCGGGGCCGACAACAAGGTGACCGCCTTTTCGATTCCGCGCGACGACTGGGTGCCGTTCAACGGGGTACCGGGCTACAACCACATCAAGATCAAAGAGGCCTACGGGCTCACCAAGCAGTACGTGGCGCAGAAGCTTGCCAACCAGGGCGGGAGCAGCCAGCGGGAGCTCGAGACCCGCGGCCGCGAGGCCGGCCGCGCCGCGACCCTGCGCGCGGTGCGCAGCCTGACCGGCGTCCCGATCGACTACTTCGCCGAGGTCAACCTGGCCGGTTTCTACGACTTGGCGCAGACGCTGGGCGGCGTGGACGTGTGCCTGAACCACGCCGTGTACGACTCGTACTCCGGGGCGGACTTCCCGGCCGGCCCCCAGCGGCTGGATGCCTCACAGGCGCTCGCGTTCGTCCGGCAGCGTCACGGCCTGGACAACGGAGACCTGGACCGTACGCACCGGCAGCAGGCGTTCATCTCCTCAGTCATGCGGGAACTGCAGGATTCGGGGACCTTCACCAACATCGACAAGCTCAAGGGCCTGATGGCGGTGGCGCGCAAAGATGTTGTGCTGTCGACCGGTTGGGACGAGGACCTGTTCCGCCGCATGGGCGAACTCGCGGGCGGCGGCAACGTCGAGTTCCGGACGCTGCCCGTGGTGCGCTACGACAACATCGGCGGCCAGGACGTCAACATCATCGACCAGGCCGCGATCAAAGCCGAAGTGGCCCAAGCGATCGGTGCCGCGCCAGAGACGACCACGCCCGCCACGACGGCAAGCAAGCCCAGCCCGTCCACGGTCGTCGACGTCATCAACGCGGGCAGCATGAGCGGGGCGGCCAGTGAGGTATCCCGCGCGCTGAAAAAGCGCGGCTACACCGCGGGTCAGGTCCGCGACCGTCAATCGGGCGATCCGACGTCCACCACGATCCAGTACGGCGCGGGCGCCGAAACCGACGCGCAGAGCCTCGCCACGCTGCTCGGCCTCGATGCCCCCAAACAACCCGATCCAAGCGTGCAGCCCGGACACATCCGCGTGACCGTGGACACCACTTACTCGATGCCCGCCGCCGACGACACCAGCACCACCGACGAGACCACCACCACCACGACCACGACGACCAAGACAAATCGCTACGGATACGCCACTAGCACCTATCCCACGCCCGATCAGGGCAAGCCCATCGGTGGCGGCGGGGTGCCCTGCGTTAACTAGCCGCGATACGGCTAGGCGTGCGTGCCGCCGTCGATGCGGATTTCGGTGCCCGTGATCCAGGCGCCGTCGTCGGACACCAGCATGGCGATCACGCCGGCGATCGCAGAGGGCTCGGCCATCCCGGCGCCACTGGATTCGACGGTCGTGGGCAGGATCGGCATGAGGCGGGGGAACAAGGACCAGTCAGCGTCTTTGGGAATGTATCCCCCAGTCGCGTCGGTGATTCCGGACTTGATGCTGCCCGGCGCCACGCAAGCCGCACGCAGACCATCCTTCGCGTACTCGAGTGCCAAAGAATGGGTGAAGGCCTGGATTCCGCCCTTGCTCGCGGCGTAGGCCGCCATGTAGGGATGGGCGAACGAAGCCGACGTGGAGCTGAAGTTCACGATCGCGCTGCGCGAATTCCCCAGCAGCGCCGGAAGCGCCTCGCGGACCACCAGAAACGTGCCGGTGAGGTTGACACCGACGATCCGATTCCACAGTTCGAGGCTGGTCTCGTGGGTGTGCGCGGCCCGCAGGACGCCGGCCGCGTTGACCAGCGAATCGAGCCCGTCGAGTGTCTGAACGGCCCGGCACACGCCGTCGATCACCGAATCCTCGCTGCCGACGTCCATCGGCATGGTGGTGAGGCGGTCGGCCGTTCCGGCCTCCTCCGCCTGGGACTGGGTGGCGGCCAGCCCGTCTTCCGCGACGTCTGAGGCCACGACCCTGGCGCCCTCGTCGAGCAACCGCAGTGCGGTGGCCTGACCGATGCCTGACGCCGCGCCGGTCACCAGGATCCGCTTGCCCTCGAGTCGGTTCATCTAGCACATCTTTCACCAAGGCCCCTCAAACGCGGCATGGTGGACAGTATGGAGATCGGATTCATCGGTCTGGGGAACATGGGCCACGGCATGGCGACGAACCTGCTGGAGGCGGGTCACCGGGTCACCGTCTACAACCGCTCGCCAGACAAGGCGGAGGCGCTCGTCCAGCGGGGTGCGGCCGCGGCGCGCAGCGTGGCCGAAGCCAGCACCGGTGAGGTCGTGTTCACGATGCTCTCCGACGACGACGCCGTCGAGGAGGTCGCGTTCGGTGCGAACGGCGTCGTGGCTTCGCTGGCCCCCGGCGCCACCCATGTCTCGTCGAGCACCATCAGCGTCGCGTTGTCGGAGCGCCTGGCGGCCGCGCATGCCGAAGCCCTTCAACGCTATGCCGCGGCACCAGTGTTCGGTCGTCCCGAAGCCGCTTCTGCCGCAAAGCTTTTCGTCATCGCCGCGGGTGCACCTCAGGTTCTTGAGCTGTTGGTGCCGCTGTTCGACGCCATCGGTCAGCGGACCTTCGTGGTGTCCGACCAGCCGCACACCGCCAACCTGGTGAAGCTGAGCGGTAACTTCCTGCTCGCGTCGGCGATCGAGACCGTCAGCGAGGCCGTCGCGTTGGTCGCCAAGGCGGGGGTCGACCGGCAGCAGTATGTCGACATCCTCACCTCGACGTTGTTCACCGCGCCGGCCTATGAGACCTACGGCGGGCTGATCGCGCGACGGGAATTCGAGCCGGCGGGGTTCGCGTCGCGCCTCGGCCTCAAGGACGTCCGGCTGGTGCTCGCCGCCGCCGAGGGCCTGCGGGTGCCGCTGCCCGTGGCCAGCGTGCTGCGCGACCGTCTGCTCACGCTCGTGGCAACCGGCGGCGGGCACCTGGACTGGTCGGCGCTGGCCACGCTCGCGGACCGGGACGCGGGCCTGACGTCAGACGACTCCGCGTAGCCCGTCGGCGCCGAATGCGGGTTCCAGCATCGCGGAATAGTCCGGGCCGCGCCGCAGCATCAGGCCGCCGTCCGCGTTGATGACCTGGCCGGTGATATAGCTGGCCGCATCGCTGAGCAGGAACATCGCGAGATTCGCGATGTCCTCGACCTCACCGGGCCGCGGCAGCGGCGTGCACACCCGGTAGTCCTCGCTGACCGCCGGCAACTCGAACACGGGCGCAACCAGATCCGTGCGGATCAGGCCCGGACGGATGCTGTTGACCCGCACCCACGAGGCACCGAGTTCATCGGCGGCCAGTTGCATCATGTGGTCGACGGCGGACTTGCTGACCCCGTAGGCGCCAAACCACCTGTGGGTGTTGCTGGCCGCGATCGACGAGATCCCGACGAACGAACCGCCGCCGCCGCGCACCAGTTCACGCGCCGCGTGCTTGAGCACGTACATGGTGCCGTTGACGTTGAGGTCGACCGTGCGTCGCCAGCCCTCCGAGTCGATCTGGGTGATCGGCCCGATCGTCTCCGACCCGCCCGCGCAATGCACCACACCGTGCAGCCGGCCGTGCCAGGCCGTCGTCGCGTCCACCGCGCGGGCAGCCTCGTCCTCGTTGGTGACGTCGGTGGGTTCATACCGAATGGAGCCGTCGGCCTGGAGCGCCTCGATGTCTTTGACGGCGCCCGCCAGGCGGTCGGGATTGCGGCCGACGATCATGACCGAGGCGCCGGACTTGACCAGGCCGGCCGCCACCCCTTTGCCGATGCCGCTGCCACCGCCGGTGACCAGATACGTCCGGTTCTCGAAAGAAAGCTGCACGCCGCGCCCCTTCACGCCAAAACTGAAACACGTTCTAGTAATAGAACCATGCGGGTGGGCGAGCTGTCCGCTAGGGCGTATCGCGGCGGGCCAGTTTCGTCGGTTTCGCGTTGCGCCAGTCCTCAACATCCGGCGGCTGGCCGACCGCGTACCTGTTCTCGTTGTGGGCAGCCCAGTGCGCATGGCCCAGCTCGTGAATGTGGAACGCGTGCCGCAACGCCTCGGTGAATCCCATTGCGTCGGAGGCGGCGTTGACCGAGTCCTTGACGAGCAGCGCCGCCATCGTGGGACGGTCGGCGATGCGCCGCGCGAATTCCAAAGTCTTGTCCGCTAGCTCATCGACCGGGAATACCTTCGACACCATGCCCAGCCGATAGGCATCGTCGGCGTCCAGCGCATCACCGGTCAGCAGCAGCTCTTTGGCCTTACGAGGGCCGAATTCCCAAGGGTGACCGAAATATTCGACGCCCGGCATCCCCAGGCGCGCGGCGACCACGTCGCTGAACTTTGCATTGTCGGCGGCGACTATCAGATCGCACGCCCAGATCAGCATCAGGCCGGCCGAGATCGCGTTGCCCTGGACCTGGGCGATGGTGATCTTGCGCAAATCGCGCCAACGGCAGGTGTTTTGGAAAAAGTAGTGCCACTCCTGCAGGTAGATCTTCTCCGCGATGGGGTCGCGAGTCCCGCCGTTGATGCGGAAGCTCGGCAGCTGGCTGCGCTCGGCGATGGCCAACTCCGAGCCCAGGTCGTGACCGGCGGAGAAGTTTTTGCCGCGCGCCGCCAGGATCACCACCCGAACGGAGTCATCCGCCTCGGCGCGCAGGAACGCCTCGTCGAGTTGCACCAACAGGCCGCGGCTCTGCGCATTGTGGGCCTCGGGCCGGTTGAGCCAGATCCGCGCGATGCGGCCCTCGTCGAGGGTTTCATACGCCACCAGCTCAGTGGCGCCGGCGTTGGTCGCCTCGGTGCCGGCCTGGTCGGAGAGTGTCATTCCGCCCACCTACCTTGTTGTCGGGCTCGTTACAAGTTGGCGTCGATCCGTAAATCCCGTGCCGACTCCTTGCACATTACGGCCACCGCCGAAAGCGCTGATCACTGGGTCGATACCAGCGCCAACCGGCGCCCGCCCTCTGGGCAGCATTCCGAGAGACGCATGCGGGCGAATATTCGCGTCGCATAGAGTTATGTCATGCCTACGAAATCTGACCCTGGCGAACTCGGCGATGTGGAGCCGCTGGCTGACAGCACCGCCAGCCAGGCCAGGCGTGTCGTCGCGGCCTATGCCAACGACGCCGACGAGTGCCGCGTTTTCTTGTCCATGCTCGGTATTGGACCGGCAAAACTCGACACGTAAATGGCTCCCAAGGGAGGCCAGAACTCGAAAACTAGGCACTACGGCGATTCCGACTTCGTGGTGGTCGCCAATCGGCTGCCCGTCGATCTCGAGCGGCTCCCCGATGGCACGACCTCATGGAAACGCAGTCCCGGCGGATTGGTCACCGCACTAGAGCCACTCCTGCGCCGCCGCCGCGGGGCCTGGGTGGGCTGGCCGGGTGTTGTCGACGATGTCGTGGACGTGGTCGACGAGCCCGTCACCCAGGACGAACTGCAACTTCATCCGGTACGCCTGTCCGCCGACGACGTCGCCCAGTACTACGAGGGCTTCTCCAACGCCACGCTGTGGCCGCTTTACCACGACGTCATCGTCAAGCCGATGTACCACCGCGAATGGTGGGAGCGCTACGTCGACGTCAACCGCCGATTCGCCGAAGCCGCCTCGCGCGCCGCCGCCGAGGGTGGCACGGTCTGGGTTCAGGACTACCAACTACAACTGGTCCCGAAAATGCTCCGCACGCTGCGTCCCGACGTGACCATCGGTTTCTTTCTGCACATCCCGTTCCCGCCGGTGGAGCTGTTCATGCAGATGCCGTGGCGCACCGAGATCATCGAAGGGCTGCTCGGCGCCGACCTGGTGGGCTTCCACCTGGCCGGCGGTGCCCAGAATTTCCTGTTCCTGTCCCGCCGGCTGGCCGGAGCCAACACCTCGCGGGGAGCGGTCGGCGTGCGGTCGCGGTTCGGTGAGGTGGAGCTGGAATCTCGTACCGTTCGCGTCGGCGCCTTCCCGATCTCCATCGACTCCGGGGCGCTCGACCACACGGCCCGCGATCGCAACATCAGGCACCGCGCCCGGGAGATCCGCGCCGAACTCGGCAACCCCCGCAAGATCCTGCTCGGGGTCGACCGGCTGGACTACACCAAGGGCATCGACGTCCGGCTGAAGGCCTTTTCCGAGCTGCTCGCCGAGGGTCGCGCCAAACGCGATGACACGGTGCTGGTGCAGCTGGCGACACCGAGCCGCGAACGCGTGGAGAGCTACCAGATTCTGCGCAACGACATCGAACGCCAAGTCGGGCACATCAACGGCGAATACGCCGAAGTCGGACACCCGGTGGTGCACTACCTGCACCGGCCGGTGCCGCGCGAAGAACTCGTCGCGTTCTTCGTGGCCAGCGACGTCATGCTGGTCACGCCGCTCCGCGACGGGATGAACCTGGTCGCCAAGGAATACGTCGCCTGCCGCAGCGACCTCGGCGGCGCGCTGGTGCTGTCCGAATTCACCGGAGCGGCATCCGAACTCCGGCAGGCCTATCTGGTCAACCCGCACGACCTCGAAGGGGTCAAGGACGCGATCGAGGCGGCGCTGAACCAGCCGGCGGAAGAGGGGAGACGCCGGATGCGCGCGTTGCGGCGGCAGGTGCTAGCCCACGACGTGGACCGCTGGGCGCGGTCGTTTCTCGATGCGCTCGCCGAGGCGAATCCCCATGACGCCAAGTAGCGGCCGCGAACCCATGGTGTTGCCACTCAAACGCTGTGATACTCGATGCAGCAGTGAGGGAAGGCCCGAAGGGAGGGCACTGTGAAGCTCCGTCGCGGGCTGGCCGCTGGTGCCGGCATCGTCTCGGCAGTTGCAATCGGGATCGCGCTGGAGTCGGGCAACCCGGCGCACGCGGTGGGGCCGCCGGCGGATGGCAACTACACCTTCAACGAGGCCGGCGTGTCGGGAGTTACCTGGACGATCACGGCACTGTGCGATCAGCCATCCGGAACCCGGAACATGAACGACTATTCCGACCCGATCGTTTTTGCGATGAACTGCGCTCTGAATGTCGTGAGTGCGACACCCGAACAGATCAGCCGCGCGGACAAGTTGCAGAACTTCAGCGGCAGGGCGCGCTACTCCAGCATGCTGTGGACCTTCAAGGTGGATAAGAGCGACGGCGTGTCATGCCCGGGCGGCGGCACCGCACCGTCCACCGAAACCTACGCGTTCAGCGACGAAACCATGAGCGGCACCCACACCAGCCTCCATGGTCCCGTCTGCGGGATGCAGCCGGAGATGAAGAAGCAACCGTTCTCGCTGCAGATGACCGGGCCGCCGCCCAGCCCGATCCAACGTTATCCGTTGTACTGCAACGGCATTGCGATGTGCTACTGAGCTTTCGTCGTTAACGGCGCGGCCGAGCGGAGTTCGGTTCGGTTCGCCGAACGTGGGTGATATGAAGGAAAAGCGTTCGTTTTGTGTGCGTATCCCCCACGCTCGACGCGGTTTTGATCGCCCTTCAGGACGGCCGCCCCGGCGGCCGACCGGACGTCCAGGTGACATGCATCGTGGTGCGGGCGATTCGCCACCCGGCAGGGATTTGCACAAAATCGGCCTCACTCCAGGTGCCTGAGCTGAACAGATCGCCTTCGGGGTGGACGTGATGATTGACCTGGTTCCAGCGGGCCGATGCTCCAGAGCCGCCGGGGCTCGCATCAACCAGGTAGTTCAAGCCGAGGTGTTGGGTCCGGGCGAAGCGCAGCACGCCGTGGCGTGTATTCGCCAGGATCTCGTCGATCCCGTCGGCATTCCCGATGGGAAATGCGACGGCCGCATCCTCGGTGAAAAATCTACGCGCCCAGTCCTCGTCGAAGTTGCGCTCGTCCAAGGAGCACAGGTATCGGTCGACCAATTCGGCGATCTCGCTCTTGATCCCAATGTCCATCCGCCCACGCTAGAACCTCAACAACACTTGAGGTCAAGTCGCAGCCCTAAATCGGCGTGATGTAGGCGATCAGCCATTGCTTGCCGATCTTTTTGAAGTCGACGCGCAATCGGCTGCCGTCGTAAAGCGGTTGGCGTGACTTGTCATTCACAGTGCGGTTCATGTAGACCATCACCGATCCCGAATCCCGCGTGGCGGTCATGACGCCGACGCCAACCACATTGGCCTGGACCACCACCTCGCGCTTCTTGGCCTCGGGGATGATCTGCGTGTTGGCGCTCTTCTGAAACTCCGCGCGATATTCGGGAGTCAGCAACGGGTAAGCGGCGGAGAGGCTGCGTTCGACCGTCTGGTAGTCGTAGGCGAAGACCTCGGGTATGCGCTTGGTCGCCAGCCCGGGCAGCTCCGCGCGCGCCACCGCCTCGCCGCGGGTCTCCACCCGCTCCCAGTAGAACCACCCGGCCGCCGCCGACAACCCGACGACGAGCGCGATCGACAGGGAACCCGCGACGACGGTCAGCCACCTCCGAAAGCGGTTCCAGCGCGCCCGACCCATCTAGTTGCCCCCGTCGGGATACTTCAGGTCGTAGCCGGTCATCTTCCCCTGCTCGTCTTCGTGCACGATCACCCGCAGCCGATACGGCATGGACGGCTTGTTGTTTCCGTCGATGTCGGCCACCGTCACCCGTACCGATACGAGCACCGAGGCGTTGTCGCTCACCGCGTCGACGCCTTCCAGGGCGGCGCCGTTGACGACGGCCTCCGACGTCGCGTTGGTCGAGCGGAAGATGCCCTTGAGGTTCTCGATGTTGTTGTTGGCGCCGAGCATGCCGCGCAGCGGGCCGCTGGTGCCGTTGTAGAAGCGGTTCACGCTGTCGTCGATGTTGTCCTGCTTGTAGCTGAACATGTTGACCACCGTCTGCGTGGCGGTGTCCACGAAGCGTTGGTTGCGGGCCTGTGCCGCTTCGGCGTGCCGCTGTTGGACGAGCATGAACGCCAGCCCACCCGCCAGCGCACCGATCGCCAACAGCGCGGCGGCAAACGAGATCCACCCGACCAGGACGCGGTTCGGCCGCCGCCGCGGCGGCGGCTTGACCGATTTGAGGGCCTTGACGGATTTCGCGGGCCGCTTCGGCCCGTCCGGAACGTCGACGCGGGCGGTAAAGCCCTCGTCCGACGCGCCCTTCGCCGGGCCCGCCGCGCGCGATGCGCGCCGCCGAACGCGTTGTGTCGTTTCGGTCATTGCAGCCCCACTAAAGAGGCCTTGGATCAAGCATCAGGTCCACCCAATTCTCGGCGCCGGATGTGCCACTGGCGCCGGGCGCGAAGATACCAGTGCCGCCAGCCGGGTCGACGAAGGCTCCGGTGCGTTGGTCATAGGTGGCGTAGGCCGGACCGCTGGCCTGCGGGGTCGGCTGCCCGGGCGGCGGCCCCCAGGGCTTCTCCGGCCCGGGCCCCGCCGGCGGAGGATTGATTCCCTCCGGCGGTGGCGGCGGCGGCAGCCACTTCGGATAGGGAAGCTGGGGCGGCACGGGCGGTATTCCGGGCGGCTGCCACGACGTGAATGGCGGCGGCGGCCCGTTGTCGTTGGGCGGCGGTGGGTCGTACGCCGGCTGGTGCGGCGCCGGCCCGGGCCCGGGGACTACCCCGGGAGGGGGTGGGCCGACGATCGGAGTGCCGGGATCGGGATCGGCGCCCGGTGGGACGTACGGGAACTTGTTGGGCGGCAACGTGTTCAGCCCGTTCGTCACCGGCGTGTCATAGGGCACCGGCGGGCCGCGCCAGGGGTTGCGACCGACCGGCACGTAGCCCTTCGGGTCACGGCACAGCTGGACCGTCGGCGCCCGCTTGCCGGGGAACTCCTGGCACGGGTAGTTCCGGGCGCCGCGCACGGTGCTCGGATCGTTCTGGGCGACCTTGCAGTACATGTCCCTCGGGAGCTCCCGCAGCGTCTCGTCGGCCGGCGTTCGCATCAAGGGCGGGGGCAGGAAGCCGACGGCGCACGGCGGCGGGTCGTTCAGGTCGAGCTTGAAGTCCAGCTTGGCGCCCTCGTCCTGCGGAGCGCCGCCGGCGGCGGTGGTGATCGCGGCGAACAACGCGGGCAGGACCACCAGCAGCTGCTCGATCGACTTGTGGTAGATGACGCCCACCCGACCCAGGTTGGCCAGGCTAGCGGCCAGCGCCGGGAAGGAGGGGCGGATACCGGAGAAAGCGGTGCTGGCCTCGTCGGCCGCGCTCGGGGCGTTGGCCAACGTCGAGCGAAGCTGCGGGTCGGCCTGACGCACATCGGAAGTGAACCGCGCCAAGCCATCCGACAGCGTCTTGATGTCGGCGCCGGCACGGATCTGCGATTGCAGGAACGGACCCGCCTGATCGATCAACTGCGAAACCTGCGGATAGTTGACGTTGGCCTCGTCCACCAGCAACCGGGCCGACTCGATCAGCCGGGCCAGTTCCGGACCCGAACCGTTGGCCGCGATGAACGTCTCGTGCAGCAGCTCGCGCAACCGCGTGTCGCCGAGGCTGTTGACCAGCGTCTCCGCCCGCTTCAACAGGTCGGCGACGTCCTGGCCGATCCGGGTGTTCTGCCGCTCGATGCGAGATCCGTTGCGCAGCTTGGCCGATGACGGACTGCTCGGCGGCACCAGGTCGATGTATTGCTCGCCGACAGCCGACACGCTCTTGACGGTGGCGGTGACGTTCGACGGAATCGGCGTGCCGCTGTTGAGCCGCATCTCGGCGGTAACCCCGTTGGGGTTCAGCCCGACAGACTCCACCCGACCCACCTCGACACCCCGGTAGGTGACGTTGGCGTTCTTGTACAAGCCGCCGCCCGCGACGAAGTCGGCGCTCACACCGTAGGTCCCGATTCCGAACGTGGCCGGCAGCCGCAGGTAGAAGATCGCCATGATGGTCAGCGTGACGGCGGTGATCACCGCGAAAATCCACAGCTGGATCCTGGTCAGTTTGTCGATCATCTGCGCCGCCCCTCAGTGCCCTTCAGAACCCGAAGCCGTGCCGGGCGGAATCGAGAACGGGTCGGCCGCCTGCCCCGACAGGTTCGCCAATTCACCGGTCAAGAAATCGGGCGGGTTGAGGATCTCGTTCATGTGAGCCATGTTCGGGTCGAAATACGCTGTGGTGAAGAACGTTTCACCGAGCCGGCGCAGGGTGAGATCGAAGGTGGTGAAGACGTTGAGGTAGTCGCCGCGAACGGCTTGCTTGATCCCGAAGTTGGGGAACGGGAACGTCAGCAGCAGCTGCAGCGAGGTGACGAAATTCTTCCGGTTGTCGTTGAGGGCCTTAGCAACTGAATACAGCCCCTTGAGGTCCTCGGCGAAGTCCACCTTGGTTTTCGACAGCACATGGGATGTCACCGTCGCCAGCTGTTTGAGTGCGGCGAACGCATCGACGATGTGGTCCCGGTTCTTGTTGAGCACGCGCAGCGCTTCGGGCAGCGTGTCGATCGCCCGGCCCAGGTTGTCCTTGTCGCGCGCCAGGGTCGCGGAGAATCGGTTCAACCCGTCGACCGCATCGATGATGTCGTTGACCTGCCGGTTGAGTCCGGCGGTCAATTCAGACAGCCTGGGGATCAAGTCGACGAACTGGTCCTGCCGGCCGGCGAAGGCCTGGTAGGTCTCGTCGGTGATCTCTTGCAGCGCACCGAGATTGCCCTTGTTGACCACCACACCGAGCGCCGACAGCACCTCTTCGGTAGTGGGATACCGGCCGGTGCTGGACTCCGCGATTTTCGACCCGTCCTTGAGCCTGCCCGTGGCCGGCTTGTCCTTGGGCGCGGCAAGGTCGATGTGCATCGAGCCCAGCAGCGACGTCTGGGCGACCGTCGCGGTCGCGTTGGCCGGCAACACGACGTTCTTGTTCAACGCCAACTTCACTGCGGCGTAGAAGGATCCGTCGGCCCGCTGCTCGGCCGAAATGCCGGAGACGCTGCCTACGGTGACGTCGTCGACCATGACCGGCGAGTTCTGTGGCAGCGTCGCCACGTCGGGCATCTCGACGGTGATCGAATACGCGCCCGCGCCGTGGCCCGCAGTTCCGGGCATCACCAGAGAGTTCAGCCCGCTGAATTGGCAACCGGCCAGCAGCACGCTGCCCGCAGCTAAAGCGCTCCCGCGCAACAAGATCCGGTTCATCGGCCGCCGCCTTGGTCGGTCGGCGCCGGCGCGCTTGGCGCTTGGTTCGGCGGGGGCCCGGGCAGCGGACCGAACGCGGACCCAGGAAGAGGTCCGGGCGCGGGACCCGCGCCGGCGGCGGCCGGTGCGGGGCCGGCCTGCGGGGCGGTAGGCAGTAGCAGGCTCTGCAGATCCGCCGGGTTCGCCGCGGGCGGCGGCGGGTGCCCACCTTGGGCGGGTATCCAAGTCAGCTGCGGAACCGGAGTTGCGGCCTTGGCCTGGGTTTCCGGGGTGTCGTAGATGATCTGGCCCTTGTACGCCGTGATCGTGTTGAGCGGGTGGAACATCACCGGCGGATAGTTGACGGCGAGCCGGCGCAGCACCGGCCCCAGCCGCTCACGGCAGAGCTCGGCGCGCCTGAAGTAGTCTGGCGCCTCCGGCCCGCCGGCGGTCTCGAAGGAGCCACCGCAGATGAACTGCACCGGGTTGGCGAACTCGGGTATCGACAACAGGCCGTTCAGTGTGCCCTGCGCGGGGTCATAGATGTTGTAGAAGTTGGCGATACCGGGACCGGCGACGTGAAGCACCTGCTCGATGTTGTCGCTCTGGTCGCTCAGCGTCTGCGTCAGGTCGTTGAGGTTGTTGACCGTATCGACGATCGTCGAGTTGTTTTCGTGCAGGAATCCCCGGATGTCCGAGAGCGCCTGGTTGAGCGTGCCCAGGGTGTTGTCGAGACGGCGCGAGCTGTCGGCGAGCACCTGCGACACCGACGCGACGTTCCCGGCGAACTGCACGATCTGTTCGTTACTCGACGACAGCGCGTTGATCAGTACCTGCAGATTCTTGACGGTACCGAATATGTCGCTGCGCGAATCCCCAAGCCGCCCAGCGGCTTGCGAAAGTTCGCGCAGCGCGTTGTGAAACGATTCGCCCTTGCCGTCGAGCGTGTCCGCGGCCTGGTTGATCGCACGTCCCAACGGACCCTGCGGCGACCCCGCCGTGGGACCCAGCTGGACGGCCAGCTGCGTCAGTGCCTGTTTCACCTCATCCCATTCCACCGGGACCGCGGTGTGATTGAGGTCGATGCTTCCGCCGTCGGGCAGCGCCGGCCCGCCGGTGTATGCGGGGGCGAGCTGAATGAACCGCGCCGACACCAGGTTCGGCGAGATGATGACCGCCTTGGCGTCCTTGGGGATTTTTACGTCCTTGGCCACCGACATGGTGATCTTCACGTCCGACGGCCGCGGTTCGATCGTGTCGATCGAGCCGATCGGGACGCCGAGAACGCGCACCTGATCTCCGGGATAGAGACCGACGGCAGAGGTGAAGTAGCCGACGATCGTTCGGTTATTGCCTTGCGACGAAAGGACATACACGCCCCCCACCAACACCGCGACGAGCGCGATGACGGTGGCGTAGCGCAGCCCCCGGCTGCCGACGATACGTTTGGTCATGGTGACTTCGGCCTGATCACCCAGCGTTCCTGAATCAGTCCGCGCAAATAGTCCGACAGGCTGGCCGGCAGCTTGCCGGGCTGGTAGAAGAAGTCGAACACCATGGCCATCATCGGCGCGGGGAGCACGCTGTAGACGTTGACGTTGAACCCCGGCCCGGATCCGACCACCTCACCGAGTTCGGTGGCGTAGGTGGGCAGTCGTTTGAGGGCTTCGGTGATGTAGTCGCGGCGCTCGTTGAGGTTGGACAGCACCTGGTTCAGCTTGCTCAGCGCCGGGCCGAACTCTTTTCGGTTGTCGGCAACGAAACCGGAAATCTGTTGCGCCAACGGGCCGATACCCGCGATCAGCTGGCCGATCGCGGCACGCCGCTCGTCGAGCGCGGCGAACAACTCGTTACCGTCGTCGACCAGCTTGTTGACCTGATCGGCCCGCTGCGCCAGCACCGATGTCACCGACTTCGCGTGTGCCAGCAGCCCTTGCAGCGCCTCGTCACGGCGGTTCAGGGTGCGGGACAGCGACGTGACCCCGTCCAGCGCGCCGCGCAGCTGCGGGGTGGCGTCGCGCAGCGTGTCGCTGAGCACGTTCAGGGACTGCTCGAACCGCGGCTTGTTCAGATCGTTCGCGTTTTGCCCCAGATCCTCGAGCGCGCCGGCCAACGTATACGGGGTGGTCGTCCGGCTCAGCGGAATGGTGGTGCTGCCCTTACCGGTGCCGGCCGGGGTCACCGAAATGGAGCGCTCGCCGAGGATGGTGTCGGTG
The DNA here is from genome assembly GCF_050205645.1 of Mycobacterium heidelbergense. Classification (GTDB taxonomy): domain Bacteria; phylum Actinomycetota; class Actinomycetes; order Mycobacteriales; family Mycobacteriaceae; genus Mycobacterium; species Mycobacterium heidelbergense_A. Next base: position 19,675 of record NZ_JBNMQT010000013.1, read on the forward strand.
CGGATGGCGGCCAGTGACTGGTCGCCGACGGCGACGTGGCGGTCCACGGTGAAGGTCACCTTGGCGCTGTCGCCGGCGAGGCCGACGGAGGTCACCTTGCCGACCTTCAAGCCTGAGACATACACGGCGTTACCTGGCGAGATGCCGCCGGCGTCGCTGAAGTAGGCGTCATACGTCTTGCCCTGCGGCCAAAACGGCAAGCCGGCGTAGCCGAAGGCGAGCAACACGACGCAGACCACCAGCACCACACCGAAGATGCCGGTGCGCAGCGGGTCACGGTCGCGCTTTCCACTACTTGACAAACGAGCACCTCCCCTTGCTGGGATCCACCTGGCCACCCATGTTTATCAAGATGTCGCTGCCCGCCGGTCCGTTGATCTTGAGCGAGACCGAGCAGAAGTAGATGTTGAAGAATGACCCGTAGGCGCCGAGTGCCGCCAGCCGCAGGTAGTCCTCGCCCAGTTGCTCAACGTCGTTGTTTACCTCGGCCTTTCGGTTGTCCAGCTCGGTCGCGAGCGGCCGCGTGTTTTCCAGGATGCCCTGCAGGGGCCGGCGCGAATTCTTCAGCAGCTCCGTCAAATCCGTCGTCGTCGACGCCAGCGGCGGGATGGCCCCGGCGATCACGTCCTTGTTCTTGGCCAGTCCGGTGATCAACTGCTGCAGCTGATCGACGCTGGCGGAGAACTGCGCGCTCTTTTGGTCGACGGTTCCCAGCACCGTGTTGAGGTTGGTGATGGTGTCACCGATGAGTTGGTCGCGTTGCCCCAGTGCCGTCGAGAACGCACTGGTATCGGCCAGCACGTTCGACAACGCTCCACCCTGGCCCTGTAACAACTGGATCACCGCGCTGCTGATGGTGTTGACCTTCTCGGCGTCCAGGCCCTTGACCAGCGGCCGCAGCCCACCCAGCAGCGCATCGAGATCCAGGGCGGGCTGGGTGTGTTGGGCGTTGATCGTGCCGCCCGGCGCCAGCTTGCGCAATTCCCCAGGCCCCGAGGTGATTTCGAGGAATCGGTCACCGACCAGGTTTTCGTACCGGATCACCGCGCGCGTCGACGAATACAGGGTGTAACGCTGGTCGACTCCGAATTTCACATCAATGGTGTTGTCGGGGTTGAGCTTTACGCCGGACACCGAGCCGACGGGCACGCCTGCGATGCGCACCTTCTGGCCGGCCTTCAGCTTGGTGACATCGACAAAGGTTGCGTGGTAGGTGTTTTCGGAACCGAACCGCAAGTCACCGAAGATCACCACCAGGCCCGAGGCCACGATCAGCATCGCCACGGCGAAGATGCTGACCTTGATCACCATCGACCGATGCGACGGCATGCCCGCGGTGGCGGCCATCAGAAGTCATCCCGTTCCGCGAAGGCGCCGTGGAACAAGAACTGCAGCGTCGAGGGTGCGTCGAACTGAAGTTCGGTGAACGGCTCGTACGGGACGTTCGCGTTGTCGGTGACCAGGAAGGGCGCACGATAGAACGACCCACCGGTCTGCTTGGTCGGGATGTCGGGCAGACCGCGGCAGTTCGGGCCCCCGGAGGCGTTGACGATCGGCAGCGACTCCGGATAGGTATACGACGGCGCGCCCAACACGAAGCTCGAAGACGTGAACAGACCCGCCTTGCGGACACCAAGCAACGGCGCGAATTCCTTGATACCGCGCTCGATACCGGCGAACAGGCAGCCGAATTCCGGCGAGTAGTCGTGGGCAACCTTGATCGGGGCGCGCAGCCTGTTGATGGCGTCGATCAAGTTCTGCTCCGCCGGCGCCAACGTGTCGTAGGCGTTGTTGGCCAGACCGATCGTTGCCAGCAGCGTGTCGTTGAGGTTGTGCTGCTGGTCGACGACCGTCTTGTTGATCGTCGGCAGGTTGTCGAAAATGGTGTTCAGGTCGGGCGCGGCATCAGCGTAGTTGTTGGTGACGACGCCGGTCTTGCGGAAGTCCTCTTGCAGGGCGGGCAGCTTCGGGTTCGATTGCCGCGCCAGCGTATTCAGTCCGGAGAGCAGCGAGCCGAAGTCGTCACCGTGACCGCGCAAGCCTTCGGCCAGCGCGCTCAGCGTCCCGTTCAATTCGAGCGGGTCGATCTTGTGCAGCAGGTTGATGAGCGACTGGAACAAGGTGTTGACTTCCAGCGACACCGCCGAGGCCTCTACATGCGCGTCGGGACGCAGCGTTGTCGGCGAGGGCGTCTGGGGCGGAATGAATTCCACCGACTTGGCCCCGAAGATCGTGTTGCCCGCGATGTGCACCGCCGCGTTGGAAGGGATGAAGTGCATCTGGTCGCTGTTGATGGCAAGCGTCAGCCGTGCCTGGTCGCCGCTGTAGCTGATGTCGGAGACCTTGCCGATCTGGAGGCCGCGGTATTTGACCTTGGCGCCCTTGTCCATGACCAGTCCGGCCCGCGGCGCCGAGACGGTGACCGTGTCGATCGAGGCGAAAGCCGCCGTGTAGGAGAGGTAAGTCCCGACGGTGAACGCCACGATCAAGCCGGCCAGCAGCGCTGCTGCCAGCCGGACGGTGCTACGTCGCGATTCGCCTTCTGCCATGTCTTTTAAGCAGTCCTCTTATCCGGAGAGGTTGAAGTTACCGGACGCGCCGTAAACGGCGAGCGAGATGAACAAAGTAATGACGACGACGACGATCAGCGAGGTCCGCACGGCCTGGCCGACCGCGATGCCCACGCCGACCGGTCCGCCGTGGGCGTTGTAGCCGTAATAGGTATGGACGAGCATCACCGCGATGGACATCACGATCGCCTGCAGGAACGACCACAACAGGTCCGACGGGATGAGGAAGGTATTGAAGTAGTGGTCGTAGAGACCTTTGGACTGTCCGTTGATGTACACCGTGGTGAAGCGGGCGGCGAAGAACGCGGCGAGCACCGACAGCGAGTACAGCGGAACGATCGCGATGAGGCCCGCGATCAAGCGCGTCGACACCAGGTAGGAAACCGAGTGCACCGCCATGCATTCGACGGCGTCGATCTCTTCGGACACCCGCATGGCACCCAATTGCGCGGTGGCGCCGGCACCGATGGTGGCCGCCAGCGCGATACCCGCGATCACCGGGGCGACGACGCGGACGTTGAGGAATGCCGAGAGGAAGCCGGTCAGCGCCTCGATACCGATGTTGCCCAGCGACGCATAACCCTGCACGGCGATGACCCCGCCGGAGGCCAGCGTCAGGAAGGCCGCGACGCCGACCGTGCCGCCGATCATGACGAGCGCGCCTGCGCCCATTGTCATCTCGGCAACGTTGCGGATCGTCTCCTTGCGGTAGCGGGTGAGCGCGTTGGGGACGTAACGAATGGTTTCGCCGAAAAACAGCGCCTGCTCGCCGAAGTCGTCAACCGGCCCTTGGAGCACCCGCGACACCGCATTGCGTAGCCGGTACGTGATGTCGTAGCTCATCGGTTGCCCACTCGTCTCATCACTTAGCCGTAATCCGCACACCGATGGCGGTCATGACCACGTTGATGACGAACAGGCAGATGAACGCGTAGACGACGGTTTCGTTGACGGCATTGCCGACGCCCTTGGGCCCTCCCTTGACGGTCAGGCCGCGGTAACACCCGACCAGGCCGGCCATCACACCGAACAGCAGCGCTTTGAATTCGGCGAGCACCAGCTCGCGCAGCCCGGTGAGCACGGTCAGCCCGTTGATGAACGCACCCGGGTTGACGCCCTGAAGGAAGACGGAGAACACATAGCCGCCGGATAAACCGATCGCGCACACCAGGCCGTTGAGCAGCAGCGCGACCACGGTGGACGCCAAAACCCGTGGGACAACGAGCCGTTGGATCGGGTCGATGCCCAGCACCCGCATCGCGTCGATTTCCTCGCGGATGGTGCGGGCGCCCAGGTCGGCGCAGATAGCGGTGGCGCCGGCCCCGGCGACGACGAGCACCGTCACCACCGGGCCCAGCTGGGTGATGGTCCCGAATGCCGTTCCGGCGCCGGACAAGTCGGCCGCACCGATTTCGCGCAGCAGGATGTTGAGGGTGAATGCCACCAGGACGGTGAAGGGGATGGAGACCAGCAGGGTGGGAACCAGTGAGACGCGGGCGATCATCCACGTCTGGTCCAGAAACTCGCCGAATTGGAATGGTCGCCGGAAAGCCGCGCGGCCCGTATCGATCATCATCTCGAAGAACCCGCCGACAGCGCGAGCCGGGACCGCAAGTTGCTCTCTCAACTCACGCACCCCCCTCTGCTGCTCGCGGCGAAGCCTATGTTTCGCCTTAGCGCGGCCTTCGGACACAAGCGGCTCGGAGTAAGCCGGATCATATTAACTCAGAGAAAGTGCACGCTGTCAATGAACAGCATTTCTCTATCCAGAGCGTCAATTTGTCCAGGTCAGGCCGGTTGCGCTGTTATCAATCTGACACATGTTCTACTGGCCGATTTCCCCCCGTGAACCAGCTCTACATCGCTATTGCCCCATCAGCCCGGTCGCGGAAAAATTCTTTTCCGAATCACGTCCAGCAAAGTAATCCCGCAACGTGTTGCTCAGTGCAGCAGGGTCCCAGGCCGCTCCCTCCGCGATGAATCTGTGCTCCGCGGTCGGTGCCGAGACCAACGTCACCTGGGGGCCGTAGACGATGAACACCTGCCCGTTGACCTCCGCCGCGGCGGGCGATGACAGAAACTGGACCAGTCTCACCACGTGCTCCGGCGACAGCGGGTCGACGCCGCCTTCCTCTATATCTGGTGCGTCGCCGAACACGTCGGCCGTCATCGCGGTGCGGGCCCGCGGACAGATCGCGTTGGCACACACCCCGTAGCGGCCCAGCGCCCGGGCGGCCGTCAAGGTCAGCGAGATGATGCCCGCCTTGGCGGCCCCGTAGTTGGCCTGCCCGACCGGGCCCACCAGGCCCGCCTCCGACGCGGTGTTGACGAGCCGGCCGAAGACCGATCCGCCCGCGTCTTTGGCCTTGGAGCGCCAGTAGGTGGCCGCGTTGCGTGTGAGCAGGAAATGGCCGCGCAGGTGGACCGCGATGACGAGATCCCATTCCTCGTCGGACATGTTGAACAGCATCCGGTCGCGGGTGATCCCGGCGTTGTTCACCACGATGTCCAGGCCGCCCAGCCCGTCGGCCGTGGCCACCAGCTCGTCGGCTGTCGCGCGCTGGCTGATGTCGCCGGCAACCGCGACGGCTTTGGAGCCGGCGGCGGTGATCTCGTCTATGACGTCGGAGGAATCCAGCGCCGCGGCGATGTCGTTGACGACGACGGTGGCGCCGAGCCGGGCCAGGCCCAGCGCCTCGGCCCGTCCCAGGCCCGCGGCCGCACCGGTCACCACCGCGACCTTTCCGGATAGATCGGTCGCGTTCGTGCTGCTAGTCAATTTATGAATACCTCTAGTTTCGGGTTGCCCGGCGCCGGTCGCGGCCTAGTCCTCGCGCAGCAACGCGGCGCGCGGGCATTCGGCGATCGCCTGCTCGGCCAGTTGTTCTTGGTCGGAGGGAATCGGATCGGTCTTCACGACGGCATAGTCCTCATCGTCCAGGTCGAAGATATCCGGCGCGATTCCCAAGCACACCGCGTTACCTTCACACCGGTCACGATCGACGATCACCCGCACGGCACCCTCCTTGAACCTGGCCTTCAACCTGAGCACGCGCCCCATCGGTAGGTAGCTCCACCATAGGGCCCCGGTGCGTCTGGCGAAACGGTCGCTGGATTCCCAGACTAGAACGTGTTACAACCGGGAAGACGAACGGGTAGCCGTTGGTCGAGCCGCGGCGGCCAGAATGGCCCGTCACGTTGAACAAAGGACGGCTGGAATGCGCATCAGTTACACCCCTGAACAGGAGGAGCTGCGTCGCGAGCTGCGGTCGTACTTCACCACGCTGATGACCCCGGAGCGCCGCGAGGCGCTGAGCTCGACGCAGGGCGAAATCGGCGTCGGCAACGTGTACCGGGAGACGGTCGCGCAGATGGGCAAGGACGGCTGGCTGACCCTGAATTGGCCCAAGGAGTACGGCGGCCAGGATCGGTCGCCGATGGACTCGTTGATCTTCACCGACGAGGCCGCCATCGCCGGGGCGCCGGTGCCGTTCCTGACCATCAACAGCGTGGCGCCGACGATCATGGCCTTCGGCACCGACGAGCAGAAGAAGTTCTTCCTGCCCAAGATCGCGGCGGGCGACCTGCACTTCTCGATCGGCTACTCCGAGCCCGGCGCCGGCACCGACCTGGCTAACCTGCGCACCACCGCGGTCCGCGACGGCGACGACTACGTGGTCAACGGTCAGAAGATGTGGACCAGCCTGATTCAGTACGCGGACTACGTCTGGTTGGCGGTGCGCACCAACGCCGAGGCGAAAAAGCATCGCGGCATTTCGGTGCTGATCGTCCCGACCAGCGCGGACGGCTTCTCCTGGACGCCGGTGCACACCATGGCCGGCCCCGACACCAGCGCCACCTATTACTCCGACGTCCGGGTGCCGGTGACCAACTTGGTCGGCGAGGAGAACGGCGGCTGGAAGCTGGTGACCAACCAGCTGAACCACGAGCGGGTCGCCCTGGTGTCAGCGCAGCCCATCATCGTGGCCCTGCGCGAGGTTCGTGAGTGGGCGCAACACACCAAGGACGCCAGCGGGGCCCGGCTCATCGACTCGGAGTGGGTGCAGCTCAACCTGGCCCGCGTGCACGCCAAGGCCGAGGTTCTCAAACTGATCAACTGGGAGCTGGCGTCGGCGGCAAGTGAGAACTTGTCGCCAGCCGACGCGTCGGCGGCCAAGGTGTTCGGCACCGAGCTGGCCACCGAGGCCTACCGGCTGCTGATGGAGGTGTTGGGCACCGCGGCCACGCTGCGTCAGGACTCGCCGGGCGCGTTGTTGCGCGGCCGCGTCGAGCGGATGCACCGGGCGTGCCTGATCTTGACCTTCGGGGGCGGCACCAACGAAGTGCAGCGCGACATCATCGGGATGGTCGCGCTGGGATTGCCCCGAGCCAGCCGCTGACTTTCTAAGGACGAAACATTCATGGATTTCACGACAACCGAAGCGGCGAACGACCTCGGTGGGCTGGTCGACACCATCGTGGACGCGGTGTGCACACCGGAACACCAACGCGAGTTGGACGGGCTTGACCAACGGTTCGACCGCGAGCTGTGGAGCAAGCTCGTCGACGCCGACATCTTGACCAGCGCGGCGCCGGCGACGCTGGGCGGCGACGGTTTCGGCGTGCTCGAGCAAACGGCCGTGCTGGTCGCGCTGGGCCACCAACTGGCCGCGGTGCCCTACCTGGACTCGGTCGTCCTGGCCGCCGGGGCGCTGGCCCGGTTTGGCTCCGAGGAACTGCAGCAGGAGTGGGGAGCGCCGGCAGTAAGCGGGGAGAAGATCCTCACCGTCGCCCTCGACGGCGAGATGGGTGAGGGGCCAGTGCAGGCCGCCGCCGCCGGCGACGGCCACCGTCTCACCGGCACTCGCACCCAGGTCAGCTTCGGGCCGGTCGCAGACGCGTTTCTGGTTCCCGCCCAAACCGATTCCGGCGCCGCCGTTTTTCTGATCGCTGCCGACGACCCGGGCGTCACGGTGACCGCGCTGCAGACCACGGGCTTGGGCAGCGCGGGGCAGCTGACGCTGGACGGGACCGAGGTAGGCGCCGGCCGGAAGGTCGGCGGCGCCGAGGTGGTGGTCTGGCTCGAGACGCTCGCCACCCTGGGCCGCAGCGCGTTTCAGCTCGGCGCGCTCGAGCGGGGATTGCAGATGACGGCCGAATACGCGCGCACCCGCGAGCAGTTCGACCGGCCGATCGGCAGTTTCCAGGCCGTCGGGCAGCGGCTGGCCGACGGATACATCGACGTCAAGGGATTGCGGCTGACGCTCACGCAGGCGGCATGGCGCGTCTCGGAAGACCTGCCGGCGGACATCGACGTGGCCAGCGCGGCATTCTGGGCCGCCGATGCCGGACATCGGGTGGCGCACACCATCGTGCACGTGCACGGCGGCGTCGGCGTCGACACCGATCACCCGGTGCACCGTTATTTCCTGGCCGCCAAAGAGACCGAGTTCGCGCTGGGCGGCGCGACCGGCCAGCTGCGTCGGATCGGCCGTGAGCTGGCGGAAACCCCTGCCTAGCGCCGCGGGTGACCTTACGGTCACCAACCTGCTGGTGCCACTGGCTGAGATCGACGACCGGGGTGTCTTCTTCGAGGACTCGTTCATCAGCTGGCGTGATCACATCCAGCAGGGCGCCGCGATCGCGGCAACGCTGCGCGAGCGTCTCGACCCCGCGCGACCACCGCACGTTGGCGTGCTGCTGGAAAACACGCCGTTCTTCTCGGCGGTGTTGGTCGCGGCCGGGATGTCGGGGATCGTGCCGGTCGGCCTCAATCCCGTGCGACGCGGCGAGGCGCTGGTCCGCGATATCGACCGGGCCGACTGCCAGCTGGTCCTGGCCGATTCGAAATCGGCTGCCACACTGGGCAATACCGAGCACCTCAACGTCGATTCCGCCGAATGGGCCGACGAGGTGGCCGCGCACCGGGACGCCGAACCCAGCTTCCAGTCCGCGTCGCCCGCCGACCTGTTCATGCTGATCTTCACGTCGGGCACCAGCGGTGATCCCAAGGCGGTGAAGTGCAGCCACGGCAAGGTCGCGATCGCCGGCGCGACGATGACGCAGCGATTCGATCTCGGCCGCGACGACGTCTGCTATGTGTCGATGCCGTTGTTTCACTCCAACGCGGTGCTGGTGGGCTGGGCGGTGGCGGCAGCGTGCCGGGGATCAATGGCCTTGCGGCGCAAGTTCTCTGCGTCGAACTTCCTGACCGATGTTCGTCGGTACGGCGCCACATACGCCAACTACGTCGGCAAGCCGTTGTCGTATGTCCTTGCCACGCCCGAGCGGCCCGACGACGCGGACAATCCGCTGCGGGCGGTGTACGGCAACGAGGGCGTCCCCGCCGACGTCGAGCGCTTCGGACGGCGGTTCGGCTGTGTGGTGCAGGACGGATTCGGTTCCACCGAGGGCGGGGTGGCCATTGCGCGCACCCCCGATACGCCGCCCGGCGCGTTGGGCCCGCTCACCGAGGGGCTCGACATCGTCGACCCCGACACCGGCAAGCCGTGCCCGGCGGGAGTGGTCGGCGAGCTGGTGAACACGGCCGGGTCGGGCCGTTTCGAGGGTTACTACAACGACGAGGCCGCCGAGGCCGAGCGGATGGCCGGCGGCATCTATCACAGCGGCGACCTCGCCTACCGCGACGAGTCCGGCTACGCCTACTTTGCTGGGAGACTTGGCGATTGGATGCGGGTCGACGGCGAGAACCTCGGCGCGGCGCCGATCGAGCGGGTGCTGCTGCGCTATCCTGATGCGACCGAGGTGGCGGTGTACGCGGTGCCCGATCCGGTCGTCGGTGACCAGGTGATGGCGGCGTTGGTGCTGGCGCCCGGGAGCGAGTTCGACCCCGAGAAATTCCGGGCCTTCCTGGCCGAACAACCGGACTTAGGACCCAAGCAGTGGCCGTCGTACGTCAGGGTCAGCGCGGAGCTGCCGCGGACGGTGACCTTCAAGGTGCTCAAGCGACAGTTGTCGTCCGAGGGTGTCGACTGCAGCGAACCCGTGTGGCCGATCCGCCGGTAAGCACATGACGTCCCGACCCCTCGAACTCGCGCTGGAAGCGAGCTTCGAACAGCTTGCCGCCGCGGTGCCCGCGAGCGTCGGCATCGCGATCGCCCGCCCGGACCGCACCTACTCGCTGGGCCGGTGGTGGTCCGGTGTCGCCTGGTCGACGATCAAAGTGCCGCTGGCCATCGCGGCGTTGCGCAGTGACTGGTTGCGCGCCAAAGACCTGGCCGTGAAAGCCATCACGGAATCCGACAACCGCGCGTCCGAGCAGTTGTGGTCCGGCCTGGGCGATCCGGCGGACGCGGCACGGCTAGTGCAGGGCGTCATCGCCGAGGGGGGTGACACCGCCACCGTGGTCGAATCGCGCCGACTTCGCCGCGGCTACACGGCATTTGGCCAAACACCCTGGACCCTCCAGCGGCAGGCGCGCTTCGCCGCCGAGCTGACGTCTATCCCCGACGCGGGCGACGTCGTCGACCTGATGCAGCGCCTCACCGCCGGCCAGCGGTGGGGCCTGGCCGCTAAAGGCCTTGCGGCGAAGGGCGGTTGGGGCCCGGGGGTAAATGGTGACTATTTGGTCCGGCAGTTCGGGATCGTCCCCACACCCTCCGGTCAATGGGGCGTCGCGCTGGCGGCCGAGGTCCACGACGGGGTGTTCGAGACGGGCGTCGAGGTCCTCAACGCGCTGTCGGAGTGGCTCCTCAGCCGAATCCCCGGGCTAGCGCGTTATTGACGGGACGACGGCGTCGATCAGGTGCGGCCCCGGTTCGGCGAAGGCCGCTTGCAGGGCATCGGCGAATTCTTCCGCGGTGGTGACGCGGCGGGCCGGAACACCCATCCCTTCGCTGATCTTGACGAAATCCATTGTCGGGCGCGATAAGTCGAGCAGGTCCAGCGCTCTGGGGCCGGGCGCAGACCCTGCGCCCACCCGGGCCAGCTCGATCCGCAGGATGTCGTAGGCGCTGTTGTCGTAGACGACGGTGGTCACATTGAGGTTTTCCCGCGCCTGGCTCCACAGGCCCGAAATCGTATACATGGCCGACCCGTCGGACTCCAGGCACAGCACTGGGCGCTCAGGCGCGGCGACCGCGGCGCCGACCGCGGTCGGGATGCCGTAGCCGATCGCCCCGCCGGTCAGCGTCAGCCAGTCGTGGGCCGGCGCGCCGGCTGTGGCCTGCGGCAGCAGCACGCCCGACGTGTTGGCCTCGTCGACGACGATCGCCCGTTCCGGCAGCAGCGCACCGATCACGTCGGCGGCCGACGCGGAGGTCAGCTGCCCGGACGGCAGCTGCGGGCGCGACGGGGGTGCCACTTCCGCGACGGTTCCGGGCGCGATCTCGTCGGCCAACGCTGCCAGCGCGCCGGCCGCGCCGGTGTGTCCGGCGAGCGTGTGCACCTCACAGCCGGCCGGGACCAGGTCGCTGGGCATCCCCGGGTAGGCGAAGAAGGACACCGGCGACTTCGCGCCGGCCAGCACCAGATGTTTGGCCCCGTCCAGCTGGGCCGCGGCGGCCTCGGCGAAGTACGCGAGCCGCTCGACGGCGGGCACACCGGCGCCTCGTTCCAGCCGCGTCGGGAACGTCTCGCAGAGCAGACGCGCGCCCGTCACCGCGGCGATCCGCGCGGCCGCGGCCAGCCCGGGTCCGCGGGTGGCGTCCCCGCCCAGCATGATCACCGCGGGCTCCCCCGACCGCAGCACCTCCAGCACCTTGGGTGCCAGGAGCGGATCGGCGCTGGCGGGTTGCACGGGTACCACCTTGGCGGGCTGGGCGCCGTCCGACCAGGACGCGTCCGCGGGCAGGATCAGGGTGGAAATGCACGAGCCCGACCGGCTGGCCGCGACGGCCTCGGCAGCGTCGGACGCGACATCGCCGGCCGAACCCGTCCGGCGCACCCACCCCGAGACGCTGCCGGCCAGCGCGTCGATGTCGGATTCCAGTGGCGCGTCGTACTTCTTGTGGTACGTCGCGTGGTCGCCGACGACGACCACCATCGGCACCCGGGCCCGGCGCGCGTTGTGCAGGTTGGCCAGGCCGTTGCCCAATCCGGGGCCCAGATGGAGCAGCACCGCCGCCGGCCGGTCGGCGATGCGCGCGTAACCGTCGGCCGCGCCGGTGGCGACGCCTTCGAAGAGGGCCAGCACACCGCGCATCCCCGCGACGTCGTCGAGTGCGGCGACGAAATGCATCTCCGAGGTGCCCGGGTTGGCGAAGCAGACGTCGACGCCGCCGTCGACCAGGGTGTTGATCAGGGCCTGGGCACCGTTCACTTGACTGCCTCCAGTTTGAAAACGCGTTCGGCATTGCCGCGCAGAAAGTCGCGGCGAGCCTCGTCGTCTAATCCGAGTTCGTCGAGCCCCGCGAGCGCGTGGGCGTGGCCGATCATCGGGTAGTTGGTGCCGAACAGGACTTTGCGTTGTCCGGTACCGGTTTTCATGAACCGGACGAGCTCCTGCGGGAGCCTCTTGATCGTGTAGGCCGAGGTGTCGATGTAGACGTTCTCGTGCTTGCGGGCGACGGCGACCATCTCCTCGGTCCACGGATAGCCGACGTGCCCGCACACGATCACCAGCTCCGGAAAGTCGAGGGCCACCTGGTCGATGTAAGGGATGGGACGTCCGGTCTCCGACGGCCGCAGCGGGCCGGTGTGACCGACCTGCGTGCAAAACGGCACACCGGATTCGACACATTCGGCGAACAGCGGGTAATAGCGCCGATCGGTGGGCGGCGCATTCCACAGCCAGGGCACCACCCGCAGGCCCACGAATCCCTCACTCACGCGGCGCCTCAGCTCGCGGACCGCCTCCATCGGGTGATCGAGATCGACGGCCGCCAGGCCGGCAAACCGGTTGGGGTGCAACCGAATCCATTCGGCGACCTCGTCGTTGGAGACGAGATCCAGGCCCCCGGGCCCGCGCCACGCGCTGAGCAGGCCCAGCCCCACGTCGGCGGCGTCCATCGACGCGACGGTCGCGTCGATGGGGATGTCGCCGTCCGGAATGGTGCCACCGGTCCAGCGCCGCAGCGACGCCAGCATGTCGCTGCGCAGGAACCGCGCGGTCGGATGCTGCATCCACACGTCGATCGTCATCGAGATTTGACACTAGCTCGCCGACGATGCGCGCCGCGAAGCGGCGGGAGGTGGGGGTACCCCCAGCCGCGCAGCGGCGAGGGGGCGAGGCGAGCAATCGGGCAGTGGACCGGCCTTCAGGCGGCTAGCGCGGCGCGGGCAGCGGCGCGCGTCTGCTCCGCATACCCGCCGCCGTAGAGCACGACGTGCGCCAGCAGCGGAAAGAGTTGGTGCAACCCAATGCGGTTGCGCCAGCCGGGTTTCAGCGGTCGCACCTCTTGGTAGCCGGCGAGGACGATGTCGTAGTGCGGGCAGCCGAACAGCGCGAGCATCGCCAGGTCGGTCTCGCGGTGCCCCGCGTGCGCGGCCGGATCGATCACGACCACCCCGCCGGGCGTCCACATCACGTTGCCGCTCCACAAATCGCCGTGCAGCCGGGCGGGCGGGTCGTCGTCGTCGAAGTCGCCCGCACGGCAGCGCGCCACCACGGAGTCGACCGCGTCGCGCGTCGAAGCGTCCAGCCGCGGCGCCGCGAGCTCGGCCATCGGGACCAACCGCTCGTCGGCGTAGAAATCGCCCCAGCGCGAATGCCGCCGCAGCGACATCGGCAAGGGCTGGGATAGCGGCCCGAAGAACCCGGGCCCCTCCCACCCGTCGGGACCCGCGCCGAACGCCGCGCCACCCGCGTCGTGGGTGACCGCGAGCCGATTGCCGAACACGCGCGCCGCCTCGCGGCTCGGAGCCGCCGACTCAAGCCGCCGCAGGGTCAGGCTGGTCGCGTCGAAAGAAACGACCTGCGCGCACGGCACGCCGCCGTCAACACAAAGCCAGCGCAGGCCGGCCGCTTCCCAGCCGAAGAAACCGGTGGGCGCCGCCGGATGGTGTTTGACGAAATCGGTCACACAGCCCGACGGATCAGGCAGTTACGTGAGCGGCATGCACGTCGTCGGCGGGCCGCGCCTCGGTCTGTTCCTTGGCCCAGCGGTAGTCGGGTTTGCCGGCCGGCGAGCGCTTGACCTCGTCGACCAGCCAAAGGCTGCGCGGCACTTTGTATCCCGCGATCTCGGAGCGCACGAAGGCATCCAGCTCCGACAGCGTCGGCCGGGAGCCCGGCCGGGCCTGTACGACGGCGGCCACGTGCTGGCCGTAACGGGGGTCGGGCACCCCGACCACCAACGCGTCGAACACGTCCGGATGCGCCTTCAGCGCGGCCTCGACCTCCTCGGGGTAGATCTTCTCGCCGCCGCTGTTGATCGACACCGACCCGCGGCCCAGCATCGTGACGCTGCCGTCCTCCTCGACCAGCGCCCAGTCCCCGGGGATGGCGTAGCGCACGCCGTTGATGGTCTTGAACGTCTCGGCGGTCTTCTTCTCGTCCTTGTAGTAGCCGACGGGAATGTTGCCCTTCTTGGCGATGAAGCCCCGCACGCCCGAGCCCGGCTTGACCTCGTTGCCCTCCTCGTCAAGGACGACGGTGCGGTGGTCGATCGTCACCCGTGGGCCGCCGCTGTGCGGTGCGTCCTTGGCGACGATGCTGGTGCCGCCGAAGCCGGTCTCCGAGGAACCGATGGAATCGGTGATGACCCGGTTGGGCAGCAGCTCCAGCAGCTTCTCCTTGATGCTCGGCGAGAACAGCGCCGCGGTGCTGGCGAGCAGGAACAGCGACGACAGGTCGTACTCGTTGTCCTTCTCCTGATGGGCCAGCAGCGCGTCGAGCAACGGCCGGGCCATCGCGTCACCGGTGAAGAACAGCAGGTTCACCTTGTGCCGGTGAATCGTGCGCCACACCTCGTCGGCGTTGAATTCCGGTGCCAGCACGGTGGTTTGGCCCGAAAAGATCGACATCCACGTGGCGGACTGGGTGGCGCCGTGGATCATCGGCGGAATCGGATACCGGATCATCGGCGGATTCTCGGTGGCGCCTTTGGCGAGGTCGTACTCGTCCTTGACGAATTCGCCTGTGGCGAAGTCGGTTCCGCCGAGCAGCACCCGGTAGATGTCCTCGTGGCGCCACATCACGCCCTTCGGGAAGCCGGTGGTGCCGCCGGTGTACAGCAGGTAGATGTCGTCGGCGCTGCGTTCGCCGAAGTCCCGCTCGGGCGCGCCCTGCGCGATCGCCGCGTAGAACTCGACGCCGCCATAACGCTGATAGTCGTCGTCGCTGCCATCCTCAACGACGAGGATCGTCTTGACGTTGGGGGTGTCCGGCAGCACGTTGGCCACGCGGTCGGAGTACTGGCGCTCGTGCACCAGCGCAACCATGTCGGAGTTGTCGAACAGGTAGCGCAGCTCGCCCTCGACGTAGCGGTAATTGACGTTCACCAGGATGGCGCCCGCCTTGACGATGCCGAGCATCGCGATGACGATCTCGATGCGGTTGCGGCAGTAGAGCCCGACCTTGTCGTCCTTCTTCACCCCCTGATCGATCAGGTAGTGCGCCAGGCGGTTGGCCTTCTCCTCGAGTTGCGCGTAGGTCAGCTTCTCGTCGCCGCAGATCAGGGCGACACGGTCCGGCACAGCGTCAATGGCGTGCTCTGCGAGATCGGCAATATTCAGGGCCACGGCCACCAAATTAGAACGTGTTACATTTCTTGACAAGCTCATGCCCCATGTCGACGGAAAGGCGGTAGCCGTGGCCGACGCTCCAGCAAACGAACAGACCGGTCCCGACGCGCTGGTCGAGCAGCGCGGCCACACCCTGATCGTCACGTTGAACCGGCCCCACGCCCGCAACGCGCTGAGCACGGAAATGATGGAAATCATGGTCCAGGCCTGGGATCGCGTCGACAACGACGACGACATCCGGTGCTGCATCCTCACCGGGGCGGGTGGCTATTTCTGCGCGGGGATGGACCTCAAGACAGCAACCAAAAAGCCGCCGGGCGATTCATTCAAGGACGGCAGCTACGACCCGTCGCGCATCGACGCCCTGCTGAAGGGCCGCCGGCTGACCAAACCACTGATCGCCGCCGTCGAAGGCCCCGCGATCGCGGGCGGAACCGAGATCCTGCAGGGCACCGATATCCGCGTCGCCGGCGAAAGCGCCAAGTTCGGCATCTCGGAGGCCAAGTGGAGCCTTTACCCGATGGGCGGATCGGCCGTGCGACTGGTGCGGCAGATCCCCTACACGGTGGCCTGCGACCTGCTGCTGACCGGACGCCACATCACCGCCGCCGAGGCCAAGGAGATGGGCCTGATCGGCTACCTCGTCCCCGACGGGCAGGCGCTGACGAAGGCGCTGGAGATCGCGGAGCTGATCGAAAACAACGGTCCCCTGGCCGTGCAGGCGATCCTGCGGGCAATCCGTGAGACGGAGGGCCTCAACGAGAACGACGCCTTCAAGATCGACACCCAGATCGGCATCAAGGTGTTCCTGTCCGACGACGCCAAGGAAGGGCCGCGGGCGTTCGCCGAGAAACGCAAGCCGAATTTCCAAAACCGCTAACGGCAAGGTGCATTGCCACACCTGCCACATCAGTCTCTCGTCCGGCCGACTGACTATTTGCCCGCCTCGCAGCGACAACTCAAGCTGTGCGTTCGCTCTAGCGCGCTGATGCGTTGTCGCTCGGAGGCGGGCACAACGCATGGTCCCTTCCGCCGGAGGCCAATGGTGCCAATGTGACTGGAGCCTGCGCGAGGCGCAAACCGATGCTCAGCCCAGCGCCGCGCTCGGGGTGAACGCGACCGGCATCTTCTCGAGGCCGGACACGAAGTTCGCTGGCCGCAGGGGCAGCGCGGTGTCTGGAGACGCCAGCCGCAAGTCCGGAAGCCGTTGCAGCAGGCGGGTTTGCATGATCGACAGCTCCAGCCGGGCAAGCTGGTTGCCGAGGCAGAAGTGCGTCCCGAAGCCGAACGCGAGGTGGTTGTTCGGGTAGCGCTCGATGTCGAAGCTCTCCGGGTCGTCGAAGACCTTCTCGTCGAAGTTCGCCGACTCGAAGAGCAGGATCATCTTCTCGCCCTGGTGCAGCGGAGTGCCGTGGAACTCGGTGTCGGCGGTGATGGTGCGCGCCATGTTCTTCACCGGCGCGGTCCAGCGCAGCATCTCTTCGATGGCGTTAGGCAGCAGCTCCAGGTCGTTGACCAGACGGCGGTGCTGATCGGGGTGCAGCAGCAGCTGCCTCGTCCCGCCGGACAGCGTGTGACGGGTGGTCTCGTCGCCACCGATCAGCAGCAGCAGCACCTCGGTGACGATTTGGTGGTCCTCCAGGCGTGATCCCTCGACCTCCGCGTGCACCAGGACGCTGACCAGGTCGTCGGTCGGCTCCTCCTTGCGGGCCGCGATCATCCCCATCATGTATTCGGTGTAGGCCGCGAAGGCATCCATCGATACCTGGAAATCCTCTTGTGCGGCGGTGCTGCTCAAGAAGCTGACCAAATCGTCGGACCACTTGAGGAACATCGTGCGTTCCTCCGGGCGCACACCGAGCATGTCGCCGATGACCGCCATCGGCAGCGGCGCCGCAAGGTCCCAGACGAAGTCGCACTCGCCGCGTTCGCACACCGCGTCGATCAGCGTGTCGCACAGCGAAACGATCTTGGCCTCTTGGTCTTTGACGCGCTTGCGGGTGAAACCGGAGTTGACGAGCTTGCGGCGCAACAGGTGTTGCGGATCGTCCATCTCGATCATCATCTCGACGCCGTCCTGGTCGGGTCGGATGCCGCCGGCATTGGAGAACAACTCGGGGTTGCGCTCGGCGTCGATCACGGCCTGATACGTCGACGCGGCGGCCAACCCGTTACGGTCGCGAAAGACCGGCTCGTGCTCCCGCATCCAGCGGTAAACGGCTCGGGAGTCACCGGCGTAGAAAGCGCCGTCGGTCAGGTCAACGTCGGGCCTGGTCATCGCGGTCGTCATGAGATCTCCTGAGCGTCACCGAATATCATTTGTACGTTCTCCACCGAGCTGGACAGCATCGCGCGCTTCGGAAGGCCCAGCGACGCCAGCTCTTTCGCATACGGGTGATCGCCCAGCCGGACGCGCACCCCGCCGAGTCGGGTGCGCACGCCGTCAAGCGTGTGTTCGAACGCCGTCTCGCGGGTGACACCGTCGCGGTGGGAGTAGGTGCGCTGCTCCTGCTGGCGTGGACTCAGCGAAAACGGCAGGCCGCGACCGAATTCCATGTCGATCACCAGTTGCCCGTCGACGGTGCAGTCGAACCCGAACTGACGGCCCTCGCGAACGGTGAAGTCCGCCATGACTTTCGGGTAACCCCAGATCTTCGTTCCGGCTTCCAGCGTGAACGGCTGGTCGACGGGCAGGTGATGAATGAAGGCGCCCGCCGACTGCAGGGCGCGGGGCCCGCTCGCGTCCGATCCGGGCGGGTTGACCATCACACTGGTCCCGAACTCGTGGTACTGGCCGAGGTCGCCGTCGATGTAGTGCATCAACATCAGGACCACGATCGCCCTCCCGGGCAGGTAACGGCAGACCCGCAGGCCGCTGTAGTCGATCATCCGCTGGGCGGCGTCGGCGTCCACCGAGAACATCGCCATGTGCTGGGTGGCCTTGCGGATCCGTACCGGCATCGTCAGTACGGTGCCCGCGATGGTGTGCTGCGAGGCTGTCATCGGGCCAATCTAGAACGCGTTCTATTCGTTCGGCAATACCCCGCTAGACCAGGGTGGCAAGCTCGCTGATCTGCGCGGCAGTGCGTCCGTTGACCACCATCATGGTCACGCCCGCGGCCTCCCACACCTTGACCTGCTCACGCACGTAGTCGATGTCGCCGACGATCGCGGCGTCGTCGACGAGTTCGTCCGGGATGATCTCCGCGGCCTTGTCCTTCTGGTTGCTGCGGAAGAGCTTCGTCACGTCGTCGACCACCTCGGCGTAGCCCATCCGGCGGTAGACGTCGGCGTGGAAGTTGGTGTCCTCGGCGCCCATGCCGCCCATGTAGAGGGCCAGGTACGGCTTCATCGCCGCGAAGGCAGCGCCGCGGTCGTCGGTGATGACGATGGTGGCCGTCGCGCAGACCTCGAAGTCCTCGCGGCTGCGGCGCGCCCCGGGCCGGGCGAACCCCTCGTCGAGCCATTCGTTGTACATGCCGGCCAGCCGCGGGGTGTAGAAGATGGGCAGCCAGCCATCGCAGATCTCGGCGGCCAGCGCGATGTTCTTCGGTCCCTCGGCGCCCAGCATGATCGGGATGTCGGCGCGCAGCGGGTGGGTGATGGGCTTGAGCGCCTTACCCAGGCCGGTCGTGCCCTCTCCACTGAGCGGCAGCGGGTAGTGGGGGCCGTCGCTGGTCACCGGCTTCTCCCGGGCCCAGACCTGCCGCAGGATGTCGATGTACTCCCGGGTGCGAGCCAGGGGCTTGGGGAATCGTTGGCCGTACCAGCCCTCGACCACCTGCGGGCCGGAAACGCCCAGGCCGAGGATGTGCCGGCCGCCGGACAGGTGATCGAGCGTCAGCGCGGCCATCGCGCAGGCCGTCGGGGTGCGCGCGGACAGCTGGATCACCGACGTGCCCAGCCGCAACCGCCGCGTCGACGAGCCCCACCAGGCCAGCGGGGTGTAGGCGTCGGACCCCCACGCCTCGGCGGTGAACACGGCGTCGAAACCGGCCGACTCTGCCGCGGCGACGAGTTCCCCGGCGTTCTCCGGCGGCGAAGCGCCCCAATACCCCAGCTGCAAACCCAGCTTCATGACGTTCGCCCTTCCAGCCGACCCGATGTTGAAACCATTCTTAGAACCTGTTCTACTCGAAGGCGTGACACCCAGTTCGAGCGGCCCGACCCTGATCGATCACCCTGAGCCACCACTCTCCGCGCCACTGACGTTGTCCTTCGACTACACCCGTTCGGTCGGCCCCACGCTGAGCAAGTTCTTCACAGCACTGCGTGAGCGCCGCATCCTCGGGGTGCGCGGATCCGATGGCCGGGTACACGTACCGCCGGCGGAATATGACCCGGTTACCTATGAGCCGCTGGGCGAGATGGTACCGGTGTCGGCGGTCGGCACCGTCGTGTCCTGGACCTGGCAGCCCGAGCCGCTCGAAGGCCAGCCGCTGGACCGGCCGTTCGCGTGGGCGCTGATCAAGCTCGACGGTGCCGACGTCCCGCTGCTCCACGCTGTGGATGCCGGCGAACCCGAGGCCATCCAGCGCGGCGCCCGGGTGCACGTGCACTGGGCCGACGAGCCCGTAGGTGCGATCACCGACATCGCGTACTTCGCCTTGGGCGGGGAAGCCGAGCCGGTGCCGGAGCAAACCGAGGGCGACCGGGAACCGGTCAACGTGATCGTCACGCCCATCGAGATGACGATCCAGCACACCGCCTCGCACGAGGAAAGCGCGTACCTGCGCGCCATCGCCGAGGGCAAGCTGCTGGGCGCGAAGACCGGCAAGAACGGGAAGGTCTATTTCCCGCCGCACGGCGCCGACCCCGCCACCGGCCAGCCCACCACCGAGTTCGTCGAGCTGCCCGACAAGGGCACGGTGACGACGTTCGCGATCATCAACATCCCGTTCAAGGGCCAGCGCATCAAACCGCCCTATGTGGCGGCCTACGTGCTGCTCGACGGCGCCGACATCCCCTTCCTGCATCTGGTCGCCGATATCGATGCGCACGAGGTGCGGATGGGCATGCGCGTCGAGGCGGTGTGGAAACCTCGCGAGGAGTGGGGTTTTGGCATCGACAACATCGAGTTCTTCCGGCCGACGGGCGAACCCGACGCCGAGTACGACACCTACAAGCACCACCTGTAAAGGGCTTACCTGCAATGAGCGCTCGCAACGTTGCGGTCGTCGGCTTTGCCCACGCCCCGCATGTCCGCCGCACCGACGGCACCACCAACGGCGTCGAGATGTTGATGCCGTGCTTCGCCGAGCTCTACGAAGACCTCGGCATCACCAAGGCCGACATCGGCTTCTGGTGTTCGGGTTCTTCGGATTACCTTGCCGGACGGGCGTTTTCGTTCATCTCGGCGATCGACTCGATCGGCGCGGTTCCGCCGATCAACGAATCGCACGTGGAGATGGACGCCGCGTGGGCCCTCTACGAGGCCTACATCAAAATCCTGACGGGCGAGGTCGACACCGCGTTGGTGTACGGCTTCGGCAAGTCCTCGGCCGGAACCCTGCGCCGTGTCCTGTCGCGGCAGACCGACCCCTACACCGTCGCGCCGCTCTGGCCGGACTCGGTGTCGATCGCGGGGCTACAGGCCCGCATCGGGCTCGACGCCGAGAAGTGGAGTTTCGAGCAGATGGCGCGCGTCGCCCTGGATTCCTTCGCGCAGGCCAAACGGGTGGACTCCGTCGAGTCCGCGATCACCATCGACGATTTGCTCGACCGGCCGTTCTTCGCCGACCCGCTGCGGCGCCACGACATCGCACCGATCACCGACGGTGCCGCGGCGATCGTGCTCGCGGCCGACGATCGTGCCCGTGAACTGCGCGAAAACCCCGCCTGGATCACGGGAATCGAACATCGCATCGAGACGCCGGTGCTGGGCGCACGCGACCTGACCGAGTCGCTCTCGACGACGGCCGCGACCAAGGCGGCCACCGGCGGGAACATCCGCAACCTCGACGTCGCCGAAATCCATGCGCCCTTCACCCATCAGCACTTGATCATCGCGGAGGCGATCCGGATTCCGGGGGCGACGAAGGTCAACCCGTCCGGCGGGACGCTGTCGGCCAACCCGATGTTCGTCGCCGGTCTCGAGCGCATCGGATTTGCGGCCCAACATATCTGGGATGGATCGGCCGAGCGTGTGTTGGCGCATGCCACCAGCGGGCCGGCGCTGCAACAGAACCTGGTCGCGGTCATGGAAGGGAAGAACTGATGGCCGGTGCGGGAGCGGTCCTCGCCGCGGTACTGGGTACCGGGCAGACCAAGTATGTCGCGAAGCGGCAAGACGTTTCGATGAACGGCCTGGTGCGCGAAGCCATCGACCGGGCGCTGGCCGACTCGGGGTCCACCTTCGATGACATCGACGCCGTCGTGGTCGGCAAGGCGCCCGACTTCTTCGAGGGCGTCATGATGCCGGAGCTGTTCATGGCCGACGCCATGGGAGCCACCGGCAAGCCACTGATCCGGGTGCACACCGCGGGCTCGGTGGGTGGGTCCACCGGTGTGGTGGCCGCCAGCCTGGTCCAGTCGGGGAAATACCGGCGCGTGCTGGCGATGGCCTGGGAAAAGCAGTCGGAATCAAATGCCATGTGGGCGTTGTCGATTCCTATCCCGTTCATCAAGCCGGTCGGCGCCGGCGCGGGTGGCTATTTCGCACCGCACGTCCGTTCGTACATCCGCCGCTCGGGCGCTCCGTTGAACATCGGCGCCATGGTCGCGGTGAAGGACCGGCTCAACGGGGCCCGCAACCCGCTGGCGCACCTGCACCAGCCCGACATCACCCTGGAGAAGGTGATGGAGTCCCCCATGCTGTGGGACCCGATCCGCTACGACGAGACGTGCCCATCGTCCGATGGCGCGGCCGCGGTCGTCATCGGCAATGAGGAGATCGCCGATGCTCGTCTGGCGCAAGGACATCCGGTGGCGTGGATCCACGCGACGGCGCTGCGCACCGAGCCGCTGCAGTTCTCCGGACGCGATCAGGTCAGCCCGCAGGCGGGCCGCGACGCGGCCGCCGCGCTGTGGAAGGCGGCCGGCATCACCAGCCCCATCGACGAGATCGATGCCGCCGAGATCTACGTGCCGTTCTCGTGGTTCGAGCCGATGTGGTTGGAAAACCTCGGGTTTGCGCCCGAGGGCGAAGGCTGGAAGCTCACCGAGGCCGGTGAAACGCGGATCGGCGGGCGGCTCCCGGTGAACCCGTCGGGCGGCGTGCTGTCGTCGAACCCGATCGGTGCGTCCGGCCTGATTCGCTTTGCCGAGGCGGCGATCCAGGTGATGGGCAAGGGCGGGGATCACCAGGTGCCCAACGCGCGAAAGGCGTTGGGGCACGCATACGGCGGCGGCTCGCAGTACTACTCGATGTGGGTGGTCGGCGCCGACAAGCCCGAAAGGGGTTGACAATGACCGAGACTCAGGAAAAGACCAAGAACCCCGCGCACGAGGCCGGGCGCCGCTCCCGCGAGGCGGTCATCGCCAGGGACAAAGACGCGTGGCTGGCGGTGTTCGCCGACGACGCCATCGTCGAGGACCCCATCGGGCCGTCGCCCTTCGACCCGGAGGGCAAGGGGCACCGGGGCCGCGACGCGATCTCGGCGTTCTGGGACAAGGCGATCGCCCCCACCACCAAGATCGAGTTCGTCTTCCGCGACACCTACCAGTGCGGCAACGAGGAAGCCAACGTCGGGCACATCCTGATCACCACGGGCGACTACCAGACCACCGCGGAGGGCGTGTTCACCTACAAGGCCGACGACGAGGGCAAGATGCTCGCCCTGCGCGCGTACTGGGAGATGGATCGCGCGATCGCCAACACCAAGAAGGTCTAGATCGGCTCGAGGCCGGCGATATGCCGCTGCGCCAGGTCGCGATAGGCCTGCGGGTTGAGGTTGACCCACATTTCCGCGCCGGTTCCGGCGATCGGTCCCTTCACCTGGGCCGGTGATCCGACGGCGAGCATCCCGGCAGGAATCTGGGTGCCGGCCAGCACCAGCGACCCGGCCGCGATTAGGCTGCGCGCGCCGATCACCGCGCCGTCGAGCACGGTGGCGTGGTTGGCGATCAGCGCCTCGGATCCGACGTGAGCCCCATGGATGCAGCACAGATGCGCCACCGTCGCGCCGGGACCGATGTCCACCGGGATGCCCGGCGGCGCGTGCAGTATCGACCCGTCCTGCACGTTGGCGCCCTCGCGTACGACGATGGGCCCGTAGTCGCCGCGCAGCACGGCGTTGAACCACACCGATGCGCCCGCCTCGACCGTGACGTCGCCGATCAGGGTGGCCGTCGGGGCCACGAACGCGGTGGGATCGATCCGAGGCGAGCGACCCTCGAAAGAAAACAGCGGCATCGTTTACATATACCGCAGCGCGAATATCACGTGGCCAGACCCACCGTCATTGCGCATGGCGACCGTAAAACTGTAACGTGTTCTAGTTAGAGACCCACTGGAGGTGACTGGTGACTACCGACACCAAGGCGGTCGGCATCCGGGAAATCGATCCCGGCGCCTTGCCGAGTAGATACGCCCGGGGCTGGCACTGCCTGGGCGTCGCGAAGGACTTCCTGGACGGGAAACCGCACGCGGTGCAGGCCTTCGGCACCAAGCTGGTGGTTTTCGCCGACTCTCACGGTGACCTGAAGATCCTGGACGGCTACTGCCGCCACATGGGTGGTGACCTGTCGGAGGGCACCATCAAGGGCGACGAGGTCGCCTGCCCGTTCCACGACTGGCGTTGGGGTGGCGACGGCCGTTGCAAGCTCGTCCCGTACGCCAAGCGCACGCCGAAAACGGCGCGCACGCGCTCCTGGACGACCGACGTGCGCAGCGGCCTGCTGTTCGTCTGGCACGACCACGAGGGCAATCCGCCGGATCCGGCGGTGCGGGTTCCCGAGCTCCCCGAGGCCGCCAGCGACGAATGGACCGACTGGCGGTGGAACAGCGTCCTGATCGAGGGCTCCAACTGCCGCGACATCATCGACAACGTCACCGACATGGCGCACTTCTTCTACATCCATTTCGGACTGCCGACGTACTTCAAGAACGTCTTCGAGGGCCACATCGCCTCGCAGTACCTGCACAACGTGGGCCGCCCGGACGTCGACGACCTGGGGACCTCGTACGGGGAGGCGCACCTGGATTCGGAGGCGTCCTACTTCGGGCCGTCGTTCATGATCAACTGGCTGCACAACAAATACGGCGACTACAAGGCCGAGTCGATCCTGATCAACTGCCACTACCCGGTCACGCAGAATTCGTTCGTCCTGCAGTGGGGCGTCATCGTCGAAAAGCCCAAGGGCATGGACGAAAAGATGACCGACAAGCTGTCGCGGGTGTTCACCGAGGGCGTCAGCAAGGGCTTCATGCAGGACGTGGAGATCTGGAAGCACAAGACCAGGATCGACAACCCGCTGCTGGTCGAGGAGGACGGCGCCGTCTATCAGCTGCGCCGCTGGTACGAGCAGTTCTATGTTGACGTCGCCGACATCAAGCCGGAAATGGTGGAGCGCTTCGAGATCGAGGTGGACACCACACGCGCCAACGAGTACTGGAACGCCGAGGTCGAAGAGAACCTGAAGGCGCGGGATTCCGAGCCCGCAACCGAAGAGGTACCCGCCGAACAACACTAGGCCCATGTCCGAAGATCAGCCCGCGGTCCCCGACGTCGACCGACTCGCGCGTTCGATGTTATTGCTGCACGGCGATCATCACGACCACGACGAGCGCGAGAGCCGGACCGGCCGGGGCGGTGGATCCTGGTCGAAGTCAAGAGATTTCGCCAACGATCCGCAGCGCGCCGCCGCGGTCGCCGACGCCACACGCGCGGACCGCGATCGCTACCTCACCTCGGGGCTGCTGCCGGTGGATTGCCGGTTCTGTCACGTCACCGTCACCGTCAGGCGCCTGGGTCCGGGCCACACCGCGGTGCAATGGAACACCGAGGCGTCGCAGCGCTGCGCGCACTTCGCCGAGGTGCGCGAGTCCGGCGGCGATACCGCACGCACCCGGTCCTGCCCGAAGTTGAGCGACAGCATCGAGCACGCAGTAGCGGAGGGCTATCTGGATTCGGTTGCCGACGACCACTGAGGTCAATCGCCTTGGGGCAGTTTGGTGATCGCTTCGAAGGCCTCGAGGAACACCGCCGCGATGTCGTCGTCACGGGCGCTGGCCATCGGCTTCTTCTGCAATAGGACACGCTGCACGCCGATGCCCAGGAGCAAAGCCGTCACCATGTCCGCGCGAATCCGGGCGTGGTCGGCGGTTATCCGCTTGGACAGGTTGCGGGTGAGGCCGTGCTCGAGTTGTGAGTTCAGTCGGGTCACCACCGCCGGGTCTCCGCTGGACCGCAGCAGGGCGAACAGCGGGGCTTCGACGTCCCGTCGCGCCCCGAGGACCCGGGCAATCATTTGTCTGCCCACGGTGTCGTCGGCGGCGTTCCGGATTTCGTCGGTGTCTTCCGAGACGTCGGTGGCTTCCGCGAAAAGCCGTTGCTTCGAGCCGAAATAGCGGCGAACCAGGGTGACGTCGACACCGGCTTTCGCCGCCACCTCACGCAGGCCGACGGCGTCGTACCCCTGTCCGAGGAACAGCTCTCGCGCCGCTGCCAGCAGTCGGCCTCTGGTCGCACCGGCGTCGCGGCGCCGCGTCGCTGCACTGTCCATGCCGCTCCTTTCAGTTATGTCTACAACTGTAGACATAACGGCGGCGTTGCACTAGCGTAGTAGGTTTGTCTACGAGTGTAGACATACAAGTTACTCGAAGGAGGTCCTCATGACCGGAGTCATGCTGGTCAAGCAGCGAGTAGCAAGCGTCGATCGGTGGAACGACGTGTTTCGCGACCCGGAGCTGGACGCGACTCGGCGCCGGCATGGGCTGGTGGTAACCGGGACATACGTCGACGGCGACGATCCGAACACCGTGCTCGTCGTCATGGACATGGAAAACATCGGCGCCGCACGACAATTCGCGGCCTCGGCCGAGCTCGCCGAGGCACGGGAGCGGGCGGGCGCCATCGGCTCGCCCGATGGAGTGTGGTTGGGGGCGCAGCGGATTGACGGCTGACTACAGCCCGGCGAAGCGCTCCTTGACCGCGTCGACGGTGAGCCCGTAATCGGCCAGCGAATACGTGTGTTTGGGCGCGCGGGCGCCGGACTGGCTTTCGGCATGGCTTTTTTCCATGGCGGCCCGCGCCTCGTCGGTCAGCGTCAGCCCGAAGTGCCGGTAGATGTCGGCGACCGTACCCAAGGGATCGGCGATCAATTCCCGGTATTCGACGTCGTAGAACTGCGCCGGATCGTATTTGGCGCGTGCGGTGTTGAACCGCTCCAACCCGCGCGACCAGGTTTCCATTGAGTCGGCACCGATTTGGGCGCCGACGTACTTCGTCGACCAGCCCTCCGCGGTGTGCTGGGCCAGCGAGCACATCGAGGCCATGATCGTCTCGACCGGTCGATGAGTCTGGATCACCAGCGCATCGGGGTAGGTCTTCATCAAGGCGTCCAGCGCGAAGAGATGACTGGGGTTCTTCAGCACCCAACGCTTGTCGGCGTCGTTGAGCCCGATCAATTGCAGGTTCTTGCGGTGCCGACGATACGATGGCGTCCAGTCCTGCTCCGACAACCACTTTGAGTAGCTCGGCAGGTGCGCAAGCGTTTCGTAGGACGCCGAATGCACCGACTGCCGCAGCAGCTGCCAGCATTCCTCCAGCTCGTATGCGGCCATGAAGTGCAGGCCGGTGTAACCGGGGTTCTCCGCGTGGTGCCGAGTGAATTGGTCGTCCAAGCGGCGGTACAGCGGGTGGGAGTCCCAGGTTTCCCGGGGCGGGCGCGGCTGCGGGAATTCCGCCAGCCACATGTGCAGGCCCTGGTGCGCGGGGTCGGCTCCGAGCAGCCGGTGCAGCGCCGTCGTGCCGGTGCGCACCAGCCCGGTGACGAAGATCGGCCGTTCGATCGCGACGTTGACGTGCTCGGGATATTGCTTCCAGGATGATTCGGACAGCAGCCGGGCCACCAGCGCACCGCGCAGGAAGAACCGATTCATCTTGCTGCCCAACACAGTTAGGTCCGCCTCGCGCCGGTAGGAGTCCAGCAGCACCTCCAGCGCTTTGAGGTAGTTGTCGTCGTTGGTGCCGAAGTCATCGAGCCCGGTCAGCTTGGTGGCCGATGCGTGCAGTTCGTCGACGGTACCGACATCAGTGCGCTCGGTCATCAGGTGTGGTACTCCCCGCAGTTGACGTCCAGCGTCTGCCCGGTGATGCCGCTGGACAGGTCGCTGGCCAGGAACAGGATCGCCGAAGCCACCTCGTCCTCGGTGGGCAGCCGCTTGAGGTCGGAGTTCGCGGCTGTCGCCTGGTAGATCTGGTCCGCCGTGGTGCCGTACTTGCCGGCCTGGTGGTCGAAGTAGGCCTGCAGTGTCTCGCCCCAGATGTAACCGGGCGCAACGGAATTGACGCGAATCCCCTTCTCACCGAGCTCGGTGGCAAGCGACTGCGACATCGCCAGCAAGGCTGACTTGGCCATTTTGTAGGCGCCGTATTTCGCCTGTGAGTGCCGCAGCACCATGGAGTTGACGTTCACGATCGATCCGCTCGACTTTTCCAGCGCCGGGGTGAAAGCCTGGATAAGCCGCAGTGCGCCCAGCGCGCTGAGCTCGATCGCGTCCCGAATGTGCTGAAACGACGTGCCGGCCAACGGTTTCATCGACGGCACCCGGAACGCGTTGTTGATCAGCACGTCGACCTTGCCGTAGGCCGCCGTGGTGTTCTCGACGAGGTAGGCGACCTCCTCGTCGTTGGTGATGTCGGCGCGCACCGCCACCGCCTTGTGCCCCAAGTCGTTGATCTCCTTGGCGACGGCCTCGAGCCGGTCCAGGGAGCGGGCCGCCAGCACCAGATCGGCACCGTCACGCGAGCATCGGTGCGCCAGCGTGGTGCCGAGGCCCGGCCCGACGCCGCTGATGACCACGACCTTTCGCTTGAGCATTCCTGACATCGTCACCCCAGCATCCTGGCCGCAATTTGGCTTTGGCGCAACGCGATTCGCTCGCGCCACTGTTCCTCGGAGATCTTGTTGTGCTCGAAATACGGCAGCGCGCCCGGTACGGCGTCGAAGTCGACTACCTCGACGGTGGGCCCGTCGGCGTCCGTGAGCTCGCGCGATACCCGCTGCCAGCGGAACTGCACGTAGCCGCGCCGATGGCCGAGCGTTTCCACCCAGTTGGTCACGCCCGGGTTCTGATCGGCGACGACGATGCGGACCTTGCCGTCCGGATCCGCCTGAGCCTGGGTGTTATTCAGCGAGGTCTGGTGGTTGATGTAGTCCAGCGAGATGTACCACAGGCTGCCCAGCTGGAAGCCCAGGTACGGGGCGTCGGAGACCGGGATCGTGATTACCATCGCTTGGTCGGGCCGCAGATCGAAATGCCCGGCCGACGAGTACTGGGTCGAAAGGCCGCCGGGGGTCAGCCGGGGCGCGACCATTGTGTTGACCGGGATGTTGAGGTAGAACCACTCCGGGAACTGCAACCAGGTCTTGATCCGGTTCACCAGCTGCTTTCCCGCTGTGGCGTAACGCTTTTCGATCGTCTGACGGGTCAACGGCGGCGGCGCTGTGCCCGCGGTGTCCAGTCGGGAAATGGTAAGCGTGCCGCGCTGCGCCGCCCAGTCGCCGTACACCTCGCGAATCACCAACTGCCCGTTGCTGGTCGGGCGCACCCGCCACTCGAAGCTGCCGTCCGCGGCGATCTCGAGTTCACGGTCGTCGAACGCGGCCTGGCTGGCGGGCACGTTGTCGTCGGTGTACTCGCCGCCGAGCAGCTGGAAGCTCAGGTCGGTGGTGGTGCCACGCCGGCCCGTGACCACGTAGTCGTGGTCGGCGTGCACCCGCGTGCCGAAGTAGAGGGTGTCGGGATTGTCGAGGCCCATCTTGGTGAAGGGGCCGGTGCCCGACAGCAGGAAGGGGTGGTCACGCTCGTAGTCGAAAGCCAGGTGCTCACACGCGGCTATGCCGCCGGCCAGGTATTGCAGTCCTTCGAGCAGGTCGGCTTCGGTCTCGATGAACGGCGCCGCGGCGACCAACTCTTCGGCCTCGGCGATGGCGTCAGTTAGGGGTTTAGAGAACACGCCTAGACGCTAGAACGTGTTCTACTTTTTCGTCAATGGCGAACATTCCCGCGCGTCGTCGACGGCGCGCGGCGACGACTGCCGATCACTAGGGCACGCACTGCTGGGACAGGTCGATCAGATGCTGCCGCACGTCCGGATGCCGATTGAGGTAGTCGAGGACGGTGCCATTGCCGCCCTCCGCCCGCGACTTGGATTCCAGCTGCTGGTGGAGGTCGGGATGCCGCTGCAGGTACGAGTCGATCGAATTACCCACGGTCTGATTGCACGGAGGATCCGCGTTGGCCACCGGCAGTGCGACCACCGCCGACGCGGCAGCAGCCAGCAGTCCCCCGGCGAGCGTGCCGCAGATTCCGCGGCGAGAACGGCTCGCTGTCTTGGATGTCACGGTCATGAGCGCCAGGCTACTCGCGCACGATTAGCTACGTCAGTGCGTTACGGCCGCACCGCGATCCTGCTCGCGCTTGATTTCCAGCGCGATGTCGATGAGTTGGTCTTCCTGGCCGCCGATGAGCTTGCGCTGACCGGCCCGGTGCAACAGCGCGGCCGCGGGCACCCCGTAGCGTTCGGCCTGGCGCACCGCGTGCTTGAGGAAGCTCGAGTACACCCCGGAGTAGCCCATGATCAGCGCGTTGCGGTCGAGCAGACACTCGGCAGGCATCGCGGGCCGCACCACGTCCTCGGCGGCGTCGGCGATGTCGAAGAAGTCGATGCCGGTCTTGACGCCGATCTTGTCGAACACCCCGATGAGGGCCTCGACGGGGGCATTGCCCGCGCCCGCCCCGAAACGGCGCACGCTGCCGTCGATCTGCTTGGCGCCGGCCCGGACGGCCTCCACCGAGTTGGCCACCCCCAGGCCCAGGTTTTCGTGGCCGTGGAAGCCGACCTGAGCGTCGTCGCCGAGTTCGGCGACCAGCGCGGCCACCCGGTCGCGCACCCCTTCGAGGACCAGCGCCCCGGCCGAATCGACCACGTAGACGCACTGGCATCCGGCGTCGGCCATGATGCGGGCCTGCGCGGCCAGCTTCTCCGGCGGGATGGTGTGGGACATCATCAGGAATCCGACGGTCTCCAGGCCCAGCTCGCGGGCCAGCCCGAAGTGCTGGATCGACACGTCGGCTTCGGTGCAGTGGGTGGCGATACGGCAGATCGACCCGCCGTTGTCCTGCGCTTCCTTGATGTCGTCTTTGGTGCCCACCCCGGGCAGCATCAAGAACGCGATCCTGGCCTCTTTGGCGGTCTCGGCCGCGAGCTTGATCAGCTCCTGCTCCGGCGTCTTGGAGAACCCGTAGTTGAAGCTCGAGCCGCCCAGCCCGTCGCCGTGCGTCACCTCGATGACCGGAACGCCGGCCGCATCCAGGGCGGCCACGATGGCGTGGACCTCGTCCTTGGTGAACTGATGGCGTTTGTGGTGCGACCCGTCGCGCAGCGAAGTGTCCGTGATCCGGACGTCCCAAATGCCGGTCATCGTGTACCTCCCGCAACGGAAAGCGTTTCCTTGGCGATCTCCTCGCCGACCTTGGTGGCCGCCGCGGTCATGATGTCGAGGTTTCCCGCATACGGGGGCAGGTAATCGCCCGCCCCCTCGACCTCGATGAATGTGGTGACCAGCGCCCGGCCGCCGGAGTTCATCGACGGCTCGTCGAACTGCGGCTCGTTGAGCAGCCGGTAGCCCGGCACATAGGTCTGCACCTCGGCCACCACGTCGTGGATGGACTTGGCGATCGCGTCGCGGTCGCCGTCCTCGGGGATGGCGCAGAAGATGGTGTCGCGCATGATCATCGGCGGGTCGGCCGGGTTGAGGATGATGATCGCCTTGCCGCGCTCGGCCCCGCCGATGGTTTCCACGCCCTTGCTGGTGGTCTTGGTGAACTCGTCGATGTTCGCGCGGGTTCCCGGCCCGGCCGACACCGATGCCACCGACGCGACGATCTCGGCGTACGGCACGCCGACCACCCGAGACACGGCGTACACGATCGGGATGGTCGCCTGCCCACCGCAGGTGATCATGTTGACGTTGGGCGCATCCAGATGTTCGCGCAGGTTGGCCGGCGGGATCACCGCGGGGCCCACGGCGGCGGGCGTCAGGTCGATGGCCCGGATCCCCGCGGCCGCGTACTTCGGGGCGGCATCCCTATGGACGTAGGCGCTCGTCGCCTCGAATACCAGGTCGGGCTTCTCGGACTGCGCCAGCAGCCAGTCAACGCCTTCGTGGGTGGTCTCCAGACCCAGCTTGCGGGCCCGGGCCAGGCCCTCGCTTTCCGGGTCGATCCCCACCATCCAGCGCGGTTCCAGCCAGTCCGATCTCAGCAGCTTGTAGAGCAGATCCGTGCTGATATTTCCCGACCCGACGATGGCCACGCTTGCCTTAGACGGCATGTCGACGCTCCTGGTATTTGGACTAGTTCAAAAGTAATTCGAGACTATTCAAAGGACAACCGGACCGAACCCAGGCCCGTGAAGTCCGCAACGAACTCGTCTCCGGCGCGTGCGTCGATCGCGCGGGTGCACGATCCGGGTAACACGATGTCACCTTTTCGCAGCCGGACGCCGAAGCTTTCCACCTTGCGGGACAACCATGCGACCGCGGTGACCGGGTTACCGAGCACGGCGTCGCTGCGGCCCTCCGCGATCACCTCGCCGTTGCGGGTCAGCACCGCGTCGATCGTCTTGACGTCGACATCGCCCGGCGCCACCCGGGCCTGCCCCAGCACGAAGCCCGCCGACGAGGCGTTGTCGGCGATGGTGTCGCACAGCGCGATCCTCCAGTCGGTGATCCTGGTGTCGATCAGTTCGATCGATGGAGCCAGGGCTTCGGTGGCCGCAAGCACGTCGTCCTCGGTGCAACCGGCCCCCGGGAGGTCGGCGCCCAGGATGAAAGCGACTTCGACCTCCACCCGCGGCAACAGATAGCGGCCCGCCTTGACCGGGGTGTCCTCGAACACCTGCATCTCGTCGAGCAGATGCCCGTAGTCCGGCTCGTCGACACCCATCATCTGCTGCATCGCCTTCGACGAGAGCCCGACTTTGTGGCCCAAGACCCGGGCCCCCTCGGCGACGCGCTGCCGGATATTGATCAGTTGGATCTCATAAGCGTCGACGACGTCGATGTCCGGGTAGGCCGCGGTCAGCGGAGCGATCGCCTCACGGCTTCGCTCGGCCTGCGCCAGGTCGGCTGCCAGCTCGTCGCGCGTGGCAACACTGAGCATTTACCGAAGTCCCCTCGTCCGTGTGACCGGGCCAGTAGCGCCCGACCCGGGCAATTCTATAACGTGTTCTACATGACAGCGCAGGAGTACGACGTCGTCGTGGTCGGGAGCGGCGGAGCCGGCATGGTTGCTGCCCTCGCCGCCGCGCACCGCGGCCTTTCGACAGTAGTCATCGAAAAGGCCCCCCACTTCGGCGGCTCCACCGCGCGGTCGGGGGGTGGGGTCTGGATTCCGAACAACGAGGTGCTGCGGCGCGACGGCGTCAAAGACACGCCCGACGCCGCCCGCACCTACTTGCACGGCATCATCGGCGACTCGTCGGTCAGCAAGGTCGAGCCCGAACGCATCGACGCCTACCTGGAACGCGGGCCCGAGATGCTGTCGTTCGTGCTCAAGCACACGCCGCTGAAGATGTGCTGGGTGCCGCGCTACTCCGACTACTACCCCGAGGAGCCGGGTGGCCGCGCCGGAGGGCGTTCGATCGAGCCGAAGCCGTTCAACGCCCGCAAGCTCGGCGCCGACGAGTCCGGGCTGGAGCCCGCCTATGGCAAGGTGCCGCTGAATGTGGTTGTGATGCAACAGGACTACGTACGGCTGAATCAGCTGAAGCGACACCCGCGGGGGGTGCTGCGCAGCCTGAAGGTCGGCGCGCGCACGATGTGGGCCAAGGCGACCGGAAAAAATCTGGTCGGTATGGGGCGGGCCCTGATCGGACCGCTGCGGATCGGTCTGCAACGTGCCGGCGTCCCGGTCCTGCTCAACACCGCTCTCACCGACCTGTACGTCGAGGACGGGGTGGTGCGCGGGGTGTACGTCCGCGACACCCGCGCATCGGAATCAGCTGAGCCCCAGCTGATCCGGGCCCGACGCGGCGTGATATTGGCAAGCGGCGGATTCGAGCACAACGAACAGATGCGGGTGAAATACCAGCGCGCGCCGATCACCACCGAATGGACCGTCGGCGCCAAGGCCAATACCGGCGACGGCATCATCGCCGGTGAAAAGCTCGGTGCCGCCCTGGATCTCATGGAAGACGCGTGGTGGGGGCCGACCGTGCCGCTGGTCGGTGCGCCGTGGTTCGCCCTGTCGGAGCGCAATTCGCCGGGATCGATCATCGTCAACATGTCCGGCAAACGGTTCATGAACGAATCGATGCCGTATGTCGAAGCCTGCCATCACATGTACGGCGGGGAATTTGGCCAGGGGCCGGGGCCGGGCGAGAACATCCCGGCGTGGCTGGTGTTCGACCAGCGATACCGCGACCGCTACATCTTCGCGGGTTTGCAGCCCGGGCAACGCATTCCGCGCAAGTGGCTGGAATCCGGCGTGATCATCCAGGCCGCCACACTGGAGGAGCTGGCTTCCAAGGCCGGATTGCCCATGACCGACTTCACTGCGACGGTAGAGCGGTTCAACGACTTTGCGCGGTCAGGGGTTGACGAGGACTACCACCGCGGCGAAAGCGCCTACGACCAGTACTACGGCGACCCGACCAACAAGCCGAATCCCAATCTCGGCGAGATCAATCAAGCGCCGTACTACGCCGCCAAGATGGTGCCAGGGGACCTCGGCACCAAGGGCGGCATCCGCACCGACGTCCACGGCCGTGCCCTGCGCGATGACGGGACGATCATCGAAGGCCTTTACGCCGCAGGCAATGTCAGTGCCCCGG
Source organism: Mycobacterium heidelbergense (assembly GCF_050205645.1). Taxonomy (GTDB): domain Bacteria; phylum Actinomycetota; class Actinomycetes; order Mycobacteriales; family Mycobacteriaceae; genus Mycobacterium; species Mycobacterium heidelbergense_A. The sequence continues at coordinate 53,894 of NZ_JBNMQT010000013.1, forward strand.
TGATGGGGCACACCTATCCCGGCCCTGGCGGCACGATCGGACCGGCGATGACCTTCGGATACCTGGCGGCGCTGCACATTGCTGGAGAGAACTGATATGCCGATTGACGTGGACGTCGCGCTGGCGGCGGAGCTGGACCCGATCGAATTCTCTTGGGTCAGCAGCGATATCCAGCTCTACCACCTCGGGCTGGGTGCCGGCGCCGACCCGATGGATGCCCGCGAGCTTCGTTACCTGATCGACGACACGCCGCAGGTGCTACCGACGTTCGGCAACGTGGCCGCGACTTTTCACGCCACCAAACCGCCGACCGTGAAGTTTCCGGGCATCGACATCGAGCTGGGCAAGGTGCTGCACGCTAGCGAGCGGGTGGAAGTGCCCGGGCCGCTGCCGCCGTCGGGTTCCGCGCGCGCCGTCACGCGGTTCACCGACATCTGGGACAAGGGCAAGGCCGCAGTGATCTGGAGCGAGACGACGGTCAGCGCGCCCGACGGAACCCTGCTGTGGACCCAGAAGCGATCGATCTTCGCCCGCGGCGAGGGCGGATTCGGCGGGGAGCGCGGGCCGTCTTCGGCTGATGCGGCGCCGGACCGCGCCCCCGACCTGGAGGTCGACATGCCGATCCTGCCGCAGCAGGCGCTGCTCTACCGGTTATGCGGCGATCGCAACCCGCTGCACTCGGATCCGGAATTCGCCGCGGCCGCAGGCTTTTCCCGGCCCATCCTGCACGGCCTGTGCACCTACGGCATGACCTGTAAGGCGATCACCGACGCGCTGCTGGACGGCGACGCTGGCGCGGTGGCGGCCTACGGCGCGCGTTTCGCCGGTGTGGCGTTCCCCGGTGAAACGCTCACGGTCGGCATCTGGAAGGAGAACGGCCGATTCCTGGCCAGCGTCGTCGCGCCTTCGCGTGACAACGCCGTCGTATTGAGCGGCGTCGAGCTTCTGCCCGCATAGCGCCTTTGTGCGCGGCGGGTTACCGCTAAACTGCGGAACATGCTTTCCGTCCTTGGGCCGGGACACCAATAGCAGCACGTCATGAGCCCCAAACGGGAGTCACCCGTACCGCGTGCGGTCGATGAGCGAACCGCACTGCGGAGTATTCCGATATTCGCTGAGATCGACGACGAGCAACTCGATCGACTCTCGAGCGCCGTAGCTCGCCAGTACATCCCCGCCAACGAGTGGCTCTTTCGCATGGGAGACCCGCCCGACGCCTTCTATGTCATCGCCTCGGGACGATTCGCGGCGGTCGGTCCGGATGGGCAGGTGTTTCGTGAGATGGCGGCCGGCGAGTCGGTCGGAGACCTGGGCGTCATCACCGGTGCCGCTCGCTCGGCCGGAATACGAGCCCTTCGGGACGGCGTCGTCTGGAAGATCGCCGCCGACACGTTCACCGAGGTGCTCGCGAAGGCTCCGTCACTGCAATATGCGATGTTCCGGGCGATGGCGGGAATGCTTCGCGAGTCGCGATCGGCCAACGTCTCTCGGGGTCGCCGGGTGGTCGGCGTGCTGTCGACAGGCGATATGGCCGCGGCCCCGATCGTCGACACGATCGTGACTCGCCTGGGCCCGCACGGTCAGGCCGCGGTGGTCGCACCACCCGTCGACACGACGGCCGCGGCCAATCACTACGGCGAGCTCGTCGAAGCGTTTAGCGAGACCGTCGATCGGATGGAGCGAAGCAACGATTGGGTCTTGCTGGTGGCCGATCGGGGCTCGGGCGAGAACTGGCGACGATATGTCGTCGCGCAAAGCGACCGACTCGTGGTCCTCGCGGATCAATCCCATCCGCCGGAAGCGCTCGTCCCACCCGTCACGCAAAAGCCGGTCCACCTGCTCACGTGCGACGTGGTGCCGGATCCCAGCTGGTGGGACCTGCTGCAGCCGGTCTCCCATCACCAGGCCGACGACGGCGGAATCGGTGCCCTGGCCCGCAGAATCGCCGGCCGATCGCTGGGTCTGGTGCTGGGCGGTGGTGGCGCTCGGGGGCTCGCGCATTACGGCGTCTTCGAAGAGCTCACCCGGGCGGGCATTGTCATCGACAGGTTCGGCGGAACCAGCGCCGGTGCTCTCGCCGCGGCAACCTTCGCGCTGGGGATCGACGCCCGAGAGGCGACCGCCGCGGCACGAGAGCACATCGCCGAAACCAGGCCAGTCAGCGACTACACGATCCCGGCGATAGCCCTTACCCGAGGTCGGCGTGTCGATCGTCTGATCGAAGGGTTCTTCGGCAGCACCACCATGATCGAGCACCTGCCGAGGGAGTTTTTCTCCGTCTCCACGGACATGATCACGGGCGATCAGATCATCCATCGGCGTGGGCTGCTGTGGGTCGCCGTGCGCGCATCGATTTCGATCCCCGGTCTCCTGCCGCCGGTGCAACACCGCGAGCGGCTCCTGGTCGACGGTGGACTGATTAACATTCTGCCGGCCGACATCATGTGCGCCGACCCGGATGGCGAAGTCATCTGCGTAGATCTGCGGACTACGTACGTGCCGTCGAAGGGCTTTGGTCCGCTGCCGGAAATGCTACGGCCTCCCGCGTTCGTCCGGCGGCTGCTGACCGGCACCGATGCGGCCCTGCCCCCGCTGCAGGAGACGTTGCTTCGCAGCGTTGAACTCGCCGCCCCGAAGGGGAACCTGCGCGAGCTTCCCCGGGTTGCGGCGATCATCGAGCCGGAGGTCTCGGCGATCGGCCCATTGGACTTCAAAAACATCGATGCCGCCCTCGATGCCGGTCGGATCGCAACCCGGGCGGCCCTGGAAGCGCAGCCGGAGCTTGTTCGCTGAGCGTCGGCCCTACTTGTACCATTACCTCTTGCAGCCAACGGCTCTTCAGATGGACGCTTCGTGTGTGCACAAGCTCGTCAAGCCGGGCGGGGCAGAAGACACGGGGTCTCGCTCGCGACACCGCACGCGGCGGTTCCAGCGCGGCTAGGTTGGTAATCGATGCGCTCCGATTGGTGGGACAAGCCACAGGCCCATCTCGACATGCGCATAAACGGCGCCGACGTGAGCGTGCCGATTTTCGATCAACTGTTCGTCGGCCGCCAGTGCGCGGGTATCGACGATCAACGCCGGCTGGTGATCCCCGATCCGAACATCTCGCGTAACCACCTCGAGATCCGCTTGGACGTCAGCACCGACCGGGCTTATCTCATCGACACCAGCACCAACGGGACGTTGCTCAACGGCATGCCGCTGGAGCGCGCCGTGCAGGTCCCTCTCAAGCCCGACGACCGGATCTCGGTGGGCGACGTCGTGCTCACCTTCCGGTCGGACCGGTTCAACGCCGTCGGGGTGACCAACACCAGCCCGACCCTGACGCGGATCGTCGAGGAGACCATGGTGATGGTGGTCGGGGATATCACCAACTACTCGACGATCTCGGAAGTCACCGACAACCAGGTGATCGCCCGCAGCCTGAACTACCTTTGGCACGAGCTCGGCCGCGTCCTGCGCGCCCACCGCGGCACGCTCAACCATTACGCCGGCGATGCGCTGTACGCGGTCTGGGAACTGCGGACGATTCCGGCGGCCAATGAGCTCGCGATCGACTTCGCGCTTGCGGCGAATCGCAGGGTCGAGGAGCTCGGGCCCACGCTCCCGCTGCGCGCGCCGGACGGCTCTCCGATTCGCATGGGTTGGGGCGTGGTGCAGGGCCGGGCCGCGATCGCGGCGATGACAAGGACGGTCACGGCCGTCATCGGCGATGCGACCAACGTGGCGTTCCGGCTGGCCGGCATTGCCGGGCGCGCCGGGTATGCCGACGTGATGGTCAGCGCCGGCGTGCATGCTGCCGTTGAGGCGCAATACGTGTGGGGTCACTCGGAGCAGGTGGAGATCAAGGGCCGGCGCGGGACGGAGACCGTCTTTCCGGTTGTCGGCCGCCGCTAGCTGGGCAGCCTCCTCCCCTTGCGCCGGACGTGCGGCTAGCCGCACGTTGGGCGTCGAATGTGCGGCTAGCCGCACGCTCGCCGGGCCAACGCGTTGCGAACACGGCCAACGATCTCAGCGGGCCGATCTCCAGCCACCACCCGGATGACGATCCACCCGAGTCGCTCGAGTGTTTCCAATCGCCGGACATCCCACGTGTATTGCCGTCGATCGCTGCGGTGTTGCTCGCCGTCGTACTCGACCGCCACCTTGACGTCCTCCCAACCCATGTCCAGATATGCGATCGCACTGCCGAATTCGTCGCGTACCGGAATCTGTGTCTGCGGTCTCTGCAGGCCCGCCTCGATCAAGACGATGCGCAACCAAGACTCTTTGGGCGACTGTGCACCCGGATCGAACAGGTTTACCGCTCGGCGTGCTCGCACGATGCCCCTGCGCCCGGCGTACCTGCGAGCCAGCAGCTCGACATCAGCCGCTTTGATTTCCGTTGCTCTGGCGAGAGCGTCGATCCCCGCCACGGCCGTCATGGTCGGGTACCAACAGCCGAAGTCCAGTGCAGTCCTGACCGGCGAGGTGACCGGCATACCGGCCACGAGCTCGATCTCGTCCTCCTCGATCCGCTCTTGGCGTGCCTGGATCCCCGGTGGACTGCGCCGATTGTCATGAATCAGCTCCAGACCTGCACATCATCGACCCACTTGCTGCCATGCAGAGCGGCCGCGGCGAACCCCGCGACAACGCCTCGGCGCCCGGTCCAGAGCCACCCGGCTTTGGCACGTAGTTGGGCGGTGACATCTACTTCACGCTCCAGGTAGACGCCTGGGAACAATCGGCGAAAGCGCTTCGCCAGTTGGGACTTCGACATCACCCCTGACGCGATGGCCTCGCTGCCCATAAACGGCTCTGTCATGACTCCGCAGCGTCGCATGAGGCGCCGCCGTCGTCACTTCAGCTATACACACTCCGACGAACGTGCGGCTGGCCGCACGTTGGGCGTCGAGTGTGGGGCTGGCCGCACGTTCGGCACGGACAGCGAATACCTAGCCGAGGATGAGGCCCGACGTCGGGACGCCGGTCCCCGCGGTGACCAACACGTGCTCGACGTCGGGAACCGGGTTCACCGAGGTGCCGCGCAACTGCCGCACACCCTCGGCGATGCCGTTCATGCCGTGGATGTAGGCCTCACCGAGTTGGCCGCCATGGGTGTTGATGGGCAGCCGGCCGCCGATCTCGACGGCACCGCCGGCGATGAAGTCCTTCGCTTCACCCTTGCCGCAGAATCCCAACTCCTCCAACTGAATCAGCGTGAACGGCGTGAAGTGGTCGTACAAGACCGCGGTCTGGATATCCGACGGCTTGAGCCCGGACTGCTGCCACAGCTGCCGGCCGACCAGACCCATTTCGGGCAGCCCCAGCTCCGGGCGGTAGTAGCTCACCATCGTGTACTGGTCCGGGCTGGAACCCTGCGACGCCGCCTCGATGACGACCGGCCGCTGCTTGAGGTCCCGCGCGCGCTCAACGGACGTCACCACGATCGCAACCGCGCCGTCGGTTTCCTGGCAGCAGTCCAGCAACCGCAATGGCTCGGCGATCCATCGCGAATTCTGGTGATCCTCAATGGTTATCGGCTTCTCGTAGAAGTAGGCCTTGGGATTGTTGGCCGCGTGCTTGCGGTCGGCCACCGAGATGACACCGAAGTCCCGGCTGGTCGCGCCGGACAGATGCATGTACCGCTGGGCAATCATCGCCACCTGCGCGGCCGGCGTGGAAAGCCCGTGCGGGTAGGAGAAGGAGTTGTCCGCCGTCGTCGAATCGGCTTGGGCGCCAGCATCACCCACCAACCGCGACTGAACCTGGCCGAACCGCATGCCAGAACGCTCGTTGAATGCCCGGTACGCCACCACGACGTCAGCCACGCCGGTCGCGACGGCCATCGCCGCGTGCTGGATGGTCGCGCACGCGGCCCCGCCGCCGTAGTGGACCTTGGAGAAGAACTTCAGCTCGCCGATGCCGACGGCACGCGCGACGGCGATTTCGGTGTTGGTGTCCATCGTGAACGTGGTCAGCCCGTCGACGTCGGCCGGGCTGAGGCCGGCATCGTCGAGGGCGTCCTGCACCGCCTCGGCGGCCAGGCGCAGCTCGCTTCGGCCGGAATCCTTCGAGAAGTCGGTGGCCCCGATGCCGACGATCGCAGCTTTACCCGACAACACTAGGCGTCCCCCATCGTGAGCGTGGCGGTGGCGACGACGTGATCGCCAAGGCTGTTGCTGCCCACCACCTTTACGGTGATCAGGCCGGCGTCCACGGCGGTCACCTCGCCAGAGAACGTGACCGTGTCGTAGGCGTACCACGGGACACCCAGCCGCAGTCCGATGGACTTGATCAGCGCCGACGGGCCAGCCCAGTCGGTGATGTAGCGCTGCACCAGCCCGGTGTCGGTGAGGATGTTGACGAAGATGTCCTTCGAGCCCTTGGCCTGCGCCTTGTCGCGGTCGTGGTGCACGTCCTGGAAGTCGCGGGTGGCCAGGGCCGTCGAGATGATGAACGTCGGATCGCCGTGCAGCTTCAGCTCGGGCAGCTTCGTGCCCACCTCAATCGCCGGAGCACTCATGCTGAATCTCCCACGGGCTCCCAGGCGTATAGGGTCCACTCCGGTCCGGCGTCGCCAGCCGGGAAATCGATATACGTTGCGCGAACGGGCATTCCGATCGCCACCGCGGCCGGGTCGGCGCCGCGCAGTTCGCCGAGCATCCGCACGCCTTCCTCGAGCTCGACGAGCGCGATGACGAACGGCAGCGTGCGGCCGGGCACCTTCGGCGCGTGGTGTACGACGAAACTGAATACCGTGCCCTTACCGCTGGCCACCACGTAGTCGATCGGCTCGGTCTTGTCCTGCCACACCGCGGGCACCGGTGGGTGCTGCAGGCTGCCGTCGGGCCGGCGCTGGATCCGCAGCTCGTGCGCCTTGACGCCCTCCCAGAAGAACGCGGTGTCCCGCGACATCGAGGGGCGCATCATGGTGTCGGGATCGAGGTCCTCAGGCACCGAGCCGGAGGACTCCGTCGACTCGCGCGGCTTGAATTTGAGGATGCGCCAGTTCATCTCGGCGACGTCCTCGTCGCCGACCCGCCAGATGATGTGCTGGTTGACGAAGAAGCCTTCGCCCAGGGCGGTCTGCTTGGGCCCGACCACGTCACCCATCTCGGAGGTGATGCTGACTTCCTCGCCGGGCTGCAGATAGCGGTGATAGGTCTGCTCGCAGTTGGTGGCCACCACGCCGATGTAGCCGTTGTCGTCGAACAGTTGCATGATCGGGCCGAGTGGATCGTCCTTCGGACGTTCTCCGCCCAGGCCGAACATCGTCCAGACCTGAATCATCGCCGGCGGTGCGACAATTCCGGGGTGACCGGCGGCCCGGGCGGCGGCCTCGTCGGTGTAGATCGGGTTGCGGTCGCCCAGCGCCTCCACCCAGTTGTTGATCGTCGGCTGATTCACCGGATCGCGGGCCGCGCGCGGTTTACTGCTGCCGGCGGCCTTGATCTGCGCGACGGCTTCCTGGATGTCGGTCATCTGGGCACCCTCGGCACCTTGAGGCCAGCGGCCGCGATCATCTCACGCATGACTTCGTTGACGCCGCCACCGAAGGTGATCACCAGATTGCGTTTGGTTTGCGAGTCGAGCCAGTTGAGCAGGTCGGCCGTGTCGGAGTCCGCTGGATCGCCGTACTTCCCGACGATCTCCTCGGCCAACCGGCCGATGTACTGAATGCGCTCGGTGCCAAAGACTTTCGTCGACGCGGCGTCGGCCACGTTGATGTCCTCGCCCGCGGCGGCCACCTGCCAGTTGAGCAGCTCGTTGATCCGCCACATCGCGTGGATCTCGCCGAGCGCCCGCTTGACGTCTTGTTGATCGATCGGCGTGACGCCGTCGCCGCCGGGCTTCGACGCCCAGGCGTGCACGCGGTCGTAGATACCGGCGACCCGGCCCGCCGGCCCGAGCATCACCCGCTCGTTGTTGAGCTGGGTGGTGATCAGACGCCATCCGCCGTTCTCCTCGCCGACCAGCATGTCCGCGGGCACGCGCACGTCATTGAAGTACGTGGCGTTGGTGTGGTGGGCGCCGTCGGACAGGATGATCGGCGTCCAAGAGTAGCCGGGATCCTTCGTGTCGACGATGAGGATCGAAATGCCTTTGTGCTTAACGGCTTCGGGGTCGGTGCGGCAGGCCAGCCAGATGTAGTCGGCGTCGTGTGCGCCGGTGGTGAAGATCTTCTGGCCGTTGACGATGTACTCGTCGCCGTGGCGGACGGCGGTGGTGCGCAGGGAAGCCAGGTCGGTTCCCGCCTCGGGCTCGGTGTAGCCGATCGCGAAGTGGACCTCGCCGGCCAGGATTGCGGGCAGGAACTTCTTCTTCTGCATCTCGTTGCCGAATACCTGCAGCGTCGGCCCGACGGTCTGCAGCGTCACCGCCGGCAACGGCACGTCGGCCCGGTGTGCTTCGTTGACGAAGATCTGCTGTTCGATCGGCCCGAAACCGTGGCCGCCGAACTCCTTTGGCCATCCGACACCGAGCATGCGGTCCTGGCCCATCCGCCGGATCACCGCGCGGTAGGCGGCGCCGTGCCGGTCCTTTTCCATCTCCTTCATCTCGTCGGAGGAGATGAGATTCGAAAAGTATTGCCGTATCTCGGCTTGCAGCTGCCGCTGCTCCGGGGTCAGTTCGATGAACATTGCGCTCCCACCAGGTCGAGACGATGAGAAGGCCCGCCCACCAGCCGGGTGAGGTCCTTGATCGTCGAGTAGTAGCGGTGCATCGGGTACGTGATGTCCATTCCCATCCCGCCGTGCAGGTGATGACACGTCTGCATGACCGCTGGCGCCTGCGACGCGATCCAGTACCCGAGCACGTCGAGGTCGTCGTCGGCATCGCGACCCTCGGACAGTCGCCAGACCACCGACTTGGCGGCCAAATCGATGGTGCGCGAGGCGATATAGACCTCAGACAGCTGCGCCGCAACGGTCTGGAAGGTGGACAGCGGCTTGCCGAACTGCTTGCGGTTGGCCACGTAGTCGGCGGTCAGCCGCAGCGCCCCCGCGACCAGCCCGTCGGCGTATGCGCCGATCGCGGCCAACGCCAGCTGATTCACTCGGCGCGCCGTCGCGCCAGCCAGAATGTCGCCGTCGGGAACGGCGACGTCGGCGAACGTGACTGTGTACTCGTCGGAACCGTTCGACGTCGGCGTGCGAACCAGCCGCACCCCATCGGCCTTCGGCGACACCACCACGACGGCGCTGTCGGATGTGACGACGATCCAATCCGCCTGTTCGGCATGGGCCACACCGACTTTGGTGCCAGACAACCGCCCATGCACGAAGGTGGTGGTCGGCCGGTCGGGCAGCGCGGCGCCGGGTTCGTTGAGCGCCGCGGTCAACACACCGCCCTTGGCGACGGCAGCCAGGAACCGGCCCTGCTGTTCGTCGGAGGCCAGGTCGAGCAGCGGCACCACGCCCAGGCCCAGCGTGGCAAGCGCCGGGGTGATGGCGCCATGGCGACCGACTTCGGTGAGTACCGTCGCGACCTCGGGCAGGCCCACGCCGTCACCGCCCAGTCGTTCCGGCACCGGCAACGCCATCACGCCGCCGTCAACCAAAGCGCTCCATGAGATCTCGCGGTCGAGCACCGACGTGACGACATCGGCAACCGCGTTTTGCTCGGCGCTGAGGTCGAAGTCCATCAGTGCTTCACCGGGCACTTGCCGGTGTAGTCGACCTGCCAGCGCTTGATGCCGTTGAGCCAGCCCGACCGCAGCCGCTCGGGCTCCGAGATCGGCTTGAGGTTGGGCATGTGATCGGCCACGGCATTGAAGATCAGGTTGATCGTCAGCTTGGCGAGGTTCGCGCCGATGCAGTAGTGCGCGCCGGTGCCGCCGAAACCGACGTGCGGGTTGGGATCCCGAAGGATGTTGAAGGTATACGGATCGTCGAAGATTTCCTCGTCGAAGTTGGCCGAGCGGTAGAACAGCACCACCCGCTGACCCTTCTTGATCTGCACGCCGGAGAGTTCGTAGTCCTCGAGCGCGGTCCGTTGGAAACACGTGACCGGGGTGGCCCAGCGGACGATCTCGTCGGCGGCGGTCTCCGGGCGCTCCTTCTTGAACAGCTCCCACTGGTCGGGGAAGTCGGCGAAGGCCATCATCCCCTGCGTGATGGAGTTACGCGTGGTCTCGTTGCCGGCCACCGCGAGCATCATGACGAAGAAACCGAACTCGTCGTCGGAGAGCTTTTCACCCTCGATGTCGGCGTTGATCAGCGTGGTGACGATATCGTCGCCGGGATTCTCGGCCTTGACCGCGGCCATCTGCATCGCGTAGTTGAGCACCTCGAATGACGATGCCTTGGGATCGATGTCGGCATACTCGGGATCGTCATTCCCGGTCATCTCATTGGACCAGCGGAAGAGCTTTTCGCGGTCCTCCTGCGGCACCCCGAGCAAGCCGGCGATGGCCTGCAACGGTAGCTCGCAGGACACCTGCTCGACGAAGTCGCCGGAACCGGCGGCCGCCGCGTCCCGGGCGATCTTCTGGGCGCGCTCCCGCAGCTCGTCCTCCAGGCGCCCGACGGCGCGCGGCGTGAAGCCGCGCGAGATGATCTTGCGCAGCCGGGTGTGATGCGGCGCGTCCATGTTGAGCATGACGAACCGTTGCAGCTCGATGTCCTCACGCGCGATGTCGTCGTTGAATCGCGGGATCACGCAGTTCTCGTAGCTGGAGAAGACGTCGCTGCGCCGCGAGATCTCCTTGACGTCGTTGAGCTTGGTGATCGCCCAGAATCCGCCGTCGTTGAACCCGCCGGCTTTGCCCGGGGGCTGTTCGTTCCACCAGATCGGCTCGGTCGCCCGCAGCTCGGCAAACTCCTCGACGGGAATCCGCTCGGTGTAGATGTCCGGGTCGGTGAAATCGAACCCGGGCGGAAGATTGGGGCTGGGCACGCTAATTCTCCTTCACTGCAGTCCTCGATGACCTGCGATCCCAGGACACTAGCTGTCCTAGTGATGCTCTGGTGCCAGTAAAACATGCCTCCACCGCAGACAAAAGGCGCCCAAGCATCCTCGCTTGTCAGAGTAATGAAACGTGTTCTAGCCTGGCCCCATGGGTAACCCGGTAATCGTTGAAGCCACCCGCAGCCCGATCGGCAAGCGCAACGGATGGCTGTCAGGACTGCACGCCACCGAGCTGCTGGGCGCGGTGCAGAAGGCATTGGTGGACAAAGCCGGGATCGACGCCGGCGACGTCGAGCAGGTCGTCGGGGGTTGCGTCACCCAGTACGGCGAGCAGTCCAACAACATCACCCGGGTGAGCTGGCTCGTCGCCGGGCTGCCGGAGCATGTGGGCGCCACGACCGTGGACTGCCAGTGCGGCAGCAGCCAGCAGGCCAACGGCCTCGTCGCCGGCCTGATCGCGGCGGGCGCGATCGACGTCGGCATCGCGTGCGGGATCGAGGCCATGAGCCGCGTCGGCCTGGGCGCCAACGCGGGTCCGGACCGCACCATCCTGCGGCCCGCGTCGTGGGACATCGATCTGCCCGACCAGTTCACCGCCGCCGAGCGGATCGCCAAGCGCCGCGGCATCACCCGCGAGGACATCGACGCGTGGGGGTTCGAGTCGCAGCTGCGCGCCAAGCGGGCCTGGGAGGAGGGCCGTTTCGACCGGGAAATCTCCCCGATCGAGGCGCCGGTGCTCGACGAGCAAAAGCAGCCCACCAGCGACCGCCACATGGTCTCCCGCGACCAGGGCCTGCGCGACACCACCCTGGAGGGCCTGAGCCAGCTCAAGCCGGTCCTCGAGGGCGGGATCCACACGGCGGGCACCTCGTCGCAGATTTCCGACGGTGCGGCCGCGGTGTTGTGGATGGACGAGGACAAGGCCAAGGCGCTCGGGCTGCGGCCGCGTGCCCGGATCGTCAGCCAGGCGCTTGTCGGCGCCGAGCCCTACTACCACCTGGACGGACCGGTGCAGTCGACCGCGAAGGTGCTGGAGAAAGCCGGCATGAAGATCGGCGACATCGACCTCACCGAGATCAACGAGGCCTTCGCCTCGGTGGTGCTGTCCTGGGCACGGGTCCACGAACCCGACATGGCCAGGGTGAACGTGAACGGCGGCGCGATCGCGCTCGGCCACCCGGTGGGCAGCACCGGCAGCCGGCTGATCACCACCGCGCTGCACGAGCTGGAGCGCACCGATCAGAGCACCGCCCTGATCACGATGTGCGCCGGGGGCGCCCTGTCCACCGGCACCATCATCGAGCGGATCTAGTTGGGCGTCTCGGAGGCCGACCGCATCGCGGCGGCGCAGGCGTACATCGACGCGCTCGTCAGCCATGACGGCGATAGCGTTCCGTTTGCGGCCCGGTGCACCCGCATCGAGCAGGGAGTGAAGAACGGATTCTCCGGAAATCACCTGCGGCGCAGCCTAAATCGCGGACTTCAATATTGGGTCATCGCCGACACCACGCCACCCGATTACCGAATCAGCGGCGACGAGGTGCACGCGGCCTACGACGTGCTGACCAAGGCGGGGTTCGGCCGCAGGCGGCTCGCCGCGCGGGTTGACGAAACGTTCGTGATCCCCGCCGAAAGCGCGAGCGGCCACGCCGAAATACACCACATCAGGGTTCGCTTCCGTCCGTTCATCAAGCGCTAACGGGTCTCTAGGATGACGTCATGCCAAAATCACCGCCGCGGTTTCTGAATACGCCCTACACCGACTTCCTGATCAAGTGGATGTCACGCCTCAACACGTTCATGTACCGCCGCAACGGCGGAGAGGGCCTTGGTGGGACATTCCAGAAGATTCCCGTCGCCCTGCTGACCACCACCGGCCGCAAGTCCGGCGAACCCCGCGTGAGCCCGCTGTACTTTCTGCGTGACGGTGACCGGGTGGTGGTCGCGGCGTCGAAGGGCGGCTCCGCGAAAAACCCGATGTGGTACCTCAACCTGAAGGCCAACCCCAAGGTGCAGGTGCAGATCAAAAAAGAGGTGCTCGACCTGACGGCGCGGGATGCCACCGACGAAGAGCGCGCCAAGTACTGGCCCAAATTGGTCGACATGTACCCGTCGTACGACGATTACCAGTCCTGGACCGACCGGACCATCCCGATCGTCATCTGCGACCCCTAACGTTGCCGAGCCGACATCGGATCCGCAATTCCCGTCCAGTCGCGCTGCTGCTCAAATACTTTGCGCGTGCCCATATTTGGGTGTATCGCCGGACTGACGGCAGGATCGGCGCGAAGCTGTTGTGGCTTCCGGCGGCGCTGCTGACGACGACCGGGCGCGCATCCAACGAGCCGCGAACCACCGCGACGCTGTACGTGCGCGACGGTGATCGGGTGATCCTGCCGGCGTCGTTCGGTGGGCGCGACGAGAACCCGTTGTGGTACCGCAATCTGAAAGAAGACCCCGAGGTGCGGGTGCAGATTCGCGCGGAGCGCCTGGACCTGGTCGCCCGCGACGCAACGGACTCCGAACGCGACCGCTACTGGCCGCCCCTGATGCGGATGTATCCGCCCTACCGGAAGTACCGCGAGGCCGCGGACCGGGTGATCCCGTTGGTGGTGTGCGAACCGCGCTAGGCGCCGTAGACGGGGACCGGCGGCCGCGCCTTCGCGAGCAGGTCGGCCACAACCGGCCCCAGCTCGGCGGGCTCCCATCTGGCGCCCTTGTCGATCTGCGGTCCGTGGGCCCAGCCCTCGGCGACGCGGATCTTGCCGCCCTCGACCTCGAACACCTTTCCGGTGACGTCGCGTGATTCGGCGCTGCCCAGCCAGACGACCAGCGGCGAGACATTCTCCGGCGCCATGGCGTCGAAATCCTGGTCCTGCGTCGCCATCATCTCTGCGAAGACGGTCTCGGTCATGCGGGTGCGGGCCGACGGTGCGATGGCGTTGACGGTCACGCCGTAGCGACCCATCTCGGCGGCGCCGACCAACGTCATTGCCGCGATGCCGGCCTTGGCGGCGCTGTAGTTGCCCTGCCCGACGCTGCCCTGCAGGCCGGCGCCCGAGCTGGTGTTAATGATCCGCGCGTCAACGGTTTTGCCCTCTTTGGACAGCCCTCGCCAGTACGACGCCGCGTGCCGCATCGTGGCGAAGTGGCCCTTGAGGTGTACGGCGATGACGGCGTCGAACTCCTCCTCGCTGGTGTTGGCCATCATCCGGTCGCGCACGATGCCGGCGTTGTTCACCAGAACGTCGAGCCCGCCGAAGGTTTCGACGGCGGTCCGGACGAGGCCGGCCGCTTGGTCCCAGTCGGCAATGTTGGATCCGTTGGCCACGGCTTCGCCACCGGCCGCGGTGATCTCGTCGACCACGCCCTGCGCGGCGCTGCCTCCTCCGGCGGGTGACCCGTCCAGACCGACACCGATGTCGTTGACGACGACGCGCGCGCCCTCGGCCGCGAAGGCCAGCGCGTGCGCGCGCCCGATACCGCCGCCCGCTCCGGTGACGATGACGACACGGCCGTCGACAACTCCCATATGCCTTATCCCCTCTACTGGATCGCTACTTGATCGAGCTCGCGTTCGTGGTGGCCAGATAGTGCGGCGGCTCGCCGCCGCCGTGCACCTCCAACGAGGCGCCGCTGATGTAGGACGCGGCATCCGAGGCCAAAAAAGCTGCGGCCCAACCGACGTCCTCGGGCGTGGCCATCCTGCCCAGTGGCACATTCTTGGAGATGGCGGCGATCGAATCGGCGTCGCCGTAGAACAAGTCCGCTTGTTCGGTCTCCACCATGCCGACCACGCAGGCGTTCACCCGGACCTTCGGTCCCCACTCCACCGCCAGCGTCTGCGTCAGGCTTTCCAGGCCGGCCTTGGCCGCCCCGTACGCGCCGGTGCCGGGGCTTGGCCGCCGGCCGCTGAGACTGCAGATGTTGACGATCGATCCCCCGCCCCGCTGGTCCTGCATCTTGTCGTTTGCGCACTGCGAAACCAGCAGCGCACCAATCAGATTGAGCTCGATGATCTTGCGGTTGAACTTCGGGCTGGACTCCGCGGTCAGGACGTACGGCGAACCTCCCGCGTTGTTGACCACGACGTCGAGCCTGCCGTGCTTGTCCACGATGGAGTCGATCAGGTTCTTGACGGCTTCGTCGTCGCGGACGTCGCAGGAGTGGAACTCATAAGGCACACCCTCGACGGCGCGGCGCGCGCAGGTGATCACGGTCGCGCCCTGTGCGGCGAAAACCGAACTGATACCGGCGCCTACGCCTCGGACGCCGCCGGTGACCAACACCACCCGCCCGGCCAATCCCAAATTGATGCCTTCACCAGAAGGTGGGCCTCCGCCGGCATGAGTCACTGTGCTAGCGTACCAAGCAAGTGCTTGCTTAGGTAACCGCCCACCAGGAAGTGCCAATGACGATCACATCCACCACCACGGAACCGGGCATAGTCGCCGTCACCGTGGACTACCCGCCGGTCAACGCCATCCCTTCGCAGGGCTGGTTCGAACTCGCCGATGCCATCACGGCCGCCGGCGCCGACAGCGCCACGCACGCGGTGATCCTGCGGGCCGAGGGTCGCGGCTTCAACGCCGGCGTCGACATCAAGGAAATGCAGCGCACCGAGGGATTCACCGCGCTCATCGACGCCAACCGCGGCTGCTTCGCCGCGTTCCGCGCCGTCTATGAATGCGCGGTGCCGGTGATCGCGGCGGTGAACGGATTCTGCGTCGGCGGCGGCATCGGGCTCGTCGGCAACTCCGACGTCATCGTGGCCTCCGACGACGCGACCTTCGGGCTCCCGGAGGTGGAACGCGGCGCGCTCGGGGCGGCCACCCACCTGTCGAGGCTGGTGCCCCAGCACCTGATGCGGCGCCTGTTCTTCACGGCGGCCACCGTCGACGCCGCCACCCTGCACCACTTCGGTTCGGTGCATGAGGTGGTGCCGCGCGAGGAATTGGACGAGGCCGCGCTGCGGGTGGCGCGCGACATCGCCGCCAAGGACACCCGGGTGATCCGGGCGGCCAAGGAGGCGCTCAACTTGATCGACGTGCAACGCGTCAACTCGAGTTATCGCATGGAGCAAGGCTTTACGTTCGAGCTCAACCTCGCCGGGGTGTCCGACGAGCACCGCGACGCGTTCGCCGGGACAGCGAAGGGCAAGAAGGAGTGAGCGACAAAAGGACGACGCTGGACGACGCGGTCGCGCAGCTGCGCAGCGGCATGACGATCGGCATCGGCGGCTGGGGATCGCGGCGCAAGCCCATGGCCTTCGTGCGCGCCATGCTGCGCACCGACATCACGGACTTGACGGTGGTCACCTACGGTGGCCCCGACCTCGGGCTGCTGTGCTCGGCGGGCAAGGTCAAGCGCGTCTACTACGGGTTTGTCTCGTTGGATTCGCCGCCCTTCTACGATCCGTGGTTCGCGAAGGCACGTACCGGCGGCGCGATCGAAGCACGGGAAATGGACGAGGGCATGCTGCGCTGCGGGCTGCAGGCGGCGGCGCAGCGGCTGCCGTTCCTGCCGATCCGGGCGGGGCTGGGCAGCTCGGTGCCCGACTTCTGGGAAGGCGAATTGCAGACCGTAACCAGCCCCTATCCCGCGCCGGGCGGCGGACACGAGACGCTGATCGCCATGCCCGCATTGCGGTTGGATGCCGCGTTCGTGCACCTCAATCTCGGTGATAGCCAAGGCAATGCGGCCTATACCGGCATCGACCCCTACTTCGACGATCTCTTCCTGATGGCCGCCGAGAAGCGCTACCTGTCGGTGGAACGTGTCGTGCCGACCGAAGAGCTGATCAAGGCGGTCCCGCCGCAGGCGCTGCTGGTGAACCGGATGATGGTCGACGCGGTGGTCGAGGCGCCCGGCGGGGCCCACTTCACCACCGCCGCACCGGATTACGGCCGGGATGAGAAGTTCCAGCGACACTACGCCGAGGCCGCCTCGACCGAAGACGGCTGGCAGCGCTTCGTCCAGACTTACCTCTCGGGCGGCGAAGACGAATACCAAGCGGCCGTGCGCACGTTCGCGGAGGAGGCTTCCAAGTGAGCAGTACCCGAGCCGAAATCTGCGCGGTCGCCTGCGCCGAGTTGTTCAGGGACGCAGGCGAAATCATGGTCAGCCCAATGACGAACATGGCCTCCGTCGGCGCTCGCCTCGCTCGGCTGACGTTCTCGCCGGACATCCTGCTCACCGATGGCGAGGCCCAGCTCCTGGCCGACACCCCGGCGCTGGGCAAGGCCGGAGCGGTCGAAGGCTGGATGCCGTTCGGCCGGGTGTTCGAGACGCTGGCCTGGGGGCGGCGGCATGTGATCATGGGCGCAAATCAGGTCGATCGCTTTGGCAATCAGAACATCTCGGCGTTCGGGCCGCTGCAGCATCCGACCCGACAGATGTTCGGCCTCCGGGGCGCACCCGGCAACGCGATCAACCACGCGACCAGCTACTGGGTCGGCAACCACTCGACGCGGGTGTTCTGCGAGGCGGTCGACGTCGTCTGCGGCATCGGCTGGGACAAGATCGACGAGACAAACCCGGCGTTCAGGTTCGCCAACCCGTATCGGGTGGTGTCCAACCTCGGGGTGTTCGACTTCGGCGGCCCGGACAAGACCATGCGCGCGGTGTCCCTGCACCCCGGCGTATCGCCCGACGAGGTCAGCGAGAACACGTCGTTCGAGGTGCACGGCCTTGACGGCGCCGAGGAGACGAGGCTGCCGACCGACGACGAGCTGAGCCTGATCCGCTCGGTCATCGACCCGAAGTCGCTGCGCGACAGAGAGATACGGTCATGATTATTCCGCCTCCTCCTCATCGCTCCGCTCTGCATCGTCGGCGGTGGCTATGAGATTGCGCACGCCGCTGACCGAACTGGTCGGCGTCGAGCATCCGGTGGTGCAGACCGGAATGGGCTGGGTGGCCGGTGCCCGGCTGGTGTCCGCCACGGCCAACGCGGGCGGGCTCGGCATCCTGGCGTCCGCGACCATGACCCTGGACGAGCTGGCGAGCGCGATCGGCAAGGTCAAGGCGGCCACCGACAAGCCGTTCGGCGTGAACATCCGCGCCGATGCGGCCGACGCCGGCGACCGGGTCGAGCTGATGATCCGCGAGGGCGTGAAGGTGGCGTCGTTCGCGCTGGCGCCTAAGCCGGAGTTGATAGCGCGGCTGAAAGATGCTGGGGCGGTGGTCATCCCCTCCATCGGCGCGGCCAAGCACGCGCGCAAGGTCGCGGGCTGGGGCGCCGACGCGATGATCGTCCAGGGCGGCGAAGGCGGCGGGCACACCGGGCCAGTCGCCACGACGCTGCTGTTGCCTTCCGTGCTGGATGCGGTCAAGGGCACCGGCATCCCCGTGATCGCGGCGGGCGGATTCTTCGACGGGCGCGGCCTCGCCGCGGCCCTGTCCTACGGGGCCGCCGGGGTGGCGATGGGCACGCGGTTCCTGCTCACCTCGGATTCCACCGTGCCCGACGCGGTGAAGCGGCGGTATCTCGAGGCGGCGCTGGACGGCACGGTGGTCACCACGCGCGTCGACGGCATGCCACATCGGGTGCTGCGCACCGGGCTGGTCGAGAAGCTGGAAAGCGGCTCACGGGCAAGGGGTTTCACCGCGGCAATGCGCAATGCCGCCAAGTTCAAGAAAATGTCGCAGATGACTTGGCGGTCGATGATCAGCGACGGGCTGGCGATGCGGCACGGCAAGGAGCTGACCTGGTCGCAGGTGGTGATGGCGGCCAATACGCCGATGCTGCTGAAGGCCGGCCTCGTCGAGGGCAACACCGACGCCGGGGTGCTGGCGTCGGGACAGGTGGCCGGCATCCTCGACGACCTGCCGTCGTGCGCCGAGCTGATCGAATCGATAGTGCGCGACGCGATCGAACACCTCCAGGCGGCGTCTTCTTTCATCGAAACATAAACCACGCACACCCTTTCCGGCGTGTCGTGTGCGTGGTTATGTGTCGCGGCCAGGCGGGCGAGGCGTCGCGGCTTAGAGGCGCTCGATGATGGTGACGTTGGCCGTCCCGCCGCCCTCGCACATCGTCTGCAGCCCATAGCGGCCGCCGATGCGCTCTAGCTCGTTGAGCATGGTGGCGAACAGCTTGGCCCCGGTGGCGCCCAGCGGATGACCGAGGGCAATCGCGCCGCCGTTGGGGTTGACCTTCTCGGGGTCGGCCTTGATCTCCTTGAGCCAGGCCATCACAACGGGCGCGAACGCCTCGTTGATCTCGACGGTATCGATATCGCTGATGGACAGCCCGGTCTTCTCCAGGGCGTGGCGGGTGGCGGGGATCGGGCCGGTCAGCATGAACACCGGGTCGGCGGCGCGCGCACTGATGTGGTGGATGCGGGCCCTGGGTTTCAATCCGTGGTCCTTGACGGCCTGCTCGGAGGCCAGCAGCACCGCGCTGGCGCCGTCGGAAATCTGACTGGCCATCGCGGCCGTCAGCCGTCCGCCCTCGACGAGCGGTTTCAGGCCGGCCATCTTCTCCATCGACGACTCGCGTGGGCCTTCGTCGACGCGGAACGGCCCGGATTCGGTTTCGACGGTGAGGATTTCGTTGTCGAAGTGGCCGCCGCGGATCGCCGCGAACGCGCGCTCGTGGCTGGTCAGCGCGTAGCGCTCCATCTCCTCGCGCGACAGGTTCCACTTCTCGGCGATCAGCTCCGAGCCGCGGAACTGTGAGATCTCCTGATCGCCGTACCGGTGCAGCCACTGCTTGGATTCGTTGGTCGGTGAGGTGAACCCGAACTGCTCGGCGACGGTCATCGCCGACGAGATCGGGATCTGGCTCATGTTCTGCACGCCGCCGGCCACGATGAGGTCGGCCGTGCCGGACATGATCGCTTGCGCGCCAAAGGAAATCGCCTGCTGGCTGGAGCCGCACTGGCGATCCACCGTGACACCGGGAACCTCTTCGGGATAGCCGGCGGCCAGCCAGGAGAGCCGGGCGATGTTGCCCGCCTGTCCCCCGATGGCGTCGACGCAACCGGCGATCACATCGTCGACGGCGGCGGGGTCGACGTCGATTCGGTCCAGAAGTCCGCGCCACCCCAGCGCGCCCAGGTCGACGGGATGTATCCCGGCCAGTGATCCGCCGCGCTTGCCGACCGCGGTGCGCACAGCGTCGATGACGTACGCCTCAGGCATGGTGTCGCTCCTCTTCATCGCTTCGCCCCCCTCGCCGCTGCGCGGCTGGGGGGACCCCCACTGCATCGTCGCCGACCCGAGGCATCTTTCAGACTCCTTCTTTGGTGATCCCGCCGAGCACGATGGCGAGATATTGCTGACCCACCTGCTGCGCGGTGAGCGGCCCGCCGGGTTGATACCAGCGCACCGACACCCAGGTGGTGTCGCGGATGAATCGATAGACGAGGTCGACGTCGAGGTCGGGCCGGAAGTAGCCTTCGTCGACGCCCTGGTTGAGCACCTCGACCCACATCTTGCGTTGCTGGCGGTTCATGTCCTCGATGTAGGAGAACCGGGGCTGCGACAGCAGCCGTTTGGCTTCGTCCTGATAGATGACGACCTGCGCGTGGCGATCCTCGATAGCCTCGAACGACGCCATGAACAGGCCCTTGAGCCGCTCGAGCGGGTTGGCCTCGCTGTCCACGATCTCGCGGTATCGGGCGAACAGCCAGTCCAGGAAGCTGCGCAGCAACTCGTCGACGATCTCCTCTTTCGAGGAGAAGTGGTGGTACAGACTGCCGGACAGGATGCCGGCGCCGTCGGCGATGTCGCGCACGGTGGTGGCGCGCAGGCCCCGCTCGGCGAACATGGTCGCGGCGAGGTCCAGCAGCTCGTCTCGCCGGCTGTTCGCCTGACCGGGCACTCGGTCCACCGGATCAGAGTATCAACCAAGCGCTTGCTTGGCCAGTCGCCTGGTACCACCTGATTTGACCAGACGCGGCCGGCGCCTGCGCGGCAGGATCGTGCAGCTACGCCGTCGTAGCCGCGTGCTATACGTGGGACGTGGCAGTTGGCCCGCATTGCGTCCTCTTCCGCTACTCGCTGTGCAACTACTGGGGCCCGGATGTCTGGCCGGTCAAATTCGCCGACTACTCCGCATCGTGGGATTTCCCCCTCGGTCCCGACGGCTTGCCGACGCTCGGGTATACGAACTCCGCTGGCGTGAGCTTGCCGCCGGGAGTCGGAACGTTCTGCCGGGTCCATGTCAAACGCGCGAGAAAGCTGCGGCACCTACCGATCACGGACGCACTTGAGCGCCTCGCCAGCGACGCCGACGCACGCCCACGGCGCCTGGCGTGGCTCCGTGATATCTGCAGGTAGCTGCGCTCCTCCTTGGCGGCCTCCGTCGTTCATGTCACGGATGCTGACTCGAGACGGAGATGACCTCGCCCGTGAGGTAGCTGGAGTAGTCGCTGGCCAGAAACGCGATGGTGGCCGCGACCTCCCACGGCTCGGCGGCTCGCCCGAACGCCTCGCCCGCGGACAGCCGGTCGAGCAGGTCCGCCGACGTGGTCTTGTCCAGAAATTTGTGCCGGGCGATGCTCGGCGACACCGCGTTGATGCGCACCCCGTACTCGACGGCTTCGAGTGCGCTGCAACGGGTTAACGCCATCACCCCGGCCTTGGCGGCCGCGTAGTGCGACTGCGAGTGCTGCGCGCGCCAGCCCAGGACGCTGGCGTTGTTGACGATCACCCCGCCGTGCGGGGCGTCGCGGAAGTACTGCAGCGCCGCCCGGGTGGCGCGGAACACCGAAGTCAGGGTGACGTTCAGGACGCGATCCCACTCCTCGTCGGTCATGTCGACCACCGGTGTCTGCCCACCGAGCCCGGCGTTGTTGACCAGCACGTCGATCCGGCCCATCCGGGCATGGGCCGATGCGAACAACGCGTCGACCTGGACGCTGGACGTAACGTCGCACACCACCTTCTCGACGCGGCCCTGGCCCAGCGCCGACAGCTCGTCGGCGGTCTCCCCGAGCCGGCGTTCGTGGTGGTCGGATATCACCACGTCGGCGCCCTCGGCCAGCGCCCGCCGTGCGGTCGCCGATCCGATGCCGGTGCCCGCAGCGGCCGTCACGATGACCACCTTGCCAGCCAGAAGCCCGTGTCCGGCAACCTCTTTCGGTGCGTCGGCCAGACTCATCCCTTAACCTCTCGCGGTAGGCCGAGCACCCGCTCGGCGATGATGTTGCGCTGGATCTCGTTGGATCCGCCGTAGATGGTGTCGGCGCGAGTGAACAGATACAGCCGCTGCCACTCGTCGAACTCACCATCGGAGAGCGTCAGGCCGGGCTTGCCGATGACGTCCATCGCCAGCTCGCCTAGGTCGCGATGCCAGTTGGCCCACAACAACTTCGACACGTTGTCCTGGCCGGGCTGCTCGACGTCCATGGTGGCCAGCGCGTACGAACGCATCGCCCGCAGCCCCGTCCACGCCCGCGTCAACCGCTCCCGAATGAATGGATCGTCCGCGGCGCCGTTGCGCTGTGCGAGTTCCGCGAGGTTGGAAAGCTCACGGGCATAACGGATTTGCTGCCCTAGCGTCGAGACGCCACGCTCGAACGTCAGCGTTCCCATGGCGACCCGCCAGCCGTCGCCCGGCTGGCCGACCACCATCGACGCGTCGGTGCGGGCGTCGTCGAAGAACACCTCATTGAACTCCGCGGTGCCGGTGATCTGGACGATCGGCCGGATCTGCACGCCCGGCTGGTCCAGCGGCACCAGCAGATACGACAGCCCGGCGTGCCGCTTGGAGCCCTTCTCGGTGCGCGCCACCACAAAGCACCACTGCGACAGGTGCGCCAGCGACGTCCATACCTTCTGGCCGTTGATCACCCACTGGTCGCCGTCCAGCTCGGCGGTGGTCGATACGTTGGCCAGGTCGCTGCCGGCGCCGGGCTCCGAATATCCCTGGCACCACAGCTCGGTGACGTCGAGGATCCGCGGCAGGAACCGCTCCTGCTGCTCGGGTGTTCCGAACGCGATCAGCGTCGGGCCGAGCAGCTCCTCGCCGAAGTGGTTGACCTTGTCCGGGGCGTCGGCGCGGGCGTACTCCTCGTAGAAGGCCACCCGATGCGCCGTCGAAAGCCCGCGGCCGCCGTGCTCGACCGGCCACCCCAGACAGGTCAGCCCCGCGGCGGCCAGATGCTGATTCCAGGCCCGGCGCTCTTCGAACGCCTCGTGCTCACGACCGGGACCGCCCAGGCCCTTGAGCGCTGCGAATTCGCCGACCAGATTGTCGGCGAGCCAACCGCGGACCTCCGCCCGGAACTCCTCGACGTCCTGCATGCCCTGTAGGCTAACCTACCAAGCACTTGCTTTGTTAGGAGCATCGATGACTGACGATCCGCGCACCGTGCCCGCGGCGCTGGACCGTTTCGCCGATCAGCTCCCCGACCACGCCGCGCTGATCACCGACGACCGCTCGTTCACCGCGGCCGAGCTGCGCGACGAGGTGCACCGCGCGACGGCCGCACTGATCGCACTCGGCGTCCAACACCGCGACCGGGTGGCCATCTGGTCGCCGAACACCTGGCACTGGGTCGTCGCCTGCCTGGCGATTCACCACGCCGGAGCCGCGATGGTGCCGCTCAACACCCGCTACACCGCCTCGGAAGCCGCCGATATCCTGGCCCGCACCGAGGCGCCGGTGCTCTTCGGGATGGGCCGATTCCTCGGCAACGAGCGGCTCGCCGACCTCGACCGCGCGGCCCTGCCCGCGCTGCGGCACATCGTGCGGATACCGATCGAAGCCGAGGACGGCACCTGGGACGACTTCATCGCCCAGGGTGCGGCGTCGGCGGGCGTCTCCGAGCGCGCCGCGGCCGTGTCACCCGACGACGTCAGCGACATCCTGTTCACCTCAGGCACCACCGGCCGCAGCAAAGGCGTGCTGTGCGCACACCGGCAATCGCTCTCGGCGTCGGCCTCGTGGGCCGCCAACGGCAAGATCACCAGCGACGACCGCTACCTGTGCATCAACCCGTTCTTTCACAACTTCGGATACAAGGCCGGCATTCTGGCCTGCCTGCAGACCGGCGCGACACTGATCCCGCACCTGACCTTCGATCCGCTGCGCACGCTGCAGGCCATCGAGCAACACCGCATCACCGTGTTGCCCGGCCCGCCGACGATCTACCAGACCCTGCTCGACCACCCGGCCCGCAACGACTACGACCTGAGCTCGCTGCGATTCGCGGTGACCGGCGCGGCCACCGTTCCCGTGGTGTTGGTGGAACGCATGCAGTCCGAGCTGGACATCGACATCGTGCTGACCGCCTACGGCCTGACCGAGGCCAACGGCATGGGCACCATGTGCCGCGCCGACGACGACGCGGTGACCGTCGCCACCACCTGCGGCCGCCCGTTCGCGGACTTCGAATTGCGCATCGACGCAACGGAATCCGGTGAATCGGGAGAGGTGCTGCTGCGCGGGCCCAATGTGATGCTGGGCTATCTCGACGACCCGCAGGCCACCGCCGCGGCCATCGACGCCGACGGCTGGCTGCACACCGGTGACATCGGTGCCGTCGACAAGGCCGGAAACCTGCGCATCACCGACCGGCTCAAGGACATGTACATCTGTGGCGGCTTCAACGTCTATCCCGCCGAGGTCGAGCAGGTGCTGGCCCGGATGGAGGGCGTGGCCGACGCCGCCGTGATCGGGGTTCCCGACGAGCGCCTGGGCGAGGTGGGCCGGGCATTCCTGGTGGCCCGGCCCGGCGCCAACCTCGACGAGCAATCGGTAATCGCTTATGCCCGTGAACATTTGGCGAACTTCAAGGCACCCCGGTCGGTGCGGTTCGTCGACGCGTTGCCGCGCAATGCGGGCGGCAAGGTGGTCAAACCACAACTTCGAGAGCAAGGCTGATTGGACCTAGATGGACTTAGCACTAGACGAAGAGACATTGGCTTTTCAGGCCGAGGTGCGTGACTTCCTCTCGGCCAACGCCGAGGCGATCCCGACGAAGTCCTACGACAACGCGGAAGGCTTTGCACAACACCGGAATTGGGACAAAGTGCTCTTCGACGCGGGCCTGTCCGTGATCACCTGGCCGAAGAAATACGGCGGCCGCGACGCGCCGCTGCTGCACTGGGTGGTGTTCGAAGAGGAGTACTTCCACGCCGAGGCGCCGGGGCGCGCCAGCGCCAACGGCACCTCGATGCTGGCCCCGACATTGTTCGCCCACGGCACCGAGGAACAGCTCGACCGGATACTGCCGAAAATGGCCAGCGGCGAACAGATCTGGGCGCAGGCCTGGTCGGAACCCGAATCCGGCAGCGACCTGGCGTCGCTGCGGTCCACTGCCACCAAGACCGAGGGTGGCTGGCTGCTGAGCGGGCAGAAGATCTGGAGCTCGCGGGCGCCGTTCGCCGAGATGGGCTTCGGGCTGTTCCGATCCGACCCGTCGGCGGAGCGACACCACGGGCTGACGTACTTCATGTTCGACCTGAAGGCCAAGGGCATCACCGTGCGGCCCATCGTCCAACTGGGCGGCGACACAGGCTTCGGTGAGATCTTCCTCGATGACGTCTTCGTGCCCGACGAGGACGTCATCGGCACCCCGAACGACGGCTGGCGCGCCGCGATGAGCACGTCGAGCAACGAGCGCGGCATGTCGCTGCGCAGCCCGGCCCGCTTCCTGGCGGCCGCCGAGCGGCTGGTGCGGCTGTGGAAGGACACCGGCTCCCCCACCGAACTCGCCGACCGGGTCGCCGACGCCTGGATCAAGGCGCAGGCCTATCGGCTGCAGACCTTCGGCACGGTGACCAGGCTGGCTGCCGGCGGCGAGCTGGGCGCCGAATCGTCGGTGACCAAGGTGTTCTGGTCCGATCTCGACGTGGCGATCCATCAGACCGCGATCGACCTCCGGGGTGCCGACGGCGAGCTCGTAGGGCCGTGGACCGATGGCCTGCTGTTCGCGCTCGGCGGCCCGATCTATGCCGGCACCAACGAGATTCAGCGCAACATCATCTCCGAGCGGCTGCTGGGCCTGCCGCGCGAAAAGTCCGGAGGCAAGAAGTGAAATTTGCGCTCGACGATCAGCAGCGCGACTTCGCGGCCAGCATCGACGCCGCGCTGAGCGCGGCCGACCTGCCCGGGGCCGTGCGCGCTTGGTCCGCCGGCGACGTCGCCCCCGGCCGCAAGGTGTGGGAGCAGCTGGCCAACCTCGGCGTCACTGCCCTGGCCGTGCCCGAAAAATACGACGGCCTGGACGCGGACCCGGTGGACATGGTCGTCGCGCTGGAGCGACTCGGTCGTTGGTGCGTGCCGGGCCCGGTGGCCGAATCCATCGCCGTCGCACCGGTTTTGCTTGCCGAAGACGATCGCAGCGCCGGGCTGGCATCCGGTGAGCTGATCGCCACCGTCGCCCTGCCGCCCGACACGCCGCGCGCGGTCGACGCCGAGGCGGCCGGGCTGGTGCTGCTGGCCACCGACTCCGCTGTCAGCGAAGCCGCAGCGGGTGAGTGCCACCAATCCGTCGATCCCAGCCGCCGCCTCTACGACGTGACGGCAACCGGTGACCCCTGGCAGGCGGACGTCGAGCGTGCCTACCGGTTCGGTGCGCTGGCCACCGCGGCGCAGCTGGTCGGCGCGGCGGAGGCGCTACTGAACGACGCGGTCGATTACGCGAAGCACCGCACACAGTTCGGCCGGGTGATCGGTTCGTATCAGGCCATCAAGCACAAGCTGGCCGACGTCCACATCGCGATCGAGCTGGCCCGCCCGCTGGTCTACGGCGCGGCGCTGTCGTTGGAGTCGCGCGACGTGAGCGCCGCCAAGGCGGCGGCATCCGAGGCCGGCCTGTTGGCGGCACGGGCGTCGTTGCAGACGCACGGCGCGATCGGCTTCACCCAGGAGCACGACCTGTCGCTGTGGCTGCTGCGGGTGCAGGCATTACGCTCGGCCTGGGGCACGCCCGAGGAGCACCGGCGACGAGTGCTGGAGATGCTATGACCGACGAACGGGAGATGCTGCGCGAGACCGTCGCAGCCCTGGTCACCAAACACGCGGACCCGGCGGCCGTGCGCGCCGCGATGGAGTCCGAGACCGGCTACGACGAATCGCTGTGGCGGCTGCTGTGCGAGCAGGTTGGCGCCGCCGCGCTGGTGGTGCCCGAGGAGCTCGGCGGTGCGGGCGGCGAACTGGCCGATGCCGCAACGGTTTTGCAGGAGCTGGGCCGCGCACTGGTGCCCTCCCCGCTGCTGGGCACCACGCTGGCCGAGCTGGCGCTGCTGGCGGCGCCGGAGCCGGACGCGGACGCATTGGCGGGGCTGGCGGAGGGTAGCTCGATCGGTGCGCTGGTGCTCGACGCGGACTACGTGGTCAACGGCGACATCGCCGACGTCGTCGTCGCCGCGGTCGACGGCCAACTCGCCAGGTGGACCCGCTTCAGCGCGCAACCCGTGACGACCATGGACCCCACCCGCCGGCTGGCCCAAGTGCGGCCCGAGGAGACCACCGCGCTGGGCCCCGACCCCGGCCTGGCCGACTCCGCGGCGATCCTGGTGGCCGCCGAACAGATCGGAGCCGCCGAGCGCTGTCTGGAGCTGACCGTCGAATATGCCAAGAGCAGGGTGCAATTCGGCCGTCCCATCGGCAGCTTCCAGGCGCTCAAGCATCGGATGGCGGATCTGTACGTCGCGATCGCGGCGGCGCGGGCCGTCGTCGCCGACGCGTGCGGTGATCCCACACCCACCAACGCGGCCACCGCGCGACTCGCCGCCAGCGAGGCCCTTAATGCCGCGGCGGCCGAAGGCATTCAGCTACACGGTGGCATCGCGATCACCTGGGAACACGACATGCACCTGTACTTCAAACGCGCACACGGCAGTGCCCAGCTGCTCGGCTCACCGCGAGAGCTGCTGAGCCGGCTGGAAGCAGAGATCTGCCCGGTGGCACCCCCGCCGTGAACGCCTCCGTCGCGCTGCGTGCCGGCATCCCGCCGTTCTATGTGATGGATGTCTGGCTGGCGGCCGCGGAGCGCCAGCGCAGTCACGGCGATCTGGTGAACCTGTCGGCAGGACAACCGAGTGTCGGCGCCCCCGAGCCGGTGCGGGCGGCCGCGGCCAGTGCGCTGCATCTCAACGAGTTGGGTTACACCGTGGCGCTGGGCATCCCGGAACTGCGCGACGCGATCGCGGCGGATTACCAACGCCAGCACGGAATCTACGTCGAATCCGACGCCGTGGTGATCACCACGGGTTCCTCGGGCGGATTCCTGCTCGCTTTTCTCGCGTGCTTCGACGTGGGTGATCGGGTGGCACTGGCCAGTCCCGGCTACCCGTGCTATCGAAACATCTTGTCGGCGCTGGGATGCGAGGTGGTGGAGATCCCGTGCGGGCCGGGGACCCGGTTCCAGCCGACCGCGCGGATGCTGGCCGAACTCGACCCGCCGGTGGCCGGCGTCGTCGTCGCGAGCCCGGCCAACCCGACCGGGACGGTCATACCGCCGGCAGAGTTGGCGGCGATCGCCTCGTGGTGCGAGGCCTCGGGGGTGCGGCTGATCAGCGACGAGGTCTACCACGGCCTGGTCTACCAGGGCGCACCGCAAACCAGCTGCGCCTGGCAGACGTCGCGAAATGCGGTGGTGGTCAACAGTTTTTCCAAGTATTACGCGATGACGGGCTGGCGGCTGGGCTGGCTGCTGGTACCGCCGGAGCTGCGCCGCGCGGTGGACTGCCTGACCGGCAACTTCACCATCTGCCCGCCCGTGCTGTCGCAGATCGCCGCGGTGGCGGCGTTCACCCCCGAGGCGATCGCCGAGGCCGACGGCCATCTGCGGCACTACGCGGTCAACCGCTCGCTGCTGCTCGACGGGCTGCGCCGGATCGGGATCGACCGGCTGGCGCCCACCGACGGCGCGTTCTACGTGTACGCCGATGTCTCCGACTTCACCGACGATTCTCTGGGGTTCTGCGCAAAGCTGTTGTCCGACACCGGCGTTGCCATCGCGCCGGGCATCGACTTCGACACCGCGCGGGGCAACGCGTTCGTCCGGCTGTCCTTCGCCGGGCCGACCACGGACATCGACGAGGCGCTGCGGCGGATGGGGCCCTGGCTGGCCAGCCGCTAGGCGTCGAGGACCTTGTCGATGCGCGCCTCGAGGGCACCGCGGTCGGCGAAGTCATCGACATTGATGCCGAACCGGTCTCGCAACGCGTCGACGACCTCGGCGGCGTCCTCGAGGCGGGTCTTCTCGCTGCCGTCGGCGCGGTGAACGGTCAGGTTGCGCCCGGCCAGGTTCATTCGGGCGCCGTCGGTCACCCGCGCGACCGTCAGGCTTGTCACGAAGTGCGACGACGGGTGGGTCGACACCCACCAGCTACCGACGCGCAGGTCGATGTCCGGCCGGGTTCGCGGGGTGAACTCGTAGAGCGACTGCCATTCGCCGCGGATCTGGGCCTCTAGGACCAGGCCGTCGCGGCGGTCCCGCAGTCGGTACGGCTCCAGCGTCGTCTGCTGAATGCTGCCCGTTTCCAGCCGGATGGGCGAAGGCAGCGTCTGGCCGCCGAAACCCACGTCGACGAGATATGGACCCGCGGAACCGGGGAACGTCACCGCCAACACCGTATGAGTCTGTGCCCCGACCGGCGCGTCGGGCGGCACCATCCAGACCACCCGACCGGCGAATCGCCGCACCCGAAAGCCGATCTCGGCCAGCGCATAGCCCATCAGGCCGTTCTGCTCGTAGCAGTAGCCGCCCCGGCCCCGGCGAACCAGCTTGTCGGCGAGGGATTCCGGGCTCAGGTCGTCGACCGGCACCCCCATCAGCGGATCGAGGTTCTCAAACGCGATGGTTCGAGTGTGGGCGGTCACCAGATCCTGTAGTACCTCCAGGTTCGGTTCGGCGGCGCCGTGGTAGTCGATGCGATCGAAGTATCCGTTCAGATCGAGCGTCATGACGCCATTCTGGCCCAGGGAGGCGTCAGAATATGTCCGGCGGAAACTATCCTCGCCGAATCTTCTCCGCGGGAGATCGCGAGCGATACTCTTGACCTCGCTAATTCATTCATTGCACAGATTGGCGCCCAAAAATGGCTGAAGGACCTGCCACCGACGGTCCGACGCCGGCCCCGAGCGGGCTCGCTGCGGAGTTGGCTTCCGCCGGATTCGAAGATGCACGCCAAGTCGCCCGGGGTGGCGCCGGCGTGATCTATTGCTGCTACGAGACGGCGCTCGGGCGAAATGTCGCGGTCAAGGTACTGCCATCGCATTTCGACGAAGACAGCAGGGAGCGCTTTCTGCGCGAGGGCTATGCGATGGGCGGCCTCTCGGGGCATCCGAATATCGTCAACATCCTGCGCGTCGGCGTGACCGAGAGTGGCAAGCCGTACATCGTGATGCCCTACCACGCAGCGGATTCTCTGGCGGTCAGATTGCGCCGCGAGGGGCCAATCTCTTGGCCCGAGGCATTGCGGATCGGGGTGAAGTTGTGCGGGGCGCTGGAAACCGCGCACAAGAGCGGCACTTTGCACCGCGATATCAAGCCCGCAAACGTGCTTATCAACGACTACGGCGAGCCGCAGCTGAGTGATTTCGGGATCGCCCACATTGAAGGCGGGTATGAAACCGCGACCGGGTTCTTCTCCGGCACAATCGACTACACCGCGCCCGAGGTCATGACCGGTAATCCGGCAACGGTGAGTTCCGACCTTTACTCCCTCGGCGCCACAATTTATGCGCTCATTGCCGGCAGCGCCGCACACGAACGCCGCAGCGGTGAGGACCTCATTGCGCAGTATCTGCGGATCAGCACGACGCGGGTCCCGGATATGCGTCCGGACGGGATCCCGGACGCGGTGTGCGCGGCGATCGAGCATGGGATGGCCATCGATCCGGCCGAGCGGCCCACGTCCGCGGCGCAGTTCGGCCGCGAATTGCAATCGGCGCAGCGCCTCAATGGCCTGAAACCCGATTCGATGGCGATCACCAGCGTCGGTGTCGAGCCGGGGCAGACGGTGAACGTGACGGCGGGCCTCACCGCAACTCCCTCCGCCGCCCCCGGCGGGCACACGGCATCGGGGCAGCCGCCGGATCGCACGACGTCGACCGTTCCCAAACCGCCGCCGAGCGAGTCCGCCCCCGGGACCGCGCCGCCGGCGCCGTCCGGGCCCGACGAGTACTCGGCCGCGGCGACCAGGTTGCGGGGCGGCCGCATCGGCGAAACGACGGGGCCGGTTCCGACTCCGCCGCCGCAGCCGTCGGGAAACGGCAACGCAATGACCCCACCGAGGATCCCCGCGCAGCCGCAGCCGCCGGGCGCCGTCCCGCCCCCGGGCGGGAAACCACCACTGAAGGACCGGGCCACCGCTTGGTTCGGCGAGCCGGGAAAGAAGCGGAGTCGCATTGCGCTGGTCGCCGGCGCGGCCGCCGCCGTCGTGGTGCTGGTGATCGTCGTTGCGGTCTTCGCGATTCCGGGCGACAACGGCCACAAGACCGCCGCGAGCCAACCGAGCACGGAGGCGCCGGTCGCGTGGAAACCGATAACGAATGCGCGCGTTGCCCGCGACGCCGCGGCCACCACCCAGGTCGACGGCACGATCTGGATCTTCGGCGGGATTCGAAGCGACGGCGCCCTCAGCGCGATGCAGGAGGGCTACGACCCCGTCATCGATAGCTGGAAGGGCGGCGACGATCTACCGGTTGCGGTCCAGCGCGCGACCGCGGTCAACTGGCAGGGAAACCCCGTCGTGCTCGGCGGCCTCAAGTCAGTGGGCGGCAAAAGCGTTGCGTCGGACCAGGTTTGGCGGGTGATCAACAGTCGCTGGGTAGAGATGCCGCACCTGTTGCAGCCCAGGGCGGCGGCGGCAGCGGCCGTCGTCGGTGATCGCCTGGTTGTCACCGGCGGTGTCGACGCGAGCGGTGCGCTGCTGAACACGACCGAGGTCTTCGACGGCAACGCCTGGAGCCTGGGCGCGCCCATTCCGACTCCGCGGCAGATGCTGGCCGCGGCCTCGGATGGAAAGCTGGTGTACGCGGTGGGCGGCACCAACGGCACCTCGGACCTGCCGACGCTCGAGGCGTATGACCCGGCCGCGAAAGCCTGGACGTCGTTGCCCGCGCTTCCCCAGGCACGCAGTGACCTCGGCGTGGCCATCACGGACGGCCGCCTGGTGGCGGTCGGGGGTGTGTCGTCGGGGCAAGTCCTCAAAACCGTTTCGGTGTTCGATCTGATGACCAAAACGTGGACCGGGTTGCCGGACATGACGACCCCGAGCCACGGCATGTCCGTCGCGGCGGTGGAGAAATCCGTCTACGCGATCGGGGGGTCCACCGGCGTCGGGGACGGCCAGGTGACCGCTTCGGCGGAGGTGCTGAAGCTGCCGGCCCGCAAGATCCAGCCGGCCTCGCAGTGGCGCTCCCTGCCGGACGCGCCGACGGCCCGGTTGATGATGGCCTGGGCCGTGCTCAACAACAAGATCTGGATCCTCGGCGGCCTGCAGAACGGAGTTGCGCTGCAGACCGTCGAGAGCTACGACCCGCGCAGCGGCGCCTGGGAAACCGGCCCTCCGTTGCCCATCCCGCTGCACCATGCCGCGGCGGCGACCTACCGCGGCGAGGTGGTCGTGCTCGGCGGTGCGAGCGACAACCTCGCGAATGCGTCCAACAAGGTGTTCGCTCTGCGGGGCGGCAACTGGGTGGAGCTGCCGAGCCTCACGCACGCCCGGGCAGCGCCGGCCGCGGCCGTAGTGGGTGACAAACTCGTGGCGGTCGGCGGGCAGAACGCCAAGCAGCTCGTCCCGCAGACCGAGGTCTTCGACGGCACTTCGTGGAACGATGCCGCCGACATGCCGACGCCGCGCGAACACCTGGCCGCGGTCTCCGACGGCACGTACGTGTACACGGTCGGCGGCCGGTTCCTCTCAGCTGACAAGAACTCCGCGGCCCTCGAACGGTTCGACCCCGCGGCGGGGACCTGGACCAGGTTGGTTGGCATGCCGACGCCGCGGGGAAGTTACGGCGCCACGTACATCGACGGCCGCATCGTGGCCGTCGGCGGCGAAGAACCGACGATGGTGTTGAACACGGTCGAGATCTATGACATCGCCAACGGGAAGTGGAGCACGCTGGCGCCCATGCCGACGTCGCGGCACGCCGAGGTGGTGGCGACCGTCGGCAACACCGTGTACTGCATCGGCGGGGCCAACCGGCCGACCCACGAGGGTCCGATCGCGACGGTCGAGGCGCTGGACTTCATGTAACGGCGCCCGCGCCGGCATTGGCTGTTTGGCATACGTCGAGTACGGGGATCCCGGGTACACGGGCAGACCAATACACCCGAGCAAACGGAGCCCCATTATGAGCACCAGCAATATCGTCTGGATCGTGATCGCCGCTGCGGTGGCAGTGCTCGTGATCGTTGCCCTGATCGTCATCGCGACCAGGGCAACGCGGCGACGCCGGCAACGGCAGGCCGAAGAGATTCGCGAACACGCGCGATCTGAGGCGGCCGAGGTCGATCGGCGTCAGGCGCTAGCCGATGAAACAGCGGCGAAGGCGCGCGCTGCGCAGGCTGAGGCTGAGGTCAAGGCCGCCGAAGCCGCCAGGCTGCAGGACCGAGCGGCCACGCATCAGAGCCAGGTGGCGACATCGCGTGAGGAACTGCAGGAGCAGCAGCAACGTGCCGACCGCATCGACCCGAAAGTCAAGGCGGAAACTCAGGAAGCTGCGTCTGGGTCCGCAAACGGTCGTGATGAGTCGACTCGTGATGAGCCGGCGAGCGAGGAGGCGGCTACACCGGCGACCGACACAGGGGCCGCCCACCGGCAATAAGCCCGGCGAGCCTGGCGAGGCCGCGCGCAGGTCTGCTGCCGCCCAAAATGGCCAAAGTGCGTCACAGACCAATGCTTGTTTGATATATGTCTAATACGGGCACCTCTTAGAGACCACCCGGTGGCCCGCCCCCTCAGCGGGCCACCGGGAATCATCCCTGATTGTCCGCCCCCGAACGGCCGATTGTCGGTGAATGCGGTGAATGCATACCGAACGCACTTCCGAAGCCCGCCGCCGCCAAACATCGCGACGCCGCCGTCTTAGAGCCAGGTGTCCTGGGTCGTGGTCGTCAGGAACGCTTCCAGGTCGTCGCGCCACTGGGCCGGCGTGGTCTTGTCCGGCTCGATCCCCGTGTAGTCGCCGCGATAGAACAGCAGCGGCCGGGGCTTGATCTTTGGGGCTTCCGACAGCGATTGGACCGCGCCGAACACCACGAAGTGATCGCCGCCGTCGTGCACCGATGCGACCGTGCAGTCGATGTAGGCCAGTGAGCCGTCGATGACCGGCGAACCGAGTTCTGAAGGGTGCCAGTCGATGCCGGCGAACTTGTCCGGTTCTTTGGACCCGAATCGGGCGGAGACGTCCTTCTGCTTCTCGGTCAGCACGTTGACGCAGAACCGCCCGGACGCCTCGATCGCCTTCCAGGACCGCGACACCTTCGTCGGGCAGAACAGCACCAGCGGCGGATCCAGCGACAACGCCGCGAATGACTGGCACGCAAAGCCGATCGGTGCTTCGTCGTGCACGGTGGTGATGATGGTGATCCCGGTGCAGAACTGACCCAGCACCTGCCGGAAGGCCCGCGGATCGATCGGCGCCGACATGGCTAGCCGCGCATGCCCACGGTGAAGTCGTGGCCCCACAGGCTCACCGCGGTGCTTTCCCGGGCGATCCAATCGTGGTCGTCGACTTTCCTGCCCTCACAACCGAATTCGACATCGAAACCGCTGGGCGTCTTCATGTAGAACGACAGCATCAGGTCGTTGACGTGACGGCCGAGGGTGGCCGACATGGGCACCTTGCGGCGCAGCGCCCGGTCCAGGCACAGGCCGACGTCGTCGGCCTCTTCGACCTCGACCATCAGGTGCACGATGCCGCTCGGGGTCGGCAGCGGCAGGAAAGCCAGGCTGTGGTGGCGGGGATTGCAGCCGAAGAAGCGCAGCCAGGCCGGCGCCCCATCGGCGGGCCGCCCAACCACCTGCGGCGGCATCCGCATCGAGTCACGCAGCTTGAACCCGAGCACGTCGCGGTAGAAGTGCAACGCCTCGTCGTCGTCGCGGGTGGTCAGCACGACGTGGCCCAGGCCCTGCTCGGCGGTGACGAACTTGTGGCCGTACGGGCTGACCACGCGGCGGTGTTCCAGTGCGGCGCCGTGGAAGACGGCCAGCGGGTTGCCGGACGGGTCGGAGAACTGAATCATCTCGTCCACGCGCCGCTCGGCCAGATCGGCGGCAGTGGCCTCCTTGTACGGGGTGCCCTCCACGTCGAGCCGGTTGCGGATCTCTTGCAGCCCTTCGGCATTCGCGCATTCCCAGCCGGCTTCCGCGAGCCGGTCCTGCTCGCCGGGAACAATCACCAACCGGGCCGGGAAATCGTCCATCCGTAGATACAGCGCACCCTCGGTCGCGCCCTTGCCCTCGACCATGCCGAGGACCTTCAGGCCGTACTCACGCCAGGCCGCCATGTCGGTGGCCTCGATGCGTAGATAGCCCAGCGAGCGGATGCTCATCACGCACCTCCCAGGAAATCGATGGTGAGTTTGTTGAACTCGTCGAACTTCTCCACCTGCGCCCAATGTCCACATTGCCCGAAGACATGCAGTTGCGCACGGGGAATCGTCTTCAGCGCGACCAGCGCGCCGTCCAGCGGGTTGACCCGGTCCTCGCGTCCCCAGATCAGCAGGATGGGCTGGCGCAGCTTGTACACCTCGCGCCACATCATGCCGAGCTCGAAATCGGCCCCGGAGAACGACATTCCCATCGCCCTGGTCGCGGTCAGTGACTCCGGCGTGCTCGCCAGGGCGAAACGCTCGTCGACCAGCTCGGGGGTGATGAGCTTCTGGTCGTAGACCATCACGCGCAGGAACGCCTCGAGGTTCTCTTTCGTGGGTTCGACGGAGAACTTGCCGAGGCGCTTCACGCCCTCGGTCGGGTCTGGCGCAAATAGGTTGACGCTGAGCCCACCGGGGCCCATCAGCACCAGGCGTCCGGCCAGATCCGGGTAGTCGAGCGCGAACCGCACCGCGGTCCCGCCGCCCAGCGAATTGCCCACCAGCGGAACGCGTCCCAGACCCAGCTGTTCGAAGAGGCCTTTGAGCGCTCGGGCGGCGTAGCGGTTGAATTGGCCGTGCTCGGCGCGCTTGTCGGAGTGGCCGTAGCCGGGCTGGTCGACGGCGAGCACGTGAAATTGCCGGGCCAGCACCGGGATGTTGCGCGAGAAGTTCGTCCAGCTCGCCGCGCCGGGGCCGCCGCCGTGCAGCAGCACCACGGTCTGGTCGTTGCCGACGCCCGCCTCGTGGTAGTGCAGCTTCAGCGGCCCGTCGACGTCGACCTCCACGAAGCGCGACGTGGACTCGAACGTCAGCTCTTCGGTAGCCGTCATGAATCAGACCATCGTGTCGCCGGGCGGCAACCCGAACTCGTGGTTCCCGAAGATCACGTACGCGCGCTCGGGGTCGTTGGCGGCGTGCACCCGGCCCGCGTGCGCGTCGCGCCAGAAGCGTTGCACCGGCTGGTCATTGGCCAGCGCGGTGGCACCCGACGCCTCGAACAGCCGGTCGATCGCGGCGAGCGAGCGGCCGGTGGCGCGCACCTGGTCGCGGCGGGCGCGGGCGCGCAGGTCGAACGGGATCTCCTTACCCGCGGACAGCAGCGCGTACTCGTCGGCGACGTTGCCGCTGAGCTGGCGCCACGCGGCGTCGATGTCGCTGGCCGCCTCGGCGATGCGGACCTTGGCGAACGGGTCGTCCTTGGCCTTCTCACCGGCGAACGCCGCGCGCACCCGCTTGCCCTGGTGCTCGACGTGCGCCTCGTACGCGCCGTAGGCCATGCCGACGATCGGCGCCGAGATTGTGGTGGGATGCATTGTGCCCCAAGGCATTTTGTAGACCGGGGCGGTGTTGGTCTCATATCCCCCGGCGGTGCCGTCGTTCATCGCCTTGTAGGACAGGAACCGGTGCCGGGGCACGAAGACGTCCTTGACGACCAGCGTGTTGCTGCCGGTGCCGCGCAGCCCGACCACATGCCACACGTCGTCGATGCGGTATTCACTGCGCGGGATCAGGAAGCTGCCGAAGTCCACCGGGCGGCCGTCCTTGATCACCGGGCCGCCGACGAAGGTCCAGCTGGCGTGGTCGCAGCCCGACGACCAGTTCCACGAGCCGTTGACGATGTAGCCCCCGTCGGTCACCACGCCCGCGCCCATCGGGGCGTAGGACGACGAGATCCGCGTCTTGGGGTCCTCGCCCCACACCTCTTCCTGCGCCTGCTGGTCGAACAGCGCCAGGTGCCAGTTGTGCACCCCGACGATCGAGCTCACCCAGCCGGTGGAGCCGCACGCGCTCGCCAGTCGCCGGGTCGCCTCGTAGAACAGCGTGGGATCGCATTGCAGACCGCCCCACTGCTCGGGCTGCAGCAGGGTGAAGAAGCCGACGTCCTCGAGCGCCTGAACGGTCTCATCGGGCAGCCGGCGCAAGTCCTCCGTCGCCTGAGCGCGTTCCCGAATCTGCGGAAGCAGATCATCGATGCCAGCCAGAATCGACTGTGCATCACGCTGTTGAATGGAAGTCACCTACGTTTGCCTCCTGGGAGTGCGGATTTACACAGAAGACTAGAACACGTTCCGATTTGTGTCGAGCAGGGTGTTCCTGCGGCTGGTAGCGGTACCAATCGGGTTTTCTGTAACATGTTCTAGTTGTTATCAAAGGAAGGGCTGGTCTTGACGGAAGCAATTCCCGACGAGCCACTCGGCGACCACGTCCTTGAACTGCAGATCGCCGAGGTCGTCGCGGAGACCGACGACGCGCGATCGTTGGTGTTCGCGGTGCCGGACGCGGCCGGCGACCCCGACATTCCCCCGGAGCGGCTGCGGTACGCGCCCGGCCAGTTCCTGACATTGCGGGTGCCCAGCGACCGGACCGGATCGGTGGCGCGCTGCTACTCGCTGTGCAGCTCACCGTTCACCGGTGACGCGCTCACCGTCACGGTCAAGCGCACCGCGGACGGCTACGCGTCCAACTGGCTGTGCGACCACGCCCACAAAGGCATGCGCATCCACGTGCTGGCGCCGTCGGGCAACTTCGTGCCCAAGACGCTGGATGACGACTTCCTGCTGATGGCCGCCGGCAGCGGGATCACCCCGATCATGTCGATCTGCAAGTCGGCACTCGCCGAGGGCAGTGGGCAGGTGACGCTGCTCTACGCCAACCGCGACGACCGCTCGGTGATCTTCGCCGACGCCCTGCGCGAGCTGTCCGCCAAGTATCCCGATCGGCTCACCGTGCTGCATTGGCTGGAATCGCTGCAGGGCTTGCCGAGCGCGACGTCGCTGGCGAAGCTGGCCGCCCCCTACACCGATCGGCCCGTCTACATCTGCGGGCCCGGCCCGTTCATGGACGCCTCACGTGAAGCGCTGGAAGCGCTGAAAGTGCCTGCGCCGCAAGTACATATCGAGGTGTTCAAGTCGCTGGACTCCGATCCCTTCGCGGCGGTCAAGATCGAGGACACCGCCGAAGGCGACGAGCCGCCGGCCACCGCGGTGGTCGAGCTGGACGGCGAAACGCATACCGTTTCCTGGCCGCGCAACGCCAAGCTGCTCGACGTCTTGCTCGCGAAAGGTTTGGACGCACCGTTTTCCTGCCGCGAGGGCCACTGCGGCGCATGCGCCTGCACGCTGCGCAGCGGCAAGGTGAACATGGAGGTCAACGACGTGCTCGAGCAGCAGGATCTCGACGAAGGTTTGATTTTGGCCTGTCAATCTCACCCCGAATCTGATTCGGTAGAAGTCACCTACGACGATTAGTCGCGTAGCGAATCGGGAAGGGGAGCGCCGATGATGCGGCTAGTGACGGGATTCGCGGTGGTCGGGGCGATGGTGACGTTCCTGCCGGCGCCCGCGTCCTCGGCGGCCAGCAACACCGCCACCACGCTGTTTCCGCTCGACGGCCCCAACCAGCTCGAGACGCACATGTTCCTCAATTGCTTCAAGTCCGACGGTCACTGTGACTTCACCGCCGGGGCCGACGTGCGCACCCCCGACAGCGGCGTGATCGGTTTCCCGCCCGGCCTGTGGGCCCGCCAGACCACCGAGGTTCGGTCGACGGACCGGTTGGCCTACCTGGATACCCACGCCGCCGGCCAGTACGAACGGGTCCACAAGGCGATGGGCAACGACGAGATCACCACCGTCTACTTCGGTGAGGGACCGCCGGACAAATACCAGACGACGGGGCGCATCGACTCGACCGATTGGCGGACCGGCCAGCCCAAGACCGACGTCAACGTGATTGCCTGCACGCACATCCAGGTGGTCTATCCCGGGGTCAACATCACCTCGCCCAGCACCTGCGCGGTGACGGGTTTTTCTTAGCTCCTAGGCGTCGAGCCTGTAAATCTGCAGACAAAGTGCGAGTAGGGGCCGCCAAAATTACAGGCTCGGCAGTCAAGCGACTCGCGTCGTCCGCCCGGATCGCCAACCTCGAGCGAGGAGCGCCGTCGTGACGCGCTCGATGACATCCTCGGGCTTGTCCTCGGCGATCACGCGAACGACGATCCAGCCGAATTCGGCGAGCTTTCGTAGGCGCCACTGGTCCTTCACGTACTGACGCCGATCGCTGCGGTGTTGGTCGCCGTCATACTCGACAGCCACGCCGAACTCTCGCCAGCCCATATCGAGCATCGCCAACGCGCGGTAGCCGTCGACGACCGGTATCTGGGTGGTCGGGGTAGGCAAGCCCGCGTCGACAAGCAGGAGCCGCAGCCACGTCTCCTTCGGCGAGGCGGCACCGCCGTCGACGAGGTGCAAAACCGAGCGCAGTCGTCGCACCGCGCGGGCACCGGGATATCGCTCGGCAAGCAGCAGCACATCCTCCATCGAAAACGGCGTCGCCCGCATCAGCGCGTCGAGCCGCGCGACGGCTTGCCCGCGTGGCAGATACCGGCCCAAGTCGTACGCCGTTCGCGCGGGGGTGGTGACAGGCAGACCCGCGACGCGGGTGGCTTCGTCGTCGGCCAGCAGCTGCTCACGCGCGACGATCCCCGTCGGTGGCCGCGTGCTCGACCAGATCAACTCGATGGGGATGTCGGCGTCAACCCACCGGGCGCCATGCAACGCCGAAGCCGCGACGCCCGCAACGATCGCCCGGCGTCGCGACCACAACCATGCCCCTTCCGTCCTGTCCCGCAGCGAAAGTTGTTGACCCCGTGCGGCATACACTCCCGGGTAGATCGGCTCGTACCAACGGCG
Organism: Mycobacterium heidelbergense; assembly: GCF_050205645.1. Taxonomy (GTDB): domain Bacteria; phylum Actinomycetota; class Actinomycetes; order Mycobacteriales; family Mycobacteriaceae; genus Mycobacterium; species Mycobacterium heidelbergense_A. The sequence goes on from NZ_JBNMQT010000013.1 coordinate 93,999, forward strand.
AACTTCGTGCCTGGTCACTACTCCCCGCGCAACAGCCTCGCTGCCGATAAACACCGCCTGCACGCCCGCATAGTGGCATCGGCGACCGACACGTCGCCGAGCCTGTAAATCTGCAGACAAAGTGCGAGTAAGGGCCGCCAAAACTACAGGCTCGGCGAAAAGCTGGCTAGCGGGGCGCTTAGCGGGGCAAGCCGAGGAGTCGCTCGGCGGCCACCGTGAGCAGGATCTGCTCGGTACCGCCGGCGATCGTGAGGCACCGGGTGTTGAGGAAGTCGAAAACCGCTTGGTTGTGGACCAGGCCGCCGCCCTCGGAGACGTCCATCGTGAATTCGGCGAGCGCCTGCCGGTAGCGGACGCCGATGAGCTTGCGGACGCTGGATTGCGCGCCCGGATCCCGGCCGCCCACCGCGAGCTGCGCGATGCGCTGGTCCAGCAGCGCTCCCGTCTGGGCGATGACGATCAAGCGCCCCAGCCGGTCTTGCTGGGACGTGTCGAGGTCGATGCCCGCCAGGAGCTTGAGCAGCTCTTCCATCGGGTTGCCCAGCGCGGTGCCGGTGGCCATCGCGATCCGCTCGTTGGCCAGCGTGGTGCGGGCCAGCCGCCAGCCGTCGTTCACCGTGCCTACCACCATCTCGTCGGGCACGAACACGTTGTCCAGGAACACCTCGTTGAATAGTGAGTCGCCGGTGATCTCGCGCAGCGGCCGGATTTCGATGCCCGGCGATTTCATGTCCAGCAGAAAGTAGGTGATGCCCTTGTGTTTCGGGGCGTCCGGGTCGGTGCGAGCCAGGCACACGCCCCAGCGCGCCTTGTGTGCCGCGGACGTCCAGACCTTCTGTCCCGTCAACAGCCAGCCGCCCGCTGGATCTTCCGAGCGCACTGCTTTTGTGCGCAGGGACGCCAGGTCGGAGCCGGCTCCCGGCTCGGAAAACAGCTGACACCAAAGGAATTCGCCGCGCAGGGTGGCCGGCACGAAGCGTTCGATCTGCTCCGCCGTGCCGTGCTCCAGGATGGTCGGCGCCGCCCACCAGCCGATCACCAGGTCGGGCCGCACCACACCGGCGGCCGCCATCTCCTGATCGATCAGCAGCTGCTCGGCCGGTGATGCGGCGCGCCCGTACGGCGCCGGCCAGTGCGGCGCCTGCAGCCGGGCGTCGGCCAGCGCCGCCTGGCGTTTCTCTTCCGGCAGCGCGGCGATTTCGGCAACGGCCGCGGCGATCTCCGGCCGCAGGCCCTCCACCTCGGTGAGGTCGATTCCCAGGCGACGCCGCACGCCCGACTGCGTCAGCGCGGTGATGCGGCGCAGCCAGTGCTCGGCGCCTCCGAGGAAGCGGCCGATGCTGTGTGCCCGGCGCAGATACAGGTGTGCGTCGTGTTCCCAGGTGCAGCCGATACCGCCCAGCACCTGAATGCAGTCCTTGACGTTGGCCTTCGCGGCGGCGATCCCGATGCTCGCCCCCAGCGCCGCGGCGATCGAGAACTGGGCGGGGTCGGAGTCCGCTGCGGCGCGGGCGGCGTCGGCGGCGGCGACCTCGGCCTGTTCGGCTCGGCACAGCATCTCGGCGCACAGGTGCTTGACGGCCTGGAAGCTGCCGATCGGTTTGCCGAACTGCTCGCGGACTTTGGCATATGCGACCGCGGTGTCCAGGGACCATCGGGTAACGCCGGCCGCCTCGGCGGCCAGCACGGTCGCGGCGAGTTCCTCGACCCGCCCCCGCGACGCTTCGATCGCGGTGGCCGGCGCGGACGTCAGTACCACCCGCGCCAGCGGTCGGGAAAAGTCGGTGGCCCGCAACGGCTCCAGCTGCACGCCGTCGCCCTGGGTGTCGACCAGCACCCACGTGTCGCCGACGGGCAGCAGCAACAGAGCACCGTCGGCGGCGCCCAGCACCAGGTCGACGGTGCCGGACGCGAGCGAGCCGTCAAACTGCACGGAGCCCTCGAGTGCGACCCCGGCGAAGCGTTCGCCGGAGGCCAGGGCGGCCAGCGTTTCGGGATCGTCGACGATGAGGGTTGCGAGCGCGGTGGTGGCGACGGGCCCGGGTACCAGCGCCTTGGCGGCTTCCTCGACCATCGCGCAGAGGTCCTCGACGGTGCCGCCCGCCCCGCCGGAGTCCTCCGCAACAGCCACGCCGAACAGTCCGAGTTCGGCCAGGCCCGCGAACACCGGCCGCCACGCATCGGCGTCGCCCTGCTCGACTTCGCGGATCGCTTTGGTCCCGTTGGGTCCCGAGGAGGAATCGCGTGCCCAATCGCGCACCAGCTCACGGGCCGCGAACTGCTCGTCGGTGACGGTCGCTACCACGTGTGCGTCCTCCGCGTCGTTGATTCGAGGTGATAAATGGGGCCCGGTGCCCACTAGAACGTGTTCTAATAGTGCCAGCGATCGAGCGTCAAGTCGAACGCCATTGCAGCAGGACAGCTCGTTGTCCCGGTGGGGTGGAGGTGGGAAATTCACAATCGGCTTGCGTATCGTTTGCGAACGAACCGCCCGGAAGAGGGGGAATCGGCTAGATGTCGCCAGCGAACACGAACCTGGGCCGCGTTTCTGAGTCGCAGCCGCGCGAGGTCATAAACGTGGCGGTATTGGCGGAATCCGAGCTGGGCTCGGAGGCACAGCGGGAGCGCCGCAAGCGCATCCTGGACGCCACCATGGCCATCGCGTCGAAGGGTGGCTACGAGGCGGTCCAGATGCGCGCGGTGGCGGACCGGGCCGACGTGGCGGTTGGGACGCTGTATCGCTATTTCCCGTCGAAGGTGCATCTGCTGGTGTCTGCCCTGGGGCGGGAGTTCAGCCGCATCGACGCCAAAACCGACCGCTCCGCGGTCGCCGGCGGCACGCCGTTTCAGCGGCTGAACTTCATGGTGGGCAAGCTCAACCGCGCGATGCAGCGCAATCCGCTACTCACCGAGGCGATGACGCGCGCCTATGTTTTCGCCGACGCGTCCGCGGCCAGCGAGGTCGACCAGGTCGAGAAGCTCATCGATTCCATGTTCGCGCGCGCCATGGCCGACGGGGAGCCGACCGAGGACCAGTACCACATCGCGCGAGTGATCTCCGACGTGTGGCTGTCGAACCTGCTGGCGTGGCTCACCCGGCGGGCCTCGGCGACCGACGTCAGCAAGCGGCTGGACTTGGCCGTGCGGTTGCTGATCGGCGACACCGAATCCGGCTAAGCGGGCGGACCGGCGGTACGCCCGCGTATCAGCTCGGTGTCCAGCAGCTCGACGGCCGGCAGACCCGACCGCGGCGGGTTCAGCAGCAGTTCGCCCGCCCGGCGACCCTTTTGCAGGCTCGGCTGCGCGACCGTCGTCAGCCCGCGCCTGATCGCCTCGGGCACGCCGTCGAATCCGGTGACCGTCATCTGGCCGGGGACGTAAATGCCGTGTGCGCGAAGGTAATCCATCGCCGACAGGGCCAGTATGTCCGCGGTGCACATCAACGCCGTGATCCGCGGATTGGCCTCCAGCGCCGCCTTGGCCGCGTCGCCTCCCGACGCCTGGAGGTGTTCGTAACTTTCCACCACGGTCAGCGAATCCGGGTCCAGCCCGGCGGCTTTCATCGCCTCCCACACGCCGACGATGCGCTCGCGTTGCACGTCGAATGCCGGTGACCGCAGCCGCTCGGCGTCGACGAGTCCCTGGCGGCGGTCCCGGCCCAGTCGCATGGTGAGCAGCCCGATTTCACGATGTCCCAACCCGAGCACGTAGTCGGTGAGCTCGCGCATCGCCGCCCGGTCGTCGATGCCGACGCGGGACACCCCGGACAGGTCTTTGGGCTGATCCACCACCACGACGGGCAGCCGACGTTGCAGCACCACCTGGAGATAGGGATCGTCGTCGCAGACTGAATAGACGACGAAGCCGTCCACCCCGGCACCCAGCACAGCGGCGGTCCCGTCCTCGAGTGTTCGGCTTCCCGCTACGGCTACCAGCAGCAGCCCCTGCCCCAGCTGCTCGCACGACTGCGCCACTCCCGCAACGAAATCCCGCGCCGCGGGATCGCTGAAGAAGTAAGTCAGCGGTTCGGCCATGACCAATCCGACCGCCCCCGCTTTGCGGGTCCGCAACGATCGCGCCACCGGGTCGGGTCCGGCATAGCCGAGCCGCTTGGCCGTCGCGAGCACCCGTTCACGAAGGTCGGCGGAGAGCTGATCCGGGCGGTTGAAGGCATTCGAGACGGTGGTGCGCGAGACGTTGAGTTCGGCCGCCAACGACGCCAGAGTCGCACGCCGGCGGGGGGTGGGACTCACGTTCGGTGACGCTACAGCGGATTCCCCTCGGCGCCTACGCGGACCTCAATCCCGCATTTGCTAATGGAAACGATTGCCATTAGTGCGTCCGACGCGGCGGCTCTCGGCAGTCATCTCTATCAATGGGGGTAGTCGTAAGGGTTGGCCGGGGTATCGATGCGCGTGACCTTGGTGGCTTCCAGCGTCGGGACGGTGCGGTAATTCGGCTGCCCGGCAAGGAGTTTGACTTGACCTTCGACCCGAAGCCAGGTGTTGTCGGGCAGCCCGGCGGCGTGCACGGCGGCCGGACCACGCAGATGGATGCGGGCCAGCCGGGCGTCGGCGGCACAACACACGATTACGACGCGACCAAGGTCGACGCCCTGTGCCTCGTTAAGGACGAAGCCGGTCACCGTGATTGCTCGATTAGTCAACGAGCCGGTGGAGTCCTGGACCTCACGCTCCAGGACCTCCGGGAGCGGCACCTCGGGCGCGTCGCCCGGTGGTAGCGGAGCGAATGGAAAACGGTTCAGAGCAACATTCGACACGGCGGTCGCAGACGGAGTGGCCCCGGAGGGCCGCAACGCGGGCGGCGCCGCGACGATCAAGACCAAGATCGGGACGACCAGCAGCCACACCATGCCATTCCGGTGAGCGTGTGCCTCGCCGGAATCACTGTGCCGCGGTCCTCCGCGGCGGATATCGCCGATGATCGCGAAGAGCGCTAGTGCGATCAGCAGCAGCGCGGACGCGGCCAGCCACGGCAGCAGGCCTGGCTTGACGTAGCGGGTGAAGGCGCCCGACACGGTGATCACGGCGATGCTGATACCTACCAGCAGGAGAACTACGTTCTCCGTTTCGCGGCTCACTCACCCACCACCGAGAACGAAAAGTCCGACAGCGCACGCGCTTGCCGTCGCAACCACCAACGTGGTGGGAGCGAAGCGGGCCGCAAAAGCTCGGCCGAACATGCCCGCCTGCATCGCGAACAGTTTCACATCAACGGCTGGACCCACGACCAGAAACACAAGCCGGGGCAGCAGTGGCACCATCGTCATGCTTGAGGCTACGAACGCGTCGGCCTCCGAACACAATGCCAAAACCACGGCCAGGGCGGCCATCACCACCACACCGAGGATCACGTGTGCCGCTAAATGTTCGAACACCCACCGCGGCACCATCACATGAAGGATCGCGGCTGCCGCGGCTCCCAACACCAAATACGATGCGGCTTGAAGGAAGTCGTGGCGAGCCGCCTCAGCGAAGACCACCCAGCGTGATTGAGTCTGAATGCCCGACGGGGGTTGTCGGCGGGTGATCCACTCCGTGCGGCCCCAACGTGACCATGCCCAGCCCATGATCACCGCGGTCAGCAGAGACGCCCCCAACCGAGCAAGAACCATCCTGGGGGCACCGGGAAACGCCACCGCGGTGGCCACCAATACCACCGGGTTAATCGCCGGCGCGGCCAGCATGAAGGTCAAAGCCGCGGCCCCGGTGGCCCCTCCTTCGCCGAACAATCGTCGGGCCACTGGGACCGACCCGCATTCACAGCCCGGCAACGCCGCCCCGCCTACCCCGGCGGCCAGTACCGCTACCGCGGGACGACGCGGCAGCCATCGCGCCAATCGTTCCGGTGACACAAACACGGCGATCAACCCGCTGACCACAACGCCGAGCGCAAGGAAGGGAACCGCTTGGACGAACACCCCACAGAACACGGTGCCCGCTGTCGCCAATGCCTGACTGCTGAGGACCGCATTCCGCAACATCGTCGTCGATAAGGCGCATGCCAACAGGATGCATATCAGCACTTCGGACGACCCGATGCGCAGCCTGCGCGCCAACCTCGGTGTCGCCACGGTCCTATTATGTAGCGCCACTGCCGCCGCGCTGGAAACGCGCGGCACCGACATCGCTGGCGCCGGGTTGGGTGGGTCGGCCGAGGAACGATCGGCCGTTCCGCAACGTCATGTCGAGTGCTACAGTCACCCATTGTAATGGAAATCGTTTTCAATAAGGGGCCGTAGAGAGTCGGATGGCAGATCAATCTGGTCGGCGCAAGGCGGCGATGTGGGCAGCGATGGGCATGGCCGCGGTACTGCTGAGCGCTGTGGCGTGTAGCGGCACCAAAACACCGCAATCCGGTTCCAGTGCCGAAAGCACGACGGGGCCCGTCCGAAAACTCGCCGTGGTAGCGACGATTAACGCGTGGGGCAGCATCGCTTCACAGCTCGGCGGCGACCGGCTGCAGGTGACAAGCATCATCACCAACCCGGACACGGACCCGCACAGCTATGAGCCATCGGCCGCAGACGCCCGTAGGTTTGCCGACGCGAAGGTCGTGGTCGAAAACGGGATCGGTTATGACGCCTGGGCCGACAAAATGCTTGCGTCCGACCCGAATCCGCAGCGCATGGTGGTCAACGTCGGCGACACGGCCGGGGTCGGTGGGGGCGGCAACCCGCACCAGTGGTATTCGCCTGACGCGGTCACCAAGGTGGCCAACGCAATCACCGCCGCCTACAAGAAGGCCGACCCGAATGACTCGGGATATTTCGATCAGCAGAACCAGCAGTTCCTCAATCAGGGCCTGTTCAACTACCGCAGCGCGATCGCCACGATCAAAGCGAAGTACGCCGGGACGCCAGTCGCTGCTAGTGAATCGATTTTCTCCCCGCTCTCGGACGCGTTGGGGCTCAACCTGATCACGCCACCGGAATTCCTCAAGGCGATCAGTGAGGGCACCGACCCATCGCCGGCCGACAAGGCGACCATCGACCAGCAGATCGCGACCAAGGCGATCAAGGTATACGTATTGAACAGCCAAAACAGCAACCCAGATCTGCAGGCCCAGGTCGACGCAGCCAAAAAACGCGGCATTCCAGTCGCTACCGTGACGGAGACGTTGTCGCCGGCGAACGTGTCGTTTCAAGAATGGCAGTCCACCCAGCTGTCTGGCCTGGCCGATGCTCTGCACGCCGCGACAGGAAAGTAGATGACCCGTACCGTTCCCGGCCATGCCAGCGAGCAAGCCGCCGCCCCACCGTCGGTGACCGACGGGCTCGCGGTCCAGATGCGCGGCGCCTCGGCCGTCGTTGGCGGGAAGACCATCTGGTCGAACATGTCCCTCGATGTCGCCGCCGGAGAATTCGTCGCGGTACTCGGACCTAACGGCTGCGGAAAGTCGACGCTGCTAAAGGTGCTGCTGGGATTGACGCCATCGCGCGGCGAGGTTGAAGTGCTCGGTGAGCGTCCCGGCCGACGAACCGACCGGATCGGGTATTTGCCGCAGCGGCGTGCATTCGACGCCAGCGTGCGCATCCGCGGCATCGACGTGGTGTCCCTCGGATTGGACGGCGCCCGCTGGGGAACGCCTGTGCCGTGGCTGACCCGGCTGTTGGCTCCACGACGGTTCGCCGAACGGCAACGACGGCTCGAGCACGCTATCGAGGCGGTCGGCGCCACCCACTACGCGCAGCGCCCGATCGGCCGCTGCTCCGGTGGTGAACAGCAGCGGCTACTGATCGCGCAGGCCCTGATTCGGCGGCCGGAACTGCTATTACTCGACGAACCACTCGACAGCCTCGACGTGCCCAGCCAGGCCGGCATCAGCGCTCTGGTGCGCGACATCTGCCGCCGGGAACGCGTCGCAGTGGTCATGGTGGCCCACGACGTGAATCCGATCCTTCCTTACCTGGATCGCGTCATGTACATCGCCCGCGAGTCGGCCATGATCGGAACGCCCGAGGAGGTGATCACCGCCGACAAGCTCAGCGCGCTCTACGGCGTTCCGATCGACGTTCTGCGTGACGGGGCCGGGCGCGTATTTGTGGTCGGGCAGCCCGACATTCCGCCGCATACCGCCGGGGCGGGTGGATGAACCCGCAGTTGACCTGGAATTTGATCACCGACGTGCAGGAGATGTTGGCCTACCCGTTCATGGTCACCGCGCTGCGCGCCGGCACCGTTGTCGCCGTCGTCGCTGGTGTTGTCGGGTGGGTGATGGTGCTGCGCAAGGAAAGCTTCGCCGGGCACACCCTCGCCGTCGTCGGTTTCCCCGGCGCCGCCGCGGCGGCCTGGCTCGGGGTGACCACCGGTTACGGCTACTTCGCGGCCTGCATCGGGGCCGCGGCAGTGATTGCGCTGCTGCCGACCCGGGCGGGCGGCCTGGGCAGCTTAGGTCAGGAATCCGCTGGGATCGGCACGATTCAAGCCCTCGCACTAGCGACCGGGTTCCTTTTCGTCAGCCTCTATCACGGATTCTTGTCTGGATTGACCAGCCTGCTGTTCGGCACTATTGCGGGGGTCAGCTCGCAGCAACTTGAAGTTATGGTCATCGCCGCCCTGGCATGCTTGGCCGTGCTGGCCGCGATCGGGCGGCCATTACTGTGGGCCTCCATCGATCCCGATGCCGCCGCCGCCAACGGCGTCCCGATTCGACTCGTCGCCGCGCTATTCCTGCTGGTGCTCGGGGTAACCGCGGCCGGTGCCAGCCAGATCACCGGCAGCCTCTTGGTGTTCGCGCTGCTGGTAGCCCCGGCGGCAGCCGCCTTCCACTTCACCGCCCGTCCCGCGATGGGCATTGCCATCTCGGTCCTGATCGCTGTCGCCGTGACCTGGGCCGGGATCGGCTGCGCGTTCTATTCGCCGTATCCGATCGGGTTCTGGGTGAGCAGTTTCGCGTTCGGCATCTATCTGCTGGCCGCCGGCTACCGCTCGAGCGTCGAGCGGAACCTCCAGCGGATCGACCGCCGGCACTCCCCGGCTCGCCCCCCGGTGGCGGCATGACGATCATCGACGGGCGAGCCAGCGCGTCAGGGCCGCTGCCCGGTTTCGCGAACATGCTGGGCCAGCCCTTCATCGCCCACGCGCTGGTGGCCGGGACCGCGGTGGCGGTGGTGTGCGGGCTGGTCGGCTACTTCCTCGTGCTGCGCGGCCAAGTATTCGCCGCCGACGCACAGGGACACATCGCTTATACCGGCGCCATGGCGGCGCTGGTGGCCGGGCTGGACCCCCGCGTCGGATTGTTCGCCGCAACCATCGTGGCCGGAGTCGCCCTGGGCATAATCAACCGGCGCGGCGCCGACGACGTCGCGATCGGCTCGTTTTTCTCCTGGATACTCGGGTTGGGCGCGCTGTTCTTGACCTACTACACCACCCACGGCAGCGGCAATAACGGCACGGCGAACGTTAATGTCTTGTTCGGCAGCATCTTTGGGATCGATGACCACGCGAGGACCACGGCGGTGGCTGTCGCCGCCGGATTGGGCGTCGTGCTGCTTGTGATCGCCCGACCGCTGCTGTTCGTCACAATCGATCCAGCCGTCGCCCAAGCCGCCGGCGTCCCGAGCCGGCTGCTGAGCACGATTTTCTTGGCGGTTGTAGGCGCTACAGTCGCCGAAGCCACCCAGATCATGGGCGCGCTTGTCGTGCTCGGTCTGCTCGCTGCGCCAGCCGCCGCAGCGGCGCGGCTGACGACCCGGCCCTGGCGCGGATTCTGGCTGTCCGCGGTCTTGGCCACGGCGGCGATCTGGATCGGGGTCACCATCGCATATGCCATTCCCGCGGCGCCGGCCACCTTCACCATCATGAGCACGGCCGCCGCGATCTACCTCGTCGCTGCCGTGACACGTGGCCGAGACCGCCAGCCGCGGCTTGCATTGGCGGCGCAATAACGCAGGAAATCCAGGAGCGCAACGATGTCCGCGGCGCGGATGCCACGCCAGACCCGAGTGACCGCCCAGCAACGAGCAGTGCTGGACCTACTGCGTCGCAGCGACCGCTTCCGCGGTGCCCAAGAACTCCACGTTGATCTCCATCAACGCCGCGGCGTCAGGATCGGACTGGTGACGGTCTACCGGATCCTGCGCGCGTTCGCCGACATGAAAATCGCCGAAACCCAGCGCGCCGAAGACGGGGAGGTCCTCTACCGGCTTCGCACCACGCCCGAGCACCGCCACTACCTACTGTGTCGGCAGTGCGGTCGCGCGATCGGATTCACGGCCGGCGAAATCGAGCACCTCACAAGCCAACTCGCCGAGCAAAACCGCTACACCAACCTCGCCCACCAGATCGACTTCTACGGAACCTGCCCACGATGCACCGAAACCTGAACACAGCCGCGAAGGCCGGCGGCAGACACCCGGCTGACGGCCGAATAAGCTAGGCGGATGGCCGGTATCGACCTGAACGCCGATTTGGGCGAGGGCTTCGGCGTCTGGCGCCTCGGGGACGACGACGCCATGCTCGGCATCGTCACGAGCGCCAACGTGGCGTGCGGATTCCATGCCGGCGATCCCGCCGGCCTGCTGCGGGTGTGCCGCCTGGCCGCCGAGCGCGGCGTGCGCATCGGCGCGCAGGTCAGCTACCGGGACCTGGCCGGCTTCGGCAGGCGGTTCATCGACGTCGCCGCCGAGGACCTCGTCGCCGACGTCGTCTACCAGATCGGCGCGCTGCAGGCGATCGCTCAGGCGTCCGGCTCGACGGTGTCCTACGTGAAACCCCATGGTGCGCTGTACAACACGATCGTGACCAACCGTGAGCAGGCCGCCGCCGTCACGGAAGCGGTACGGCTGGTCGACACGGCGCTGCCGGTGCTGGGCATGGCGGGTTCGGCGTTTTTCGACGAAGCCGCCCGCGCTGGGTTGCGCACGGTGGCCGAGGCATTCGCCGATCGCGCGTACCGACCGGACGGCCAGCTGGTTTCGCGTCGCGAACCGGGCGCGCTGCTGCACGACCCGGCGGCCATCGCCGAGCGTGTGCTGACCATGGTGACCTCGGGCCACGTCGCCGCGATCGACGGCGCCCAGATTCCCGTCAGCGTGGAATCCGTTTGTGTGCACGGTGATTCGCCGGGAGCGGTGGCGATTGCGACCGCGGTACGCGAGCGCCTCACGGCCGGCGGCATCGACATCAGGTCTTTCCTCTGATGCGCCTGCGGCTCGGTCGGCCCGATATCGCGCGCTATTCGGATCGGTTCGACGTGCCCGCCGCCGAAGCCGATTCGCTTTCGGTGACGTGGATGGGCGTGGCGACGCTGCTGCTCGACGACGGGTCGTGCGCGCTGATGACCGACGGCTACTTCTCCCGTCCCGGCCTGGTCCGCGTCGCGGCCGGCAAGCTCTCGCCGTCACCGGCGCGGGTGGACGGCTGCCTGGCCCGGGCCAAGGTGTCGCGGCTGGTGGCCGTCATCCCGGTGCACACGCACATCGACCACGTGATGGATTCCGCGCTGGTCGCCGACCGCACCGGCGCGCAGTTGGTCGGGGGCGAGTCGGCGGCCAACGTCGGGCGCGGGTACGGGCTACCGGAAGATCGCCTCGTCGTCGCGGCCTCCGATGAACCAATTCGGTTGGGCGCCTATGAGGTAACGCTGGTGGAGTCGCACCACTGTCCACCCGATCGATTTCCCGGCTCAATCGACACGCCACTGACGCCGCCGGTGAAGGTGTCGGCCTACCGGTGCGGCGAGGCATGGTCGACGCTGGTGCACCACCTGCCGTCGGGCCAGCGGCTGCTGATCCAGGGCAGCGCCGGCTACGTCGAGGGCGCGCTGGCCGGATACCGCGCCGACGCCGTCTACCTCAGCGTCGGGCAACTGGGCGTGCAGCCGCGCTCGTACCTGGATGCCTACTGGAATGAGACCGTGCGCGCCGTCGGCGCCCGCCGGGTGATCCTGATCCACTGGGACGATTTCTTCCAACCGTTGTCTAAACCGTTGCGGGCCTTGCCCTATGCAGGCGACGACCTAGACGCGTCCATCGCCGTCCTCGACGAGCTGGCCGGACGCGACGGCGTCGCGCTGCACATGCCCACGGTGTGGCGGCGCGAAAATCCTTGGGCGTGAAGCGGATCCGGCCAGCGTTTCCGGCATCGCGATCAGATAGAGGGCAAACCCCGCCGCGGCGACCGCGCCGAGCGACATGAACGCGGTGCCGTACCCTGCGGCGACCACTATCCCGCCGGCAACGAAATTCGACAGTGCGGCACCCACCCCCCACGCGGTGGTTATCGCCCCGAGGCTGACGTTGAACCGGCCCGTACCGTGCGTGACATCCTGGACGACGATCGGAAACAACGCCCCGAATATGCCGGCGCCGACACCATCGAGCAACTGCACGCCGACAAGCCAGTAGGAGTTGTCCGACAGCGGGTACAGGAACGCGCGAACGGTCAACACGGCGAAGCCGACCAAGAAGATCGGCTTTCGGCCCCAGACATCGGCTTTGGTGCCGACGAGGTATGCCACCGGCACCATGACAACCTGCGCGGCGACGATGCATGCCGACATCAGCGCCGTCCCGACCTCTTTGTTGTGCAGGGCCAGCTCCTGGCCGACCAGCGGCAGCATCGCCGCGTTGGCGAAGTGGAAGGCAAAGACCACCGCGGCGAAGATCATCAATCGGCGATTCCGCAACAGCACCGCGAATCCCGACGGCTGCCGGTGCCGCTTTCCGGTCGCCTTGTCCATGCCGCGCGCCACGTCGTTGTCGATGGCGTCGTGCGGGACTCGCAGCGTCGCGACAACACTGATCACCGCCATCGCCGCCAGTAGCCAAAACACCACCACGGGACCGAAGAAGTAGGCGAGGCCGCCCGCGGCGGCGGCGGCCGACGCGGTGCCGGCATGCCGGAACGATTCGTTGCGTCCGATCCGTCTGGAGAAAAGTTTCGGGCCGACGATGCCCAGCGTGATGGCGGCCAACGCAGGATTGAAGATTGAGCCGGCGATCCCGGTAACGGCTTGCAGGAACGAGATCGTATAGAAGCCGGGCAGCAGCGGCATCGCCAATGCCGCGGCGGCGACCCCCACGGCGCCGCCGATGACTAGGGCCCGCTTCGCGGTCGTCTTGTCGACCAACGCGCCGACCGGCGTCTGCGCCACCACGCCGGCGATACCGCCGACCGCCATGACGAATCCGATGGAAGCCTGATCCCAATGATGGGTCAGCAGGAGGTATACCGACAGATACGGGCCCAACCCATCACGAACGTCGGCCAGCGAGAAGGAGAGTAGGTCCAGCGCGTGCACCGTCCGGCGGGGAAGCGCCGCAACGGCATTTGGCTCCGACATCGATTCCGCTCTCCCGGGCGGTCAAAGGGATCGACGTAGAGTAACCGATCCTGCCACCGTTCAGCGCGCGCGGGATTCGGCCCCTGGCAGGTACCATGCGGCGTCACCGCATTCAGCGTTAGGAGCCCTGCCGCATGGCCTTGACCCTCGGCCTGCTGCTCCTCGCCGTCGTTCTCGGCTTTGCGGTTGTCCGGCCCCGGGGCTGGCCCGAAGCGGCCGCAGCAGTTCCGGCGGCCGCAATCCTGATCGCGGTCGGCGCGATATCGGTGCGTCAGGCGGCCGACGAGGTCGCCGGGCTGTCGGGAGTGGTCGCGTTCCTCGGTGCGGTGCTGGTGCTGGCCAAGCTTTGCGACGACGAGGGTTTGTTCGAGGCCGCGGGCGCGGCGATCGCGCGGGGGCGCGTCGGGTCGGGCGGCCTGCTGCTGCGGGTGTTCGTCATCGCGGCCCTGATCACCGCGGTGCTGAGCCTGGACGCCGCGGTAGTGTTGCTGACCCCGGTGGTACTGGCCGCCGTCCGGCGGCTGCGGACCCCGGTGCGGCCGTACGCGTATGCGACCGCCCACCTAGCCAACGGCGCCTCGCTGCTGCTGCCGGTGTCGAACCTGACCAACCTGCTGGCCTTTCACACCGCCAACCTCTCGTTCACCAAGTTCACCCTGGCGATGGCGTTGCCGTGGGTGGCGGCCGTGGCCGTCCTTTACGTGGCGTTCCGTTGGTTTTTCGCTGGCGACCTGCGCGTCCAGCCCGACCTGCGGCGCACCGGTCCGGCGCCGCGGCCGCCGGTGTTCGTGTTGGTGGTCGTCGGGCTGACGCTCGCCGGGTTCGCCGTCGGCCAATCCGTGGGGGTGGCCCCGGCGTGGGTCGCGCTGGTCGGCGCCTCGGTGCTGGCGGTGCGCAGCCTGAGCCGCGGGCACACCTCGGTCGTGGAGATCGCGCGCTCGGCGCAGCCGTCGTTCCTCGTATTCGTGCTGGCGCTGGGCGTCGTCGTGGAGGCGGTGATGCGCAACGGGATGGACAGGGCGATGTCCGCGGTGCTGCCGTCGGGTTCGGGACTGCCCGCGTTGCTCGCGGTCGCCGCGGTGGCCGCCGTGCTGGCCAACGTCGTCAACAATCTGCCGGCGACGCTGGTGTTGCTGCCGCTGGTCGCGCACAGCGGCCCGGTGGTCATCCTGGCGGTATTGATCGGAGTCAACATCGGACCCAACCTGACCTATGTCGGATCCCTGTCGAACCTGCTGTGGCGGAGGGTTTTACGACAGCACGATGTTGAGGCCGGCGTAGGCGAGTACACCCGCCTCGGGGTATGCACCGTGCCCCCGGCGCTGTCGGTGGCGGTCGTTGCACTGTGGGGGTCGGCGCGGCTGCTGGGCCTCTAGGCCCTAGAGGCCAAACAGGCGCTGCTCGAAGAGATCTGCGCCGCGGGCCGGCCCGCCGGTGGCCTTGAAGCCGGCCGCCACCCGCTGCGCACCATCGGTCATTGTCATCGCTTCTTGAACTTTGGTGCGAAGCCGCGACGGTGACAGTTTCTTCGCCGGCAGGCGGGTACCGCACTGGGCCACCTCGACGCGCCGCGCAACCTCGAGTTGGTCGCGCCCGTAGGGTACGACGCACACCGGTATGCCACGTGCGAGCGCCTTTTGAGTTGCACCCATCCCGCCGTGTGTCACGGCACATATCGCCCTGTCCAGCACCAAACCATGTGGGATGAATTGCAGCACTGTCGCATTGGGCGATGCGGCTACTTCGTCCGGTCGGCCGGCCGGCAACGTCGCGACCACATGCACCGGCTCGTCACTCAGCGCGGCCATTGCGGTCTGGACGAGATTGGTGTCGGCTTGCTTCTCCGATGACGTCGTGACCAGAACTATGGGTCGATCGATCGACGCGAGCCAATCGGGAACGGCATGCGGCCCCGGATCGACCACGCAGGGCCCGATCAGCTGCACCGCGTCACCCCAATCCGTCTGCGGGTACTGGAATGGCTTGCCGCTCGCGACCAGCACCAGTGGGGCACCGCGCAAAAACTGGTCCATGGACGCAACCGACGGTAGGTCGAGGTCTGCGCGAATCATGTTGATCGGTGGCAGCATCACGCTTTCCAGCGGGCCCACCACCACGGTCCGAACCGCGGCATCGCGCAACCGGCCCAGCACGCCGGACAACGGTCTGAGACCCGGGCCAAATGGTGGCACACCGGGCGAGCGCAGCGGCGGCGTGTACGGCAAGAAGCATGCCCAGGGGATGTCACCGGCTTCGGCCGCCGACAGAGCTCCCCAGCAGTTCACGTCGACGAGCAACGCGTCTGGACGAACATGCGCTACCGCATCCCGGAGATCGGCAACTTCGTGCACGGCGCGCCGGCCAAACGTCGCAACCCCACGCTTGAGCGCGACCCGGGGATTGGGCGCGTCCCCGTCCTCGAGCTCGATCGCCTCGATGTTCGGATCGATCGGGTCCGCCGCCAGACCCTGCTCGCGCGCAATCTCGACACCGGCGAAAAGTGTGCGGACACTGACGCTGTGTCCGCGGCTCGACAGCTCCGTCAGCAGCGCGCTCATCGGCAACAAATGCCCTAGCGCGGGCGAGGTATACGCGAGGATCGTCGCCACCGTCATCCCCGCCGCAGCGCCAGGGATTCATCGACCATTCGGTGCGCCTCGGGAATGCGAGCGACGGCATCGAGCTTCTTGCAGCACTCGAGATACGTCTTGGACAGTTCGACGTAGTCGTCGGATTTGCCGTCCGCCCTGGCCAACAGCGCTCGGGATTTCAGCCCCCACAGATCGGTCGTCGCGATATCGGGCCGCCGCGCGTGCCACCGATCAACCATTCGGTGGGCTTCGATGAGGTCGTCGACGGATCCTCGGCCGACGAGCAGCTCAACGAGCGCCTCGGCCGTGCTGCCCACGAAGACTCGGCAACCACTCTCGCATTGCCGCAAGAACGCGGGACGAAGATTGTCGATTGCTTCGTCGATCCGCCCCTGGCGGGCGGCTTCGATCGCCAGATCAGCGGCGATGGTCGCCGACAACATGCTGTGCAGCCTGTGCTTCTCGACCAGGTTATGCGTGCGTTCAATCAGATCAATCGCCTCGTCGCGTGACCCGTTCTCGGCGCGCAGCAGAACCATTCCATGGGCCCACAGCGTGGCGATGATGCCGTTGGCATCGCCCCAGGATTCCGCGCAGCGCAGCGCCTCCCGCGACTCGTCAATCAGGTCGTCAGCCTTGCACATACCTAGCACCGCAACGGTTCCCGAGTAATGCGAGATCATTGTGTAGTTGAGGTTGGCCAGTGTTCGTGCTTGCTCGATGCCTTGCCGGAATTGCCGTCGGCCTTCCTCGGAGTCACCTAGGCACAGCTGGATTACCCCGCGAAGAACCTGCGCCGCAACGAGTTCGTGTTTCGGCACCTCATCGGGCAGTGCAAGTATCGCGTCGGTGACCCGCAATGCATCGTCGAATTTGCAGTCGGCGAATTGGGAAAAGGCCAGCGAATTGAGGAGTATGGCTTTCGTCTCCGCGTCACACACGGTGATGGCGACCATATCTTCGAGCTCCGATGCCAGCAGGAGGGCCTCGGGAACCCGGGATTCGTTGACAGTGAGCGACCAGATACGTCCGGCGGTGGCGAGCGCGAGCAGTGGCAGGTCGCCGGATCGTAGAGTGAGATCACGAAGCTCTTGGTAGAGCTCGTCGGTGCCGACGGCGTCGCCAACGTACAGCGCAGTAGAGATCAGCATGGCGCGCGGCACGATTCGCATTTCAGTAACGCCGTCGTAGTCATCGGGCAATCCGTCAGCGATGCGGCGTGAGCTCTCCCATTCTGCGCGCGCGGCGGGGATACCGCGCGGCCGAAGCCATTCCGCAGCGCGCAGATGCCAGCGGTAGGCCTGGACGAGTTCGCCCCCCGCTTCCAGGTGTGTGGCGATCAGTGCCGCGTTGTCGTCGCCAGCGCCGGAGTCGCGCGCCTCGATCGCGGCGGCCAACCTGCGGTGGGCCTGCACGCGGACGGCGCTCAACTGTGACTCGTAGGCGACCGTGCGCACCAGCGGATGGTGGAAGCAATACCGTTGCCGCGGAACGAATTCGATTTGATCGATCAACTCGGCCGACACCAATTCGGCCAAACGCGTGGACATGCTTTCCGGCAACAGATCTTGCAAGGTGTCTACATCGAAATGGTTACCGATTACCGCCGCGGCGTTCAGAATCGACTTCGTGGCTGCGGGCAGCCTATCGATGCGAGCCGCAAGAACCGCTTGAACAGTGGCGGGAACGGCGATTTCGTTCACATCACCCGTCAGGCGGTAACTACCGCGACTGCCCGAGAGTAGGTACCGGCCCGCAAGGTCGCGAACGATCTCTTCGGCGAAGAACGGATTACCCGCCACCGCTGCCGCGATTCGCTCGGCCAGGCCCTCCATCGACTGGTCGCCCCCGAGAAGGTGACCAACCAGCCGCACTGACATCGATTCGGTCAGTGGTTGCAGGCTCAAATTCTGATTCGACCGCTGGTGCAGCGCACCGCGGAACTCCGGTCGGTACGTCACGATGAACATCGACGTCGTCTCGCCGAGCGTGGTGACGAATTCAGCAAGCACGTCGTCGCTGGGCTCATCGATCCAATGGGCGTCCTCGAGGGCGAACACGGCTCGGGTGGACCGAGCCCGAACAGCATGCGCCATGATTTCGATCAGCCTTCGGCGCCTGCCAGCAGGGCTGATCTCCAAGTGAGGAGCCGTAGCGTCCGCGATGCCCATGGCCTCGAAAAGGATCTGCGCGTCTTCAGAGAGCGGTCGGAGGAGCCCTGGGCATTGTGCGTTTGTATGCTCGCGGGCCTCGCTGGCGCCGAGCCCTTCCACCTTGAACATGGCACGCAGCAGGCGCGACAACGCCCGAAACGCAAGTGCGCTGGTGTGGGCTTCGCAGCGGGCGACGACAATCTCGGCGCCTTGACTCGCGGCGACCGCGGTGAACTCCCTGAGGAGGCGACTCTTGCCCAGCCCCGGGGGTCCGACAATCCCGACGAGGCAGCCGGGATGGGTTTCGAACAGACTTTCAAGCCGACGCATCTCGACGTCGCGGCCCAGCATCAGGCCTTCTTGGCGCCCCAGCACCATCCGCTCGGCTTCCATGGCGAGCAGCTGCCGCGCGGGCTCGGGCGCGTCGGCGCCCTTGACGAAGACGTCCTCGACTGGCCCGAGCCGGGCGGCATCCTCGACGAGGCGAGCTGTGGAGAGCGAGCACATTACTCCGCCCGGAGGGGCGGCCGCCTCCATGCGCTGCGCCATTCCGACGGGATGGCCAACCGCGGTGTACCTCCCTTGCCCCGAGCCTATTTCGCCGGCGATGACCTCGCCCGAGTTCAGTCCGACTCGAATCTGCAGGGCAACGCCGTCGCGACGAAGCACCTCGGCGGCGAGCTCACTGGTGACGGATTGGATCTCCAGAGCCGAGATGCATGCCCGCAGCGCGTGGTCCTCCAGGGCCACCGGCGCCCCGAACAGTGCCATCAACCCGTCACCGGTGAATTTGTCGACGGTTCCGTGATAGCGCTGCACCACCGAGGCCGCGCGGTTGAACATCTCGTGCATGACCTCTTGAAGCCGTTCCGCGTCCAGCGTCGCCGCGAGCTTCATCGAGCCGACGACGTCGGCGAACAGCACCGTTACTTGCTTGTGCTCGCCACTGGCCGGTCTCGGGGCGACTGGGGAACCGCAGACATCGCAGAAGCGAGCCTTGGCGCGCAGGTCATTGCCGCACTGCCCACACCGTGCGGTGGCCTCACTGACCGGGCTAACCATCCGCCGATCTCCTGCGCCGTCAAATTCCCACTCATGATCGCCCATCCGGCCGCGCGGCGGTACCTAACCGTGAAACCCGTTTCCGGAGGTGGCACCGGACGGGTCGAATCCCCAGACCGCGCTGAATACAAGCAGGTCACGGTGCTACCTAGACATGGCGAGAACGCGGCGGCAGCGCCATTCCGAGTTCAGCCAGGACACCGCGCAACAGCGTTGGATAGTCGGTGATGAGGCCGTCGACGCCGTAGGCGATCTCCGCACGCATGGCGTCGGCATCGTTGACGGTCCACGGAATGACCTCGAGTCCCAGCGAATGCGCGTGGTCGACGTAGGGCTTGCCCGCGACCAGCTGATAGGACGGCGAGAGGATGTCGGCGCCAACAAGCAACGCCCCGATCATCGGGTCCCCGATCGCCGCGGCGTTCTCGCCGGCGAGCCATGGAGAGCCGGGCGCCCAGGTTTCCTCGTTGTACAACGCCACCAACGGGATCGACGGCTCGGCGCGATGGACCATGGGCAGCGTGCGCCAGTCGAAGCTCTCGATCTCCACGCGGTCGACCTTGCCCGCCGATCTCACCGCCGCGAGGATCACGTCGACGAACTCCTGCGGATCCGCCGATCTGCTCGGGTCATCGGCTTCCACCTTGGTTTCGACGTCGTAGCGGACGTCGGCGCGATACGAGTCGGCGAGCGCGAACACGTCGGGCAGGGTCGCGATCTTGTTGCCCCGCACCACTTCCGCCCGCGGGAACTCTGCGAGCCGGCGCCCGCAGTCGAGTGTGCGGATCTGCGCCAGCGTCAGCTCGTGCACGAGCTTGCCGACGTAGGGATACGCCCGGTCGCCGGCGACGACGGGCGCGGTGTCGGAGCACTTCTCGGGCTCAATCGTCGCGTCGTGCCACACCAGGGGCTGCCCGTCCTTGGTGATGCCGACATCGAGTTCGAGTGTGCTGACCCCCAATTCGAGCGATTTGGCGAATGCCCGCAGCGATTCCTCGGTCGTTTCGCCGCGCCCGCCGCGATGGGCCTGCAGGTCGAAGGTGACGGGTTGCGCGGATGCCGTCGGCAACGGCGCAATAAGCGCCGCCAGCGCCAGCAGGGCGGCGATCAGACGCCCGGTCAATTAACGCCTTCGCTGACGGGCGATTTCGGCGAGCACCACACCGGCGGCTACCGACGCGTTCAGCGATTCGGTGTCACCGGCCATCGGGATGGACACCACCTCGTCGCAGTTCTGCCGCACCAGCCGCGACAGGCCCTTGCCCTCGGAGCCGACGACCACCACCGTCGGGTCGGTGCCGTCCAGGTCGTCGAGCGCGGTGTCACCGTCGGCGTCCAATCCGATCACCCGCAAGCCGGCATCGGCCCAATTCTGAAGCGCCCGGGTGAGATTGGTGGCTCGCGCCACCGGAACGCGGGCCGCCGCGCCCGCGCTGGTGCGCCACGCCACCGCCGTCACCGACGCCGAACGCCGCTGCGGGATCAGCACGCCGTGGCCACCGAACGCGGCGACCGAGCGGACGATGGCACCGAGATTGCGGGGGTCGGAGATGTTGTCCAGCGCGACCAGCAGCGCTGGCGGCGATTTGGCGCCGGCGGCGAGCAGGTCGTCGGGGTGGGCGTAGTGGTACGGCGGCACTTGCAACGCGATGCCCTGGTGCAAGTGGTTGCTGGTCATCCGGTCCAGGTCGGTGCGCGGTACCTCGAGGATCGCGATACCCAAATCGGCTGCGCGCGATACGGATTCGGTGAGACGCTCGTCGGCTTCGGTGCCGAGCGCGACGCAGAGCGCGGTCGCTGGCACCCCGGCGCGCAGGCATTCCAGCACCGGGTTGCGGCCGAGCACGGTTTCGGTTTCGTCGCTGCGTTTGGCCGGCCGCCGCGGCTGCTGGGCGCGTTTGGCGGCGGGATGGTTCGGACGCAGGTGGGCGGGCGGTGTGGGACCGCGCCCCTCCAGCCCGCGGCGGCGCTGCCCGCCCGAGCCCACGGTGGGGCCCTTCTTGGTGCCGGGTTTGCGTATCGCTCCGCGGCGCCGCGAATTACCGGCCATCTACGTGGCCTACTTGTCTTGACCGGCCAGCAGCTCCCACTGCGGCCCGTCGGCGGTATCTGTGACCTCGATGCCCGCCTGCTTGAGTCGATCCCGGATCTGGTCGGCGAGAGCCCAGTTGCGCTCTTCACGGGCCATCTGCCGGCTTTCCAGCTCGGCCTCCACCAGAACGCCGACAGCCGCGAGTGCGGCTGACGTTTCGTCGCGAGATTCCCAGCGTTCGTCGAGCGGATCGCAGCCCAGGATGCCCATCATGGCGCGGATGGAGCCGGCGTGCTGCAAGGCGCCTTCGTGATCGCCGGCGTCGAGCGCCCGGTTGCCCTCCGCGCGGGCATGATGCACCTCGGCCAACGCGACCGGGACGGCGAGATCGTCGTCGAGCGCTTCGGCGAAGCGCGGTGTCCAGTCGCCGGGCACGACCACGCCGGCCCGGCTGCGGACACGGTGCAGGAAATCCTCTACGCCGACATAGGCTTTCACGGCGTCCTGCAGGGCGGTCTCGGAGAATTCCAGCATCGAGCGGTAATGCGCGCTGCCCAGGTAGTAGCGCAGTTCGGCGGGCCGCACCCGCTGCAACATCGCCGGGATGGCAAGCACATTGCCCAGCGATTTGCTCATCTTCTCTCCGCCCATCGTCACCCAGCCGTTGTGCAGCCAGTAGCGGGCGAACCCGTCCCCGGCGGCGCGGCTCTGCGCGATTTCGTTCTCGTGGTGCGGGAAGACCAAATCCATTCCGCCGCAATGGATGTCAAATTCGGGGCCCAGGTACTCGTGCGCCATCGCCACGCATTCGGTGTGCCAGCCGGGCCGGCCGCGCCCCCAGGGCGTCGGCCATGACGGCTCGCCGGGCTTGGCGCCCTTCCACAGCGTGAAGTCACGCTGATCTCGCTTACCGCTGGCCACGCCCTCGCCCTGGTGGACGTCGTCGATCTTGTGCCCGGACAGTTGGCCGTACTCCGGGTAGCTCAGCACATCGAAGTAGACGTCCCCGTCGCCCGTATATGCGTGACCCTTTTCGATCAGCCGCTCGATTAACTCGACCATCTGCGTGATGTGCCCGGTCGCCCGCGGCTCCGCGGACGGCGGCAGAACATCCAGGGCGTCGTAGGCCGCGCTGAACGCGCGCTCGTACGTGGCCGCCCACTCCCACCACGGCCGGCATGCCGCGGCGGCCTTGTTGAGAATCTTGTCATCGATATCGGTCACGTTGCGGATGAATGCGACGTCATAGCCGCGCGCGATCAGCCAGCGGCGCAAGATGTCGAAGGCCACCCCGCTGCGGACGTGGCCGATATGCGGCAGGCCCTGCACCGTGGCGCCGCACAGGTAGATGGAAACGTGGCCCTCGCGCAGCGGAATGAAATCACGCACGGCACCGGCGGCGGTGTCGTGGAGCCGCATGCGGGCGCGATCGGTCACGACGTGCCAGCTTACCTGCTGGTTCCGATTTCCCCGGCCCTCAGGGCCGGGCCGCGGCGGCGCTCCGCAGATCGAGATTGAGCGGCGGACTGCCTTTCGTTAGCAGGGGTCGCCGTCGGGCGTGTAATACGGCACGCCCTCCACCGAGTAACACGGCACCTCACCCGGCCAGTACGGCTCGGTGGCCGCGGCTATAGCCGCGCCGGCCGCGACATCACCGGCGACGTGGCTGCATCCACCCACGGCCACGTGGCGTCCGTCGGCGCCGGCGCAGACATCGGCGTGGGCTACCGGCGCTAGGGCCAGCGGCGCCGCCGCCAGTGCCATGGCTGTCAATAGCGCGGCTGTCGGCTTCTTCATGTTGCACTCCTATATCGAGCCCCGCCCACGTTGATTATTGCCCCGTACCACGCGTTTCGTCACCGATCTGCGGCCGAAGGCAAAGCCGACGGGCTAGCGGGCATCCCCGATCGGGACCAACAGCGCCGTCGCGATGGCGGCCAGGCCCTCGCCGCGCCCGGTCAGGCCCAGCCCGTCGGTCGTCGTGGCCGACACGGAGACCGGCGCACGCAGCAGACCCGACAGCGCCTCCTGCGCCTCGGCGCGGCGCGGGCCGATCTTCGGCCGGTTGCCGATCACCTGCACGGCGGCGTTTCCCACCCGGTAGCCGTGCTGCGCGATCAAATCGACGACGTGGCGCAACATGTCGGCGCCGCTGACGCCTTTCCAGCGCGGATCGTCGATGCCGAAGACGCCGCCGATATCACCCAGCCCCGCGGCCGACAACACGGCGTCGCACAGCGCGTGAGCCCCGACGTCGCCGTCGGAATGGCCGGCACAACCGTCGGCGCCGGCAAACAGCAGCCCCACCAGCCAACAGGGCCGACCCGGTTCGATCGGGTGCACGTCGGTACCCAGCCCGACCCTCGGCAGATCGCTCACCGGTGCACGATCGCTTCGGCCAGCAGTAGATCCAGCTGGGTGGTGATCTTGAAGGCCAGCGGGTCGCCGTCGACCACCTGGACCTGGCCGCCGAGCTGCTCGACGAGGGACGCATCGTCGGTGAATTCGGATGTACCCGCGCGCTGGTAGGCGCGCAGCAGCAGGTCGGTGGCGAAGCCCTGCGGGGTTTGCACGGCGCGCAGGCCGGCCCGCTC
Organism: Mycobacterium heidelbergense; assembly: GCF_050205645.1. Lineage (GTDB taxonomy): Bacteria > Actinomycetota > Actinomycetes > Mycobacteriales > Mycobacteriaceae > Mycobacterium > Mycobacterium heidelbergense_A. The sequence goes on from NZ_JBNMQT010000013.1 coordinate 117,739, forward strand.
CGGCGTGCCGAGCACCACCCCGTTGGCATCCACGGCCTTGATGGTGTCAGACAGGGGCAGCGCGGGCACGACGGCGGCGTGGCCCGACCGCAACGCCTCGACCACCCGCACGATCAGTTCCGGTGGCGTCAGCGCCCGCGCGGCGTCGTGGACGAGCACGAATTCCGGCTGGCCGGGCAGCGCTGACAATGCCAGGCTGACCGAATCGGTGCGCCCGGCCCCGCCGGCCACCACGGTGGTGGCCTGGTTGCCCAGGACTTGCTTGGCCTGTTCGATGCGATCGGCGGGCACCGCCGCGACGACGTGATTGACGACGCCCGACTTCAGCAGGCCCGAGACGGCCCATTCGAGCAAGGTGCGGCCATCGAGCTCGCAGAATGCTTTCGGAATGCCGGCCCGCAGCCGCTCCCCCAATCCCGCGGCCGGGACCACTGCGACAACTGTGCCCCCGACCACCAGAGCTCAGGGCCTTCAGGAAGCGGCGGCCAGAACCTCGTCGAGGATGGTTTCCGCCTTGGCGTCGTCGGTGCTCTCGGCCAGCGCCAACTCGCCGACCAGAATCTGGCGGGCCTTGGCCAGCATGCGCTTCTCGCCCGCGGACAAACCGCGCTCCTGGTCGCGACGCCACAGATCGCGCACTACCTCGGCCACCTTGTTGACGTCACCGGAGGCGAGCTTTTCCAGGTTCGCCTTGTAGCGGCGCGACCAGTTGGTGGGCTCTTCGGTGTGGGGAGCGCGCAGCACCTGGAAAACCTTGTCGAGGCCTTCTTGGCCGACGACGTCGCGGACACCGACGTACTCAGCGTTTTCGGCGGGTACTCGAACGGTCAGGTCGCCCTGCGCCACTTTCAAGACGAGATACTCTTTTTGCTCCCCTTTGATGGTTCGGGTTTCTATCGCCTCGACTAACGCAGCACCGTGGTGTGGATAGACAACGGTGTCGCCGACCTTGAAGATCATCTGATTGGAGCCCCTTTCGTTACTTCATGCTAGCACGGCGGGCCGACGCATGCGGAACAACGGTGCAGGTCAGGGGCACAACACGTGCAGATTAGGGGTTGACAGGCGGAGAAGAACGTGCACTGGAACACAGTACCAACGTCCTCACCTGACCTGTCCGGGGACCCCGTCCGGACCCCTGCGGCCCTGGTCTGGTGCCCTGCGCTACCGCTCCGATGGCCTTCCTACTACTGTGCATAGTTGCACGATGGAACGGCCGTACGACGGCGCGAGGCCCCGCAGGAGGCAATGAGTGAACCGCTTCAAGATCGGCCTGGTCGCCTTGATCGCCGTCGCGCTCACGGGTTGCGGCGCCGGGCAGATCTCGCAGATGGCCACCCAGGAGCCCGCCGTCAACGGCAACAAAGTCACGATCAACAACGTGGCGCTGCGCGACATCCGCATGCAGGCGGTGCAGACCGGCGACTACCTTCAGCCGGGCCGAACGGTGGACCTGGTGCTGGTCGCCGTCAATCAGTCGCCGGACGTCGCGGACCGGCTGGTGGGCGTGACAAGCGACATCGGGACGGTGACGGTCAGCGGCGACGCGCGGTTGCCCGCCGGCGGGATGCTGTTCATCGGTACGCCCGAAGGCGCGAAGGTGGCGCCGGGACCCCTCGGTTCCAGCAATGCCGCCAAGGCGACCGTCGCCCTCGCCAAGCCCATCACCAACGGCCTCACCTACAACTTCACCTTCAACTTCGAGAAGGCCGGGCAGGCCAGCGTGCTGGTGCCGATCTCGGCCGGGCTGGGGCCACAGCCCGCCTGAGGCAAGACTCGCCGTTCTGTGCAGCCGGGCTTGTCGGTCCGGCCCGATACCGTCATGGCGTGGCAATCGTGCGCTCGCAATACCGCTGTTCGGAATGCCGGCATGTCACCGCCAAGTGGGTGGGTCGCTGCCTGGAGTGCGGCACGTGGGGCACGGTCGACGAGGTAGCGGTGCTCAGCGCGGTCGGCGGTAACGGCCGTCGCGTGGGCCTGGGTTCGGGCTCGAGCTCGCAAGCCGTTCCGATCAATTCCATTGCGCCCAACGTCAGTCGGCACCGGTCGACGGGCGTGGATGAACTCGACCGCGTCCTGGGCGGCGGTGTGGTGCCGGGCTCGGTGACGCTGCTGGCGGGCGATCCGGGCGTGGGTAAGTCGACGCTGTTGCTCAAGGTCGCCCATCGCTGGGCGCAGTCCGGCAAGCGCGCGCTGTACATCTCCGGCGAGGAGTCCGCCGGCCAGATCCGGCTGCGCGCCGACCGGATCGGCTGCGGCGGCGACGAGCTCTACCTGGCCACCGAATCCGATCTGCACACCGTGCTCGACCACATCGCGACGGTGAAGCCCGCGCTGGTCATCGTCGACTCGGTGCAGACCATGTCCACCACCGAGGCCGACGGCGTCGCCGGGGGCGTTACGCAGGTGCGCGCGGTCACCGCCCGGCTGACCGCCGCCGCGAAGGCCAGTGACATCGCTCTGATCCTCGTCGGCCACGTCACCAAGGACGGGGCCATCGCCGGGCCGCGCTCACTCGAACACCTCGTCGACGTGGTGCTGCATTTCGAGGGCGACCGCAACGGGACGCTGCGGATGGTTCGCGGGATCAAGAACCGGTTCGGTGCTGCCGACGAAGTCGGCTGTTTCATGTTGCACGACAACGGCATTGAAGGCGTGGCCGACCCGTCGAACCTGTTCTTGGATCAGCGGCCCGCGCCGGTCGCCGGCACTGCGATCACCGTCACGCTGGACGGCAAGCGACCGCTCATCGGCGAGGTCCAGGCGCTGCTGGCGACGCCGTCCGGCGGTTCGCCGCGCCGCGCCGTCAGCGGCATCGACCACGCGCGGGCGGCGATGATCGCGGCCGTGCTGGAAAAGCACGCCAGGCTGACCATCGCCGTCAACGACATCTACCTGTCCACCGTGGGCGGCATGCGGCTGACCGATCCGTCGTCCGACCTGGCCGTCGCGGTGGCGCTGGCCTCGGCGTACGCGAAGCTACCGCTGCCCACGACGGCGGTGATGATCGGCGAGGTGGGCCTGGCGGGCGACCTGCGCCGCGTCAGCGGCATGGAACGGCGACTGACCGAAGCCGCGCGCCAGGGCTTCAACATCGCGCTGATCCCGGACGGCGACGACCCGCGACGCGAGATCGTGCCGCCGGGCATGCGGGCGCTGCGCGCACCCACCATCGGCGCCGCGCTGGAGCACATGGTCGACATCGGCGACCACCGCGGCAACGCGGTTCCGGGACTCAGTGGCTAGAAGTGGCTAGACGCAGCGCCCAATCGGGCCGCAGAATGCACGCTGTGACCCGTCCGACCCTGCGTGAGACCATCGCCAGGCTGGCGCCCGGCACCGGGCTCCGGGACGGCCTCGAGCGCATCCTGCGCGGCCGCACCGGTGCGCTGATCGTGCTCGGCAACGACGAGAACGTCGAGGCCATCTGCGACGGCGGCTTCGCCCTGGACGTCCGGTACGCGCCGACCCGGCTGCGCGAGCTGGCGAAGATGGACGGCGCCGTCGTGCTGTCCACCGACGGCAGCCGCATCGTGCGCGCCAACGTGCAGTTGGTCCCCGATCCGTCCATCCCGACCGACGAATCGGGAACCCGGCACCGCTCCGCCGAACGGGCCGCCATCCAGACCGGCCACCCGGTGATCTCGGTCAGCCACTCGATGAACATCGTCACCGTCTACGTCGCCGGCGAACGGCACGTCGTCGCGGACTCGGCCACGATCCTGTCGCGGGCCAATCAGGCCATCGCGACCCTGGAACGCTACAAGGCCCGGCTCGACGAGGTCAGCAGGCAGCTGTCGCGGGCCGAAATCGAGGACTTCGTCACGCTGCGCGACGCGATGACGGTGGTGCAGCGGCTGGAGCTGGTCCGGCGGATCGGCCTCGCGATCGACTACGACTGCGTCGAGCTCGGCACCGACGGGCGCCAGCTGCGGCTGCAGCTCGAGGAGCTGCTGGGCGGCAACGACATCGCCCGCGAACTGATCGTGCGCGACTATCACGCCAGCCCCGAACCGCTGTCCGAAGCGCAAATCACCGCCACCCTCGGCGAGCTGGACGCCCTGTCGGACACCGAGCTGCTCGACTTCACTTCGCTGGCAAAGGTTTTCGGGTATCCGACGACCGCCGAGGCGCAGGACTCGGCGCTGAGCCCGCGCGGCTATCGCGCGATGGCCGGTATCCCACGGCTGCAGTTCGCCCACGTGGATTTGTTGGTCAGGGCGTTCGGGACGCTGCAGGGCCTGCTGGCGGCCAGCGCCAACGACCTGCAATCGGTCGACGGCATCGGCACGATGTGGGCCCGCCACGTGCGGGAGGGGTTGTCCCACCTGGCGGAGTCGACGATCGCCGACCCCCTGAGCTGAGCTCGGTTATCCCGTGGGAGCGGGGCCCGGGGGAACGCCAGGCGGCGCCTCGGGCTGCGGCACTGCCGGCTGACCCGGCACCGGACCCGGCGGCGCCGGCGGCTGGTTGAGGATGAACGGCACCGGCAGCGAGCGCAGATTGCCCAGCTGCACCACGAGGTTGTAGGTACCCGGCCCGATCCCCGGCCGCGGCAGCGGGCAATGCGGCGCCGAACCCATCCCGGTCCAGGTGACCGCGGTCGTCACCTGTTCCCCCGGGGTGAAGGTCTTGACCAGGGTTTCGTTGGACGGCGCGCAGTCCAGGTTGGACCACAGGCGCTTGTTGTCCAGCGAGTACACATACGCCGCCAGCACCGCGGCCCCGACGTCGCGCTTGCAGGACACCAGCCCGATGTTGGTGACGACCATGGTGAATTTCGGCTGGTCACCAATGAAATATTGGGGAGCGTTAGTCAGCCCCTTGACGGCCAGCGTCGAATCGGGGCAGTCATCGCCCTCCTTCAGCACCGGCGGCGGCTGCACGGCGGCGGTCGGTGTCGGCGACTCCGGGTTTTGGCCCTGCGGCGCAGGCGCCGGGGCGGGCCCTTCCGGCGCCGCCGGCGGGGGCGCCTGGGGTGCGGGCGATCCCGGCTTGCTTTGCGCGGAGTTGGGCTTGTCGGCGTTGGCGGGTTTTGCACCCGCGTTGTTGCTCATGAAGGCGATGACGGTGGCGACGACGATCCCGATCACTACTACCGCGATGCCCAGGGCCAGGCCCCGGCGCCGCCAATAGATCTCGGTCGGTAGCGGGCCACGCGGTTCCAGATCCAGCACATTCACACCGTAGGGCCAGGTCACGTGGTTTTGCCCGACCCGCCTCGGCGTGTCGCGATGTTAGCTGGACGGCCGGCGTGTAAGAAGCCGCCCCGCCGGGCCCAAAGTGGCCCGTTATTCGCCGATATCGCCCACGTGGTCGACCAGGACCGCGCGCCCGTCGGCCAGGTGATAGGTGACACCCGCTATTGCCAGCGTCCCCGCCGCCACCCGCTCCGCGACGGCCGCCGAACGGGCCATCAGCTGGGCCACCGTTTCGCGCACGTGGCGTTCCTCGAACTCGTCGACCCGGCTCAACCCGTCGCGGCGGCCCATCAGGATCGACGGCGCGACCCGTTCCACCACGTCGCGGACGAAACCGGCCGGTATCGCACCGTCGTCGATCGCGCCGATCGCCGCCTTCACCGCACCGCAGCTGTCATGGCCGAGGATGACGATGAGCGGCACGTCGAGCACCGTCACCGCGTACTCGATGGAGCCCAGGACCGCCGAATCGATGGCCTGCCCGGCGGTGCGGACCACGAACGCGTCGCCCAGGCCCTGATCGAAGATCAGCTCGGCGGCCACCCGGCTGTCCGCGCAGCCGAATATCACCGCGGTGGGCGTCTGGCCCGCGGCCAGGCTGGCCCGGTGTTCGACGCTCTGGCTGGGATGCGCGGGCTCGCCCGCGACGAATCGCTCGTTACCCTCTTTGAGTGCTTTCCACGCGGTTACCGGGCTGGTGTTGGGCATGGCACACATCATGCCGCACAAGCGAATGAACGTCCCGCCGGAGGAACTCCTCGACTGGTACGACCGGTCGCGCCGCGACCTGCCCTGGCGCGAGCCCGGTGTCAGCGCGTGGCAGATTCTGGTCAGCGAGTTCATGCTGCAGCAGACGCCGGTGGCCCGGGTGCTCGCGATCTGGCCGGATTGGGTGCAACGCTGGCCCACCGCATCGGCCACGGCGGCGGCCAGCGCGGCCGACGTGCTGCGCGCCTGGGGAAAGCTGGGCTATCCGAGGCGGGCCAAGCGGCTGCACGAATGCGCCACGGTCATCGCCCGTGACCACGGCGACGTGGTTCCCGACGACGTCGAAACACTGCTGACGCTGCCCGGTATCGGCAGCTACACCGCACGCGCCGTGGCCTGCTTCGCCTATCGGCAGGCGGTACCGGTGGTGGACACCAATGTGCGACGGGTGGTGGCCCGCGCCGTACACGGCCTGGCCGATGCGGGCGCGCCAGCCGCGGCGCGCGACCACGCCGACGTCGCGGCGCTGCTGCCGCGCGACGACACGGCGCCGAAGTTTTCGGTGGCGCTGATGGAATTGGGTGCGACGGTGTGCACCGCGCGCAGCCCGCGATGCGGGCTGTGTCCCCTCGATCGGTGCGCGTGGCGGCATGCCGGATACCCGCCGGCGCAGGGGCCCGCGCGCCGCGTCCAAACCTACGCCGGAACGGACCGTCAGGTCCGCGGACGGTTGCTGGATGTGTTGCGGGCCAACGATTCCCCGGTCACACGCGCCCAGCTGGACGTGGCGTGGCTGACCGATTGCGGTCAGCGCGACCGGGCGCTGGACTCGCTACTCGCCGACGGGCTGGTAACGCGGACGCTCGACGGCCGCTTCGCGTTGGCCGGCGAAGGGTAGCGGGGTCAAGAGGCGAGTCGGGCGAAGAACGACTCGACCGCCTCGCGGTATGCCCGCGGCGCTTCGTCGTGGATCAGATGGCCGGCCTGCGGTACCGCCAAATACGTTGTCGCGGAATCGGTTTGGGTCATCGCGCGCATCTGGCCGCGCGGCGTTACCGAGTTGCCGGCCTCGATGAGCAGCGCCGGCGCCCGCACGGCCTGCCACTGCGACCAGTAGTCCCGGGTGCCCCACTCGGCGGCGATCTGTATCCATCGCGACGTGTGGCCGTGCAACCGCCAACCGGTTGGGGTGCGATCGAAGGCGTCCAGGAAATACTGCCCCGCAATGGGTCCGAATTCATCGAATACTTCCTGCGCGGAACCGAATTCGACCGGGAGGGCGTGCAGCCAGGGCTCCCAGGGGCCGGTGGTGCGGCCGCGGAAGTCAGGGGCCATGTCCTCGACCACCAACGCCGAGACCAAATCCGGACACTGCGCGGCCAGACACCACGAGTGCAGGGCACCCATCGAGTGCCCGACCATCCTGGCCGGTACACCCAACCCGCTCACCGCGTCGCCGAGATCGGCCACGAACCGCTCGGTGCTGATCGGAAACGGATCGTCGACGTCGCGGCCGCGGTGCCACGGCGCATCGTAGGTGTACACGGTGCCCAAACGGGTCAGCCACGGCAGCTGGCGCGACCAGGTGGTGCCCCGGCCCATCAGGCCATGCACCAGTACCAACGGTGCGCCTTGGCCGCCGTGGCAGGTCAGCAGATCGCCGGGCATGAGACCATCTTGCGTGTCCCGCCCTCGAGTTCGACGGGCGAGGGGCCGCGGTAGCCTAGCGGAATGCCAGTGGTGAAGATCAACGCAATCGAAGTACCCGCCGACGCTGGCCCCGAGCTGGAGAAGCGGTTCGCCCATCGCGCGCACGCGGTGGAGAACCAGCCCGGTTTCCTCGGCTTTCAGCTGCTGCGTCCGGTCAAGGGTGAGGACCGCTACTTCGTGGTGACACACTGGGAGTCCGATGAAGCATTCCAGGCGTGGGCGAAAGGGCCTGCCATCGAAGCCCACGCCGGCCACCGGGCCAACCCCGTGGCGACAGGCGCGACACTGCTGGAATTCGAGGTTGTGCTGGACGTTGCCGCCAACGACAAGACCGGCTAGCAAGCGGCCATCCGCGCGGCGCCGGGCGGCGGCGGTGAGCGCCGCCGCAGCACTGGTGGTCACCCTGGCGCCGGGTTGCGCGCCCTCACCCTCGCCGCAGGCGAACGCGGCGAACCCGGGACGGCAGATCGACACCCGGACTCCCCCCGGTATCCGTGCGCAGCAGACGTTGGACATGCTGAACTCCGACTGGCCCATCGGCCCGGTCGGTGTGCGCACACTCGCCGCGCCCGACAAGGTCGAGTCGGTGGAAACCACGATGGAGGGGTTGTGGTGGGATCGCCCCTTCACCCTCGGGGGCGTCGACATCGGCGCGAGCGTTGCCACGCTGCATCTCATCTCCTCTTACGGTGCGCGACAAGACATCCGGATCCACACCGACGACGACGGGCGTGTCGACCGGTTCGACCTCGAGACACAACCCCCGACGGTCACGTCATGGCACGACGTCGACGCGGTGTTGAGCAAGACCGGTGCCCGCTACTCCTACGAGGTCTCCAAAGTCGACAACGGTCGCTGCGACCCGGTGCAGGGCACCAACACCCGCGAATCCCTGCCGCTGGCATCGATTTTCAAGTTGTACGTGCTGCACGCCCTGGCGGGTGCCGTGAAAAACGGCACGGTGTCGTGGGATGACCAGCTGACGGTCACGGACAAGAGCAGGGCCGTCGGTTCTTCGGGCTTGGAATTGCCTCCGGGAGCACATGTTTCGGTTCGCACGGCCGCCGAGAAGATGATCGCGACCAGCGACAACATGGCGACCGACTTGCTGATCGGGCGGATGGGCACGCGCGCGATCGAGGAAGCGCTCGCCACGGCCGGCCACCACGATCCGGGAAGCATGACGCCTTTCCCCACTATGTACGAGCTGTTCTCGGTCGGCTGGGGCCAGCCTGATTTGCGCAACCAGTGGAAGCAGGGTTCACCGGACGACCGGGCTCGACTGCTCACGCAGGCGAATTCGGCTCCCTATCAACCCGATCCCAACCGCGCCCACACCCCGGCCTCCAGCTACGGCGCGGAGTGGTACGGCAACGCGGAGGACATCTGCCGAGTCCACGCGGCGCTGCAGGCCGACGCCGTGGGCGCGGCCGCCCCGGTAAGGCAGATCCTTTCCGCCGTATCGGGTATCCAGCTCGACCGCAACGTCTGGCCGTACATCGGCGCGAAGGCCGGCGGCCTACCGGGTGACCTGACGTTCAGCTGGTACGCCGTCGACAAGACAGGGCAGCCGTGGGTGGTCAGCTTCCAGTTGAACTGGCCCCGCGATCATGGCCCGACCGCGACCGGCTGGTTCTTGCAGGTGGCCAAGCAGGTCTTCGCGCTGATCGCACCGCGATAACCCTCACAACCGCAGCGTCCAGCGGCCGTCCCGGAAGTGCAGAACGGTTTGGCTGAGCGGCGCAATGTCGATGCGCCAGAACGATTTCGCCTGCGCATCGAGGGCCAGCAGGATCGCCGCCCGGATCACCGCCGGATGTGTCACCGCCACGGCGCGCGACATGTCCCCCGTCAGGGAGCCCAGCCAGCCGTGCACCCGCGCGATCAGGTCGGCTATCGACTCGCCGCCGTGCGGGGCACGGGCCGGGTCGCCCAGCCACGCCTCGACGTCTGCGGGCCCGATGTTCGCCAGTGCCTCGCCGCGCCACCGCCCGCAGTCGAGATCGCCCAACCGCGGCTCCGTCGTGGCTTGCAAGCCCAGCAACTGCGCTGTTTGGCGGGCCCGCCGCTCGGGCGCGGTGAGCTGGCGCGTATCGCGGGCGATCGCAAGTGCGGCAACGCTTTCGAGAAGGCGGCGCCCGGTGTCGTTGAGCGGCTCGTCGGCGGGAAAACGCCCGGCCGCCATCGCGTCGGTCATCGCGTGCGAGACCAGGGTCAGCCTGACGACCTCGGTCACGCCGCCGTGCTCGACGCGCTGCGGACGCGCTCCCCCAGCAGCCGCCCCGCCAGCGTCGCAAACGCCACGCCGATGGTCGCCCACAGCACCGCCTGCGTGCCCAGCGAAACCAACCGGAACTCGTAGAGATCATCGGCGGGAAAGCCGGGATAGAGGATCGCGCCCGAGGCGTCACGCAACGGCTGGGGCGTCTCGTCCACGGCCGGCAGCAACACCATCACCACCGTGATCGTCACCAGGTAGGCGCCGGCGGCGAGCAGCCAGCCGTTCGGCGTGCCCAGCCGGGCGGTGAGCCGGCTGGCCAACCACACCCCCGCGATCGCCAGCAGCACCGACACCAGCACCGCCACCAGATACCAGCCGGTGCGCGCCCCGATCGTGTCCGCCTGCCCGACGGAGGGCGGATTCGGCGGGTACTTCACGAACGGCACCAGGTAGACCGCGGCGAAGGCGGCCGCGGCCAGCAGCAACGAAAGCGACTGTGGCCCAATGCCTCTCGCGCGGGTCGCGACAACGCAGAACAGCGCGGCGAACAATGCGCCCATCGCAACGCCGAAAATCAGCACGCCGAAACCCAATCCGGCGTTTGCCTGCACCGCGCGGGTGAACAACTCGGCGCCGTGCTCGTGCACGCCGTGCGCGTGCTCGGCATCGGTTCGGCCGTCCTCAAAGGCGATCGCACGGCCGATGACGGGCTCGGCGCACAGGCGGCCGAAGAGGAACGCGAGCACCGCGGCAAGCGCGCCGGCCAAGAGACCGCGCGCGATCAGACGCTTCTCCACGAGGAGCCGTCAGTGGCAGGGGAAGCCGAGCAGATGCCGCGCGTCGTGCACAAACTCGTGCACGTGGGAGTCGCTGCCGAACAGCGACACCGCGCCCTGATCGACGCCGACGAAGTAGAGCGCCAAGAGCGCCAGGAAGACGGTCGCCGCCAGCCACAGCGCGGCGCTTGCCGCCGATAAATCAATCGACCGGATGTCGGTGGAATCGGACACAGTTGACTCCTTCTGGGGATATCGCGTCCCGCTTAGGTCCGACGAGCTTCGGGTCTGACTTTCACAGTGGCGCGACCGTTTCGGACTTTCACCGGATTCCGTCACTCGTTTGGCAAGCGACAGTGTAAACCGCCGTCATTGCTGCGGGGGCGCGGCCCCGTAGCCGAGCTGATTCGCCGTGTACTTCGCCGCATCGGTGATCGGCACCGCCTGGACCGCGGTGCCGTAGGCGCAGATCTCCGTCCACACGTCGCCGATCTCGGTGGTGTCGAAGCGCATCGCGACGATCGCGTTGCCGCCGCGATTGCGCGCCTCGGCGATCAGCCGGCCCATCGCCTCGTTGCGGCTCTCGGCGAGGTTCTTGGTCATGCCGGCCAGCTCGCCGCCGAACATGGCCTTGAAGCCCGCGCCCATTTGCGAGAACGCGTTTCGGGATCGAACAGTCAGGCCGAAGACCTCGCCGCATACGCGTTGGATTTCCCAGCCCGGTAGGTCGTTGGTGGTCACGATCAGCACAGGCGGGCCCCTTACAACCGAAACGGGTGGCTAGTCCCGTCAGAGACTAACCACCCGTTTGCGCTATGGCTACGGCGTGTCGGGCGCGGCGTGCGCTCCGGCTTTCTGCAGCTCCGGCTCGGGCGGCGGCTTGCGGGTTCCGGTGAACGTGAACTTCGCGTCCTCGCCCGCGCTTTCGCCGTCCCAGTTGTCGACGTCGACGGTGACGATCTGCCCGGGCCCGACCTCTTCGAAGAGGATCTTCTCGGACAGCTGGTCCTCGATCTCGCGCTGGATGGTGCGCCGCAGCGGGCGAGCACCCAGCACCGGGTCGAAGCCGCGCTTGGCCAGCAACGCCTTGGCCTTGTCGGTCAGCTCCATCGCCATGTCCTTGCTCTTGAGCTGCGTGGCGACCCGGCCGATCATCAAGTCGACCATCCGGATGATCTCCTCGCGGGTCAGCTGGTGGAAGACGATGATGTCGTCGATGCGGTTGAGGAACTCCGGCCGGAAGTGCTTCTTCAGCTCGTCGTTGACCTTCTGCTTCATCCGCTCGTAGTCGTTCTCGCCACCGCCCTGGGTAAAGCCCAGGCCCACCGGCTTGGAGATGTCGGAGGTGCCGAGGTTGGACGTGAAGATCAGCACCGTGTTCTTGAAGTCCACCGTGCGGCCCTGGCCGTCGGTGAGCCGTCCGTCCTCGAGCACCTGCAGCAGGCTGTTGTAGATCTCCTGGTGCGCCTTCTCGATCTCGTCGAACAGCACCACGGAGAACGGCTTGCGCCGCACCTTCTCGGTGAGCTGGCCGCCCTCTTCGTAGCCGACGTACCCCGGCGGGGCGCCGAACAGCCGCGACGCGGTGAAGCGGTCGTGGAACTCGCCCATGTCGATCTGGATGAGCGCGTCGTCGTCGCCGAACAGGAAGTTGGCCAGCGCCTTGGACAGCTCGGTCTTACCGACACCGGACGGGCCGGCGAAGATGAACGAACCCGACGGGCGCTTGGGGTCTTTCAGCCCGGCGCGGGTGCGGCGGATCGCCTTCGACACGGCCTTGACCGCGTCCTCCTGGCCGATGATCCGCTTGTGGATCTCGTCCTCCATGCGCAGCAACCGGGTGGTCTCGGCCTCGGTGAGCTTGAACACCGGGATGCCGGTCCAGTTGCCCAGCACCTCGGCGATCTGCTCGTCGTCGACCTCGGCAACCACGTCGAGATCGCCTGAGCGCCACTGCTTTTCGCGTTCGGCCCGCTGGGCCACCAAGGTCTTCTCGCGGTCGCGCAAGCTGGCCGCCTTCTCGAAGTCCTGGGCGTCGATCGCCGATTCCTTCTCGCGGCGGGCCTCGGCGATCTTCTCGTCGAACTCGCGCAGGTCCGGCGGCGCGGTCATCCGGCGGATCCGCATCCGTGCACCCGCCTCGTCGATCAGGTCGATCGCCTTGTCCGGCAGGAACCGGTCGTTGATGTAGCGGTCGGCCAGGGTGGCGGCGGCCACCATCGCCGAATCGGTGATCGACACCCGGTGGTGTGCCTCGTAGCGGTCGCGCAGACCCTTGAGGATCTCGATGGTGTGCTCCACCGTCGGCTCGCCCACCTGCACCGGCTGGAAGCGGCGCTCCAGCGCGGCGTCCTTCTCGATGTACTTGCGGTACTCGTCGAGCGTGGTGGCGCCGATCGTCTGCAGCTCGCCGCGGGCCAGCTTGGGCTTGAGGATGCTGGCCGCGTCGATCGCGCCCTCGGCGGCACCGGCACCCACCAGGGTGTGCAGCTCGTCGATGAACAGGATGATGTCGCCGCGGGTGTTGATCTCCTTGAGGACCTTCTTCAGGCGTTCCTCGAAGTCACCGCGGTAGCGCGAGCCGGCGACCAGCGAACCCAGGTCCAGTGTGTAGAGCTGCTTGTCCTTCAGCGTCTCGGGAACTTCGCCGTGCACGATGGCCTGCGCCAGGCCCTCGACGACGGCGGTCTTGCCGACGCCGGGCTCGCCGATCAGCACCGGGTTGTTCTTGGTGCGCCGGGACAGCACCTGCATCACCCGCTCGATTTCCTTCTCGCGGCCGATGACGGGGTCGAGCTTGCCCTCCATCGCGGCGGCCGTCAGGTTGCGGCCGAACTGATCGAGGACCAGCGAGGTGGACGGGCTGCCGGATTCGCCGCCGCGGCCACCGGTTCCGGCTTCGGCCGCCTCCTTGCCCTGGTAGCCGCTCAGCAGCTGGATCACCTGCTGGCGCACCCGGGTCAGCTCGGCGCCGAGCTTGACCAGCACCTGGGCGGCCACGCCCTCGCCCTCACGAATCAGTCCCAGCAAAATGTGCTCGGTGCCGATGTAGTTGTGGCCGAGCTGCAGCGCCTCGCGCAAGCTCAGCTCGAGAACCTTCTTGGCGCGCGGGGTGAACGGGATGTGTCCGGACGGCGCCTGCTGGCCCTGGCCGATGATCTCCTCGACCTGGCTGCGGACGCCCTCGAGCGAGATGCCCAGCGATTCCAGCGACTTCGCTGCGACGCCTTCGCCTTCGTGAATCAAACCCAGCAGGATGTGCTCGGTGCCGATGTAGTTGTGGTTGAGCATCCGGGCCTCTTCTTGCGCCAGGACGACGACCCTGCGGGCACGGTCGGTAAATCTTTCGAACATCGGGTTACCTGCTCTCCCTCACCTCGGTACAGCCTCAGTTCCGGCCAGTGGGAGCCGGACTCGCGTACCTGCCATCCACTGTAATGGTCGGCCTGCCAGGGTTCCTAACCTTGCGGTTCCCCGCGGTTCGGGGGTCGCGTGGCCTTTACCGGCGATCTCCCCGCCGCCGACACAGCGGTAACTGAGGAAACGCGGCAAACCGCCAAATCGTTTCCGCCAACCCCCGTGCGATCGTTTCGCCACCAGCGAAAGAAACCGGCGCCCGGCGGTTGCGGCCGGGCGCCGGTGAGGACTGCGTTTCTAGGTTGCCGCGTGGAAGGCGTCGATGACGTCGGCGGGGATGCGGCCCCGCGTGGACACGTTGTGCCCGTTGCGACGGGCCCACTCGCGGATCGCCGCGCTCTGCTCGCGGTCGATCGCGCCACGGCCGCGGCCGGAACCGGAACGGCCGCGACGGCGACCGCCCACGCGGCGGCCGGCCGCTACCCACTGCTTCAGATCACTGCGAAGTTTTGCCGCATTCTTGGAAGAAAGGTCAATCTCATACGTCACCCCATCGAGCCCGAATTCGACTGTTTCGTCGGCCGCGCCCGCACCGTCGAAATCATCGACCAAGGTGACGGTCACTTTCTTCGCCATCAGATTACCCTCGCATTTCTTCTTGAGCAGTTGCTGAGCAGATTGGATAGATCCCCGCCATCAATCTGCCATAGGAACGCAGCATACTCAATCCGGAAGCACGACGCACAGTTGAACTTCAGTGCGGACGAACAATCGGGAACAAAACTGTCTCCCTAATTGACAGTCCGGTCAAACACATCAACAACCGATCGATACCCATTCCGGTTCCGGTGCAGGGCGGCATCCCGTACTCCAGTGCGGCGAGAAAGTCTTCGTCGAGCGCCATGGCCTCCTCGTCGCCGGCGGCCGCGGCGCGGGCTTGCTCGGCGAACCTCTCGCGCTGCACGATCGGGTCGGTCAATTCGGAATAGCCGGTGGCCAGTTCGACCCCGTGCACGTAGAGGTCCCACTTCTCGGTGACGCCCGGGATGCTACGGTGCTGACGCGTCAAAGGTGTTGTCTCGACTGGGAAATCCTTGACGAAGGTGGGAGCGGTGAGGGCGTTGCCCACCGCGTGCTCCCACAGTTCCTCGACGAGCTTGCCGTGGCCGTAGCCGCGATTGTCGGGAATCTCGACGCCGAGCCGATCGGCGATGGCGCGCAGTCGATCCAAGGTGGTGTCGGGTGTGATCTCTTCACCGAGTGCCGCCGACAGCGACGGATACATTTGTATGGACGCCCATTCTCCGTCTATGTCGTAGACGCTGCCGTCGGGCAACGGTAGTTGTCTGGTGCCGATCGCCTCGTCGGCTACCTCTTGAATAAGCTCACGGGTGACCACTGCCGAATCGTCATACGTTCCGTACGTCTGATAGGTCTCCAACATGGAGAATTCCGGAGAATGCGTGGAATCGGCACCTTCGTTTCTGAACACGCGATTTAGCTCGAAAACACGGTCGAATCCACCGACGATGCAGCGCTTGAGGAACAGTTCCGGCGCGATCCGCAGGTACAGATCGATGTCAAGAGCATTGGAATGTGTGATGAACGGCCGCGCCGCCGCGCCGCCCGCCAGTGTCTGCAACATAGGCGTTTCGACTTCGAGAAACCCACGCCGTTCCAATGCGCCGCGTATCGCGCGGACGACGGCGATCCGCTGGCGGGCGACAGAGCGAGCCTGCGGGCGGACGATCAGGTCGACGTAGCGCTGCCGCACCCGCGCCTCTTCGCTCATCTCCTTGTGCGCGACGGGCAGCGGCCGCAGCGACTTGGCCGCCATCCGCCAGGAGTCGGCCAGTACGGACAGTTCGCCGCGCCGTGAGCTGATCACATTGCCGTGCACGTAGACAAGGTCGCCGAGGTCGACGTCGGCCTTCCACGCGTCCAGCGCTTCGCGGCCCACCTTGTCCAGGCTGATCATCACCTGCAGGCTGACGCCGTCGCCGTCCTGGAGTGTCGCAAAACACAATTTTCCGGAGTTGCGCGCGAAGATGACCCGGCCCGCGACACCGACGATGTCGTCGGTCGCGGTGTCGATCGGCAGATCGGGATGATCGGCGCGCACCTGCGCCAGGGTGTGGGTGCGTTCGATCGCCACCGGGTAGGGCTCGCGACCCTCCGCCAGTAGGCGAGCGCGCTTGTCCCGGCGGATCCGGAACTGCTCAGGAAGGTCTGCTGCGTCGGCAGAGTTCACGACGTGCCAGCTTAAATGACGGGCCTTCGAGTGTGCGCTGACGGCGACCAGTGTGCGCCGAGGGCGCCCTGGACGCACAGGCGTTGAGCGCGCTCAGCGTGCCGTCTTCAACCGGCCGCGCTGCGCGTCGCGGTTGCGCTCGAAGACCAGTCGCAGGCCCTGCAGGGTCAGGTGCGCGTCGTAGTGGTTGACGGTGTGCAGCTGGGGCAGCAGCAGCGGCGCGGTGTGCCCGGTCGCCACGACCACGACGTCGTCGCCGAGGTCCTCGGAAAAGCCGTCCACGTCCGCCCGGATCCGCGTGACCAGGCCGTCGACCAACCCGGCAAAGCCGAACACCGCACCGGCCTGCATGCATTCCACGGTGTTCTTGCCGACCACCGACCGGGGCTCGGTCAGCTCGACCCGGCGCAGCGCGGCCGAGCGGGCCGCGGCGGCATCCGACGAGACCTGTACCCCGGGTGCGATGGCCCCGCCCAAGAACTCGCCCTTGGCCGACACCACGTCCACGCAGATCGACGATCCGAAGTCGACGACGATGGCGGCCCGGCCGAACTTGTGAAAGGCCGCCAGGCAGTTGACGATTCGGTCGGCGCCGACTTCCTTGGGGTTGTCGACCAGCAGCGGGATCCCGGTGCGCACCCCCGGTTCGATAAGCACGTGCGGCACCGACGGCCAGTACTGGTCGAGCATGACCCGCACCTCGTGCAGCACCGACGGGACGGTGGACAGGGCGACGGCGCCGGTGAGCCGCTCGGAATCCTCGCCGATCAGGCCGTCGATGGTCAGCGCCAATTCGTCCGCGGTGACCTCGGATTCGGTCCGAATACGCCATTGCTGCACGACTTTTGCGTGCTCCTTTGAGCCCGACAGCAGCCCGACAACGGTGTGGGTATTGCGGACGTCGATCGCCAGCAGCACGGCTACCGTGCACCCATTCGCGGATCGAGTAGCTCGGCCGCGTCATCCGGCACGAAGGCCGGATCGTGCCCGAGGTCGATCGGCTTGTTGTCGGCGTCGACGAAGACGATCCGCGGCCGGTAGTCACGCGCCTCGGCGTCCGTCATGGTCCCGTAGGCGATCAGAATCACCAGATCTCCGGGGTGAACGAGATGGGCTGCGGCGCCGTTGATTCCGATCACCCCGGAGCCCCGCTCGCCGGTGATGGCGTAGGTGACCAACCGCGCGCCGTTGTCGATGTCGACGATGGTTACCTGTTCGCCCTCGAGCAGGTCCGCGGCGTCCATCAAGTCGGCGTCGATGGTCACCGAACCGACGTAGTGCAGGTCGGCCTGCGTGACCGTGGCGCGGTGAATCTTCGATTTCAGCATCGTCCGAAACATCAGTTCCTCCAATGTGATTGGGCGAGTTCGTCCGGCCCGTCGGTGCCGGCGAGATTTCCAACTTCGATCGCAATGTTGTCCAGCAGTCGGGTGCCGCCCAACCGGGCGGCGATCAGCAGGCGTCCGGGCCGGCCGACCTGCGGCGGGCCCAGCTCGGCGTCGCGCAGTTCCAGGTAGTCGACCTCGATCGCGGGCACGGCGTCGAGCACCGAGCGCGCGGCGTCCAGCGCGGCCCGCGCGCCGATCGGCGCCGCGTGCGCGGCGGCCACCAGTGCCGCCGACAGCGTGCCGGCCAGTTCGCGCTGCGCAGGATCGAGGTAGCGGTTGCGCGACGACATCGCCAGCCCGTCGCCTTCGCGCACCGTCGGCACCCCGACCACCGCGACGTCGAGGTTCAAGTCGGTCACCATCTGCCGGATCAGGACCAGCTGTTGGTAATCCTTCTCGCCGAAGAAGACCCGGTCGGGACGCACGATCTGCAGCAGTTTGCACACGACGGTCAGCACGCCGGTGAAATGCGTTGGCCGCGAGCCGCCCTCGAGTTCGGCGGCCAGTGGCCCCGGCTGCACGCTGGTGCGCAGGCCGTCGGGATACATCGCCGCAGCGGTCGGCGCGAACGCGATCTCGACGCCTTCGCCGCGCAACATCGCCAGGTCCTCGTCCAGCGTGCGGGGATACGCGTCAAGATCTTCGCCGGCGCCGAACTGCAGCGGATTGACGAAGATCGACACGACCACCACCGAGCCGGGCACCCGCCTGGCGGCGCGCACCAGGGCCAGGTGCCCGTCGTGCAACGCGCCCATGGTCGGCACCAGCATCACCCGGCGTCCGGTGTGGCGCAGCGCGCGACTGACCTCGGTGACGTCGCGCGGCGTCGAATAGAGGTTGAGCTCGCCCGCCGTGAACGCGGTCGGCGCCATCGGGTTCATCGCGCCAGCACCTCGACGACGTCGGCGGGAGCGTGGGCGCGCTGGGCGGTGCGCAGCGCATTCACCCGGTAGGCGTTGGCCAGCGCGGGGTCCACCCGGTTCAGCGCGGCCAGGTGCTGGGCGACGGCGGCCGCATCGCCGCGCGCGACCGGTCCGGTGAGCGCGGCCTGGCCGCGTTGCAGGGTGTTCTCCAGCGCGGCCCGCGCCAGCGGCCCGACGATGCGTTCGGCGATGCCGCCCGGTTGGTCGTCGACGGTTTGTTGGCCAAGCAGTTCGCTGCCGCGCAGCGCGGCGCGCAGCGCGTCGAGCGCGTCGGCGAGCACGGCCACGATGTGGTTTCCCGCATGGGCCAGCGCGGCGTGGTAGAGGACGCGGTCGTCCTCGCGGACGCAGAACGGCTCGCCGCCCATCTCCAGGACCAGGGATTGGCCGATCGCGTACCCGACGTCGTCGGCCGCGGTGATCCCGAAGCAGGTGTCGGGCAGCCTGCTGATGTCCTCGTCGGATCCGGTGAAGGTCATCGCCGGGTGGATGGCCAGCGGTATGCAGTCCGGCGCCAGCGGCGCGAGGATGCCGACGCCGTTGGCGCCGGACGTGTGCGCAACGATCGTGCCGGGCCGCAGCGCCGACGTCGCCGCCAGGCCGGAAACCAGGCCGGCGAGTTCGCTGTCGGGAACCGCCAACAGCAGCAGCTCGGCACCGGCCGCTACATCCGGCGGCGAGACCACGGGGGTATCGGGCAGCCGGCGCTGCGCCCGCTGCCGCGACGCGTGGGAAATGGCGCTGCACGCCACGACGACGTGGTCCGCGCGCTCCAGCGCGACGCCCAGCGCGGTGCCCACCCGGCCCGCGGAGATGATCCCCACCTTGAGCCTGGCCGGGCGCAAACCGTCGAACTGCACCATCGCAGACGACCTCACTGATTTCTTCGTTCGTTCCAGTCCCAACTGGGTACCGGACGGTCACTAAGACTGTAGTCGATTGGTTGGGCCGCCCCCAATGTGACGATGCCCTCAGCTCAGCCTTCCCGGCGTCGCCGACGGCCCCCACCGGACGGCTCCACCTGCAGCCGCGCCAGCAGGTCGGCGACGGAGTGGCCGCCCGACGGCGGTGCCTCGCCCGTGCCCTGCTGCGCTTCGGCCGACGGGTCGGTGCCCCCGTGCCGCGGCGCGTGCGCGGGCGGTTGTGGCGGTGCCATTTGTGGTGGCGGCGGCGTGGCCGGCGGCTCGTTCGTCGCCGCATAGTTCCCGATGCCGAAGTCGCGGTACTCCGCCGAATGCCGGGAGCGCGCGCGGCGACCGGGCTCGCCGTACGGCTGGGAAAGTTCGTGTTCGACGCGCGAGCCGTCCAGGGGCTCGTCCGGGTGGGAATGCCGGGCACGCCGAATTCCCGCGTCGGCCGGGCCGGGCGAATCGCCACCGGCCCAGTGGCTGCCCGGCGCGCCCGGCGGCAGCCAC
>NZ_JBNMQT010000014.1:0-128342 GCF_050205645.1 Mycobacterium heidelbergense
CGGTGGGCGGTGGCGGCACCTCGGTGGGCGGCGGGGGAAGCGGCCTCGGCACCAGGGGGCTGACGACCGGCGGCACCGGCGCGACGCTGGGCGCCGGCGGTGCCTGCCGGTGTTCGATACCAGTCAGCGAGTAGGCCACGCCGCCGACCGCGGTCATGGCCACCAGGGCGGAGAGACCAATGATCAACTGGGACAGCCGGAATCGCCGCCAGGTTCGTTCTGGAGGCGGTTCGATGACGTTGAGACGCATCGACCAGCCGGACGGGCCATCCTCGTCGTAGGCGGCCGGCGTGTACGGCAACCGCACATCGCCGGGATATTCGGTTTGAGACCACGCCAATTCGCGATCCGTCATCGCGTCGTGATCGATCACGAGCACGTCGCCGGCCGCGAGTTCGGTGACGTCGCCCCCGGCAGCGGCGGTGACCAGGCCGATGGACGTGCGCGTGCGGAGTTCCCGTTCTTCACCACGGGAAGCCAGCATCAAAGCACCGGCGGCGGCCGCGACCGCCGGCTGCGACGGTGTGACGACCGGTCTGCGGGAATGCACCGAAAGGCGCTCGGTGACAAGCGGAATGCTGGCGCCGCCACCGACGGTGACCACCGCCGCGAGGTCCGTCCAGCTCTTGCCCTGCCGGGCCAGCATGTCGTCGAACGCATAGATGAAACCGCTCAGGCGATCCTGTATCAGGTCGCCCAACTCGTCGCGAGTGAGCCGCATGCTGCATCGCCGGCCACCGAGCTCGGCGGCGAATTCGGTCACCGTGTCGGTGGATAGCCGCTCCTTGGCCACGCGGCATTGCTCGCTGAGCAGGCCGAGCTGGCCGACGGCCGCGGTGCTGGCGGGGTCGATACCGCTGCCGTGCCCGAGTTCCTCGAAGACCCGAAGCAGCAGCGCTTGGTCGATCTCGTCGCCGGAGAACTCTTGGTAACGCAATGTGGGACTGACGGGTTCGAAATCGCCGGCGATGCTCACCAATGTCGCGGACGTGCCGGAGCCACCGAAATCGAGCAGCCCGACCACGCCGGTCGCCGCGAGGCACAGCTCGGCGTTCGCGGCCGTCAACGACGCGATCGTGTCCGAGACCAGCCGGGGCGCCATGCCGCTGCGGACGAAGCCCAGATGCGTTCGTAGCCCGTCGCGCAGCGCCTGCACCGTCGACGGCTTCCAGTACGCCGGAACGGCAATGGAGATCTCCGAGGAGGCCGCGTCCGCACCGGCGGCGAGCACCATCGCGTCCAGGGCCTCGACCAACAGCAGGTCCGGGTCGTGGGCGGACCCGTCGGTGGAGATGAGCGCCACGGAGTCACCGACGCGCTCCACGAAGCCGCGCATGAGCACGCCCGGTTCGCCCAAGGGCGGATTCTCATCGGGCAGGCCGATTTTCGGCGCGCAGTGCGGATACAGCGTGAGCACAGCGCGGTGCGAAACCGGTGGACTTCCGTTACTGGCGGCGACCAGGTTTGTGGTCCCGATCGACAACCCGAGCGGGTCGTACATAGATCGAAAACTTTCGTCTATAGGGGTCGGTGGCCAGCGTTAACCTTAGCCGTGGACACGCTCAAAGCAGATGGCTTGCAATGCCATTGGTATACGGTCGATGCGGTTGTGTCACCGAAGCGGTACCGAAAACCCCTTGACAAGGGGCGAGAAGTCAGACCACGGTCAGCGGCAGCGAACGCCTCGGCTCGAACTGGAATGACGATCCGCGACTGACCTTCGCCACCGATACCTCTGGCAGTTCGGCTGCGGGCGTGTCGGTTTCAACCAGTTCCGCGGTCCAGTCGGTCCGTGTGCCGCAAACCTCAACGGCGAGCCGCGGATTCACGGCTGTTGCGATCGCTTGTAGCGGCTGCACGGATTCGGGCGAGCACAGCGATATCCACGCGCTGTCGTCGTGCGCCGGCGAGGCATGCACGACCAGGCGGTTGGCCTCGGTCTCCGCCACGACATAGCCGGCGGGGTTCAGCAGCGGGTGCAGCTCGAGAACCCGCATCGCCCCGTCGACCCCGTCGGGTAACCCGAGCGCGCGATGAATCCGCTCCGCTGCCAGCCCGGCCAGGCCGATCAGGCCGCGAGTGCCGATGGAGACGGCTTCGGCGTCATCGGCGGCGCGTGCCCGCACCGCGACCGCGAATGACAGGTACAGCAGGTGCATCTGCAGGCAGATCTCGTCGGCCATCCGGACCAGTGCCGAGTGCGAGAACGCCGCGAAGTCGAAGTCGGAGAGCAGAGCACCGGAGTAGTCCGACTGACCCTCGTCGGATCGATCGATGGCGCCGAGTTCCCATGTCGCAGCGTGGGTTTGACGGACGATGTCCAACGCCGGAATGCTCTGTGCCTCGGGATAGGACTCGTCGATGATCACCGTCCACGCACAGTGCGGATGCCGATCCGCGGGAACCCGCGGCGGCCGGTGGATGGGGCGCATCTGCGCGCGCGGGTTGGTCGCCACCGCGGTGGCGTCGAACGTGGGGTCCTCGATGGTGTGGCACATCCCGAACACGTACTCCTCGCCCATCGGCTCGACGTCGAGCAGGGCGCCGCAGTGGTCGAGTTGAAACTCGCCGTGCCAGCGATCGTGGATGGTGTAGCGGAAATCCATGAATTGCGGCGGGGCGCCGATGTCGAGCTGCAGTCCCTTGAAAATGGTGGGCACGTCGTCGCCCTCGTAGTTCAGCGCCCGCTGCATGCGCTTGGTATAGATCGGGCTGGCGCCCGCCCACTCCTCGATGGCGATCTGCACCATCTCCTCGCGACCGAACGCATTGATGCACCAGGCCATCCCGGAACGGTCGATCATGTGCCCGATCAGAAGCAGCTCGGGAACCAGGACGGTCAGCTGCTCGCGCGACAACGGCGCGTATCGGGATCCGCTCACCGCCCAAAAATAGACTCGACTATGTTATAAAGTCAACAATGTCCATTGTCGCAGGCCAGACACCCGGGCGCCCGGTCGGTCCCACCCGGCGGACCACCGCGCCGCGCAAACGCGGCGACGATACCCGCGCGAAGATCATCGACGAGACGGTCCGCTGCATCGTGGAGGAGGGCTTCGCCGCCGCCACCGCCAAGCACGTGGCCGAACGCGCGGGCGTGACATGGGGGGTCATCCAGTACCACTTCGGCGACCGCCACGGCCTGTTGATGGCCGTGGTCGACGACGGAGTGGACAGACTGATCGAGAGCCTGTCGTCGGCGGACGTCAGCGAGCTGCCGCTGCGCGAGCGGATCGAAGTCGTCGTCGACACCGCGTGGAGCTGTTACAGCAGCCCGACTTCGATGGCGGCCTTCGAGATTCTGCGGGTCACCCGCGGCGGCCCGGGCGAATCCTCGCGACGCCATCTGCTCGAGATGAACTCCGCGATCGGCCAGCTCGGCCGGCTGATCACCGAGGATCCCGCGAATGCCGGTGTGGCCGAGGTGATCTGGGCCGCGCTGCGGGGTGTGGTGCTGGCGCAGATGATCACCGGGACGCCCATCGATTGGAGCCTGGAACGACGCGCCCTGATCGACATGGTCACCCGTGTGCTGCAATGACGGGAGCGGATATCACGACACATAAACCACGCACACGACACGCCGCACAACGTCAACGTGGTTTATATCTCGGTGAAGGGCCGCTACTGGGCGCGGGAGTCCTTTCGCCGTGTGCTGCAATGACGGGATGACCCCTCAAGACTTCGCGGACATCGAAGCCATCAAGCAAGTCAAATACCGCTACCTGCGCGCGCTGGACACCAAGCATTGGGACGACTTCGCCGACACGCTGGCCGAGGACATCACGGCCGACTACGGCCCGTCGATCGGCAACGAACTGCACTTCACCAACCGCGCCGACCTGGTCGAGTACATGCGGACGTCGCTGCCCCTCAACGTCATCACCGAGCACCGGGTGACCCATCCGGACATCACCGTGGACGGCGACACCGCAACGGGCAGCTGGTATCTGCAGGACCGGGTCATCGTCGCCGACCTCAACTTCATGCTGATCGGCGCCGCCTTCTACCGCGACACCTACCGGCGCACCGAGGACGGTTGGAAGATCAGCGGAACCGGTTACGACAGAACCTACGACGCGACAATGTCGTTGGCGGGCATGGACTTTAAGATCAAGCCCGGCCGCGCGCTGGCGACATAAAACCGACTATTTCGTAATCGCGATCACCGCGCCGGGCCGCAGCCATTTCATGATCGACACCAGCTGCGCGTCGTCGATCGCCACGCAGCCCTCGGTGGGGGCACCGTCGGTGGTGTGGAAGAAGAACGCCGCGCCGCCGCCGGGAACCTTATTCTTGTTGACGCCCATCACGACCGCGTGCTTGTACTGCGGGATTTCCAGGTTCTCGCTGTCCGCCGTGTTGAACGGGCACTGCGACTTCTGGCAGACCTGCATGCTGTTGAACGTGGGGCTGTGGTCGTCGCCGCTCCACCAATGATTCGGCCCGACCTGCGTGTACGGCAGACCGGTCCCGGGATTCGGCGCGGTGCCGAAGGCGGAGTCGAGGGTGTAGACGCCCATCGGGGTGGCCGGCACCCCGCTCTTGGCCTGCGGCGCCATGCCCGCCGAGCCGACGTGGGTGGGAATGCCGCTGCGCAGGTCCTGCCAGCCGGCGCCGGAGCGCTGCCAGATGTCCATATTCGCGTTCGAACCGCCGGTGCTGACCACCGAAACCACTTGTGTGGCATTGCCGACCGAGTTGGCAAACCAGGGGGTGGCCGCGCCGCTCACCGGCGCGAACAACACCGACGCACACATCACGCACGCCGCGGCGCACAGCAAAGCTAGCAGTCGGCGCATGGAGTCAATGGTCAGGTGGCGGCAACCCCAGGTCAAGTCAAGGTTTGGGCCCGGTTGTGTCACCGTGGCGTGACCAACCGACGCCGACCGTGGGGCCCCAGCGGCCAAGACGCCCCGGGCATACCGAGTCATACTGGCGTCATGGCGGTCTTTGTCCGGAGATTGTTCGGCATCGGCAAGCTACCCGACGACCTGCACGCCCAGGTCGAGGCGGAGGGCCTTCTCTATCTCGCCGACTACGTCGCGGTGACCCGGCGGTTCAGCGGCGTCATACCGGGCGCGCGGTTACCGCACAGCGTGGCCAGCTACTCGGGTTCGCTGGTGTTCACCTCGGAGCGCGTCCTGGCGACGTTGTCGATGCTGCCGAAGCTGGCCGGTCCGACCGTCGACGTGCGCTGGGACGCTCCGCAGACGGGTGCGGCGAAGGCCGAGATTTCGGCGACCGGCCTGGAGGTCAACCTCGACGTCGCCGAGGTCGACCCGAAGTTCAGCGGCGAACTCGAGCTGCACTACAAGGCGACCATCCCGGACGACGTGCTCGACATGTTGCCGCTGCGGTCGCTGGCCTTCGACGTGCCGGCCGAATACGTCATTCGGGCCGTCGGAGTCACCTATTCTCCGTGAGCGTGATCCGCGGCCAGGGCGGCTGCCGGAGCACCGCCAAGCTGGCGAGCACCGCCGCCAGCAGGCCGGTGAGCACTCCGATCAGCGCGACCCGGTTGGAATCCACGGCCGCCACCCAGCACGCCTCACCGCCGCGGATCACGAACACGCCGACCGGTTTGGCCACTGGGATCACGGTGGCGCCGTCGGCCGTCTGGTACGGCTGGCCGTAACCACCTGCGAGGCTGCCGTCGGTGGGCAGCTGCTCGAATGCGGGGAAATTACCGGAAAGCTTCACGCGACACTCCCTTCGTGACGGACCGCTCTGAAGCATTTTCCTCCGCGGCGATTCTTACGATGGCCGTGTGAGTGATCACGCATTCAATCCGCAGGAGCGCCGTGCCGTGTACCGGGTGATCTCCGAGCGCCGCGACATGCGCCGGTTCGTGCGGGGCGGCGTGGTGCCCCACGACGTGCTGGTGCGTTTGCTGCAGGCGGCGCACGCCGCGCCTAGTGTCGGCCTCATGCAGCCGTGGCGCTTCATCCGGATCACCGATGACCTGCTGCGGAGACGCATTCACGCACTTGTCGACGAGGAGCGCCCGCGCACCGCCGCGGCCCTGGGAGAGCGGGCCGAGGAGTTTCTGGCGCTCAAGGTCGAGGGCATCCTGGACTGCGCCGAGCTGTTCGTGGTCGCGCTGGGTGACGGCCGAAGCCGGCACGTCTTCGGCCGGCGGACGCTGCCGCAGATGGATCTCGCTTCGGTGTCCTGCGCGATCCAGAACCTGTGGCTGGCGGCCCGGTCGGAAGGCCTCGGCATGGGCTGGGTCTCCCTGTTCGAGCCGCGCCGGTTGGCGGACCTGCTGGGCATGCCCGACGACGCCGAACCGGTGGCCATCCTGTGCCTGGGCCCGGTGCCCGAATTTCCCGACCGGCCTGCGTTGGAACTGGACGGCTGGACCGTCGGGCGGCCGCTGTCGGAGTTCGTCTCCGAAAACCACTGGGGCCAGCCGGCGCGGGACAACGGCGCGGTGACGATGTGACGGAAATGACGGGCGAGAACGTCCTGATCGTGCATTGGCACGACCTCGGACGCCACCTCGGCGCCTACGGCAACCCGGATGTGTCCAGTCCGCGCCTGGACAAACTTGCCGCCGAGGGCATCCTGTTCACCCGCGCCCACGCCACCGCGCCGCTGTGCTCGCCGTCTCGCGGATCGCTGTTCACCGGGCGCTACCCGCAAAGCAACGGGCTCGTCGGCCTGGCCCACCACGGCTGGGAATACCGCAGCGGCGTCCGCACCCTTCCCCAGATATTGTCCGGATCGGGTTGGTACTCAGCGCTTTTCGGTATGCAGCATGAGACGTCGTATCCGAAACGCCTTGGCTTCGACGAATTCGACGTGTCGAACTCCTACTGCGAATATGTGGTGGACAGAGTCCGGGACTGGCTGCAGCAGGGCGCGCCGGTGCTGTCCGAGCAACCGTTCTTGTTGACGGCCGGGTTCTTCGAAACCCACCGGCCCTTCCCACGTGATCGCTATGAGCCGGCCGACCGCGCCGCCGTCGACCTGCCCGACTATCTGCCGGACACCCCGGAGGTGCGCCAGGATCTCGCGGATTTCTACGGATCCATCGCCACCGCGGACGCCGCGGTGGGCGAGCTCCTGGACACGCTGGCCGACACCGGGCTGGACGCCAACACCTGGGTGGTGTTCCTGACCGATCACGGCGCGGCGTTCCCGCGCGCCAAATCCACGCTGTACGACGCCGGAACCGGCATCGCCATGATGATCCGCCCGCCCACCAACCGGAACATCGCACCACGGGTCTACGACGAACTGTTCAGCGGCGTGGACCTGGTCCCCACCCTGCTGGACCTGCTGGGCCTCGACGTCCCGGCCGAAGTCGACGGCGTCTCGCACGCGCACGCCCTGCTCGCCCCGGACAACCACGCCGACCCGGTGCGCGACCACGTCTACACCATGAAGACCTATCACGACTCCTTCGACCCGATCCGCGCAATTCGCACAAAGGAATACAGCTATATCGAGAACTACGTGCCGCGGCCGGTGCTGGACCTGCCGTGGGACATCGAGGAAAGCCCGTCCGGCATCGCCGTCGCGCCCTTCGTCAAGGCGCCGCGCCCGCAACGCGAACTCTACGATCTGCGCGCGGACCCCACCGAGACGGTCAACCTGCTGACCGGCGGCGGCACCGGGATGGAGGTGATCGCCTCCGATCTGGCTGTGCGCCTGCATGATTGGCGCCAACGAACCGGGGACGTCATTCCGTCGGACTTCGCCGGCACCCGCATCGCGCAGCGCTATACCGAGACCTATCTGCGGATCCACCACAGGGCACCCACCAGCCGCTCGGCGATCGCCGTCGACCGCGGCGTGGAGGAAGAGGCAGCGCCGCCCGAGCAATAGTTGCGTTCAGCGTGAAGCTAATTCGCGACGATTCTGCCGCAATGAGTTGCGCGGTAGGCTAATCCGATGTCCGCGACGTCCTATCTGGTACTCGCCACACAGCGCAGCGGCAGCACACTGCTGGTGGAATCGCTGCGCGCGACCGGATGCGCCGGGGAACCGCAAGAGTTCTTCCAATACCTGCCCACCACCGGCATGGCGCCCCAGCCGCGGCAGTGGTTCGCCGACGTCGAGGACGAGTCGATCGTGCAGCTGCTCGAGCCCCTGGTTCCCGGCACCCCGGACCCCGCGACGCCGGAGGCGTGGCGCGAGCACATCCGCAGTTCCGGCCGTACGCCCAACGGCATTTGGGGCGGCAAGCTGATGTGGAACCAGACGCCGCTGTTGCTGGAGCGTGCGGCGAAACTCCCCGACCGCTCGGGTGACACCCTGGGCGCGGCGATCCGCGATGTGATCGGCAGCGAGCCGGTATACGTGCACATCTATCGACCCGACGTGGTGTCGCAGGCGGTGTCGTTCTGGCGCGCCGTGCAGACCCAGGTGTGGCGCGGCCGGCCGGACCCCGAGCGCGACTCGCGGGCCGCCTATCACGCGGGCGCGATCGCCCACATCGTCAGAAACCTGCGAGGCCAGGAAACCAGCTGGCGCGCTTGGTTCGACGAGGAAGCCATCGAACCGATCGACATCTCCTACCCGGTGCTGTGGCGCAACCTGACGTCGATCGTCGCCGAGATTCTCATCGCGCTGGGGCAGGATCCGAAGCTGGCTCCCCCGCCGATGCTGGAACGGCAGGCCAATCAGCGCTCCGACGAGTGGGTCGACCGTTACCGGGAAGAGGCGCCGTCGCTGGGCCTACCCACCTAGCGTTACGTGCCGCCGACCTGGGCGACGATGAACACCCGCCGGAACGGGAAGATCGTCGTTCCGTCGGACCGGGCCGGATACGCATCGTCGAGCAACGGGATGAGCTCCTGGCGGAATTCCTCCCAGCTCTCGTCGTCGAGGCGCTCGCGGACCGGGACCAGCGCGGTGCCGGTAATCCATTCCAGCACCGGGTGCTCACCGGTCAGCTGGTGCAGATACGTGGTCTCCCACACGTCCACCCGGCATCCGGCGTCCATCAGCAGATTGGCGTAATGAGTCGGCGACTGGACCACCGCCCCGACACGAAATGGTATGTCGCGCATGGTTTTTGCGTAGTGTTCGCGGCGAGCCACCGCCCGCACCGCGGCATGCGACGGCGTGTCGAAGTTGGCCGGGATCTGGGCGCCTATCCATGATCCGGGCGCCAGTTCACCGGTCCAGCGCAACAGCAGGTCGGCGTGTTCGGGCACCCAGTGCAGCGCCGCGTTGCTGATCACCACGTCGGTGTCGGGCTTGGGCTTCCAGTCCCGCAAGTCACCGGTGGTGGCATCGATGCCGCGCTCCCGGGCGGCTGCGACCATCTCCGGTGAGCTGTCCATGGCCTCTATCACCGCGCCGGGCCAGCGCTTGGACAGGTACTTGGTCAGGTGGCCGGGGCCGCAACCGAGGTCGACGACGCGACGTGCGCGCTCGGCACCTACCCGCGAAAGCAAGTCGTAGAACGGGCGGCTGCGATGGTCGGCAAATGCCAGGTAGACGTCGGGATCCCACATGGCGGTCCTCCTGATCGATACCGTCGCTAGTCCGCTGATAGACAAAACCGTATTACCGCATGGCCTCCAGGCGCCGCCCGAGTGGGCCCGCATTCCACAGAGCCGATCCGAAACCGGCCAACCGCTCCGGCCCGGCGGGCTAGCATCGGCGTTCGTGACGTTCGATCCCACGCCAATTCCGCTTCCCGACGCCCCAGGCGCCGACGTCCCGCCCGGCGCCGAGGGATTGCCGCCGCGCTCCGCGTTGTCGTCCCGCGATCGGATGGTCGTCGAGGCCTCCGCTGTCGGGGATCTCGCGCTGCGCACCTGGGTCTCGTCGGTGCTGGCGACCACGGTTGCACCGGTGGTTCTCGCCACCTCGGTGCGCCAGGCCGGGTCCGCCACCGAACGCGACAACCTGAAGTTCTACGCCGAGCTGGCGGCCGAGCACGATCCGGCGACGTCGTTTCCGGCGCCCACCGAACTGCCGCGGGTGTCGTCGCGGCCGGCGGGTCGGCTCGCGGAGTGGATTGCCCGCGGCACCGTGGACAACATTGCGTTCCCCAGCAGCTTCACGGCGATCAATCCCGCCATGCGCGGGCAATGGAGTGCGTGGGGGTCGAACAACATCGTGCGCGCGCAGCACTGGCGCCACGACGACGGACCACGCCCCACGCTGTGCGTCATCCACGGTTTCATGGGATCGTCGTATCTGGCCAACGGCCGATTCTTCTCCCTCCCTTGGTATTACCGGTCCGGCTACGACGTCCTGATGTACACGCTGCCGTTTCACGGCCGACGGGCCGAAAGGTTCTCTCCGTTCAGCGGATTCGGCTATTTCGCCGGCGGACTCGGCGGCTTCGCGGAGGCGATGGCCCAGGCCGTGCACGACTTCCGTTCCATCGTGGACTACTTGCGCCACACCGGCGTCGAGCGCATCGCGCTGACCGGAATCTCGCTGGGCGGCTACACGTCCGCGCTCGTGGCCTCGGTTGACGACCGGCTCGAGGCCGTGATTCCCAACTGCCCCGTCGTCACTCCCGCGACGATGTTCGACGAATGGTTCCCCGCCAACAAACTTGTCGGGCTCGGCTTGCGGCTGTCCAAGATCAGCCGCGAGGAGTTAGACGCCGGGCTTTCCTATCACTGCCCGCTGAACTACCGGCCGCTGGTCGACCGTCGGATGATCATCACCGGTCTGGGTGACCGGATGGCCCCGCCGGACCAGGCTGTGATGCTGTGGCGGCATTGGGATCACTGTGCGTTGCACTGGTTTCCGGGCAGCCACGTGCTGCACATCAGTCAGCTCGACTATCTGCGCCGGATGACCAGCTTCCTGCACGGGTTCATGTTCGACTGACGGCCTCTGTCCGCGGTTCCCGGTGCTTCCCGGCCGCGGCGCTGGGCCAGCGCAGCCGCGTCAGCAGGTCGGCGGGTGCATCCGTGTGCCCGTCGAGGCGTTGCGTGGACAACAGATCCAGCACCGCCAGAGCGGGCCGGTGGTTTCCGCGTTGCGGCGTCAATCCGTCCAGCGGCGCGCCGCTTTTCGGCGGCGCCTCGGTGAGGAATGCGCATGCGGCCGCGATCGTGGTGCGATTTCCCGGCGCGGAGCGGGCGATCTCCAGCGCCGTGCACGTCTCGCGCGCCGGATAGGACCGGATCGCGTCCAACGTGTCCGCTAACCCGTCGTCGACGCTGACTTGGTATGCCGCAATGTAATCCGAGGCGCCGCGCTGCACACCGCGCCACGTCTCCCGGACATTCGGGGTGAGCAGCCGCGGCACGTCGTCGGGCCCGACAGTGCCGGCCTCCCAGCCGAGCTCACGCAGGTGATCGGCGAGCCGGCGCACCGCGACCTCGGCAGTCTCCTGCAACGGGATCCGCGCCGAGCGCGCCCGCAGCGCCGTCAGGTTGTCGGCGGCCGATACCGTGAGCCCGATCCAGGTCTCCCGGCGCGACGCGTCGGATTCGTTGCCGCGGCTGGTGATTCGGATCTTGTCGGCACGAATGCCGTAGCGGTCCAGGTAGCCGGCGATCACCGGCAGTGGCAGGGCATCCGAATCGCCGACCGGGGCCCCGATGCGCAGCAGCGCAGTGGTTTTGGTGGCGGGGCCGGACCGCGGCACGAACCCGCCTCGGCGCGCGATGATCGCCAGCCGGCGGCCCACAATGGTGGTGAAGTACAGTCCACGCGACCAGCCGAATAGCACGATCACGGCGAGGACGGCGATACCGAGCAGCCAGTAGTCGCGGGTGGACTGCCAGGGGTAGGCCAGCGCCGCGGGCACGACGGCCAACGCCGCCAAGGTGATTCGGCCGCTTCCTGGAGTCGGTAGCGCACTCACGGGGTGGTCTCCTTTCGTCGGACGATCGCGGCGATGCCGGCCACGGCCGCGACAAGCAAAGCCAGCGCGGCGGTCCCGACGAACGCGACGGTCCGTGGTGTGTTGTCTCTCGGCGCGGGCGCCGGCGGTACGGCCACGGGCTTCGCCGCCGCCGCGCCGGGCCCATTGCCGGCGGGCAGCTCCCAGGTCAGGGCCGCCACCGCATCGACGCTGCCGGCGCCGACGACGTTGGATGGCGCGCGGGCACCGTTATGCGCCGTCGCGGTGATGCGGCGGATCGCTTGGGACGCCGTCAGATCCGGGTACTTGCTGCGGACCAGCGCCGCGACACCCGCCACATAAGCGGCCGCATAGCTGGTGCCGCTCAGCGCGATCTGCTGCTGGTGGTCGTCGGGCAGGCCGTTGGCGAGGCCGCCGCCGTCCCGGTTGCTCACCGACGCAATGTTTTCGCCCGGTGCCGCGATACCCACCCACGGTCCGGCCATGGTGAATTTCGACGCCTGGCCATCCGGTGTCAGCGACGCCGCCGACAGCACATACGGCTGCCACCACGACGGGATGGAAACCGACGCGACGCCGGCCCAGTTCCGCGGATCACCCGGACGCCCCAGGTCGGT
Organism: Mycobacterium heidelbergense; assembly: GCF_050205645.1. Taxonomy (GTDB): domain Bacteria; phylum Actinomycetota; class Actinomycetes; order Mycobacteriales; family Mycobacteriaceae; genus Mycobacterium; species Mycobacterium heidelbergense_A. The sequence goes on from NZ_JBNMQT010000014.1 coordinate 12,415, forward strand.
GAGCGGGTTCGATTCGCAGGACGTTCCGCCGCCCACCGATCCGGTCGCCCCGGTATTGCCCGCGGCGGCCACGATCACCGCGTCTTTGTCCACGGCCGCATAGCGGATCGCCGCACCCAGCGCGGCCTGGTCGACGGGCCGGTCGACCGGCAGGCAGGTCACGGTCGAGATGTTGATCACCTTCGCGCCCAGGTCGGCCGCATGGACGATCGCGCGGGCCAGCGTCGCGACGTCGAAGGAGGCGCGCGCCAGCATCGGATCCCCGCCCGGCGTCCTCGGTGAGAACTTGGCCGACATCGCCCGCAGCGACACCACCCGCGCCGCGGGGGCGACCCCGGAAAAGCCATCTTCGGCGGCGGGCTGGCCGGCGATGATTCCGGCGACCAGGGTGCCGTGCCCGTCGCAATCGGTCAGGCCGTCGGTCGTCTCCACATAGTCACCGCCGGGTTCGACGTTGGGCAGCCGCGGGCCGCGGTGCACCCCGGTGTCGATGACCGCGACCAGCTGGCCCTCGCCGCGGGAAAACTGCCAGGCCCCAGGCAGATTCAGCATGGCCTGGCTGCGCGTCACCACACCGGGGTCGGTGCCGGGGATGACACCGGAGGTACTGCAGGGACCGCGCTGCTCCATCGGCTCCCCGGGTCCCGGGGTGCCGCCGGGCGGTGGCACGCCGGGGTCGACCGCCGGCGGGCTCACCGCGAACGCCGGCGGAGCGGCCCACACCGCGACGGCCAGAGCCGCCGTGGCGCAGGCTAATCCGGTTCGAATCATCGATTGAGCACCCAGCCGAACAACCCCACCAGGTACGCCATGACCGGGATCAGCGAGCCATCGAGACCCGCCGCGACGAAGCCCAGCAGCCGGCGCGCCGGCAGCGAATAGCTTTCCGGCGAGGCGATTCCCGGGTTCAGAGCGACCACCACCCACACGAGCATCAGCACGGTCAGCACGAGCACCGCGCCCAGCGCGGCGCCGTAGCGTCCCGTTGCCGCATAGAGCACGACGAGGACGCCAGCAGCCAGGTACGGCTGAGCGAGCAGCCAGGCCTTGCACGCGGCCGAATCCCACACTCGGGCACGCAGGATGGATGCGGCCGCCGTCGCGGCCACCACGTACCAGCCCACGCCGCTCAATGACTCCGGGCGCAGGGCGATCGCCACCGATCCCAGGACGCTGAGCAGCACCGCGGCGGCGATGAAGCCGCTCTGATGGGCGTCGCTGATGCGGACGCGGCGCGGGAAGTCTTCGAGCACCCGCAGCGACGGTGCCGACGGGGTTGGGTCGCCGGGCGCCGGGATGACCGGCAGCGGGAAGCGCGCCCACACCGCGGACAGCTGAGCCGCCTTGATAGTGACCAGTAGTGCCGCCACGATTAGGCCGCAGCCGATGGTCAATATCGGTAGGCGCCAAATCAATTCGGCACCGGACGCGAGCAGCACCCCGGCGCCGACCACCGCGGCCGCGGTGAAGAAGCCGACGATCCGCTCGCGCTCGGCGCTGGGAACCATCAGGGCGATCAGGGACCAGGCCGTCACGCCGGCCGCGACCAGCATCAGCTGTGCGGCTCCGAATTTACCGTGCACCGCTAACGCCAGCGCGGCGCCGATCGGCGCCAGCGCCGTGATCGACAGCGCCGTCCCCGCCCCGCGGGGCCTGACCAGCAACCCGGCCAGCGCCGTGAGGGCCGCGATCACACCGACCGCGATCAGCCCGCCCAGCGCGCCGGTCGCCACTCGGTAAGCGACTCCCAGTCCGGTCGCAAGCAAGACCACGGTGATCACCGCGGCCAGCGCGCCGCGCTGGATGTGCGCTGTGCCCCAAGGCTTTAGCCGCGAGGCCGAGAAGATCATGGCGGCGTCGGCGATATCCTCGACGATCCCCGGCGCGGCCGGACCGACGGGCACCGGCTGCAACGCCAGCAGATCCCCGTCGACGACCCCGACGGTGTCGAGGCTGGCATCCAGGCTGAACGGCGCCCCACCCACGGGGGCGAGGCTCAGCTGGGAACCGGCCTGGATGTCGCCGGCGTCATCGGAGTCATCGGTCGCCGCGGGAACCACCAAACGCTGTACGGCGGGCAGGATTTCGCGCAGCGGCAGCTCCGCGGGCAGCGCCACCTCCGTCAACCTACTGTCCGCGAGGATGGCCACGCGGACGATAGGCATGACGGTGCCGGACGTCACTGGACCCTCGAATACTGAGGCCGTTCCTGGGACATCGTGCTCTCTTTCTATCTAGTTGCTGCTATGAGTATTGGGCGGAAAAGTCTCGGGACAGCCGCTGGCCGGGGAACCATTGGCCGTCGGGCAGCTGGGCGATCAGCTGTTCGACCGCGCAGGCGATGGCAAAGGGTGTCCCCGGGCTGAATGTCGAAACCCACTCGTCGTCGAACGCGCGCGACGGGCTGACCAGCACCCGGCCCTCGGCGGTGTCGACGATGCTCATTCCGACGTCGGTGGTGGCGTGCTGCCCGTCGCGGCGGCAGCCGGCGACGATCTCGACGTAGCTGCGCGGACCTGAGAACACCGACTCCACCATGCGTCGTGCCGATCCCGGGATGCCAAGGTAGTCAAGGACTTCGGCCAGCGGCGCGCCGGACCGCAGCCGCTCGTCGGCCCTGGCTCCGACGCGGGCGGGCATGCTGAACTCCTCGAATCGGGCCGGCGGCTTCTGCGCCAGCCCGACACCGAGGACCGGGACCAGCGCCCGGGGGTCGTCGATATCCATTGCGGTAAACGTGATCAACTGCGCGCTGCGCAGCGCGACGATGGTTTTCGTGGGCGTGGCGCCGGCGCGCTGCGCGACGATGCCGCGCAGCAGCTCGCCGGTGCCGGTGGCCGCGCCTGGGCCGATGTAGCGCAGGTCCAGCCACCGGTCCGGGAAGCACACCGCCCTGATCCAGTCCGCCACCGCCGGGTTGACGATGCCGGTCTTGGAGCCGTCATCGGTCACCAGACCCATGCGGGTCAGGTCGGACCTCTGACGTTCGAGGAACGCGTCGCGTTGCGCGGCATCACGATACGGCGCGGTGATCGCCAGCACCCACGGGAAGCTCCCCGCCCCAATGCTTTCCGCGATGAACCACGCGTGATCGACCGTCAACTCGACGGCGTTGGGTTCGACGCTCATCTAGTCGGAACTAACCGCCCCATTTGGCGGCCTCGGCGGTGTCGCGAGCCAGCATCGACATGGTGTTGGATTCGTGCGTGGTGGACATCGCCTGGTAGGCGCGCACGAGGTCTTCCATGGCCTGGTTCCACTGCGCCTGCCAAGCCTGGTAGGTCAGCCCGGTGTCGCCCTGCCACGCATTCTGCAGCGCGGCCTGTTCCGTGGCGATATCGGCGCCCAGCCCCTGCAACGTGCCGGCGTAGCCCGACATGTCCCCGGCGTGGGCAAGCATCGCCGGGTAGTTGTACATAATCTGCGACATCACAAGTCCTTTCGCGTAGGTCGGTGGGATCAGAACCCGGTGTAGCTCGAGGCTGCCGCGGCGTCGGTGGCCACATAGGTGCCCGCGGCGTCGCCGAGGTTGGCCTGGGCGATGTCCAGCAAAGTGTTGACGCGCGCCGCTACCTCGACGAAGCGGGCGTGGGCGGCCTGGAACGCGGCCGAGGCCTCACCCTGGTGGAACGCCTGCGCCGACAGCGCCTCCTGCTCGGCCTGGCCGATCGTGCTGCGCATCAACGCCGTCTTGGCGCCGAACGCCGATTGCGCGGCCACCAGCTGTGGAATATGAGCGTCCAGAAGACTCATAATGATTTCTCTCCCTTCGGATTTCGGTTACTGACTCCTGCTAGCCGTCTCGTGAACTATGTCGGCCCCCTTCCCCATCGGGTTCGCTCGGGTCGTCGTGTTCCCAGGTTCCCGGCACCATCGGCATCCGCGGGCCGCCGCCGAACTCGTCGCCGGCCAGCTTGGTCAGCCCGGCCGCCCGCAGCCCGTCGTCCTTGTGCGCCGTCCCCGCAAAACCCAACCGTCCGGCGCCGTTCCCGGAGGCGATTGCGGCGGCGAGCTGCTCCTCTGGGTACTCGGGAGGGACGCCGATGTCTGAGTCCATGTCCGCATATTCGTCGCCGTACTCGCGCATTGCGGCCCGCCGGCGCCGCCGCGCCCGTGCTTCGGCGCGACTGGGCAGCGCCGCGGCCGCCGCCGGAACGGTCGCCGCCGGCGCCTTGACGCCACCGCGGCCACCCACCGTCGGGCCGAGCCCGGTTTCGGGGTCACCGCCGCCGCCCACGATGTAGGCGAAGCTTCCGGTCGCCGCTACCGGTGCCGGCGTGGTAGCCGCGGCGGAACTCGCGGCGGCCGTGGATGCCGGCGCCCCGGCGGGACTCGCGATCGGCGACGCCATACCCGCCGCCGGCAACACCGAAGAACCCTTGGGCGCCACAACTGCGGGCGCACCACCGACGCCCGCCGCGACCGGCGCGAGCTGGGGACCCATCAACAGGAAATAGCCGATGCCGATCGCCAGCGGCAGCACGAAAGGTGCGCTCAGGATCATGGCCCACGTGGGCCAACCGAGCAGGTTGGTGATCACCTCGTAGGCGACGAAGAAGAGGAACGGGAAGCCGCCCAGCGCCCCCGCCGGATTGGTCAGGAAATTCTGCAGGAGGTTGATGAAATCCTGGACGACATCTTGGAGGAATTTGAACAGCTGCCGCAGCAGGTTCGACAGCCAGGAAAACGGGCCGTCCTGCGCGGCGGTGACCGCGGCGTTGTCGGCTTCACCGGCACCGGGATTCACCACGTTCGGCGCGGGTGCGGTTCTCGGCGCCGACGCCAGCGCCAGTCCCGAGGCGGCCTGATAGGTGCTCATCACGCTTGCGGCCTGGACCCACATCCGGACATAGTCCGCCTCGTTGAGGGCGATCGGAATCGTGTTGATCCCAAAGAAATTCGTCGCCACCAACACGCCGTGAATGATGTGGTTGGCGGCCAGCTCCGCCAGCGTGGGCATGGCCGCCAGGGCGGCGACGTACGAGGCCGCCGCGACCTCGTGCTGCGCGGCGGCGCCCGCGCTGTCGACGCTGGCCTGCTCCAGCCACGTCAGATACGGCACGTGTGCGGACACGTACCGCTCCGCACTCGGGCCCTGCCATAACGCCTGCACCGCTCCCACCAGCCCACCGAGTTCGGCTGCGGCCGAAGAGTATTCGGCGCTGAGCGCGGTCCACGCGCCGGCGGCCGCCAGCAGCGGCCCCGGTCCAGGACCGGCGCTCAGCAACGCCGAATGTACTTCCGGCGGCGAAGCCATCCAGATGGGCGAGGTCATTGTCAGCCGCCCGTAACCCCGTACGTAGCGGCCGCGGCGGCGTCGCCCGCGAGATAGCTCGCCCCGGCTTGGCCGACGCCGACGCCGGCGCGGCCCAGCTCCTCGACGCCTTGGGCGGCGACGGCCTCGTGTTCCTGGCCCTGGGCGCTGAACCCGGCGGCCGTCTGCAGGGACACCGGGTCCGCCGCCGGCGGCACCACCGCGGTAATCGCCGGCGCCGCCGCGGCGTGGGCTGCTGCCAGCCGCGCGGTCAGCGCTTCCACCGCCGCGCTCGCCGCCGCGAGCCCCTCAGGAACCACTTGCAACGTCATGGCTACTCCTGTCCTCTCGTTTCACTAACCATCAGTGGGCGAAGCCGTCGCTGCCGCCCTCGATCACGGACTCGGCGACCAGCGGGTTGACCAGCTGCACATAGGCCGGACTATCGCTGTCGCCCAACAGGATTGCCCGCCCGGCGGGCAACCGGCCAAACCGCTGACCCCGGATCTTGCCGCTGTCCTGCGGATTACCCGCGAGCATCAGCGTGGTTGCCTGCAAGTCGTTGAAGCGGCGCAGCAACGGGTTGGTCATCAGCGCGTGCCCCGACCCGGTGGCGCGTGCCGTGACGATCACCCGCAGCCCCAGATCCGCGGCCTGCGCGAGCTGCCCGATCAGCGGAGTCCACGGCCGCTGCCCGAGGTAGGGACCGCTCATCGCGGGCGCATCCGGCACCTGGTCGACGTCATCGATGATCAGGTAGTGGGTGTGGCCCTCGAAGGTCCAGCGCGCCAGCTCGGCCGGCGACAGTCCCGCGGGCGGGCGGCGTGCATCGATGAGTTGGGACAGGCCCAGCATCGCGGGGATGATCCGGTCGATGTTCGCGGTGTACTCGTTGTCCGGGAACAGCGGTTCGTCGACCAGGTGCAGCCGCCGGTCCAGCACCGTGAAGGCGACCTGGTCGGGCGTGGAGTTCTCGCGAATGGTGCGGATGAGGTGCCGCAATAGGGTGGTCTTCCCAGACTTGCTGTCGCCGAACACCATTAGCAACGGGTTGTCGGTGAAGTCGAGGACGACCGGTGCCAGGTCCTCCTCGCGCTGGCCGATAACCACCCGCTCCGGGCCTCGGTACAGCGCGCCGACGGTCTCGGGCGTCAGGTTGGTCGGCAGCAACCGCACCGGCGGCGCGGCCAGGTCGGGGTAGCGGGCGTTGATCGCGGCCACCTGGTCCAGCTCGGGAGCCGCGAACAGGAAATGCTCCGCGGCCATCGTCAAGCCGCGGCCGGGCTGGTCGTGCGGCACCGCGTCGGCCGGGCGGCGCAGCGCGCCAACCACCCGCACGTTGCTGTCCCGCGCGTCGTGCAGCCTGAGCTCGAGGCGCAGACCCAGCCCGTCCCGCATGGCCAGCGGCACCTCCAGCCAGCTCGGCGTGGTGATGATCACGTGGATGCCGTACGCCAGCCCGACGTTGACCAGTTCGGTCACCTTGGCCAGCAACGGGTTCCGGGTGTTGAACTGGTCGGTGTTGTCGCGGCCGAACGCGTAGAGGTTGTCGATGACCAGGAACACCTCGCCGAAGCCGTCGTCGGGCGCGGAGCCGTGCCTGTCCCGGAACACCTCTCGCCGCTGACGGGACAGCAGCAGCTGCTCCAGTTCGCCGAAGGTGCGGCGGATGCGTTCGGGTTCCAGCGCCGACGCGACGCTGCCGACATGCGCCAGGTCCTCCAGCGCCCGCAACTGCCCGCCGCCGTAGTCAAGGCAATAGAACGTGACGTCGCGCGGCGAGTGCAGGCTCGCGGCCGACATGATGAACGTTTGCAGCGCGGTCGATTTGCCGGACTTGGCTCCGCCGTGGATCACCATGTTCCCGGCCGACGACGTCGCGTCGAACACCAACGGGTCGCGGCGCATCTCGAACGGTTTGTCGATCTCGCCCAGCGGCCAACGCCACTCCCGTTGCGGTATCCCGGCCCGGGCCAGCGCCGCGGTGAGCGGGATGGGTTCGTCGAGCGGCGGCAGCCAAAGCTGTGGCGCCCGCGGCCCGTAGCGTGCCAGCTGTTCGCCGATCGTCGCGATCAGCTTGCGCGGCGGCCCGGTCGTCTCCTCGTCCTCGGCGCCGGAGATCACGGTTGTCTGATCCGGCTCCACCCGCGCCGCGGTGAACAGCTTGGGCTCGGGAACGGACTGCACCACAAGCGCTTTGGCCGTTTGGGGCGGATCGTAAATTCCGTCGACGTAGGTGCTGCGGAATTTGATCGGGGCCGCGCCGGGGGCGGGCACCAGGAAGCCGACGCCCTTGTGCTCCTTGCCCGACTCGATGTGGTAGGCGTCCTCCACGCCGATGATCTGGCGAGAAACGCTGGGACTGGCCACCTTCAAACCGATTCGGTACGAGGTGTTCTTGTCGATGTCCTTGATCTTGCCCACGTCCAGCGTCTGGGACGCGAACAGGATGTGGATGCGGAACGAGCGGCCCTTGCGCGCCACGTAGTCGAACAGCTCCGCGTATTCCGGGTGATCGGCCAGCATGAGGGTGAACTCGTCGGCGACCACGAACAGCGTCGGGATCGGCGGGAGATCTTCGGCGCCCGGCGCGCCAGAATTTCGAGCGTTCTCGTACTCGACCACAGAGTTGAACGCGCTGCCCTGAACCTGGCGGCCGGCCTCGCGCAGCAGTGACTCGCGGCGGGCCACCTCGCCCCGCAGCGTGTCGGCGAACCGGTCGGCCAGCGACTTCTTCTCGGCCATGTTCGAGATCACCGCCACGACCTGCGGGAAGTTGCGGAAACTGTCCGCGCCGGCCTCACCCTTGAAGTCGGCGTAGATGACGATCAGCCGGTCGGCCGAGTGAGTTGTCAACAGCGACAACAGGATCGACATTAGGGTCTGCGACTTCCCGGAGCCGGTCATGCCGATCATCAGGCCGTGCGGGCCCATGCCGCCCTCGGCCTCGTCCTTGAGGTCGAAGAACAGCGGCTCACCCGTCGCGGTGACACCGATCGGCACGCGCAACTCGTCGTCGCGCCGGCGCGGCGCCCACATCGTCGGCACGTCGAGCTGCGACGCGTCCGGGATCCCCAGCAGCGTGGTGAAGGTGGCGCCGCGAGTCGCCGCCGACCGCAACCCGGTGTGGGTTGGGTTCGAATCCCACCGCGACAACTGACGCGCCAAGTGGGCCGCTTCGTCGGTGCTCAGTTGATCGGCGGCGTCGATATAGCGCTGCCAGCCGCCGGTCTGCCAGCGGTCGATGGCTCCGCCCGCCAAGCGCAGGATCGGCTTTTCGGGGTCCGAATACTGTTCGCGGTGCGGCGGCGTGTCCGAGCAGTGCACGACGGTGACTCCCGCCCGGCCCAGGGCCAGCGTCGAGGCGTTCACGTCGAAGTCGGGATCGTCGACGACGATCAGCAGATGGCGCAACGCATCTGCGGGCCCGCCGGTGAAGGCCGGACGATCGACAAGGGCCGGTCCCAGCAGCGAGATCAGCTCGTCGGGTTTGCTCGACAGGTAGCGCGCCGGGCCGACGCCGTCGAGCTCACCGGGAATGTCGACGTGCGGCAACCACTTCAGCCAGGACCAGTCGCGGCCCTCCGGGTCGCGGCTCGCCAGCGCCACCCCGAGCACGGTCGGGTCGTGCCACGTCACGGCCTGAGCGATCCACGCGCGCAAAGCCGCCCGTACCTCGTCGGCCTCACCGAGCACGGTGATCCGCGAGACCTTCGTCAGGTCGATTCCGGTCGGCACGTCGCGAACCGTGCGCTGGGTGTCGAGCAGGCTGCGTAAAGCGCTGTGCGACACCGGTTCCAGATCGATCTCGTCGGCGGTGTCCTTGACCCGCAGCGCAGTGGCCAGCGGCGCCTCGTGCCGGCCGGCCCGCAATACCAGGAAGTCGGCGTCGTGCGGGTCACGCTCCCACTGACGACGCGATCCGGGCACCGTTGAAAGGGCGGTGGGGTCCGGATGGGACCACTGGGCGGCCGCGCGCTGCTCGGCGGCCTGAGTGCGGATGTTGTCCCGCACGACCGACAGGTAGCGCAGGTAGTCGGCCCGTTCGGCGTCGACCTCTTCGGTGCGGTTCTTGTTGCCGGTGCCGCGATACATCGCGGTGGCCGCCAGCAGCAACACGAACGGGAAGAACAGGGTCTGCGGCGAGATCACCCGCATCCCGGTGGCGAACAACGCGACCACCATGCCGACGATCAGCATCACGATCACGACGGGCATCGCGCGCCGCAGCAGCGACGGCGGGATCACCCGGGGCAGCTCGGGCGGCGGCTCGATGCTGATGCTGCCCTTGCGGGTGCTCGGAGGTGCCAGCCTGCGCCGGGCTTCGAAGATCAGTCGGCTCATCGGGGTTCTCCTTCGGCCGACACCGGCCGGCCGGGCCTGCTGTCGGGTGGCAAGCCGTCGTGTGCGAGCAGCGCGTCGGCGCGCGATAGCGTCGGGCCGTTCGCGAACAGCGACAGCATCGACCAGGGGATGGGAATGGCGGGCGCGTTGAGGCCAAGGGCCTCAACGGTTTTGCCGTGTCCGGCGGCTCCGGTCGCGCTGTCGGCCTCGTTGTCGATTCCGTAGCGCACCCCGGTGTCGGAGACCCAGAACAACGCCCCGGTGCCCGGCGACGTCGGGCCGCCGCCCACGGTCTGCGCGAAGTAGCCGGTGCCGGGGGCCAGCGCGACCCGGGTGGCTGTCGTTGGGGAACCGCTACCGACCAGGTCGAGGGTGCGCACCCCATCGGGCACCGGCAATGCCGAGCCGGACAGCAGGCTCAGCGAGCTGGTGGCGGCGCCGGCCGGTTTGCTCCAGTACGCACACGTGACAGGGTTTTTGGACGCGTCGACGAGGGCGATCTGGCGGTCGGGATAGCGCGTGGTGTCCAGCATTCGCGACACCGGGAGCTTGGCCACCTCGTCGGCGCCGAGCCGCGGCGGTTGGTCCAGGCCATAGGAATTGGTGTTGCGCAGGATCGCGGCGAGCACCGGCGAGATCGGCTGCAGGCCGTCGGGCAACACCGCGTAGTACCGCGCCGCCCCCGACGGACTCTGCTCCAGGGCGTACGACACCACGACGGCACCGATCGGGGCGGGCACGCCGAAGTTCGCGGGCGCACCGGCATTCGGGATGCCGGGCGCCGTCAGCGCCGGGGCTTCGGGGATCGCATTGAACAACCCCGCGGCGATGGGCCGCGGCGCGGGCGCGTCGGCGGCTCCCAGACCCAGGGCGTCGGTGACCGCGTGGTTGGCCAGGTCGATCTGGCTGCGCCGGCCGTCCCAGAGCAGCCAGGTGCTGCTGCCCTTGTCGTTGGCGAAGTCGACGAGGACCGCCTGGCCGGATCCAAGCGTCGCCGCTCGAGTGCCCCGGCTGTCAGGGGGGCCCGCCATCACGGTGACGCCAGTGCTGTGGGCGGCGTGTCCGCCTTGGGCGGGCTCGCTGACCGCGTCGCACACGGTCCAGTTCGCGTCGTGCGAGGCGTTCTGCACCATGCGTTCCGGGGCGCCCGGAATGCCGATCAGGTTGCCCCGCGGAAACCGGTCCAGCTCACTGCTTTTCACGGTGGTGGGGTTCACCGGATGGCCGGCGATCAGCCGGGCCGACGTCAGGTTGAGCACCGGGTGCAGCTCGTCACCGACCCGCACATACAGCGCGGCGGTGGAGCGATCGGCAAGGACCGCATTGTTGCCCACCTGCCCGTTGGGCCGGATCAACGAGAACACGAAACAGCCCGCCAGGCCGGTGGCCAGAATCAGGACGCCCATCAGCACCGCGCGCGACTGGGTGCGCAGCGGGTCGACGAGCATCCTGGTGTCGTGCAAGGCAATACCGGAGGCGATGCGGCGCATCACGAAACGCCAGCCGGTCACCTGATGACGGGTGACAAAACCGCGGCGGTAGACGACCTGATCGGGGTTGTCGTTGACCGGGGTTCGCGAGGAGAACGAACGCCGCTCCTCTGGTTGCTCCGGATTCGTCATGCCGGCTCCTGCAGACCGAGCCCTTGCAGCAGCGGCTCAACCGAATTGCGCACGTCCTCGGCGGTGATCGTTATCAGCTCCTCATCGGTGAACTCGCCGGTTTCGGCGTGCTGGGAGTGGTCTAGCCGGAATTCGCGTTCCTCTTCGGACTTTTCGACCACGTTGCGCACGAAGCGGCCGTTGCCTGCGATATCCAGGCCGCGCCGTTCGACGCCGGCCGCGTCAGGTTTCGACGACTCGGCCAGATGCGCGAACAATGCTTCGAGGTCCTGCAGGGCGCCCTGGTCGAACGCGCTGTCGCGCTTGGCGGCCATGAAGTTGGCGATCTCGATCAACTCGGCCGGTTTGTAGGACGGGAAGTCGATGCTGCGGGTGAAGCGCGACCGCAGGCCCTGGTTGGTGTCGAGGAACCGATCCAGGTCGGCGCGGTAGCCGGCGACGATGACCACCAAACGGTCTCGGTCGTTCTCCATCCGCGCCAGCAGAGTATCGATGGCCACCAGGCCGAAGTCGTTCTTGGCACCGGTGGCCACCAGCGCGTAAGCCTCGTCGAGGAACAGCACTCCGTCCAGTGCGCTGTCGATGATCGCGTTGGTCTTGGCTTCGGTCTCTCCGATGTGCTGGCCGATGAGGTCGGCGCGATGCACTTCCTTGATATTTTCCCGCTTCAAAAGGCCTAGGCCGCAATAGATTTTGGCGACAACGCGGGCGATGGTGGTCTTGCCGGTTCCCGGCGGCCCGGTGAAGACCAGGTGGTGGGTGCGCTGCGCGACCTCGAGCCCACGCTGCTTGCGCACCAGCTCCATGGCCACCGCGCTCTTCAATCGGGCCACCTGGTCCTTGACCTTGTCCAAGCCGATGAATTCGTCGAGCTCGCGTTCGGCCTCGTGGAGCAGCACGCGCTTGCGCTCCTGGGCCCCGGGGTCGACGAAATCGCCGGGACTGGGCTCGGTGTCCGGATCCCATGGGTCGGTGCGGGCTTCGATCCGGGCCGCGGTGGTAGTGACGATCCCAAAACTGGTGTCGGACAAGGCGTGTTCGACTTGCTCGTTCTCCGGATGCGCCGCGTACAGATCCTGCAGCACTTCGGCCGCCGACTCCTCGTCGACGTGGGCCCGGAGCACCAGCGCTTTGGCCAGTGCGCCGTCGAGTGCCGCCACCGCGACGGGGCCCTCGGGCTCCTCGAGATACGACAGTGCGGGCGCGAACATGCCCAGCCGGGCCAGCGCGGTGCCCAGGGTGATCTTCGCCGCGTGGGAGAAGGCCTCGTCGAGGTCGGCGTCGTTGACGATCGGCGTCAAGAGCTTGACGACGTCCGACCACCGCTCGGCGCGGTAGTTGACCACCACCGAGACCCAGCGGGCCTCGCGCCAGCTGGGGCGGCGCTCGGTGACGGCCGACACCAACTTGTCGGCGTCGGCGAATTTCCCGGCCTCCGCCAGGGCCGCCGCGTAGGCGAGGGCGAAATCGTCCGGGCCCGTCGCGCGGAACTGCAAATACAGCCCGGTGTCGTAGCGAAAGCCCAATGCCCCGGGCGCCAGTTCGACCTCGCGCTGCAAGACCCCTGCGGTGCTCGTGGTGCGCCACACGGCGTCCAGCACCCGCAGGGACAGGTCGCCGGCGGCGGCCAGCCCCGTCCACGCGTCGCACTGCTCGTGAGCGATCCGGGTCAGCGCCGTGAAGCCCGTACGCGCGGCCACCAGGTCGGCGGGACGCTGCCGTTCATAGATAGAGATGCCAAGCGCCCGGCAGCACGTGGCGAACCGGCTGACGATGTCGCCGTCCACCCTGCCGTCCGGCTGGGAATTGGCGGGCCGAGCCGTCAGCATTCCCGTGTCACCGCGTTCCACGGCAGCTTCCTCGCATTTGTGTAGCCTCCCCTAACCTGACCGCCTGAAGTTAGCATTGCATAAGCTAACTGTCGAGGCTTCTGCGCTCCCTTGCTTCGCCGCACGGCTCGCGGTCCGGGGGCCATTGATCAGGGCATTCGGGACGATCATCGACCCCCCTTCTGGTTGCGGGCTACTAAGCAGGGCAGCTTACTGAAAATGATTTTCATTAGCAAAAATTGCGAGGGCGGGTGTCCGGCGCGGTCATCGCGGCGACTCCTTACCGATCGGGGCGAACCTGACGGCCGCACCGTCGGATGGGGGCGGAGCGGACATGCAGCTAGTGGTCGGCCGGGCGACCGGGAAAGTTCCCGGCCGAGCTCAACCGTCCGTGCAGCGGCGGGAACTCGCTCACAGAAAACGCGCCGACGGGCTCGGCGTATCAAACCCGTGCTCGGACAGGGCTTGCGGCGAATCGCCAAGCATGAAATCGAGGAGTTGCAGCGGTCAGAAAACATAGTCGGACGTTCAGCTCTGATCTTCCTCACCGGGGTCTCGCTGGTCGGGCTTCCAGGTGCCCGGCAGCATGGGTAGTTGCGGCCCGCCGGCGAAGTCGTCGCCGGCCAATGTGGTCAACCCTGCCGCCGGGATCTCGACGTCCTTGCGTGCTGTGCCGGCAAAGCCCAGGGTCCCCGCCCCGCGATCCGATGCCGCCGCAGGCGCGACGAGGTTCTCCGGATCCACAAATGCATCGGGCTCTGCGCCACGATCGGGGTCCAGATCCATGAATTCGTAGCCGCGGTAGTGGTCGTCCATCGTTGCGCGCCGGCGCCGGCGCGCCCTTCGCTCCCCGCGCGCTGACGCGGCGGCGGCCGCGGCGGCCGCCGCGGAATCGGGCTCCGGCGCCTTCCGCCGCGCACTGGTGCTCAGGCCCGTGTCCGTCCCGAGGGTCGGTCCACCGACGAGGTAGGGATAGGCAGCGGCCTCGACACCGGTGATGGGCGGGGGCGGAGGGGGCGCGGGTGCCGGTGCCGAGGTGGGCGCGGGCGCCGGCGCAGACGTCGGGGTGGAGGACGGCGCAGGGGCCGCGGCCGCGGGAGCGCTCACCACCGGGGTGGTGGCGACGACCGGCGCGCTCGGCGCCTGGGGCAGCGGTGCGGGCACCGCGGCGGCGGGGGCGGGGGCCACGTCGGGCTGGATCCCGGCCAGCAGGCCGAAGCTTGCGATGCCTCCCCCAACTGCCGCCGGCACCAAGAAGGGAATCGTCGCAAGCTGGGGGAAGGTCTGCAGGGCCTCGCCGAGGTGCTCGAATTCGTCGGCGATGAGCAACGGAATGTCGCGTAACAAATCGGCTATCGCCTTGGCAGGGTTCTGCGGGAATTCCTCCAAATCCCTTCCAATGGTTTGAAATATCTCGAGGAAGCGATTGACCCACCAGCTCAGCTGGGTCGGGTCGCCGCCGTCATTGTCGATGATTCCGCCGTCATCGCCTCCATCGCCTCCATCGCCGCTGTCGTCGTCGGCGTGCATGATGACCGGCGCCGAATCGGTTTGCGGTGCCGATGCCACCGCCGCGGTCGACACCGCTTGATAGGTGGTCATCGTGGTGGCCGCCTGGACCCACATGCGCGCGTAGTCGGCCTCGTTGACGGCGATCGGGATGGTGTTGATCCCGAAGAAATTGGTTGCCACCAACACCGCATGGACGGCGTGGTTGGCGGCGAGCTCCGGCAGCGTGGGCATCGCGGCCAGGGCCGCGGTGTAGGCGGTGGCCGCGACGTCGTGCTGGGCGGCCGCCGCCGCGCTGTCGGCGCTGGCCCGCGCCAGCCAGGCCAGGTAGGGCGCGTGTGCGGTGACATACCGCTCGGCGCTCGGGCCCTCCCATGCGCCGGACTGGACCGCCGCCAAGACTCCGGTCAGTTCGACTGCCGTTTCGGCATAGGCGGCGCTCAGCGAACTCCACGCGCCACTGGCCGCCAACAGGGCGCCGGGCCCCGGGCCGCTGCTCAGCAACGTGGAATGAACCTCCGGTGGTAGTGCCATCCAAACCGGCGCGGTCATTCGCGGCCTCCCGGAACGCTCGGGGTGAGATCAACGGCCGCCTGGGCTGATAGGCGGCGCACGCATCACGCCGCTAGTAGTCGGCGGGCGGCCCGGGAAAGTTCCCGGGCGCGGCCGATTCATCGGAGATTCTTTGGCGCGGCCTCAGGCCTTGATGGCACTCACCAGGGTGTTGCGGGCGATCATCGGGCCGGATTCGGTGTCTGGCTCGGGCACCGGCCTGCCGACTTCGCGCAGATAGTCGGCCAGCGGCGTGCCGACCGCGGTCCAGCCCCGCCCGCCGAACCATTCGTCGGCCGGCGCGCACCGCTCGTTGTAGACCAACCGGAAAAACAGGCGCTGGTCGCCCTCGGCGGCGGCGGCACGTTCCTCGTCGACCGCGGCCTTGAACTCGTCGGGCGGCAGCGGCGCCCCGTCCTCGACCGCGACGTGGCTGCCGTGGCCGGCCAGGCCGTCGACGCCGGCGAACAGCTGCTCCTGCGCGTCGGCGGGGAGATAGATCAGCAGGCCCTCGGCAATCCACGCCGACGGCTTCGCCGCATCAAAGCCGCTGGCCCGCAACGCTTGTGACCAGTCCTCACGCAGATCGACCGCGACCTCCCGGCGCTCGGCGCGCGGCTGCAGGCCGTGGCTGGCCAGCACCTCACGCTTGAAATCGAGGACCTCGGGCCGGTCCAGCTCGAAGATCGTCGTTCCGGCCGGCCAGTCCAGCCGGTAGGCGCGGGAATCCAGTCCCGCGGCCAGGATGACGATCTGCCGCACGCCGGCGTCGGCGGCCCGCCGGAAATATTCGTCGAAGTACCTTGTGCGAGCGCCCTGGAAGTCGACGAAATGCCGGCCGAACTCCGCGGTCTTCAGCGGATGGTCGGGTGCCTTGCCGTCGAGAACGTCGGCCGCGGGGCCCCCGACGGCGCGGCAAAACAACTCGGCATATTCGTCGACCGCCAGCGGCTCGGGCTTCTGTGCCTCGAGCGCCCGCGCGGTCGCCACGAACAACGCCGTCGACCCGACACTTGTTGTGATATCCCAACTATCGCCTTCGCTGCGCACCCAACCGACACTACGCCGACGGGTCGTGGCGCCCGCTCTCTTCGCTCCGGCGCGGGTCCCAGCTGCCCGGCAGCATCGGCATCTTCGGGCCGCCGTCGAATTCGTCACCGGCCAGTGTGGTCAAGCCCGCCGCCTCGGCGACCGATCGCTTGGGCGCGGTGCCGGCGAACCCCAGATTGCCGGCGCCCCGTTCCGACGCCTCGGTCGGCGGCGACGCGTCCCAGTCCGGGTCGACGTCGATGTTCATGTCCATGAACTCGTCGCCGTAGCCACGCTGTCGCGACCGCTGCCGCCGCCGCGCCCGCGCCGCCTCGCGTGCCGCGCTCGCGGCGGCCAATGCGGCGGCATCGGGCTCCGAAGCCTTCTTCTTGGCGCCGGAGCTGGCGCTGGCACCGATTCCCGTGCCGAGTCCGATGCGGGGAGGCCCCACCACGTACGGGGGCACGAAAGCCGTCCCTGTCGCTACCGGCGGCGCCGCCGGTGGCGCGGCGCTGGCCACCGTGCTCGCCGTGGGAGCGGGCGCGGGCGCCGCCACCGAGGCGGGCGCCGCGGCTGGAGCGGTCACGGGGCTCGATCCGAGCACCGGCACCAAAGGCGGCGCGGCCGCGACGGGCGGTGGTGCGACCGCGGGCGCGGGCAGTGCGGCGAGCCCGGCCAAACCCGCGAAACCGCCTACGGCCCCGAAGGGTGCCGCCACGACGAGGGCGGGGACCACCAGCAATTCCGGCTGGGTGCCCAGGAAGCTGGCGATCTGCGCGAGATGGGTCGGCCAGTCGAACGTCTCCAGGGCGACGAGGTACTGAAAGGCCAGCGCCGGATTCGTCTGGAGGTAGACGAAAAACTGTTGAAAGTCCTCAAAGAGTTCGAGGGCGCGGACGACCCAGTAGATCGGTTCTCCCGGATTCGTGTACTCGTCGTAGGGAATGCCATTCACCATCGCGTGGGCGGGGTCCCAGTTGATGCCGAAGTTCTTCAGGATGTTGGCGATGAAGTCGTCCAGCGGGTTGTCGACGGTGGGGTCGGGGAAGGGGTTCTCGTCCGCCGAGTCTTGGGGCGAGGCATCGCTTTTCGTGATCTGCGGCGCGGGCGCGCTTTGCGGCGTCGAGGCCAGCGCCGCGGTGGACACTGCTTGGTAGGTCGTCATCGTGGTAGCGGCCTGCACCCACATCCGCGCATAGTCGGCCTCGTTGAGGGCGATGGGGATGGTGTTGATCCCAAAGAAGTTGGTAGCGACCAAGATTCCGTGGACGACGTGATTGGCGGCGAGTTCGGTTAGGGTCGGCATGGCCGCCAGCGCGGCGGTGTAGGCCGTGGCCGCGGTCTCGTGGTTGGCGGCCGTCTGCGCGCTGTTCGCGCCGGCCTGGGTCAGCCACGCCAGGTACGGGGCGTGCGCGGCCACATAGGACTCGGCGCTCGGCCCGTCCCATGCGCCGGCCTGCACGGCGGCCAAGAGCGTACTGAGTTCCTGTGCCGCAGAAGCGTATTCGGCACTCAGCGAGTCCCACGCCCCCGCGGCCGCCAGCAGCGCCCCGGGACCGGGGCCACCGCTCAGCAGGGCGGAGTGCACCTCGGGCGGTATGGCCATCCAAATCGGCGCGGTCACGGCCACCCCTCGGGCTGGAGAGTTTTACCTGACCGACCGGAGCTTAATGAAAATGATTGTCGTTATCAAGTCACGAGGTACGCGCCGGGACGCTAGACCAAGGGGCGCCCCGTCCTGATTCGGCGGTCGACGTCCCACAGCAGGACGTTGAACGGGAACCGCCGAACGAACCGCGGCAACAGCCGGTTCACCGTGCGCAAGACCGCCATCAGGCGGTCGAATCGGCGCTGCCTGGCGGCATCCCACGGCAACCGCATCTCGTCGCGAAACCGCTGCGGCAAGAAACCCGTCGTGATCAGCAACGAGAAGTTGTCCGACATGCGTTGCAGCGGGCCCGGCAGCGCCACTCCCCGCACGCGGCCCGCCGCGATCGGATACAGGTAGTCGCGCACGGCGTCGTCGATGTGCACCTTGGCCAGCGACTCCTGCCAGTACCGGTCGAAGGCGGCGCGATCCGGCGGCCACATCTCCGGCGGCACCTGCAACGTGGTGGCCAGCGACATGCCCTCGCGGTAGTGGCGGTCGGCATCCTCGTCGTCCAGCTCACCGATGAAGATGCGGTAGATGTCGACCCCGCCCTTGTACAGACAGGCACCCACCCACAACTGCAAGTCCACGTCGAAAGCGTTGTATTGCACCGGGCTTTCGGGCGTGGAGTAAACCTCCGCGTGGGCCCGGTTCACCGCGCGGCGAAAGGCTTCCTTCTGCGCATCGCTGCCGGCGGTGGCCACCGCGAGGTAGGTGAAGGTGGTGCGCGCCCGTTTGATGGGATGCAGATCGACCCGGCCACTCTCGACGCGACTCTCCAGCACGCCGTAGCCGACGCCGGGTCGCGCCAGTTGCATGATCACGTTCGCCGGGCCGGCCAGCAGTGCCACGCCCATCAAACCCTCGTCGATCCCCAGCGACCGGACGCGTCGCCGCTGCGGCCGGGGCGGATCGGCGATCGCGCGCTCGACGTGCCGCTGGTGGACATGCATTGCCAAGGTGGACCTCCCGCGGCCGCCGCCGAGCTAAATGTGAGAACGTCTGTTTCCTGATATTGTCCCCACGCCGCTCCGCTGTCAAGATGGTCCTCATGAGCGAGAGCGCGCGGCCCTACCGCGGGGTGAAGGCCGCCGAACGGCTCGCGGCTCGCCGTGGCCGGCTATTGGCCGCCGGCCTGGACCTGCTGGGGGCAGAACGGCAGGACGTCTCGGCCCTGACGGTCCGCGGTGTGTGCCGCCGGGCGGGCCTGGCCGCCCGGTACTTCTACGAAAGCTTTACGGACAAGGATGAATTCGTCGGCGGCGTCTTCGATTGGGTCGTCGCCGATCTGGCCGCCACCACGCAGGCCGCAGTCGCGGCGGTGCCCGTGCACGAGCAGACGCGAGCGGGGATGGCCAACATTGTGCGGACCATCGCCGGTGATGCCCGCATCGGGCGCCTGCTGTTCAGCACCCAGCTCGCCGATCCGGTGATCGTGCGCAAGCGCGCCGAGTCCACCGCGCTGTTCGCCATGCTCTCCGGCCAGCATGCGGGCGAGGCGCTGCGGATGCCGGCAAACGACCGCATCAAGGCGGGGGCGCACTTCGCGGTCGGCGGCGTCGGCCAGACGATCAGCGCGTGGCTGGCCGGCGACGTCCAGCTCGAACCGGACCGCCTGGTCGATCAGCTCGCCTCGCTGCTCGACCGGCTCGCCGACCCAAACCTGTACGGCCTCACGGAAACAGCGGCAACTGCCACAGCCGCATCCCGGGCTTCAGCAGCCAAAAGCGCATCATCGTAAGCCGCACGACCCGAAGCGCGCCGGTGATCAGCAGGATCGCCACCGGCACCTCGATCCCCAGCGCCGTGATCACCGACAGCCGCAGGTCGTTGGGTCCCGCGGTCAGCAGGTCGAACCATGCGTCGCAGATCAGCAGCACTCCGGCGGTAAACGCGGCAAGCACCAGCAGCTGGCGTCGCAGGTATCCCAACACGGCCGTTGCCGCCATGAACACAACGAGCAAAATATCGAAACCCACCCAGGTGACCGGCCAGTTGTGCGCGACGTAGTTCTCCGGCAACGTCGCCGACAGGTACACAAGCCAGGGGATCATGGCGATCGAGCCACCGATCATGACGCCCAACCGAATACGCCGAATCCGGCTGATCAGGTCCGGGTCAATCAACTCGCTCAGTGGCTGCTCGAGCCGGGAGATCAGCTCCCGCCGCTGCGCGGGCGTCAACTCCGCGATCTGCTCGTCGGTCAGAACCCCGTCGGTCATCATTGCCATCCCCCGGGTTACGCACGGTCTTGCCAGTCAGCGTACGGCCTCGACCCGAGGTCGCCGGTCGGCCGCCGTCTTCGGCACCGCCTGGGCGTCACCGTCGGTGAATTCCTTTACCCAGCAAGCGAATTCCAGCGTGATGCCGTCGGGGTCCTGAAAGTAGAATGAGCGCACGTACACGCCGGGATGCACCGTCGCCGACACCTGCATCTCGCTCTCGTCGTGGTTGAGCACCGGGCCCACGCGCACACCCTTTTCCTTGAGCCGCTGCCGGTAGGCGTCGAACTTCTCGGCCGGTACATGAAACGCCAGGTGGTTCATGGTGCTCACGGCGCTGGTGATGTCACCGATGCCCGGGATGGCGCCGGGCGACGAGATGCCGGGCACCCGGTCGGCCGCGTCGGCGAACCAGAAAAAGGCGACGCAGTCGCCGTTTCCGGCGTCGAAGAAGAAGTGCTGCCCCTGACCACCCGGCAGATCGAGCGATTTGATCAGCGGCATGCCGAGGATGTTGCTGTAGAAGTCCACGGTGCGCGCCATGTCCGAGCACACCAGCGCGACGTGATTGATCCCGCCGAGCTCGAATTCCGTGTTGGTGTTGTGCGGCTTGATCATCTTGCGGCTCCCATCGGTGTGCAGGCCCTGGCCAAGATTCAGATCTGAATCTAACATCAGGTTCAGTTTTGCTCCAGGGAGGTGCGCCACGTGTTGACCGCCGCAGAGCCCAATCGCCGGCCCGGCCAGGCCGCCGACTTCCCGACGCACCGGGGCCGCCGCACGCAAGCGGCGATCGACGCGGCCGCCCGAACGGTTATCGCGCGCAAGGGCATCCTGGCCACGACCATCGCCGACATCGCGGCCGAGGCGGGCCGCTCGGCGGCGTCGTTTTACAACTACTACGACTCCAAAGAGGCGATGGTCCGGCAGTGGGCCCTGCGCTTCCGTGACGAGGCCAACCAGCGCGCACTGACGGTGACTCGGCACGGCCTGTCGCATCGCGAGCGGGCGTACGAGGCCGCGGCCGCGCACTGGCACACCTACCGCCACCGGCTGGCGGAGATGATCAGCGTGTCCCAGTTGGCGATGGTCAACGACGACTTCGCCCAGTACTGGGCCGAAATGTGCGCGATACCAATCTCTTTCATTACCGAGACGGTGCGACGGGCCCAGGCCGAGGGCTACTGCGCGGAAGACGACCCGCGGCTCATCGCCGAAGCGATCGTGGCGATGTTCAACCAGTTCTGCTACATCCAGCTCAGCGGGGCGCGCTCCGGCGAGCCCGACGATCGGGCCTGCATCCAGACGCTTGCCAACATCTACTACCGGGCCATCTACTCCCCAGGAGAGCCGCCGAAGTGACTCGTCATACTCCTGCAGCAGGCGTTATCCGTGAGTTCGTCGGGGTGCCGTCTCCCACCGCGGGCCGCGCAGGCGCCGGCGGCCATCCATGCCAGGGTCTGTACCACCGCGCGGTCGGGCGAAAGCCGAAGGTGGCGATGATCGGCACGCACTACCAGATCGACTTCTCCGAGCACTATCTCGCCGACTACATCGCCACCCGCGGCATCGGGTTTCTCGGCTGGAACACCAGGTTCCGTGGTTTCGAAAGTAGCTTTCTGCTCGACCACGCCCTGGTCGACATCGGTGTCGGGGTCCGCTGGCTGCGCGAAGTCCAGGGCGTGGATACCGTTGTGCTGCTGGGCAATTCGGGTGGCGGCTCGTTGATGGCCGCGTATCAGTCCCAGGCCGTCGAACCGAACGTGACCCCGCTCGAGGGCATGCGTCCGGCGGCCGGGCTGGGCGAGTTGATCCCTGCCGACGGCTACGTGGCCACCGCCGCCCACCCCGGGCGCCCCGAGGTGCTGACGGCGTGGATGGACGCCGCCGTCGTCGACGAGAATGATCCCGTTGCCACCGATCCCGAGCTCGACCTGTTCAACGAGGCGAACGGTCCCCCGTACTCGCCGGAGTTCCTGGCCCGTTATCGGACCGCGCAGACCGCGCGCAACCATGCCATCACCGACTGGGCCGAGATGGAGCTCAAACGCGTTCGTGCCGCGGGGTTTTCCGATCGGCCGTTCACCGTTATGCGAACGTGGGCGGATCCGCGCATGGTCGATCCGAGCATCGAGCCCACCAAACGTCAGCCGAATCTGTGTTACGCGGGCATCCCGGCCAAGGCCAACCGCTCCGCGCACGGCATCGCCGCCGCCTGCACGCTGCGCAACTGGCTCGGCATGTGGAGTCTGCGGGTGGCGCAGACTCGCGCCGAGCCGCATCTGGCCCGCATCTCCTGCCCGGCCCTGGTGATCAACGCCGACGCCGATACCGGCGTCTTTCCGTCGGATGCCCAGCGCATCTACGACGGACTCGCCGCCACCGACAAATCCCAATGCTCGATCGACACCGACCACTACTTCAGCTCGCCGGGCGCACGCACCGAACAGGCCGATACCATCGCCAAGTGGATATCCAAGCGGTGGCGCTAAGCATCTCGTGAGAGTACTGGCCCATTTCGTCCCCGGCGACAAGGTCCTCAATTTTGTTGCACCCGAAGCGGATTGGCTGGACATCCGTTGGTGTGCCGACGATGACTCCCCCGAATCGCAAGCCACCTTCTACCGTGAGCTGCCGCACGCGCAGGTGATCTGGCATGTGCTGCGGCCCCTGTCGGGGACGGACCTGCGGCGCGCGCCGCGCCTGCGGCTGGTGCACAAACTCGGCGCCGGAGTCAACACCATCGACGTGGAGACCGCGACGAAATGCGGTATCGCAGTGGCGAATATGCCCGGCGCCAACGCGCCGTCGGTGGCCGAGGGCACCGTGTTGCTGATGCTGGCGGCCTTGCGCAGGCTACCGGCCCTGGACCGCGCGGTGCGCCGCGGTTCCGGCTGGCCGGCCGACCCCGAACTCGGCGAGACGGTACGCGATATCGGCGGCTGCACCGTCGGTCTGGTCGGCTACGGCAACGTCGCCAAACGCGTCGGCGACATCGTCACCGCGATGGGCGCCACCGTGCTGCACACCAGCACCCGCGACGACGGGCGGCCCGGTTGGCGGCGGCTGCCCGAATTGCTGGCGGTCAGCGACATCGTCTCGCTGCACCTACCGTTGCGCGCCGACACCGTCCGTCTGCTGGACCGGGACGCGCTGGCCCGGATGAAACCGGATGCGGTACTGGTCAACACGTCTCGCGGAGCCGTCGTCGACGAAGAGGCGCTCGTCGCCGCGTTGCGCGCCGGCCGGCTGGCCGCGGCGGGCCTGGACGTTTTCGACGCCGAGCCGGTTGCGCCCGACAATCCCCTCCTGGGTCTGGACAACGTGGTGCTGACGCCGCACGTCACCTGGTACACGGCCGACACCATGCGGCGGTATCTGGTCGAGGCCGTTGCCAACTGCCGCCGGCTGCGCGACGGGCTTCCACTGGCCAATGTGGTCAACCAACCCACCGGTTGTTAGCTTGGAAGGCGCTGGCCGAAACGAGAGAGCGTGGGAAGGCGACCAATGCCGATCGCGATAACTCCTGAGCATCAAGACCTCGCCGATTCGGTGCGATCCCTGGTGGCGCGCGTCGCGCCGTCGGAGGTACTGCACGCGGCCATGGAAACACCGATCGAGAACCCGCCGCCGTACTGGCGGGCGGCGGCCGAACAGGGCCTGCAGGGGGTTCATCTGGCGGAGTCCGTCGGCGGACAGGGATTCGGCATCCTCGAGCTGGCCATCGTGCTTGCCGAGTTCGGCTACGGTGCGGTACCCGGACCGTTCGTACCGTCGGCGATCGCCAGCGCGCTGATCTCCGCGCACGACCCGGAGGCCAAGGTGCTCGCCGACCTCGCGTCCGGTGCGGCCATCGCCGCCTACGCGCTGGATTCCGGGCTGACCGCCACCAGGCAGGGTGACGTGCTGGTGATCCGCGGTGAAGCGAGCGCCGTTCCCGCCGCGGCGCAGGCGTCGGTGCTGGTGCTTCCGGTGGCGATCGACAGCGGTGACGAGTGGGTGGTGCTGCGCGCCGACCAGCTGGAGATCGAGCCGGTGAAGAGCGTTGACCCGCTGCGCCCGATCGCGCATGTGCGGGCCAACGCCGTCGAGGTCGGCGACGACGCGGTGTTGAGCAGCCTGACCATGGCGACCGCGCACGCGCTGATGACCACGCTGCTGTCCGCGGAGGCGATCGGCGTGGCGCGCTGGGCCACCGACACCGCGTCGGAGTACGCCAAGATCCGCGAACAGTTCGGCAGGCCGATCGGCCAGTTCCAGGCCATCAAGCACAAGTGCGCGGAGATGATCGCCGACACCGAGCGAGCCACCGCCGCGGTGTGGGATGCCGCGCGGGCCATCGACGAGGCAGGCCAAAACAATTGGGACACAGCAGGTTCCGCGGTCGAGTTCGCCACCGCCGTCGCGGCGACGCTGGCTCCAGCGGCCGCACTGCGCTGCACGCAGGACTGCATCCAGGTGCACGGCGGCATCGGGTTCACCTGGGAGCACGACACGAACGTGTACTACCGCCGGGCGGTGATCCTCGCCGCGTCCTTCGGACGCCGGTCGGAGTACCCGCAGAGGGTGGTGGACACCGCGACCACCACGGGGATGCGTGCCGTTGACATCGATCTGGACCCCGATACCGAAAAGCTGCGGTCCGAAATTCGGGCCGAGGTGGCGGCGCTCAAGGCGATGGATCGCGAGCCCCGCAAGGTCGCGATCGCCGAGGGCGGCTGGGTGTTGCCATACCTGCCCAAGCCGTGGGGCCGGGCGTCGACCCCGGTCGAGCAGATCATCATCGCCCAGGAGTTCACCACCGGCCGGGTCAAACGGCCTCAGGTCGGCATCGCCGCCTGGATCATTCCGTCGATCGTCGCCTTCGGAACCGAAGAACAGAAACAACGTTTCCTGCCACCCACCTTCCGCGCCGAAATGGTCTGGTGCCAGCTGTTTTCCGAGCCGGGCGCCGGGTCGGATCTGGCCGGGCTGACCACCAAGGCGACGCGGGCGGACGGCGGGTGGCACATCACCGGGCAGAAGATCTGGACCACCTACGCGCAGTACTCGCACTGGGGCGCGCTGCTGGCGCGGACGGATCCGTCGGCGCCGAAGCACAACGGCATCACGTATTTCCTGCTGGACATGCGCAGCGAAGGCGTCACGGTCAAGCCGTTGCGCGAGCTCACCGGCAACGCGATGTTCAACACCGTCTACATCGACGACGTGTTCGTGCCCGACGAGTGCGTGCTCGGTGACGTCAACCGAGGCTGGGAGGTCAGCCGCAACACCTTGACGGCAGAGCGGGTCTCGATCGGCAGCAGCGACGCGAATTTCCTTGCCACCCTGCCGGAATTCGTCGAGTTCGTCCGCGATGGCCAGTTCGACCAGATCGCGCAACACCGGGCCGGGCAATTGATCGCCGAAGGTCACGCCGCCAAGGTGCTGAACCTCCGCTCGACGCTGTTGACGCTGGCCGGCGGCGACGCCATGCCGTCGGCGGCGATCTCGAAGCTGCTGTCGATGCGCACCGGCCAGGGCTACGCCGAATTCGCGGTGTCCTCTTTCGGCACCGACGCCGCGATCGGCGACCCGGACCAGTTGGCGGGCAAGTGGGACGAGTACCTGCTGGCCAGCCGTGCCACCACCATCTACGGGGGCACGTCGGAGGTGCAGCTCAACATCATCGCCGAGCGGCTCCTGGGCCTGCCCCGCGACCCGTAAAAAGAATCCATGCCGACCCGAGGCCGGTCTCGGGTCGGCATGGATTGCCTTTGGCGGGGGGCCATGCCGGCCTCGCGGTGGTAGGCCGGCATGACGTTCCCCCCTCAGCGCGGGCGGGTCAACCTAAACGCTCGGCAGGACAAGGCTGACCGCGCCACGCGAAGCTAGCGGCTTGGCTCACCACCACCAGTTCCACCATTGCTGGGCGGGCCCCCACCAGTGACCGGGAGCCCAGAAGCCGCGACCCGGCGGGATGTTGCCCCAACCGTTGCCGGGGTGACCCCACCATCCGACATCGGGGCCGCGCCAAACCGGGCCGGGAACCCAACCGGGGCCTTTACCCCAACCGGGACCAGGGCCGCGCCAACCGGGGCCAGGACCGGGACCACCGCCCCCGCCGTGGCCTCCGCCGCCATGGCCACCTCCGCCCCCGCCGGGGCGGTCGGGGATCACACCGGGGCTAAGCGGTGTGCCGCCGTGCGGCCCGGCGGCGTCGAAGCTTGTCGCCGGAGTAGGCGCCGGCGCGGCCTGCGCCGCGGGAACGCCGCCGACCAGCATGGCTCCGGCCAGCGCGCCGGCGCCGACCGCGCTTGCCGCGGCCATACGCATGGATCGCAGTGAAATCATTTTCGCGACCTCCCTCCACGATCCTTCAATCTGATACTTAAAACGGTACCCACAAATTCTCAGGCAAACAACAGCCAATTCGCAAATCCCGGTAGTAGTTTATACAGGACTCATATTTAAAGACCTCCAGAAATACTGAGATCAGTAGACATTGTTTTTACGTCATAGCAGCTAAACAAGCGTCTACTGACTTACTGATGTACGCATTTCCTACTTTACGCGATTCATGAATTTGCGCCGCTCCGTGCCGCCCGCGAATTTGGACTCAAGAATCACACAGCGAACTTCGTAATTATGTCCTGCGATTACCGTGGTCGTCCCCCACACGCCGGCCGGCGGCGCCCGTGGCTCGCGGCGCGACTCGGGGCGACTTTAGTGACAGAATCGGTAGCAGACACATACTGATTTACTGACTTGCACCCACGAAGGGACGGCCGCCGCAGTGAGCTTCAACCCCAGCCGCACACCCGGCACGCCCCCCGACGACTCGACGACGACCGAGCGCCTCACGAGCTTCCGGCAACCGGGTGCCCCACGGATCGGCGGCCCAGCCCCGCGATCACGCGACTCAGGTGAGCGGCCGATCCGCATCCAGCGCACACGGCGCACCGTCGATCTGCCGGCGGCCACACACCGGGCGCTCGACATTTGGCAACGGGACGCGGCCGACCGCATCGGGGTCGCGAGGGTAACCGGACAAGAGGTCCTCACCGCGCTGATCGACCGGCTGCTGGGCGACCCCAAACTCGGGGCCGAGATCACGCGTGCCATCCAGGAACGGCGCTAGTCGATCTCCATCTCGCGCAGCTCGCGCTTGAGCACCTTGCCCGTGGGGTTGCGCGGCAGCTCGTCGAGGAATACCACTTCCCTTGGCACCTTGTAGCGGGCCAGGTGGTCGCGCACGTAGTGCTTGACGGTGTCCTCGTCGAGGTCGGCGTCCCCCTTCTTGACCACGAAGGCGCGCAGCCGGTGGCCCCACTCCTTGTCCTCGACACCGATCGCGGTGGCCTCCACGACGTCCGGATGTCCGGTGATGAGGTCCTCGACTTCGGCGGGGAAGACGTTCTCGCCGCCGGACACGATCATCTCGTCGTCGCGGCCGCTGATGTAGAGCAGGCCGTTTTCGTCGAAGTAGCCGACGTCGCCCGAGGACAACAGCCCGTCGATGATCTGCTTCTTGCCTCCGCCGGTGTATCCCTCGAACGGGAAGGCGTTGCCGACGAAGATCCGCCCGACCTCGCCCTGCGGCAACTCTTCGCCGTTGTCGTCGAAGATCTTGACCTTGACGCCCTTGACGACCGGCCCGACGGTCGACGAATTGAATTCCAGGTGCTTGGGCTCGGCGATCGTGGCGAAGGCGATCTCCGTCGAGCCGTACATGTTGTAGACCACCGGGCCCAGGTCCTTGAGCGCCCGTTCCGCCAGTTCGGACCCCAGCGCCGATCCGGATACGAACACGATCTTCAGGCTGGACAGGTCGGGCTTCTTGTCCATCTTCTCCACCGCGTCGAGGATGCGCGACAACATCACCGGCACCACGACCATGGCGGTGACCTTGTGCTTCTCGATGTCCTCCAACACCAGCGGCGGCTTGAATTTGCGGCGCAGCACCAGGGTCGAGCCGAGGAACATCCCGATGGTGCCGTGCAGAAAACCCAGTGCGTGGAACATCGGCGCCGGCAGCGAGGTCACCTCGCCGGCCTTGAACGGAACGTGCGACAGGATGCCCCCAATTGGCGCGAGCGTCGGCGGGGTGCTGCGGTTCGCGCCCTTGGGCGTGCCGGTGGTTCCGCTGGTCAGGATGATGATCGACGCGTGCTTGGACGCCTTCGGGGCGGGTGACTTGTCGCCGCGCTCGATCAGGTCTGCCAGCGTCTCGTCCTTGCTGCCCGACGGTTCGTCGGCGTCCGGGTTGGAACCGAGGGCGCGCAAGAAGCCCAGTTCCGGCTCCGCCTTGCTGACGGCCTTGGTGTACTCGTCGTCGTAGATGATCAGCTTGGCGCCCTCGCGCTCCGACACCTCCTTGATCTGCGGGCCGGAGAACTCGCTGTTGAGCAGGATGATGCGGGCGCCGACCCGGGCTGCACCGAAGTAGGCGATCAGAAACCAGCGGGTGTTGCGCGCCAGGATGGCGACGCCGTCGCCGCCCTTGACGCCCTTCTCGAGCAGCCCGTTGGCCACCGCGTGCGCGGCCTCGTCGAGGTCCTTATAGGAGAATTCGCCCTCCTCGTCGATGCACGCCGCCTTGTCGGGATGGCGCCGGGCATTGAGCGAGGGCAGCATGCCGAACTCGCCCCACTTGTAGATCTCCGCGCCCATCGCGGCGTAGTTCTGCGGTGGCTCGATCCGGAACGCGCCCGATTCGAAGATCTTGCGTACGTAGTGCAGTTCGGCCGTGCCCCGCTCGAGGTACTGCTGAACTTTGGAGACAGCCTGGCCGGGCAGGTCGAAGAGGTTAGGCATGAATTCCACCCTATGTGACGCAGGTCGCAATGGGCCGAGAAAATTTCCCCGGAATTACCATGAACCCCATGACCGCTCCGGTGTCACTGGACGTGGCCGGGCGCGAGGTCACCATCACCCATCCGGACAAAGTGGTCTTCCCCGGCGGGGCGGGCGCGGGCCGCCACACGAAGCTCGACCTGGTCCGCTACTACCTTTCCGTCGCCGACGGGGCGCTGCGCGGCGTCGCCGGCCGGCCGATGATTCTGAAACGCTTCGTCAAGGGGATCTCGCAAGAGGCGGTGTTCCAGAAGCGTGCGCCCAAGAACAGGCCGGACTGGGTGGACGTCGCCGAGCTGCGCTACGCGTCGGGCACCTCCGCCGAGGAGGCCGTCATCCACGACGCCGCCGGGCTGGCGTGGGTGATCAATCTGGGCTGCGTGGACCTCAACCCGCATCCGGTGCAAGCCGTCGACCTCGATCACCCCGACGAATTGCGGGTCGACCTGGATCCGATGCCCGGGGTGCCCTGGCAGCGGATCGTCGACGTCGCGCTGGTGGCCCGCGAGGTGCTGGAGGACTACGGGCTGACGGCGTGGCCGAAGACATCCGGGTCGCGCGGCTTCCACATCTACGCACGCATCGCGCCCCGCTGGGGCTTCCGTCAGGTGCGGCTGGCCGCCCAGACGGTGGCCCGGGAGGTAGAGCGGCGGGTGCCCGAGGCGGCGACGAGCCGCTGGTGGAAGGAGGAGCGCGAGGGCGTCTTCGTCGACTTCAACCAGAACGCCAAGGACCGCACGGTCGCGTCGGCCTACTCGGTGCGGGCCACCGCCGATGCCCGGGTGTCGACGCCGCTGCATTGGGACGAGGTCGCCGGCTGTAAACCCGAGGCGTTCACCATCGCCACCGTGCCGGACCGGTTTTCCGACCTGGGTGATCCGTGGGCGGGCATGGACGACGCCATCGGCGAGCTGGATCGGCTCCTGATGCTGGCCGAGGAACTGGGGCCGGCGGAAAAGGCGCCGAAAGGCGCCGGGTCGCGCGGCGACGGCCGGCGCCAGTCCTCGAAGCCGCTCATCGAGATCGCTCGCACCAAAACCAGGGACGAGGCGATGGCCGCGCTGGACACGTGGCGCGGCCGCTACCCCGCCGTCGCCGACCGGCTGCACCCGGCCGACGTTCTGGTCGACGGGATGCGCGGGCCGAGCTCGATCTGGTACCGGATCCGGATCAACCTGCAGCACGTGCCGGCCGACCAGCGCCCGCCGCAGGAAGAGCTGATCGCCGACTACTCCCCGTGGGAGGGCTACACGCCGCCGGCTTCCAGACGGGGCGCCGCGGATGCGGGACAATCGCCTCATGCAGGCGACTGAGCCGCCCCTGGGTCTGCGGGAGCGCAAGAAGATCAAGACCCGCCAGGCCATCAGGCGCGCGGCGTTCCGCCTGATCGAGCAGAACGGCTACGCCGCCACCACCGTCGAGCAGATCGCGGAGGCCGCCGAGGTGTCACCCAGCACCTTCTTCCGGTACTTCCCGTCCAAGGAGTCGTTGCTTTTGGCCGACGATCTGGACCCGCTGATATTGGCGGCCTTCGAGTCAGCGCCACCCGACCTGTCGCTGATCCAGGCGTTTCGCCGGGCCTATCAGACCGTCATGGCGCAGCTTCCCGCCGACCAGCTGGAGTTCGAGAACACCCGGCAGCGGCTGATGTTCTCCATCCCGGAGCTCAAGGCGGCGATGTACGACGAGTACTACCGCACCGTCAACGTCATGGCCGAAGCGATCAGCCGCCGAATCGGCCGGCCCGCAAGCGATTTCGAGGTCCGGGTGTTCGTCGGTGCGCTGACCGGCGCCATGATGGCCGCCTTCGACAATGCGCCACAGACCGCCGAGACGGTCTATCGGGCCATGGACTTCGTCGACGCCGGCATGCCGCTGGGCTGAGCGGCCAAACCGCGCGGCGGCGCAGGTGAGAGCGCGAAACGCGATACTCTCACGCGATGAAGAATCGGCGGGGATTCTTGCGGCTCGCCGGGGCCGCCGCGGCGGTCGGGGTCGCCGCCGTCTCGCCGGGGTGCTCGTCACCCAAGCCGGCGCCGGGCGCCGCTCCCCGCGGATCGGTGACGGTCAGCCACCTGTTCGGCCAGACCGTCGTCAAAGAGCCACCCAAGCGCGTCGTCAGCGCCGGCTACACCGAACAAGACGACCTGCTCGCGGTGGGCGTGGTGCCCATTGCGGTCACCAACTGGTTCGGCGACCAACCGTTCGCCGTGTGGCCGTGGGCACAGCCCAAACTCGGCGCCGCACATCCGGTGGTGCTCAACCTCGACAACGGGATTCCGGTCGACCAGATCGCCGGGCTGAAGCCCGATTTGATTGTGGCCGTCAATGCCGGGGTGGACGCCGACACCTATCAGAAGCTGTCGGCGATCGCCCCGACCATCGCGCAGTCGGACGGCGACGCGTTCTTCGAGCCGTGGAAGGAGCAGGCCACCGCGATCGGGCAGGCGGTGTTCCAGGCCGACCAGATGAGGTCACTGATCGACGCCGTCGACAAACAGTTCGTCGCGGTCGCCCAGAAGAATCCGCAGTGGCAGGCGAAGAAGGCATTGTTGATGCAGGGCACGCTTTTTCAGGGCACGGTGGTCGCAACCACGGCGGGCTGGCGCACGGACTTCCTCAACCAGATGGGCCTCGTGATCGCCGACAGCATCAAACCGTTCGGTAGCGATCATCGCGCAATCATCCCGCGCGATCAGATCAAGACGGTGCTCAATTCCGCCGACGTGGTGATCTGGACGACCGAAAGCCCGGACGACCAGAAGGCGATACTCGCCGACCCCGAGGTGGCGGCATCGCAGGCGACCGCGCAGAGCCGCCACATCTTCACCACCAAGGACCAGGCCGGCGCGATCGCCTTTTCCTCACCGCTGAGCTACCCGTTGGTCGCCGACCAACTGCCCCCGCAGATCAGCAAGATCCTGGGCTAGATCCCACTGTTTGAGCGTTTGCTAAGGCACCTCTGGCAGTGCTCGAAAATCCGCGGGCATTCCCTCGACCTGCCCGGATTCCGAGGTTACCGTCGAGTAATGAGCGTGACTGACCTCACCAGCGGCCTTTCCCGGGGCCTGCCCACGGAGCTGGTCGGCAACACCGTACTCGACTACGGCGACCGAGCTCTGATGGTGCAATGTGGCAGCACCGCAGAGGTATTGGCGTGGGCCGACGCGTTGCGCGCCGCGGCCCTGCCCGGCGTGGTCGACATCGTCCCGGCCGCGCGCACCGTGCTGGTGAAGCTCGACGGCCCGCGCAGCCAAGGCGTCATCCGGCGGCGTCTGCGCAAGATGCCGGTCACCGCCACCGAGACCGCCCCCGAGGATCGCCGTGCCGACGTGGTGATCGATGTCGTCTACGACGGCCCGGACCTCGCGGAGGTCGCCAGCCACACCGGGCTGTCGACTGCGCAGGTGATCAACGCCCACACCTCCACCCTGTGGCGGGTCGGATTCAGCGGATTCGCACCGGGTTTCGCGTACCTGGTCGACGGCGATCCACGCCTGCGGGTACCGCGCCGCTCCGAGCCGCGGACCTCGGTGCCGGCCGGCTCGGTCGCCCGTGCCGGCGAATTCAGCGCGATTTATCCACGCCAGTCGCCCGGCGGCTGGCAACTCATCGGCCACACCGACGCGGTGCTGTGGGACCTCGAGCGGCCCAATCCGGCGTTGCTGACGCAGGGCATGTGGGTCCAGTTCCGCGCCGCATGACCAGGGAGGGCGTCGTGACAAATCCGGATATCCAGCTGGAAATCTTGCGCACCGGACCCCTGGCCGTCGTCCAGGACCTCGGCCGCACGGGGCTGGCCCACCTCGGCGTCGGACGCTCCGGGGCCGCCGACCGCCGCTCGCACAGGCTGGCCAACCGTCTGGTGGCCAACCCCGACGACCGCGCCACCGTGGAGGTGACGTTCGGGGGATTCTGCGCGCGCGTCCGCGGCGGCGACGTCGACATCGCGGTGACGGGGGCCGACACCGACCCCACCGTCGACGGAATCACGTTCGGCACCAACAGCATTCAGCATGTCCACGACGGCCAGGTGATCTCGCTGGGCGCCCCGCGGGCCGGGCTGCGCACTTATCTGGCCGTGCGCGGCGGCATCTGTGTCGAACCGGTGCTCGGCTCGCGCAGCTACGACGTGATGTCCGCGATCGGCCCGTCGCCCCTCGCGGCTGGAGACCGGCTGCCGATCGGCGAGCACACCGACGACTACCCCGAACTCGACCAGGCGCCCGTGGCGGCCATTTCCCGGCATCTGGTGGAACTGCGGGTGGTGCCGGGACCGCGCGACGACTGGTTCGTCGATCCCGACGCCTTGGTGCACACGATCTGGATGGCCTCGGACCGCAGCGACCGGGTGGGGATGCGGTTGGAGGGCCGCCCGCTGCAGTATCGCTACCCGGATCGCCAGCTGCCCAGCGAGGGTGCGACTCGCGGCGCAATTCAGGTGCCGCCCAACGGTTTACCGGTGATCCTGGGGCCCGATCACCCGGTCACCGGCGGGTACCCCGTCGTCGGCGTGGTGATCGACGAGGACGTCGACAAGGTCGCCCAGGTGCGGCCCGGCCAGTACGTGCGGTTCCACTGGGCACGGCCCCGCGTTCCGGTCGGGGCCGGGGCGCACGCGAGCTCGGTGGGCGGACAGTTCTCGTAGTACCAGGCTCTGGACAAGGCTGGTAGACAAGGGGTGTGACCGCCCAGGTTCACACCGCTCGCCTGGTCCATACCGCCGATCTCGACGTCGAGACTCGGCAAGACGTCTGCCAGATGGTCAGCACCGCCTTCGCCGGCGACTTCACCGAAAACGATTGGGAGCACGCACTGGGCGGCATGCACGCCCTGATCTGGCGTCACGGCGCGATCATCGCGCACGCCGCGGTGGTCCAGCGGCGACTGCTCTACCGGGGAACCGCGCTGCGCTGCGGCTACGTCGAGGGCGTCGCGGTGCGGGAGGACTGCCGCGGCCGGGGCCTGGTGCACGCGCTGCTCGACGGCGTCGAACAGGTGGTGCGCGGCGCCTACCAAGTGGGGGCCCTCAGTTCGTCGACCCGGGCGCGCGGGCTCTACGCGACCCGCGGCTGGTTGCCCTGGCGCGGCCCCACCTCCGTACTGGCCCCGACCGGGCCGACCCGCACGCCCGACGACGACGAGACGATATTCGTGCTGCCGGTCGGAATCAGCCTGGATACCTCCGCGGACCTGATGTGCGATTGGCGCGCGGGAGATGTGTGGTAAGTGCTATCGGGCGAAAGCCCGTATAGCACAAAATGTATTGCACCTCACACCGGATTTCACAGCGGGGCCTGAGTCATACCACAGTCGCGAATCCGATTGTCCTTCAGCGAGTTACCAGACAACTGGGATTCAACTGACAGGCGATTTCGGCGCAATCGAGTTGACGGGGTTCGGTCGCGAATGTGAGCATCGAAACTCGCGGCAGGGCGTGGCCGCCTTACCCGCGCCACCCCAAATCCCGTCCAGGAAAGGCGAATACCTCATGGGTCGCAACCACCGCATCACGGACTGGGACCCGGAGGACACCGCGGCCTGGGAGGCGGGCAACAACAAGGTCGCCCGCCGCAATCTGCTGTGCACGATGGCCGGTGACCATGCGGCGTTTTCCATCTGGTCCCTCTGGTCGGTGATGGCGCTGTTCATGCCCGCATCCGTGTATGGCTTTACCGCGGGCGACAAGCTGCTGCTCGGCGCGGTCGCGACGCTGGTCGGCGGCTGCGCTCGTATCCCCTACACCCTGGGCATCGCGTCCTTTGGTGGCCGCAACTGGACGACCTTTTCCGCTTTCGTGCTACTGATCCCCACCGTCGGCACCATCGTGCTGCTGGCCAATCCCGGCCTGCCGCTGTGGCCCTATGTCGTGTGCGCCGCTCTGACCGGGCTGGGCGGCGGCAACTACGCGGCCTCGCTGGCGAACGTCAACGCCTTCTACCCCCAGCGCCTCAAGGGCGCCGCGCTGGCGATCAACGCCGGCGTCGGCAACCTCGGCGTCGCGGTGATCCAACTGGTCGGCCTGCTGGTGCTCGCCACGGCCGGTCACCAGGCGCCGTACGTGGTGTGCGCGGTCTATCTGGTCCTACTCGCGATCGTCGGCATCGCGGCCGCGCTGTGGATGGACAACCTCGACCACGGTATCGAGGTGCACACCATGCGCTCGGTCCTCTTCGAGCGCGACACGTACGTGATCTCGCTGCTCTACATCTGCACCTTTGGCTCCTGGATCGGGTTCGCCTTCGCGTTCGGTCAGGTACTGCAGGTCAACTTCGTGGCGGGCGGCGAAAGCGCCTCGCACGCATCGCTGCACGCCGCGCAGATCGCTTTCGTTGGGCCGCTGCTGGGATCGCTGGCGCGGATCTACGGCGGAAGGCTGGCCGACCGGTTCGGCGGCAGCCGGGTCACCCTCGGCGTCCTCGCCGGCATGATCCTGGGCGCCGGGTTGTTGGTCACCATCAGCACGCTCGACGACCGCGGTGGCCGCAACGGCCCCTTCGCGATGATCGGCTACGTCATCGGCTTCGTCGTGCTGTTCATTCTGTCGGGCATGGGCAACGGCTCGGTGTTCAAGATGATCCCGTCGGTCTTCGAGGCGCGCAGTCGCACGCTCGACGCCGGCGAGGCGCACCGCCGGCACTGGTCGCGCGCGATGTCGGGATCGCTGATCGGCTGGTGCGCCGCGGTCGGCGCACTCGGCGGCGTGGGGATCAACTTGGCGCTACGCGAGTCCTACCTCCGCAGCGGCACCGAAACGTCGGCGTATTGGCTGTTCCTAGCGTCCTATGTGGTGGCCGCGGTCTTGACTTGGACCACATATGTTCGCCGTCCGGTCAGTGCGCACAGTGTCGGAGGACCGGCGCTCGAGGCCGAGCCGGCTCGGGTGTGATCGTGGTCGCAACGAGGGCAATGCGTCAGCAATTGTGCGGTAACGCGGCGGAAACGTCGTAGGCATACACAGTTGATATGGCCCAGCAGCCCTCTGTGCCTCTGACCGGCTATCGGATCGCGGTGACGTCCGCGCGCCGCGCCGAGGAGCTGTCCGCGCTACTGCGCCGCAACGGCGCCGAGGTCTTCAGCGCGCCCGCGATCAACATGATCGCACTGCCCGACGACGACGAATTGCACGGCAACACCGAGGCGTTGATCGCCAAGCCACCCGACATCCTGGTCGCGCACACCGGCATCGGCATGCGCGGCTGGCTGGCCGCCGCCGAGGGGTGGGGTGTGGGCCATCAGCTCGTCGCGGCGCTGTCGTCGGCCCGGATCGTGGCGCGCGGACCGAAGGCGACGGGCGCGCTGCGCGCCGCCGGCCTGCACGAGGAATGGTCGCCGAAATCCGAATCCTCCACCGAGTTGCTGAAATACCTGCTCGAATCCGATGTCTCCGGAATGCGGGTGGCGGTCCAACTGCACGGCGCCGCCGACGCGTGGGATCCGTTCCCGGAATTTGTCGGTGGATTGCGTTCGGCGGGTGCGGAAGTGGTGCCCATCCGGGTGTACCGGTGGAAACCGACACCGCTGGGCGGTGAGTTCGACCAGCTGGTCACCGAGCTTGCGCGACGGCAATTCGACGCCGTCGCCTTCACGTCGGCACCGGCCGCGGCGGCGGTGCTGGAACGCAGCCGCGACTTGGATATCGAGGACCAACTGCTGAAGGCCCTGCGCACCGACGTGCACGCGATGTGCGTGGGCCCGGTGACGTCCCAGCCGCTGATCCGACAGGGCGTCCCGACGTCGTCCCCCGAGCGAATGCGGTTGGGGGCCTTGGCCCGCCACATTGCCGAAGAGCTGCCGCTGCTGGGCTCGTGCAACGTGAAGGCCGCCGGTCACCGCGTGGACATCCGGGGAACCTGCGCTCTGGTGGACGGTTCGGTCAAATCGCTGTCGGGCTCCGGGATGGCGATCCTGCGCGCGCTGGCGCAACGGCCCGGCGATGTCGTCGCCCGCGACGACCTGTTACGGGTGCTGCCCGGCAACAGCAACGATCCGCACGCCGTCGACACGGCGGTGCTGCGGCTGCGGACGGCTTTGGGCGACAGGAACATTGTCGCGACCGTGGTCAAGCGCGGCTACCGGCTGGCCGTCGACGAACCCGCGGGACGGCTATGAACCTGATACTGACCGCACACGGCACCCGCGCGCCGGGCGGCGTCGCGATGATTGGAGACCTTGCGGCGCAAGTGGGTACGCTGCTGGACCGCAGGGTGCAGGTGGCGTTCGTCGACGTGCTGGGCCCGACCCCCAGCGAGGTGCTGTCGCAGTCAGACGGCCGGCGCGCCATTGTGGTGCCGGCGTTCTTGTCTCGCGGATATCACGTCCGCACCGATCTGCCCGCCCACGTGGCCGCCAGCGGACATTCGAACGTCATCGTCACCCCGGCCCTGGGGCCCAGCGGCGAGATCGCGCGGATAGTCTTCTACCAGTTGATGCAATCGGGTTGGCGGCCTGGGGATTCGGTGATTCTCGGTGCGGCGGGAACCTCCGATCATCGAGCGCGCGCGGATCTGCACACCACCGCGACGTTGTTGTCTGCGCTCACCGGATCGCGGGTGACCCTGGGATTCGCGGCGACCGGCGGACCCTATGTGGATGAGGCGGTCGAGCGCGCTCGCCGGGACGGCGCCCGCCGGGTCGCGGTCGCCTCGTACCTGTTGGCCGACGGGCTGTTTCAGCAACGGCTGCGTGATTGCGGCGCCGATTTCGTCAGCCAACCTCTCGGCCCGCATCCCGGCCTGGCGCGGTTGATCGCGAACCGATTCCGTAGGGCCGTGCCATACCCGGGCCAACGGCCGAGGCTGAGGTCGAAATCCGTGGAGCACAAAGCCTTGTACGCAAGGCGCGCCGAGGCTCGCAACGCTTGATCTTTGCTCGCTGACGGGTGATCCTGGCACCATGTCGCGTCGCGAAGAGCCATCGCGTGGGCTCCTCGACCCGGTCGCCAAGATGCTGCGTTTGCCGTTCGGCACACCGGAGTTCATCGATCGAATCGTCACCGGCGGGGCCAGTCAGGTGGGCCGCCGAACGCTGCACATGCTGATCACCACCTGGGATGCCGCCGGTGGCGGGCCCTTCGCTGCGAGCGCGGTCGCGTCGACCGGCATGGCCAAGACCGCCGAAATCGTCCAAGGAATGTTCATCGGCCCGGTTTTCGGACCGCTGCTGAAAATCCTCGGGGCCGACAAGGTCGCCGTGCGGGCGTCGCTGTGCGCCTCTCAGTTGGTCGGCCTGGGCATCCTGCGCTACGGCGTTCGATCCGAGCCGCTGCACTCGATGTCGGTGGACGCGCTCGTCGACGCGATCGGGCCGACGATGCAGCGCTACCTTGTCGGCGATATCGACTGAACGATCAGGGGGCGACGCGCGCGACCTCGATGAGGCGATCGGTCGTGACGCGCACCGGGTACACCGGCACCGACACTTCTGGGTCGTCCAGGCAAATGCCGTCGTCGAGTGCGAAAGCCTGCTTGAGGATGGGGGATTGGACGGTGGCGCGGCCGCCGCGGTCTCCGACGATGCCGCGCGAGATCACCGCCGCGCCGGAGAACGGGTCGACGTTGCCGACCGCGTGCACCGACCCGTCGTCCAGCCGGAACAGGGCCACCTGCGAGCCGTCGTCGAGCAGCACGCCGACACCCCGACCCGGAATGAGGTGGTCGTAGGCGCAGGCGATGGTCCACACCTGAATGTCGTTGAGAAGTGTCACAATTCCTCCCTCGTCACCCGCGGACCCGCGGCATCCCAATAGGCACAGGTACTTTGCGACCGGCGCGCTCGGTGAATGTCACCGTCGAGTCGACGGCGTCCGGGGCGTTGACGAAGGACACGAACCGCGACATCTTGTCCGGGTCCTCCAGCACGCCCTTCCATTCGCACTTGTAGTTCTGCACGTGCCGCGCCATCGCGGCCTCGAATTCCTCGGCCAGGCCCAGCGAGTCGTCGCACACGACCTCGCGCACGTGATCGAGCCCGCCTTCGAGCGATTCGACCCAGGGCGCGGTGCGCTGCAGCCGGTCGGCGGTACGGATGTAGTACATCAAGAACCGGTCGATGTAGCGGACCAGCGTCTCGGTGTCGAGATCGCTGGCCAGCAGCTGCGCATGCCTCGGAGTCATGCCGCCGTTGCCGGCGACGTAGAGGTTCCACCCCTGCTCGGTCGCGATGACGCCGACGTCCTTGCTGCGCGCCTCGGCACACTCCCGCGCGCAACCCGAGACGCCGAGCTTGATCTTGTGCGGTGCCCGCAGACCCCGGTAGCGCAATTCCAGGTCGATGGCCAGCTGCACCGAATCCTGCTGCCCGTAACGGCACCAGTCGCTGCCCACGCAACTCTTCACCGTGCGCAGTGCCTTCCCGTAGGCGTGGCCGGATTCCATGCCGCCGTCGACCAATCGCTTCCAGATCTGAGGCAGCTGATCTACCCGCGCGCCGAACAGATCGATCCGCTGGCCGCCGGTGATCTTGGTGTAGAGCCCGAAGTCCTGGGCGATCTGCCCGATCAGAATCAGATGCTCGGGCTTGATGTCACCGCCGGGGACCCGCGGCACCACCGAGTAGCTGCCGTTCTTCTGAATGTTGGCCAGGAAGTGGTCGTTGGAATCCTGCAGCGATGCTTGCTCGCCATCCAGGATGTGGTCGGAGCCGGTCGACGCGAGGATGGATGCGACCACGGGCTTGCAGATGTCGCAACCCTTTCCGCGACCGAAGCGCTCCAGCAGGCCCGAGAACGTCCGGATTTCGGTGGCGGAAATGATCTCGAAAAGCTCGGCCCGCGACTGGCTGAAGTGTTCGCACAGCGCCTTGGACTGTTCCACGCCCTCGGCTTCCAGGAGCTGCTTGAGCAGCGGCACACACGACCCGCACGAGGTGCCGGCCGCGGTGCACGACTTGAGTGCGGGAACATCGCCGCAGCCGTCGGCGATCGCGCACTTCAGATCGCCCTTGGTGACGTTGTTGCACGAGCAGATCTGCGCCGAGTCCGGAAGCGCCCCAACCCCCAAAGCCGAAGCGCCCCCGCCGGACTGCGCGGGAGCGATCAGCGCAAGCGGATCCCCGGGCAGCTCGCTGCCGACCATCGGCCGTAACACCCCGTACGCCGAGGCATCGCCCACCAGCACCCCGCCCAGCAGGGTTTTGGCGTCGTCGGAGAGCACCAGCTTGGCGTACGTCTGGTTCACCGCGTCGTTGATGGCGACCTCGAGGCAGTTCTCCGTCGTCCCCATCGCGTCACCGAAGCTGGCGACGTCGACACCCAGCAGCTTGAGCTTCGTCGACAGGTCCGCATCCGGAAACTCCGCGGCGCCCTCCAGCAGCCGGTCCACCACAACCTCGGCGGACGTGTAGCCGGGGCCCACCAGGCCGTAGCAGCGCCCCTCGATCGCGGCGACCTCGCCGATGGCGTATACGTCGGGATCGCTTGTCTGGCAAGACAAGTCGGTCATCACGCCGCCCCGGTCGGCGATCGTCAGCCCGGCCGCCCGGGCCAACTCGTCGCGCGGCCGGATGCCGGCGGCGAAGATCACGAGGCCGGCATCGATGACTTCGCCGTCGCTCAGGCGCACCCGCACCGAGGTCGAGCCGTCCGGATGCTGGATGTTCTCGATCGAGTCGGTACCCGTGCCGACATGCACCGCGATCCCAAGCTCGCCGATCATCCGGGCCAGCAGCGCGCCACCGGCCTCGTCGATCTGTTGAGCCATCAGCCGCGGCATCATCTCGATGACGTGTGTCTGCAACCCGAACTGGCGCAGCGCATTCGCGGCCTCGAGCCCCAGCAGGCCACCGCCGATCACAACGCCCGCCAGGTCGTGAGCGCCGTCACGCGCGCGTTCGGCGCCGGCGCGGATGGCGTCGAGGTCGTCGAGCGTGCGGTAGACGTGGCACGCGGGCAGGTCGTGACCCGGCACCGGCGGCACGAAAGCGAACGAGCCGGTCGCCAGCACCAGGGCGTCGTAGCTGTGCCGCTGGCCGTCCGCGGTGATCACCGACTTTGTCGCGCGGTCGATTTCGGTGACGCGCGTGTTCAGCAACAGGCGCACCCGCTCGTCGCCGGCGTAGTCATTGCCGGGCAACGCCAACAGGCCGCGGTCCCAGCTTTCGGTGTACGACGTCAGGCCGACACGGTCATAGGCCGCATCGGCCTCCTCGGCCAAAACCGTAACCCGCCAAGTCCCGTCGGCATCGCGGGCGCGGAGCGCCTCGACGAAGCGATGCCCCACCATGCCGTGCCCGACCACGATGATGTGGCGCGCGGCACAGTGTGCGGACGGAGTTCCGGCGGAAGCCATGCCAAGAGAGTAGAAGCGAGAAATTAAGGAAACGTCGCCCAATGTGACACTCGTATGACGGCCACCTCACACCTCACGCGGGCGGTTGTGAACGTGTTTCTCCCACGGCGAACGAGCAGGTGGAACTTTAGCGTGCTCGACTCATGTTTGTACTAGTAGCCGGCTGGCAAGTTGCCGGTCACAGCAAACTCCCAACAGAGTTCAAGGAGACGGACATGAGTAACCTCGCATTGTGGTCGCGACCGGCCTGGGACACCGACCGGTGGCTGCGCGACTTTTTCGGTCCCGCCGCGACCGCGGACTGGTTCAAGCCGGTCACCAGTGGCTTTATGCCCGCTGCGGAGATCGCCAAGGAGGGCGACGACGCGGTGGTGCGTCTCGAACTGCCAGGTATCGACGTCGACAAGGACGTCAACGTCGAGGTGGAGAATGGCCACCTGGTTATCCATGGCGAACACCGTGACGAGCGCTCCGAGGAGGAGAACGGCCGCACATTGCGTGAGATTCGTTACGGTTCGTTCCGCCGGTCGTTCCGGCTGCCCGGCCACGTCACCAGCGAGGCCGTCGCGGCTTCCTACGACGCGGGCGTGCTGACGGTCCGGGTCACCGGAGCCTACGCGGGTGCCCAAGCGCAGCGGATCGCCATCAGTAAGTAATCAGACGAATGAATCCGGCGGGGCCGCAACGGCTTCGCCGGATTCGTCGCACCCGCTAATACTAAAACCGTTGCCCGACAACGGTTCCCGTTGCGGGGTTTAACCCCAGCGGGCGAGCAACTCGCGGGCCCTACCGGCGAGGGCGGCCTGCAGGAACGGGCCGAAGCTGATCCGGGCGACCCCCAGCGGGCCGAATGACGCCGGGTCATCCTGATCCGGCAGCGCGATCGCGTTGATCGGCAGCGGCAACTCGGTGGCCAAGCGCCGCAAGGTCTCCGGGTCGTGGCGGCCCACCGGATAGAGGACATCGGCGCCCGCGGCGGCGGCCTCGGTCAGCCGCGCCACCGCCCGGTCGACGCGGTCGGCGTCGTCGCCGTCCCTGCGCAGGAAGAGATCGGTGCGGGCGTTGATCACGACATGGACGCCGGCCGCGTCGGCGGCCGACCGCAGCGCACCCACCAGTTCGGCGTGTTCGGCCGCGGACCGCAGCCGCTTGCCCTCGGAGTGCACGGTGTCCTCAATGTTCAGCCCGACGGCGCCCGCGCTGAGCAGGCCCTCGATCAGGCGCCCCGCCGGCTGGCCGTAGCCGGACTCGAGGTCCACCGATACCGGGGCGTCGACGGCCGCGGTGATCTGGGCGACCCGGGCCACGACGTCGTCGAACGACATGCCCTCGCCGTCCGGTTTGCCGATCGAATCCGCAAGCGGATGGCTACCGACGGTCAGCGCGACGAATCCGGCGTCGGTGGCGAGGCGCGCCGACCAGGCGTCCCACACGGTCGGAAGGATGACCGGCCGGCCCGGCCGATGCAGTTCGAGCAGCGCCGCGGCGCGGCGCGCCAGCGCGGTCTGACCTGTCATGGTGTTTGCCCCCTGGGGCCGTGCGGAGTGACCTGCCTCACGTGCGGTCGGTCGGGTGGATAGTATCGGGAGCGTACTGTGATCCGTAACACCCTTCTGCCCTAGGAGATCCGTTGTCGAGCCCCGCTGACACCACCGAACTCGCCGAACTTCACGACCTCATCGGCGGTCTGCGGCGGTGCGTGAGCTCCCTGAAGGCGCGCTATGGCGACAGCCCGGCGCTGCGTCGCATCGTGATCGACGCCGACCGGATCCTGTCCGACATCGAACTGCTCGATACCGACGTCTCCGAATTGGATTTGGCCCGCGCCACGGTGCAGCAGTCCGGCGAGAAGATCACCATTCCCGACACCCAGTACGACACCGACTTCTGGCGCGATGTCGACGACGAGGGTGTCGGGGGTCACAGCAGGTCCTGACAACCAAGCCCCCCGTAAAAGGGAGGCCTCTCTCTGTGTACCCTTCGACCAACAGCCCGTTCGAAGAGGAACACTAGATGAGCGCACCAACGGCGAACCGTCCTGCGTCCGGCGTTTTCTCAGCCACTCGCGCGCAATTGCCCGAAAGGACACTTCGCACCGACCGCTGGTGGCAACCGCCGCTGGTGACCAACCTCGGCCTGTTGGCGTTCATCCTCTACGCGACCACCCGCGCTTTCTGGGGCAATAGCTAT
Source organism: Mycobacterium heidelbergense (assembly GCF_050205645.1). Classification (GTDB taxonomy): domain Bacteria; phylum Actinomycetota; class Actinomycetes; order Mycobacteriales; family Mycobacteriaceae; genus Mycobacterium; species Mycobacterium heidelbergense_A. The sequence goes on from NZ_JBNMQT010000014.1 coordinate 55,739, forward strand.
TGGGTGGACAAATACCACTATCTGACGCCGTTCTACTCGCCGTGCGTCAGCGCGTCCTGCGAACCGGGCGCCAGCCATCTCGGTGTCTGGTTCGGCCATTTCCCGTGGTGGATTCCGTTGGGAATGCTGGTATTACCGTTCCTGCTCGGCTTCCGGATCACCTGCTACTACTACCGGAAGGCCTACTACCGCTCGGTGTGGCAGTCGCCCACCGCATGCGCGGTGCCCGAACCGCGGGCCCACTACACCGGCGAGACCCGGATTCCACTGATCATTCAGAACAGCCACCGCTACTTCTTCTATGTCGCGCTAGTGGTCTCGTTGGTCAATACCTACGACGCGATCATGGCGTTCCACTCCCCATCCGGATTCGGATTCGGTTTGGGCAACGTCATTCTGGTCACCAACGTGCTGCTGCTCTGGGCCTACACCGTTTCCTGCCATTCGTGCCGGCACGTTACCGGCGGGCGGCTCAAGCATTTCTCCAAACACCCGGTGCGGTACTGGATCTGGACACAGGTCAGCAAGCTGAACACCCGGCACATGCAATTCGCATGGATCACGCTGGGGACGCTGGCACTCACAGACTTCTACATCATGCTGGTGGCCAGCGGCACCATCACCGACTTGAGATTTGTTGGCTGAAAAGCCAATTCGCCGATTACTAGATAGAAAAAGCTGAGCGAGGGTTTCATGACTGAGGTCGAGCGGCACAACTACGACGTCGTCGTCATTGGTGCCGGCGGCGCGGGTCTGCGCGCGGTCATCGAGGCGCGCGAGCGTGGCCTCAAGGTCGCGGTGGTGTCCAAATCCCTGTTCGGCAAAGCGCACACGGTGATGGCCGAGGGTGGCTGCGCGGCGTCGATGGGCAACACCAATCCCAAGGACAACTGGAAGACCCACTTCGGCGACACCATGCGCGGCGGGAAGTTCCTCAACAACTGGCGGATGGCAGAGCTGCACGCCAAGGAGGCACCGGACCGGGTCTGGGAGCTGGAGACCTACGGCGCGCTGTTCGACCGCACCAAGGACGGAAAGATCAGCCAGCGCAACTTCGGCGGCCACACCTACCCCCGGCTCGCACACGTCGGCGACCGCACCGGCCTGGAGCTGATCCGCACGATGCAGCAGAAGATCGTCTCGCTGCAGCAGGAGGATTACGCCGAACTCGGTGACTACGAGGCGCGGATCAAGGTGTTCGCCGAATGTGCGATCACCGAGCTGCTCAAAGACGGCGACGTCATCTCCGGAGCCTTCGGCTATTGGCGCGAAAGCGGGCGGTTCGTCGTGTTCGAGGCGCCGGCCGTGGTGCTGGCCACCGGCGGAATCGGCAAGTCGTTCAAGGTGACCTCGAACTCCTGGGAGTACACCGGTGACGGGCACGCGCTGGCGCTGCGGGCCGGGGCGTCGCTGATCAACATGGAATTCGTGCAATTCCACCCGACGGGCATGGTGTGGCCCCCGAGTGTGAAGGGGATCCTGGTCACCGAAGGCGTCCGCGGTGACGGCGGCGTGCTGAAGAGCTCTGACGGCAAGCGATTCATGTTCGAGTACATCCCACCGGTGTTCAAGGGCCAGTACGCCGAAACCGAGCAAGAGGCCGACCAGTGGCTCAAGGACAACGACTCGGCCCGTCGTACCCCGGACCTGTTGCCCCGCGACGAGGTCGCGCGCGCGATCAATTCGGAAGTCAAAGCCGGCCGGGGCACCCCGCACGGCGGGGTCTACCTCGACATCGCTTCCCGGCTGACACCCGAGGAGATCAAGCGGCGGCTGCCGTCGATGTACCACCAGTTCATGGAGCTGGCCGGAGTCGACATCACCAGGGAGCCAATGGAAGTCGGCCCCACCTGCCACTACGTCATGGGCGGTGTCGAGGTTGACGCCGACACGGGTGCGGCGACAGTCCCCGGGCTGTTCGCGGCCGGCGAGTGCTCCGGCGGCATGCACGGCTCGAACCGACTGGGCGGCAACTCGCTGTCGGACCTGCTGGTGTTCGGCCGCCGCGCCGGCCTCGGTGCCGCCGACTACGCGCGGGCGCTGAGCAGCCGCCCGGCCGTCTCCGACGAGGCGATCGAGGCGGCGGCGAAACGGGCGCTGGCCCCGTTCGAGGGACCGACGAACGGCGCCACCGGCGAGAACCCGTACACGCTGCAGCTCGAACTGCAGCAGTCGATGAACGACCTGGTGGGAATCATCCGCAAGGCGGACGAAATCTCCCAGGCCCTCGAGCGGCTCGAGAAGCTTCGCGAGCGGTTCAAGAACATCCACGTGGAAGGCCATCGCCAGTACAACCCGGGCTGGAATCTGGCCCTCGATCTGCGCAACATGCTGCTGGTCAGCGAGTGCGTCGCGAAGGCGGCGCTGGCGCGCACCGAGAGCCGCGGCGGGCACACCCGCGACGATCACCCGTCGATGGACGCATCCTGGCGCAAGGTGTTGCTGGTCTGTCGGGCAGCTGGCGGCGATGCTGTAGTTCCGGACATCGAGATCAGTCGCGAAGACCAGGTGCCGATGCGGGCCGATCTGCTGGAGCTCTTCGAGATCTCCGAGCTGGAGAAGTACTTCACCGACGACGAGCTGGCCGAGCACCCAGGACGGAGAGGCAAATGACCTACAACGCGACCATGCAGGTGTGGCGCGGCGACGAGGCCGGCGGCGAGCTGCAGGACTTCACGGTTGAGGTCAACGAGGGCGAGGTGGTGCTCGACATCATCCATCGCCTGCAGCAGACCCAGACACCCGACCTCGCGGTGCGGTGGAACTGCAAGGCGGGCAAGTGCGGTTCCTGCTCCGCGGAGATCAACGGCAAGCCGCGGCTGATGTGCATGACCCGGATGTCCACGTTCGCCGAGGACGAGGTCGTGACGGTCACACCGCTGCGGACCTTCCCAGTGATTCGCGATCTCGTCACCGACGTCTCATTCAACTACGAAAAGGCGCGCGAGATCCCATCTTTCGAGCCTCCCAAGGAACTGCAGCCCGGCGAGTACCGGATGGCGCAAGTCGACGTGCAGCGATCGCAGGAATTCCGCAAGTGCATCGAATGCTTTCTGTGCCAGAACGTCTGTCACGTGGTCCGCGACCACGAGGAGAACAAGAAGGCGTTCGCCGGACCGCGCTTCTTGATGCGGATTGCCGAGCTGGAGATGCATCCGCTGGACACCCGGGACCGGCGCAACGACGCGCAGCAGGAGCACGGTTTGGGCTACTGCAACATCACCAAGTGCTGCACCGAGGTCTGCCCGGAAAACATCAAGATCACCGACAACGCGCTGATCCCGATGAAGGAACGCGTGGTCGACCGCAAGTACGACCCCGTGGTGTGGTTGGGCAACAAGCTGTTTCGCCGCTGAGCGGTCTCAGGCGCCGAGACGCCGGAACCCGCTGCGGTGGAACACAATCGGCGCCACCTCGGCATCCACCGTCACCTCGCTGACGCGCAGCACCACAATGGTGTGGTCCCCGGCCGGGATCATCTGCTCGATCGCGCTCTCCAGCCAGAGGCCGGTGCCCTTGATGAAAACCGCACCGGTGTTGGTGGACACCGTCTCCAGTCCCGCGAATCTGTCTCCGGTCTTGGCGGCCAGGGCGCGCGCGGCCTCGTCATGGGCCTCACCGAGCACGCTGATGCCCAGCATGGGCAGGTCCTTGAGCTTGGGCCACGTCGTCGACGTGTTCTGCACACAGAACGACACCAGCGGCGGGTCCAGCGAGACGGGAACAAAGGTACTGGCCGCCAGCCCTTCCCGGATTCCGTTGATCTCGGCGGCAATGGCCACGACACCGGACGGAAAATGACCGAAGGCCTCACGAAGTGAGGACGGGGTCAGCTTCTTCGTTGAGTTCACCGGACTTGATCGCCCCTCGAGCCGACGACGGATTTCTCCTACCCGACCCTACTGGACGAGTATCCGTGCGCGTCAGCCACATCCGGGTGCGCCCGCAGTCTGCTCTTCCAGGCGTTGCGGCCGTAAACAGCGAAGATCGGATCCGACGGGTCCGCGGTTGGAGACCAGCGCGCGTCGGTGCGCGCCGCGAGTTCGGCGGGTAGCGACAGCACCGGTATCTGCGCATCGAGTCGCGGATTGAAGAAGTACGGCACCGAGATCCGCTCGGCCGCCGCCCCGCGCAGGCTGACCCGGTGCTCGGTGGCGCGCAGGTAGCCGCCCGTGGCGACCTCGAGCAGCTCGCCGATGTTGACGATGAACGCACCCTCGAGCGGCGGCACGTCGACCCAACCGTCGTCCGGGTGCGACCCCCGGCCGCGCCGCACCTGCAAGCCCCCGCTGCCCGGCTCGGCCAGCAGCAGCGTCAGCACCCCGGCGTCTCGGTGTGCACCCACGCCCTGCGGGCCGACCGCCCTGGCCGGATAGCGGATGATCTTGATCAGGGTGGCCGGCGTTTCGGCGAAAGCCGCGTCGAACGCGTCCGGCGGGCTCCCCAGCGAGGCCGCCCAGTGCCGGAGCAGCGTGCGCGCGACCGAGGACAGTGCGGCGTCCCACTCGTCGACGATCCTCGGCAACTCGGGCAGCCCGGCGGGCCACTGGTTCGGGCCCTGCAGCCATAGGTAGTCCGGCTTGCCCGGTCCCCCGATCGACGGGCGTTCCGGGCCGATGTCGATCTGTTCGCGCCAGTCCACCTCGCCGCGGGTCAGCTCGCCGCCCAGCCGGGTATAGCCGCGGAAATGTGGACTGCGGACCATCGCTACCGCGTCCTTGTCGGCCTGCGGCAGCGCGAACAGACTGCGGGCGGCGTCGAGCACGCGGCGCGCCAGCGTCTGCGGCACGCCATGGCCGAGCAGATAGAAGAACCCCACCTCGTGGGCGGCCTCGCGGAGGCTGCTGCGGACTTGGCCGGAAGTGTGTCGCAGGTCCACCACGGGCACCGCCGTGGCGCGTCCCACACTGGTCATCTGTCCACCATAACCGCAGGTAGAAGGGGCATCGCAAAGCTCCCCAACCGGTTGGTTAATTAGATGATGAAATCTAGCTCACACTCGCTTGCATCGGGCCGCCCAACCGCTATAGTTTGGCAGTGTTACTGGTGGGTAACTTAGCCCAAGTACCCAACCACACGTGGCAATTCTCAACGAGGAGGAGAGTTAGTGAGCCACTACAAGAGCAACGTCCGTGACCAGGTATTCAACCTGTTCGAGGTGTTGGGCGTTGACAAGGCATTAGGCCAAGGCGAGTACGGCGACATCGACGCCGAAACCGCCCAGGAAATGCTCAACGAGATCAGCCGGCTGGCCGAGGGGCCAATCGCGGAGTCGTTCGTCGAGGGTGACCGCAACCCGCCGGTCTTCGACCCCGCGACGCACTCCGTGACGCTGCCGGAACCCTTCAAGAAGTCGGTCCACGCCGTTCTGGAAGCCGGTTGGGACAAGGTCGGCCTCGACGAGGCCCTCGGCGGCACCCCGTTGCCAAAGGCGCTGCTGTGGGCGCTGCACGAGCATCTGCTGGGCGCCAACCCGGCGGTCTGGATGTACGCCGGCGGCGCGGGTTTCGCGCAGATCGTCTACCACCTCGGCACCGAGGAGCAGAAGAAGTGGGCCGTGATCGCCGCCGAGCGTGGCTGGGGATCGACCATGGTGCTCACCGAGCCGGACGCCGGTTCGGATGTGGGCGCCGGACGGACCAAGGCCATCCAGCAAGAGGACGGCTCCTGGCACATCGAGGGCGTCAAGCGCTTCATCACCTCGGGTGACTCCGGCGACCTGTTCGAGAACATCTTCCACCTGGTGCTGGCCCGCCCCGAGGGCGCCGGTCCCGGCACCAAGGGCCTCTCGCTGTTCTTCGTGCCCAAGTTCCTGTTCGACTTCGAGACCGGGGAGATCGGCGAGCGTAACGGCGTGTTCGTCACCAACGTCGAGCACAAGATGGGTCTGAAGGTTTCGGCGACCTGTGAACTTTCGCTGGGCCAGCACGACGTACCCGCCAAGGGCTGGCTGGTCGGCGAGGTGCACAACGGCATCGCGCAGATGTTCGACGTCATCGAGCAGGCCCGAATGATGGTCGGCACCAAGGCGATTGCCACCCTGTCGACCGGTTACCTCAACGCGCTGGAGTACGCCAAGTCGCGCGTCCAGGGCGCCGATCTGACCCAGATGACCGACAAGACCGCGCCGCGGGTGACCATCACGCATCACCCCGACGTGCGCCGGTCGCTGATGACCCAGAAGGCCTACGCCGAGGGTCTGCGTGCGCTGTACCTCTACACCGCGACGTTCCAGGACGCGGCGGTCGCCGAGGCGCTGCACGGCGTGGACGCCGAGTTGGCCGTCAAGATCAACGATCTGATGCTGCCGGTGGTCAAGGGTGTGGGCTCCGAGCAGGCCTACGCGAAGCTGACGGAGAGCCTGCAGACGTTCGGTGGGTCCGGCTTCCTGCAGGACTACCCGATCGAGCAGTACATCCGCGACGCCAAGATCGACTCCCTCTACGAGGGCACCACCGCCATCCAGGCGCAGGACTTCTTCTTCCGCAAGATCGTCCGCGACAAGGGTGTGGCGCTGGCCCACGTGTCGGCCGAGATCCAGAAGTTCGTCGACAGCGAGTCCGGCAACGGCCGCCTGAAGACCGAACGCGAGCTGCTGGGCAAGGCCCTGGCCGACGTCCAGGCCATGGCGGCCAGCCTCACCGGCTACCTGATGGCCGCCCAGGAGGATGTCACCAGCCTCTACAAGGTGGGCCTGGGCTCGGTGCGGTTCCTGATGAGCGTCGGTGACCTGATCATCGGCTGGTTGCTGCAGCGCCACGCCGCGGTGGCCCTGGCCGCGCTCGACGCCGGCGCCAGCGGTGCCGAGCGGTCCTTCTACGAGGGCAAGATCGCGGTGGCCGGGTTCTTCGCGAAGAACTTCCTGCCGCTGTTGGCCAGCACCCGCGAGGTGATCGAGACGCTGGACAACGAGATCATGGAGCTCGACGAGGCCGCCTTCTAGGTCGCTTCAAACAAGGTCCCCCGTTTCGACAGCGAAGCGGGGGACCTTGTGTTTGGGGGTGTTTGTTCGGGGCGCACGAAAAAGGCCGCCGCTGGATCCCCTCACTCCAGCGGCGGCCCTTCTCGTACGCCCGTCGTACGTCTCTGACCGGCGGTCGCCTATGGGATACCCCGTGTTGCCGTCGGGGTCGGGGGGTCAGACCACAACACGGGGTTATCCGGCACATCGGATACCCAAGCGATTGCGTTACTAATCGACTGTGACCAAAATCATTTGCCCTGGCAGCCGCGCTCGCGCCCGGCACAGGTTTAGGAGGGTCAGGCCTCCAAAATCGCGGCCACGCCCTGGCCGCCGGCCGCACAGATCGAAATCAGCGCCCTTGCCGGCCCGCCGCCGTCCGCCTTCTTCTCGGCGAGCTGCTTGGCCGCCTGGGCGAGAATCCGCCCACCGGTCGCCGCGAACGGGTGGCCCGCTGCCAGCGACGAGCCGTTGACATTGAGCTTGGAGCGATCGATTGACCCCAGCGCGGCATCCAGACCCAGCCGCTCCTTGCAGTACTCCTCGGACTCCCACGCGCCCAGGTGAGTCAGCACCACCGAGGCGAACGCCTCATGGATTTCGTAGAAATCAAAATCTTGTAGTGCCAGTCCATTTCTCGCCAGCAGCCGCGGCACCGCATACGTCGGTGCCATCAGCAGGCCGTCGCGCCCGTTGACGTAGTCGACGGCGGCGGTCTCGGCGTCCACCAGGTAGGCCAGCGGGGCCAACGAATGCTCCTCGGCCCACTGTTCGCTGGCCAGCAGGGCCACCGAGGCGCCGTCGGTCAGCGGGGTCGAATTGCCCGCCGTCATCGTCGCGTCCCCGGCCTTGACCCCGAAGACCGGCCGCAGCGTGGCCAGCTTCTCGACTTTGGCGTCGGGCCGCAGGTTGTCGTCGCGATACAACCCCAGAAACGGCGTGACGAGGTCGTCGAAGAAACCGCGGTCGTAGGCGTCGGACATTTTGCGATGGCTGGCGACCGCGAGCTCGTCCTGGTCGACGCGCTTGATCCCCATTTGCTTGGCGGTGATGGCGGCGTGCTCGCCCATCGACAGCCCGGTGCGCGGCTCGCTGTTGGCGGGGATTTCGATGCCGAGGGTGGCCGGCAGCGTACCCACCAACTTCAGCCGCTGGACGTTGGACTTGGACCGGCGCAAGTTCAGCAGAGTGCGGCGCAGGTTGTCGCCCAGGCCGATCGGCGGGTCGGAGGTGGTGTCCACGCCGCCGGCGGCGGCGACGTCGTATCGGCCCGCCGCGATGCCGTCGGCGGCGGCGATCGCCGCCTGCAGGCCGGTACCGCAGGCCTGTTGAATATCGAACGCGGGGGTGTACGACGACAGCTCCGAACCAAGCACGCATTCGCGGGTCAGGTTGAAGTCGCGGCTGTGCTTGAGCACCGCGCCGCCGACCACCACGCCCAGCCGCTGGCCGCCCAGCCCGAACCGGTCCACCAGCCCACCCAGGGCGGCGGTGAACATGTCCTGGTTGGACGCGTCGGCGTAGGCGCCGTCCGATCGCGCGAACGGGATGCGATTGCCGCCCAGCACGGCGACTTTCCGCCTGGCGGGCTTGGATTCAGAACTTGCAGAGGCCACGTTTATCTCCGGTTATCAGTTTGGGGTCGGCCATTTAGGGCCATCCTACCCACTGTTCTTACTCTCCTTACTCTGCAGTAAGTTCGTCCTCGATACCGTTGGCCTAGACGGCACTGGTCGACCTAGAAAGAAAGCGGAAGGCAGCTCAGTGGCTCCCAATCGTTCGTCCGATCTGTTCTCGCAGATTGTCAATTCCGGACCCGGATCGTTTGTGGCGAAGCAACTCGGCGTCCCGCAACCCGAGACCCTGCGCCGCTACCGGGCCGGCGATCCGCCCTTGGCCGGCGCCCTGCTGATCGGGGGTGCGGGCAGGGTGGTCGAGCCGCTGCGTGCGGCGCTGGAAAGGGACTACGACCTGGTTGGCAACAACCTGGGCGGCCGCTGGGCCGACCAGTTCGGCGGGCTGGTTTTCGACGCGACCGGAATCACCACGCCGGCCGGACTCAAGGCGCTGCACGACTTCTTCACACCGTTGCTGCGCAACCTGGGTCACTGCGCGCGCGTCGTGGTCGTCGGCACCACGCCCGACCTGGCGGCAAGCACCGACGAGCGGATCGCGCAGCGCGCCCTGGAGGGCTTCACCCGCTCGCTGGGCAAGGAGGTCCGCAACGGAACGACGGTCGCGCTGGTGTACCTGTCGCCGGACGCGAAACCGGCCGCGACGGGCCTGGAATCCACGCTGCGGTTCCTCCTGTCGGCCAAGTCGGCCTACGTCGACGGGCAGGTCTTCTACGTCGGCGCGGCCGACTCCACGCCACCGGCCGACTGGGACCGGCCACTGGACGGCAAGGTCGCGATCGTGACCGGCGCGGCCCGCGGAATCGGCGCCTGCATTGCCGAGGTATTCGCCCGCGACGGGGCCCGCGTCGTCGCGATCGACGTGGAGTCCGCCGCCGAGGCCCTGGCCGAAACCGCCAGCCGCGTCGGGGGCACCGCGCTGTGGCTCGATGTCACCGCCGACGACGCGGTCGACAAGATCACCGAGCACCTGCGCGACCACTACGCCGGGCACGCCGACGTCTTGGTCAACAATGCCGGCATCACCCGCGACAAGCTGTTGGCCAACATGGACGACGCCCGCTGGGACTCCGTGCTGGCTGTCAATCTTCTTGCCCCGCAACGGCTTACCGAAGGGCTCATCGGCAACGGCAGCATCGGCGAAGGGGGCCGGGTGATCGGCCTGTCGTCGATGGCCGGCATCGCGGGCAACCGCGGGCAGACGAACTACGCCACCACGAAGGCCGGGATGATCGGGCTCACCCAGGCGCTGGCTCCGGGACTCTACGACAAGGGCATCACGATCAACGCGGTCGCACCGGGGTTCATCGAAACCCAGATGACGGCAGCCATCCCGCTGGCCACCCGCGAGGTGGGCCGCCGGATGAACTCGCTGCTGCAGGGCGGTCAGCCCGTCGACGTCGCCGAGACCATCGCCTACTTCGCCAGCCCGGCGTCAAACGCGGTGACCGGCAACGCGATTCGGGTCTGCGGCCAGGCGATGCTGGGCGCATAGGTTCGAGGGGAACGCGATGAATCAGCCAAGCGGCCTGAAGAATCTGCTGCGCGCCGCTGCCGGGGCGCTACCGTTGGTGCCCCGCTCCGACCAGTTGCCCAGCCGCACGGTGACCGTCGAGGAATTACCGATCGACCAGACCAACGTGGCCGAGTACGCGTCGCTCGCCGGCCTGCGCTACGGCAACAACGTGCCGCTGACCTACCCGTTCGCGCTGACCTTTCCCGCCATGATGTCGCTGGTGACCGGGTTCGACTTCCCGTTCGCCGCAATGGGATCGGTGCACACCGAGAACCAGATCACGCAGTACCGGCCGATCGCGGTCACCGACACCGTCGGCGTGCGCGTGCACGCGGAGAACCTCCGCGAGCACCGCAAGGGCCTGCTGGTCGATCTGGTGACCGACCTCAGCGTCGGCAACGAGACCGCGTGGCACCAGGTGACGACCTTCCTGCACCAGCAGCGCACCAGCCTGTCCGACGAACCCAAGCCGCCGCCGCAGAAGCAGCCCAAACTGCCCCCGCCGAGCACGGTGCTGCGGTTCAGCCCGGGTCAGATCCGGCGCTACGCCGTCATCGGCGGGGATCACAACCCGATCCACACCAACCCGATCGCCGCCAAGCTGTTCGGATTCCCAACCGTAATCGCGCACGGGATGTTCACTGCCGCAGCGGTGTTGGCCAACATCGAAGGCCTGTTTCCCGACGCCGTGACGTACTCGGTGCGGTTCGGCAAGCCAGTGCTGCTGCCCGCCACCGCGGGGCTTTACATCGACAGGGGCGACGACGGCGGCTGGGATCTTTCGCTGCGCAACATCGTCAAGGGATATCCGCACCTGACCGGGACGGTCCGCGCCCTCTAGCCCGCGTGCGTCGGGCGTGATCTATCAGGGCCCACCACAAGCACTTTCAGCCAGTGCGCGCCGCAGGCGGTCAGCAGGAAAACCAGAAACAGCCACAGCGGGGGCCGCGCGAGCTCCCAGACGAAGATCGCGGCCCAGATCGGTGAGCCCTGGGTAACGGCGAGCACGCCCGCGGCGCCGCTCAGCGAGACTGCCGGCACGTGCAGGTGGGTCCCGGCCAGCCAATTGACCGTCAGCACCAGGACCGCACCCGCCGCCGCGCCGGTCGCCAACGATGGTGTGAGCATTCCGCCGGCACCGCCGGCGCGCAGGTACAGCGCGGTCAGCAGCGGTTTCAGGACCAGGATGACGGCGGCCGCCGACAGCGTCATCCCGCTGGCCAGGCTGACGGTCAGGATGCTTCGGCCGTTGCCGGGCAGCTCGGGCCACCAGTGCGAGCAGATGCCCGTCGCCAGGCCCGCGGCGGCGAGGGCGGGGATGAGCACCCAGGTCCGCATCGGGCGGGCCGGGCGTGCGGCGGCCATCAGCCGGTTGAACGCCAGGCCGACCACCAGCGCGAGCGGCGCCAACGCGAGCCCGTGCGCGGTCACGAGATACGTCGACTCCCCGACCGGCCACTCGAGGTCGGGGTGATCGCCGGTGAGGGCCGAGCCGATCGCGACCGCGAGGCTGGACGACAGCAGCGCGGCGCCCACCGCTCGCGGATGCCAGGTGTTGAGCATGATCCGCGCCGAGAACAGCGCGCCGGCCAGGGGGACGGCGTAGACGGCGCCCAGCCCCGCGCCGGCGGCGCACGCGAGCAGGATCTCGCGGTCGCGGGCCGACAGCCGCTTCAGCCACTCGGTGCCCAAATCCCCTAGGGCAGCAGCGAATTGGCGTGGTGCTCCCTCCCGGCCGAGGGATGCCCCGGAGCCGACCAGCAGCACCTGCAGCATGGCGTCGGCGCTCCACGACAGCCGCGGAATCCGTCCGCCGCCCGCGATGGTTTCCGCCAGCGGCGGCACCTCGCTTCGGCGCCGCAGGATCCACCAGCCCACGGCCGCCAGCACGCCGCCGACCATCGGCCCCACCGCGCGGCGAACGGGGCTGCTGCCCGTGATGCCGGCCAGCAGCGTGCCGAAGCTGTAGTGGTAGGTGACGTGCTCGACGAAACGCAACACCTCCGTCGTCGCCAGTCCGGCGAACCCGGCGAGCAGGCCGACGATGACTACCGCGCAAAAGAACTCGAGGTTGCGGCGGCGCAGTGGTTCGGCCACCGGATGAATGTATGTCTAGCCGGCCGCGGCGTTGGAGCCGCCCGCCTCGGCGGCGGCTTCGCGGTTCTCGGGTCCGCCGCGCAGGCCATGCCAGAACAGGTCGATCATCAGCTGGGCCGCCTCGTCGACGTCGATGTCGCCGGTGGACAGCCGGTTGGCCATCGCTTCGCCCGCGCCCACCAGCGCGACCGCCATCATCTGGTAGTCGGTGTCCGGCCGTGGGCTGCGGCTGCCGGCTCGCACCAGCCCGGCCACCAGCTCGATGATCTGCTCGCGTCCCTCGCGCACGGTGTGCGCGAACGCCTGCGAGCTGATCGCCTGCGTGTACATCACGATCCACGACGCCCGATTGGCGTCGATGTAGCGCAGGAACGACCCGATCGTGTTGCGCAGCATGTCCCTTGGGTTTTGCGTGAAGTCGATGTCGGCGCGCACCGCATCGATGAACCGGTTCAGCTCGCGGTCCAGGCACGCGCCGAACAAGTCCTCCTTGGAGCCGTAATACAGGTAGAGCATCGGCTTGGAGATCTCCGCCTCGGCGGCGATGGCGTCCATCGAAGTCTCGTGGTAGCCGTTGACCGAGAACATCTGCACAGCGGCGTCGAGCATCTGCTGTTCGCGGACGGCACGCGGTAACCGCTTGGTACCACCCGCCATCGCTAACCCCTTTGAAGCCTCTCTAGCCCGTCTATCTGACTCCAGAGTAACGATGCGGCGGCGGGTTAGTGTCCGCACGCCTTATTGGGGCCCTTCATCGTCGCCACCCGCTGGAGCGACTCGTCCACGGCCTGCATCGTCAATTCGCCTGCGGCCACCGCCTTCTCGAGCCGGTCCAGCACCGCGGGCACCTCTTCGATACTGACCCACAGCGCGACGTCGGTGCCCGCCTGCAGGGTGCGCAGCACCGCGTCGGAGACGCCGTACCGATCGGAGATCGCGGCCATGCTGGACAGGTCGTCGCTGAACACCGGGCCGTTGAAGGGCGGCGCGCCGTAGCCGGTGCCGGTGCGCAGCAGCTGCACCGCGGCCCGGCTCAGGCTCGCCGGGTCGTCGCCGGTCAGCCCGGGAACCTGCAGGTGACCGATCATGACTGCGACCGGGAGCTGACTCACCAGCGTCCGGTAGGGCACGAGGTCGTTGGTCTGCAGGTCGCTCAGCGGCGGCGTGAGGACGCCGCCCTTGTGTGAATCGCCCGAGCCGTGCCCGTGGCCGGGGAAATGCTTAAGCACCGGCAGCAGTCCGGCGTCCCGCAGACCCTGCGCGTAGGCCCCGGCGTACGCGGTGACCGTGCTGGGATCGGCGCTGAACGAGCGGTCACCGATGACGCCGTCCGGGGCGTCAGTGACGTCGACCACGGGGGCGAAGTCGACGGTGATGCCCAGCTCGCGCATCTTTTTGCCGCGGTCCAACTCCAGGTCGTGGACTTGCTGCACCGTCATGGTCTGCGCCAGCTGCCGGGCCGAGGGGGCCACCCCGATCAACGACTTCAACCGCGACACCCGGCCACCTTCTTCGTCGACACCCACCGCCAGCGGGAGGGGCCCCGCGCTGCGGGCGATCTCGGCGAGCCCGTCCTTGAATATCGACAGGTCCGTCCAGCCGCCGATGATGATCCCGCCGACGTGGGAGTTGTTGACGGCGACCCGGGCTTCGTCGGCGTTCCTCACACCCACCATCAGCAGCTGCGCCAGCTTGTCGCGGGTCGGCAGCGCGGCCGTCGGGTCGCCGCAGACCGGCGGCGCGGGAGCGGCCACCGGCTTGCTGACCGTCGACGAGGGGTGCCGTGCGGGGTCGTGGCCGCATGCCACCAGCACCGTCATGGCGGCCAGCACGGCCAGGATTCGCGGAAAAGCCATCGGGACATGTTGTCACGAACGGCGTTTCATCTCCGACGTCAGGGGGCATCAGCGGTACCTTGCCAGTCAGGGGGCCGGTAACCCCAGTTGACTGGCAGGGAGGAGCCAGCAATGACCGGGTTGACGCTGGCCGCCGTGGCCAGCATTGCGGCGGGTCTGTCGATCGGCGCCGCCGCGACGGTCGGTGTCACGCTCGCCGTGCAGGACCACAAGCTGGCGCCGGTGCAGGGGCCACCCACACCTACCGCGCCGTACCTGGTGGAATACGGCGACCGGTGCTTCCACGGGCATTGCATACATTGGCCCTGAGAGCGGCTCGCGCGCCCGGGCCGCGACCGCGCTTCTGCTAGGTTGACGTTTGGGTTGCCCACCGTCACGACCGCGAAGTCAAGGAGCCATCGATGAACCGGATCATTGCGCCCGCCGCCGCGAGCGTCGTGGTCGGTCTGCTGCTGGGCGCGGCCGCGATCTTCGGGATCACGCTGATGGTGCAACAGGACACGAAGCCGCCACTCCCCGGGGGCGATCCGCAGTCGTCAGTGCTCAACCGGGTCGAGTACGGCAACCGTAGCTAGCCCCGCGGCGGGTTCGGCACACGCGGAGCCTGCGGAAACGGCGTCGGGCTCGCCGGCTGCGCCGCTGTCGCGCCGGTGGTTGGCGTTAGTCGGCGCGCTCGCCCTGGCGCTGACGTTCGCCCAATCCCCGGGGGAGGTGTCCCCCGACACCAAACTCGACCTCACCGCCAACCCGCTGCGCTTTTTGGCCCGGGCGACCAACCTGTGGAACAGCGACCTGCCCTTCGGCCAGGCGCAGAATCAGGCGTACGGCTACCTGTTTCCGCACGGCACCTTCTTTTTGCTCGGCCACTTTCTGGGGTTGCCGGGATGGGCGACCCAACGGCTGTGGTGGGCGCTGCTGCTGACGGTCGGCTTCTGGGGGTTGCTGCGGGTCGCCGAGACGCTGGGCATCGGTAGCCCTACGGCACGGGTGATCGGTGCGGCGGCGTTCGCGCTGTCGCCGCGCGTGCTGACGACGCTCGGGTCGATCTCGTCGGAAACCCTGCCGATGATGCTGGCGCCGTGGGTGTTGCTGCCCACGATCCTGGCGCTGCGGGGGTCGTCCGGCCGCTCGGTTCGGGCGCTGGCCGCCCAGGCGGGGCTGGCCGTCGCGTTGATGGGCGCGGTCAACGCCATCGCGACGCTGGCCGGTTGCCTGCCCGCCGTGATCTGGTGGGCCTGTCATCGGCCGAACCGGTTGTGGTGGCGCTACACGGCGTGGTGGCTGCTGGCCTTGTCCCTGGCGATGCTGTGGTGGGTCGTGGCGCTGGGTCTGCTGCGCAGCGTCAGCCCCCCGTTCCTGGACTTCATCGAATCCTCGGGCGTGACTACGCAATGGTCGTCGCTGGTGGAGATGCTGCGCGGCACCGAGAGCTGGACCCCGTTCGTGGCGCCGACCGCCACCGCGGGCGCGCCGCTGGTGACCGGATCGGCGGCCATCCTGGGCACCTGCCTCGTCGCCGCGGCGGGGCTGGCCGGGCTGGCCAGCCCGGCGATGCCGGCGCGGGGACGGCTGGTCACGATGCTGTTGGTCGGCGTGGCGTTGATGGCCGTCGGCTACAGCGGCGGGCTGGGCTCGCCGCTAGCCCACCAGGTGCAGGCATTCTTGGACGCCGCCGGCGCGCCCCTGCGCAACGTGCACAAGCTGGACGTGGTGATCCGGATCCCCATCGCGCTGGGCATCGCGCAGCTGCTGGGCCGGATACCGCTACCCGGCAGCGCGCCGGTGCCCGTGTGGCTGCGGGCCTTCGCTCACCCCGAGCGAGACAAGCGGGTCGCCGCGACGGTGGTGATCCTGACCGCCCTGGCGGTGAGCACCTCGCTGGCATGGACCGGCCGGCTGGCCCCGCCGGGCACCTTCAGCGCGATACCCCGGTACTGGCAGGAGGCCGCCGACTGGCTCACCGAACACAATTCGGGTTCGCCGGCACCCGGGCGGGTGCTGGTGGTCCCCGGGGCGCCGTTCGCCACCCAGGTGTGGGGCACCAGCCACGACGAGCCGCTGCAGGTGCTCGGCAGCGGCCCGTGGGGGGTGCGCGACTCCATCCCGTTGACACCGCCGCAGACCATCCGGGCGCTCGATTCGGTGCAACGCCTGTTCGCCGCCGGCCGCCCCTCGCCGGGCCTGGCCGATACCCTTGCCCGCCAAGGCATTTCGTATGTGGTGCTGCGCAACGATCTGGATCCCGAGACGTCACGCTCGGCGCGCCCGATCCTGGTGCATCGCGCCGTCGACGGCTCGCCGGGGCTGCAGCAGGTGGCGCAGTTCGGCGCACCGGTGGGGCCCGGCACGCTCGCCGGGTTCGTCGCCGACAGCGGGCTGCGGCCGCGCTACCCGGCCGTGGAGATCTACCGCGTCGCGGGCGCCGGCGCTCCCGGCGCGCCCTACTTCGCCGACGCGGATCGCCTGGCCCGAGTCGACGGCGGCCCCGAAGCGCTGCTGCGCCTCGACGAGCGGCGGCGGCTGCTGGGCCGTCCGCCGCTGGGTCCGGTGCTGATGACCGCCGACGCCCGCGGCGCCGGGCTGTCAGCCCCCCTGGTCATGATCACCGACACCCCGGTCGCCCGCGAGACCGACTACGGCCGCGTCGACCAGCATTCGTCGGCGATCAGGGCGCCGGGGGACGCGCGGCACACTTTCAACCGCGTACCCGATTACCCCGCGCCCGGCGCCGACCCGGTGTTCGGCGCCTGGACCGGCGGGCGCATCACCGTGTCGAGTTCGTCGTCGGACTCCACCGCAATGCCCGACGTCGCACCGGCAACCGCCCCCGCCGCCGCGATCGACGGCGACTCCGGGACCGCGTGGGTGTCCAACGCGCTGCAGTCGGCCGTGGGGCAGTGGCTGCAGGTGGATTTCGACCACCCGGTGACCAACGGCGCCATCACCATCACGCCGAGCGCGACGGCCGTCGGCGCCCAGGTCCGCCGGATCCTCGTCGAGACCGCCAACGGCAGCACCACGCTGCGGTTCGACGAGCCCGGCAAGCCGCTCGCGGCGGCGCTGCCCTACGGCGAAACGCCGTGGGTGCGGGTCACCGCGGCCGGCACCGACGACGGGTCCCCCGGCGTGCAGTTCGCCATCACCGACCTGTCGATCACCCAATACGACGCTTCGGGATTCGCCCACCAGGTCAGCCTGCGGCACACCGTCGGGGTGCCCGGGCCGCCGCCGGGTTCGGCGATCGCGGGCTGGGATCTGGGATCGGAACTGCTCGGCAGGCCGGGATGCGCCCAGGCGCCCGACGGCGTGCGCTGCGCGGCGTCGATGGCCCTGGCGCCGGAGGAACCGGTCAATTTCAGCCGCACCCTGACCGTCGCCGCCCCGGTGTCGGTGACGCCGACGGTGTGGGTGCGGCCGCGGCAGGGTCCCAAGCTGGCCGATCTGGTCGCCGAGCCGAATACCACTCGGGCCCAAGGTGATTCGGACGCGGTGGACATCCTCGGCTCGGCGTTTGCCGCCACCGACGGCGACCCGGCCACCGCGTGGACGGCACCGCAGCGGGTGGTGCAACACAAGTCGCCGCCGTCGCTGACCGTCACGCTGCCGCGCCCCACCGAGGTCGCCGGGCTGCGCGTGGCCCCCAGCCGGTCGGCGTTGCCGGCGCACCCGACGATGCTTGCCGTCAACCTCGGCGACGGCCCGCAGGTCCGTGCGCTGAAGCCCGGCACGCCGCAAACCCTGACGCTGAAACCGCGCGTGACCGACACCGTCACCGTCAGCCTGCTCGACTGGGAAGACGTCATCGACCGCAACGCCCTGGGCTTCGATCAGCTCAAGCCGCCGGGGCTGGCCGAGGTGGCGGTGCTCGGCACGGACGGCAATCCGATCGCGCCCGCCGACGCCGCCCGCAACCGGTCGCGCGAGATCACCGTCGGCTGCGACCGCGGCCCGGTCATCGCCGTCGCGGGGCGGTTCGTACACACCTCGATTCGCACCACCGCGGGGGCGGTGCTGGACGGCGAGCCGGTCGAAGCGATGCCCTGCGAACGCGACCCGATCGCACTGCCCGCGGGCCAACAGGAGCTGTTGATCAGCCCCGGGGACCAGTTCGTCGTGGACGGGGCGCAGCTGATGACCCCGGCGGCCGCCGAAATTCCCAGCGCCTCCCCGGTTCCCGCCCAGACCGGGGCGTGGGGTCCCGACCGGCGCGAGGTCCGGGCCCCCGCGTCGGCCACCGCACGGGTGCTGGTCATTCCCGAGAGCATCAACCCCGGCTGGGTGGCGCGCACCAGCACTGGGACCCGGCTGACGCCCGTCGCCGTCAACGGGTGGCAGCAGGGCTGGCTGGTGCCGGCGGGTGACCCCGGCACCGTCACACTGACCTTCGCGTCCAACTCGCTGTACCGGGCCGGGCTGGCGGTCGGGTTGGCGTTGCTGCCGCTGCTGGCCGCGCTCGCGTTGTGGCGCACGCGGCGCGGGCGCGGCGATGACCCGCCCGCGACGCCGTGGCGGCCCGGCCCGTGGGCGGGGGTGGCGGTGCTGGCCGTGGGGACGCTGATCGCCGGGGTCGCCGGGCTGGTCGTCGCCGCGGCGGCGCTCGGTCTGCGGTACGCGCTGCGCGAGCGGCCGCGCTGGCGCGACGGTGCGACCGTCGCGCTCGGCGCCGGCGGGCTGATCCTGGCCGGGGCCCAGCTGTCCCGGTATCCCTGGCGGTCGGTCGGCGGCTACGCCGGTCATTCCGCGAATGTGCAACTGCTGGCGCTGATTTCGCTTGTCGTGCTGGCGGCTTCGGTCGTGACCCTGCCCGATCGGACGCCGCCGCGTCACGACGAATGACGCCGAAGGGATTGGCTACCGGTTTACCTGCTGGTTGACTGGATACGCGGGTTGGTGCAATCGCCACCGTCCGAGGAGTTACGGCCATGGGATGGATCTCCGCGCCCGAGTACTGGCTGGGCAGGCTGGTGCTCGAGCGCGGCGCCGCAGCGCTGTACCTGATCGCGTTCCTCGCGGCGGCCCTGCAGTTTCGCGCGCTCATCGGCGAGCACGGAATCCTGCCGGTGCCCCGGTTTTTGGCCGGGCAGACGTTCTGGCGAACGCCGAGCATCTTTCATCTCCGCTACTCCGACCGGTGGTTCGCTGGCGTCTCGTGGTTCGGCGCGGCGCTGTCGGCGGCGATCCTCGCCGGCGCGGCCAACCTGGTGCCGCTCTGGGCCACGATGCTGATGTGGCTGTCGCTGTG
Organism: Mycobacterium heidelbergense; assembly: GCF_050205645.1. GTDB lineage: Bacteria > Actinomycetota > Actinomycetes > Mycobacteriales > Mycobacteriaceae > Mycobacterium > Mycobacterium heidelbergense_A. The sequence goes on from NZ_JBNMQT010000014.1 coordinate 75,045, forward strand.
GGTGCTCTACCTTTCCATCGTCAACGTCGGGCAGACGTGGTACTCGTTCGGCTGGGAATCGCTGCTGCTGGAGGCCGGCTTCCTGGCGATCTTTCTCGGCAACGACCGCGTCGCACCCCCGATCCTGACGTTGTGGATGGCGCGCTTGCTGCTGTTCCGTGTGGAGTTCGGCGCCGGGCTGATCAAGATGCGCGGCGATCCATGCTGGCGCGATCTGACCTGCCTGTACTACCACCACGAAACCCAGCCGATGCCGGGGCCGTTGAGCTGGTTCTTCCATCACCTGCCCAGGCCGCTGCATCGGATCGAGGTGGCGGGCAACCATTTCGCCCAGCTCGTTGTGCCGTTCGGGTTGTTCGCGCCACAGCCGGTGGCCAGCGTCGCCGCGGCGATCGTGGTGGTCACCCAGCTGTGGCTGGTGGCGTCGGGCAACTTCGCGTGGCTCAACTGGGTGACGATCATCCTGGCTTTCAGCGCCATCGACGACTCGTCCGTGGCGGCGGTTCTTCCGATGCCCGCGCATCCGGCGCTGTCGCCGATGCCGCAATGGTTCGCCGCCGTGGTGGTCGCCTGCACCGCAGCCGTGCTGTTCATGACCTACTGGCCGGTGCGCAACATGCTGTCGTCGCACCAGCGAATGAACATGTCGTTCAACCCATTTCATTTGGTGAACACCTACGGCGCCTTCGGCAGCATCGGCCGCGTCCGCCGCGAGGTGGTGATCGAAGGCACCGATGAGGAGCGGCTCGCCCCGAACACCGTCTGGAAGGAATACGAATTCAAGGGCAAGCCCGGTTCGGTGCGCCGGCTGCCCGGGCAGTGGGCGCCGTATCACCTGCGGCTGGACTGGCTGATGTGGTTCGCGGCCATCTCACCCGGCTACGCCCACCAGTGGCTGACGCCCCTGCTGCAGCGGCTGCTGCGCAACGATCGAGCGACGCTGCGTTTGTTGCGGCGCAACCCTTTCCCCGAGTCGGCGCCCCGGTACGTGCGCGCGCAGCTCTACCAGTACCGCTTCACGACCTGGGCCGAGCTGCGCCGCGACCGGGCATGGTGGCATCGCACGCTGATCGGCGGTTACGTCCGGCCCATGGCGCTGCAGCGCTCGACGAATCTGCACAGCCGCTGACGCCGGCCGGTGTCACATCTGCCCCATGAGTCTCCGCGAAAGGTGATGGGGTGTTTGCCCACCTCACAGCGACAACCCAAGTGTTTGGGACCTGGGCCTGGTCGGAGGGAGGCTGTCGAGTTGTCGCTGTGAGGCGGGCAAACAGTCGCTGCCCTTGCCGCCGGGACACGTGTGACGGGCGTATTTCGGCCTCAAAGGAGCGCCCCTCGGATCACAGCGTCTCGTCCAGCTCGCCGAGCCGGTCGGTCAACCGCAGGTTCTCCGAGTAGTCGACCGGGCAATTGATCAGCGACACGCCGTCGTCGTCGAGCGCGGCCTTCAGCGTCGGCAAAAGTTCATCGGCACTCTTGATCTGATATCCCTTGGCGCCGAAGCTTTCCGCGTAGGTGACGATGTCGGGGTTGGTAAACCTCACGTAGTGATGCTCACCGAGTTCGAGGTCCATCTTCCATTCGATGAGGCCGTACCCGCCGTCCTCCCAAATCAACACCACCAACGGTATTCGTTCCCGAACGGCCGTCTCGATCTCCTGGGAGCTCATCATGAACGCGCCGTCGCCCACGACGGCCAGCACCTTGCACTCGGGGCGCGCCAGCTTGACACCCAGCGCGCCGGGCAGTGCAAAACTCATGGTGGACAAGCCGTTTGAGACCAAACACGTGTTGCATTCGAACGTCGGGTACAGCCGCGCCATCCACATCTTGGTGGCGCCGGTGTCCACCAGGACGACGTCGCTGCGGCCCAGCGCGGCGCGGGTGTCGGCGACCACCCGCTGCGGCGCCAGCGGATAGCGCGAATCCTGTTGTCCCCGAGCGAATTCCTCGGCAAGCAGGCCGGAACCGGGTATCTCCGGGTCGGCGTCGAAGCGGTGCCCGCCGAGCGCCTCCCGAACGGCGTCGAGCGAGGCGCTGATGTCGCCGATGATCCCGACGTCGACGGGATAGTGCGCGTCGACCTCGGCCGGGAAACGATGGATGTGGATGATCTTTTTGTCGGCCTTCGGGTTGATCCGGACCGGGTCGAATTCCTGCAGCTCGTAGCCGACCGCGACGACCACGTCGGCGTTGTCGAACCCGAAGTTGACGTAGTCGTGCCGCATGAACCCCAGCGTCCCGATGCCGTTGGGGTGGTCGTCGGGCATCACGCCCTTGCCGTGAAAGGTGTTGGCCACCGGGATGCGGAATTCCTCGGAGAACCGCACCAGCGCGGCGGTTGCCCCGGCGCGGGCCGCGCCGTGCCCGGCCAGCACCACCGGGCGTTTGGCCTCGCGCAGAATGTCGACCGCGCGCGCCACCTGCCGAAACGCCGGCGCCTCGGCGCGGACGACGTTGCGTGGCAACGGGGTCAGGTCATAGTCGGTGTCGTCGGCATCGATGTGTTCGGGCACCGCCAGATAGACGGCGGCGGGGCGTTCGGCCTCGGCGAGCTTGAACGCCTTGCGGAACATCTCCGGTATGGCGCGTGTCGTCGGGATACCGGCGGCCCACCGGGTGATCGGGGCGAACATCGACACCAGGTCGACGTACTGGTGCGACTCCTTGTACTGGCGGTCCTGGCCCACCTGCGCGGAGATCGCGACCATGGGGGTGCTGTTGGTGGTGGCGTCCGCGACCCCGAGTTGCATGTTGATCGCACCCGGGCCCAGGGTGGACGACACCACCGCCGCCCGGCCGGTGACCCGTCCGTACATCTCCGCCATGAACGAGGCCGCCTGCTCGTGCCGGGTGAGCACGTAGCGGATGTTCGAGGCGGCCAGCGCCTGCACGAAGCGGATGTTCTCCTCGCCGGGGAGCCCGAAGACCACGGAAACGCCCTCGTTCTCCAGGCACTTGACCATCAGCTCGGCGGCTTTAATCATCCGGCACCTCCCTTTGGCCACGATAGTGGCAGTCTGGATGGTGGACGTTTCTCAAACCATTGCAACCGAAGGATGCCAACGTGCCTATCGCCACGATCAATCCGGCCACCGGCGAGACAGTCCAGACCTTCACCCCGGCAACCGACGACGAAGTCCAGGCCGCCATCGCGCGCGCCCACGAGCGGTTCCTCGACTACCGGCACTCCACCACCTTCGCCCAGCGCGCCGAGTGGGCCAACGCCACCGCCGACCTGCTGGAGGCCGAGGCGGACAAGACCGCCGAGATGATGACCCTGGAAATGGGCAAGACGCTGGCATCAGCCAAGGCCGAGGCAATCAAGTGCGCCAAGGGTTTTCGCTACTACGCCGAGAACGCCGAGAGGCTGCTGGCCGACGAGCCGGCCGACGCGTCGAAGGTCGGCGCGAAAAAGGCCTACACCCGCTACCAGCCGATCGGGGTGGTGCTGGCCATTATGCCGTGGAACTTCCCGCTGTGGCAGGCCGTTCGCTTCGCCGCGCCGGCGCTGATGGCGGGCAACGTCGGGATCCTCAAGCACGCGTCGAACGTCCCGCAGTGCGCGCTGTATCTCGGCGACGTGATCGCGCGCGGGGGCTTCCCGGAGGGCTGCTTCCAGACGCTGCTGGTTCCCTCCAGCGCAGTGGAGACCATCCTGCGCGATCCCCGCGTCGCGGCAGCCACGCTGACCGGCAGCGAGCCGGCGGGCCAGTCGGTCGGCGCCATCGCCGGCGACGAGATCAAACCCACGGTGCTCGAGCTCGGCGGCAGCGACCCGTTCATCGTGATGCCCTCGGCGAACCTGGACGAGGCGGTCAAGACCGCGGTCACCGCCCGGGTGCAGAACAACGGGCAGTCCTGCATCGCGGCCAAACGCTTCATCGCCCACGCCGACATCTACGACGCGTTCGTCGAGAAATTCGTCGAGCGGATGGCCGGGCTGCGGGTCGGCGACCCGACCGACCCGGACACCGACGTGGGCCCGCTGGCCACCGAGTCGGGGCGCGACGAGGTCGCCAAGCAGGTCGAGGATGCCGCCGCGGCTGGCGCGGTAATCCGTTGCGGCGGAGAGCGTCTCGACCGGCCGGGCTGGTTCTACCCGCCGACGGTGGTCACCGACATCACCAAGGACATGGCGCTCTACACCGAGGAGGTGTTCGGCCCGGTCGCCTCGATCTACCGCGTCGAGGACGTCGACGAAGCCATCGAGATCGCCAACGCCACGACCTTCGGGCTGGGGTCCAACGCCTGGACCGACGACGAGGCCGAGCAGCAGCGCTTCATCGACGGCATCGAGGCGGGCCAGGTCTTCATCAACGGCATGACGGTGTCGTACCCGGAGCTGCCGTTCGGTGGCGTCAAGCGCTCCGGTTACGGCCGCGAACTCGCCGGCCTCGGCATCCGAGAATTCTGCAACGCCAAGACGGTCTGGGTCGGGTAGACGCGGCTAGGCCGACGCCCCCGCCAGCGCCTTCTCGTCCTCGTCGGCGAAGGTGTCCTCCAGCTGCACCGGCGAGTAGTCGAGGTCGATCTCGGCGAGCGGTCGCCCGCGTGCGCTGTTGATCGTGCCGAAGCGCCGCATCCCCTTGTCGGCGGCGTACTGCATGAACTCGTCCACCGACAGGCCGAAGGGCATCGGGTCGTAAAGGGCGAAGCCCTCTTCGATGAGGCGCAGCCCGAGCGGCATCAGCTCGTTCATGCGGTTTTCGAAGACGCCCCAGTTCGCGTCGTCGGCGGCGACATGGCGGCGGCAGGTGAAGGTGCCCCACGCCATGTGGCGGCGCTCGTCGTCACCGATGCGCCGCACCAGCTCCTGCATGCCCGGCAGGATGCCGCGTTCCACGCAGATCTTGTGCCAGCCGAAGTAGCCGGTGAGCGCCAGCATGCCCTCGACCATGTGGTTATAGGTGACGGACGCGCGGACCTGGGCGGCCGGTGAGGGGTCGGTCGTCAAGGCGTTGAGGCAGGCCGGCAGCTCCTCGTAGAAGATCGTGCGGTACGTGGGGACGTCTTCGAGATACTCGTGCAGGTCGTCGGTGATGCCGACGGCGTCGAGCCACATGCGGAACACCTGCACGTGCTTGGCCTCCTCGAACGCGAACTGCGTCAGGTACATCTCGTCGCCCAGCCGGCCCTCGGCGCGCATCGCGGCCATGAACGGCTGGATGTCCTCGGTCACCGCTTCCTCGCCGGCGATGAACTCGGCGCACAGCCGAGTGGCGTAGTGGCGCTCGTCGTCGGTCAGCGCCTCCCAGTCCGCGCGATCGCGGGAGAAGTCGGTGTCGGCCGGATTCCAGAACTTGGCGTTGCCACCGGCAAACAGCTTGAGCGGCAAGCTGTCCCAGTTGAGTCCGCCCCTAACCATGGAATTTGAACTTGTGCGTGTCATGTGACCTCCTTGATGTGGACGGCTCGAGGGGAGAAGGCGGCGGACAGCACCGAGACGAGCCGGCGCACGGCCAGGGCCGGCTGCTCCGGGGTGGGCTCATCGAGCCCGAGGACGGGGTCCAGGCCGCGCATGTACGGTGCCAGCGCGAGGTGCGGAAAGATCAACAGCAGCAAGGACAGCAGCGCGTCGGTATCGCAATCCGCACGCAAGTCGCCCCGCTTGTGCGCGTCGCGGACGAGCGGACGCATGACATCCAGATAGTGGCGGTGGATGACGTTCTGCACGCTGACGCGGGCCTCCGTGTCGACTTCCAGCGTGGCCGCGGCGTGCAGCGCGCGTTCATGCGGGTGGTCCGCGAAGTAGGCCACCCACGCGTCGAGCCAGTCGGTGAGAAAGTCGAAGAACGGCCGGCTCGGGTCGAGCTCACGGATGCGGTCCTCCATGTAGGCGCGCACCCGCTGGCTGCCGATGTCGGCGATGAAAGCGTAGAGGTCGCGCTTGTCCGCGAAGTATTGGAAGAGGCTGCCCTTGGCGACCCCGGCCTTGCGCGCGATGACGTTCAGGCTGCCCCGGGAGAATCCGTGCGCCCCGAACTCGGCTTCCGCGGCTTCGATCACGGCCGCGCGGCGAGCGGGGTCGACTCTTGCCCATGTCACCGTCGGCAATGTGGCCTCCTCGCGTCGATGACCACTGGTCATTTTACGGTGAGCTAGCTCACAGTCAAGGGGTCTGACGGAGGTCTCTCAGGTTCGAACGTGCGGCCAGCCGCACGCTGGGCGCCGAGCGTGCGGCCAGGCGCACGTTCGGCGGGGCTCGACGTCAGGGACGCATCGCATACGCACCACTGAGCGGCAGCACGTGTTCCTTCCAGATCTGGTCGTAGCGCGCGCGGTCGTGGGCCGGACGGCGGATCATCCGCGTCGCGAAGCGGGCCTGGGCGTCCGTCGTCGAGGGCTTGTCGTTGAGCTCGACGGCGTAGCCGTTGAAGTCGCGGACCAACACGGCGAAGATCTCGTCGATCAAGGCGTCGTCCACACCGGACAGCGCCGCCTCCTCGAGGATGAGCTGGGCGTAGGGCACCGTCGCGAAGAGCTGACCGACGGCGAACGCGAAGTCAATGTCCTTCTGCTGCACCGCATCCGGGGTGGCGCTGGCGAGCATGTCGGTGAGCACGTCGATCTGCTCGCGCAGCAGCGCGACATTGGAGAGGTGGGCAAAGCTGTCGAACGACGCGCGCCAATCATGGAAGCGCACCTTGCCCAGTCCGCCGGTGGGTCCCTGGGCGAACAGGAACGAGTCGTCGGCCGCATCGTCGCGACGGCCGATCACGGGAAGCTCGCCATTGGGGGCGAACAGGAAATTGGGCATGAACTTGGCGAGCAGCCCGATGTTGATGTGGACGGTGCCTTCGAGCCGGGGCAGCAGCCCGATCTCGCGGGCCATCGCCTCGAAGATGGTGTCCTTCTCCACGCCCTTGGCGGCGATGACGTCCCACAGGGCGGTGATCACCCGCTCGCCTTCGCTGGTGATCTTCGCCTTGGTCAACGGGCTGTACAGCAGGTAGCGACGATCCTCGGCCGAGGCGCTGCGCATGTAATCCGACGCGCGGGTGGCCACCAGCTTCATGGCGATCAGCCGTACGTAGGCGTCGATCAGCAGCCGGCGCACGTGGCTGAAGTCGGTGACGACGGTCCCGTACAGGTAGCGGTTGGACGCGTGGGTGACCGCCTCGTACATGGCGTGGGTGCACATGCCGACCGCGCCCCAGCCCAGGTTGTACTTGCAGACGTTGACCGTATTCAGGGCGGCGTGGAAGGCGCCGGGCCCGCGGTGCAGGATGTCGGCCTCGGTCACCGGGTAGTCGCGCAGCGCGTAGTTGGCGACGAAGTTCTGCGAGTTCACCACGTTCTTGATCAGGTCGTAGCGGTCGTGTTGGGAGTCGGCGGCGAAGAACACGTATTCGTCAGAACCGTCGATCTTGCCGAAGGTGGAGACCATCCGTGCGACGTTGGCGTTGCCGATGTAGTACTTCTCGCCATTGGCGACCCAACCGTTCTCCGAAGGCGTCAGGATCATGTCCGTCTGGTAGACGTCGGCGCCGTGGGTCTGCTCGGACAGGCCGAAGGCGAACACCTCGCCGGCCTCCAGCTGCGCCGCGGCCTTGCGCTTGGCGTCCTCGTTGGCGCTCATCCAAATCGGGCCCAGGCCAAGGGCGGTGACCTGGAACGGATACCAATAGCTCAGCCCGTAGAAGCCCAGGATTTCGGCGAACTCGCTGATCCGATAGGTGTCCCAGCGACAGTCCGCCGCGCCGTACGCGGCCGGCGTCAGCAGCGACGCGAAGATGCGCTCGCGTCCCACGTGGTCCAGAAAGTCGGAGTACCACGTGCGCTCGTGGTCGTCGTGCTTGAGCCGGGCCTTTCCGCGGGACTCGAAAAAGTCGACGGTCGCGGCCATGATCTCGCCCGAGCGACGGTCCGGGTAGCGGCGTTGCAGGTGGTTGGGATTGAGCAACATGCGCTGGACGGTACTGCACTAACGCAGCCGTCGGGGAGCGCCCGGCAAATCTGCCGGCTGACCATCAGCGCGTCGCGCGCGCCAGCAGGTAACTCCGCTCGGGCAGGCTGCGGGTGCGTTGGGCGGCCCGAAGGTAGTACTCGCGCGCAGCCTCTCGGTCGCCGAGCTCATCGAGCAGATGAGCCCGCACGGCATCGACGCGATGATGTCCGCTAAGGGCGGGGTCCGCCGCCACGTCATCGAGTTCGGCGAGGGCGGCGGCCGGACCACGCACCATCGCAATGGCGACGGTTCGATTGAGCGCGACCATCGGTCCAGGTGCGAGCGCCGCGAGCACGTCATACAAAGCGAGGATCTGCGGCCAGTCGGTCGCGCCGGCGTCGGCGGCCTCGTCGTGCACGGCGGCGATCGCCGCCTGCAGCTGGTAGGGCCCAGGCTTTGCGACTGGCAGCGTCGCCTCGATGATCGCGACTCCCTCGGCGATGGCGGTCCGATCCCACCGGCGGCGGTCCTGCTCGGCCAGCGGAATCAGCGACCCGTCCGGGCCGGTGCGGGCGCCGCGTCGAGCGTCCGTGAGCAGCATGAGCGCGAGCAACCCGGCGACCTCACCCTCGTCAGGGAGGCTCACCCGCAGCTGCCGGGTCAATCTGATGGCTTCGGAAGTCAGCTCCACGCGATTCAGGGCCTGGCCCGACGTCGCGATGTAGCCCTCGTTGAAGATCAGGTACAGCGTGTGCAGCACCGCGGGCAGCCGCTCGTCGCGCTCGCACGCGGTGGGCATTCGAAACTCTGCACCCGTCTGGCGGATACGTGCCTTGGCCCGGCTGATGCGCTGCCCGACGGTCGCCTCCGGCAGGAGCAGGGCGCGCGCGATCTCGGCCGTGGTCAGGCCGCCGAGTGCGCGCAGCGTCAGCGCAACCTGTGACGGGACGGCCAGCTCGGGGTGACAGCACAGGAACAGCAGGGCCAACGTGTCGTCGGACTGTGACACGTCGCCCGGCGCGGGTTCGAGCGCGTACGCGTCTTCGCGGCGCCGACGTGCGGCCTCCTTCCGCCAGGTTTCGACCAGCCGCCGCGACGCAGTCGTGATCAGCCAGCCGGTCGGGTTCTTCGGTACGCCGTCGACCGGCCAGCTGACCGCGGCGGCGAGCAGCGCCTCCTGCACGGCGTCCTCGCAGTCGTCGAAGTTGCCATTACGGCGCACGAGCACACCAAGCACGCGTGGAGCGAGCTCGCGCAGCAGGCCGGCGATGGCAGCCTCGCTTGGCGTCACATCTCCCACCCGCTCAAATCGAGCACCGGCCGGACCTCTACGAAACCCCAGACGGCGTCGGGCACCCGCGCCGCGATCGCCAACGCGCGGTCCTCGCCGTCGCAGTCGACGAGCAGGAAGCCGGCCAGGTGCTCCTTCGCCTCGGCGAACGGCCCGTCACTGATCATGGTCTGGTCGCCCGCGACGGTGACGCGCTTCGCGAGCGCCGGATCCGCAAGACCTTCGCTCGCCACCAGTTCGCCGGACTCGGCGAGCTCGGCGGTCAGCGCGAGGTGGTCGCGGCCGAATCGATCACGCTGCTCCTTGGGCAGTGCCTGCCAGCGCTCGACGAACTGCGGGTTGCTCTGAATCAAGATCATGTATTTCACGACGGCCTCCGGTGAGTTTGGACGAAGTATTGCGCTCCTGTGTCGAAACTGGCTCGCCGGTTTCGTCACCCCTTTAAAGGCTCCGCTTCCTGGAGCCCGGGAGAAGGGATCCAACGATGAAGTCAGACCTCGCAGCGACTCGAGGCGCTGCTCTGCTGTCGGAGGTGGTGGAGGCCCATGGCGGAGCCGCGCGCTGGGCCAAGGCTCAAACAGTCAGCTCACACGTGCAGGTGCGGGGTTTGTTGCCGACGTGGAAGTTCCCGGCTCGGCCACTCGAGGACTACCACTACCACCAGCAGGTGGATATTCACGGCCTTCGCAATGTGATGCATGGCTTTCCGAGCCCCGAGCTCACCTGCAGCTTCTCCCACGACGAGGTGCTGGTAGAGGCGCACGGCAAGGCAATCGAGCGTCGCACCCAAGCCCGGCGTGGGTTTGGCGGCCTCGGCGCGTTCCGCCGCATCCGCTGGTGGGACGTCATCGATTCGGCCTATTTCGTGGGGTACGCGATGTCCAATTACATGTCACATCCCTACCGCATGACGCAGCCAGGATTTCAGGTGCGGCGCGGCGAGGACTGGCGAGGCGACAACGAGATCTGGCGTCGGCTCGAAGTCGAATACCCACAAGGATTTGACTCGCATTGCCACCACGAGACCTTCTACATCGATGATCGTGGGCTGATACGCCGCCACGACTACTTACCCGACGTGTTCGCCGAAGCGCGGCTGCTCGCCCGGCTGCTGCCGATCCCGCTGAAGGCAGCGCATTTCACCTGCCGCCACCGCGAGGTCGACGGGCTGATTTTTCCGACCTTTCGCAGGGTGATGTTGGCGGTGCCCGGACATCGACCCATCCCCGGGTTGACGATGATTTGCGCTCAACTCAGCGACATTTCAGTGTCATTTGCTGCCGACGAGGACCAAGTATTGCGCTCCCGTGTCGAAACTGGCGAGCCAGCTTCGACATCCGGTTAAAGGCGCCCGTCGTGGTGCCCACGGAGAAGGGATCACACCATTAAGATCAGCCACGCTGGAACCGAAGTTCACGCCGTCCTCGACAAGTTCGCGGCCGCCCATGCGGCGCATGACGCGGACGGCCTGTTCGCGCTCTATGCCGACGATCTGGTGGCGTATTCGCTCGCGCCGCCACTGCAGCAGGGCCCCGACACGCCGTACGGCACCGTCGACGGTATTCGCGCCTGGTTCGCGGGATTCGATGGTCCGGTCCAGGTCACGTTTCGCGATCCGGTCGTGAGCCAAGACGGCGACCTTGCCTTAGCGCACACCCTCACCCAGATGAGGATGACGCCCGTTGGTCAGGATCAATTGATCACGTTGTGGATCCGCTCGACCTTCGGTCTACGCCGCGTCGACGGGTCGTGGCTCATCACGCACCGACACGACTCGACGCCGTTCTACATGGACGGCTCGTACCGCGCGGCCACCGACCTTCAGCCCTGAGATCAACTTCCATGGGCCGGCCTGGATTCCATCTAGGCCGGTGCCAAACCACGCGCCGGAGCTTTAGAGTCAGTCACGTGTCAGAACTCAATACCGCGCGCGGCCCCATCGATACCGCCGATATCGGCGTAACGCTCATGCACGAGCACGTGTTCATCATGACCACCGAGATCGCCCAGAACTATCCGGAAGCCTGGGGCGACGAGGAAAAGCGGGTGGCCGACGCCATCGACCGGCTCAACGAGCTCAAGGCCCGCGGGGTGGACACCATCGTCGACCTCACCGTCATCGGGCTGGGCCGCTACATCCCGCGCATCGCGCGCGTCGCGGCCGCGACCGACCTGAATATCGTTGTGGCGACCGGGCTTTACACCTACAACGACGTCCCGTTCCGCTTCCACTACCTGGGTCCGGGCACGCCGATGGACGGCCCGGAGATCATGACCGACATGTTCGTCCGCGACATCGAAGAGGGCATCGCCGACACCGGCATCAAGGCCGGGATCCTCAAATGCGCCACCGACGAACCCGGCGTGACCCCGGGCGTGGAGCGCGTGCTGCGCGCGGTCGCGCAGGCGCACAAGCGCACGGGGGTGCCGATCTCCACGCACACTCACGCAGGGATGCGGCGCGGCCTCGAGCAGCAACGCATCTTCGAGGAGGAGGGCGTCGACCTGAGCCGTGTGGTGATCGGCCACTCCGGCGACACCACCGACCTCGACTACCTCGAGGAGCTGATCGGCGCCGGCTCCTACATCGGGATGGACCGATTCGGCATCGACGTGTTCCTGCCGTTCGAGGACCGGGTGAACACGGTGGCACAAATGTGCGAGCGCGGCCACGCCGACAAGATGGTGCTGTCCCACGACGCCAACTGCTACTTCGACGCGATCCCCGAGGAGCTGCTGCCGGTGGCCGCGCCCAACTGGCATTACCTGCACATCCACAACGACGTGATCCCAGCGCTGAAGGAGCGCGGCGTCACCGACGAACAGCTGCACACCATGCTGGTCGACAACCCACGCCGCATCTTCGAGCGACAGGGCGCCTACTAAATGACCGAGCCGGTCCCCCCGATCGGTTCGCAGATATCGGCGCTGGCCGAACTCGCTCCCGACGAGCCCGCGGTCACGTGCGACGGGCTGACCATCACCCGCGCCGAGCTCGATCGCTCGACGAACCGGCTGGCCCGCGCCTACGCCGAGCGCGGCGTCGGCGTCGGCGACTACGTGACGATTGTGCTGCCCAACTCGATCGAGTGGATCCAGGCGGCGGTGGCCTGCTGGAGGCTGGGCGCGGTTCCCCAGCCCCTGTCCGCGCGGCTGCCGGACGCCGAGCTGCAGGGCCTGCTGGACCTGCGCCCGCCCGCGTTGCTCGTCGGTCGCGAGCACGCCGGCATCCCAAGCGTGCCAACCGGTTTCGTTCCCGACCCGGCGTTGTCCGACGCCGCGTTGCCGGAAGCGGTCTCGCCGGTGTGGAAAGCGATGGGCTCGGGCGGCAGCACCGGGCGGCCCAAGCTCATCGAATCCGGCGGCGACAGCCGGATTCCGGCGGCCATCGGCTATCCGCTGGGCGCGCAGGAGGGCGACACCACCCTGGTGCCGATCCCGCTGTCCCACAACACCGGCTTCACCACCGCGACGATCGGCTTGGTGATGGGCCAGCATCTGGTGTTGATGAGCCGGTTCGACCCGCACGGGTTCCTCCGGCTGATCGCCGACCATCGCGTCACGTTCCTGACGGTGGTGCCGACGATCATGCAGCGCGCGCTGCCGGTCTACCACGCCGACCCCGGCTCCTATGACTTGTCGTCGATCCGGCGGTTCTGGCACATGGGCGCGCCGTGCCCGCCGGCCATCAAGCAGGCGTGGATCGAGTTGCTGGGCCCCGAAGCCGTCTGGGAACTCTACGGCGGCACCGAATTACAGGCTTTGACGTTCATCTCCGGCGACCAGTGGCTGACCCATCGCGGCTCGGTCGGCGTCGTGGTCGCCGGGGAGATGAAGGTGCTCGACGACGACGGCAACCCCTGCCCGCCCGGGGTCGTCGGCGAGATCTATATGCGGCCCAGCCCGGGCAGCGCGCCGACCTACCGCTACATCGGCGTGACGGCGAAGTCGCGCGACGGCTGGGACTCGCTGGGCGACCTCGGCTACTTCGACGACGACGGATACCTCTACCTGTCGGATCGCCGGGTCGACATGTTCACCGTGGGCGGCCGCAACGTGTATCCCGCCGAAATCGAGAACGCGCTCTCGGCGCACCCGGACGTGTTGTCCTGCCTGGTCGTCGGTGTCCCCGACCCGAACGCCGGCGACCTGGGCCAGGTGCCCTACGCCCTGGTGCACGTCGCCGACGGATCGGCGCTGGACGAGGCGGGCGTGAAAGAGTTTCTGCGCGAACGCATTTCGTCGTACAAGGTGCCGCCCACCCCCGACTTCATAGAATTCGTCGGCTCCCCGCTGCGCGACGACGCCGGCAAGGCGAGGCGGTCGGCCGTCCGTGCCGAGATCATGGGGCGATCGCGTCCGCCTCAGCGTCTATGACCCTGGCGTCCGCCGGCTTCTCGCGTTTCTCCCAGCGCCGCAAGGCTTCCCGGCAGGGCGACTCGACCAGCCCGTAGCTGACGGCGGCGATCGCCCAACCGAAGATCAGCGTCAACACCAACACCTCCACCATTCGCCCGGTGAACGGGAAGGTCCCGATCACCGGGAAAACCATGGCCAATGCGGCCAGGTGCCAGATGAAAAGCCCGTAGGACCAGCGTCCCAGCGTGACCATGCCGGTGCTGCCCAGCACCCGGTGTGGCGTATCGGGCCGGTCCAGCACCAACGGCGCAACCAGTGCGAAAGCCACGAGTGAACCCGCCGCGGTCTTCACCGCGAACTGCGTGGCGGTGCCCGGAATCAGCCCCTCCGGGCCGGCCAGCGGGGCGGCCGCGACCAGGTACGCCGACACGGCTATCACGGCCATCGGCACGCGGCGTCGGGCCAGCCGATGCGCCAACCCGATCTCGCTGTAGGTCCATTCCGCCAGCAGCATGCCGGCGGCGAACCAGGAGAAGAACGCCGGCGGCCAGTTCAGCGGATTGATCCCTGAGCCGGCATGCGCGAACGGCACCCAGCCCCAGGCCCAGCTGAGCGCGGCGAACGCGGCGATCACCGGTATGCGGGCGCGGACCGGGATGCGGCGGGCCAGCAACGCGAGGATCGGCAACGCCAGATAGAAGCCGACCTCGACCGAGAGGCTCCACATCTGGGTCAGGCCGCCGGTCAGGGTGAGCGGCACGTAAATCTGGGTCAGCGTCAGGTTCGCCAGCCACACCGTCGGGCTGGCGTGATCGGAGTCGGGCAGCAGGCACAGGATGACGACCACCGCGACGAGGTAGGCGGGCATGATGCGGACCACCCGCGATCGCAGGTAGTGGCCGGTGCGCGGGCGCGATCCCAGATCTCGTGCGGCCGCCGCGTGGCCACGCCACAACAGGAATCCCGACAAGGCGAAGAACACCGCCACCGCCAGGTCGAAGCGACCGAACAACCGGCCGGTGACGCCGCTCGAGTGGCCCGTCTGGAAGGCGACGTGCGTGACGACGACGCCCATGGCCGCGCACGCGCGCATCCCCTCCACGGCGGGCAGGAAGCTGCGGACGCCGCCCACCTGCTGGTCATCGTTCACGTTGACAGTCTGCCTGTCGCTAGGTTCGTAAGCCGAGACCTTAAATTCTGCTGTTAGGGTCAAACGGGTTTGCCGCTGCTTGGTCAGGCCAGAGGGGGCGGCCGAAGAGTCTGAGAACTTTGAGGACCACTAGGAGGACACAGCAACGTGAACCGAGCAGTCATGTTGCGGTTCGCCGCATGCGGAATCATCGGACTCGGAGCCGCCTTGCTGATCGCCGCCCTGCTGCTATCGACTTACACCAGCAGCCGGATCACAAAGGTCCCGCTCAATCTCGACACCAACCTGATCAGCGACGGCAACGGCACCGCGCTCGACTCCGCGTCCTTGTCCAGCGATCACCTCGTCGTCAACCAGAACGTGCCGCTGGTGTCCCAGCAGCAGGTCAGCGTCGAATCACCCGCCAACGCCGACGTGGTCACGCTGCAGGTCGGCACGTCGGTTCGGCGCACCGACAAGCAAAAGGACAGCGGGCTGCTGCTGGCGATCGTCGACACCGTCACCCTCAACCGCAGGACCGCGCTGGCCGTCTCTGACGACACCCACACCGGTGGCTCGGTGCAGAAACCGCGCTCCTTCACTGACGAGAACCCGCCGACCGCTATCCCGTTGCGGCACGACGGGCTGTCCTACCGATTCCCGTTCCACACCGAGAAGAAGACCTACCCCTACTTCGACCCGATCGCGCAGAAGGCCTTCGACGTCAACTACGAGAGCCAGGAAGACGTCAACGGCCTGACCACCTACCGCTTCACGCAGAACGTCGGCTACAACCCGGACGGCAAGCTGACGGCTCCGGTGAAGTACCCCTCGCTGTACGCCGGCGACGAGGACGGCAAGGTCACCACGTCCGCGGCGATGTGGGGGGTGGGCGGCGATCCGGCCGAGCAGGTCACCATGACGCGCTACTACGCGGCGCAGCGGACCTTCTGGGTGGACCCCGTGTCGGGCACCATCGTCAAGCAGACCGAGCACGCGAACCACTACTTCGCGCGTGATCCGCTGAAGCCCGAGGTGACGCTGGCCGACTACCGCGTCACCTCGACCGAAGACACCGTCGAGGCCCAGGTCAATGCGGCCCGCGACGAACGCGACCGGCTGGCCCTGTGGTCGCGGGTGCTGCCGATCACCTTCACCGCGGTCGGTTTGATCGCGCTGGTCGGCGGCGGATTGCTCGCCTCGTTCAGCCTGCGGACCGAAAGCGCCCTCACCGACCCCGGCCTGGACCGCGCCGATCAGGACTTCTTCGGCCGCACCGGGCTGGAGGAACCGGTGCCCGGCGCCGAGGCCGAGACGGAGAAGCTGCCCACCCAGCGGCCCGCCGCCCGCCCGGACGCGGCGGAGCCGGGATCGGAACCGCCGGCATCGGACGAGCCACCCGATGCGGGGCCGCCGGAACCCCCGGTCCCGCCCGAACGGCCCTAGCTTCCCGACGTGCGTTGGACCCGGCCGGGGTACGCGCTGGCGTTGGCGCTCCTGGTGGCTGGGCCGCTGCTAAAGCCCGGATACCTGCTACTACGCGACGCGGTATCGACGCCGCGGTCCTACCTGTCCGACAGCGCCCTGGGTTTGACGGCGGCGCCGCGGGCGACGCCGCAGGATTTCGCGGTGGCGCTGGCCTCGCGCGTGGTCGACGGCGGCGTGGTGGTGAAGGCGTTGCTCGTCGCGGGCCTGTGGCTCGCTGGATGGGGTGCGGCCCGGCTCGTCGAGACGGCACTGCCCGACACGGGCGCGGCCGGGCAGTTCGTCGCGATCACGCTGGCGATCTGGAATCCCTATGTCGCCGAACGGCTTTTGCAAGGCCACTGGAGCCTGCTGGTCGGCTACGGCTGCCTGCCCTGGGTTGCGACGGCGATGCTGCGGCTTCGCTTCGCGGGCGGCGCCGCCTTCGGTTTGATCGTCTGGATCGCGCTGGCCGGGCTGACGCCCACCGGATTGATGTTGGCCGCGACGCTTGGGCTCGTCTGCGTGGCCGCACCCGGTCCCGGCTGGCCGCGGTGGGTCTGCGCCGCAACGACTTTGGGTGTTGCGGCGGTGGCCGCGCTGCCGTGGCTGACCGCGGCCGCGCTGGGCTCGTCGTTGGGCGCGCAGACTGGGCTCGGGGTCAGCGCGTTCGCGCCGCGCGCCGAGCCCGGTCTCGGCACGCTGTTCAGCCTGGCCAGTCTGGGCGGCATCTGGAACGGCGAAGCCGTACCACCTTCGCGGACAACGCTTTTCGCGATTTCCTCCGCCGTGGTGCTGCTGGGAATCGTGGTGGCCGGGCTGCCGGCGGTGGCTCGCCGGCGAGCGATCGCGCCGCTGCTGGTGCTGGCGGCGGTGTCGGTGCTGGTGCCCGCGGCGCTGGCGACCGGTCCCGGCCTGCACGCGCTGCGCGCGGTGGTCGACGCCGCGCCGGGGTTCGGGGTGCTGCGCGACGGGCAGAAGTGGGTGGCGCTGGCACTGCCCGGATACGCGCTGGCGGGTGCCGGCGCGGTGGTGACGCTGCGGCGGTGGCTGCGGCCGGCGCAGGCGGCCCTGGTCTGCTGCCTCGCACTGATCCTGGCGCTGCCCGACCTGGCCTGGGGCGTGTGGGGAAGGGTCGAGCCGGTGCGCTACCCGTACGGCTGGGCCGCGGTGGCGTCGGCGATCAACGCCGACCCGAGGACCGTCGCCGTACTGCCCGCCGGCACCATGCGCCGCTTCCCCTGGTCCGGCCCGGCGCCGGTGCTCGATCCGCTGCCCCGCTGGGTGCGCGCCGACGTGCTGGCGACCGGCGACCTGGCCATCTCCGGGGTGACGGTTCCCGGGGAGGGCAACCGCGCCCGGGCGGTGCAGGAATTGCTGCTGGCGGGACCGGATCGTGCCGCGTTGGTCGCTGCCGGCATCGGATGGGTGGTCGTCGAATCGGACAGCGCCGGTGACATGGGTGCGTCCGCCCGCACCCTCGGCGCGCTGACGCCGGCCTTCCGCAACGACGAACTCGCCCTGTATCGGATCGGCGGCGACACCGCCGGGGTGTCCGCCGGGCGCCGCCGGGCGACGGTGATCGCCCATCTCGCGTGGCTGGCGCTGCTGATCGTCGGCTCCGTCGGCGCTGGGGCCTGCCGGGTCAGACGACGCCGCTGACGAACTCGCCGGCCCGCACCGCTTCCAGCACGGTGCGCATCGCATCGGCGCTTTGCGTCCAGGAGAACTCGCCGCTGCGCGTTTGCGCCTTGACGCCGAGTTGGTCACGCAGCACGGGATCGCAGAGCAGCCGCTCGAGCCGATCCACCAGCTCGGCGCGAGTGTCCACCAACACCCCGGTGACCCCGTCGACGATCGAGTCGGACAGCCCACCGGAGGATCGGTAGCCGATGGTGGGCACCCGGTGCTGGGCCGCCTCGACCACCGCCAGACCCCAACCCTCCTTGCGCGACGGCAGCACGTGCACCCAGGAGCGTTGCAGCACATGGTGTTTGGTCACATCGTCGACGTGGCCGTGGAAGGTCACCGCGCCGGTCAGGCCGAGCGCGTGCGCGTGGTCGACCAGTCGCTCCCGCCACCAGCCGTCGCCGACGATGTCGAGATGCAGGCCCGGTACCCGCGGCCGCAGGGCCCCGACGACGTCCAGCGCGTCCTCGATCTGCTTGTGCGGCACCAGCCGCGACAGCACCACGACCCGCGGAGCGTCCGCGCGGGGGCCGGACAGCGACTGCGGCGGCGCCTCGTCGAGGCCGTTGCGCACCACCGCGATGCGCTCGTTGTCCACCCCGAGAGCGACCAGATCGCGGGCCGACGGCAGCGACACCGTCAGGTACTGGTTGCTCCGGTTCACCCTGGGCGACAGCCTCGACTCGACGAACCAGCCCAGCCGGCCGAGGACCGGCCCGGCCACCGGCCACTGCTCGCGATGGCAGTGGTGCACCAACACCACCACCCGGCGGCCATACAGCAGCCGGGCCAGGAACGGCAAGCCGTTCTGGGTATCGACGACCACGTCGGGGCGCACGCGGCGCAGCGGACCGATCCCGAGCCGGGCCAATGCCATCGTCAGCAGCGCCCACACATACACCGAGTAGCGGCCACCCGCGCGGTTGATCCGCACGCCGTCGACGACCTCGTGGCGTGGCGCACCCGGATAGCGGGCGGTGCGGAGTGTGACGGCGACTCCCGATGCCGCGAGCTGCGCGCCGATGCGCTGCAGGTAGGCCTCGCTGCCGCCGCCCTGCGGGTGGCCGGTGTCGCGCCAGCACAGCAGCAGCACGGAGCGGAGGGCAGACATTACCGGTCAGCCTAGCCTGGCGACGACGCTGCGTAGGGTATGGCGGTGGCCGTCACCGACGTTTTCGCGCGGCGCGCAACCCTGGCCCGCTCGGTGCGGCTGCTGTCGGAATTCCGCTACGAGCAGCCCGATCCGGCGCGCTTCTATGGCGCGCTGGCGGCCGACACCGCGGCGATGGTGGGCGACCTGTGGCTGGGCGCCCGCGGCGAACACCCGGTGGGGCGCACGCTGCTCGACGTCGGCGGCGGGCCGGGATATTTCGCGGCCGCCTTCGCCGATGCCGGTCTCCGCTACATCGGCGTGGAACCGGACGAAAGCGAGATGCACGCGGCCGGACCGGCTTTGGGCGGGAACCCGGCGGGCGCCTTCGTCCGCGCGTCGGGCCTGGCTCTGCCGTTCGCCGACGACTCGGTGGACATCTGCCTGTCGTCCAATGTCGCCGAGCACGTGCCGCGGCCATGGCAGCTCGGCACCGAGATGCTGCGGGTGACCAAGCCGGGCGGGATGGTGGTGCTGTCCTACACTGTCTGGCTCGGCCCGTTCGGCGGGCACGAGATGGGCCTGAGCCACTACCTGGGCGGGCAGCGCGCCGCCGCCCGCTATGCCCGCAAACACGGCCATCCGGCCAAAAACGACTACGGGTCGTCGTTGTTCGCGGTGTCCGCGGCCGACGGGCTGGCGTGGGCGGCCAGTACCGGCGCCGCGGTCGCCGCATTCCCCCGCTACCACCCCCGATGGGCCTGGTGGATGACGCGGGTGCCGGTGCTGCGGGAGTTCCTGGTGAGCAATCTCGTGCTGGTGCTCGTACCTCGATAATGGAACATGTTCTCGTTTTGCGTCGGCTTGGGTAGGGTGGCGCCCATGCCCGCCGGCGACGATGCAGAGCGGAGCGATGAGGAGGAGCGGCGGAATATGACCGACATCAAGACCGAGTACGACAAGCTTTTCATCGGCGGCAAGTGGACCGAGCCGTCGACAGACCAAGTCATCGAGGTGCACTGCCCGGCCACCGGCGAATATGTCGGCAAGGTGCCGCTGGCGGCGGCGGCCGACGTCGACGCCGCGGTGGCCGCGGCCCGCGCGGCATTCGACAACGGCCCCTGGCCCACGACCCCGCCGAAGGAGCGCGCGGCCGTCATCGCCAACGCGCTCAAGCTGATGGAGGAGCGTAAGGACCACTTCACCAAGCTGCTCGGCGACGAGACCGGCCAACCGCCGACCACCGTCGAGACGATGCACTGGATGAGCTCGATCGGCGCCTTGAACTTCTTCGCCGGACCCGCCGTCGATCAGGTCAAGTGGCAAGAGATCCGCACCGGCGGCTACGGGCAGAGCATCGTCCACCGTGAGCCGATCGGCGTTGTGGGCGCGATCGTGGCATGGAACGTCCCGCTGTTCCTCGCCGTCAACAAGCTCGGCCCGGCGCTGCTGGCCGGCTGCACGGTGGTGCTCAAGCCCGCTGCCGAAACCCCTTTGAGCACAAATGCTTTGGCGGAGGTGTTCGCCGAGGCCGGCCTGCCCGAGGGCGTGCTGTCCGTGGTGCCCGGCGGGATCGAGACCGGCCAGGCACTGACGTCCAATCCCGATATCGACTTGTTCACCTTCACCGGCAGTTCGGGGGTCGGCAAGGAAATCGGCCGGCGCGCCGCCGAGGCGCTCAAACCGTGCACCCTGGAGCTCGGCGGCAAATCGGCGGCCATCGTCCTTGAGGACGTCGACCTGGCCGCCGCAATCCCGATGCTGGTGTTCTCCGGGATCATGAACACCGGGCAGGCCTGCGTTGCGCAGACCCGCATCCTGGCGCCACGGTCGCGCTACGACGAAATCGTCGACGCGGTAAGCACTTTCGTGCAGGCGCTGCCGGTCGGCACGCCGTCCGACCCGGCCGCCCAGATCGGGTCGCTGATCTCGGAGAAGCAGCGCGCCCGCGTCGAGGGCTACATCGCCAAGGGCATCGAGGAGGGCGCGCGGCTGGTGTGCGGCGGCGGTCGGCCCGAGGGACTGGACAAGGGTTTCTTCGTGCAGCCCACGGTCTTCGCCGACGTCGACAACAAGATGACGATCGCCCAGGAGGAGATCTTCGGGCCGGTGCTGTCCATCGTCCCCTACGACACCGAGGAGGACGCGATCAAGATCGCCAACGACTCGGTGTACGGCCTGGCCGGCAGCGTGTGGACGTCCGACATCCCCAAGGGCATTGAGATTTCGGAGAAGATTCGCACCGGCACCTACGCAATCAACTGGTACGCCTTCGACCCGTGTTGCCCGTTCGGCGGCTACAAGAACTCGGGCATCGGCCGGGAGAACGGCCCGGAAGGCGTCGAGCACTTCACGCAGCAGAAGAGCGTGCTGATGCCGATGGGCTACACCCTGGAGAGCTGACGCTTCCACGCCGAGCGTGCGGCGAGCCGCACGTTGGGGGCCGAGTGTGCGGCCAGCCGCACGTTTGGCGTCCGGGTCCTAGCGGCCGACGAACCGGGCCTGCCGCCGTTCGACGAACGACTGCACGCCCTCGGCGGCGTCCTCGCTGGCGAACAGCTCGGCGACGGCGGTGCGTAGCTGCCCGACGGCCGCCGCCTCGCCTTCGCGGCGGGCCAGGTGCGCCGAGGCGAGCGTGGCGCGCACGCCCAGCGGCGCGGCGCGGTCGGCTATGGTGTGTGCGATCTCGCGCGCCCGGGCCAACGCCGTCGCGGGATCGTCGGCCACTTCCTGGACCAAGCCGATGCGGTGCGCCTCGGCGGCGTCGAACTCGTCGCCGGTGAGCAGCCAGCGCATGGCATTGCCCCATCCCGCCTCGCGGGGCAGCCGGATGGTCGCGCCGCCGAAGGGGTAGATGCCGCGCCGCACCTCGAGTTGGGTGAATCGCGTTCCGGTGGCCGCGATGCGGATGTCGGCCGCGAGCAGCAATTCGATGCCCAGCGTCATGCACCAGCCCTGCGCGACCGCCACCAGTGGGGTGGTCCACGCGACGTCCAGGCGCCAGGGGTCCCGGCCGTCTTCGGGCACCGGGCTCTGCCCCGCCGCAATGCCCGGACCGACGTCGACGAGGTCTAGGCCGGCGGTGAAGTGGTCGCCGTGCGCGAACAGCACGCCCGCCCACACCGACGGGTCGGATTCCAGCACCGCGTAGGCGCGGGCCAGGTCGGCAAGCATCGCCCGGTCGAAGGCGTTGCGTTTATGCGGCCGGTTCAGGCCGATCAGCAGAACGCGCCCGTCGCGCTCGAGGGACACGGTGTCGAGGGTTGGTAGCGCCATCGTCACAGTGAAGCGCAGGCCGCAAAATTATGCAATACACCATAGAAACGCTACGGTTACCTTCCCGTCACGACGGACCCATCACGGCCCCGCTACGCAATTACCCGTGATAAGGCGTTTATATAGGGAATAAAACTTGCTTACTTGACCGATGTCTTATATGATTCTCAGCATAATCATGGGCCGCACCCAGGCCGGGAGAAAATCATGTGGATTATCGAGCTCAACGTCGCTGGCTATCAGTACACCCGCGAGATGCCTGACCTCAAGCGCCGCTCGTTCCGGTTCAGCCCCCGCAACCTGCACTGGCCGGTACCGCGGCACTCGCACGCTGCATGACGCCGGCCGGAGGAGGTACGGCGGTGCCGACTGACACCGAACCCATGCGGGGCCCCGCTACGACCAAGCGGTGCGACACCAAGAAGAAGATGCTTATCAGCACCGCCGAGGTGATGCGCGAACGCGGAGCCGCCGGGGTGACGATCGACGAGGTGCTCGCCCGCAGCGGCGCGCCACGCGGCTCGGTGTACTACCACTTCCCCGAAGGCCGCAACCAGATTCTGGCGGAGGCGCTGCGGTACTCCGGCGATGCCATCACCGCGATGATCGACGACGCCGCGGGCTGGGGCGCCAAGACGCTGCTGCGCGAGTTCATCGAATACTGGGAACGCTTGCTGACCGACGGCGACTTCACCGCGGGTTGCCCGGTGGTGGCGGCGGCGATCGGCTCGGACAACGACGAGCCGAAGCTTTCCGCCGAGGCCGGCGCCATCCTGGGCCGCTGGTGCACCGCCATGACGCACGCCTTCGCCAACGACGGATTCAATGACGACGACGCCGCGTCGCTGGCCGTCATGTCGATAGCAGCCCTGGAAGGTGCGATCGTGCTGTCCCGCTCGACGCGCAGCGTGAAACCGCTGAGCCAGGTTGCCGAGCAGCTCGAATTCCTGATCAAGGCAAGGGAATTCGTCAGCCGCAACGGTATTCCCGGCGCTTAATCGATCGTCAGCCGATCCTCAGTCGCTGGCCGGTAGCGGCTTGACCTCTTTGAGCTGAAGGGCGGTCTGCCCGACGCTCAGGCTGCCCGCGCCCGGCTTGGTCACCAGTACCTCGGCGCCGGTTTCGTCGACGTAGCGCTTGCCCATCACGGTGCCATCCGAGAACGCCGGGTCGAGTTCGCCCGATCGCTCGGCGCCGATGTCCACCATCGGCACGCCACCGCAACGCAAATCGTCAAGGCTGTCGGCACTTCTGACGACGATGACCTGGGTGTCACACACCTGACTGGCCAGGCGGGTTCCGTTCTTGATCATGATTTTTCCTCTGCTCACTGCTCGGCCGGTGCGGCACGCAGCTCTTCGACGATCTCCCGGCGAAGCACCTTGCCCGTGGGTGTGGTTGGCAACTCGTCGCGAAAGACTACCCGGTCGGGGGTGCGCGACCCGCGCAACGTTTTGCGGACGTACTCGCGCAGATCGTCGGGGTCCGGGACGCAGCCCGGCGCCGGCACCACGACCGCGGTGATCGCCTGGCCCCACTGCGGATCCTCGACACCGACCACCGCGACGTCGCGGACGTGCGGGTGCTCGATCAGCACCTCCTCCAGCTCGGCGGGCGCGATGTTCTCGCCGCCGCGAATGATGGTGTCGTCGCTGCGGCCGCCGATGAACAGGAAGCCGTCCTCGTCGAGGGTCGCGATGTCGCGCGTCGGGAACCAGCCGTTCTCGTCGAGCACCGAGCCGATCCCGGTGTAGCGGCCGGAGACCTGCTCACCGCGCACGAACAGCTCGCCGGTCTCGCCCGGCCCCAGCACCCTGCCGTCCTGGTCGCGGATCTGCAGTTCGATGCCCGGCACCGCGCGCCCGACCGACCCCAGCCTCCTGGCAACGCCGGCCGCCGAGGCGGCCTGGGCCTCGCGATGATCGTCGGGGGTCAACACCGCGATCGTCGAACTCGTCTCCGTCAGGCCGTACGCGTTGACGAAGCCGACGCCCGGCAGCAGTTCGAGTGCCCGGCGAACCAGCGGCAGCCCGACCTTCGAGCCGCCGTAGGCCAGGTTGCGCAGCGACGGCAGGTCGTGACCGCCGGTTTCCAACACCGTGACGATCCGGTCGAGCATCGTGGGCACCACCGTCGCGGTGGTCACGTTTTCGGCCTTGATCAGCCGCACCCATTCGTCGGCGTCGAAGCTGGGCAGGTAGACCATCTTGCGGCCGGCGTACAGGTTAGACAGGGCGGCGCTGATCCCGGCGATGTGATACGGCGGCACGCAGATCAGCGCGGCGTCGTCCGGCGCGGCGGACTCGAATTCGACCGTGCCGGTGACGTAGCTGGTCAAGTTGTTGTGCGAGAGTTCGACGGCCTTGGGCTGCGAGGTGGTGCCCGACGTGAAGAGAACGATCGCGACGGAATCGGGGTCGGGAAACTCCGCTTCAAAGTCAGAGGCCTCGCCGCCGCGCGCGGCCGTCAGGAAGTCGTCGGTGAGCAGCACGCGCGGCGACGCGGCGCCGAGCATCTCCCGGTAGCGGTCGTCGACGATCACCACCGGATCGGGCAGCCGCTCGATCAACGCCTGGATGCCGTCGGCCGAAAGCCGGTAGTTGAGCGGGGTGAACGGCAACCCGGCCCGCGCCGAGGCGAAGATCAGCAGCGGCAGCATCGCGCCACCGGTCCCCACGTAGACCAAATGCCGCGCACCGGATCCCGCGAGCACGCCCGCGCCGCAGTCGGCGAGATCGCTGAGCTGCTGCGTGGTGAGTCGCACGTCGTCGGCGACGACCGCAACGCGATCGGGGTTGCTCGACGCGGCCATCTCCAGCAGCAGCGAAATGCTCATCCTCGATCCTTCTGGGGATCCCCACCCCCTTTACAAACTGAGGCCATAGTGTAACCGACGCCGGGTGGGTGGACGGGATGCGGTCGAAGCACCGCGGCGGTTAACCGCCGGAGCCTCCACCGGAAGACGGAGACGCGAGAACGGCCGCAGGCGAGCCGGGACTCGCAGGCGCGCCAGGACCCGCACCGGGCGGGCCGACGGGACCCGCTGCGGCAAGGCGATCGGCCGCGAAGGCCGCGCCCTGATCGATCACCGCGACGTTGCTCGAATACGACTTATGGACGTCGAAACTCCCCCCGTCAGAACAGATCGGGTCCCCGGGAGCGCACACCACGATGGCCTTGGCCTGATAGAGCGGGCCGATGACGACCGGCGGCGCGCCGAAAAGGTTCATCGTCTTGTCGCTCGGCAGTGCGTAGAGCACGACCGAGGAGACGTGGTTGGCAACCTCGGGGTCCAGGGGTTTGGGCACGCTCGCCGGATCGATCCCGGAGGGTACGTCTGCCGACGTGACGAAGCCTATCACGGCCGCGCCTGAGGAGTAACCGCCGAGCACCATCTTCGTGTTGGGACAGTTGTGCGCCATCGAAACGATATGCGAACTCGCGTCCCTGATGCCGACCTTGGCCGCATTCGTAAAGTCATATGTCGCCGGGTAGTCGACCGGATACACGTCGAAAGACCTCGCGCCGACGCGAGGGCGCAGGGAGTCGACGAACGCCTGTCCCGTGGGGCCGACACCGGGTGGATCGTCGGTGCCGCGGGCGAAAACCACCTGAACGTCAGGACACGCATCGGCGGCGGCGACGGGGATTGCGGACGCGAGGACGGACGCGCTAACGCCCGCCGCCGCGACTACCGCGGGTGCAAGGAAACGAAGGATATGGCGTGCGGGCATGCCTAGAGGTGCCCGCACCCGCGATTTGCTAAACCGTTCCCGGGGTCCAGGCGGTGATCCGGGGGATCCAGCGCGGGACGTTGCGCCGGTAGTCGACGTATTCACTGCCGTAGCGCTCGGTGAGATGGGGCTCTTCCCAGAACCAGATCGCGGTGGCCTGGAACGCGAAGAAGATCGCGAACCAGGTCAGCAGCCCGCCCGATGCGGTGATGGCCGCCTCGCCGAGCAGGATGCACAGCACGCCGGTGATCATCGGGTTGCGCACGTGCCGGTAGGGCCCACGCACGACCAGATGGACCGGCTCCCCCATCACGTTGCCCAGCCCAAGCGTGCCCTCGCCTACGCGGTCGAACAGCACGTTCGTCCAGACCATCAGGGCCAAGCCGGCGGCGATCAGCAGGCAGCCGGCGGTCACCAGCATCACCGTCAGGGCGGTGCCGAGCTGCGCCGTTCGCACACCGGCCGGGATCACGATCAGGGCCGGGACGACGAGCGTCACCGTGACCGGGAAGAGCAGGACGGACATCAGGTGTCGCCACCAAAGGCGTCGACGCGCGGTTGTCACCATGTCGGACCTCCTTTACTTCAACCTCCGTTGAAGAACAACTTACGCCCGCGCACGGCATTCATCAACGGTTGTTGAAGTATTGTGGCGTCATGGTCGAACCGCGGCGGGCCGGCCGGTGGCGGACCGGTCAACAGAACCGACAGCGAATCCTCGACGCCGCGCGCGAACGCTTCATGCGCCAGGGATACGAGGGGGCCACCGTCCGCGCCATCGCCGCCGATGCGGGCGTGGACGTCGCGATGGTCTACTACTTCTTCGGCAACAAGGAAGGCCTCTTCACCGCGTCCGCGCTGACCGGACCCGAGCACCCGCTACATCAGCTCGCCGCGCTCCTCGACGAGGGGGCCGAGCGGATCGGCCCGAGGCTGGTGCGCCGCTTCCTCGAGCACTGGGAGGAAGGCGCCGTCTTCGAGCCGTTCCTGACGCTGTGGCGTTCGGCGGCGATCCACCCCCAGGCGCGAAAGGTGTTGCACGACAGCCTTGCCGGGCCAATCGCGAAGCGAGTCGCGGCGGAGTTCGGGGTGGCCGACGCCGAGCTGCGCGTCGAGCTGGTGGCCAGCCACCTGGCGGGCCTGGCGTTCGCGCGCTACCAGCTCAGGATCGAGCCGATCGCCTCGGCCGCGATTGACGACGTGGTCGGCTGGCTCGGGCCGACCGTGCAGCGCTACCTGACCGAGGAGAACCCGTAGGGCTTACGTCCCGGTCCAGCGCGGCGGGCGCTTCTCCGCGAACGCGATCGCGCCTTCCTTGGCGTCGTTCGACGAGAACACCGGGGCCAGAATCTTGATCTGCTCGGTGAACATGGTGTCGCGGCTCCAGCCCCGGGATTCGGTGATGATCCGCTTGGTGGCGGCCACCGCGAGCGGCCCGTTGGCGGTGATCTTCTCCGCCAACTCAATCGCCGCGTCCAGCGCCTTGCCCGGCTCGGCCAGGACGTTGACCAGGCCCAGCTCGTGAGCGCGTTCGGCCGGGAGGTTGTCCCCGGTCAGCGCCAGCTCCATCGCGATCGCGTAGGGGATGCGTTCGGGCAGCCGCAGCAGTCCCCCGCCGCCGGCGACCAGGCCGCGCTTGACCTCGGGGATGCCGAACGCCGAGTCCTTGGACGCGACGATCAGATCGGTGGCCAGCGCCAGCTCGGTGCCGCCGGCCAACGCGAATCCCTCCACCGCGGCGATGAGCGGCTTGGCCGGTGGGCGTTCGGTGAAGCCCATACCGCGGCCCTCGACGACGACGTTCTCGCCGCGGGCGAAAGCCTTGAGATCCATACCCGCACAGAACGAGCCGCCCGCGCCGGTCAGGATCGCCACCGAAAGGCCGTTATCGCTGTCGAGCCGATCGACGGCGTCGGCCAGCCCGCGGCTGACAGCGGCGTTGACGGCGTTCTTGGCCTTCGGCCGGTTAATCGTGATGATCAGTATTCGATCCCGTTGCTCGACGAGAACTTCGGGTTCGGTGTTGGCGGCTTCGTCGCTCACGGTGCTGCGAGTCTCCTTTGAATCGCGGGTGTCCGACCGATGGTAACGGCCGCCGCACCGCGAGCTTCGGCTACCGCCTGTCAGGCCGGCGCCATCGCGGCCTCGATGACCGTAAGCTCCTCGGAAAGCCCTGCGGCCCTGCGTATTTCGATGAAATCCGCGATCATTGCCTCGGTCACCTCGTGCGGGTCCTTGACGGTGGCACCGTCGGCGAGCACCGAGATGTTGATCTGATCGACGTAGCTCCAGACGGTGATGTTGAGACCGCTGCCGGCGGTCAACGGCCCCACCGAATAGATCTCGGTGACCAGGGCGCCGCCCACCCGGCCGCGCTCGCGCGGACCGGGAACGTTCGAGATGTTCAGGTTGAGCACCTTGTTCTGTCCGTCCCGGCCGGACGCCCACCGGAAGAAGGCTTCCGTCCCCACCGGCGGCATGTACGCCGCCCACCGGCTGACCAGCTCCGGTCCCATCAGCTGATGGCCCTCCTTGGCCGAGATCGCGTTCTCGTGGCTGCACCGCACCCGCTCCAGCGGGTCGTCGGCATCGGTCGGGAGCGCGACCAGCATTCCGCTGAAGCGATTTCCGGAGATCCGCTCCGGCGAGAAGTCGAAGCTCACCGGGACGGAGGCCAGCAGGGGCTCGGCCTTGCCGTCGTAGCGCAACAGCAACGTGCGCAGCGCACCGGTCGACATGGCCAGCACCATGTCGTTGATGGTCGCGCCGAGCCGCTTGCCGGTCTCCTTGACGTCGACCAGCGCCAGCGTCGCGGTCGCGAACCTGCGCTCCGGGGTGATCATGTGGTTCATGAACGTCGGTGGCGGCTCGAATGGTCGGCTCAGTTCCGGCGAGAGCTTGCGCGAGCTGCGTCGCACCCGGCCGATGCCCTGCGCGGTGTAGCGAAATGTCGCCGGCAACTTTCCGGCCTGCCGGAGGTGGTCGGCGAACGCCGACGACAGCAGCTGGCGTTTGGTGGGCGCCGGGTCGTTTTTCGGCGGACCGCCCTCCGGCGTGGGCACCAGGTCCATGCCGCGCGCGAGCAGGTTGGCCGAGGCGACGCCATCGGCGAGCGCATGGTGAATCTTGCCGACGACGGCCACCCGGCTGTTGGCCAGGCCCTCGACGAAGTACATCTCCCACAGCGGGCGGTCGCGGTCCAGCGGGGTGCTGGCGATCCGCCCGATCGCCTCGTCCAACTCGCGGCGCCCGCCCGGAGCCGGCAGCCGCCAGGGCCGGATGTGGTATTCCAGGTCGACCTCGCAGTGCTCGCGCCACATCGGATGATGAAACTTCCACGGGATCTCGACGAGCTGATAGCAAAACGGCTCGAGCTTGTGCAGCCGGCCGCCGATGACGCGGCGAAACGACTCGAGGTCGAGGCTGCGGCTGGCCGGGTCCAGCTCGATCACCGCGGCTTTGATGGTGTGCATGTGCACGTTCGGCGTTTCGCTGTACAGAAGTACCGCGTCCCAGCCGCTCAGCCGTTTCACCACTGCCCCTTGCTCATAGAGGCGACCCTACTCAGCGGGACGAGCTCAGATAACCTCTTTGGCCCCGATTGTCTTGGCGCGGTAGACCTGGTTGAGGAACAGCGATGTCGCGTGGGCGGCCACGCCGGCGCGCTCACCGTCGATGAGGTCGAAGCCGTGGCCCGCCCCGGGCAACTCCAGGTAGCCGACCATCGAATGCGAGACGGCCCGCAGCCGCTCGACGAAGCTGCGCGCCTGCTCGACGGGGATGACGCTGTCCTTGCTGCCGTGAATCACCAAGAACGGCGGAGCGTTTCGATGCACGCGCGCGATCGGTGACGCGTCGTGGAACACCTCGGGATGCCGCGCGATCGTCTTCTTGACCACCACGCGCTCCAGGAAATCGACGAAGCGATCCCGCTCGGGAGTCGAACGGTCCTCCCAGTCGTAGCGGCCATAGATCCCGACCACCGCGTCGACCGAGCTGTCCGAGCCCTCGGGCAACTTCGCCTGAAGTTGGGGATCGTCGGGGGTGAGTCCGGCCAGCGCGGACAGGTGCCCGCCGGCCGAACAACCGGCCACCGCAACGAAATTGCGGTCGCCGCCGAACTTGTCGACGTTGGCGCGCGCCCACGCGATGGCAGTCTTGACGTCGGTGATGTGGCGCGGCCAGCGGTGTAGTGGGGCGACGCGGTAGTCGATCGCCAGGCACACCCAGCCCTGCTCGGCCAACCGCGACATCAGGGCGGATCCCTGCAGCGCGCTGCGGCCGTGGACCCAGGCGCCGCCCGGGACGAAGATCGCCACGGGCGCTGGTTGTGCGGGCAGATCCTTGCGGCGCCACACATCCAGGACTTGCGCGGGGTGGTCGCCGTAGTGGACCGCACGGCGGTAGAGATAGCGGCGTTGGCGCAGGGCCTCCCAAATCGGGGGCGTCCGCTCCGCCGCGGGCCACTCGGTTTCCAGCTCCGCGGCTGACACCACCCCTCGCAAGGCAGCGACCGAGACCTGGTGCGTGCTCTCCCGATCCCGCCGGCGCTCGTCGTTGATGCCCGGTGTCAGCCAATCCTTCCTCATGGCGGATATCGCGTTCGGTGCGTGGCGGGCACCCCACACGCCCATGGCGGTCATCCCGCCCAGGGGCTCGAGGTGCTTACCGATGACCGGCAGCGAAGCTCCGGCGACGCTTAACGCCAGCATGTAGTCGCCGGGCCGGGCTCTTAGCAACCGCTTCAAACAACTCATGCTCGGGGCCCGCGCCGTCATGTAGGGGACTGTACCCCTGCCGAGTCACCGGAAACGACGAATCCGTCAGCCGTGTCATGGCGGCCGGAAATCGTCCTTTGTCGGCGTTGCTGGCACTGACGTTTGCCCTGTTGACGGCCATTCGGCCGTTTTCTGGACACCGGGCCGGCGACGCGCCGCGGCAAGCCGCGCGGCGTAGGCGACGGCGCTGACGGCGAACATGGCCGCGGTGAGCAGCAGCCATCGGCCGAGGAACGGCTGCTGGGTCTGCCCGGTCGCCGCCTGGTAGGTGGGCCCGCCCTGTTCGATGATGCCGGGCAGGAAAATCAGCAGGGTCAGGCCCGCTCCCAGCGCCGGCACCCGAATGTAGTTGCGGGCCAGTATTTTTGGGTGGCCCGAGCGCCGGCCGGTGCGCGCCGAAACGACCCGGTCGGCCAGTGCGTACAGCGGATACAGCACAAAGTCGTGAGCGACGACGGCGGCGGCGAACCACACGGCTATCGACTGCCACCAGGTGCCCGCGTTCCACAGCGTCGCCGGCTTGAAGGTGATCACGATGTAACCCAGCAGCGCGAAACCGGACACCATGGTCAGCAGGTGCAGCGGGTGGGAACCGTAGATCGCACTGAAACGTGTTGTGAGTCGCGGCATCTCAGCTCGCCCCGAATTCGATGGACGCCACCCACTTGGTGTTGTGCACGCCGGGCAGGGCGGGGACGATGATCCGGGCCGGGTAGCCGTGGTCCAACGACAGGTCGGCGCCGTTCACCCGCAGCGCCAGCAGCGCGTCGGAATCGCGAATCTGGTTGGCCTGCAACGTCGCCGCGCCGAAGGCACCGCCGCGCTGCAGCGACGTCACCCGCGCCCAGCGCGGCGCGGGCACGCCCGCGAGTCGGGCCAGCTCGGACAGCCGCACCCCGCTCCAGGTCTGCACGGTCGACCACCCTTCGACGCAGGCGATCGGCAGCCGCGCGGCAGTTTGGGGCATGCCGGCCAGGGTGGCACGATCCAGCACCACCGGCGAAGGGCCGCCGCGTAGCGTCAAAACCCAACTCGCGCCGACACTCTCGAGCCCGATCCCGGCGGCGACGGCGGTCTTGTTGACCGGGAAATCGCGGCCGCGGCCCCGCGGCACCAGCAGGGCAACGCCGCGGGCGGCACCGCCGAGGGTCTGTCCGACGGTCAGCACGGCGATCAGCGCCACACCGGAGCCGACCAGCGCCAGCGCACCGCGGCGGCTCATCGTCGGTTCGGCCGGATCCGCGGCCACCAGTTCGTCGGGATCGGGTGGTTCCGGGCGGGTATCACTGCGGTTGGTGCGCAACACTTCCCGCAGCGGCAGCGACCGCAACCCGGACACCATGCGGGGGATCTTCAGCGTGATGTGCATGGCGAAGCCGGCGATGAACACCCACGCCCCGAAATAATGGGCGTCGTAGAAGCTGAACCCGAAGATGTAGTCGTACTGGATGTTGAGCACGCCGGTGACGATCTCGAACAGCACCCCGCCGACCAGCATCAGCAACGAAAGCCGTTCCAGCGCTTGGGCGATCGATCGGAACGGCGGAAAATCGAACAACCGCGGGATCACCGACCACAGCTTGGCCAGCACCACCGGGATGAGCACCAGGCCCAGCCCGACGTGCAGTCCCTGGGTCAGCCGGTACAGCCACGACGGACGCGTGGGCCAGGAGAAGACGGGCAGGCGCAGCCAGCCGACGTCGGCGGGGATCGCCTGACCGAACTGTGGAGCGTAGGCGATGTAGGAAAGCAGCCCCGTGACGATGACTATCGGCAGGGTCACCAACAGGACCAGCCCGAACACCGACGTCAACCATGGGCCGCGCAGCGGGCTTCGGAACCTCGGGGGACGGCCGTGCCCGTTCATATCGCCGCCAGGCTCGCAACCACCCGGCCGCCGACCATGCGGACGCCGGTCAACGTCAAACCCACCTGCGCGGCCAGCGCGGCGGCACTGTCCACCCCGACCGACGCCCACCGAAACCACGGCCCGACATCGTGAGCCGACTCCAGCCGCACCCAGCGCGACCGGATGCCGATGGCTTCGCCGTCGAACTCGGCCACGCATCGTCCGCCTCGGCCCAGCAACTCGGCCGCGCGGCACAGTATTCGCCGCGGGTCGCCGCCGAGGCCGACGTTCCCGTCGACCAGCAGGACCGTCTGCCATCGGCCCATCCAGGGCAGCGGCTCGAACACATCGCCGAGCAGCGCGGCCGCACCGCCGCGGCCGGCCAGCCGGATCGCGGTTGCCGACCGGTCGATGCCGAGCGCGGGTATGCCCCGGCGGATGAGGCGCGCGACCAGGCGCCCGGGCCCGCACCCCAGCTCGATGGTCGGGCCGATGCACATCTGCGTGACTTCTTCGTCGAACACCTCATCGACGGCGTCACCGTCGGGAGCGCGGGCCCCCAGCCAGCGGTGCGCCGGCAGCGGGCGCACCTCGCCGTCGTCGTGCCGAATCCAACATCGCTCGCCGTCGAGCGCCCGATCGTAGAGATGGCCCAGCATTTCACGCCTCTCGCATCGCGCCCGACACTGCCCGGACGCGCCCCGACCCCGGGGCGTTGCAATCCCGCATCGCCGACATGCTGATGTCCACGGGACACGCCAGCATTTCGATCACCCGGATCGATACCCGGATCTCTGCTCGGCTAACCCAGCCACCGTTCGACGGGTGCATGGCAGTGATTCGGTGCCGCCGCGGCGCCGGATGGATACTGGACCGATGCCGAACACCGACGTTCACCCCGATCTGCGCCGCATCGCCCGCTTCACCCCCCGCCACCTCGTCGGCCGGCGGACCCTGCCGGTGGTGCGCACGTTGGATCGGTTGCGGGGACGGCTGGGTAAGCCCAGCCCACCACCGGACATCGAGGTCGTCGCTCTCGGCCCCGGTGCCGGGGTCCGGCTGTTCCGGCCGACGGGTGTCACGCAGCCGACACCCGCGCTGCTGTGGATCCACGGCGGCGGATATGTGATCGGCAGTGCGCAGCAGGACGACCGGCTGTGCCGCCGGTTCAGCTCCCGATTGGGCATCACGGTCGCATCGGTGGATCACCGGCTGGCACCCGAGCATCCCTATCCCGCCCCGCTCGAGGACTGCTATACGGCGTTGACCTGGCTGGCCGGGCAGGGCGGTGTGGACCGGGGACGGATCGCGATCGGCGGTGCCAGCGCCGGCGGCGGGCTGGCGGCGGCGCTGGCCCTGCTGGCCCGCGACCGCGGCGAGGTCGCGCCCGCATTCCAGCTACTCGTCTACCCCATGCTCGACGATCGCAGTTCCACGACCGCGAATCAGCCGCACTACCGGTTGTGGAACCCGCGCAGCAACCACTTCGGCTGGACGGCCTACCTCGGCGATGCCGACCCTTCGGTCGCCGTGCCGGCGCGGCGCGACGACCTGAGCGGCTTGCCACCCGCGTGGATCGGGGTGGGCACCCACGACTTGTTCCACGACGAGGATCTCGCCTACGCGGAACGGCTGCGCGCCGCCGGCGTGCCGTGCGAGGTCGAGGTGGTCCCGGGCGTCTTCCACGGATTCGACCTGTTCGTGCCGAAAGCACAAGTGTCGCAACGTTTTTTCGACACTCAGTGCGACAGTTTGCGCGCCGCGCTGTCCCCCGCCGGGTGATCGCCGGTCACATCGCGAAATACACCAGCTGACCGCCGATGATCGTGGCGGCCACCATGCCGGCGTCCAGCTCGGCCAGCGCCGTCGCCGGCGGCTCGTTCAGCACGCAGAGATCGCCCGGCTGCCCGGGCTCGACGGCGCGCGGCCGGTCCGGTCGCTCGGCGGCGCCCAGGAACATCGTCAAAGCCTGTCGCGCCGAGACACATTCGTCGGCACCCAGGACGGCACCGCTGGGTGTGGTGCGATATACCGCGGCGCGCATCGCGGTCCATGGATCGCCGTGACCGAACGGCATGTCGGTCGACAACGCCACGCGCACTTGAGCTTTCAGCAACGACGCGACCCGCCACAGCTGACCGTGCTCGGCGGGAGGCACGTCGGCGAGGTACTGATCGCCGCGCTCGGCGACGAAGTTGGGCTGCGTCACCACCGTCAGGCCCGCCGACGCCGAGAGTTCGGCCAGGTCGGCCAGGGTGTCGTCCGGCACCACCGCGGCGTGCTCGATGCGATCGCGCGGGTGGCCGCCGGCGGCGCGCAGGGCGGCGATGGCGACCACGAGTTGGGCCGCGGTCACACAGTGCAGCGCGACCGGCCGGTCGGCCGCGTGCTGCTCGGCGATCCAGTCCGTGAGGGCGTCGAGGTCGAGGCGGTCGTCGTGCAGGATCTTCTTGCCCGGCGACAGGAAATGCAGCCGCGGCCGAAATTCGCCGCGGCGCTGGGCCACCACCAGCGAGACCATGTCGTCGGCGCCCAGTTCGGGAGTGGCGTCGGTGACGCCGGTGACCCCCGTCGCGGTGATTCGGCGACTGAGCTCCGCGAGGTCGGTTTCCCGGCGCGCCAGCGCATCCGACCAGCCGCGGTCGGCGCTACGCAGGCGGCCGTCGGGATGTTCGGCCAGGCCGACGCGGCCCAGCGCGGCCGAGTTGAGGATCCACAGCGCGCCGCTGCGGTGCTGGACGCGCACCGGGACGCGCGGCACGACCGCGTCGAGGGCGGCCCGGTCCAGGTCGCCGGCGACAGACTCGTGATACCCGACGGCGCGAATCCACCCGTCGGGGCCCGGCGTGGCATTCGACAGCAGTTGCGTCAGTTGGGTTTTGGTGGTGACGCCGGGCGGTCCGACGAGAAACGAGTCAAGCGCGGACGCGGCCGAGCGGATGTGCACGTGGTGGTCGTGCAGCCCGGGCAGCACGGTCCCGCCGTTGGCGTCGAGCAGACCCTCCCCCGGTCGGGCGGTCAGCCCGTCGCCCATCTCCTCGATCCGTTCGGAGACCCGGATGCTGGTGGTCGTCCCGTCCAGCAGGGTGGCTCGCCGAATCAGCATGACAGGCAACGTCGTTCGGATACCAGGCGCCGCACCACCTGGTTGTGGGCGCCAAGCTCGGGTGCCGGCGCGGCCGCCGGCGGCACGGGCGGCGGCGGGGCCGCGTGTCCCGACGCCGACGGCTGGGTGGGTAGGGCGGCATAGGTCGCGGCGACCGCGGCCATCGATACGTGGATCGACTCGCCGCCACCGCGGACCAGCGATTCGGTGACCGCGCAGGCCGCCTCCAGCCCCGCCAGCGGATCGGCGATGGCGTCTGCGCAGAACACCGGTTCGCCGTGGCCGGTGCCGACCAGGCCGCCCGCCACCGCGGCGTCGTCGCCGAACGCCGGCCGCGGCGAGTGCTCGTCGTACCCGGTGATCTGCAACCAGATGCGGCCCGCCCGCGGCGCAATGTCGGCCGGGCCGAGTCGGCGCCGGGCCAGCGCCGCGGGCCGAGAGCCCTCGATCACGATGTCGGCGACCGCGAGCAGCTCGCGCAGTTCGTCGGCGTTGTCGAAATCGACGCAATACGACAGCTTTCCGCCGTTCATCCAGTCGAAGAACGCGCGGTGGCCGCCGCGGGTGCCGTCGGGGCGCCGCGGGCTCTCGACTTTGACGACGGTCGCCCCGGCGCGGGCCAGCAGCTGCCCGCACAACGGACCCGCCCACATCGACGACAGGTCGGCCACCAACAGGCCGGCGATCCGGGGCGCCTCCGCCCGGAATCCCATCCGCTCTATCCGCGGAGACGTGGCCGCGACCTCACCCAGGGCGGCCGCGGGAAGGTCGAGCAGAACCGCCCGCTCGATGATTCCCGACACCGGTTGCGTTGCGGCCCAACGCCGCAGCGTGGGCCAGGGGTCCGCAGGCACGTCATCGGCGTGGACCAGCGCGGGCACCGCGGCGACGTCGTCGGGACGCGACAGCGTGATCGCGAACCAGCCGTCCCGCGCCGCCAGCAATCGGGTGGCGCCACCGCACGACACCGCCCCGCCGCGGGTCAATCCGAGCAGCGCGGCCCGCCCGGTCAGCAGCGGGGCGGCGGCAACGGAGATGCCCGCCCGGTGACCGACGTCGGCGGCGACCCCCTCGGCGCGCGTCAGCACGTGGGCACGGGAGAAGTCCGGCGGCCCGTCGGGCGGCCCGGTCAGGTAGGCCAGCCCGCTGTTTCCCCAGTCGGCCGACTCGCTGCTCACGACACCATTGTGCGCGTGGCGTACCGCGCCGCGGGTCAGAACTGCAGGGCGCTGAAGCGCCAGTCCAGCACCGGCCGGTCGGGCTGGCCCGCCGCGTCACTCACTGCGTAGACCAGCGACCGAAGTTTCAGGACGCCGCCGTGCTCGGTCGGCTGCGCGGACTCGACGTGGAGCTCGCTGTAGAGGGTGTCACCCTCGTGCACCGGGCCGGTGTGGTCGCAGGACTCCCAGCCCAGCACCGTCACCAGGTTGGGCAGCAGCCGGCTGGCCTGCGCGAGCGCCAGCCCGATGGTGTGCCCGCCGTACACCAGGCGACGGCCGCCGACCCGCGAATCATGGTGTGTCGCGGCGATATTCAGCGTCAGCCGCGCCAATTCCGGTGCGCTGCTGACGACGTCGCCGGTACTGTGCAACACCGCACCGGCGATGCCAGGGTCGAAATGCGGGCCGGGCACCCTGGTCCGGAAAACCTCGGCGTCCCAGTGGGCGGTCGGATCGGCGGCGGGCGGGGCCGCGTCGGCGCCGATGGCCGCCAGATCGTCGCCGGGAGAGCCGTCTTCGACGGGCCGGAAGTCCGGGCTCGCGGGCAGCATGGCGCAGCGGTAGAAGTCGAGGACCAGCTGGTCGGCCCGGTCGATCGTGATCATCCGCAGCGCCGCCAACCCCGTGGGCGCCCGGCCGGGCTTGGGCGAATTCGGCCGCAGCCCAACGACTTCGGTGCGGGTGTAGACCGAGTCGCCGATGGCGGGAAAATGGTGAAACGTGAGGCCGCGATAGAACAGGTTGGCCTTCACCCGCTGGGTCACCAGCGTCGACTGCCCGATCGCCACGTCGCAGACCAGCGCTGGATGCGCCATCGGGCCAGGCATGCCGGTTACCGCCACATACAGGTCGGCGTCCAGCGCCAGGCGCAGCCGGTCCCCCACGATCGCCTGATGCGCCGCGGCCAGACCCGGCGACAGCGTCGCCGACGGCGCCCAGTCGAACACCTGGCCCACCGAAAGGTCGTCGAAGTAGGGCCCACCCTCGCGTATGTCGGCATAAGTCACGGGGCCAATATGGCATGGGTGAGCAGAGAGCACAGCGACGACTCCCAAGACGAAGAGGACCTGCTGGTCGCCACCGTGCGGGCGTTCATCGACCGCGAGGTGAAACCGACCGTCCGCGAGGTCGAGCACGCCAACACCTACCCCGATGCGTGGATCGAGCAGATGAAGCGGATCGGCGTCTACGGCCTGGCCGTTCCCGAGGAATACGGCGGATCGCCGGTGTCGATGCCGTGCTACGTGCGCGTCACGCAGGAACTGGCGCGCGGCTGGATGAGCCTGGCCGGCGCGATGGGCGGGCACACCGTGGTGGCCAAGCTGCTGACGCTGTTCGGCACCGAGCAGCAAAAGCGGACCTACCTGCCGCCGATGGCCACCGGCGAGCTGCGGGCCACCATGGCGCTGACGGAACCCGGCGGCGGTTCCGACCTGCAGAACATGTCCACCACCGCGCTGCCGGACGGCTCAGATGATCTGGTGATCAACGGCGCCAAGACCTGGATCAGCAACGCGCGCCGGTCCGGGCTGATCGCCCTGTTGTGCAAAACGGACCCGAGAGCCGAGCCGCGGCACAAGGGCATCTCGATCGCGCTCGTCGAGCACGGGCCGGGCCTGTCGGTGTCGCGGGACCTGCCCAAGCTCGGCTACAAGGGCGTCGAGTCCTGTGAGCTGTCGTTCGACAACTACCGATTGCCGGCGACCGCGATTCTGGGCGGCCGCCCGGGCGAGGGCTTTTCGCAAATGATGAAGGGGCTCGAGACGGGCCGCATCCAGGTAGCTGCGCGGGCCCTGGGGGTGGCGACGGCGGCGCTCGAGGACGCGCTGGCGTACGCGCAGCAGCGGGAGAGCTTCGGCCGGCCGATCTGGAAGCATCAGGCCGTCGGCAACTACCTCGCCGACATGGCGACCAAACTCACCGCCGCCCGTCAGCTCACCCGGCATGCCGCGGAGCGTTACGACAGCGGCGAACGCTGCGACATGGAAGCCGGGATGGCCAAGCTGTTCGCCTCCGAGGTCGCGATGGAGATCGCGCTCAACGCCGTGCGCATCCACGGCGGCTACGGCTACTCCACCGAATACGACGTCGAACGATACTTCCGCGACGCGCCCCTGATGATCGTCGGCGAAGGCACCAACGAGATCCAGCGCAACGTGATCGCCGAGCAGCTCGTCGCCCGGGGCGGGATCTGAACGGAGTCGAAATCTCCCGGTCCGATGCCGATGTGTGCTGTATATTTGCCTGACTTCGCGTGCCAGCAAAGCCTGGACGGGAGGGAACCACACGGAAAGGGAGTCGTCATGAGTTATCCCCCAGGGCCGTACGAAGGTTCCCCAGAATGGCAGGGCCAGCAGCAACCCGGTTGGCAGGGCCAACCGCCGGAATGGCAAGGCCAGCAACCCGGCTGGCAAGGCCAGCAACCGGGTTGGCCGGGCCAGCAGCCGGGCTGGCCGGCCCAGCGAGAGCCGGACAACTACCTCGTCTGGGCGATCCTGACCACGGTCCTGTGCTGCCTTCCGCTGGGCATCGTGTCGATCGTCTACTCCACCAAGGTCTCTGGGCTGTGGACGCAGGGACGGTATGCCGAGGCCCAATCCGCTTCCGAGAACGCCAAGAAGTGGGCGATCATCGCCGCGATCGCGGGCGGGGTCATCGGGCTCATGTCCGCGATCGTGTACTTCTTCATCTTCGCCTTCGCCATTTCCAACCTGCCGTCGACCACCACGACGACGTTTTCGGGCTACTGAGCTTCTA
Organism: Mycobacterium heidelbergense; assembly: GCF_050205645.1. Lineage (GTDB taxonomy): Bacteria > Actinomycetota > Actinomycetes > Mycobacteriales > Mycobacteriaceae > Mycobacterium > Mycobacterium heidelbergense_A. Next base: position 114,678 of record NZ_JBNMQT010000014.1, read on the forward strand.
CTGGGAGAAGCCTTGGGCGCCAACGTAAATGGCGTCCGCCAGTCCCCACTCCAGCGCGGTATCGGCGCCGAGTGTTCGTCCCGACAGCACGAGATACGCCGTGCGCCAGCGGCCGATGCGCCGCGTAACGCTGACGGTGCCGCCGGCGCCGGGGATCAGGCCCAGGGTCAATTCGGGTAGTCCGAAGACCGAATCGTCGCGCGCCTCAATCCATCCGCAGAACGCCGCCATCTCCAGTCCGCTGCCCATCACCCGGCCGTGAACCTCGGCGCGGCAGGACCGGCCGAGCCGGGCGGTCAGCGCGTCGAGCGCCAGGGCGGGGCTGTGCCGGGTGCGGGCCAGGTGCGCACTGGCCGGGTCGGCGAAGGTGCCGAACTCGGCGAGGTCTCCGCCGCTGCAAAACGATGGGCCGTTGCCGCTCAACACGATTCCGGTGACCGACGGGTCGAGTTGCGCCACCGTCAGCGCCTCCAGCAGCGCCGCGCGCGCGTCGGTGGAAAACGCGTTGTGGCGTTGCGGCCGGTTGAACGCGATGCGCAGGGTGTCGCCGTCACGGCGCGCCTGCACCGGATCGGGGATCTCGGGCATGCGGGCGGGGCCGCGCTCGTCGAGCCAGCGCGCGAACTCCGGGCCGGCCTGCAGCGTGGAGTACGCCAGCGACTCGGTCACGACCGCGGCCAGCGTCGGGCCGCCGGGGTTGACCGCGCGCAGCACGTCGTCGCACACGCTGCTGGCATGCGCCCAGCGCTGGCAGCGCCGCGTCAGCTCGGCGAGCGTCTGGGCCACCGACTCGACGGTGACCACCCGGCGATCGGTGCAGGGGTCCTCGGTCAGGGTGAAAGTCGCTGCGTCGAGCCAGGTTTCGGACTTCGCGATGTCAGCTGCCGAGCCGACGGCGATGGTCACCCCCGACGGCGTGTCGACGCCGGCATCCTGCGCGCCCGACAGGTCGACCACCCGGAGAGTCACACCGAATACTTCTCGATCAGCCCGTTCTTGTAGAGCTTTCCGGTGTCGGTGCGCGGCAGCTGCGTCTCGAACGCGATGGATCGCGGGCATTTGTAGTGCGCCAGGCGGTCTCGCAGCCAGCCGAGCAGTTCGGCGGCGAATTCGTCGGTGGCGTGGGCCGGGTCGACGGTCTGCACCGCCGCCACGACGCGTTGGCCCATCTCGTCGTCGGGAATGCCGAACACCGCCGCGTCGAGCACCTTCGAATGGGTGACCAGAAGGTTCTCGGCCTCCTGCGGATAGATGTTCACCCCGCCGGAGATGATCATGTGGTGGCGTCTGTCGGTCAGGAACAAGTAGCCCTCGTCGTCGAGGTAGCCGACGTCGCCGACGGTGGCCCAGCCGTGCTTGTCGTGTGAGGCAGCGGTTTTCGTCGGATCGTTGAGGTATTCGAAGGAGAAGCCGCCCTCGAAGTAGATCTCGCCGGGCTGGCCCGGGGGCAGCTCGGTTCCGTCCTCGCCGAGGATGTGGATCTGGCAGTTCATCGGCCTGCCGACCGAACCGGGATGGGCCAGCCACTCCTCGGCGCTGATCAACGTCGACCCGATCGCCTCCGAGGACGCGTAGTACTCGTCGACGATCGGCCCCCACCAGTCGATCATCTGCTTCTTGATCTCCACCGGACACGGCGCCGCGGCGTGCATCACCCGCTGCAGGCTGGACAGGTCGTACGAATCACGAACCGCCTGAGGCAGTTTGAGCATTCGGGTGAACATGGCCGGCACGAACTGGCCGTGGGTCACCCGGTAGCGCTGGATGGCGTCCAGCGTGCCCTCGGGGTCGAACTTCTCCAGAACCACGGTCGTGATACCGCCGGCCTGCGCGGTCATCGACCACACCGACGGCGCCGTGTGATACAGCGGCGCCGGGCTGAGATAGATCGACTCGGGAGTCATCCAGAATTCCACCAGCGCAGCCATCATGCCCGCGGCCTCCGCGGGCGGGACGTGCGGCAGCTCGCGCTTGATCCCCTTGGGCCGCCCGGTGGTGCCCGAGGAGTACTGCAGCAGGTCGCCCTCGAGTTCGTCGTCGATCGGTGTGGCGGGTTGGCCCGCAACGCATTCCGGGTAGCGCTCCCACCCGTCGAGATCGCCGTCGGCCATCATCAGCAGGCCCGGTAGCCCGCCGGGCAGATGCTGCCCCAGGCCCTCGCAGGTTTCACGCAGTGCGCCCGACCCGACGATCGCCCGGGCGCTGCTGTTGTCGATGATGTAGGCCGCCTCGGCCGGGGTCAGGTGCGTATTGATCGGCACGTAGTACAGGCCGCTGCGCCGCGCCGCCCACATGACCGCATGGATGTGTTCGTTGTTCTCCATCAGGATCGCGACGGTGTCGCCCTCGCGCAGGCCGGCCTCGCGGAACCGGTGAGCCAGCCGGTTGGCGCGGGCTTCCAGGTCGTCGAAGGTGACGACCGTGCCCGACGGGTGCAGGATCACGGCGGGTTTGTCGGCGCCGAGGTGGGGGCGAATCTGCATGCGAGGACTGTACCGCCGCGCGTGTTGACAGGTGTCAAGTGGGCAGCAGCAGGGCGCTGTCGCCGAATTCATGCCACAAATAGCCGTGTTCGACGGCCTCGCGGTAGGCGCCGGCCACCAGCTCTGGGCCGGCGACGGCCTCCAGCAGCAGCAGGTGGGAGGCGCCCGCGTCGTGCCATCCGGTGATCAAGCCGTCGACCACGCGGCTCGGGCGGGACGGGCCGAGCACCAGGTCCGTCCAGCCCACCACCGGCCGCACCGTGCGGCCGCGGTCGGCGGCCGATTCCAGAGCGCGGGTCACGGTGGTTCCGGCCGCGATCACCCTGCCGCCGGCCGCGCGTGTGGAGTTCACCAACCGCGCGGTCGCGGGTGGCACCTGGAAAAGCTCGGGAGTGGGCGGCTCGCCCGCCTCCGCCGAGGACACCCCGGTGTGCAACGTGATCGGGGCGATCGTGACCCCGGCCGCCACCAGCGCTGTCACCAGTTCGGTGCTGAACGGCCGCGCGGCGCTGGGCATTTCGGCGCTGCCGGGGTGCCGGGCGAACACGGTTTGGTAGTAGCGCAGCGGCCACTGCCGCGTCACGTAGGCGTAGCGGATCGGGCGGCCGTGCCGGCCGAGGTATGCCCCGACGTTGCCCTCGATGATCACCCGGGCGGTCCATAGGCGTGCGCCGCCGATGCCGGGCTGCGGGTAGGAGGACTCGACGACGAGCGCGGCGCCGCCGGGCAGGTCGATGCGTTCGCCGGGCCCGACGTCGGTGAGGTGTCCGGTCGCGTTCACCGCGGGCCGCAGCTCCACGACCCACACTTTTTCGGCGCGGACGGTGGAGAAGTGCACCGTGATCGGCTGACCGGCGCGGCGGCCGTCGACCGCGGCCGGCATGGTGGCGGAATCGTTGACCACCAGCAGATCCCCGGGCCGCAGGTACGCCCCCAGGTCGCGGAAGTGCGCGTGGTCGACTCCGCCGGGCCGCGCGACCAGCAGCTTGACGGCGTCCCGGGCCAGGCCGCGCGCCTCGGGTGGCTCGGTGGCATCGGAGCCCGGGCGCCGGTGGAAGTGCGTGTGCGGCGTCGGGACAGGCGGGGTAGCCGGGAGAGTCATGGCCGCGCTCCGGAGAGCGCCAGGTCCGCGGCCCGATACCGACCTGAGGTCGGCCGGGTGTCGAGGAGCCGCAGCACCGCGGGCACGACGGATTCCGGCTCGGCGCGATCGGAGATGTCCTCGCCCGGGAACGCGGCCTGGTGCATCTCGGTGCGCATGTCCCCGGGGTCGAAGGCGTACACCGGCACGGCCGGGACCTCGGCGGCCAGCACGGCCGACAGCTGATCGAGGGCGGCCTTTGAGGAGCCGTAGCCGCCCCAGCCGGGATACGGTTCGACGGCGGCGTCGGAGGTCAGGTTGACGATCAGCCCGCCGTTCTGGGTGAGGGCCGGCAGCGCGGCCTGGATCAGCGCAAGCGGGGCGAACAGGTTCGTCTGGTACACGGCCGACAACTCGGACGCCGGATAGTCGGCGAGCAGCGGTTGGGGGCTGGGACCCAGCCGGCTCGCGTTGTTGACCAGCAGCCGAAGCGGCCCGGCGTCGACCGCCGCGGCGACCAACGCGTCACGGTGGGACGCTTGCGTGACGTCTCCGGGTAGCGCGATCAGTCGTGCCGAATTCAGCTCTGCTGCAGTGGTTTCCAGGTCGGTGTCGCGGCGGGCATCGCCCACGACGGTCCAGCCGCGGTCGAGCAGGGCGGCGGTCAGCGCCTTGCCGAATCCGCGCGAGGCGCCGGTGACGATTGCGACGGGATGGGTGTCGGAATGAGTCATACGCCCCATACTGATAGTTAAAGTAAACTTTAAGTCAAGTCCGAGTGGGTAGGTCGTATGGATAAACGAGATTTGTTCACCGTCAGCGAGATCGCGACGCGAAGTGGCTTCGCCGCGTCGGCGATCCGGTTCTACGAAAGCCAGGGCCTGATCACGGCGTCGCGGACCTCCGGCGGTCAGCGCCGGTTCGAGCGACACATGTTGCGGCGCCTCGCCTTCATCCGGGCCGCCCGAAACGTCGGGCTAAGCCTGGACGAGGTCGCCGACGCGCTGGCGAAACTTCCGGACGCCCGCACCCCGACGCGGGCCGACTGGGCGGGGCTGTCGAAAACATGGCGCGCGCGTCTCGACGATCAAATCGCGGGTCTGATGGCGCTTCGCGACAACCTGGACTCGTGCATCGGCTGCGGCTGTCTGTCGCTGAAGCGCTGCGCCATCTCCAATCCCGGCGACACCGCGGCGGGCGCCGGACCGGGCGCGGTCTACCTGCCGAAGTCTTTGCGACGGCAGGTAATTGGCGGCTAGCGCCGGGGTTCTACGACGATTCGGACAGCCGCTGCTTGAGCGCCTCGAACTCGTCCTTGACGCCGGTGGGCAGCTTGTCGCCGACGAACTCGAACCACTCCTCGATCAGCGGCAATTCCTTGCGCCACTCGTCGGCGTCGACGATCAAAGCCCGACCCACGTCCTCGCCGGTGACGTCGAGGCCGTCCAAGTCGAGGTCCTCCGCGGTGGGGACGATCCCGATCGGGGTGTCCTGGCCGCCGGCCTGGTGCTCGATGCGGTCGACGATCCACTTCAGCACGCGGCTGTTCTCCCCGAAGCCCGGCCACAGGAACTTGCCACCCTCGCCGCGGCGGAACCAGTTGACGAAGAACACCTTCGGCAGCTTGGACTCGTCGGAGTTCTTGCCGAGATCCAGCCAGTGCTGGAAGTAGTCACCGACGTGGTAGCCCAGGAACGGCAGCATGGCCATCGGGTCGCGGCGCACGGTGCCGACCTTGCCCTCGGCGGCGGCGGTCTGCTCGCTGCCCATGGTGGCTCCCATGAACACGCCGTGCTGCCAGTCGCGGGCCTGGGTCACCAGGGGCACCGTAGTCTTGCGGCGGGCGCCGAACAGGATGCCCGAGATGGGCACACCCTGGGGGTCGTCCCACTCCGGCGCCAGGATCGGACACTGCGACATCGGCGTGCAGTAACGCGAATTCGGGTGGGCCGCTTTGGTTTCCGTCTCGCGAATGATCCAGTCCTGACCCTTCCAGTCGATCAGGTGATCCGGCTCGCCCTCCAGACCTTCCCACCACACCTCGTCGTCGTCGGTCAGCGCGACGTTGGTGAAGACGGTGTTGCCCGCGGCGATGGTGCGCATGGCGTTGGGGTTGGACTTCCAGTTGGTGCCCGGTGCGACCCCGAAGAAACCGAACTCGGGGTTGACCGCGTACAACCGGCCGTCCTTGCCGAATCGCAGCCAGGCGATATCGTCACCGAGCGTTTCGGCGCGCCAGCCGGGGATGGTCGGCTGCAGCATGGCGAGGTTGGTCTTTCCGCAGGCCGACGGGAACGCCGCGGCGAAGTAGTAGGCCTTGTTCTCCGGGGAGATCAGCTTGAGGATCAGCATGTGCTCGGCGAGCCAGCCCTCGTCGTGGGCCATCGCCGACGCGATGCGAAGCGAGTAGCACTTCTTGCCGAGCAGGGCGTTGCCGCCGTAGCCGGAGCCGTAGCTCATGATCTCGCGGGTCTCCGGGAAGTGGGTGATGTATTTGGTGTCGTTGCACGGCCACGGCACGTCCTTTTGGCCCGGCTCCAGCGGCGCCCCGACGGAGTGCAGCGCCTTGACGAAGAAGCGGTCGTTGCCCATCTTCTCCAGGGCGGCCTTGCCCATCCGGGTCATCACCTTCATCGAGACGACGACGTACTCGGAGTCGGTGATCTCCACGCCCAGCTTGGGGTCGTCGGCCCCGAGCGGGCCCATGCAGAACGGCACCACATACATGGTGCGGCCGCGCATGCAGCCGCGGTACAGGTCGTTGAGGGTGGAGCGCATCTCCGCCGGGTCCATCCAGTTGTTGGTGGGCCCCGCGTCGGCCTCTCGCTCCGAGCAGATGTAGGTCCGCGACTCCACCCGCGCGACGTCGGACGGATCGGACAGCGCCAGGAAGGAATTGGGGTACTTCTCGGGGTTCAGGCGCTTGAAGGTGCCCGCCTCGACGAGCTGCTCGGTCAGCCGCTGCCACTCTTCGTCGGAGCCGTCAGCGAACACCACCCGGTCCGGCTGGGTGAGCTCGGCGACCTCCTCCACCCACGAAAGCAGCCCCTGATGCTCGGTGGGCGGGTTGTCCAGACCCGGAATGGTCGCTGAGGTCATCGAACTCTCCTGAATTCTTCGTCTGCGTTCCTGGCGTTCGTCGTGCGTATGCGTTCGCCCACACAACTGTTGACATGGTGATGCGTTAACTACAGGTTATCGTGATCACCTTGCTGGGGATGGTTCGGGCGGGTATAAGCCTCCTCACAACAACGATTCAGAAACCGGCCGTTACGAAACGTCGTCGCCCGTGCCCGTCGACGCCGGCTCATCGTTTCCGTCCTCGCCCGCGGGTCCGGCCACGGTCTCCGGCTCGTTCTCGGGTTCCTTCTCGGAGAGGGGTATACCCGGTTCTCCCAGCTCTGCACGGACAGCCTCGAGCGCCGAAGCGATCGTCGGCATCTCCCGATCGCGCACCGCCGCAGCCCGCGCCGCCGCGATGGCGTGCTCGCGCAGTTCGCTGTCGATGGCGCTGACCTGCTCGGACACCCGCGCGTTCTCCGCCTCCTCGCGGGCGAGGAGCGCCGTGCTCAGCACCGACTCGGCGACCAGCACCCGGGTGGCGACAAACTCCTCGACCGCCGATCGCAGCGAGGACGTCGCGTCGCCCGCCCAACGGTCCAGCAAAGCGCGGTCATGCAGCAGGCCGCGGAGGTTGACCACCAGGAACGTGACGGCCAGGCCGATCGCCACGCATGCCGCGGCCCCGGCGATCTGGATCAGGGGGTTCAGGCCGTGGGCCAAACCGGCGACCAGCCGGCTCAGCGTCAGCGCGACACCCAGCCCGAACCCGGCACCCAACAGCATCATCAGCCAGGTTTCCTGCCGCCGCGATTTCACGTGCGGGGGACCGACGTCGACCGCCGGCAGCTTCTCGACGGCCGGCAAGGCGACCGGCACCCCCATCTCGGTCGCGATGCCGGCCAGGTGTGTGGTGGTGTGCTCGCTCACCTCGGTGACTACCGCGTCCAACCGCTCGCGGGTGTGCGCCTCGAACTCGGGAATCTTGCGCCGGGACAGACCGCCGACGCCCTCCTGCAGTTCGCCGCGCAGCGTCGAGCAGCGGTTGCGCGCGAAGTAGGACAACTCGACCCGCGCCTGCTGGATCTGGCCGCGCAGCGTGATGGTCCGCTCGGATTTCGCCTGGCGCCGCTGCTGCAGGGCCGCGCCGCGCTCTTCGCGCAACGCCTCGACCCGCACCCGCCGACCGGCGCCCTCGGCGTCGCGTTCGACACGCTGCCGCAGTGTCTGAAGCCGAGATTCCCAGGCCCGCAACCTGTTTCGCCGGGCGATATCGGAATCGGCGAGTTGCGCCGAGACGGTGTCCACCAGCTCGTCGACGGCCGGCTCACCGAGGTCGGGGGCCGCGGCCGCGCCGACCCACGGCACCTGGCCATACCGCGGTGCGTGCGCGGCCAACGTCTCGTGGTTGGCCTTCAGCGTGTCGCGCCAATTGAGGTGCACGTCGATCTTGGACACCACGCCGATCACCGCGTCGGTGTGCTCGGCGGCGCCGTCCAGCAGCACACAGTCGGATTCGGTCAACGGCGCGGCCGCCGACACCACGAACACCACCGCGACCGGTGCATCGCCGGGTCCCAGATCCGTCGACTCGACGAACTTGTGCTGCGGCAGCCGTTCCCGCAGCGCCGCGACCACGCCGGTCACCCCGGACATCCACGGGCCGGTCACCAGCACCACGTCGAGCCGGTTGACGGCGGGAGCGTCCAGCCGCGGGCCGATCGCCGCCACCAGCGCGTCCACCCGGGCGGCCGGGTAGTCGCGATCCTCGCCGCTCACCATGGCCCCCCGGCGGCATCGGGAATCCAGGCGCAGGTCTGCGACCACAGCCGCAGCGATCCCCTGGCGATGTCCGCCCCGCAGGCGCGGTGCAGATCGCTGACCGGTCCGCGGCTGTATCGCTGCCAGCGGGCCGCCCGCGGCAGGTGCGCGGCCGGATCGGCGTCCGCGGATACGGGTCCGACCCGCAGCCCGGCCGCCTCGGCCAGGTCGACCGCGGCGGCCATCCGGGCGATCACCGTGTCGTCGCGGCGAAGGAATCGGCCGATTCGCTCGCCAATGTTGTTGTGGGAGACGGCCAGGGCCTCCAACTCCGCGACGGCGTCGAGCACCCGGCGGTAGCGCGCCTCGGCGCCGAGGGCCGACAGCTTGGTCAGGACGGCGTCGAGGCGGCTGGTGCGGCGCAGCAGGGCGCGCACCTGCGCCGGCGTCCGGCCCTGGCGGACCGCGGCGATCCCCAGCGCCGTGCCGAACAGATCCAGAGTGTGCAGCAGGTTCCGCCGGGTGTCGACGGGCACCGGGTTGTCGGCCGCCAGGAATCCGTCGAAGGACCCGTTGAGGGATGCGGCGCCGCCCGGATGCGCGGCAAGCTCCCGCAGCGCGGCCCACAGCGTGGCGTCCAGGTCGTCCAGCGCGGCGACGGCGAGCAGGCCGATCATCGGCTCGACCGCGACGCCGGCGAGCGCCGCGAGTTTCGCGCAGCGAGCGCGCGCGGCCGCGATCGGATCGTCGCCGCGGCCCGACAGCGAGCCGGTCAGATCGGCTTTGTTCAGCACCGCCAGCACCGGGCGCTCGGCGGCGCCGATCGCGTCGGCGTCCTCCGGCTTGATCACCTCGGCGGTGACGTAGACGACGACGTCGACTTGTGAATTGGGGGGGCGGTCGCCGGCGCATTCCGGCGGGGCAAGCGCGATCCCCGACGCACGCCCGGCGCGGTCCAGGGCGCGCGCGACCGTGCCGCGCCCCACACCCCGACGCCCGCGGACGGCGACGCGCAGCGGCGCGGCGGCTCGTTCGGCGATCGCCGTCACGCGCGCGTCAGCGTGCTCGGCGGCGAATCGCGTCAGCTCGTCGACGAAAATCTGGTGCTCCTGTTCCTCTCCCGGTCGATCGGGTTGGCCGATCCGTCGGCCAGCCCATTTTGCCCGTCGGCGGATCGGGTCCCACCGAATGGTGGCACCTGCGTCACCGAGATGCGAGCCACCTTGGTGTTACCAGCCAAAGGCAACTGTTGGGTATCAATCTGGACCAGGGGCGGCTACATCGGGCGTTCATGGGCCACCATGGACAAATGCATGCGCACGCCGGGGTGGGGACACGTCCCGACACACCGGTGGAGGCGAGGACCGGACTAGAGGTTGGCCAGGACGTGACCCCAGCAGCGGAGCCGCGCGATTCGGACAATCCGCAGCACGGCTACCTTCCGGCGTCGAGTTTTCGTTCCCGGCGCTCCGCCCTGTCCGACGCCCAGCGCGAGACCTGGGAACGGCTGTGGCCGCAGCTGGGCATCTCGGAGGTACCCCGGCGGATCGAACCGCTGGACACCGGCGCGTGGTTTGGCCGCGAGGCGCCGGTGGTGCTCGAAATCGGCTGTGGCAGCGGCACATCCACGCTGGCGATGGCCAAGGACGAGCCCGGCGTCGACGTGATCGCGGTGGAGGTCTACCGCCGGGGGCTGGCGCAGCTGCTGTCCGCGATCGACCGCGACCGGGTCGGCAACATCCGGTTGATCCGGGGCAACGCGGTCGATGTCCTTCACTATCTAATTGCGCCGGCGTCGCTGAGCGGGGTCCGCGTCTTCTTTCCCGATCCGTGGCCCAAGGCACGCCACCACAAACGCCGGTTCTTGCAACCGAGCACGATTGGCCTGATCGCTGACCGGCTACTCCCTGGTGGTGTCCTGCACGCCGCGACGGACCACCCCGGGTATGCCGAGCAGATCGCCCAGGCCGGTGACGCCGAACCCCGGCTGTGCCGTGTCGAGCCCGGCAGCCGACTGCCGGTGTCGATCGCCCGGCCCACCACCAAATACGAGACGAAAGCTCGAGATGCGGGTAGCGCCGTGACCGAGTTGATCTGGCTTCGACGATAGAGGCGATGAGCATGAGCCTGACCGAACAGACCGCAGCAGTACCCGAACCGCTCGAATCACCGGCGGTCCTGTCCGGTGGCCTGGGCAGTTTCGAAGCACCGGCCAGGCGCGTCCTGCTGGTGTGGGACGCCCCCAACCTCGACATGGGCCTCGGGTCCATCCTGGGCCGGCGCCCGACCGCCCTCGAGCGTCCACGCTTCGATGCGCTCGGTCGCTGGCTGCTGGCCCGCACCGCGGAGGTCAGCGCCGGCCGCCCCGGCGTCGTGGTCGAACCGGAGGCCACCGTCTTCACCAACATCGCCCCGGGCAGCGCCGACGTCGTTCGACCGTGGGTGGACGCGCTGCGTAACGTGGGATTCGCGGTCTTTGCCAAGCCGAAGATCGACGAGGACAGCGACGTCGACCGCGACATGCTCGCGCACATCGACCAGCGGCGCCAGGAAGGCCTCGCGGCGCTGGTGGTGGCTTCGGCCGACGGCCAGGCGTTCCGTCAACCGCTAGAAGAAATCGCACGCAGCGGAGTTGGCGTCCAGGTGATCGGATTTCGTGAACACGCGAGTTGGGCGTTAGCGTCGGATACCTTGGACTTCGTCGACCTGGAAGACATTGCGGGTGTTTTCCGGGAGCCATTGCCGCGGATCGGCCTAGATTCGCTGCCTGACCATGGAGCGTGGCTGCAGCCCTTCCGGCCGCTGTCCGCCCTATTGACCACGCGTGTGTGAGACTGGGAAACCAATGCGCGGGTCCGTAGAGATCCAGTAAGGAGCTTACGTGTTCGCCTGGTGGGGTCGAACCGTGTACCGCTATCGGTACATCGTCATCGGAGTCACGGTGGCTCTTTGCCTTCTCGGCGGCCTGTTCGGGATGAGCCTGGGCAAGCATGTCACACAGAGCGGCTTCTACGACGAGGGCAGCCAATCGGTGAAGGCGTCGGTACTCGGCGACAAGACCTACGGCCGCGACCGCACCAGCCACGTGGTGGCCACTTTCACCGCCCCCAACGGCGGATCGGTCGACGACCCGGCATGGCGGGACAGAATCGTCGGCGAGCTCAACAAGTTCAAGAACGACCATCCCGATCAGGTCGTCGGTTGGGCCGGCTGGCTGGCGGCGCCCGACAGCCCGAGCTCCCTGATCAAGGGGATGGCCACCGAGGATAGGAAGCACACGTTCGTTTCCATCCCGCTGAAGGGCGACGACGACGACAGCATCCTCAACAACTACAAGGCCATTGCGCCCGACCTGCAGAAGCTCGACGGCGGCACGGTTCAGCTCGCCGGCCTGGAGCCGATAGCCAACGCCCTGACCGGCACCATCGCCACCGACCAGGAGGCACTGGAATATATCGGGCTACCGATAGTGACGGTGGTGCTGTTCCTGGTGTTCGGCGGCGCGGTCGCCGCCGGCCTGCCGGTCATGGTGGGAGGGCTGAGCATCGCGGGCGCGCTTGGGATCCTGCGCTTCGCCGCAATGTTCGGCCCGGTGCACTTCTTCGCCCAGCCGGTGATCTCGCTGATCGGTTTCGGTATCGCCATCGACTACGGGCTTTTCGTGGTGAGCCGGTTCCGGGAGGAGATCGCCGAGGGCTACGACACCGACGCCGCCGTGCGGCGCACGGTCATGACGGCCGGTCGCACCGTGACGTTCTCCGCGGCGCTGATCATCGCCTCGAGCGCCAGCCTGCTGGTGTTGCCGCAGGGCTTCGTGCATTCGCTGGTCTACGCGATCTTCGCCGCCGTGGGGCTTGCGGCGGTGCTCTCGATCACCTTGCTCCCCGCCTGCCTCGGCATCCTCGGCCGGCACGTCGACGCCCTGGGCGTGCGGACCGCCTTCCGGGTGCCGTTCCTGCGCAATTGGAAGTATTCGCGCGCCTACCTCAACTGGCTCGCCGACCGGCTGCAGAAGACCAAGACCCGCGAAGAGGTCGAGGCCGGGTTCTGGGGCAAGCTCGTCAACTTCGTGATGAAGCGGCCGCTGGCGTTCGCCATCCCGATCGCCGTCGGCATGATCCTGCTGGTCATTCCGCTCGGCAACCTCTCGTTCGGGGGCATGAGCGAGAAGTACCTGCCGCCCAACAATTCCGTCCGCCTGGCGCAGGAGCACTTCGACAAGCTCTTTCCCGGATACCGGACCGAACAACTGACGATGGTGATCAAGAGCGACAACGGCAGCAAGGTCACCGACCAGCAGGTCGCCGACATCCGCAACAGGATTTCCTCGATTACCGGGTTCACCGACAAAACCTGGCAGGAGCGGCCGTGCCCCACGATCGCCGGCAACCCCTGCGTCAGCGGCCCGAACGGCGCGGCGCAGCCCAAGGACGGCTCGGTGCGCGTGATCCAGAACGGCCTGTCCAATCGCAATGACGCCGCCAAGAAGATCAGCGAACTGCGGGCGATATCGCCGCCGAAGGGCCTCACCCTGCTGGTCGGCGGCACGCCGGCGCTGGAGCAGGACAGCATTCACAGCCTGTTCAGCAAGGCTCCGCTGATGCTCGTCCTATTGCTCGGCGCCACAACGTTGTTGATGTTCCTGGCCTTCGGGTCGGTGGTGTTGCCGATCAAGGCGGTGGTGATGAGCGCGCTGACGCTCGGGTCCACGCTGGGCATCCTGACCTGGATCTTCGTCGACGGGCACTTCTCGACGTTGCTGAACTTCACGCCGACGCCGCTGATGGTGGTGCTGATCGCGCTGGTCGTCGCGGTCGGGTTCGGCCTGGCCACCGACTACGAGGTGTTCCTGGTGTCCCGAATGGTCGAGGCACGGGAACGCGGCATGTCGACCGCGGAGGCGATCCGGATCGGCACCGCGACCACCGGACGATTGATCACGGCCGCCGCGCTGGTACTCGCCGTGGTCGCCGGCTCGTTCATGTTCTCCGACCTGGTGATGATGAAGTACCTGGCGTTCGGCTTGGCGGCGGCGCTGCTGCTGGACGCGACGGTGGTCCGTATGTTCCTGGTGCCGTCGGTGATGAAGCTGCTCGGCGACGACTGCTGGTGGGCTCCGCGCTGGGCCCGGCAGTTGCAGAACCGCATCGGACTGGGCGAGATCGACCTGCCCGACGAGCGCAAGCGGCCCACCGTCGAAGGGCGATCTGGGCGGCCCCCGGTCGCCGCGGCCAGCCTGGTCGCGGCCCCGGCGCGGCACCCCCACGACCCCACTCATCC
>NZ_JBNMQT010000015.1:0-127822 GCF_050205645.1 Mycobacterium heidelbergense
CACCCAACCACCCCCCGCCCGTGGTGGCACCGTGTCCCGGGCCCACCGGCGAACGCGCCGACTGGTGGTGGTACGAACCCTTCCAACCCCAACCACCACCCACCAACAACTAAACGAGTTCACGCATCGCAGCGAACCTGAAATAAGTTGGGGCATACAGACTTTCGTTCGCAGCGCTCTTCAGGAATCATGTGCTCGCGCTTACCTAGCTGCGCGGTGGCGGGTACAAGCGCGGCGCCGAGTAACTCGGTTCCAAATGAATTCTGTTCGTGGCCCCACGTGCCAGCAGCACTGCTGCTTACCTAGCTGCGCGCCTTGCCCAAACAGATCCGCTGTGACCGAACATGGCCTATGTTCGCAACCATGAGGGCCGGCATGACCACGGCCGTCGCCACGCTCACGGGCGCGGCCATTGCCGCGCTGCTCGCCACCGGGATCGCACACGCGGACCACGTACCAAAAGTTGGCAATGCCTGCCGCGGCTCCGGCGACAGCAGTGCGGCCCTGGACGGTTCGCAAACGTTCACACCACAGGGCGAGGTCCTGCTGTGCCCGGCGGGGGGCCCGATGGCCGTATGGACGCACCTCGCCGCCATTCAACGGCCCGCGACGGTCTGGTACACGTATGGGCCGCCGGCAACGTTGACAGCCAACGACGTCAGCCCGGGCAGCCATTGGATCGGTTTCGGCGGCACCGATTGCAGCGCGGTACAAACATCCACCGCCGGAGGGCCGCCCGTCGTGAAGCCGATCCAGGCCGGCGCTCCGTTCACGGACTTCTTCCTGCTGAAGGACCTGGCCACGTTGAAGCTCACCGGCTCGTGTCAGTGGCGCACGGCTGGGTCGTCGCCGTACGGGCCCTAGCGCACTGAGATGTGCAGGGTGGGCCGGTAGATGAGTTCTTGGATATCGCCGTCCAGTGTTCGACTCTCGATCAGTTCGAGGTCGAAGTCGGCCGCACCCCGGAAGATCGGGTCGTCACCGGTCTGACCGGTGATCACGGGGAAGAGCGTCACCTGGACGCGGTCGACCAGGCCGGCGGCCATCAACGCTCGGTTCATCGACAGGCTGCCATGCGAACGCAACGGCACCTCCGACTCCTCCTTGAGCCGGGCGACGACGTCGACGGCGTCGCCGCTCACGACGGTCGCGTCAGGCCAGTCGAGGGGTCCCTCCAGCGTGCTCGACACCACCGTCGCCGGCAGGTGCCTCATCCGGGTGACCCACGGGTCGCGCACCTCGGACTCCTCGGTGCTCTCGGCCAGCATTTGCGCGAATAGCCGATATGTGTTGGCGCCCATGACCATTCGCTGCTTCTCGTCGTACAGGGCGAGGCGGCGGTCGAGCAATTCGGGCCCCTGCTTGCCCCAGTAGCCGCCCCAGTCGCCGCCGCTGACGCCGCCGAAACCGTCGAGGCTGGAAAAGACGTCGAACGTGTAGGTGGCGGTCATGATGCCCTCCTCGAGTGCGGTTGATGGCGTGTCGGGGATACAGACCGCAAACCGCGGCGAAACTCATCGCGACGGCGCGACCGTGCACCGTCGGCATTTGACGAATACTGTGGCTGAACATGAAGTTGCCGCTGCTGGGCCCGGTATCGCTGGCGGGCTTCCAGCACGCCTGGTTCTTCCTGTTCCTGCTGGCCGTGCTGTTGGTGATAGGGATCTATGTCGTCCAGCAATTCGCTCGCCGCCGGCGGGTGCTGCGCTTCGCCAACATGGACGTGCTGGAGCGCGTCGCGCCGCGTCACCCCGGCCGGTGGCGGCACCTGCCCACGATCCTGCTTGCCGTATCGCTGGTGTTGCTGACCACCGCGATGGCGGGGCCGACGTCCAACGTCCGGATCCCGCTCAACCGTGCCGTCGTCATGCTGGTCATCGACGTCTCGGAATCCATGGCTTCCACCGATGTCGCCCCGAATCGGCTGGCCGCCGCGCAGGAGGCCGGCAAGCAGTTCGCCGACCAACTGACGCCGGCAATCAACCTCGGGTTGGTGGAATTCGCGGCGAATGCCAGCCTGTTGGTCGCGCCGACGACGAATCGCGACGCGGTCAAGGCGGCGATCGACAGCCTCAAGCCGGCCCCGAAAACCGCGACGGGAGAAGGCCTCTTCACCGCGCTGCAGGCGATCGCCACAGTCGGCTCGGTGATGGGCGGCGGCGAAGGTCCGCCGCCGGCGCGGATCGTGCTGGAATCCGACGGCGCCGAAAACGTGCCGTTGGACCCCAACGCGCCGCAGGGAGCGTTCACCGCCGCGCGGGCCGCCAAGGACCAGGGCGTGCAGATATCGACGATCTCGTTCGGCACGCCCTACGGCACCGTCGAGTTCGAGGGCGCCAGCATTCCCGTTCCGGTCGACGACCGGACGCTGCAGAAAATCTGCGAGATCACCGACGGCCAGGCGTTCCACGCCGACAGCCTGGAATCGCTCAAGGACGTCTATACGACGCTGCAGCACCAGATCGGCTACGAAACCGTGAAGGGTGACGCGAGCCTGGCGTGGATGCTGCTCGGTGCGTTCGTGATGGCCGGCGCGGTATTGGCGGGCCTGTTCCTGAATCGCCGGCTGCCCGCCTGAGCGATCGGGTGGCCTTCTAAGTGGGAAGTCGCCGGTTGATCAACAGCGACAAGGCCGTCGCCATCAGCGCGACGACTACCCCCAGGCGCAGCCAGCCCGAACTGCCCGGCCCCGGCACCGTGCGATACCCGATCTCGTTCTCGATGGCGTCGTAGTCCTTGTTGAGCTGCTCGAGATTGGTCGCGGTATAGGACTGCCCGCCGGAAAGCTGGGCGATCTTCTTCATCTGGTCGGTGGAGACGGGCACATTCACCCGCTGGCCGTCCATCTCGATGCTGCCGCTCTTGGTGCCGAACG
Source organism: Mycobacterium heidelbergense (assembly GCF_050205645.1). Taxonomy (GTDB): domain Bacteria; phylum Actinomycetota; class Actinomycetes; order Mycobacteriales; family Mycobacteriaceae; genus Mycobacterium; species Mycobacterium heidelbergense_A. Next base: position 2,876 of record NZ_JBNMQT010000015.1, read on the forward strand.
TGATGGTCGAGACGGGCACCCCTTGATCCTTGGCCAGGCGGGCCGCGGTGTAGACGCCGTCGCGTGGATCGCTGGGGTTTTGCGGCTTGTTCTCCCCGCCGTCTGACAGCAGCACGATGCGGGCGGGCGGCGGCTTGTCCCCGCCCTGAACGGCCGACGCGCTGATCGCGTGCAGGGCGGTGAAGATCGCCTGGCCCGTCGCCGTGCTGTCGGCGAACTCGAGCTTCTTCAGGGCCTCGATGGTCGCCTGGTGCTGTGGGGTCGGCGGCACCAGCAGGTACGGGACGGCCGCGAAACCGACGAGGCCGAGATTGATGCCCGGCGTCAGCTGGCTCGCGAATTGGCTGGCCGCCTGCTCGGCCGCCTTGAGCCGGTTGGGCTCGACGTCGGTTGCCCGCATGGACTGCGACATGTCGATCACCAGCATGATCACCGCGCGGTTGCGCGGTATGCGCATGTCGTGGGTGGGGGTGGCCAGCGCGATCGTCAGCAGGAACAGGCACAGCAGCGACACCGCGATCGGCAGATGCCGCCAAATCGACTGTGGCACCTCCGCCTCGGTATACCGGCGCAGCCGCTGCCGCCGCCGGGCCTGAACGACGACGTAGAGCGCGAGCAGCGCGAGCGGGACAAGAGCGAACAGCAACATCGCCGGGCGCTGGAACCCATACAGCGGTAGGGGGCCGATTCCGGGAAGCGACACTCGGTTCACACCTTCCCGTCGGGGCCGCCACTGAATGACCGGCGGACGCTGCCGCCAGTAAAGAGGAGACTTGACTACCCGTCAAACGGTGGTGGACAGCGTGGCCCGCAGGGTATCGGCGAACTCGCCCGGTGCCGAGATGAATCCGCCGTGATCGCCGGGAAACTCGATCGGCTGCACTCCGAGCAGTTCGGCCAGCGCGACGCTGGTCCGGTAGGTGAGCAGGCCCCCGGACGTGGCACCGATCCCGACGACTACCCGCGCCGGGCCGCGCGTGAGCGCGGCGATGTCGGGCCGGTAGGTGGCGGTGCCGCGCAGTTCGTGGGTGATGAACCGGGCGCCATCGGCGAGTTGCTGCGGTGAAGGCTGGGGCGCAACCGGGGCGCCCTGGGTGTCGTCACCGCCCGCCTGGAACCCCGCGTTGACCATGAACTTCGTCATCGCGGCGGCTAACCCTTCGCGGTGGAAAGTGTCGATGATGTCTTCGATGTTGGCGCGCTGCCGCGCGGCGTCGGGCAGCAGCTCCAGCAACGGTGGCTCGTGCGCGACAAGCGTGCCCACCCGGGTGGGGTGGCGAGTCACGAGCGCCAGCCCGGTGACCGCGCCGCCGGATGAACCCACCACGTCGGCCCGGTCCGCGCCGAGGTCGTCGAGAATTGCCGCGACGTCGTCCGCGCGCAGGTCGGGCGTGGAATCTTGGGCCGGGTCATCGACGGGACTTCCGGAGATTCCGCGCGGGTCGGTAGTGACGACGGTGTGGTCGCCTGCCAGCGCGTCGGCGAGTGGCGCGAAGTCCGCGGCGGGCATCGGCGAGCCGAGTATCACCAGCAGCGGACCTGCGCCGCGCACCTCGTAGTGCAACCGAGCGCCGGGTACGACGAGCGAGTGGGTGGTCATCGAGTGGGTGGTCATGTAGGGAAGACTCGACTCGACGGCCGAATTCACCGCTGTTCGCGGCCCTATTCTCGGCGGAGCCGCCCCTCGACGAATTGCTCCAGCTTCTCCCACTCCCGCACGGCGGCGGAATACGGGCCCGCGGGCTTGCCGACCGAGCCGGGCTCCAGGATGTAGGCCACGAGTTTGCCCAGGGGCCGGCCCGTCGCGAGGGCCTTGTCGACCGTGCCCTCCTCGGAGTAGTCGCCGATATCGCGGAGCAGCTCGACGGCCAGGTCAAGCTGGTCACGATCCACGGCCTCGGGCCCGTCGGCGAAGTCGTCGGCCAGGCCGCTGAGCACGTAGATGTTCTCGTCGGTGATATCGACCGCCAGCGAGCCGTCGGTCGCCGCGGTGCGGATGTCGTCGTAGGTGCTCAGGTCGGACAGGTCGTGGTCGTGCTCGTCGGCGAGGTAGCGCGCCAGCGCCCGCTCGGAACCGAACACGCTGATGCGACCGTTGCGGCCCAGGAAGATCGGGCGATCGTCGAGGTAGCAGCGCAGCGTGTAGAACGTCCCGGAACTCGTCATGATGCGAATCGGGTCGATACCCACCTGCACCCAGAAGTCCTTGTCGCTGCCCAGCACGACGGTGTCGCCGGCCGCGCGGGGCTCCTCCTCGTCCTCGGGCTCTTCGGTGTCGTCGCTGGCTTCGTCCTCTTCGTCGTCCTCGGGCTCCTCGACGACGTCCTCGTCGGCGGCCTCGGCGTCGTCGTCCTCTTCGTCTTCGTCAAGCTCCTCGGCCAATTCGTCGGCGGCCTTCGCCGCCAGCTTCTCGTCGACCTCGGGGGTGCTGACGACGTCGTCGATCGCGCTGAGCACGTCGTCCCAGCTGCGCCCGATGACCTCGGCGATCGCATCCCAGCGTTTGGCGCCGGCCTTGCCGGTGAAGTTGTCGATCCCGCCGGACACGGTGCCGAGGCTGGGATTGCCGTTGAAGAACTTCGCCACCGCCGGCAGCTCGCACACCGACCCGATGGACGACACGATGGCCAGCGTGCCCGCCAGCGCGGTCACCGATTCCTCGGTCGGTTTCTCCGATACCAGCTCCTCGACGACGACGAGGTCGAATTGCCTGTCCTTGGCGGGGTCGAGGCCGCGCGCGTGGGCGGTGGTCAGCTCCTTCCACGCGGGATGGTCGGCCAGATCGTTGTCGGAGTCCGAACGCACGAATGCGACCAGGTCGGAAACGGTTTCGAAGGCATACAAGTCGTCGTCTTTGCCCAGGAACGCCTCCCACTCGTCGCCGGCATCGCGCCAGCGGGGTGCCCACACGGTGTAGCGGTCACCGGCGGACAGGCTCAGGCGGATGGGCACGAGGTCAGCAGCCATGCGGCACAGAATAGCGACGGCCGGCGGGCGCGCCGGGGCCGGTGCCGCGCCCCGCGGCGGCGGATGCGCCTTTAGGGTGCCCAGATGGTCGCGATCGGGGGAGCGTTGGCCGCGTTACCCGTCTTCGGCAGCCCGTACATCTGTTCCAGGGTGGAAAGCACGTTGTAGTGACTGATCTGCTCGGTGTAGTTGCCGGGCTGCACATGGGCGCCGTAGATCACCGTCGGGATCTGGTTGCGCGGGCCGCCGTCGTCCTCGTCCCACGTCACGATCAGCAGGCTGTTGTTGGCCAGCGCCCAGTTGGCGTAGCCGGACAGCTGGCGGTTCAGCCAGGTGTCGGCCTGCCCAATCGAGCCGTCGTGCATGTTGTTGTCGTTGTTGGGAATGACGAACGACACGGTCGGCAGGCTGGCGTAATTGCCCATCGGGAACGCGGAGAACGGCACCGAATTCTGCGGCGGCACATTCGTGAAATCGGCCCACGGCACATGCTTGCGTGCGTACTTGCCGGCGCTGCACGCGGGCGAACCGACCGCGGGCAGGTCCTCGGCGAAACCGACGAATGTGTATCCGGCGGAGAGCAATTCGGAGCCGAGGTTGGGAGCATTGCCCGCATTGACGGGGCACGCGTTGCTGGTCACTCCGAGAGTGCTTCCGGCGAAGAGCGCCAAGTAGTTCGGCTGGCTGGGATGTGTTTCGGCGAATGACTGGGTCATGTTCGCGCCGTGAGTGGCCAGCGCGGTGATGAAGGGCGTCTGCGGGCTGCCGATGATGTGTGCTTGAGAACGGTTCTCTTCCACCACGATTACCACGTGCGCGGGCCGGGGCAGCTCGGCGGCGGCCAGGCCCACGCGGGGACTCGGCGGGATGGCCGCCAGGCCCAACAGCATTACCGCGGCGGCCGTTGCGAGGATGCGATATGCCCGGTCGATCAGCGTTCTCGGCCTTCGAATTTCGCGCGACACCCCGGGAGTATATGAACGGGTCACCGACATTGACGGTACGCACGCACGCGTGTCAACGGGCCTTTGCACAAAAGAGGTATATACGCTCGAATTCCATGGATGTCCGCGTCATCGACCACCCCCTGGCCGCCGCCAGGCTGAGCACGCTGCGCGACGAACGCACCGACACCGCGGGGTTTCGGGCCGCGCTGCGCGATCTGACGGCGATGCTGGTCTACGAGGCCACCCGGGACGCGGGCCGCGAGACATTCCCGATCCGCACCCCGCTGGCCGAGACGCTGGGTGTGCGGCTGGCCAACCCGCCGCTATTGGTTCCCGTCCTGCGCGCCGGGCTGGGCATGGTCGACCAGGCGCTGGAGCTGCTGCCGGAGGCCAGGGTGGGATTCGTCGGCGTCGCCCGCGACGAGGAAACCCACCAGGCGAGCGGGTATATGGAGTCGCTGCCCGACGACCTGAGCGCGCTGCCGGTGCTGGTGCTGGACCCGATGCTGGCCACCGGCGGATCGCTGAAACACACCGTCAATCTGCTGCAGCGCCGCGGCGCTGCGGACATCACCGTGTTGTGCGTGGTGGCCGCGCCGGAAGGCATTGCGGCGCTTGGCAAAGCGGCCCCGGACGCGCGGCTGTTCACCGTGGCCGTCGACGACGGGCTCAACGAGATCGCCTATATCGTGCCGGGGCTCGGCGACGCGGGGGACCGGCAATACGGTCCGCGCTAGTCACCAGGCTTGCACCGCGGACACCAGCTCGTCGCGTAACCCGGCCGCCCGTTCGCGGGCACTATGCAGGCCGTCGGTCACCGGACAACGAATCTCCAAGTAGCACTTCAGTTTCGGTTCGGTCCCGGAAGGCCGCACCACCACCCGGGCCGACGCCTCGTCGTCCCCGCCGGCGAAGATCAGCGCGTCACGGATGTCGGTCATGGTCGCCGGGAAGCGCGCCAGCCGTTGTGGCGGGGAGGCCCGCAGCGCCCGCATCACGGCGGCGGCCTCGTCGGCGTCGGCGACCCGGCGCGACACCGCCGCGACGTCGTGTACGCCGTGGCGCAGGGCGAGCTCGTCGAGCCGATCGGACACCGAGCGGCCCCGTGCCTTGAGCGAGGCCACCAGATCGCACACCAGCACCGCTGCGCTGATGCCGTCCTTGTCGCGCACCGCGACGGGGTCGACGCAGTGGCCGATCGCCTCCTCGTAGGCATACACCAGGGTGCCGGGCAAGTCGGCGTCGGCGCGCGCCAACCATTTGAAGCCGGTGAGGGTTTCGACGTGGACCGCGCCGTAGTGCGCGGCGATGGCAGCCAGCATCCGCGACGACACCACGGTGCTGGCCACCACGGCAGTCCCCGGTCGCTCGTGTGACTCCTGCGACAAGATGTAATCGCCCAACAGCCAACCGGTTTCGTCGCCGGACAGCATCCGCCATCCCGCCGCCGTCGGAATGCCCACCGCGCACCGGTCGGCGTCGGGATCCAGCGCGATCGCGACGTCGGCACGGGTGTCGGCGGCCAGAGCGAGCAGCGCGTCGGCGGCGCCGGGCTCCTCGGGGTTCGGAAAAGCGACGGTGGGGAAGTCGGGGTCGGGTGCGAACTGGGCGCCGACGGTGTGCACCTGCTCGAAGCCGGCGCGACGCAGAGTATCGACGGCGACCGCGCCGCCGACCCCGTGCAGCGGGGTGAGGGCGACGCGCACCGGGCCGGTCGATCGCCGCACGCCTGCCGCCCGCTCGATGTAACGCTCGACGAGGTCGGTATCGGCGGGTTCGACGGACCTGCGGCCGATCCGGTCGGCGAAAGGGGCTGCGGCCATTGCGGTTTCGACCTGGCGGTCGGTAGGCGAGACGATCTGGATGCCGCCGTCGAAATACACCTTGTACCCGTTGTCGGTGCCCGGATTGTGCGATGCCGTGATCTGTATCCCGGCGGCGGCGCCGGTGTGGCGGACGGCGAAGGCGACCACCGGCGTCGGCACCGGACCCGGCAGCAGCAGCACCGAAAATCCCTCGGCGGCAAGCACTTCGGCTGTCACCGTGGCGAAAATCGCCGAGCCGTGCCGGGCGTCGCGCCCGACCACCACCATCGAACCGGCCCGTTCTCTGAGTACCCGGGCCACCGCCCAGGTGGCGCGGGAGACTACCGCCACGTTCATCGCGTCCGGGCCCGCGCGCACCGGACCGCGCAATCCCGCGGTGCCGAAGGTAAGCGGCCGGGAGAAGCGCGCGGCACGCTCGTCGGGACTGCAGGCGGCGAGCTCGGCGGCCGTCCTGGGGTCCGGGTCGTGCGCGATCCACTCCTCGGGAGTCATGCTCTAGAACCGGGCTATGACGTCCGCCAGCAACGCGCCAATCCGGCCCGCCGAAGCGTCCCCAGCGGCGACCACGTCGGCGTGGCGCAGTGGCGCGGGCGTGAGACCGGCGGCCAGGTTGGTCACCAGGGATATGCCGAGCACCTCGGCGCCGGCCTTGCGGGCCGCAATGGTCTCGTGCACGGTCGACATGCCCACCAGGTCGGCGCCCAGGGTGCGCAGCATCCGGATCTCCGCCGGCGTCTCGTAATGCGGCCCCGGCAGGCCCGCGTACACGCCTTCGGTCAGCTGCGGATCGCTCTCGCGGGCGAGCTCGCGCAGCCGCGGCGCATAGGCGTCGGTCAGGTCCACGAACTGCGCGCCGACCAGCGGTGAACGCCCGGTCAGGTTCAGGTGGTCGCTGATGAGCACCGGCTCGCCGACCCGCATGTCCGGGCGCAGTGCGCCGGCGGCGTTGGTCAGCACGACGATGCGCGCCCCGGCCGCACAGGCGGCCCGCACGGGGTGCACCACGTGGGCCAGGTCATGCCCTTCGTAGGCGTGCACCCGGCCGGCCAGCACCAGCACCCGGTGCTGGCCGATGCGCACCGACATGAGCTCGCCGGTGTGCCCGACCGCGCGTGGCGGCGCGAATCCCGGCAGCTCGGCCTGGGGCAGCACGACCGTCGGGGAGCCCAGCGCGGCGGCCACCGGCGCCCATCCGGAGCCCAGAACCACGGCGACGTCGTGCTCGCCGATCCCGGTGCGCTCGGCGATGGCCTGTGCGGCTAGTCGCGCGAGTTCGTCGGGCGCGGGCGAGGATTCGGCCACAGTCGGGCAGCTTAACCCGGCGACTCCTCACACGGCGGTCGTCACCGGTATATGTCAGGATCTGCCGTATGCGTCTTCGTAGCTGGCCGGTTATCGGCCTGGTTGTCGCTGTCGGTCTGTCGGTGGCAACGCTCGCGAGCGGCCCCGCGCCGACGGCCCGAGCCAGGTGTCCCGACGTCCAACTCATCTTCGTCCGCGGCACCGCCGAACCGCCCGGCCTGGGGGCGGTGGGCGATGCGCTCTTTGCCGCACTGCAGCCCGCCCTCGGTTCGCGCAGCGTCGACTCGTACGCGGTGAACTATCCGGCCAGCTACAACTTCTTGACCACCGCCGACGGCGCCAACGACGCGCGCGATCACATCGCGGCGATGGCCGACCAATGCCCGGCCACGCGGCTGGTGCTCGGTGGCTTCTCGCAGGGAGCTGCCGCGGTGTCGATGCTGGCGGGTGTGCCGCCCGTCGGCCAGCGCATCGGCAACTTCGGATCGGCGCCGGCGCTCGATCCCGCGCTCGCCGGCAAGGTGCGGGCGGTTGCGGTGTTCGGCAATCCCGGCAACCGCTTCAACACGCCCCTTTCGACGACGGGTGCGTGGGCCGGACGGGCCATCGACCTGTGCAGCGACGGTGACCCCGTCTGCGTCGTCGGCGGTCGCGACCGGGATGCGCACCACGTCTACGAGGTGCCGCCCTATCCCGGCCAGGCGGCGGGGTTCATCGCCGGCCTGGTGTAGCCCTCAGCGCCTCGGGCCGTCGTCGCCGGGTGAGATACTGCGAGAATGCCCGCAGCACCCGCATTGGCCAACGTCGAGGACGTGGTGCGGCGCCGCGGATCCGACCTGGTCGAGCTGTCCCACGCCATCCACGCCGAGCCCGAGCTGGCGTTCGCCGAGCATCGCAGCTGCGCCAAGGCGCAGGCGCTGGTCGCCGAGCGGGGTTTCCAGATCACCGCGCGGCCCGGGGGGTTGGAGACGGCCTTCCGCGCCGACTTCGGCAGCGGACCGCTGGTGGTCGGGATCTGCGCCGAGTACGACGCGCTGCCGGAGATCGGGCACGCGTGCGGGCACAACATCATCGCGGCGTCGGCGGTCGGCACCGCGCTGGCGCTGGCCGAGGTGGCCGACGAGCTCGGGCTGACGGTGTCGCTGCTGGGAACTCCCGCCGAGGAGGCCGGCGGCGGCAAGGAACTCCTGCTGCAAGCCGGGGTGTTCGACGACGTCGCGGTCGCGGTGATGGTGCATCCGGGGCCGGCCGACATCGCCGGGGCCCGCTCGTTGGCGCTGTCCGAAGCGGTCGTCGACTACCGCGGCAAGGAATCCCATGCCGCCGTCGCGCCGCACCTGGGGATCAACGCCGCCGACGCCGTCACCGTCGCGCAGGTCGCCGTCGGGCTGCTGCGCCAACAACTGGCGCCCGGGCAGCTGGTGCACGGGATCGTCACCAACGGCGGACAGGCCGTCAACGTCATCCCCGGCCACGCGACGTTGCAGTACGCGATGCGGGCGGTGGAATCGGATTCGCTGCGAGAGCTGGAGGGCCGGATGTTCGCGTGCTTTTCCGCGGGCGCACTGGCCACCGGCTGCGAATACGAAATCAACCAGCCCGCACCGCCATACGCGGAGCTCAAACCCGACCGATGGCTGGCCGGCGTCTTCCGCGACGAGATGCGCCGGCTGGGCCGCAACCCGGTGGGCCCCGAGATCGAGGACGCGCTGCCGATGGGCAGCACCGACATGGGCAACGTGACGCAGGTGCTGCCCGGGATCCACCCGATCATCGGCGTCGACGCCGGTGGCGCCACGGTTCACCAGCGCGCCTTTGCCGCCGCGGCCGCCGGTCCCAGCGCCGATCGCGCGGTTGTCGACGGCGCAATCATGTTGGCGCGCACGGTCGTTCACCTCGCCGAGTCGCCCGATGAACGCGACCGGGTGCTGACCGCGCGGCAGCGCAGAAACGGCGGGGCCGACGCATGAGCCTGGTCGACACCGCCGAATCGTGGCTGGCCGCACACCACGAAGACCTGATCGAGTGGCGCCGGCACATCCACCGCTACCCGGAGCTGGGCCGCCAGGAGTACGCCACCACGCAGTTCGTCGCCGAGCGGTTGGCCGACGCCGGCCTCAACCCCAAGGTGCTGCCCGGCGGTACCGGATTGACCTGTGATTTCGGTCCCGACCACGAACCGAGAATCGCGCTGCGGGCCGACATGGACGCGCTGCCGATGGCCGAACTGACGGGCGCGCCGTACACCTCGACGATGCCCAACGTCGCGCACGCCTGTGGGCACGACGCGCACACCGCGATCCTGCTCGGCACCGCGCTGGCGCTCGCGTCGGTGCCCGAGCTGCCGGTCGGGGTGCGGCTGATCTTCCAGGCCGCCGAGGAGTTGATGCCCGGCGGCGCGATCGACGCCATCGCCGCCGGGGCGCTGACCGGGGTGTCGCGGATCTTTGCGCTGCACTGCGATCCCCGGCTGGAAGTCGGCAAGGTCGCGGTGCGGCAGGGCCCCATCACGTCGGCCGCCGACCAGATCGAGATCACGCTGTATTCGCCGGGCGGGCATACCTCGCGGCCGCACCTGACCGCCGACCTGGTCTACGGGCTGGGCACGCTGATCACCGGGCTGCCCGGGGTGCTGTCGCGCCGCATCGACCCGCGCAACGGGACCGTGTTGGTGTGGGGGGCGGTCAATGCCGGCGTGGCGGCCAACGCGATTCCGCAATCCGGCGTGCTGGCCGGCACCGTGCGCACCGCCAGCAGGCAGACATGGGTAGGCCTGGAGGAGTTCATCCGCGAGGCCGTGAGCGCGCTGCTGTCGCCGCTGGCGATCGAACACACGCTGCAATACCGGCGCGGGGTGCCGCCGGTGGTCAACGAGGAGGTCTCGACCCGCATCCTCATGCACGCGATCGAAGCCGTCGGCCCCGATGTGCTGTCCGACACCCGGCAGTCCGGGGGCGGCGAGGATTTCTCCTGGTATCTGGAGGAAATCCCCGGCGCGATGGCGCGATTGGGCGTGTGGTCCGGCGAGGGACCGCAGCTGGACCTGCACCAGCCGACGTTCGACCTCGACGAACGGTCCCTGGCGATCGGGCTGCGGGTGATGGTCAACATCATCGAGCAGACCGCCGTCGTCGAGTCGGCCCTGTTCTAAGCAGAGGTTCCCGGGCCGATGTTGCGGGCCGGGCGGGTGCGTAGGTCGTGGACGTAATCGCTTGGGGCGCCGGCGATTTCGGCGGCATCGGCCATGACGCCCAGATACCGCGCCGACGGCAGCCCACCCTCCCATGCGTCCAGCACGTACAGCCACGCCAGCACGGGATCGGTGGTGGTGTCGGAGGACAGGCGTTCGACGCGGCAGCGTATTTTCTTGTGCACGCCGAACTCCGAGCCCTCCCACCGGTCGAGGTTCTTCTCGTCCGCGGGCGTCATGTCGTAGAGGACGACGAACACCTTCGAATTCGGATCCTCGACGATCGTGGCCAGGGCCCCTTCCCAGCCGATGTCCTCGCCGCCGAACGTCAATCGCCAGCCCGGCAGCCAGCCGGTTCCGGCCATCGGCGAGTGCGGTGCACGCTGCAGCATCTGCTCGGGATGCATGTTCGATCCGTAGGCGGCGTAGAGCGGCACGGAAAAAGCTTAAACGGCGCACGCTCAACCGGTATTCATCCGAGGGCTCCCCGCTGGCCGTTCCCCGCCGCGCTGCGGCGAGCTGCCTCGTCCCGATAGGTTAAGGACCGTGGTAACGCGCATCGTGATCCTCGGCGGAGGCCCCGCCGGTTACGAAGCCGCGCTGGTCGCCGCCACCTCCCATCCCGACACGACGCACGTCACAGTGATCGACTCCGAGGGCATCGGTGGCGCGGCCGTGCTGGACGACTGCGTGCCGTCCAAGACGTTCATCGCGTCCACCGGCCTACGCACGGAACTGCGCCGGGCGCCTCGGCTGGGATTCGACATCGACTTCGAAGACGCCAAGATCTCGTTGCCACAGATCCACACCCGGGTCAGGACGCTCGCGGCGGAGCAGTCCGCGGACATCGCCGCCCAGCTGCTCAGCGTCGGCGTCCAGGTGGTCGCGGGCCGGGGCGAGCTCGTCGACCCCACGCCCGGCCTGGCAAAGCACCGCATCAAGGCCACCGCCGCCGATGGCACCACCAGCGAGCACGAAGCCGACGTCGTGCTCATCGCCACCGGCGCCAGCCCGCGGATCCTGCCGACGGCCCAGCCCGATGGCGAGCGGATCCTGACCTGGCGGCAGCTCTACGACCTCGAAGCGCTGCCCGAGCACCTGATCGTGGTGGGCTCCGGGGTGACCGGCGCCGAATTCGTGCACGCCTACACCGAGTTGGGCGTGCGCGTGTCGGTCGCGGCCAGCCGGGACCGGGTGCTGCCGTACGAGGACGCCGACGCCGCGCTCGTGCTGGAAGAGTCGTTCGCCGAACGCGGGGTGCAGCTCTTCAAGAACGCGCGCGCCGAGTCGGTCACCCGCACCGACGCCGGGGTGTTGGTCACGATGACGGACGGCCGCACCGTCGAGGGCAGCCACGCGCTGATGACCATCGGGTCGGTTCCCAACACCAGCGGACTGGGCCTGGAAAGGGTCGGCATCGAGCTGGGACGCGGCAATTACCTGACCGTGGACCGGGTTTCGCGCACCTCGGTACCCGGAATCTATGCCGCGGGGGACTGCACGGGTCTGTTGTTGTTGGCGTCGGTCGCCGCGATGCAGGGCCGGATCGCGATGTATCACGCACTGGGAGAGGGCGTGAGCCCGATCCGGCTGCGCACCGTCGCCGCGACGGTGTTCACGCGTCCGGAGATCGCCGCCGTCGGGGTGCCGCAGTCGATGATCGATGACGGCTCGGTGCCCGCGCGGACCATCATGCTCCCGCTGCGGACCAACGCGCGTGCGAAGATGTCGGGCCTGCGGCAGGGCTTCGTCAAGGTTTTCTGCCGCCGCTCCACCGGCGTGGTGATCGGCGGCGTGGTGGTGGCCCCGATCGCCTCCGAGCTGATCCTGCCGATCGCCGTGGCCGTGCAAAACCGCATCACCGTCAACGAGTTGGCGCAGACGCTGGCCGTTTACCCGTCGTTGTCGGGGTCGATCACCGAGGCGGCCCGGCGGCTGATGGCGCACGACGATCTCGACTGAACGCCACTCAAAGGCGCCCGACGAACTAGCCTGGGGAGCAGTCCTACCGACGAGTAACTGACGGGAACCCCCGATGAGGAGTCTTTTGCCGTGAGTGACCCGATCCATGCGCCGACCGAAGAGACCTGGCCGGCGTCCGTGCTCGGACCGCAGCAGCGCGAGGTGGCCTGGGAGCGGCTGGGCACCGAGCAGTTCGACGTGGTGGTCATCGGCGGCGGCGTGGTGGGCGCCGGGTGCGCGCTGGACGCCGCGACCCGTGGGCTCAAGGTGGCGCTGGTCGAGGCGCGCGACCTGGCGTCGGGCACGTCGAGCCGCTCGTCGAAGATGTTCCACGGTGGGCTGCGCTACCTCGAACAACTCGAGTTCGGGCTGGTGCGCGAGGCGCTCTACGAGCGCGAGCTGTCGCTGACGACGCTGGCGCCCCATTTGGTCAAGCCGCTGCCGTTTCTGTTTCCGCTGACGCATCGGTGGTGGGAACGTCCCTACACCGCCGCCGGAATCTTTCTCTACGACCGGCTGGGCGGCGCGAAATCGGTTCCGGCGCAAAAGCATTTGACCCGTGCCGGTGCGCTGCGGCTGAGCCCGGGCCTGAAACGCAGCTCGCTCATCGGCGGCATCCGCTACTACGACACCGTCGTCGACGATGCCCGGCACACCATGACGGTCGCACGCACCGCGGCGCATTACGGCGCGGTGGTGCGATCGTCCACCCAGGCGGTCGGATTGCTGCGCGACGGCGACCGGGTGATCGGCGTGCGCGTCCGCGACTCCGAGGACGGCGCGATCACCGAGGTCCGCGGCCACGTCGTGGTCAACGCGACCGGGGTGTGGACCGACGAGATTCAGGCATTGTCCAAGCAGCGCGGGCGATTCCAGGTGCGTGCGTCCAAGGGCGTGCACGTGGTGGTGCCGCGCGACCGGATCGTCAGTGACGTCGCGATGATCCTGCGCACCGAGAAATCGGTGATGTTCATCATCCCGTGGGGCAACCACTGGATCATCGGAACGACGGACACCGATTGGAATCTCGATCTGGCCCACCCCGCGGCCACCAAGGCCGACATCGACTACATCCTGGGCACCGTCAACAGCGTGCTGGCCACGCCGCTGACCCACGCCGACATCGACGGCGTGTACGCAGGGCTGCGCCCGTTGCTCGCAGGGGAGAGCGACGACACCTCGAAGCTGTCCCGCGAACACGCGGTGGCGGTGCCCGCCGCGGGCCTGGTGGCCATTGCCGGCGGCAAGTACACGACCTACCGGGTGATGGCGGCCGACGCGATCGACGCTGCGGCCCAATACGTTCCGGCCCGGGTCGCGCCGTCGATCACGGAGAAGGTGAGCCTGCTGGGCGCCGACGGCTACTTCGCGCTGATCAATCAGGCCGAACATGTCGGCGCGCTGCAGGGCCTGCACCCCTACCGGGTGCGTCATCTGCTCGACCGCTACGGCTCGCTGATCGGCGACGTGCTGGAGATGGCGGCCGAAACCCCCGGCCTGCTCAGCCCGATCAAGGAGGCCCCCGGCTACCTCCGGGTCGAAGCCGTGTACGCCGCCGCCGCCGAGGGCGCGCTACATCTGGAGGACATCCTGGCCCGCCGGATGCGCATCTCGATCGAGTATTCGCACCGCGGCGTCGACTGCGCCAGGGAGGTGGCCGATCTCGTCGCCCCGGTGCTGGGGTGGAGCGCCGCGGACGTCGACCGTGAGGTCGCCAACTACACCGCCCGGGTGGAGGCCGAGATCCTGTCGCAGGCGCAGCCCGACGACGTGTCGGCCGATGAGTTGCGCGCCAGTGCGCCCGAGGCCCGCGCCGAGATCCTCGAGCCGGTGCCGCTCAATTGAGAGTCGCGCCGTTGCCGGTCCGCGACGGGCTGGGGCCCGCGCGGGTGCGGCTGCGCGGGGGGTCGGTGCTGGCCGAGCTCTCCGCGCGATTCGGCGAGCCGGCCCGCGCGAAGGTGCTGGCCGGGGAAGTCGTCGACGCCGACGGCGTGGTGGTCGACGACGCCACCGTGCTGCCCGCGGGCGCGGCCGTCTACCTGTATCGCGAACTGCCGCACGAGGTTCCGGTGCCCTTCGACATGCCGGTGCTGTATCACGATGCCGACATCGTCGTCGTCGACAAGCCGCACTTTTTGGCCACCATGCCGCGCGGGCAGCACGTCGCGCAGACCGCGCTGGTGCGGTTGCGACGGGAATTGGGGCTGCCCGAGCTGAGCCCGGCGCACCGGCTGGACCGCCTGACGGCCGGGGTCCTGCTGTTCACCGCCCGGCGCGAGCTGCGCGGCGCCTACCAGTCACTGTTCGCCCGCGGCAAGGTGCGCAAGACGTACCTGGCGCGCGCGGCCGTCGATCCCACCCTGGATTTTCCCCGCATCGTGCGCAGCCGCATCGTCAAGCGCCGAGGGGTCTTGCAGGCCGTCTGCGAGCCCGGTGTCCCGAACGCGGAGACTCTCGTCGAGCTTGTGTCGGACGGACTGTATCGGTTGACGCCGCGCACGGGACGCACCCACCAGCTGCGGGTGCACATGGCCTCACTGGGGATACCGATCGCTGGTGATCCGTTGTACCCCAACGTCATTGACGTGCCATACGGCGACTTCGGCACACCGCTTCGGCTGCTGGCTCAGCGCATCGAGTTCGACGATCCGCTGACCGGATCACACCGTGAATTCGTCAGCGGTCGAGAAGGGCCGTGAGCCAATCGAAGTCGCGGGCGGCCTAGGTCAGCTGGCCGGGGGGCTGTTGCCGGGGCCTTCCTCCGGCATGTACTGCGGGCAGTACACCTTGATGGCCGCCCCGACGAAGTAGCCGCAGTGGTAGGCGGGCATGCTGCTGCTGTTCACCACGTCGGTGGCCACGTCGCTGGGCTTCGCGCCGTCGTCCAGTTTCTGGCAGACCGTATGGCCCGCCTCGACCGCGTGTGCGGGAGAAACGTGGTCGGTGATGCCCTCTTGCTTGAGGATCGCCAGGAATTTGTCGTCTTGGGTGTTGGCATGCGCGCTCGGGACTACTGCCAGCGGGCCAAGCAAAGCGACCGCCACGGCCAGAAGAAGGCGGTAAACCATTCGTATCTCCCCTAAGTGAGATGGTTTGCTGAAGCCAAGTTGGTCCGCCAACGTGGGTGTTTCAGCTTCTACGGGCAACATTCTCCGGGGTACATCGATTTCTGACAACCGCATGCCCAGGTCAAAGGGTAGTTGTACACATTTTGTTCACCCGCCGGTCAGGTTTTCGACAGAGCAAGAGCACCGCAAGCGCAGCGAGGTCACCGACGGCGCCGACCCGTCGGGCCCCGGTGCGAAATCAAAATCACGATGATCGAAGCGGCGGCCGCCGCGGGCGTGACGAAGCTCATAGGGCGCCGCTGCCCGACCATCGGGCGATAGGTAATTTGACGACATGCCATGGGCGCGATTGCTGTCGGTCAGCGCCCTCGCACTTTGCCTCGTTGGATGCGGTGAGCGCCACGTTTCGGCGGCCAGCTCTCGAGACCTGGCGGGGACGTTCCATTCCGGCGGCATGGACCGCACCTACACGCTGCACGTGCCGCCCGGCGATCCCGTCGCGCTGGTGCTCAGCCTGCACGGCGGCGGTGGTACCGGGATCGGGCAGCAGGGCCTCACCGACTTCGACACCGTCGCCGACGCCCATGGCCTGCTCGTCGTCTATCCCGACGGCTACGACAAGAGCTGGGCCGACGGGCGGGGGGCGTCACCGGCGGACCGCCGCCACGTCGACGACGTCGGGTTCCTGGTCGCGTTGGTGGGCAAGCTGCGCAACGACTACGGCGTCGCGGTGGGGCACGTGTTCGCCACCGGCATGTCCAACGGGGGCTTCATGTCCAACCGGCTGGCGTGCGACCGCGCCGACGTGTTCGCGGCGATCGCGCCGGTGGCGGGCACGCTGGGCACCGGTGTGGCCTGCAATCCGTCGCGTCCGGTTTCGGTGTGGGAGGCCCACGGGACCGCCGATCCGCTGGTGCGTTTCAACGGCGGCGACGTGCGGGGTCGCGGCGGCGTCAGCCACTCGATATCCGCCTCCGCCATGGTGAACAAGTGGCGCATTGTCGATGGGTGCCAAGGCGATCCGACGGCGGACGCGTTACCCAACGTCGGTGACGGCACGGTCGTTCACCGATTCGACTCGACGGCGTGCGCGCAGTCGACCGAGGTGGTCTTCTATCAGATCGACAACGGCGGGCACACGTGGCCGGGCGGCAAGCAATACCTGCCCAAGGCGGTCATCGGATCCACCACGCGTGCGCTGGACGCCTCGGAAGCGATCGCGCAGTTTTTCCTGGCGCACGCGCGCGACTAGCCGGGTTCAGCGCTGGCAGGCGGGGCACCAGTAGGTCACCCGTTCACCGGTGTCGTCGGATTCGATCCGCGTGCCGCAGCGACGGCAACCCTGCCCGGCCCGGCCGTAGACCCACAGCTGGCGACCCGGCCGGGTGTCGCCGGTGGTGCAGCGATTCCAGCGTAACCGGTTGGCCCACAACATGTCCCGGGCACGGGAGACCAGGCGGCGCGGGTCGGTAACCGCGCTCACGTGCGCGGTGGGCAGGTGTCCGCTGACGAAACACAGTTCGTTGCAATACACATTGCCGATGCCCGCCAGCACCCGCTGATCCAGCAGTGCCTCGGCGATCGGTCGGTCCGGGCGCGCCGCGAGGTTGGCGGCGGCAACCTGTGGATCCCAATCTTGGCCCAGCAGATCGGGTCCCAGGTGTGCGACCACATCGGTGTCGTGGTCGCGGTCGAGGACCTCCAGCACGCCGAGGTCGATGCCGACGGCCCGAACGGGACCGGCTTCCAGGATGATTCGCGTCCGGTGATCCACCCGCACCGGGCGGTTGCCGACCCGCCAGCTGCCGTCCATCTTCAGGTGTGAGTGAATGCTGGCCCGCCCGACACGGATGAACAAATGCTTCCCGCGGCTGAGCACCTCGTCCACGACGTGTCCGGTGAGGTCGACGGTGGCGAACTGGGGCACCCGGATATCACAGCGGGTCAGCGTCTGCCCGCCCAGATGTTGCCGCAGCGTCGCCGCCGTATGCCAAACGGTGTCGCCTTCCGGCATTAGTCTCCCGAGGTCAGCGCAGCCGCATCCCGCGCGGCGTGCGCACGAAGCCGGCATCGGACAGGGCGTCGACCGGACCGGGCCCGCCGGCGCGCGGTTGGAGGGCCGGCACTCCGTCGATGCGTTCGACGAGAATCGACGCGACGCGGCGGGTGGAGACCAAATCGGCCAGGGCCGCCGCCGCCGCGTGATCGGCTGCGGAATCGTCGGTGAAGGTGAGCAGGGAGCGCCCGCCGCGCTCGAGGAACCACGCCAGCTCGCCGTCCACCAGCACGACCAGTGCCCCGGCCTTACGGCCCGGCCGTGCCCCGGGGCCGGGCCCATCCTCGCTCGTGGGCCAGGGCAGTGCGGCGCCGTAGGGGTTCGCCGGGTCGGCGGCGGCAAGCACCACCGCGCGGTATTCCGGTCGCTCGGGGTCGATCCCGTCGAGATAGCTGCGCAGCCGGTCCACGGTGGAGGCGACGGCGAACTGCGCACCGCCCAGCGATTCGACGAAATAGCCCCGCTGGCACCTGCCGGCTTCCTCGAACGTGCTCAACACCTTGTAGAGGGTGGCGAATCCACCTGCGACGCCCTCGGCGGCCACCGCTCCTCTGGTCAGCACGCCGTGCCGGTTCAGCAGCAGCTCGGCCTGGTAGTGGGCCCGCACCGTGGAGTCCGGTTCGGGGGCGGACAGCGCCGACCACCGGCCGGCCACGGTCGGGTCGGCCGGACGGTGCTGGGCGTGCGCGACGCTGTAGCGGCTCAGCCGGGGCGGACGATGCGCTCTGTGCGCGGGCGCGGAACGCTTGCGGGTGCCCGTGCCGCCGAGCACGGCGCGCACCGGCGCGAAGGTGTCGCCGGTGACCCGGCCGGCCCAAATCAGTTCCCACAGAGCGGCTTTCAGCTTCGCCTCGCCGACACCGTCCTGCGCGAGCTGCCGGAAGAAGTACGCGCCGCCGCCGGCCAGCGTGTCCAGGATCGCGCGGTGGGCTTCGGTGAGGTCGATCTCGGCCGGCGCCGCCAGGGTCAGGGGTGCGGATTCGCTGGTGTGGAACGCGATCCAGCCATCGCTGCCCGAAATCGCGCCGGCGCCCGACCAGGTGACCTCTCCGGTCGCGAGCAGCTCGTCGAGCATCGCGGGCGAGTAGTCGCGGATGCGGGGGGCCAGCACTAGCGGTTCGATCGCCGAGGCCGGGATCCGAACACCGGCCAGCTGATCGATCACGGACATCAGCCCGTCGATACCCGACTGTGGCGACGACACCCGGTGCCAGGCGGGCAGGAACCGGCCGTAGGCGGCGGTGCTCACCGGCTCGACCTGAGCACGCAGGGCGGCCAGCGAGCGGCGCCGCAGGATGCGCAACACGTCGGCGTCGCACCACTGTTCGGCGCCCGCGCCCGGCGCCTCGGCGGGGGTGACGAAGTCGCCACGCACCAGCCGCCCGTCGGCCGCCAGCCGGCCCAGCACGTCGGCGCTCACCCGCAGTCCCAGGCCGAACCGGGCGGCGACCTCCGCGGTGGTGAATGGGGTGTGGGTGCGCGCGTAGCGGCCCAGCAGCTCGCCCAGCGGATCGGCCACCTCCTCGGTGAAGGCGATCGGGACGCCCGGTGGGACCGCGGCCCCGACCCCGTCGCGCAGCCGGCCGATGTCCTCGACCGCCACCCACCAGCTGCGGCCGGCGAACGACACCGTCAATGCGCGCCGGGCGGCGTGCAGGCCTTCCAGCCAGCCGCCGACATCGGCGCCACCGGCACGCGCCGCGACCTCGTCTTCGGTCAGCGGCCCGAGCAGTCGCAGCAGATCCGCGACCGCTTCGGCATCGCGGGCGGCCCGGTCGGCCGACAGGTGCTGCAATTGGCGGCCGGTCGCGGCGATGACCTCCGGATCGAGCAGCTCGCGCAGCTCCACGCGGCCGAGCAGCTCGGCCAGCAGCGTGCTGTCCAGCGACAGCGCCGCGGCGCGGCGCTCGGCCAGCGGGGAATCGCCCTCGTACATGAACGCGCCGACATAGCCGAACAACAGCGAGGCCGCGAACGGGGAGGGCGTGGCGGTCTCGGTCTCGACCACCCGCACGCGGCGGCCGGCGATGCCGGCCATCAACTGGACCAGCGCCGGGACGTCGTAGACGTCCTGCAGGCATTCCCGGATGGTCTCCAGCACGACGGGGAAGTCCGGGTATTTCCGCGCGACGTCCAAAAGCTGGGCGGCGCGCTGGCGCTGGTGCCACAGCGGTGAGCGGCGGCCCGGGTGGCGGCGGGGGAGCAGCAGGGCGCGGGCCGCGCACTCCCGGAACCGCGACGCGAACAGCGCCGACCCGCCCACTTCGGCCGTGACGATCGGGTCGATCTCGTCGGCGTCGAATACGAAAAGTCCCCCGCAAGCGGGAGGTGCCCCCACCGCGCCGATTTCCGCGGTGTCCGACAGGGTGTCGGGCAGTCGGACCACGATGCCGTCGTCGGAGGCGGTCGGTTTCTCGTCGATTCCGAAGCGTTCGTAGAGGCGACGGCCCACGGCCAGCGCGAGCGGTCCGTGCACCCGCAGCCCGTACGGCGAGTGCAGGATCACCCGCCAGTCGCCCAGTTCGTCGCGGAACCGTTCCACCAGCAGCGTGGTGTCGGTGGGGACCGCGTTGGTGGCCGTCTTCTGGTCGTCCAGCAGCTTCCACAGGTTTTCGGTCGCGTAGGCATCGAAACCCAAACTCGCGCAACGTTTGTCGAACGCATCTCGGTCGAGGCCGGCCAGCTCGCCGGTGAACGCGCCGAGCGCGGCCCCGAGTTCGGCGGGCCGTCCGACGTCGTCGCCCCGCCAGAACGGCAGGCGCGCCGGCTGGCCGGGCGCCGGGATCACCAGCACCCGGTCATGGGTGATCTCGGTGATCCGCCAGCTGGTTGCCCCCAGCGAGATGACATCGCCCGGACGGGACTCATAAACCATTTCCTCGTCGAGTTCGCCTACCCGCGAAGGCTTTTCGGAGTCCGTGGCGAGGTAGACGGTGAACAGCCCGCGGTCGGGGATGGCGCCCCCGGAGGTGACGGCCAGCCGCTGCGCCCCGGGCCGCGCGGTGAGCGTGCCGGCGTCGCGGTCGTAGACCAATCGCGGGCGCAGTTCGGCGAATTCGGTGGACGGATACTTGCCAGACAGCAGGTCCAGGGTGGCCTCGAAGACGCTGCGCGGCAGGGTCGCGAACGGCGCGGCCCGCCGCACGGTGTCGAACCACCGGTCGGCGTCGAGCGGCTCCAGCGCGGCCGCGGCCACGGTGTGCTGCGCCAGGATGTCGAGCGGGTTGGCGGGCACCCGCATGGTCTCGATCTGCCCGGCGAGCATCCGCTGCACGGTCACCGCGCAGCCGATCAGGTCGGTGCGGTGTTTGGGGAACAGCGCCCCCCGCGACACTTCGCCGACCTGATGGCCGGCCCGTCCGATGCGCTGCAGGCCGCTGGCCACCGACGGCGGCGCCTCCACCTGGATCACCAGGTCGACGGCGCCCATGTCGATGCCCAGTTCCAGGCTCGAGGTCGCGACCACCGCCTTGAGCAGCCCGCGCTTGAGGGCTTCCTCGACGACGGCGCGCTGTTCCTTGCTGACCGAGCCGTGATGCGCCCGCGCCAGCACCGGTTCGGCGCCGTAGGTCTGGCCGCTGCCCAACAGGTGGGCCGGCGCCCCGCCCGGCACCCGCGGATTTGTCTCATTCGAGGGTGCGACACCGCTGCGTTCGGCGTGAATCTCGTTGAGCCGTGCGGTAAGTCGCTCGGCCAGCCGCCGCGAATTGGCGAACACGATGGTCGAACCGTGCGATTCGATCAGGTCGACTAGGCGCGCTTCGACGTCCGGCCAGATGGTGTTGTTCGCCAGGTTCGCCATGTCGGGCACCGGCACCTGCACGGTGAGCTCGACGGTCTTGGCCGACGGCGGGGCCACGATGGTCGTCGGCGCCTGGCCGGACAGGAAGCGGGCGAGCTCCTCGGGCGGACGCACGGTCGCCGACAGCCCGATGCGCTGGGCGGGCCGGCCCTCGGGGACGTCGCGGGACAGGTCGTCGAGGCGCTCGAGCGACAGGGCCAGGTGCGCGCCGCGCTTTCCGCCGGCGATGGCGTGGATCTCGTCGACGATCACCGTCCGCACGCCGGCCAGGGTTTCGCGCGCGGCCGAGGTCAGCATCAAAAACAGCGACTCCGGCGTGGTGATCAGCACGTCGGGTGGGGAGTTGATGAGCTGACGACGCACGGCGGGCGGGGTGTCGCCGGAGCGGACCCCGACACTGATGTTCGGGGCGGGCAGACCGTGGCGCTCGGCGATCCGGGTGAGGCCGGCCAGCGGGGTGCGCAGGTTGCGCTCGACGTCGACGGCCAGCGCCTTGAGCGGTGACACGTAGAGCACCCGGGTCCCGGACGGGCGCTCGGCGCTGCCGGCGAGGCTGTCCAGGGCCCACAGGAAGGCGGCCAGCGTCTTACCAGACCCGGTCGGCGCGATCACCAGCGTGTTGTCGCCGTCGGCGATCGCGTCCCACGCGTCCGCCTGCGCGGTGGTCGGCGCGGCGAAGGTGCTGCCGAACCACTCGCGCGTGATCGCGCTGAACCGGCCTAGCGGGTCGCGAGTGGTCATCTAGCCATGGTGCCAACAGGCACCGACAAAAACGATCGCTAGCGCGGTTCGAGACGAGCGGTCGCCATCGCGTGGGACAGCTCGTCGGGGATCTCCGGCACCCGGGCGATCGCGTCGAACAACGCGTGCGCGCACGAATCCGCGAGGCGGTCGGCGTTGGTGCTGGGGTCGATGATGCGCTGCCGGCACGTCTCGAAGGTGAACGCGAGCCAGCCATGGCAGATCACCCGCAGGTCCCGTTCGACATCGGGTTCCAGCTTTGTCCCCAGCTTGTCCACGAGCTCCGCGATGCGGCTCATGATGTGTTCCATCTGGCGGTTCTTGGCGTCGTCCTCCACGCCCAGCAGAACCGGGTCCGACCGGCCCAGGCCGACGTACGCGGCCCACGCGGCCTCCGGGTTCTGCTCGTGGTAGGCCATGTAGGCGAGCACACCGCTGCGCACCTCTTCGAACATGGTCAGTCCGGTGGCGGTGTCCTTGTTGGTGGTTTCGTACAGCCGGTCGGCCTCGTCCTTGACGACGGCGGCGAAGAACGCCCGCTTGTCGGGGAAGTAGTGATACATCAGGGCCCGGGACACGCCGGCGCGCTCGGCGATCTCGTCGATACGGACCTCGTCGTAGGGCCGCTTCCCGAAGACCTCGGCACCGAGCGCGAGCAGCTCGGCGCGCCGATCCTCTGGGGATAACCGCCTCCTGGCTGTCGGCATGTGTCAGATAGTACTCACGGTGTTCAAGATCACTCGCCGACTGCGCTTATTCGAACTTCGCCCCTGGGCCAGCGGTAACTCGCTGGAGTAATTGACGGTGTTGGTACTTCGGCCCGTGTAGGCCTTCCCGCTGCCGACCGGCGGTAAGCGGTTTACCCGGGTTTAGCGCGGGGTATCTGCTCCCATGCGCCGTCTCACCGGGGCTGGCAGGACCGGGCGGCAGGAAATTTCAATAACGCGGTAATAAATGCGACGTAACGAACGATGGATCAAGAGCAGCCAGGGATATGGGGTTCTCAGATGCCAAAAGCGGATGAGCGATCACGAGGCGATCGCTTAGGCCAGGAAGACGGCGAGGTACACGCCGCCATCCGTTTTGCCGCCCTGGCCACGGCCGCCGGTATCGGTTTCATCGTCCTGGCCGCGTTATGGGTCAGCACCTGCCCGGGTACGGGCGTCGACACCGCGGCGTGCGGCGCGCCCCAGCGGACGTTGCTGGCCTTCGGGGGACCGCTGATCCTCTTGGCCGGCGGGCTCTGGGCATTCCTGCGCACCTACCAGGTATGGCGCAGCGAGGGGACCTGGTGGGGCTGGCACGGCGCGGGCTGGTTCCTGCTGACGCTCACAGCGGTGACGGTCTCTATGGGCGTGCCCGCGATCGCCGGGCCGGTTCTGGCCCTTTAACCGCTTCCGGTGCTTTAGCTGGCGGCGCGCTGGCGCGGCGGGCTCTCGGCACCAGGGACGTGCCACTGCTCGTCGATCCGGCTGACGCGGCGAAGCTCCACGACGAACCACAGCGCCCCGGCGACCGTTCCGAGCACCGCGACGAGGACCGTCGTCGGCAACCATTCGTAGTGTCCGTATGCGGCGGCCGCCGCCGTGGCGATCATCCCGGCGACGGCGACAACGAACAGGATGAATCCCGGCCAGAACAGGTTGTCCTTCATCGTGATACCAGCGTGGGGTTGCGTGGTCCGGAAATGATCCGTCGGATCGTGATGCCTGTCTCCCATCACCTCTCCCTCCGCCTGTCCCTCCGCCTGTCCCTCCGCCAATGTCGGATGAGATAACCAAAATGCTACTCATTCGGCGGACCTTGTGAAACGCCGTCAGATAGGGCCGGGCGCCTCGCGAACTAGCGCCTCGGGCAGCGTGATCGCCCCAACCGTCGTCACGAGCCAGACGACGATCGTCGAGGCAATCCAGGACGCGCCGCCGTGGATGGTGAGCCCGTGAGTGAACTCCGAGGCGAGCCCCAACGCGAGGACCGTCAACGCGAGGCCGGTGCCGCCGAACAGCAGCGAGGCGTAAGCGCGGGGCAGCCGCAATATCCAAAGCGACAGGATGGCCTGCGAGACCGAGAACAACACCACCGCGACCACGAATCCGGACACTGCCACCGACACACCGGGGACAACCCAGGCCGCCACCAGCAGGCCTATCGCCCACGATCCCAGAAGCACAACTGCCCGAAGCAGAATTTGCCTCATGACGACAAGTGTAGGTCTCGCGGTTGCCACCGTTAAGGACCGCGATTCAGGACCGCGATCACCGATCGCCAAATCGCTTCGGACGGCTCGCCAGAAAACCCGCTCGTCGCGGGTTACCGGACCCGCGGAGCGGGTATCTGGACTAGACCATGATTGAGTGCCGCGATGCTGCGTTAGCGTGGTTATCCCATCATGGGAGACAAAATCACGAAGGCACCGACATAAATGGCTATCGCGATAACGACCAATACGACCAGCGTGATCCCGGCGACGACTGCGACGCGTTTGAGCCGGCGCGTCCGCACTGTATCGGTCGTGTCAGGCCCGTTCATATCGGGTGGAATACCCGGCGGGAATCGTGACTAACCGGCTCGATCACGCGGCCGAAGGCGGGCTGCGAAGCGGAAGTAGTGTCAGTCAAACATTGCCGGGAGACCATATGACCGATGCGCGATTGCACGGGAGCAAGCGCCAGCGAGGCCACCGCGCCGTCGAAGTACACGTTGCTGCACGCCTGGAAAATCTGGCGATGCTTCGTACCCTGGTCGGTGCCATCGGCACCTTCGAGGATCTCGATTTCGACGCCGTGGCGGACCTGAGGCTCGCGGTCGACGAAGTGTGCACCCGGTTGATCCGGTCGGCAACTCCCGATGCCACGCTCGTCGTGTTGGTCGACCCGCTCGACGACGAATTGATAGTGGAGGCGTCCGCCGCGTGCGACACTCACGACGTGGTGTCGCCCGGCAGCTTCAGCTGGCACGTGCTGACGTCGTTGGCCGACGACGTCCAGACTTTCCATGACGGTCGCGAACCCAGTGAATCCGGCAGCGTTTTCGGTATCGCGCTGACGGCGCGAAAGGCGGCCGCCACCCGGTGACGGCCCGAGATGCCGGCGGTTCGGATACGCGCCCGAACGAATACGCCGATGTTCCGGACATGTTCCGGGAATTGGCTACTTTTTCCGCCGACTCCATGGAATTCCAGCGCCAGCGGGACAAGATCGTCGAACGCTGCCTGCCGCTGGCCGATCACATCGCCCGCCGCTTCGAGGGACGGGGCGAGCCGCGCGATGACCTGGTTCAGGTCGCGCGGGTCGGACTGGTCAATGCGGTGGTCCGGTTCGACATCGACGCCGGGTCGGACTTCGTCTCGTTCGCGGTGCCCACGATCATGGGAGAGGTCCGACGGCACTTTCGCGACAACAGCTGGTCGGTCAAGGTTCCCCGGCGGCTGAAGGAACTACACCTGCGGCTCGGCACCGCCACGGCCGATCTGTCCCAACGGCTGGGTCGGGCCCCCACCGCGACCGAACTGGCCGGCGAACTGGGAATGGACCGCGACGAGGTCATCGAGGGCCTCGTGGCCGGCAGCTCCTACAACACCTTGTCCATCGACAGCGGCGGCGGCAGCGACGACGACGACGCCCGCGCGATCGCCGACACCCTGGGCGACGTGGATACCGGCCTGGATCAGATCGAGAACCGCGAATCGCTGCGCCCGCTGCTCGAGGCGCTGCCCGAGCGGGAGCGAACGGTGTTGGTGCTGCGCTTCTTCGAATCGATGACCCAGACGCAGATCGCCGACCGGGTCGGCATCTCACAGATGCACGTGTCTCGACTGCTGTCTAAATCGCTAACCCGACTGCGGGACCAGTTGCGGTAGCGGCGCGGGCGGCCCAGCTCGCTGACCGCAGCAGTGGCTCGTCGGGCGACGTCACCGGCAGCGTGCCGTCGGGATCGCAGACGCGGAGCAAGCGCGAGACCGCCGCGCTGGTTACCATCGCCCAGGGCGTTTGGGCGGCCGAGCACACCACGTTGATGCGATGCAGCGCCGAAAACCCTGCTGTACCAATGAATTCCAGCCCGCGCAGGTCCACTATCACCCGCCGGGTCCGGCTGGCGCTGCGCCGCACATACTCGGCGAGCTGATCGGAGTTGGCGGCATCGAGCTCACCGTCGACGGTGATCACCGTGCCCCCCGGCTCCCAGCGGGCGCCGAATTGTGCTGTGCGGCTTTGTTGCCACGATTGGGTCACAGGCATTGCGTACTCCCTGGCTACCGGAGGATTCGTGCTCTGGAATACGCCAGCCGTGCGTCGCGGTGCGCTTGGGGCAGGGAATTCGCCTGCCCCGGCGTCATCGACGTATTCCGGGCGGCTGTGAACTCAACCTGTCCCGAACCCTACCCGTGCCCGGGCGGCCCGACAACGTTTCGCGGGTTCTCCCGGTCAGGCCCCTACTTGATCTCGGCGAGCACCGTGCCCTGAGTGATGGCGGCGCCGGCTTCGACCGCAAGTCCGGTGATCGTGCCGTCCTTGTGCGCGGTGACCGGGTTCTCCATCTTCATCGCCTCGAGGACCACGACCAGGTCGCCCGCGGCGACCTCCTGGCCCTCCTCGACGGCGACCTTGACGACGGTGCCCTGCATCGGTGCGGTGACCGCGTCACCCGAGGCCGCCGCGCCGGAGTGCGAACCGCGCTTGCGGGGCTTCGGCTTTTTGCGGATGGCGCCGACGGCGTCGGTGGTGGCGCCGTTGGACAGCGCCAGGTCCGCCGGCAACGAGACCTCGAGCCGCCGCCCACCGACCTCGACCACCACTTTCTGCCGCGGCCGCGCGTCCTCGTCGTCCAGCGGCTCGCCGCCGGTGAAGGGCTCGACGGTGTTGTTCCACTCGGTCTCGATCCAGCGGGTGTGCACCGAGAAGCCGTCGTCGTCGCCGATGAACGCCGGGTCGGACACCACGGCGCGATGGAAAGGGATCACCGTGGCGAGCCCTTCGACCTCGAACTCGGCCAGCGCGCGCCGCGCCCGCGCCAGCGCCTCGTTGCGGTCGGCGCCGTAGACAATCAGCTTGGCCAGCATCGAGTCGAACTGCCCGCCGATCACCGAGCCGGTCTCGACGCCGGAGTCCAGCCGCACGCCCGGGCCGGTGGGCGGGTGGAACCTGTTCACCGGGCCGGGGGCCGGCAGGAAGTTGCGTCCCGCGTCCTCGCCGTTGATGCGGAATTCGATGGCGTGCCCACGCGGCGTGGGGTCCTCGGTGAGATCCAGCCTGTCGCCGTTGGCGATCTTGAACTGCTGCAGCACCAGGTCGATGCCGGCGGTCTCCTCGGTGACCGGGTGCTCGACCTGAAGGCGGGTGTTGACCTCCAGGAACGAGATCAACCCGTCCTGGCCGACCAGGTATTCGACGGTGCCGGCGCCGTAGTAATGGGCCTCTTTGCAGATCCGCTTGGCCGATTCGTGGATCTCCTTGCGCTGGGCGTCGGTCAGGAACGGCGCCGGCGCCTCCTCGACCAGCTTCTGGAAGCGGCGCTGCAGCGAGCAGTCGCGGGTGCCGGCGACGACGACGTTGCCGTGCTGGTCGGCGATCACCTGCGCCTCGACGTGGCGGGGCTTGTCCAGGTAGCGCTCGACGAAGCACTCGCCGCGGCCGAACGCCGACACCGCCTCGCGCACCGCCGACTCGTACAGCTCGGGAATCTCCTCGATGGTGCGGGCCACCTTCATGCCCTTGCCGCCGCCGCCGAACGCGGCCTTGATCGCGATCGGCACGCCGTACTCCTTGGCGAAGGCCACCACCTCGTCGGCGTCCTTGACCGGGTCGGGGGTGCCGGGAACCAGCGGCGCCTGCGCGCGGGCGGCGATGTGGCGGGCGGTGACCTTGTCGCCGAGGTCGCGGATGGACTGCGGGCTGGGGCCGATCCAGATCAGGCCGGCATCGATGACCGCCTGGGCGAAGTCGGCGTTCTCCGACAGAAAGCCGTAGCCGGGGTGGATGGCGTTGGCGCCGGACTTCTCGGCCGCGTCGAGGATCTTGCCGAAGTCCAGGTAGGACTCCCCCGACGTCTGACCGCCGAGGGCGAACGCCTCGTCGGCCAGGCGCACGTGCGGCGCGTCGGCGTCGGGCTCGGCGTACACCGCCACGCTGGGCAGGCCCGCGTCGCGGGCCGCGCGGATCACCCGGACAGCGATCTCGCCGCGGTTGGCGACGAGCACCTTGGAGATCCTCGAGCTGGCGTGATTAGCCACTTCGCCTCCTGTTTGGCTGGACGTCTCTTTGTCTAAGAGAATTTCTTACAAGTCTTGTCCGGGGAAGTTTATGCGCCGCGCCGTGAGCGCTGATACCCGGTCTCCGATCACGTTTCCGACCACGTTTGCGATCACGCCGCCTCGCGCAGCCGCCGCTTGATGCGGGCCAGCATCGCCGACATGCCGCGCAACCGCAGCGGGCTGATCAAGGCGGCCAGACCCAGGTCGGCGTAGAAATCCTCGGGGACCGCGAGGATGTCGGCAGCGGGTTGTTCGTCGAGCCCGGCGGCCAGGATCGAGGCAAACCCGCGGGTGGTCGGCGCCTCGGCGGGCGCGCTGAAGTACAGCCGCACCCGATCCGGGTCGTGCGCGTCGACATGCAGAAACAGCGGCGACTGGCACTCCGGCACGGGCTCCATGGCCGCTTGGTCCATGTCGGCGGGCAGCTCCGGCAGGTCGTTGGCGAACTCCAGCAGCAACGTCAGTTTGTCCTGGCCCTGCACTTCGGCGAAGTCGGACACCACCTCGGCCAGCGGCGCGGGCAGACTCATCAGACCGGTACGGCCCCCGGGCTTTCGCCCGCGACGATCGGCACCCGCACGGTGTTGCCCCACTCGGTCCAGGACCCGTCGTAGTTGCGCACCCCGGGCTTGCCCAGCAAATGCGTGAGCACGAACCAGGTGTGGCTGGATCGCTCGCCGATGCGGCAGTAGACGATGGTCTTGTCGTCCGGCTGCAGGAAGCCGTACAGCTCTTCCAGCTCTTCGCGGCTGCGGAAGCGGCCACTCTCGTCGGCCGCCTTGCCCCAGGGAATCGACCGGGCGGTGGGGATGTGGCCGGCGCGCAGCGCGCCTTCCTCGGGGTAGTCGGGCATGTGGGTGCGCTTGCCCGTGTACTCGTCGGGCGATCGCACGTCGATCAGCGGCTGGCTGCCGAGGTCGCCCAGCACGTCGTCCTTGAAGGCGCGGATCGGCGCGTCGTTGCGCTGCACGACGGGATAGCCGGTGGTGGTCTTGGTGGGGACCTCGAGCGTCATGTCGCGGCGATCGGACAGCCACAGGTCGCGCCCGCCGTTGAGCAGGCGCACGTCGGGGTGGCCGAACAACGTGAACACCCACAGCGCGTAGGCCGCCCACCAGTTGCTCTTGTCGCCGTAGATCACCACGGTGTCGTCGCGTGCGATGCCCTTGCGGTCCATCAGCTCGGCGAACTGCTCGCCGTTGATGTAGTCGCGGACGCGCGGGTCGTTGAGGTCGGTGTGCCAGTCGACCTTGACCGCGCCCGGAATGTGGCCGACGTCATAGAGCAGGACGTCCTCGTCGGACTCGACGATCGCCAGGCCGGGCGCGCCCATGTTGGCGGACAACCAGTCGGCGGTGACTAGCCGTTCGGGGTGGGCGTAGGCCGACAGCGTGGGGCTCGGATCAGGGGGTAGCGGCACAACGTCGAGCCTACCGCCAGGAAAAAAAGCGGGTTATTGACCCGCGAGTACCGATTAAACTTACGGCTTACCAATAACACCCGAGGGGCGAACCAGATGGAAATACTTGTCACGGGGGGCGCGGGCTTCCAGGGAAGTCATCTATCCGAGTCGCTACTCGCGGACGGGCATTGGGTCACTGTCCTGAATACATCGTCGAAGAGCGCAACCCGAAACACGAGCGACTTTCGTTCGCACGAGCGCGCCGCCTTTATTTCGGGTTCGGTGACTGATGGGGAAACGGTCCATCGCGCGGTGCGCGATCACCACGTCGTTTTTCATCTGGCCGCCAATATCAACGTCGACCAGTCTCTCGGCGAACCAGAGAGCTTTCTCGAAACCAACGTCATGGGTACCTACCGTGTGCTCGAGGCGGTCCGACGCTACAAGAACCGGCTGATCTACGTGTCAACCTGCGAAGTGTATGGCGACGGACACAATCTGCGGGAGGGCGAGCTTCTCGACGAGAGAGCGGAGCTGAAACCGAACAGCCCCTACGGCGCCTCCAAGGCGGCGGCCGACCGGTTGTGCTACTCCTACTACCGCTCCTATGGCCTCGACGTCACGATTGTTCGGCCATTCAACATCTTCGGGATGCGGCAGAAAACCGGGCGATTCGGCGCGCTGATTCCACGACTCGTCCGCCAGGCCATCAACGGCGAAAACCTCACGATCTTCGGCGACGGCTCGGCGACACGCGACTATCTATACGTCAGCGACATCGTTCGTGCATACAACCTTGTGTTGCAAAACACCGGGCTTCGCGGGCAGGCGATCAATTTCGCGAGCGGCAAAAACACCCGGGTGAAGGACATCGTCGAGTACATCGCGGAAAAGTTCGGCGCCAAGATCGCCTATCGCGAGGCACGCCCCGGAGAAGTCGCTAGTTTCCCGGCCAACATCGATCTCGCAAAGAGCATCGGATTCAAGCCCGAAGTCGGTATCTGGGAAGGCATCGACCGCTATATCCAATGGGCGAAGGATCAGCCGCAATACGCCTACGAACAAGACGGGGTCAGCGGCGTCTTGTCTTTCCAGTGAGCCCCATCATTGCGGGTAAAAAAGTGCGTCTCGGCCCAGTTCACCGCAGTTAGGCTATTGAAAGGCTGCATTCCACATGCGGCGGGTGTTGTGTCGTGTTCAGGGAGCGGGAAATTGACGTGAGCGGTCCGGCTGAGGTGTCGATGCGTGGCGGCGAGTGGGATGGCGAGTTCTTGACGTCGCTCTACGGGGATGTCGACGCGTGGAGCGCGCACGACGCGCTGGCGCAATTGGTTGCGATGTTCGGCGGAGATTTCCCGCGGCACGACAATCTGGCGGACCGGTTGGCCTACCTGGACGAGTTCAGCGAGGTATGGGATTACCGGAGCCGGTCGCGGGCACGTTACGGGGAACAGGTGCGGTGCCAAGACGCCGGCGGCGGGGCGCGGTGGATGATCCCCCGTCTAGACCTGCCGGACCGGCAACTGGACACGATCACGACGCTGGCGCGACGGCTGGGCCTTACAGATGAAACATGGCCCACTGAAACAAGATTCGACTATATGCTGGTGATCGGCACCGGACGTTACTCGAACATGCTCAGGGCCCGGTTGGCGCGGGACCTGGCTGCAGAGAACCGCGTCGGTCATGTCGTGCTGGCCGCCGCTTCTCGGCGGCTGTTGCCGTCCGAAGACGATGCGGTCGCGTCCTGCGCGCCAGGCGCGCGTTCCGAATTCGATTTGCTGGCGGCCGCCGCGGCCGACGCGTTTGGGGTGGATACTCGCGAAGCCGTACGGCATGGGCGTCAGCGGGGCGGGGACCCGCATCGAGGCCAGATGGTCTGGCGCTTCGGCGAAGACAGCAATGACCTCGGGCTGCCCATCACACTGATCGAGGCACCGTCGCCGGACCCCGACATCCGCCGTGCCACCTCCGCGGATACCTTCACCTTTACCGCGCGGACCCTGGATATGAACCAATCGAGTTGTCTACTGGTGACCGGTCAGCCGTTCGTCCCCTATCAGCATTTTGACGCGCTGCGAACTCTGGCCCTGCCGTTCGGAATTCGTATCGAGACCGCGGGTTTCGGCATCGACCGCTACGAAGGACTGCACGACATGGACCTGCAGCATCCCGCCAAACTGTTGCAGGAGGTCCGCTCGATGATCCGCGCAGGCCGCAGTCTGCTGGAACGGATCGCGGCTTGCCAACGAACAGCCCACGCTCCGCGCTGACGTCGCCAGAATTACTCGTCGGCGGTGATTGTGCATGGTGTGGCGGGCGGATAGCTGCCCGATACCGCACGCAGCCGCCCCGTCGGCGGCCAGGGCCGCAGCCCCATGTTGCCCAGATAGCGCAGGGGATTGACGTGTTCACCCCCGACGCGCGTCTCGAAATGCAGATAACCGTCCGTCGATTGGTCTTCCGCACCGATGCTGCCGATCCGGGTTCCCGCACTTATCCGATCACCACGCGCGATTTTTGTGTCGTCGCCAGGCCGGAACGCGTAGCGGATTTCGGTATCGCCGTTCGAGATGATCACTGAGTAGAGGTGACCGAAATCGCTTGCGCAGCACACAGTTCCGGAGATGACGGCATAGATCGGGCTGCCGGGGTCAGCGGCGAAGTCGACGCCGGGATGGAAACCGTCCGCGCGGGGTCCGTATCCGCGGCCAATCGCGCGTGGCTCCGCCTCGATCGGCAGCCGCGCCCGCGGCTCGATCGGGTCGAAGTCGCCGCGCACTCGCCGCTGGTAGTCCGCTTTGAGGAGGTCGACCTCGTCGAGTGCGTAGCCGAACAACAGGGATCGATCGTAGGCCACGCCGAAGTTGTGCCGAAAATCCGGATCGAGGCGCAGGTAGTGTTTGACTCGCGAGATCCGTTCCTCCAATGTCGCCCAGCCGTTGTGCGTCAAGCGGATTCCGTCCAGCTGCCCTATCCGACCGTGCTCGGTGATGTTGGCCGGCCAGTGCGAATTGTGCATCAACTTGGGCCCCGCATACAGGCCCGGGTACCAACGCCAAAACGGCCCCCGCATCGCCTCGGCGGTGCCCATCACCGGCACCATGTCCGGATATTCTGGATCATCCCAGCGGGAAACCATCGGACACATCAGCGCGGCTACGTCGTCCGCTGTGCGCGCAAGCACCTCACGGATGTCCACGTCGATCTGGAAAATCCAGTCGGCGTCGACCATCACCATCCAGTCCGGGCGACAGAAATCGGCCATGCGGTACAGCAGCTCCAGCCCGGTGGACTCGGGGATCAGCCATGGCGTGGACGGTAGATCTGCCCGGGCGCGAACAACATTGGTGACAGCGGGGTGGTTCGCGAGAATCGCGGCGGTGTCGTCGGTGCTGCGGTCGTCGATCGCGTAGATGTCGTCGCTGAAGGTGGCCAGCGAGTCCAACGTATCGCTCAAGGTCTTCCCGGCGTTGTGGGCTCGCGTGACCGCCAGAATCCGCAACGTGTTCCCCTTTAAGCCGCGAGAACCGAAGTGTAGTAGCTGGGCGTGTCGGAGGGCGAGTCGTAATCGGCGGGCAACCCGAGCAGGCCGTGCTCGGCGAGCAGCTGCGCGGCCGTGGTCCCGGTCGACTGCCACCCGTGGCTGTCGAGATAGCCGGAGACCTCGTTGCGGGCCCCGAGATAGTTCAGCGAGCAGATATCCAGATCGAATCCATGGTCGCGCCACGTGCGAGTCGCACCGCGGATGATCTGTTGGACCCGCCCGGAGTCCAGCTCCGCCGACCCCACGAACGCCTCGATGGCCATCCGGCTTCCCGGCGCGCTGAGCCCGGTGACGTTGTCCAGCAGGCGATCCTGAGCTTCAGGGGGGAGATAGCCGAACAATCCTTCGGCGATCCAGGCGGTCGGTAAGGCGGGGTCGAATCCGCTACGCAGCAGCGCGACCGGCCAATCGTCCCGCAGGTCGGCCGGCACCATCCGCAGCTGCGCCGTGGGCTGGGCGCCCAGCCGTGCCAGCGTTTCGGCCTTGAACCGCAGCACCTCCGGCTGATCGATCTCGAACACCGCCATGCCCGGTGGCCACGGCAGTCGGTAGCCCCGCGCGTCGAGCCCAGACGCCAGGATCACCACCTGCCGAATTCCGGTGGCCGCCGCGTCGGTAAGGAATTGATCGAAATAGCGAGTGCGGGCCACCAAATCGGTGGTCATCCGCTGCAGACCCCAGGGGGCTTCGGGCTCGTCGACGTCGGACGCGCGGAGTTCTCCGGTGGCCCATTTGACAAGGAATTCGATACCCACCGCGCGGACCAACGGCTCGGCGAACGGGTCCTCGATCAACGGCTCGGGCGAATTGGTGGCCCTGGCGCGGCCCGCGGCCACCAGCGTCGCGGTCGCGCCGACATGGCTGGCCAGATCCCAGCTATCGCCGTCTTTGCGCATCACAATTCCGCCCTTCTGGTGTGGGATCTCGTCGTCTGGGGGACGCCCGATTGCACACTTTGAATCTAGGAAGATTTGGCCTGGCGAAACTCCGCCGATCGGCCTGCAATTGTGATGAACGCTTCGTCCCCCGATCAGGGGACACGGCCGGCGGGGGTTTGGTTACCGCGGCTGGTCGGTCAGGGTGCCGCTGATGAAGATGGTGTCGTCGTGTGCAGCGGGCGCGTCGAGGCCACTGCGCCGGAACAGTTCGGCGAGCGGCACGCCTTCGAGCTGCCAGCCCAAGCCGGTGAGGTAGTCGAGGACGTGGTTGCGTTCGCCGGGGTAGATCAACGAGGCCAAGTCGACGTCGACGCCATGGTCGCGGAATGGGTTGGATATGGCCCGCGCTCGCTCGGCGCCGAAATCCACGATGCTGGAAACGAATTCGGTGGCTGCCGTGCTCCCGGGCGCGCTGAGTGCCGTGATGTCGTCGAACAGCCGATCCTGTGCCTCCGGCTTCAGATAAATCAGTAACCCCTCGACCAGCCACGCCGTCGGCGCTGACGAGTCAAAGCCGGCGGCTCGCAACGCCGTGAGCCAGTCCGCGCGCAGGTCGATGGGCACGGCGCGCAGCGTGGCGGAGGGCTCCGCGCCCAGGTCGGCCAAGGTCGTCGTCTTGAATTCCATCACCTGTGGTTGGTCGACCTCGTACACCACCGTCCCGGTCGGCCACGGCAGACGGTAGGCCCGGGCGTCCAACCCGGAAGCGAGGATCGCCACTTGGCGAATACCCCCATCGGTGGCGTTGAGGACGTAGTCGTCAAAGTACTTCGTGCGGACCGCGTTTCCGTCCACCATCGCCTGCGCCACGGTCGGCGAGACATCCGCGATCGCCGACATGCCGAGTTCGCCGTCCATCAGCTTGGTGAAGAAATCCAGGCCCACCGCGCGGACCAGGGGCTCGGCGAACGGATCGTTGATCAAACCGCGCGGGTCCTTGGTGGCCAGCGCGCGCCCGGCCGCGACAATGGTGGCGGTGACGCCGACGCCGGACGCCAGATCCCAGCTGTCGTCGTCCGTGCGGGACATCAGCTCACCCTAGCGCCGCCCAATTCTGCGGTGCGGTGTTATTGGCGTCGGAACAGGCGCCCGTGCTGGCTGCAGAACCAGGTGACGTTGCCGTCGGGTCCGCGGACGAAGTTGGATCGACTGCCGGTGGGCTTGCCGTCGGGTCCGAGGTCGAGCCCGTAGTCGGGCCGGTAGAAGGCGAGGCCCAGTTCGACGCTGCTTGGGCCGTCCGCGTTGGCGTCGACGGTGTCGATGGTGCCGGCGAGCCGGCCGTCGCTTGCCCGGAATTCGATGACCGTCTGCTCGACGCTGCCATCTTGGGAGACTTGCTCGGCGATGTACCTGCCCTGGTAGGGCTCGAGCTCGACGGCGCCGAGGTGTTGCGGTTCGGCGGGCAGGTTGGTGACCCCGGCGAATCTCCGCAACGCCCAGTCGCAGGCGAAAAGGTCGTTGATCAGATGAAATCCACCATCGGAATTGGTGAGCACGGTCATGGCAAAGTTGCGATCGGGCACCATGACGAAACCGGAGCGTTGCCCCTTCCAGGTGCCCCCGTGCTCAACGATGGTCACATTCTGCGCGGAGGGCCGCAGCATCCAGGTCACGCCCATCCCGGTCAGCTCGACAAAAAGTGTTCCGCCCGCGCCCGGGTTCGAACGCATCGCCTCCAGCGACCGTCGGCTCAGGGTCCGCTCACCGTTGGGCGCACTGCCGTCGCCGAGGTGGAACTGTGCGTAGCGCAGCTGATCTCGCGCCGTGGACATCAACCCACCAGTGGGATTGCAGCTGCGCGGGAATGCCCAAAAGTCGGTATCGACCAGGGGTTTGCCGTCGACCACCTGGTGAGGTGTCGCCACATTCAGACCGATTATCTGGTCGGAAAAGTAGTGGGTGTGGGCCAGCTGCAGCGGGTCAAGCACCAGTTTCTGCATCGCAGACTCGTAGGTTGTTCCGGTGACAAGCTCGATGATGCGGCCCGCCACCACAAGACCCGAATTGTTGTACGAGAACGCGGTTCCCGGAGGAGTCAGCTGCGGTAAACGTGTCATCGAGTTGACGTAGCGCGCCACCGCGTCGTCGCCGCGCCCGAAGTCCTGCCCATTGCGACCATCCCAGCCCGCAGTGTGGTTGAGCAGTTGGCGCACGGTCACCGTGGCGCTGGCTGACTCGTCGGCCACCGCGAAGTCGGGGACAAAGCGACGCACGTGTGAATCCAGGTCTACCTCGCCCTGCTCGACCAGCCGCATCATCGCGGTGCCTGTGAAAGTCTTTGTGGTAGAACCGATTCGGAAGACGGTGTCGCCGTCGACAGGCAACGGATGGTCGACGTTTGTAACCCCGTAGCCCTTGACGTATTCTTGGCCGCCGGCCCACACGGCAACCGCGACGCCCGGAATCGCATAGGCCTTCATGCCCGCGTTGATCTTGGCATCGAGCTCGTCGAACGCTACGCCAAGGTCTGTGCGGTTACCGATTTCAACCACGGCAGCGGCGTTTTCTTGCGGCGGTGACCGCGGCGACCCGGCCCGTGGCCGCTGATCTGAATGGGTTCGTGGGCGGCGGTAACGTCCACATGGCCATTAATATAACTGAACGTACCCGAAACATCCTGAAGCCCCGGAGTGGGAGTGGATTCGGTTGCAGCGCTTGGGGCCTCGCCCGCTCCCGCGGGACCCGGTTCTACCGCGGACGGTGCTAGCCGAGCGGATTGTCCGCCCACAGCGCGGCGATCGACAGGCCCGCGCGGCCGAGCAGCGATCGCGTCAGCGGCAGCCCTAGGCCCACCACAGCCGACGGGTCGCCGTCGACACCGTCGATGAACCAGCCGCCCAGGCCGTCGAGCGTGAACCCTCCGGCGACCCGCAATGACTCCCCGACGGCAAGGTAGGCCTCGAGGTCATCGGGTGATGGTTTACCGAAACGCACAGTGGTGATAGATGTTTCCGCGTCACGATGAACGATTTCGTTGTCCACCAATCGGATAGCGCAATGGCCGGTATAGAGCCGGCCGGCCCGGCCCGCCATCGACTGCCACATCTGACGAGCGGCGGCGACGGATTGCGGCTTACCGCACAACTGGTCGTTGATGTGAAGCATCGAATCACAGCCGATGACAACGCAATCCGCGGCGATGCCGCCATCCAGCCTGCCGGCGACCTCGTCGGCCTTGGCCACCGCCAGCGCGCACACGACGTCACCGGGCGATGCGTCCGGGCCCAGGGCCGCGGCCACCGCATCCTCGTCGACCCCGGAGACGACGACCAGCGGATCGACGCCGGCCTGGCGCAGCACCTTGAGCCGGCCGGCCGAGGCCGACGCCAGCACCAGCCGGGTCACTGCTTCATATGAGTCATCTGCTGCATGGTGAGCCGCTGGTAGTTCGTCATCGCAAAACGCAACCGGTCGACGGGGAGGCCCCAGCGGGTGCGCTCGGCCGGGGGCGGTTCCGGCGCAGCGCCGGCGGCGCCCAGCACGGCGATCAGTGCGGCCAACTCCTCGGCGGTGGGTTGCCCCTTGAGGATCTGGATGTGCGGCTCGTGCGGCTGCTGAGTCTCTTGGATATCCGGGCTCACAGTGGGATGTTCCCGTGCTTCTTGGGCGGCAGGTGCGAGATCTTGCGCTCCAGCAGACGCAGCGCCGTGCCGATGTAGCCGCGCGTGTGCGACGGCGGGATCACCGCGTCGACGTATCCGCGCTCGGCCGCGACGTAGGGGTTGACGAGCGTGTCCTCGTACTCCTGCTGCAGCTGCAGCCGCAGCGCGTCGACGTCCTTGCCTTCCTTGGCGGCCTCCGACAGCTGCTTGCGGTAGACGAACCCGACGGCGCCCGAGGCGCCCATCACCGCGATCTGCGCCGTCGGCCAGGCGATGTTGACGTCGCAGCCCATGTCCTTGGAGCCCATGACGCAGTAGGCGCCGCCGTAGGCCTTGCGGGTGATGACGGTGATCTTCGGGACCGTGGCCTCGCCGTAGGCGAACAGCAGCTTGGCGCCGCGCCGGATGATGCCGTTGTATTCCTGGCCGGTGCCCGGCAGGAAGCCGGGCACGTCGACCAGCATCACGATCGGGATGTTGAAGCAGTCGCAGGTGCGCACGAACCGCGCCGCCTTCTCGGAGGCGTCGATGTCCAGGCAGCCGGCGAAGTGCGTCGGCTGGTTGGCCACGATCCCCACCGGCCGGCCCTCGATCCGACCGAACCCGACGACGATGTTCTGGGCGTAACCGCCCTGGATTTCCAGGAACTCGTCCTCGTCGAGGATGCGGGTGATCACCTCGTGCATGTCGTAGGGCTGGTTGGGCGAGTCGGGGATCAGCGTGTCCAGCTCGATGTCCTCGTCGGTGAGGTTCTCCTCGATGGCGCCCGCCGGGATGGGCGCGGCGTAGCGGGGCGGATCGGTGGCGTTGTTGGGCGGCAGGTAGCTCAGCAGGTCGCGGACCCATTCGAACGCGTCCTGCTCGCCGGAGGCCACGTAGTGCAACGTGCCCGACTTGGCCATGTGGGTGTGGGCGCCGCCGAGCTCCTCCATGGTGACGTCCTCGCCCGTGACGGTCTTGATGACGTCGGGCCCGGTGATGAACATCTGGCTGGTCTGATCGACCATCACCACGAAGTCGGTCAGGGCCGGCGAGTACACGTGCCCGCCCGCCGCGGCCCCCATGATCAGCGAGATCTGCGGGATGACACCGGAGGCCAGGATGTTGTTGCGGAAGATCTTGCTGTACAGGCCCAGCGAGACGACGCCCTCCTGGATGCGCGCGCCGGCACCGTCGTTGATGCCGATCAGCGGGCGCCCGGTCTTGATGGCCAGCTCCTGCACCTTGACGATCTTCTCGCCATACACCTCGCCGAGGCTGCCGCCGAACACCGTGGCGTCCTGGCTGAAGATGCATACGTCGCGGCCGTCGATGGTGCCGTAGCCGGTGATGACGCCGTCGCCGAGCGGGCGGTTCTTCTCCAGACCGAAATTGGTGCTGCGGTGCTTGGCCAGCGCATCGAGCTCGACGAACGAGTCCTCGTCCAGCAGGGCGAGGATGCGCTCCCGGGCGGTCAGCTTGCCCTTGGCGTGCACCTTCTCTACGGCCTCTTCACCGACCGGATGCAGTGCCTCTTCGCGGCGCTTGTGCAGCTCGGCCAGCTTGCCCGCGGTGGTGTGGATGTCGATGCTGTGCTCAGCCGCGGGCTCAGCCGTGTGGTCCCTAACGCTTGTCATGGGTCTCGATGGTATCGGCAGCCCATGCGCCGCCGGTGCTTAGGCTGGGTGGAGTGACGGACCGCGAATCGCTTCGGCAACCGTTGGATGAGGCCGCGTTGCGCGCCGACCTGATCGGGACGGGGCTGGGCTGGCGACAGCTCGACGTCGTCGAACAAACCGGCTCCACCAACGCCGACCTCCTGGCGCGGGCGGCGTCGGGTGTCGACGTCGCGGGGGCGGTGTTGATCGCCGAGCATCAGACCGCCGGCCGCGGACGCCACGGCCGCGGATGGTCGGCCTCCCCGCGCGCCCAGATCACCATGTCGGTCGGCGTGAGCGTCGTCGACGTCCCGACCGCGGGGTGGGGCTGGCTGTCGCTGGCCACCGGTGTGGCGGTCGTCGACGCGGTGGCCCCGGTGCTCGACGCGGCCGGTGTCCAAGCGGGTCTCAAGTGGCCCAACGACGTGGTGGCCGGAGGCGGCAAGCTGGCCGGGATTCTCGCCGAGGTCGCCAAGCCGGTTGTGGTAATTGGCTTGGGGCTCAACGTAACTCAGGCACCCGACGAGGTCGATGGGTCCGGGGCCATTGCGCCCACGTCGCTGCTCGACCTCGGAGTGGCCGCGCCCGATCGCGACACGTTGGTCCGCGCCGTGTTGCGTGAGCTCGGCGGCCGCATCACCGCCTGGCGGCTCGCACGTGGGGCCGACTGGCAGCTGGCCGCGGATTACCGAGCCCGCAGCCTGACCATCGGCACGCGGGTGCGCGCCGAACTGCCCGGCGGCCGGGAAGTCGTCGGGACCGCGAGCGCCGTCGACGACCAGGGCAGGTTATGCGTGGAAACGGACGGGGAGACCGTCGTCGTTTCCGCGGGCGACGTGGTGCATCTACGTTAGGAAGCGGTAACTTCGCGACCATGAGCTACCCGGACAACGCCCTGGCCGCCGGCGAACAGGTCGTCATTCACCGCCACCCGCACTGGAAGCGCTTGATCTGGCCCGTCGTCGTACTCATCGTGGTGACCGCTATCGCGGCGTTCGGGTCGGGCTACCTCAACTCGACGCATTGGGGGCAGCTCGCCAAGAACATCATCTACGGCGTCATATGGGGGATCTGGCTGGTGATCGTCGGCTGGCTGACGCTATGGCCGTTCCTGAGCTGGCTGACGACTCATTTCGTCGTCACCAACCGGCGGGTGATGTTCCGGCACGGGGTGCTGACCCGCAGCGGGATCGACATTCCGTTGGCGCGGATCAACAGCGTGGAATTCCGGGACAAGATCGTCGAGCGAATGTTTCGCACCGGCACGCTGATTATCGAGTCGGCGTCACAGGATCCGTTGGAGTTCTACGACATTCCGCGCCTGCGCGAGGTGCACGCGCTGCTGTATCACGAAGTCTTCGACACCCTGGGGTCCGAGGAATCGCCGAGCTGAGTCGCCCGGCCTACGTCGCCGCGGCGGCTCGCCCTGTTGCGCCACGCCCGCAACAGGGTGACGTTGCCGCCCTCGATCTCGTCCTCGAAGATTTCGGCGATACCACCCGCGGTGAGGGCGGATTCCAGCGCCTTGTCGGGGCTGCGCGCGAACTCGTCGGGAAACACCCAGCGCCGGAACGCCCAGAACCGGAACGCCATCTGCAGCAGGTTGCCGATGATGTACGCCGAGATGAAGTCGGCGATGTTCTCCGCGGTCAGCGACACCGTCGGTACCCGGAGCTGCAGGACGTAGCTGGAGATCCACAGCGGGGCCATGGAGAGCAGCACGCCGACACCGCTGAACGCGAAGAACAGCAGCGCCTCGTGGTGTCGCTCGCGGCCGCCGCGGTCGCGGAAGCTCCATTCCCGGTTCAGCACGTAGGACGCGATGACGGCGACGATGCCCGCGATGACCTTGGCGGTCACCGGCTTGGGCTCCAGAATCGTCAGCTTCAGCGTGTAGAAAATCGCCGAGTCGATGATGAACGTGGTGCCGCCGACGATGGCGAATTTGATCAGTTCATGATGGCGCTGCGCATACGGCTGAATGATCCCGGGCAAGCGCGCGATTGTGGCTTCGGCGAAGGACACAACACGTGAGTGTACGTACGGACGCAAAATCGACGCAAAATGGTACATAACGATTGTGTGTCAGAGCCGGTCAACACGCCTCGAGCACGGGACTGTGCGCCGTGACACCATGATGGCCGTGCCGAGTTCACGCCCGCCGCGCACCGCGCCCGTCGTCGCCATGGTCGGTGGCGGGCAGCTGGCCCGTATGACGCATCAGGCCGCCATCGCGCTGGGGCAGACGCTGCGCGTGCTGGCGACCGCCCCCGACGAATCGGCCGCGCAGGTCAGTGCCGACGTGGTGATCGGCTCGCACACCGATCTCGAAGATCTGCGCCGGGTCGCCGCCGGAGCCGACGTGCTGACCTTCGACCACGAGCACGTCCCGACCGAACTGCTGGACAAGCTCGTCGCGGAAGGCGTCAATGTGGCGCCCCCTCCGCAGGCGCTGGTGCACGCCCAGGACAAGCTCGTCATGCGGCGGCGGATGGAGGCCCTCGGAGCCCCGGTGCCCCGCTATGCCGAGATCCGGAGTGTCGACGAACTCGACAACTTTGCGCGGCGCATAGCCGGCCCCGTGGTCGTGAAAGCGGTCCGCGGCGGATACGACGGGCGCGGGGTGCGGATGGCCCGCGACCCGTCGCACGCCCGCGAGATCGCGGCGAGCTTCCTGGCCTCTCGCGTGCCGGTGATGGCCGAGGAGCAGGTGAACCTGCGCCGCGAACTGTCGGCTCTGGTGGCGCGCTCGCCGTTCGGTCAGGGGGCGGCGTGGCCGGTCGTCGAGACCGTGCAGCGGGACGGGATCTGCGTGCAGGTCATCGCGCCCGCTCCGGAGCTGCCCGAGGACCTCGCGTCGGCCGCGCAAGAGCTGGCATTGCGGCTGGCCGCCGACCTCGGCGTCGTCGGCGTGCTCGCGGTCGAGCTGTTCGAGACGGTCGACGGCGCGCTGCTGGTCAACGAGCTCGCGATGCGGCCGCACAATTCCGGGCACTGGACCATGGACGGGGCCCGCACCAGCCAGTTCGAGCAGCATCTGCGCGCGGTGCTGGACTATCCGCTGGGCGACACCGACGCCATCGCGCCGGTCACGGTGATGGCCAACGTGCTCGGTGCCGCGCAGCCGCCGGCGATGGCCGCCGACGAACGGTTGCACCATCTCTTTGCGCGCATGCCCGACGCCCGCGTTCACCTCTACGGCAAGGCCGAACGCCCCGGACGCAAGGTCGGGCACATCAATTTCCTGGGCAGTTTCCCGGGCACCGATACCGCCGGCCTGGCGAAGCTGCGTGAACGCGCCGAGCTGGCCGCACACTGGTTGTCACACGGGCAATGGGCCGACGGATGGGATCCACATGACTGACCAACCCCGGGTCGCGGTGATCATGGGCAGCGACAGCGACTGGCCGGTGATGGCCGACGCGGCGGCGGCGCTGGCCGAGTTCGACGTACCGACCGAGGTGCGCGTCGTCTCGGCGCACCGCACCCCGGCGGAGATGCTCGAGTACGCACGCGGCGCGGCCGACCGGGGCATCGAGGTGATCATCGCCGGCGCCGGCGGCGCGGCCCACCTGCCCGGGATGGTCGCCTCGGCGACGCCGCTGCCGGTGATCGGCGTGCCGGTGCCGCTGGCGCGGCTGGACGGCCTCGATTCCCTGCTCTCGATCGTGCAGATGCCGGCGGGCGTGCCGGTCGCCACGGTCTCCATCGGTGGCGCCCGCAACGCGGGCCTGCTGGCCGTGCGCATTCTCGGATCGTCCGACCCGGCGCTGCGCGCGCGGCTCGTCGCTTTTGCCGAGGAGCTGGCCGAGAGCGTGCGGGCC
This sequence comes from Mycobacterium heidelbergense, assembly GCF_050205645.1. Lineage (GTDB taxonomy): Bacteria > Actinomycetota > Actinomycetes > Mycobacteriales > Mycobacteriaceae > Mycobacterium > Mycobacterium heidelbergense_A. The sequence goes on from NZ_JBNMQT010000015.1 coordinate 45,937, forward strand.
AAGGATGCGGCGCTGCGGGAGGGTCAGGGTAAAGTTACCGGCCAGTAGCCCGGCGACGAGGCGGGCCTGGTAAGGCCCGTGAAGAAGCCGGGCAAATTTGGCAGAGTGCAAGGAGGCCAAGATGGCTCAGTGGGCCGGAGACCCCACATTCGACCTGTTCCAATTGCCCGAGGAGCACCAGGAGCTGCGGGCGGCGATTCGGGCGCTGGCGGAAAAAGAGATCGCCCCGCACGCCGCCGACGTGGACGAGAATTCACGCTTTCCGCAGGAGGCCCTCGACGCGCTGAACGCGTCCGGCTTCAACGCCGTCCACATTCCCGAGGAGTACGGCGGTCAGGGCGCGGACTCGGTCGCGGCGTGCATCGTGATCGAAGAGGTCGCGCGCGTCGACGGGTCCGCCTCGCTGATTCCCGCCGTCAACAAACTGGGCACCATGGGCCTGATCCTGCAGGGTTCCGAGGAGCTGAAGAAGCAGGTGCTGCCGTCGCTGGCCACCGAGGGGGCGATGGCCTCCTACGCCTTGAGCGAGCGCGAAGCGGGCAGTGACGCGGCGTCGATGCGGACCCGGGCCAAAGCCGACGGGGATCACTGGATTCTCAACGGCACCAAGTGTTGGATCACCAACGGCGGCAAGTCGACCTGGTACACGGTGATGGCAGTGACCGATCCGGACCGCGGCGCCAACGGCATCTCGGCGTTCATGGTGCACAAGGACGACGAGGGGTTCAGCGTCGGTCCGAAGGAAAAGAAGATGGGCATCAAGGGTTCGCCCACCACCGAGTTGTACTTCGAGAACTGCCGCATCCCGGGCGATCGGATCATCGGCGAACCCGGCACCGGGTTCAAAACCGCGCTGCAGACCCTCGACCACACCCGCCCCACCGTGGGTGCGCAGGCCGTGGGCCTGGCACAGGGCGCGCTGGATGCCGCCGTCGCCTACACCAAGGACCGCAAGCAGTTCGGGCAGTCGATCTCCGAGTTCCAGGGGGTGCAGTTCGAACTGGCCGACATGGCGATGAAGGTCGAAGCGGCCCGGCTGATGGTGTACAGCGCCGCCGCACGGGCCGAACGCGGCGAGCCGAATCTCGGATTCATCTCCGCGGCCGCGAAGTGCTTCGCCTCCGACACCGCGATGGACGTGACCGAGGCGGCCGTGCAGCTGTTCGGCGGCGCCGGATACACCACCGATTTCCCGGTCGAGCGGATGATGCGCGATGCCAAGATCACCCAGATCTACGAGGGCACCAACCAGATCCAGCGGGTCGTGATGTCGCGGGCGCTGCTGCGCTGAAACCGCGCTGGTGGCGGGCCGATGCCGGGCTGATTGGCGGCTGCTTGCCAATTCGTTAGACATTCTCCAAATCGCATGTGGGACACCGGCGGCGCCGGTTATTATCGCGAACGTCATAACACTCGAGCCAGCGCAGGTTTGCCGCGGCGGCCAGGGGGTCTGAATGAGGGACACGGTCGTCCGTGCGTGCACAACATGACCGCCAACTGATCCCGGCACGGGCCGCGGCCGCTGAGTCATCGATGGATCGGCGGACGTTGTCTTTGCTGTTGGTCGAGGACGATCGAGCCGACGCGGTGCTGGTGGACGAGCTGATCTCGGACGCCGTCGCCGACATCAAGATGGTCTGGGCGCAATCGATGGCGGACGCGGAGCGCGAGCTGTCGGCCACGCGCCCCGATTGCGTGCTGCTGGACCTGAACCTGCCCGATGCCAGCGGAATCGATGCGCTCGACCGCATCGCCACACGCGATCCCACCGTCCCGATCGTCGTGCTGACCGGGCGCGACGACGAGCTGTTCGGCGCGAAGGCGGTCGCCGCCGGCGCGCAGGACTACCTGATCAAGGGGTCCGTCGAGCCCGAGATGCTGCGCCGCGCGCTGCTGTACGCGATCGAGCGCAAACGTGCCGAGCTCATCGCCGCGGACCTGCGTGCCAGCCAGGTTCGCGCGCGGGAGAACGCGTTGCTCGAGCGCGGCCTACTGCCGTCCCCGCTGCTGCTCGACGACCCAGGCGTCGACATCATCGCCCGCTACCGCCCAAGCCGCGAGAAGGCGCTGTTGTGCGGTGACTTCTACGACGTCGTACAAACTCCCGACCGGGTGGTGCACGTGCTGATCGGCGACGTCGCCGGGCACGGGCCGGACGAGGCGGCGTTGGGCGCGGCGCTGCGGATCGCCTGGCGCACGCTCGCCTTCGCCGGCGTCCACGGTGCGGACCGGATGCGGCAGCTGGAGCGGGTGCTGCACGCCGAACGCGCCGAGATCGGCCTCTTCGCGACCGTGCTCAGCCTCGCGATACCGCCCGACGGCTCACCCATTGTCACGGTGCGGGCCGGTCATCCCGGGATGTTGCTGCACGGCCCCGGCACGGTGGATTGGGTCGAGCCGGATTTCGGGCCGGCTCTGGGCCTGCGCGCCGACGACTGGCCCGAGCACAAGGTGGAGCTGCCCGTCGATCATGCGCTCCTGCTGCTCACCGACGGACTGTTCGAGGGACATTCGGGGCAGGGCGACCGGCGCCTCGGCGAGGACGGCCTGCTCGAGCTGGGCCGGTCGCTCGCGGGACTGCCGGGCCCGGTGTTCGTCGACGCGCTCATCGACGGCGCCGAGGAGCGCGCCCGATCCCACGGCGGGCTCACCGACGATATCGCGGTGCTCCGCGTCGAGCGGACCGCCAGGTGACGACCGCCCCCGACACTCCGGTGCGCGAACCACGGCTCACCGTGCTGGGATGGCAGGTCGTGGTCCTGTCCATCATGGGCGCGGTGGTGCTTGTCGGCGCGCTGACCGGATATGTATTGCTCAATCGCACCGACGGGGTGTCGCGCGAGCTGAGCGACAACATTCGGCCGGCTCGCCTGGCCGCGAGCCAATTGCAGGCGGCGCTGCGCGACCAGGAAATCGGCGTCCGCGGGTATCTGATCTCCGCCAATCGCCAGTTCCTGGCGCCCTACTACGACGGGCAACGCGCCGAAGTGGCTGCGGCAGAAGACATCCGGCGCCACCTTGGCAGGCACGCCGACCTGATGGCCGACCTCGACGCCATCGAGAGGGCCGCCGGCGTCTGGCGGGCGAATTACACCGAGCCGCTCATCGCCAGCGTGGCCCCAAACACTCCCACCGTCATCAGCGGTGCCGCCGCGGACCGTGGCAAGGCCGAATTCGACCATCTGCGTGAGCTTTTCGACATGCAAAACACGCACCTGTTCCAGACGTGGGACAATACCGCCGCCGAGCTGAAGAGCGCCCAGGACTGGCGCAACGGGGTACTGGTCGCGATCCTGCTGCTGTTCGTCGTGACCGCGGGAGCCCTGGCGGCCCTGGTTCGAAGCACCGTCACCCTACCGCTGGCCGCGCTGGCCGCCGCCTGCCGGCGGATCACCAAGGGGGATTTCGGCGAAGTCATCGTGCCCCCGCGGCGGCCGAAGGACATTCGCGGCATCGCTACCGACGTGGAGAACATGCGACAGCGGCTGATGGAGGAACTCGACGCAATCCATTCGGCCCGAACGCAATTGCACGAGCGGGCGGTCGAATTGCGCCGTTCGAACACCGAACTCGAGCAGTTCGCCTACGTCGCGTCGCACGATCTGCAAGAACCCCTGCGAAAGGTCGCGTCGTTCTGCCAATTGCTGGAGAAGCGATATGGCGACCAGCTCGACGAGCGCGGCCTCGAGTACATCGGATACGCGGTCGACGGCGCCAAGAGGATGCAGGTGCTCATCAACGACCTGCTCACCTTCTCCCGGGTCGGCCGGCTGGGCAGCGTGCACACCGAGGTTGACCTCGATGCCGCGCTGGACACCGCGCTGGAGAACCTGGCCGTCGCGATCCAGGAATCGGGCGCCGAGATCGTGCGGCCCACACAGCGGTTGCCGCGGATCGTCGGCGACCCCACGCTGCTGAGCATGTTGTGGCAGAACCTCATTGGCAATGCGGTGAAATTCCGGCTCGCCGATCGCGCGCCGCGCGTCGTCATCGAATGCCAGGCGGGCAGCGGTGAGCGCGATGGCCAGTGGGTGCTGAGCGTGTCGGACAACGGCATCGGCATCGCCGAGGAGTTCGCCGAGAAGGTCTTCACCATCTTTCAACGCCTGCACGGCCGTGAGCAGTACGCCGGAACGGGCATGGGTCTTGCCATGTGCAAGAAAATCGTCGAGCACCATAATGGCACGATCCGAATCGACACGTCCTACACCGGCGGGACCCGCTTCGAATTCACTCTGCCGATTGCCCTCGGCGCACAACATCGGGAAACCTTAGAAGGAGCGCGACCTTGACACATGCCGGCAGACCAATTGACATCCTGCTCGTCGAAGACGATCCAGGAGACGAGCTCATCACTCGGGAAGCGTTCGAGCACAACAAACTTCAAAACAATCTGCACGTCGCACACGACGGCGAAGAGGGCCTGAACTACCTCTATCAGCGCAACGGGTACGAGGACGCGGTGCGCCCGGACCTGATCCTGCTCGATCTGAACCTGCCGAAATACGATGGGCGCCAGCTGCTGGAAAAGATCAAGTCCGACTCCGACCTCTGCCGCATTCCAGTCGTCGTGCTGACCACTTCCTCGGCGGAGGAAGACATCCTGCGCAGCTACAATCTGCACGCCAATGCCTACGTCACCAAGCCGGTGGACCTCGACCAGTTCATGAAGGCGGTCCGGCAGATCGACGAGTTCTTCGTTCAGGTCGTCCGGCTGCCGGGCGCCTGAACGCGCCTACTTCGCCGTCTCCGGCGCCCTGAGGTACCTGTCGTTGTGCGCTCCCGCGGCGGGCGGGGGATCGGTGTTCACGGCGTCGAAGCTGGAGTAGCGCGCCGGGGTGCGGATCACCGTGATGGCCTCGTCACCACTGCCGACGCGCAGGGCCAGGTCGTTCTCGGCGAACAGGGGGGTATCGACGACCTGCTTCCAGCTGTAGGCGAGGCAGGCCATCAGGCCGCCCTCGTGCAGCAGCTCGACCCACTCCGCGGCGGTCTTGGCGGCCAGGGCCGACTCGAGTTCCTCGGTCAGCTCCGGATAATTCAGCGCCCGCGCGCGCTGGTCGACGAAACGCTCGTCGTCGAGCAGATCGGGCCGTCCGATGATCTCGCACAGCTTGGCCCAATGCTTGGGCACATAGGCGGACAGGACGAGATACCCGTCGGATGCCCGAAAGGCGTCCGACGGCTGCGTGGCGAAACCAACTCCCTTGCGCTTCTTGGCATCTGGCTTGATTTCCGGCTTGATTTCCGGCTTGGTTTCTGGCTTGGGTTTGGCCGGCTCGCTGGGCTTGTTCAGGTGCATCGTGAGCTGGTTGGCTTGCAGCCCCACCGCGACGTCGTACATCGCGACCCGGACCACGTCGGCCACCCCGTGACGCTCGCGGTTGAGCAGCGCGGCCAGCACCGCCTCGGCCAGGACGTGACCGCTGGCGTTGTCGACGAGCTGGAACGGGATGATCTGCGGTTTGCCCGTGGGCGTGGGCATCCCGGTGGTCATGCCGGCCTCGGCCGCGACCATCAGGTCGACGCCCGGCCGCGTGCCGTGCGGGCCGTTGCCGCCGAAAGCGCTCAGGCGGGCATAGATCAGTTTGGGGTTGCGTGATTGCAAGTCGGTGGGCCCCAACCCCATTCGTTCCATGACGCCGGGGCGAAACCCTTCCAGCACGACGTCGGCGGTGTCGGCGAGCCGCAGTATCTGCTGCTTGACGTCGTGGTCGGTCAGGTCCGCTGTCACCGACTTCTTGCCGCGGTTGTTCGGCAGGAAATACGTGGCCAGCGGCGGGCGCCCGGGAAGGACCGCGGTGATCTGGCGGGACGCCTCACCGCCGGGCGCCTCGATCTTGATGACCTCCGCACCCAGGTCGGCCAGCACCTGGCCGGCCAATGGCCCGGCCACATTCTGGGTGAAATCGAGCACCCGGAATCCGTCGAGGGGCTTCGCGGGCTTGCTGTTCGGCTCGCTGTTTGGCATGTCGGCCTCTCCCTAAACCGGCGTGTGCAACACGGCGGTGCAGTAGTAGTTCCTGCCGAAGGGCGCCTCGGCGTCGCTGGACTGCAGCGGTAGTCCGTTGTCGCCCAGCAACTGATTCAGCGGGGTGCGGACGGTGCGCCAGCCGTGGCCTTGCAGGTAAGCGGCGACGTCGTTGCGTTCGCCGGGAAAGCCCAGATTCTCGAGTTCGACGTCGAGCCCGTTCTCCCGCCATTTGCGGGTGGCGGCGTTCAACGCCTCTCCGGTGACGCCCGAATTCACAAAGACCTCGGCGACCAGCCGGCTGCCGTCGGCACTGAGCGCGGTGACGTTGTCCAGCAACCGATCCTGGGCGTCCGCCGGCAGAAAGCCGAGCAGGCCCTCCGCGGCCCACGCCGCGGGTCGGCCGGTGTCGAACCCCGCCTGCCGAAGCGCCGATGGCCAATCGTCGCGGAGGTCGATCGGCACGGCCCGGACGTCGGCCGTGGGCGCGGCGCCGAGCGCGGCGATCGTCGCGGTCTTGAATTCGATGACTTGGGGCTGGTCGATCTCGAACACCGTCGTCCCCGGTGCCCACGGCACGCGGTAGCCGCGCGCGTCGAGGCCGGCGGCCAGGATGACCACCTGGCGGATGCCCGCGCCCAGCGCCTCGGCGAAGAAGGCGTCGATGTAGCGCGTGCGCGCCGCAAGGATGTCGGTCATGCGTTGCATGCCCCACGGGGCGCCGGGAACGTCGACGTCCGCGGATTCGAGCTCGCCGGTGGCCCACCGGGTGAAGAAGTCCACGCCCACCGCGCGCACCAGCGGCTCGGCGAACCGATCGTCGATCAGCGCTTCTCGGGTGGCCCGGGCCCTGCCCGACGCGACCATGGTGGCCGTGGCTCCCACGCTGGTCGCCAGGTCCCAGCTGTCGTTGTCGGTGCGCGCCATGATTAGACAGAATAACGATACGGTCCTCGGGCCCGGACCGTGGCTGTGCGGGCGCCTAGTCGAGGCGATACCGGATGAGACGGGAGCTGTTGGCCACCACCGCAACCGACGACGCGTTGTGCAGGATCGCGGCCAGCACGGGGGAGAGCGCCCCGCCCGCGCCGATGACCAGTCCGGCGGCGTTGACGGCGATGGACATGCCGTAGTTCTCGCGGATCACGTCGACCGCCCGGGAACCGAGGTCCCCCACGTCGAGCAGCCGATGCAGATCGTCGTTGGCCAGGGCAACATCCGCGGTTTCGACGGCAACGTCGGTGCCGGCCAATCCCATGGCGATCCCGATGTCGGCGGCAGCCAGCGCCGGGGCGTCGTTGATGCCGTCGCCGACCATCCCGACGACGTAGCCCTCGCCCTGCAGTTCACGCACCACCTCGAGTTTGTCCTCCGGCATCACCTCGGCGCGCCACTCGTCGATGCCGAGCTCGGCGGCGACCACCCGGGCGATGTCGGGATGATCGCCGGTGAGCATGACGATGCGGCGAATCCCGTTGGCCCGCAACTCCTTCAGCACCGCGGCCGCCTCGGGTCGCACCTCGTCGCGCAGGCTGATCAGCCCCACCAGGGTGCCGTCCACCGCGAGCAGCAGCGGTGTTTCCGCCTCGTTCCGCAGCTTGTCGACCCACTCCGAGGCCTTCTTCGACACCTTCACCTTTTCGGCCCGCAGCAGCCCGGGGCTGCCCAGCAGCAGGGTCCGGCCGTCGGCCCAGGTCCGCATGCCCAGGCCCACCAGCACCTCGCACTCCTCGTGCGGCGGGATCGTGATGTGGCGTTCCTCGGTCGAGCGGATCACCGCTTCGGCCAGCGGGTGGCGCGAGTGAATCTCCGAGCTGGCCGCGTACGCCAGCACCTGCTCGGGCTGCCAATCCTTGTGCATCGCAACGATATTCGTGACAACGGGACGCCCGACGGTCAGGGTCCCGGTCTTGTCGAAGACGATCGCGTCGACCCGACCGGCCTGCTCCAGGTGGGAGCCGCCCTTGATCAGGATGCCGCGGCGCGCGCCGTTGCCGATCGCGGCGCTGATCGCGGTCGGGGTGGCCAGACCCACCGCGCACGGGCACGCGATCAGCAGCATGGTCATCGCCCGGCGGACGTCACCGGTGATCGCCAGGGTGATCGCCGAGACGACGAACGAGGTGGGAACGAAACGGCGAGAGAAGTTTTCGCCGACCGTCTGGATGGGTGCCCGATCGTGCTGGGCCTCCTCGACGCGGGCGATGATGCGGCCGATGGTGGTTTGGTTGCCGACGGCCTCCGCGCGCACCACGAGGCGTCCGCGCACCACGACCGAACCGGCGTGCACGCGCGAGCCCACCACGACGCTGACCGGCAGGGTTTCCCCGGTGATCGCGGATTGGTCGACGACCGCCTCGCCGTCGACCACCTCCCCGTCCACGGGTATCGCGACATGGTCGTGGACCACCACCTCGTCGCCGATCTCCACGCTGTCGATCGGCACCTGTATCTCGGTACCCGCGCGCGGACCCTCGGTGAGCCGGATCCACGCGGTGTCCTGGCTGCCGCGAAGCAGGTCGGAGATGGCCCGCCGGGTCCGGCGCAGCGTCAGATCCTGAAGGTACTCACCGATATTGAGCAACCACAGCACGGTCAGCGCGACCACGTTCTCGCGCAGGATCAGGCTGGCCACGGTCGCCGCGGACACCAGCGCATCGGTGCCGGCTTTACCGGAACGCAGCGAGCGCAACGCGCCGCGCAGGAACGGGTAACCGGTGAAGACCGTGACGCCGGTGGCCACCACCCGGCCGCTCGGGCCCAGCAGCGGTGGCCGGGCGAACACGTAGCGGCGCACGCCGAGCAGCGCCAGCGCGGCACCGCCGATGACCATGCGCAGCACGTCGGCGTTGCGGATCTCGGACGAATGCGGTGCCCGGGCCGGTATCAGTTCGGCGGCAACATGTTCGGCGCCGCTGATCGCCGCCAATATCGCGGGGCGGTCGCAGCGCTGCGGCGAATACCACACGACGACGGACCCGGTGCGCGGGTAGGCGTGCACGGTGCGCACGCCGTTCTCTTTGGCGACGGCCTCTTCGACCGCGACTGCGCGTCGCGAGTTGCCGCGGACCCACTCGACCGACACCCGCATGCGTCCGGCCGCGTCCGAAATCACCGCCAGGACAGGATCGTTGGCTTGTATCAAGCGATCAGTGCTCGTGAACGTCGCTGATGGACGGGGTGGGCGCCTCCTCGCCGACACGTTCGCGGGCTTCGGCCATGACGTCGGCGAGCTTGAGGCGGGCCGACTCGGCGGCTTCCTCGGCCTTGCGGGTGCCGCGCAATCCCAGCTCCGCCGCCGACACCGCGGTCTCGTGCAGCGGCGCCTTGGCCACGGCTTTGCGCACCACCTCGTAGGCCGTCACGCCGACCAGGCCGGTGAACACCGTCCCGGCCGCCTTTGCCAATAGCCCGAACCCCGCCATTGCCTTACCTCCCTGTCGTCACGGCGTCAGCTGCTGCTTTCCCGACGGTAACATTGAAATATTGCGATATCAATATGAATGGGTCAGAGGACACGGGTCACCTTTTCCGTCTCGATCCGGCGCTGCAGAGTCGCGGGATCGGGATTGGCCACCTGCACCAACGACCCGCCCACGGCCAAGATGGCCAGCAGGTGATCCACCAACTCGGCGGGCCCGGGCCATGATGCGGTAGACAGCACGCGGTCCTTCGACGTCAAACCCCGTGCCGCCGCGGAATTCTCACAGTCGGCCAGAATCTCCGCGGCCGCCCGGCCATCCAGCGCGGGGCCGGGATTGCGCTCCGGAACTATTTGGTCGCCGTGCACGCGCACCGCCGTCGCATAGTCGGTGACACCGATCGGCAGATCGGGCGCCGGGCGGCCGAACGGATCCAGCGACAGCACCGCCACCTCGCCTCCCGCGGCCGCGTCGTCGGCCTGCTCCAGCCGGTCGGCGGTGCACAGCGCCACATCGAGGGGACCCGGGTCGCTCGATGCGAGCACGGCCTCGGCGCCGATCCACCAGGCCCCGAACAAGACCGCCGCCGTCTGCCAGTGGGCCGGCAACAGGATCGCGATCCGGCTGGCCGGCCCGGCGCCGAGCTCGTCGCGCAACAGGTTGCCGGTCTTGGCGGCCCAGTTCGCCAGCGTCACCGCGGACAGCTCGATGCGCTCGCCGGACGCGTCGTCGTAGTACGTGATGCGCGGACCGACGGGGTCGGCCCGCAACATCGGATCCAGGATCGCCCCAGAAAGCGTCGTCAGCGTCGATTCATGCACCGCTTGGTCAGTTTATGCACTCCGGCTTGTCCGAGCCGGCGGTGAGGATCGGCGAGGGCGCCGGGACATTGGGGTCGGCGGCGGCCGCTTGGTCGGAGAGCTTGGCGGGCATGATCGTTCCGCTGCCGGACAGCCCGGAGCCCGGACCGGTGTAGTCGTTGGCCAGCACCACCTTGACCGCTCCGGGTGCCAGCGACGTATCCGGGACCACCGGCAACCCGCCGAGTTCCTTGGACACCTCCTGCGCACCGAGGTCGTCGGTCTTGGCTGCCCGCACCTGGCTGGCCTGCACATGCCCACCGTCGTTGTTGCCCACTGTGCCGGTGGCAAAGCCCTTGGAGCTCAACACATCTGCGACCGCCGCGGCCAGGCCGTTGATGTCGGTGTCGTTGACGACGCTGGCGGTGGTCTTGGCGGGCGTGTACGCGAGCTCCTCGGTCTTGCCCTGGGCCTGATCGTTCAGCAGGCCGGCCACCCAGTCGGCGACCTGGTGCGCGTCCACCCGCACCACGCTTTGGGTGCCGTCGTCACTCCAGCCGGCACCGTCGAGGACCGGGATGGTGGCGAACGCGACGTTGCCGCCGGCGAGCTTCTGCATCTGCTGGACGAAATCCATGACGTCCCAACCCGAGGAGATCACCACAGAGCGCTGGACGGCGGCCTGCAGGCGCTTCACCGTGCCCGGGCTGGACAGCGTCTTACTCGAGATGATCTTGTGGGCCAGCGAGGCCATCACCACCTGCTGGCGCACCACGCGGTCCAGGTCGCCGCGCGGCAGCTCGTGGCGCTGGCGGACGAAGCTGAGCGCTTGCGGGCCGTCGAGCTTTTGCTGGCCGGCGGGAAAGTCGGCGCCCGAGAGTGGTTCGAACACAGGCTCTTTGAGGCAGACGTCGACGCCGCCGAGCGCGTCGGCGATCAACGAGAACCCGAGCAGCCCGATCTCGGCGTAGTGGTCGACGGTGACCCCGGTGAGGTCGGCGACGGTCTTGATCAGGGCATCGCGGCCGGCCTCGGTGCCCTGCGCCGCGGCTTCGGCGGCGGACGCGCCGGCCTTGACGAGGCTGACCCGCTTTGCCTCTCGGGTCTGGCCGTAGACGCCGTTGATCTTCGTCTTGCCCAATCCGGGGGCGGCGACGTAGGAGTCCCGCGGAATCGAGATCGCGGTGGCCGACTTCCCGTTGTTCGGTATCCGGATCAGGATGATGGTGTCGGTGTTGGTGGCTTCTTCGTCGCCGGCCCGCAGCGTTTCCAGTTCCTCGGCCGACAATGGGTTGCCGTGGGCGTCGGTGCGGCTGTCCATGCCGACCAGCAGGATGTCGATCGCGCCGTCGTCGCCGCCCTTGCCCAACGAGGGCGCCGACATGTGGAAGATGCCGTCTTCGAAGGACCGAACGTTGTTCCAGGCGACCCCCGTGCCGATGACGACCAGGACGGCCAGGGCAGTGGCAACCGCACGAACCACACGTTGCACAGGCATCACATTAGGTTACTTGTGACACACACGCTTCTCGGGTAGCCGGCCGCGGCGTGGCCCGCGCTTCTCGGCGCATGCCAGACTCGAGGCATGTCGGGCGGGTCAGGAAGGCTAGTCATCGCCGGTGCCGGTGGGCAGCTCGGCAGCTGCTTGGCGACCCGGGCCGCCGCCCAGGGCCGCGACGTGCTGGCGCTGAGCTCGTCGCAATGGGACATCACCGACCCGGCCGCCGCCGAGCGGATCGTGCGGGACGGCGACGTCGTGCTGAACTGCGCGGCGTACACCGACGTCGACGGCGCCGAGAGCGACGAGGCGGCCGCGTACGCGGTCAACGTCACCGGCCCGGAACACATCGCCGCGGCCTGCGCCCGCGCCGGCGCCCGGCTGATCCACGTCTCCACCGACTTCGTGTTCAACCGCGACCTGGGACCGGACGCCGACGGGGCCGCGCCCCGCCCCTGCGAACCCGGCGACGACACCGCGCCGCAGGGCGTGTACGCCCGCACCAAGCTCGCCGGGGAACGCGCCGTGCTGGCGGCCCTGCCCGACGCGGTCGTGGTGCGCACCGCCTGGGTGTACACCGGCGGGACGGGCCGAGACTTCGTCGCCGTCATGCGCCGGCTGGCCGCCGGGGACGGTCCCGTCGACGTGGTCGAAGACCAGGTCGGCTCGCCCACCTACGTCGGCGACTTGGCCGACGCGCTGCTGCAGGTCGCCGACGACCGCGTGCCCGGGCCCATCCTGCACGCCGCCAACGAGGGCGCGGTCTCGCGATTCGAGCTGGCCCGTGCGGTCTTCGAGGAATGCGGCGCCGATCCGGCGCGGGTGCGCCCGGTCAGCAGCGCACACTTTCCACGGCCGGCGCCGCGGCCGAGCTATTCGGCCCTGTCGAGCCGGCAGTCGGCGGCGGCGGGGTTGCGGCCGCTAAGGCACTGGCGTGCAGCGCTTGTCGCGGCGCTGGCGGCCTCCGGCCAGGGATCGACCGATACGCTCTACGCGTGACTGACGTCCTGCCGGTCGTGACGGTGACCTACTCGCCGGGCCCGCACCTGGAGCGGTTCCTGGCCTCGTTGTCGTTGGCCACCGAGCGTCCGGTCAGCGTGGTGCTGGCCGACAACGGCTCCACCGACGGAACGCCCCAGGCCGCCGTCGAGCGCTATCCCAACGTGCGGCTGTTCGACACCGGCGCCAACCTCGGGTACGGAACCGCGGTGAATCGCGCCGTCGCACACCTCGACGAGGTCGGCCAGCCGTGGGTCGACGACTGGGTGATCGTGGCCAACCCCGACGTGCAGTGGGGCCCGGGCAGCATCGACGCGCTACTGGACGCCGCGACCCGCTGGCCGAGCGCGGGCGCGCTGGGTCCGCTCATCCGGGATCCGGACGGCTCGGTGTATCCGTCGGCGCGGCATCTGCCCAGCCTGATCCGCGGCGGCATGCATGCGGTGGTCGGGCCGTTCTGGAAGCGCAACCCGTGGACGGCGGCATACCGCCAGGAGCGGCTCGAGCCCAGCGAACGGCCGGTGGGCTGGCTGTCGGGATCGTGCCTGCTGGTACGCCGGTCGGCATTCAGCAACGTCGGCGGCTTCGACGAGCGCTACTTCATGTATATGGAGGACGTCGACCTCGGCGACCGGCTCGGCAAAGCGGGCTGGTCGAGCGTCTACGTCCCGTCGGCGGAAGTCCTGCACCACCGGGGCCACTCCACCGGGCATGACCCGGCCAGCCACCTCGCGGCCCACCACAAGAGCACGTACCTTTTTCTGGCCGACCGGCACGCAGGTTGGTTGCGGGCGCCGCTGCGCTGGACGTTGCGGGGATCGCTCGCGGTTCGTTCTCGTCTGATGGTGCGCAGTTCACGGCGCACTTCCCGCAGACGGCGACTGGCAGAAGGGCGGCACTGAGTTGGCTAACCCGTTGATGGCAGGCAATCAAATCGACGCGGTAGTGCTGGTCGGCGGCAAGGGCACCCGGCTGCGGCCGCTGACCCTGTCGGCGCCCAAGCCGATGCTGCCGACCGCCGGGGTGCCGTTCCTCACCCACCTGTTGTCGCGGATCGCCGCGGCGGGCATCGAGCACGTCATCCTGGGCACGTCGTATCAGGCCGCGGTGTTCGAGGCCGAGTTCGGCGACGGTTCCAAGCTGGGTCTGCAGATCGACTACGTGACCGAGGAGCGTCCGCTGGGCACCGGCGGCGCCATCGCCAACATCGCCGGCCAGCTGCGGCACGACACCGTGATGGTGTTCAACGGCGACGTGCTCTCCGGCGCCGACCTGGGGCAGCTGCTGGAATTCCACCGGACCAACTCCGCAGACGTCAGCTTGCATCTGGTGCGGGTGAGCGACCCGCGGGCGTTCGGGTGCGTGACCACCGACGAGCGCAACCGCGTCGTCGCCTTCGTCGAGAAGACGGAGGATCCGCCGACCGACCAAATCAGCGCGGGCACCTATGTCTTCGAACGCCACATCATCGACCGGATCCCGCGCGGTCGCGAGGTCTCGGTCGAACGCGAGGTGTTCCCCTCGCTGCTGGCCGACCCGGACGTCAAGGTGTGCGGCTACGTCGACGCCACGTATTGGCGCGACATGGGCACGCCGGAAGACTTCGTGCGCGGATCGTCCGATCTTGTGCGCGGCATCGCCCCGTCGCCGGCCCTGCACGGCCACCGCGGCGAGCAGTTGGTGCACGATGGCGCGGCGGTGTCGCCCGGCGCGCTGTTGATCGGCGGCACCGTCGTCGGCCGCGGCGCGGAGATCGGCCCGGGCGTGCGCCTCGACGGCGCGGTGATCTTCGACGGCGTCAAGGTCGAGGCGGGCAGCGTGATCGAGCGCTCGATCCTGGGCTTCGGAGTCCGCGTCGGCCCGCGCGCGCTGATCCGCGACGGCGTGATCGGCGACGGCGCCGACATCGGCGCGCGCTGCGAGTTGCTGCGCGGTGCCCGGGTCTGGCCCGGCATTTCCATTCCCGACGGCGGCATTCGCTACTCGTCCGACGTCTAGGTCTCTTTGCGCCGAACGTGCGTCTAGCCGCACGCTCGGCCTCGAACGTGCGGCTGGCCGCACGCTGGGCGGTTACCGAGTCGCTTGGGCGACGAGGTAGGCCAGCGCGTGGTCGGTACCGTCCGGCAAGGCGTCGGCGGGCCACCACTGCAGGTCGTCCGACTCGTCGCTGATCGCGATCTGCGCGCCGGGCGGCGCGTGCGCGACGAATTGCAGGTCGAGGTGCCGCGTCGGCACGCCCAACGAGCACACCACCGGGTGCACATGCACCGCTGCCAGCTCGGGCGCGATGCGCAGGCCGGCGATGCCCGATTCCTCTATGGCTTCGCGCAGCGCCGCGGACACGACGTCGGGGTCGTCCTCGTCGCAATGCCCGCCGAGTTGCACCCAGCGGCCGATTCGGGGGTGAAGGGTCAGCAGCACCCGGCTGCCGCTGTAGTCGAGGACCAACGTCGACGCGGTGACGTGTCCGGGCACGCACTCGCGACGGCAGGCGTCGGCGTGGCCGTGCACGAAGGCCAGCACGGCGTGCCGCAACGAATCCTGCGCCGGATCGGGCGCCCGCCAGTCGGTGAGAATCGAGATCGCGGACTCCCGAACGCTCACCGCGAGCCTCGCTTGGTCCGGCGAGCGCGCAGCGCCGCCCACGCCGACCGGCACTGCGCCACCACATCCGGCGACCAGCCGAGCCCGTCGATCAGGACCTGACGGTCCACCAGGTCCAGCGCCTTGTCGATCTCGTTGGCCTTCAACAAAAGGTCGACGTCGCAGGCGAGTTCGGCGCTGGCATACGTCGGCGGGGGAACGGGCAGCTGCTCGGCTTCCCGCGGCTCCAACTCCAAAATCCCTCCGCCGTAGCTGCGGCCCATGATCTCGGCGAAGGCGAACGTCGCGCTGTTGTGGAATACCGCGGCAAGCGCGCACGCGTCGACGTCGGGGGCCAGCCGGACCCGATGCACGGTGTCGGTGCTCGTCGCCGCGGCGGCGTTGACGGTCAGCCGCGGCGACGTGTGGATCTGGCGCAGCATGAAGAGGTCCGGAATCCACAACGACGGCGTGCCCCACCAGGGCTTGCGGATCGAGCACTTGTAGCCGCGGTGCACCCCGGCGGCCTCACCCGCGGCGATGTGCGCGAGCAGGGCGGGATCGCCCGGGTCACGGGGAGCGTCGAGCAACCAGGTCCGCTGTCCGGCCGCGAGATCGCTTGCGCGGCAGTCGGTGTCGTACACCAGGCCGGAGAGCTGCGCGCTGCGCGAAACCAGCGGGACGCAGTGGGGCGTGAGCGCGAGTTCGCGGGCGTGCGCATCGGTGAAGGTGAAGAAGCTGTTGCGTCCGGTCACGATGCCCACGTCGACGTCGGCCAGCCGGCCGAGCCGGGTCAGGGTGTCGGATCCCTTGAGCGTGCGCAGCAGCCGGATCGCCGCGGGGTCCAGAAAGTACTTCGTCCACTTCTCTTCTTCGTGCAGAAGCGCCGGGGCCGACTCGACGTCAAGCTTGGCATCGGCCAGCGCGTCGGCGTCGGTGAGGTGGACCGTGCGTACCCGCGCGGGCCCGGAACCGACGACGCCGCAGAACAATACGACCTCCTGCAGGATGCCGTCGAACACCAACCGCTCGAACGTCAGCAGCGTGATCGCAGAGAACCGGCTCAGCAGAAAGTCGCGCAACTGCGCGGCGTAGCCGACCTGAAGCAACTCGGCGGGAAGGACCAGGCCCACGCGTCCGCCGTCGCGCGCCAGAACGGTGGCGGCGACGACGAAGGGCACCCAGGCGTTGGTCAACCTGCTGGGGCGCAGGCCCGCGCGCCGCATGAGTTCCAGGGCCGGCTCCCGCTGTTCGGATGCCCAGTTGCCGAACCGGATGTAGGGGGGGTTGCCCGCGACCCCGTCCCAGCCGGCGGCCTCGGTGCGGGCGAGCCAGGTGAACAGATTTTCGGTGTCGACGGGTGCGAACTGCCGCGCCTTGACCGCCTCGCCGGCGACGAGTTCGACGCCGTGTGCCCGGGCGCCGAGCGCAACGAGCTCGCGCAGGATTCGGCCGTCGCCGCAGGAGGGTTCCACGATGCGCGGGCCGGCTTCGCGCACCCAGCGGGCCAGGAACCGGGCCACCGGGGACGGGGTGTAGTAGCCGCCGCGAACCTTGTCGGCCGAGGCCGCCGCCTTGCCCGCGAACGTCGTCATCGGCCCAGTATCACTTGCGGATCAACAGATCCCCGGCGTCCGGCGCCGCGTCGCGCAATCCGGTCGGCTCCGCCGGGTAGCCGATCGCGACGGCGCCCAACGGCTCCCAATCGGCCGGCAGCTCGAGCTCGGCGCGGACTAGGTCGGCGGCGAAGATCGTCGAGCCGATCCAACAGCTGCCCAGGCCGCGCACCGCCAACGCGACCAGCAGCGCCTGCACGGCCGCGCCGACGGCGACCGTGAACATCGTGTGCTCGGCACCGGTGCGGGCGGCATCGGGATACCTGTGCGCGCCGTCGGGGACCAACATCGGGATGACGACCTCGGGTGCGTCGTAGAGGATTTGGCCCCGCGCCACCCGGCGATCTATCGAGTCCACGGGCCGGCCGTCGCCGGCGAGGTCGGCGCGCCACTTGTCCTTCATCCGGTCCAGCAGCCGGGCCCGGATGGCCGGAGTTCGCAGCCACACGAACCGCACCGGCCGGGTGTGGTGGGGGGCCGGTGCCGTGAGGGCCTCGGCGACGGCGGCCTCCACCAGGTCCGGCGGCACCGGCTCGCCGCTGAACCGGCGCACCGATCGGCGCAAGAGTTGGGCCTGCCGACGACCCAGCTCGATCGCTTCGGCGGTGCCGAGCCAGAACAGGTCTTCCTCGCCGGGCCGCAGCAGCTGCCGGGCGGTGGTGCCGTCGTCGGACACGACACGCTTGGGCAGCCCGCGGACCACTGCCACCGGCACGGCGGTCAATTTGCCCTTGACCAGATCGGCGGCGGCCGCGATCTCGTCGGCGATCGCGATCTCGGTGACGATCAGTTCGTTGCCGTGTTGGTCGACGGCCCCCGAATAGCCGTGCAGCACAGCCAGACCCGCCGCGCCGACGGCCGCATCGGTTTGGCCGTTGCGCCAGGCGCGGCCCATCGTGTCGGTGATGACAACGGCGACGTCGACGCCGAGCCGCTCGCGCAACCCGGCGCGCAGCGCGGCCGCGCTGGCGTCGGGGTCGACGGGCAGCAGCGCGAGCTCGTCGCCGCCGACGTTGGAACCGTCCACGCCCGCGGCGGCCTGCACCAGCCCGAGCCGGTTCTCGGTGATCAGGGTCCGGCCCTTGCGCGCGAGCACGCGGACCGCCTCGTCGTCGACCAGCTTGCGCCGCACCCGATCGCGCTCCTCGGCGTCCCGCGGCGCCTGCACCAGCCGGCCCTCGCACTTGGACACCACCTTGCTGGTGACCACCGCGACGTCGCCGTCGCGCAGCCAGGGGGCCGCGGCGGCCAGTGCCGCGCTCAGGTCGTCGCCGGGCCGGAACTCGGGGAGCCCGGGCACGGGCAGGATCTCGATTGCCGCGGCGGTGCCGTGTTCTTTTGAACGGTCGGTCACGCCGTCACGCCCGCAAGGTCCAGCCCGGCGGCGACCATTTCGGCCGTCGCCTTCGGGTCGCTCATCAACAGCGGCACCGAGCGCACCGCGACCCCCTTGATGTCGGCTTTAAAGTTTTCCAAGTCGCCCTCGTGCACCAGCCAGCAATCCAGTATGCCGGTGTCGCGGCGAGCCCCGTAGTGCTGGCCGACCGCTTCCGCGGTGGATTCGACCCCGATCACGGAAAGGCACGCATCGGCCATGCCGCGCAACGGCTTTCCGCCGATGATCGGCGAATAGCCGACGACCGGGGCGGTGGCTCCCCGCAGCGCGCCGCGAATGCCCGGGACGGCCAGGATGGCGCCCACGCTGACCACCGGGTTGGACGGCGCCAGCAGGATGACGTCGGCGTCGCCGATGGCCGCGACCGCTTCGGTTGCGGCGCTGGCCTTTTCGGCGCCGACGAAGGCGAAGCTGTGGGTGGGCACCCGCGCCCGATAGCGCACCCACCACTCCTGGAAGTGGATCGCCCGGCGGCTCCCGTCTGCGGGATCGGTGATCACCACGTGTGTCTCGCAACGGTCGTCGGTGGCCGGTAGCAATCGCGCGCCGGGTTGCCAGCGGTCGCACAGCGCGGTGGTGATCTGCGACAGCGGGTAGCCGGCCTGCAGCATCTGGGTGCGGACCAAGTGGGTGGCAAGATCGCGGTCGCCGAGTTCGAACCAGTCCGGCTGCACGCCGTAACGCGCCAATTCCTCTTTGGCATGCCAGGTTTCGTCGCGGTGACCCCAACCCCGTTGTGGATCGACGCCTCCACCTAAGGTATACATGCAGGTGTCCAAATCCGGGCAGACACGTAAGCCATGGATCCACGCGTCATCACCGATGTTGACGATCGCGGTTAGCTCGTGGCTGGTGGTTTCAGCATCGGGGCGTTGTTGCGCCTTGAACTGACCCAGGCCGAGCAGCTGCTGGACGCCAAGCAGGAACCGGGCGCCACCGACCCCACCGACCAGCGCGGTGACCTTCACATCGCACGACAGTACCGGCCGGCGACGCGCGGCATGCCGGCCACCAAGTGGGCCACAAAAGCCCATTTCGACGAGCACAATTGGGAAGCTTGAGACAGTTGTGACCGACACGCCGAGTGTCAATAACAACAGAAACGCCGAAATTTGATCACGAGATGATATGGAAATGCGCCGAAGTGCTTGACCGGGCAGCTCAACCCGTGTCTAATCACATCAGTGTCATTTCCCGGTTGGCCGGCCGGTTCCGGTGTCGCAGACCGAGATTCGATCACTTGTTCGAATTGTCTGTACATCAGAACAGTGGCATCAAATCACTCTCTCAAAATCAACCTGAGGAGGCGGACGACGCATGTCTTATGAACACCTTCGGGGCGTTATGGCAAGCACACCGCACACCACCATTGGTGCGACGCCGGCGCCAATTGCGCGTCCGCACCTGACCGTGGTTCCCGATGCCCCAGTGGCATTCGAACCCGAGCCCCTGCCGCCGACCGCCGATCAATGGCAGGACCGCGCGCTGTGCGCGCAAACCGATCCCGAGGCCTTCTTTCCCGAGAAGGGTGGTTCCACCCGCGAGGCCAAGAAGATCTGCCTGGGTTGCGAGGTGCGTCATGAGTGCCTGGAATATGCCCTGGCGCATGACGAACGCTTCGGCATCTGGGGCGGTCTGTCCGAGCGCGAGCGCCGTCGCCTCAAGCGCGGCATCATCTGACCCGCTTCAGACCCGCCCAAATCTGACCCCGCCCAGCGTCATTCGTCGTCGATCGTCGGGTCGATGACCGAGGGTTCCACGTCCAGATAGATGGCCACCTGAGCCACCAGGATTTCGTGCAGCAACTCGCCAAGTTCGACGGTGTCCTTCGCCCGTCTCTCGATCGGCTTGCGGAACAACACAATTCGAGCGCGCGTCGCATTGCCGCGGACGTCGACGCCCGCCGGTATCAAGCGGGCCAGCGCGATCGGCCCATCGGCGATGACCTCGGGCGGCCACTGCACACTCTCCGGGTCCTTGGCGGTGATCCGCGGGATTTCGTCGACGGCGACGTCGAGCTCGGACACCCGGTCTTGCCAGCGCCGCTCGATGGGTTCGTATGCCTCCAGCACCGCCATGTCGAACCGCTCGGCCCGGCTGCGCCATCCGGGCACCGTCGGCGGCAATAGCGGACCGCGCATATCGCGGCCCCGTCGTGTGGCCCGGTGTGAAACCGAGCGGCTCCCTGACCGGCCCTGAGACCAGCCACCGCGCGGGGAGCTGCGCGAATCGCCGCGGGAATCATTCACTGGGCCCGATGGTAACGGTTGAACATCGGGGGTCGAACGGTTGCGCGTGTCCGGCGCTTCCGCGGCGTTTGTCCACGATAGCCTTTCGTCGTGAACGTTCCCCGTCGCTGTTGCCGGCCCGGGTGTCCGCACTATGCCGTGGCGACCTTGACGTTCGTCTACTCGGACTCGACGGCAGTGGTAGGCCCGCTCGCCACCGCGCGCGAACCGCATTCCTGGGATCTGTGCGTCGGCCATGCCGGCCGGATCACCGCACCCCGCGGCTGGGAACTGGTGCGCCACGCCGGCCCGCTGCCCAATCCCGACGAGGACGACCTGGTGGCGCTGGCGGACGCGGTGCGCGAGGGCCCAGGCGGTGGCGGGGTGCCCTATGGCGGCGCGACCGCGATGAACGGCTTCTCCGCCGACCCGGCTCTGCGCCCCGCCGGGGCCCATGCCACCGCGCCCAGCGGCGGTGTCCTCGCGCCGCCCGAGCAGCGTTCCGGACGCCGCCGCGGGCACCTGCGCGTGCTGCCCGACCCGGCCGATTAGCGCTACCGCTTAGCACCGCGCACCGTTTGGACCCGTAACCTTGGCGGGCCGATAGGCTGGCCCCAAAGAGTCCAAGAAGAGTCCAGAAGAGTCCAAGCAAGTAGTCGTCAGGAGCCTCCGCATGTCCCGGCCCGCCGCGGCTATCCACCGTGTCATCAAGGCTTACGACTTACGCGGGCTGGTGGGCGAGGAGATCGACGATTCGTTGGTCGCCGACGTCGGCGCCGCGTTCGCCAGATTGATGCGCGCCGACGGGGCGCGACGGGTGGTCGTCGGCCGCGATATGCGGGACAGCTCGCCGTCGCTCGCCGCGGCGTTCGCGGCGGGGGTGAACAGCCAGGGCCTCGACGTCGTGCGCATCGGTTTGTCGTCTACCGATCAGCTGTACTTCGCTTCGGGACTGTTTGACTGTCCGGGCGCGATGTTCACCGCGAGCCACAACCCGGCGGCCTACAACGGCATCAAGCTGTGCCGGGCGGGGGCCAAACCCGTCGGCGCGGACACCGGCCTGAGGGTGATCAGCGACGACGTGATCGCCGGGGTACCAACCTATGACGGGGCGCCGGGCGATATCTCCGATCGCGACGTGCTCGCGGACTACGGCGAGTTTCTGCGCTCACTGGTGAACACCTCGGGGCTGCGTCCGTTGCGGGTGGCGGTGGACGCCGGTAACGGCATGGCCGGGCACACCGCGCCCGCCGTGCTGGGTGCGATCGACTCGATCACGTTGTTGCCGTTGTACTTCGAGCTCGACGGTTCGTTCCCCAACCACGAGGCCAATCCGCTCGACCCGGCGAACCTGGTGGACCTGCAGAAGTACGTGCGCGAGACCGGCGCCGACATCGGGCTGGCCTTCGACGGCGACGCCGACCGCTGCTTCGTGGTCGACGAACGCGGGATGCCGGTTTCGCCGTCGACGGTGACCAGCCTGGTGGCCGCACGGGAGCTCGGCCGCGAGATCGGCGCCACCGTGATCCACAACGTGATCACCTCGCGCGCGGTGTCCGAATTGGTCACCGAGCGCGGCGGCACCCCGCTGCGCTCACGGGTCGGGCATTCCTACATCAAGGGGTTGATGGCCGAGACCGGGGCGATTTTCGGCGGCGAGCACTCGGCGCACTACTACTTCCGCGACTTCTGGGGCGCCGACTCCGGGATGCTGGCCGCGCTGTACGTGCTGGCCGCGCTCGGCGAGCAGGACCGGCCGCTGTCGGAGCTGACCGCCGACTACCAGCGCTACGAATCCTCCGGCGAGATCAACTTCAAAGTCGACGACGCGTCGCGGTGCGTGGACGCCGTGCTGAAGTCGTTCGGCAGCCGGATTCACTCCATCGACCACCTGGACGGGGTGACCGTGGATTTGGGCGACGGCAGCTGGTTCAACCTGCGCACCTCCAACACCGAGCCGCTGCTGCGGCTCAACGTGGAGGGCCGCAGCACCGAGGATGTCGACGCGGTGGTCCAGCAGATCAGCGTCGAGATCGCCGCGATCGCCGGCCAAACCCCAGAGGCCGCGCGGTGAACGCCACCCGGGCGATCGATCTCGAGGACACCGACGGCCTGCTCGAGGCCGACCGGGCGGGCCTGTTGCGGGCCGCGTCGTCGGCCGGCGCGCAGGTGCGCGCCATCGCGGCGGCGGCCGAGGAAGGCGCGCTGGATTCGCTGCGCATCGACGACCGGCCGCGCAGCATCATCTGGGTGGCCGGCCGCGGCACCGCCGAGACCGCCGGGACGCTGCTGGCCGCGACGCAGGGCGGCGCCGCGTCGGCGCCGATCGCGCTCGCCGGCGACGCGCCGCCGTGGATCGGCCCGCTCGACGTGCTGGTCGTCGCGGGCGACGACCCCGGCGATCCCGCGCTGGTCGGGGCCGCCGCGACCGGGGTGCGCCGCGGGGCCCGGGTCGTCGTGGCGGCGCCCTACGAGGGCCCGCTGCGCGACTCCACGGCCGGGCGCGCCGCGGTGCTGCAGCCGCGCCTGTCGGTTCCCGACGAGTTCGGATTGCCCCGGTACCTGGCCGCCGGCCTGGCCGTGCTGAAGAGCGTGGACCCCGCGCCGGACATCGACCTGGCGCTGCTCGCCGACGAGCTGGACGCCGAGGCGCTGCGCAACAGTGCAGCCCGCGAGCTATTCACCAACCCCGCCAAGATGATCGCCGCGCGCATCTCCGACGCCCAGGTGGCGCTGGCCGGCGACTGCGCCGCGACGCTGGCGCTGGCCCGGCACGGCAGTTCGGTGCTGTTGCGGATCGCCCACCATGTGGCCGCCGCGACCGGCCTTGCGGATGCGGTGGTGGCGCTGCGCGCGAGCTCGGAGTCGGGGTCCGGGTTTGGCCAAGCGCCGTCCGCCGTGGATGCTCTCTTTCACGACGAGCAAATCGACGGGCCGCTGCCCGAGCGGCTGCGGGTGCTCGCGCTCACGTTGGCCGTCGAGCGGACGGTGGTGGCCGCCCGCGTCGCCGGGCTCAACGAGGTCTACCTGATCGCGGCCGAGGATGTGCCCGAAGCGCCCGGGGGTGTGGGCGGGTCCGCCGGTCTGGTCGGGGCGTCCGCCCCGGGCGGTGCCGCACGCGCCGAGCAGCAACTGGCAGTATTAGCCGTTCGGCTGGAGATGGCCGCCGTTTACTTGAGACTGGCGCGGGGATAGATAAACAGTGGAACTGCTTCGCGGGGCGTTACGGACGTACGCATGGGGATCGCGCACCGCCATCGCCGAATTCACCCGGCGCTCGGTGCCGGCCGCGCACCCGGAAGCCGAACTCTGGTTCGGGGCACACCCCGGCGACCCGGCCTGGCTGGAAACGGAGCAGGGCGAAATCTCGTTGATGGAGGCGCTGGTCGCCGATCCCGAGGGACAGCTCGGTTCCTCCTCGCGCGGCCGCTTCGGTGATGTGCTGCCGTTCTTGGTCAAGGTGCTGGCGGCCGACGAGCCCCTGTCGCTGCAGGCTCACCCGAGCGCCGAGCAGGCGGTCGAGGGCTATCTGCGTGAGGAACGGCTGGGCATTCCGGTGTCCTCGCCGGTTCGCAACTATCGCGACACCTCGCACAAGCCCGAGTTGCTGGTGGCGCTGGAGTCGTTCGAGGCGCTGGCCGGATTTCGCCCGGTGTCGCGCACCGTTGAGCTGCTGCGGGCGCTGGCGGTTTCCGACCTCGACCCCTACATCGATCTGCTGAACGACCAGTCCGACGCCGACGGGCTGCGCGCGTTGTTCACCACCTGGATCACCGCGCCGCAGCCCGACCTCGACGTGTTGGTGCCCGCCGTGCTGGACGGCGCCATCCAGTACGTCAGCTCGGGCGCAACGGAATTCGCCGCCGAGGCCAAGACGGTGCTGGAACTCGGGGAGCGCTATCCGGGCGACGCCGGTGTGCTGGCGGCGCTGTTGCTCAACCGCGTCACGCTGGAACCGGGCGAGGCGATCTTCGTGCCGGCCGGCAACCTGCACACCTATCTGCGCGGTTTCGGGGTGGAGGTTATGGCCAACTCCGACAACGTGTTACGCGGTGGGCTCACCCCAAAGCACGTCGATGTGCCCGAACTGCTGCGGGTGCTGGACTTCGCCCCCACCGCCGAAGACCGGCTGCGGGCGTCGACGCGCCGCGAAGGTCTCGGCCTGATCTACGAAACGCCGACCGATGAGTTCGCGGTCGCGCTGTTGGTGCTCGACGGCGAGAACCTCGGCCACGAAGTCGACGCGTCGTGCAGCCACGAGGGGCCGCAAATCCTGTTGTGCAGCGAGGGTTCCACGACGGTGCACGCAAAGTCCGGATCGCTGACGCTGGAACGCGGAATGGCGGCGTGGGTTGCGGCCGACGACGGCCCCATCCGGCTGGTGGCGCGCGAGCCCGCGAAGCTGTTCAGGGCGACCGTGGGGCTGTGACGGCCCCCCGGCGCTCGCGCAGCCACAGCCGCATGTTGTGCGCCACGGTACGGCCGATGATCCGTGGCGGCGGGATCATATAGAGGCTGTCGAGAAGCGAGAACCGGCGCAAAAACCATTCCGCGAGAACGGGTTCGGTTTCGGCGGCCCCGAGGAATTGGTCGAACAGCGCGCCCGAGGGACGCCACCACCACGGGAAGGGCTCCTTGGTACCGGCGTGATGGAACGCGATGTCGCCGATCGCGTTCATGATCCACACGGGGTAGGTGGTCTTGGCCGTGGCCCGGTTGAGTTCCTGGGCCAGTTGGTTTTCCGGGAATTGCAGAGCCCGCCGCAGATGACCGGCCTGCAGTGACGTCATCGTCATCCCCTGCCCGAAGGTGGGGTTGAAGCTGGCGACGGCATCGCCGAACGGGATGATCCCGCCGGGAAAGCGGTCCAGCTTGTCATAGCGGCGCCACCTGCTGGCCGGAAAGGCATGGAACGCCGGCTCGCCGAAGGGTTCGGCTCGCGCCAGTGCGTCGGTGAAGTGGTCCGGCAGCAGCTTGTCCGCTAGCGCCAGCATCTCGGGGAATGTCCGCGGCGGCTTGGCATCGGCCACCCCGAAGGTGGTGAGCACCCAGGTCCCGTCCTCGTAGCACAGCATCCCCAGCCCCAGCGACTCGTCATGGGAAGCGCCGGCGACGACCACCTTTTCGGCGATCAGGCCGTCGGGGATGCGGAACTGCTGGGTGGCGTAGTTGATGCCGATATCCACGATTTCCTCGGTGGGGCGCGCATATCCCCACTGCGACAACCACACCGGCAGTCGGGTGCCTCGACCGGCCGCGTCGACGACGAGGTCGGCGCGCACGAACTCCGGCTCCCCGGCCTCGTGGTCGGCGGGGTCCAGCAGCACACCGGTCACGCGCTGCCGGGCTGCCTCGAACCGCGGCTCGGCCACCGACCGCCGGACGATCTTGACGTTGTCGAGGTCTTCGACCCGCTTGCGCAACTGCCACTCCAGGTGCGGCCGGCTGGGCACGTACGCGGTGAACTCGTCGCGGAGGGTGCTGCCCGTCCCGAGGACGTGGCCCGCCGCGCCGAGGTAAATGCAGTCCGGGCGGTTCTCCAGCATGGGCACGCCCGCGGCCACCATGTCCTTCAGCAGGCCCGGGAACAGGTCTTCGAACTCCATGGCGCCGCGGGCCATCAGCATGTGCAGGTGCCGGTCCTGGGGTACCGTCGCGCGGTTCGCCGGTGTGCTCGGCAGCTCGTCGCGCTCGTAGAGGGTCACCGCGGCATAGCAATCCGAGAGCACCCGCGCGGCGCACAGCCCGGCGATGCTCGCCCCGATGACCACGGCGTGGTTCCTCGTGGTTGCTGCGCTGTGGGGCATCCCCGCAGACTACCCACTAGGGTGCGGACCAATGGGTGACGGAAGGGGCGAGCGAATGGCCAATCGCTGGCGCATGAAGTCGGTCGAACAGTCGATCGCCGACACCGACGAGCCGGGCACCCGGCTACGCAAGGACCTGACCTGGTTGGATCTCGCGGTGTTCGGGGTCGCGGTGGTGATCGGCGCGGGCATCTTCACGGTCACCGCGTCGACAGCCGGCGACATTACCGGGCCGGCGATCTGGATCTCGTTTGTGATCGCCGCGGTTGCGTGCGCGCTGGCGGCGTTGTGCTACGCCGAATTCGCGTCGACGCTGCCGGTGGCGGGCAGCGCGTACACCTTCTCCTACGCCACCTTCGGGGAGTTCGTCGCCTGGATCATCGGCTGGAACCTGGTGCTGGAGTTGGCGGTCGGCGCGGCCGTCGTCTCCAAGGGTTGGTCGAGCTACCTGGGCACGGTGTTCGGATTCGCAGGGGGCACAGTCAGACTCGGTTCGATCCAGGTCGACTGGGGCGCGCTGGTAATTGTCTCGATGGTCGCCACCCTGATCGCCTTGGGGACCAAGTTGTCGTCGAGGTTCTCCCAGGTGATCACCGCCATCAAGGTGTCGGTGGTGATCCTGGTCGTGGTGGTCGGCGCCTTCTACATCAAACCGGCGAACTACTCGCCGTTCATTCCGAAGCCGGAAGTCGGGGGGGACGCGTCGGGCGTCAACCAGTCGGTGTTGTCGCTGCTGACCGGGGCGCACAGCAGCCACTACGGCTGGTTTGGCGTCCTGGCGGGGGCGTCGATCGTGTTCTTCGCGTTCATCGGCTTCGACATCGTCGCGACCATGGCCGAGGAGACCAAGGAACCGCAGCGCAATGTCCCGAAGGGGATCCTCGCGTCGCTGGCGATCGTGACGGTTCTGTACGTCGCGGTCTCGGTGGTGCTTTCCGGAATGGTCTCCTACACCCAGCTCAAGACCGCCCCCGGCGGCAAGTCCGCGAACCTGGCTACCGCGTTCACCGCGAACGGGTTGACGTGGACTAGCAAAATCATCTCCGTGGGGGCGTTGGCCGGCCTGACCACCGTCGTGATGGTGCTGATGCTCGGGCAGTGCCGGGTGCTGTTCGCGATGGCGCGCGACGGGCTACTGCCGCGGCCGCTGGCCAAGACCGGTTCGCGCGGAACGCCGGTCCGGATCACCGTGCTGGTCGCGGTGGTGGTGGCGGCGACGGCGGCGGTGTTCCCGATTAACAAGCTCGAGGAGATGGTCAACGTCGGGACGCTATTC
Organism: Mycobacterium heidelbergense; assembly: GCF_050205645.1. Lineage (GTDB taxonomy): Bacteria > Actinomycetota > Actinomycetes > Mycobacteriales > Mycobacteriaceae > Mycobacterium > Mycobacterium heidelbergense_A. The sequence goes on from NZ_JBNMQT010000015.1 coordinate 73,533, forward strand.
GCGTTCGTCCTGGTGTCCGCCGGTGTCATCGTGTTGCGCCGGACCCGACCGGACCTGCAGCGCGGATTCAAGGCCCCAGGCGTGCCGTGGCTTCCGATCGCGTCGATATGCGCGTGCGCGTGGCTGATGGTCAACCTCACGGCGCTCACCTGGGTTCGCTTCGCCGTGTGGCTTGTGGTCGGGACCGCGATTTACGTCGGCTACGGCCGATGGCATTCGGTGCAGGGCCGCCGAGACGTCGAACAGACTCGAACGGCGGAAGTCTTTACAAAATAGGTCTGTATGTCTAGACAGGAGACGCAGCGGGGCGTATTGTCCAACTCCAAGTGGCATGAATGCGGCATGACTCAAGGAGGTTTGGCATATGACCACCCTGCGGCCCGAGGCACCGGCGGCTGATGCGCCCGTTTGGCGGGACAAGAAGCGTCACCTGTGGCTGATGGGACTGATCGCCCCGACGGCGCTGTTCGTGATGCTGCCGATCATCTGGGGGTTGAATCAGCTCGGCTGGCACGCCGCCGCGCAGGCGCCGCTGTGGATCGGGCCCATCCTGCTTTACGTCCTGCTGCCCATCCTCGATCTGCATTTCGGGCCCGACGGGCAGAATCCGCCCGACGAGGTGATGGAACGGCTGGAGAACGACAGGTACTACCGCTACTGCACCTACATCTACATCCCGTTCCAGTACGCCAGCGTGGTGCTGGCCGCCTACTTGTTCACCGCGTCGAACCTGCACTGGCTGGGTTTCCCGGACTCCCAAGGCGGGCTGGGCTGGCTCGGCAAGATCGGCCTCGCGCTGTCCGTCGGTGTGCTCGGCGGCGTCGGCATCAACACCGCGCATGAAATGGGGCACAAGAAGGATGCGCTGGAGCGGTGGCTGTCCAAGATCACCCTGGCGCAGACCTGCTACGGCCACTTCTACATCGAGCACAACCGCGGCCACCACGTGCGCGTCTCCACCCCGGAGGACCCGGCGTCGGCCCGCTTCGGCGAGACGTTCTGGGAGTTCTTGCCGCGCAGCGTCTTTGGCGGCCTGCGTTCCGCCGTTTCCCTCGAGGCCCAGCGGATACGCCGGCAAGGCTCGAACCCGTGGAATCCCAAGACGTACCCGTCCAACGACGTGCTCAACGCCTGGGCGATGTCGGTCGTGTTGTGGGCCGCGCTGATCGCGGTGTTCGGGCCGGCGCTGATCCCGTTCGTCGTGATCCAGGCGGTCTTCGGCTTCAGCCTGCTCGAGAACGTCAACTACCTCGAGCACTACGGACTGCTGCGGCAACGCAATGACACCGCTTCTGGGAAAGGCCGCTACGAGCGCTGCGCCCCGGCGCACAGCTGGAACTCCGACCACGTGGTCACCAACCTGTTCCTGTATCACCTGCAGCGGCACAGCGATCACCACGCCAACCCGACCCGGCGATACCAGACGCTGCGCAGCATGGCGGGCTCGCCGAGCCTGCCCAGCGGGTACGCGTCGATGATTTCGCTGACCTACTTCCCGCCGCTGTGGCGCAGGGTGATGGATCATCGCGTGCTCGAGCACTACGACGGCGACATCACCCGGGTCAACCTGCAGCCGCGGCTGCGCGCGAAGCTGCTGGCGACGTGCGGCGCCCCGGAAGGGGCCGCGGCATGATCGCCTACCGCTGCCCCGGTTGCGCCTATACCTACGACGAAGCGAAAGGCGCTCCGCGGGAAGGGTTTCCCGCGGGCACGCCCTTCAGTGACATCCCCGACGACTGGTGCTGCCCCGACTGCGCGGTGCGCGAGAAGGTCGACTTCGAACCCACAACCATAGGAGTGAATCAGTGAGCGACTACAAGCTCTTCATCTGCGTCCAATGCGGATTCGAGTACGACGAGGCCAAGGGCTGGCCGGAAGACGGCATCGCGCCCGGCACCCGATGGGACGACATCCCCGAGGACTGGAGCTGCCCCGATTGCGGCGCGGCAAAATCCGACTTCGAGATGGTGGAGGTTGCTCGATCCTGAGCGTCCCAACAACTAATGTCGCGCCTGTGAAGCGGGTGCCGTACGCCGAGGCGTCCCGCGCCCTGTTGCGCGACTCGGTGCTGGACGCGATGCGGGAGCTGCTGCAGACGCGAGACTGGTCCGCCATCACGCTGTCCGACGTCGCCCGCTCCGCCGGCATCAGCCGGCAGACCATCTACAACGAGTTCGGCTCGCGGCAGGGCCTGGCGCAGGGATACGCCCTGCGCCTGGCCGATCGCCTGGTCGACGCCGTCCACGCCGCCATCGACGCCAACGTCGGCAACATCTACGAAGCGTTCCTGCAGGGCTTTCGTTCCTTTTTCGCGGAGTCGGCGGCCGACCCATTGGTGATCTCGTTGCTGACCGGCGTCGCGAAGCCCGACCTGCTGCAGATCATCACCACCGACAGCGCGCCCATCATCACGCGCGCGTCGGCGCGCTTGACCACCGCGCTCACCGAAAGCTGGGTGGCCACCAGTGAAGAGGACGCCGGGGTGTTGGCTCGGGCGATCGTCCGGCTGGCGATGAGCTATGTGTCCATGCCCCCCGAGGCCGATCATGATGTGGCGCGGGATCTGGCGCGGCTGATGACGCCCTTCGCGGAGCGGCACGGGGTCGTCAAGCTTCCCTGATCCTTCCCTGAGCCCGCCCTGATCCTTCCCTGATCCCTGGGGCCGCCGCGACGGCGACTACAGTGGCGGAAGAACATACCTAAGCTAAGTACCGCTTGAATCCGGTGCGCCTTTAGAAGCCCAAGAAGGATGAAACACGCTATGACGACGACCGAAAACGCGCTCACTCCCGACGTTCGCAACGGCATCGAGTTCAAGGTCGCCGACCTGTCGCTGGCGGAATACGGCCGGCGCGACATCGAGCTCTCCGAGCAGGAGATGCCCGGGCTGATGTCGCTGCGCCGTGAGTACGCCGAAGTGCAACCGCTGAAGGGCGCGCGGATCTCGGGCTCGCTGCACATGACGGTGCAGACGGCCGTGCTCATCGAGACACTCGTCTCGCTGGGCGCCGAAGTCCGCTGGGCCTCGTGCAACATCTTCTCCACCCAGGACCACGCCGCCGCGGCGATGGTCGTCGGCCCGCACGGCACCCCCGAGGAGCCCAAGGGCGTGCCGGTGTTCGCGTGGAAGGGCGAGACGCTCGAGGAGTACTGGTGGGCCGCCGAGCAGATGCTGACGTGGCCCGACGAGCCGGCCAACATGATTCTCGACGACGGCGGCGACGCGACCATGTTGGTGCTGCGCGGCGCGCAGTACGAGAAGGCCGGCGTCGTGCCCCCGGCGGAGGACGACGACCCCACCGAGTGGAAGGTCTTCCTGGATCTGCTCCGCCGCCGCTTCGAGACCGACAAGGACAAGTGGACCAAGATCGCGGAGTCGGTCAAGGGCGTCACCGAGGAGACCACGACCGGCGTGCTGCGGCTCTACCAGTTCGCGGCGGCCGGTGACCTGGCTTTCCCGGCGATCAACGTCAACGACTCGGTCACCAAGTCCAAGTTCGACAACAAGTACGGCTGCCGCCACTCGCTGATCGACGGCATCAACCGCGGCACCGACGTGCTGATCGGCGGCAAGAAGGTGCTGGTCTGCGGCTACGGCGACGTCGGCAAGGGCTGCGCGGAGTCCGTCAAGGGCCAGGGCGCGCGCGTCGTCGTCACCGAGGTCGACCCGATCAACGCGCTGCAGGCCCTGATGGAGGGCTTCGACGTCAAGCGGGTCGAGGACGCGATCGGCGAGGCGGACATTGTCATCACCGCGACCGGCAACAAGGACATCATCACGCTGGCCCACATGAAGGCGATGAAAGACCACGCGGTGCTGGGCAACATCGGGCACTTCGACAACGAGATTCAGGTCTCCGCACTGGAAAAGTCCGGCGCCACCAAGGTGAACATCCGGCCGCAGGTCGACCTGTGGACGTTCCCCGACAGCGGCAAGTCGATCATCCTGCTCTCCGAGGGGCGGCTGCTGAACCTCGGCAACGCCACCGGCCACCCGTCGTTCGTGATGAGCAACAGCTTCTCCAACCAGGTGATCGCGCAGATCGAGCTGTGGACCAAGAACGACGAGTACGACAACGAGGTGTACCGGCTGCCCAAGCACCTCGACGAGAAGGTGGCCCGCATCCACGTCGAGGCGCTGGGTGGTGAGCTGACCAAGCTGACCAAGGAGCAGGCCGAGTACATCGGCGTCGACGTCGACGGTCCGTACAAGGCCGACCACTACCGCTACTGAGCTGACGCACCCCGTATCCGCCGAACGTGACGCCACAGTCACGTTCGGCGCCGAGAGTGACTGCAGCGTCACGCTCGAGGCAGCGGATAGGCTCGCGGCGTGCTGATCGCGATCGAAGGGGTCGACGGCGCCGGCAAGCGGACGTTGTCCGAGGGCTTGCGTAAAGCGTTCGAAGCCGCCGGGAAGTCGGTCGCCACGCTGGCCTTCCCGCGCTACGGGCAGTCGGTGACCGCCGACATCGCCGCGGAGGCACTACACGGCGAGCACGGCGACCTCGCTTCGTCGGCGTACGCGATGGCCATGCTCTTCGCGCTCGACCGCGCAGCGGGGATCGGCGAGATCGAGCGGTTGAGCGCCGAGCACGACGTGGTGATCCTGGACCGTTACGTCGCCTCCAACGCGGCCTACACCGCTGCCCGTCTGCGCCAGGACGCGGCGGGCGCCGCGGCGGACTGGGTGCAGCGGCTGGAATATGAGCGACTGGGGTTGCCCACGCCGGACTGCCAGGTGCTGCTCGCGGTGTCCGCCGAACTCGCCGCGCAGCGGGCGCGCCATCGCGCCGAATCGGAGCCGGGCCGGGCGCGCGACAGCTACGAACGCGACGACGACCTCCAGCAGCGCACCGGAGCGGTGTACGCCGGTTTGGCCGCCGCGGACTGGGGCGGGCGCTGGCTCGTCGTCGACGCGGACGTCGATCCGGGCAGGCTGGCGGCCGATTTGATGGCCAGATAGCACAAATTTGTCACGATTTGGCCCTATCGAATGAGAAACGCCCGTGTGGCGCCCGAGTTTTGTCCCGATTCGGTGACACCATGGACTCCATGAGGCAAAGGATCTTGGTCGTCGATGACGACGCTTCGCTGGCGGAGATGCTGACCATCGTGCTGCGTGGGGAGGGCTTCGACACCGCGGTCATCGGTGACGGCACCCAGGCCCTGACCGCGGTGCGCGAGCTGCGCCCCGATTTGGTGCTGCTGGACCTGATGTTGCCCGGCATGAACGGCATCGACGTGTGCCGGGTTCTGCGCGCCGACTCCGGCGTGCCGATCGTCATGCTGACGGCCAAGACCGACACCGTCGACGTGGTGCTGGGTCTGGAGTCGGGCGCCGACGACTACATCATGAAGCCGTTCAAGCCCAAGGAGCTGGTCGCCCGGGTGCGCGCGCGGCTACGGCGCAACGACGACGAGCCCGCCGAGATGCTGTCGATCGCCGACGTCGAGATCGACGTCCCCGCACACAAGGTCACTCGCAATGGCGAGCAGATCTCCCTGACCCCGCTGGAGTTCGACCTGCTGGTCGCGCTGGCACGCAAACCACGCCAGGTGTTTACTCGTGATGTGCTGCTCGAACAGGTATGGGGATACCGGCACCCAGCGGATACCCGCTTGGTAAACGTGCATGTCCAGCGTCTACGGGCCAAGGTCGAAAAAGACCCTGAGAACCCGACAGTGGTGTTGACCGTTCGAGGAGTGGGATACAAGGCCGGACCTCCGTGATCCGCGCCGGCGACGATGCCGAGCGTCGCGAGGAGGAGGAGCGGCGCACATGATTCGTGCCTCGCGGCGATCTCGGGGTCGCTGGGGGCGCTCTGGCCTGATGGCCCGCGGCATGAGCGTCGTGAGCCGTGTCGTGGGAACTGCCTGGCGTCGGTCGCTGCAATTGCGAGTCGTGGCGCTGACGCTGGGCTTGTCGTTGGCAGTCATCCTGGCGCTCGGCTTCGTGCTGACCAGTCAGGTCACCAATCGGGTGCTCGACGTCAAGGTCAAGGCCGCCCTCGAGCAGATCGAGCGGGCGCGCAGCACCGTCGGTGGGATCGTCAACGGCGAGGAGACGCGCTCGCTGGACAGCAGCCTTCAGCTGGCCCGCAACACGTTGACGTCCAAGACCGACCCGGCGTCGGGCGCCGGCCTCGCGGGTGCGTTCGACGCGGCGCTGCTGGTTCCCGGTGACGGCCCGCGCGCCGCGAGTTCGGCGGGACCCGTCGACCAGGTGCCCAACACGCTGCGCGGCTTCGTCAAGGCCGGGCAGGCCGCCTATCAATACGCCACGGTGCACACCGACGGCTTCTCCGGGCCGGCCCTGATCATCGGCACGCCGGCGTCGGCACAGGTGGCCAACCTCGAGCTGTACCTGATCTTCCCGCTCAAGAACGAGCAGGCCACCATCCAGCTGGTGCGCGGCACGATGATCACCGGCGGAGCCGTGCTGCTGGTGCTGCTCGCCGGGATCGCGCTGCTGGTATCTCGTCAGGTGGTGGTGCCGGTGCGGTCGGCGTCGCGGATCGCCGAACGGTTCGCCGAAGGCCATCTGTCCGAACGGATGCCGGTGCGCGGCGAGGACGACATGGCCCGGCTGGCGGTGTCGTTCAACGACATGGCGGAGAGCCTGTCGCGCCAGATCACCCAGCTCGAGGAGTTCGGCAACCTGCAGCGGCGGTTCACCTCCGACGTCAGCCACGAGCTGCGCACCCCGCTGACCACGGTGCGGATGGCCGCCGACCTGATCTACGACCACAGCGCCGACCTCGACCCGACGCTGGCGCGGTCCACCGAGTTGATGGTCAACGAGCTGGACCGCTTCGAGACGCTGCTCAACGACCTGCTGGAGATCTCCCGCCACGACGCGGGCGTCGCCGAGCTGTCCGTCGAGGCCGTCGACCTGCGCACCACGGTGCGAAGCGCGCTGGGCAACGTTGGGCACCTGGCCGAAGAGGCCGGCATCGAGCTGCTCGTCGAGATGCCCGACGAGGAGGTGATCGCCGAGGTCGATCCGCGCCGGGTGGAACGGATCCTGCGCAACCTGATCGCCAACGCCATCGACCACGCCGAGCACAAGCCCGTCCACATCCGGATGGGCGCCGACGAGGACACCGTCGCCGTCACCGTCCGCGACCACGGGGTGGGGTTGCGGCCGGGCGAGGAGAAGCTGGTGTTCAGCCGGTTCTGGCGCTCGGACCCGTCGCGGGTGCGGCGCTCCGGCGGGACCGGGCTGGGCCTGGCGATCAGCGTCGAGGACGCGCGCCTGCACCAGGGCCGACTGGAGGCGTGGGGCGAGCCCGGTGAGGGCGCCTGCTTCCGGCTGACGCTGCCCCTGGTGCGCGGCCACAAGGTCACCACCAGCCCGCTGCCCATGAAACCCATTCCGCAACCGCCCGCTGCCGAACGCAAGGAGCGCCAGCGCACGCGCGAGCATGCCGAGAGGAGCGGGTGATGCGCCGGTTCCTGGGTCTGCTGTTGCTGGCGGTGTTGCTCGCGGGCTGCGCCGGGGTGCCCAGTTCGTCGGCCCCGCAGGCTATCGGCACCGTCGAGCGACCCGCGCCGTCGAACCTGCCCAAGCCGACCCCGGGCATGGACCCCGACGTGCTGCTGCGCGAATTCCTCAAGGCCACAGCCGATCCCGCGAACCGGCATCTGGCCGCGCGGCAGTTCCTCACCCAGTCGGCGTCCAATGCGTGGGACGACGCGGGTAGCGCACTGCTGATCGACCATGTGGTGTTCGTGGAAACCCGTGGCGCTGAACGGGTTTCGGCAAACATGCGGGCCGACATCCTGGGTTCGCTGTCCGACATGGGGGTGTTCGAAACCGCGGAGGGCACGCTGCCGGACCCGGGCCCGATCGAGTTGGTCAAGACGTCGGGCGGCTGGCGCATCGATCGGCTGCCCAACGGAGTCTTCTTGGACTGGCAGCAATTTCAGGCGACCTACAAACGCAACACGCTGTACTTCGCCGATCCGACGGGCAAGACCGTGGTGCCCGATCCGCGCTACGTCGCGGTATCCGATCACGATCAGCTGGCCACCGAACTCGTGTCGAAGCTGCTGGCGGGTCCGCGGCCGGAGATGGCCCACACGGTCCGCAACCTGCTCGCGCCGCCGTTGCGGCTGCGCGGCCCGGTCACCCGGGCCGACGGCGGCAAGAACGGGATCGGCCGCGGGTACGGGGGAGCGCGTATCGATCTGGAAAAGCTGTCGACGACCGATCCGCACAGCCGGCAATTGCTTGCCGCGCAGATCATTTGGACCCTGGCCCGCGCGGATATCAGGGGGCCGTATGTGATCAACGCCGACGGCGCGCCGCTGGACGACCGGTTCGCCGAGGGCTGGACCACCTCCGACGTCGCGGCCACCGATCCCGGAGTGGCCGACGGCGCGGGCGCGGGTTTGCACGCGCTGGTCAACGGTTCACTGGTCGGGTTGGACGGCCAGCACACCACGACGGTGCCCGGGGCCTTCGGTCGCATGGGCGACCAGTCGTCCGCCGCGCTGTCACGCAGCGGGCGCGAGGTGGCGTCGGTGGTGACCCTGCGGCGAGGCGCTCCCGACGTGGCGGAGTCGCTGTGGATCGGCGAGCTGGGCGGTGAGGCGGTGCAATCCGCCGACGGGCACAGCATTTCGCGGCCCAGCTGGTCGCTGGACGACGCGGTCTGGGTGGTGGTCGACACCAACAACGTGCTGCGGTCTTTTCAGGAGCCGGCATCGGGACAGCCCGCGCGCATCCCGGTGGATTCGGCGGCGGTCGCCACCCGCTTCCCGGGGCCGATCACCGAGCTGCAGCTGTCCCGCGACGGCACCCGCGCAGCGATGGTGATCGCCGGCCAGGTGATCATCGCCAGCGTCGAGCAGACCCAGGCCGGGCAGTTCGCCCTGACATACCCGCGGCGGCTCGGTTTCGGGCTCGGCACGTCGGTGGTGTCGCTGTCCTGGCGAACCGGCGATGACATCGTGGTGACCCGCACGGACGCCACACATCCGGTGTCCTACGTCAACATCGACGGGGTGAACTCCGACGCGCCCTCGCGTGGTTTGCAGATTCCCTTGACGGCGATCGCGGCCAATCCGTCGACGGTGTACGTCGCGGCTCCGCAAGGGGTGCTGCAATATTCGGCGTCCTCCGCCGAAGGCGAGCAGAGCTGGTCGGAGGTATCCGGATTGGGGGCGCCCGGAGCGGCGCCGATATTGCCGGGCTGACTCTCCCTGGCCAGATTGCGCACCGTTCTGGCCGGGCAGCGCGAATTTCCCTTCGTGGCATAGCACCCCGAAGTCTGCCCAGCTAGCTTCGTTAACACGCGGACGGGACCGCGCGTCTGTGGAAGGCGGGGAAAGGCTGACCGAGTGAGTGACCAACGGACAGCGGATGTTTCGGAGACACACATATGGACGCCGGCGAAGCACTTCGACGACTTTGCCCTGGTGTGCTGCGGTAGGCCCCACCTGAACCTGTTGACCGATCCCGACGAGTTTTCGCTGATACTGCGCGTGGCCCGGGTGGGTCCGCTCACTATCTCTGAAGTCGTCGTCGGTTCCGATCTGTCGATGGATGCCGGGGAAGAATGTGGTGCCTACCGGGTCGTAATGCAGCGGACCGGCCGCATCGAGGCTCTGCATAGGGGAGTTGCTCTCACGGGTGGGCCGGGCGCTGCGTCTGTGTACGCACCGCAGGGACACACCGCGGGGCTCTGGACCGCTGGAACCCGGGTAATTTCTGTGAAGATCGCGCGCTCCGCCGTTGACGATGCGCTCAGCGATGCGCTCGGCCGCCACGTGACGACTCAACCCGATTTCGCACCGTTAATGCGCACCGATGCGGCGCCGACCCGAAGCTGGATCAATATGGTGCTGTCGTTCAAGGACCTGGTTTTCCGGCCCGACAGCGTGCTGCGCCAACCGATCGTCGGATTGCCGTTTGTCGACGGTCTGGTGCACGGGTTCTTGCTGGCCACCGAGCATCCCCACCTGGATGCCCTGGCCGGACGCGAACGGCTGGGAGCCCCGAGCGCCATCCGTACCGCGGTCGAAATTATCGAAGAGGAGGCCCATTTGCCGCTGACATTGTCGTCGATCGCCGGCCGTAGTCACATCAGCGTTCGTACGCTCCAGCAAGGTTTCCGGCGCTACCTGGACACGTCGCCGATGGCATATCTACGCGAGGTCCGGCTGCGCCGGGCGCACGAAACGTTGCTGGCGGCTGACCCATCGATGGTTACGGTAGCTTCGGTTGCTTACCGTTGGGGTTTCAGCAACCTCGGCAGGTTTGCTGCTGCCCATGCTGCGCGCTACCGTGAGACACCGACACAGACTTTGCGGCGCAGGGCGTTCCGGCGCAGGCCAACGGAGCTACCGATTTGCCCTGGGATCCGTCGGCTGTGACGGGCGGATCGAGTGGGAGATGCCGCGATGACAGTAGAAGACAGCGCATGGGTTTCGGTGCGGTCATTGGACGACTTCGCCGAGCTGCGTACGAGCCAGGCGGATTCAACGCCCCACTGGTGGCCAGACATCGGGCCACTCGGCGAGACCGGGTCGTTCTCTTTCACGCACCGGATGCGCCGCATCGGACCGATCACAGTGCTAGACATCGACTTTCAAGACGACGTGTGGGTGAATGGCGGTGAGATGCGTCCCCACTATCACGTCACCCTGCCGGTCGCGCCTTGCTCGGCAGCGATGCGTGACAATTTCTCCATCGCCGCGGAGCCCGGCTCGGTCGCGGTCTACCGGCCCGAGGGCCAAGCGGGCGTGGACCGTTACGTCGGCCGACTGCTGGCCGTGATGATCGATCGCCATTCCGTGGAAGACGCCCTGGCGGATGCGCTCGGTCGGTCCATCACTTCCCAAATCGACTTTGGACCCCTCATGCCGACCGCGACCGCGGTCGTCCGCAGCTGGATTACCATGGTGTCGCAGTTCACCGAGCAGCTGTTCCGGCCTCGCAGTGTCCTGCATCAGCCCATGGTCGGCATGCCATTCGCCGAGAGCGTGGTCCGCGGTTTCTTGCTGGCCGCAGACCACTCCTACCGCGCGACCTTGGAGGGCGAGGCAGCCGCGCCACCGCCGGGCGCCATCCGGATGGCAATCGAGGTCATCGAGGCCGAAGCGGACCAGCCGTTGACGGTCTCGGCGCTGGCCCAGCGCAGCTACGTCAGCGTTCGATCACTTCAGCATGGATTCCAGCGTCACGTCGGCGTCACGCCGATGGCGTATTTGCGTGAAGTCCGGCTACGCCGTGCACACGAGGCCCTGCTCGTATCCGACCCATCGACCGTCACCGTAGCTTCCGTTGCCTACCGCTGGGGCTTCACCAACCTCGGCAGGTTCGCCGCTGCCCACACTGCTCGCTACCGCGAGCCACCGGTGGAGACGCTGCGCCGCAATGCTTGATGAGCCGACCTCAGACGTACCGCGCGATATCCCTCAACTGCGCGACGATGGACGCGGAGGCGACCGACCTTCCTTGCTCGCCAGCCAGGTCTGCCCCGAGCACCGCTGAGGTGCTGGTCACCGACAGTACCCGAGCGGTGACAACGAACAAGCCTCCCTTCCCTGCGCGCAGGTAGTTCACCGTCATCGTCAGGGTTGGGAACCCGTGGCCCGTCACCAGGGTGCCGCAGTGCGCCGCGGTTTGGTCCAGCATCTCGGCGATGGATCCGCCGCTGAGAGCCATAAATGCTGTGAAGCGTTCGGGCCCGGGACGAAACGAGACCACCAGTGACTGATCCACGCGTGACCCTGTCTCAAATCGGGCGTTCAGCGCCGAAAGTTGGGGCGGCAGTGAGCTATTCATTGCCACGATCCACTCCGGTTCGGAAAGCGCGGCTCCAGATTCGCCGAAAAGACGCAGATAGGCATCGCGGGTCGACGTGAGGCTATTGTGCAACGACGGTCCTCTCCTGATGACCCATACCCCCACTGTGGTCACGCCGCGCGCACGGGGGCGGTTCATCGCGTGCTTGAGCCGGCCTCCATCCCAGCTTCGGCCCCAGCTTCTCGGCCATGTCGGTGATTATCTGCACGTGATCGTCTTCGTTGAATCCATGCGGCAACGCAAAGGCCACCTCATCGATCCGCTGAAATCCGAGATGGGCGTACAGGGCATTGGCAATTTCCTCGGAGGTGCCGACGTAGTCGGGAGAGGCGATCATCCCGCGTGGCCCCTGAGGTTGCATGGTGCGGTCGATGCGGCTTTGGGCGTAAGCCCGGTACTGGTCGACCTGTTCGGGCGACGCGGAGTCGGTCGGGATCACCACCAATCCCTGTGAAATCCGGGCAGTTTCGGGGCTGGGATGGTGTGCGCGGAACGCCTCGATGTGCTCCGCCTGGATCGTAGCGAAGTCAAGCGATCGGCTTCCTTCGGGGCTGACCAGGTTGGCGGTGAGGTAGTTGAGGCCCTGGATTCCGGCCCACACCGCCGACTGCAACCCGCCGCCGTACCAGACCCTGCCGGCCAGGCCGGGTGAGTGGGGCTGGACTTCCCGGAAGAACTCGTCGTGGCCCAAGGCCCCCTCGAAATCGCTGACTGGATCGCCGCGCAGGCACGCTATTAGGCGTGCCACCCGTGCCTTCGAAAAGTTCTCCACCTCATGGGTTTCGGGGTACAGCGCGGTCTTGAACTTGTCGTAGAGAAAGGGGGTGCCGACCGACACGCCGGGGTGCAGCCGGCCACCTGACAGGACGTCAACGGTCGCCAGATCTTCGGCGAGCCGCAGTGGGTTCTCCAGGCCGAGCGGGATCACCGCGGTACCCAGTTCGATTCGGCGGGTGCGCTGGCTGGCGGCGGCCAGGAGCGCGACCGGTGAGGAGATGCCCGGTTGCAGATGCCGTTGGCGTACCCACACGCTGTCGAAGCCGAGCGTCTCCGCACCCTCGATCATCCGCAGTGTCTGCTCATGGCCGGGCCCCGGATCGGCGTGGTCGAATCGGCCGATGGTGAGGAAACCCATTCTGCGCAAGGCCATCCCGCGCTCAGGCATGGCTTCGAAGGTATTGCGGCGACTGCGGCCCCGACTAGCCGAAGCGCGCAGCGCTCCGGCCAGATTGCGCCTGGCGCGGAATTTTCCTGCGGTTCAAGGTCACCGAAGGAACCTCGCCGTACCGGTCCGCGTGTGTCGCAGCGAACCGGCCGAGATTGTTGAAGCCCCAGCGGTACGCAACGGAGGCCACCGTGATATCCAATGGATCGGACTCGATCAGCGTCTGGTGTGCTCGACGCAGGCGGACTTCGCGCAGATATGCCATCGGCGACATACCCAAATGGCTGCGGAAGCCTTCCTGGAGGGAACGGACACTGACGTGGCTACGTGCCGCAAGGGAGGAGACCGTCGTCGGCAAGTCCGCCTCGGCTTCGATGATGTCCATCGCGGCGCGGATTGTGCGAGGCGGAGCCTGACCGGTGCCTGTCGCTACGGCTTCGCGGTGCGGGTGATCGATGGCCAGTAAGAGCCCGCGGACAACGCTGTCGACGAACGGCATCGCGACCAGCGGTTGATTGAGGAGGCTGTCGGGCCGGCAAAACTGGTCCGTGAATAGCATCAGCAAATTGACCCAGCTCCCAGTCGGCAACACATCGATTGGGGTGATGGGCGTGAAGTCGACTTGCGACTTCACCTGCCTGCCGAGCGCATCGTTGAGAGCATTGTCGACGGCGCCACGGTCGATCGTCACGCCCAGCATCCGGCTGCCGGCTGCCCAACGCGCCGCACTGTAGCCCTCCGGCTGGTACACGGCGACGGTGCCCGCGCCGGCACGCATCGACGAGCCTCTGTGGATCGACTCGAGACGCCCCGATCGCACCACATTCACGCGGTATCCGCTGCAGTGCTCGCCGGAATCCACTAACACGTCGGAGCCGGCTACGAATTCGCTGAAGGCGATCGGGCCCATTCGACCCGTGCGCTGGGTGAGCGAAAACGAGTGTGGGTCACTCCGCAGTTTTAGGTGGGTCTCTTTGCAGCACAGAACGGCGAAGTCGTCAAGCGATTTCGTCGTCGTCCATACACGGGTATCCGAAGCGCTAGCTGGTTGCCGGTCCGTCACTCGGTCAGCCGTTCCCACCTTCCGCGGCACCCAGTGGGCCAAGCCACGATCCCTGATGCCGATGTCGAGGGTACCCCGCCGCGGGCCGATCACCCAGCCGGGGTTCGTTAACTGCGCATTGTGTCCAGAGCGTTGCGTGCGGTGGCTAGGCGGCATGGGCTCGGTTCTTTAGCGTTTGCTAAGTGATTACCCGATTCAGGAGATTCCGGCCATGAACGTCAATCAAACATCCGTAGGTGACAGCGGCTACGTCCTGGGTCATGTCGACGCCGAGATTCAGCGTCTGCTGTTGCAGGGCCGGCTGCACAACGACTTCACAGAGCACGCACTGCGTCTGGCAGGTCTGCGCCCCGGAATGCGGGTGTTGGATGTTGGCTGCGGGCCGGGTGATGTGTCGATTATCGCCGCGCGGCTGGTGGGGCCGAAGGGCGCGGTGCTCGGCATTGATGCGGCCGCCGATGTCATCGAGCTCGCGCGAACCCGCGCCGCGGACCAAGGCCTGGAAACCGTCAGCTTCGAGGCAGCCGCGATCGCCGACATCCGTTTGGAGGAGCCTGTCGATGCCGTGATCGGGCGGTTGATCCTGATGCACCTGCCTGACCCTGTCGCAGCGTTGCGCCACCTCGCGGCCATGGTGCGTCCCGGTGGGCTCATCGTGTTTTGCGAATCCGACATAAACGGCGTGTACGGCGTCGCCGACATGCCGCTGTGGCGTGCGATGACAGAGACTGTCGCCGAGGCTTTCCGGGGCGCCGGCCTTGACCCGGGCTTCGGCGCCAAAATGCACACGGTGTTTCGGCGGGCCGGTCTGGGCGCACCGCGGTTGACGCTCGGCGCGCCGCTTGGCGGGGCCGACGACACCGACATTGTGGCCTATGTCGTAGAGACATGGCGCTCGATGTTTCCGGTCGCCGAACGCCATGGGCTGGTCCCCGATGAACTGGCCGATCTGGAGACCCTTCCGCTGCGTTTGCGGGACGAACTGGCCTCAGCGGACGCCGTCGTCGTAATGCCCTCGCTGATCTGTGCCTGGGCCCAGGTATAGCCCCCAACGGATTCCATGCCCAATCTGGCCGGACGCGCCGCGTTGAGCGGCTAGTTATTTTCGTGTGGCCTACATAGCGTCAACGGTGTGGCCCTCGGGTCGGCAAGCAACGGCTCTAGCCGTAACCGACGCCGTGGACATGAAACGTCTTGGCCCGCAACTGCTGCTGCCGAATTCGGTGGAAGAACTGATGGCTCGTAGATGCGATGCTCCCCACGCCGACAATGTGGGGCGGTCGTCGATCACGCGCGCATGGCCGTGCCCGCCTGTATCCGCCCCTTCGATGCCACACCGCCGTGCGTGCATCGGGTTGCGATGGCCCGAAAGGTACTGCGCTTCTTGTGGATCGCCGCCGTGCCGAACGAACCACCGTGCACGCTGCGATCGTGACGGCCGCTTCCCGTGTACGCAAGGCACAGTGCGGCGGAGAGTTCGTCGGCACTCACAGTCCGATGAACGTCAGGGACCTTGTCGGTGAAGGGGATAGCGGTTGCTTATGGATTTGCTCTGCATGCACCGGGATGGCGACAGCGGATGACACCGCGTTTTGGTGTCAAGCGCGTGAGGTCGGCAACCGGCTCGAGTCCTGAGATCGCCTGTCGGAGTGATGCTCGGCTCGGCGGCCATTGAGCAATACTTACCGCTGAGCGCCGACTGCGATGCCGCGGAGGACTTCCTTCGCAGTGTGCTGCCCTTTCGAACTGACAGTCACCAACCTTGGCGTGCGAAACTTCGTCCGCTGTCGGACACTCCGGCCCCGGGCCATCTGGGGCCCGATCATCGTGACCGAGGCCGACCCGAATGTGACACCGGAGTCGTCACCTACGACGGCCAGCTATGCATGGTCACCTGCGGCTATGCACCCACGGACGGCTTCCTCGAAGATGTTCGTGAGGTGCTCACGGACGCGCCGAGATCCCCTAGTGAGGCATTGAGGTCAGATCGTGGTGTTGGCTGCTTCCACGACTAGGTCGGCCAGGGCGGAGGGCATAGACAGCAGCGGCACGTGGCCTGACGGCAAGTGGCGAACGTGGGTGGCTCGCGCCGCCAGGAACTGCAGGGCCGCAGGTGTCGCTGCCTTATCCCGATCAGTCACGATGTGCGTAGACGGAATCTCGTGCCAGGCAGCGGCGGTCAGTCTCTGGCTGGTCACACACAGGCTAGTGGGCTTCAGCCGGGCGATCGCCCGCTCCGCCGCCTCCTGCGGCACGTCGTCGAGGAAGACCGTTCGTGGATTGTGTGCGGTCAGAATGTCACCCTCGACGTTCCACCACTCGGGTGGCTCGCCGACTACGCCCAATACCGACTCTCCGATGTCGAACTGAAAGGCGCTGACATAGACCAGATGTCGGACGTTGGGTAGATCGGCAGCAGCCTGAGTCACCACAGCCCCGCCATAGGAGTGGGCGACGACGACCACTGGGGAGCCAATTTCTTTGAGGCGTTGACGGACCATCTCGGCGTCCTCGAACAGGCCCAGTCGTGGCCTTCCTCGGTCAGCCGTGCTGGGCAGGTCGACGGCCTCTGTCTTCCAGCCCCGAGCCGCCAGGTCCAGCCGCAACTCATCCCAGATCCATGCGCCAAAAAAAGCGCCATGAACCAGCAATAGCACCGGCCGCGAATTGCCTGCGTCGGGACCCGCGTTCATAGTAAGTGTTCCTCCCGGGCCTCAAGCCGCTGCGCCTGAATGTGTTGCTCCTCGGTCAGCCGCGAGGCGATGACACAGCCTGCGCTGCCGCCCCCACCACGACAAGGTCGTACATCTGCGCGTCCACACCAGACGCTAGGCACACGAAAGGCGGCACCATATCCATCAAACGAATCGCTGCGGCCAGATTGCGCATGCCGATTGGGCCTGGTTCCCGGCTTCAAGACCACAACAACTTCGACATCTCTACCGCCACGCCCCGAACGCTAGACGCGCCAATCGGTCCGCCCTATCCATGCAGCGCATCGATCGGGGCCAAATCACGTACTCCCACGACGAGTCGGCGCCGCAAGCCGCAACTGTGATATCACACGCCGCTGTCCGGTCAAGCTCGCAAAAGCATGTGCTGTCAATAGGATTGGGAATCCGCCCGTAATGCCGATCCGTCGTCACCCGATTCGGGTCCACCGAAAACCAGCCGGCTTGGACCTCCGGTCCTATGAGTTGGCCGGCTTCTGCGGGGCCCACAGACTGTTATTCGGGCTGCTCACGCGGTTGGGATCGCGCATGCGCAGTATGGCCAAAACGCCGCGTACTGCGGCTAGTCGCCGTTGCCGTGGCCACATAGCGTTTGCGGTGTGCTTAGCCCGGCGGTCGCCCTCCTGGCGCCTGAGTTAGTGGCCATGACGTTATTGTCGTGGGACGCAACCAGTTCTATTCGGCCGACACTTGAGAAACGGCAAACAAGAAGAGCGTCGCAAGCGACGGCCTTACCGCCATCCAACGGTGCAGCAATTAAACAACTAAGGCAGCTACGCCTTTCGTGCGGCGAGCCACGGCACGAAGCACCGCAGAGCGGCGATATTTACAAGGCGCTGGTGGCATCGGGGATCTTCAGCAGGACTAGTCCCGATGCGGTGTCCGCCTTGTCTAAGCGGCTCGCGCGCGTGCGGTTCGCGCCCGGATGCGTCGTGGATGCTCAGCGCGATGCGGGTGGTCGTCTTTACGTGATCATTTCCGGCAAAGTCAAGGTCTCGTACCGGCTTCCCGACGGAAGTGAAATTATCCTGACGATCCTGGGACCGTCAGAAATATTCGGTGTCATAAGGCTTTTCGATCCAACCGCGCAAGAAACCAGCGTAACCACCCTCACGGATGTGCTAGCGGCGCCTATTGAACACGATCAGCTCCGGATGTGGATGGTCGACCACCCGGAGATCAGCGATCAGCTCATGCGCCTTTTCGCACGATGGGCGAACGCTACGACGAACTCTTTGGCCGACTTCGCGTTCGTCGACGCTCAGGCGCGCATCGCCAACCGACTCCTGTTTTTGAGGAAGCGGTTTGGCCGGCGGGAAGGGGACGTTGTGAGGGTGGTGCATGACCTGACATTGAAGGACTTCTCTCGTCTCGTCGGTGTTGCTCCGAAGACGATCCTCGCAACCCTAAGCGATTTCGAGAATCGCGGCTGGATCCGCCTGGAGCACAACAGTGTCGTCGTCGTCGATGGGCAAGCGCTGGCGTCAGTGAGTCGAACGAGTTTTTCGGAGGTATCTAATGCTTGACCGATTTGCCCTGGCGGATTTGAGTGTTCGAGTGCTGGGGGCGCCTATGGCCGGCGGTCCGTCGACGCCTGGGTTAGCGGCTGCAGTGACCAATGGCGGCGGTCTTGGCTTTCTCGCGGGTGGCATGTCGTCGGCCGAAGACCTAGCCGATGCCATCATCGCGGCTCGGAGGCTCACGTCGGGTCCACTCGGAGTCAATCTCTTTGTGCCCCAGCAAGAACTGGACAATGCTGAGCAGCTCGCTGCGTTCGCTGCAGCATTGGCGGAGGACGCCGAACACTATGGTGTAGCGCTTGGTGAGCCATGCCATGACGACAACGAATGGGCCGCGAAGCTCGAAGTAGTATGCGATCTGCGGCCCGAGGTGGTGTCGTTTACGTTCGGTTCACCGCGCGAAGACGAGTGTCGGCGATTGACCGGTGTCGGCATCTTGAACCTCGCGACAATAACGACAGTCCGCGAGGCGATGATCGCGCTCGGCCGCGGCGTGGATGGGTTGGTGGCACAGGGCCCCGGCGCGGGTGGGCACCGGGCGACCTTTGATGCGCTCGCCACGCCGCCTGACGATCCGCTCGACGAGTTGGTTGCCGCGCTGGTGGCCTGCTTCGGCTGTCCTGTCGTGGCGGCCGGGGGTCTGGGCACATCTCGTGATGTCACCCGCATGCGTTATGCCGGTGCTACGGCCGTGCAGTGCGGCACGGCGTTCTTGCTTGCGGACGAAGCCGGCACCAATCCGGTGCATCGGGCAGCGTTGTGCGATCGCAGGTTCGCCGAAACGGTGTTGACCCGCGCGTTCACCGGACGCTACGCGCGCACCTTGCGCAACCGATTCGTCGACCGACACGTCGCCGACGCGGTGTTCGGATTCCCAGAGATAGCGGCGATGACGGCGCCCATCCAAGCGGCCGCGGTGAAGTTGGGCGACCCGCACGGTGTCGCGTTGTTGGCAGGCACCGCTTTCCATCACGCAAAGGCGGGTCCGGCCGCCGACATCGTTCGCGAGCTGGCCGGCTAGTCAATCGAAGGAAAGGCGGCAGACAATGCAATTCAGCGGCGAAAAAGTTGCGATCATCACCGGCGCATCGCGGGGAATCGGCGCCGGCTTGGTCGAGGCATATCGCAAGCACGGCTACCGGGTGATCGCCAATTCGCGCAGCATCACCGAGTCATCTCACCCCGAAGTCCTCACGGTCGCAGGCGATATCGCTGACCCAGCCACCGCGGAGCAACTCGTGATCGCGGCGGTGTCACGGTTCGGCCACATCGACACGCTGGTCAACAACGCCGGCGTCTTTATTTCCAAGCCCTTCACTAAGTACAACGTCGACGACTACACGCGGGTGACATCTGTGAACATGCTCGGCTTCCTTAACGTCACGCAACGCGTCATCGACATAATGCTTGCGCTGGGCAACGGCGGCCACGTGGTCAACATCACCACCACCCTGACCGAGCACCCGCTGGCCGCGGTTCCGTCGGCGCTGACCGCCCTCACCAAAGGCGGTCTGGCCGCCGTCACCAAATCATTGGCCATCGAGTACGCCGATCGCGGAATCCGGGTCAACGCAATATCTCCCGGTGTCATCGATACGCCAATTCATGGCGGAACCGACGCAGCCGCGGCCTACGCCGGAATGCATCCCCAAAATCGCATCGGCGCTGTTACCGACGTCGTGCATGGTGCGCTCTATCTGGAAACTGCCCCCTTCGTCACCGGCGAGATCCTCCACGTCGACGGCGGGCAGAGCGCGGGCCACTAGGCCGGGCCGAGGTGAATCTGATGTCGACTAACTCGTGCACTGGTGTGGATCACGATTTGGACGGACGGGTTCGCTCCAACCAGGAGCGTCTGTTGGCTGACTTGAAGCCGACGTACGACTTCATCGTCTGCGGCGCGGGATCGTCCGGCAGTGTCGTTGCCCGGCGGTTGGCCGAGGACCCTGCAGCGAGCGTGTTGTTGCTGGAGGCAGGGGGAAGGGACGACATGCCGTGTGTCACCGAATCGAAGCTGTGGCATATGAATCTGGGCAGCGCGACGGATTGGGCGTTTCGGGCCGAACCGAATCCATATCTGAACGGCAGGACGCTCACGCTATCGATGGGCAAAGTTCTCGGCGGCGGCTCGAGCATCAACTTGATGGCATGGGCGAGGGGTCACAGGACGGACTGGGACTTCTTCGCTGCCGAGTCGGGAAACAACGCGTGGAGCTACGAGTCCTTGCTGGACGTCTACCGCCGCATCGAGGACTGGCAAGGCGCTCCCGACCACGAATACCGGGGCAGCGGCGGGCCGGTCTTCGTGGAGCCGAAATGGAATCCGCATCCCGCTGGGCCCGCGGTGTTGGAAGCCGCTTGGTGCCTGGGCGTCGATCGCTTCGACAACCCGAACGGAAAGATGATGGAAGGCAAGGGCGGTGCGGCGATAGTGGACCTGCGAACGCGGTGCGGCAAGCGCCAATCGGTCTTCCGGTCTTACACATATCCATACATGGACCGGCCCAACCTGACCGTATTGACCGCCGCCTTCGTGCGGCGAGTAGTCATCGAGCGCGGCCGCGCTGTCGGGGTCGAGGTCCGCTACCGCGACCGTGTCCGGGAATTCCGCGTTGGGGCCGAGGTTGTGCTGTCTTTGGGCGCGGTCCATACCCCAAAGGCCCTGATGCTCTCCGGAGTTGGCGACCACGACCTGCTGCGGCGCTTGGGAATTCGGGTCGTCGAGGACTTACCTGGTGTGGGTCGCAACTTGCACGACCATCTCGGGTTCCCATGCATCTGGGAAGGCCCGGATGATGAGCCGCTTCACAATTCCGGCGATACGATGCTCTTCTGGCCAGAAGGGGACGGCAGCGATGAACCCGATTTCTTCGCTTGCCAGGGGGCGATCCTGATCGCGAGCCCGGAAAGCATCGCCCGGTTCGGGCTGCCCTCCACCGGTTGGATGCTGCTCGGTGCGCTCACACACCCCAAGAGTCGTGGTGTGGTTGAACTGACGAGCGCGGATCCCGACAAGCCCGTCAGGGTGGTTCATAACGGCCTGTCACATCCCGATGACTTGAGGCTGGCCGCGAAATGCGTTGAGGACATGCGGAAAGTCGGCAATTCCTCGTTGCTGCGTCCCTTCGTCAAGCGCGAAGTCATGCCCGGCAACCTGGCGGGCGAAGAACTGGTCACCTACCTGCGTGAGGCCGCACTCACCTATTGGCACCTGGTCGGCACGGCGAAGATGGGACGCGACCGGTTCGCCGTCGTCGACGGCGCCCTGAAGGTCCATGGCGTCGAAAACCTGCGTGTCGCAGATGGATCGATCATGCCGAGAATCACCAGCGGAAACACGATGGCGCCCTGCGTGGTCATCGGCGAGCGCGCGGGCCATGAGATCAAATCGGAACACAGAATGTCGGGCCTCGACGTGATGGCGCCCGACCTCGCCGAATCCGTGAGTGATTGGGAAAAGTCGTGATGCCGATACTTGGTGGTCGTGCCGTGGTCATCGGAGCCAGCGTCAGCGGTTTGCTTGCCGCCAGGGTGCTGGCCGACCACTACGAGTCCGTCGTCGTAGTGGATCGAGACGTACTTCCGGCGGGCCCACTGGCCCGGCGCGGGGTTCCCCAAGCTGCGCACGCTCATGTCTTGCTGGCGCGCTGTCCGTCGATTCTGGGTGAGTTGTTTCCAGGGTTTCTTGATGAGCTTGTCGCCCACGGCGTCCCGGTGTGGGCTGACGGAGATCTTTCCAGGATCGACTTATCGTTTGGCGGCCATCGGCTGGTGCGCACCGGTCGTCTGCGTTGCCCCGAGGCGTACGTGCAGTACTACCCGAGCCGGCCGTTGTTGGAATATCGGCTTCGAGAGTGGGTCCAGAGTATTCCGCATGTCACCGTCCTCGACCGACGCGACGTCGTCGACTTGGTAGCGACCGCCGACCACGCGCGGGTTATGGGAGTGCGTGTGGCGGGACGAGATCGAGGCGAGACAACGCTGATCGCGGGGCTCGTCGTTGACGCGACGGGCCGCGGCTCGAGAATGCCGGTTTTTCTGGAGAAGCTCGGTTACGGACGTCCGCCGGAGAACGAGCTGGTAGTGCGGATGGCTTACGCCAGCCAGATGTTGAAGATCCCAAGCGGGATGCTCGGCACTAGGTTGGTTGGGCGCCCCCCCGAGCCGGGCCGGCCGGAAGGCTTTGTTCTGGTGGGCAACGAGAACAACGATTGGGTGCTTACCCTCAGCGCGATAGCGGGCAACGAACTACCAACCGAGTACGCGGAAATACTAGAATTTCTCCGACAACTCGCGCCGGATGACGTGCTTGCGGCGGTCCGAGCGGCCCGACCGGTGGGGCAGGTGAGCCGCTACCGGGTGCCGTCGAATCGCTGGCGACGATACGACAAGATGCGGCGACTCCCCCACGGATTGGTCGTGGTCGGTGATGCGATGTGCAGCTTCAACCCCATCTACGGTCAGGGCATGACGATGGCCGCACTCGACGCGGTGGTGCTGCGCGATTGTCTGCGGGACGGAGATCGTCATCTGCCGCACCGGTTCTATCACGACTCGGCCAAAAACATTGCCGTGGCTTGGCGAACTGCCGTCGGCGCGGATCTTGCCCTGCCGGAAGTACCGGGACCACGGCCAACCTCGATGCGAATCACCAATGCCTTTCTGGAGCGTGTGCTCATCGCGGCACAGACGGATGCCGTTGTGGCGGAGCGATTTCTACGTGTCGTGGGAATGATTGACTCGCCGGTCCGGCTGCTGCGGCCCGCGACGATGCTTCGGATCGTCAAAGCCGGTGGTCACCGCCACGACCATCGGCGACCGATCGTAACGCAATCTGTCCAGTCGTCCGCGCGCAGCGGCTAGCCGGATTGGTTTGGGCTGCATAGCGTTACCAGCGATGAGCGCCAACCGCAGCGATACGCCATGACACAGACGCTTGACGTCGACTTGACCGACGGCCGCTTCTATTCTGGGGGAGGCGCACGCGACGCATATCGCTGGATGCGCGCGAACCGGCCGGTTTTTCGCGACCGAAACGGGTTGGCCGCGGCGGCGACCTACCGGGCCGTCATCGATGCCGAACGCAGCCCGCGGCTATTTTCCAACACCGGTGGAATCCGGCCCGAATACCCGGGCAAGCCCTACATGGTCGAAATGGACGATCCCGAACATCTGTTGCGGCGCAAGCTCGTCAGCGCGGCGTTCACCGGCGCGCGGGTACTGCGCAAGGCGTCGTCCATCGGCAGGCTGTGCGACGAGTTGATCGATGCGGTGTGTGAGTCGGGGGAGTGTGACTTCGTCCGCGACATCGCCGCTCCGCTGCCGATGGCGGTGATCGGCGACATGCTTGGTGTGTTGCCCGAGGACCGCGCGATGCTGCTGAAATGGTCCGACGAGCTCGTCGGTGGGCCAAGTTCGCCGGCCAACGCGTCATCGATGCAAGCAGTGATGGATGCGTTCGCCGAATACAGGGCGTTCACGATGGACATGATCACAAAACGCCGGAGGACGCCGACGGATGACTTGTTCAGTGTCCTAGTAAATGCGGAAATCGATGGACGCCGGTTGTCGGATGACGAAATCGCCTATGAGTCACTGCTGATCCTGATCGGCGGCGACGAGACCACCCGGCACACTCTCTCCGGCGGCATCGAACAGCTGCTGCGGGATCGCGATCAATGGAAAGCGCTGCGCGACGACTCCAGTCTGCTGCCGCCCGCGGTCGAGGAGATGCTTCGGTGGACCTCGCCGGTAAAGAACATGTGCCGCACACTTACCGACGACACCGTGTTCCACGGCACCGCGCTGCACGCCGGCGAAAAGATCATGCTGCTGTTCGAGTCGGCTAACTTCGACGAAACGATCTTTGACGATCCGGATAGTTTCCGCATCGACCGCAACCCTAACAAGCACCTGGCATTCGGCTTTGGTACGCACTTTTGCCTGGGGAACCAGCTAGCGCGATTGGAACTTTCGCTGATGCTCACGCGGCTGCTGCAGCGACTGCCCGATTTGCGGTTGGCTGGCGATGCCGAGTTGCCCTTGCGTCCAGCAAATTTCGTCAGCGGGCCAGAATCGATGCCAGTAGTGTTCACACCCTCGAAACCATCTGTACCGCAATGTTGTTAGAGATCTCGGTACCCAGATGCGTCGTGCGGCTCTCGGCTATGAGGCCGCTTTCCCCGACTGACAGGAGAATCGTGTGTACAGTCCTGCTGTTGACCCGAAGGTGTTCGAGGGCTGGGGTGAATAGAGGATGCCGACCGACGCATTCGAAATGGCCTTGGTTCACAGCATTTTCCGCGACGAGCTCAACTTTGCCCCAGAACTGATCCGGAGCGTGCGACCGGAGCAGCACCGGCGCCGAAAGCGCGTAGCGAAGCACGTCGCAAACGTACTGGCGGCGTTGCATCACCACCACATGGCGGAGGACGAGCTGTTGTGGCCGAAGCTGCGCGAACGGATACCCATCCATGCTGAGGTCATTCAGCGGATGGAAACCGAACACGAGTTCATCGCGAAGACGGCGGTCGTTGTCGAGGGGCGCTTGGCCGAGTGGATCGCCGCGACGGGCTGCACAACCACGCAGCGCGCGAACCAGTCGCGGGCGGCGGAGATGTTGGCTTCCGAGATCAAGGCGCTCGCGGAGGTAGTCGGCGATCACCTCACCGCCGAGGAGGAGCGCGTCCTTCCGCTCATCAACAAACACATCACCGACGGTGAATGGCGGGCAGTCACCGAACGGGGCGCCGCCTTCCTCAGCGGCCGCAATATCTGGTTCGGCACCGCATTCGCCGGCATGGTCTTCGAGGCTTGCACAGCCGACCAGCGCCGGCGTTTCTTGGCCGGCATGCCGCCACCGCAAAGGATGCTGGTGAAGCTGTTAGCGCGACGGGCCGGGGCCAGTTACCGCGCGCGGCTGGAACCCGCGGGTTGACGGATCTCGTCCAGTGTCACCCCCGGCGGCCACACTGGCGACGTGCTCGACCTCATCCTGCCACTGGAATGCGGCGGCTGCGGCGCGCTGTCCACCCGCTGGTGCGACGCGTGCGCCACAGAGCTGGCCGTCAAACCCGACGAACCGCACCTCATCAACCCGCGCATCGACCCGCAGGCGCCGGTGTTCGCGCTCGGCCGCTACGCCGGTGCGCGCCGTCAGGCGATCCTCGCGCTCAAGGAGCACGGGCGCGCCGACCTCGTCGCGCCGCTGGCCCGGGCGCTGGCCATCGGGCTGCACCGGCTGCTGACATGGGGCATGCTCGAGACGCCGTTGACGATCGTGCCCGCGCCGACCCGGCGTTCCGCGGCGCGCCGGCGTGGCGGCGACCCCGTCGCCCGGTTGACCGCCGCTGCGGTCGCCGCGCACCCGGACGTCGTCGTCGTGCCGGCGCTGCGGATGACGGCGCTGGCCCGCGACTCCGTGGGCCTGCGCCCCGCCGCCCGCGAGCGCAACATCGCGGGCCGGGTCCTGCTGCGGGGTAGGCCGCCGAGCACCGAAGTCCTGATCGTCGACGACATCGTCACCACCGGCGCGACGGCACGCGAATCGGTGCGCGTCCTGCGGTCCGCCGGGGTCCGGGTGGCCGCGGTGCTGGCGATCGCGGCCGCCTGAGGCCGTGCCCCTTCCTGTGTCGGAGCCAAGAGGTTGTGAAGAACTCGCAACAGGTGAGCGAAATGGTGGCATCGCAAGGCGAACACGAGCTAACGTCGAGGACAACCTTCAGGAACTTAATCGGACCCACTGGTCTGACTCACTGGTCGCGATTCTCAGGTTGATACGCCACTTGCGGAGGGGGTGAGTATTCGACACCTTGCACCGGCGGGCTGCCTGCGGCGGCGATCGCTCTCAAGCCGCTCCCACCCCGTCGTTGCGTCTTCAAGAAAGCCGACACGCAGGGCGCGTGCGACGTGAAAAGAGAAACGAGTTGTCACGTATGTCAAGGCTCACCGTGGATTCCGGTCAGATTCTGGATCAACCGCCGGCAGAAACCGACGCGCAGGAACCGACAACGTCCGCCGAGGTCGTGTTCAAGGGCCGCAACGTCGAGATTCCCGATCACTTCCGCGTCTATGTCTCGCAGAAACTCGCCCGCTTGGAACGGTTCGACAAGACCGTCTACCTGTTCGACGTCGAGCTCAAGCACCAACGCAACCGTCGCCAACGCAAGTGCTGTCAGCGCGTGGAGGTCACCGCGCGGGGCCGCGGGCCGGTAGTCCGCGGCGAGGCCTGCGCCGACAGCTTCTATGCCGCGCTGGAGGCCGCGGTCGTGAGGCTGGAGAGCCGGCTGCGCCGCGGCAAGGATCGCCGCAAGGTGCACTACGGCGAAAAGACGCCCGTTTCCCTGGCCGAGGCCACCGCGGTGGCCCCGCCGCCGGAGCGGGCCCGCAACAACAAGCTCAACGGCAAGGCGTTCAACAACAGCCAGCCGGCGCCGCCCCACCAACACGAAGCCGACACCGACCACGCCGACCACGAGCCGGGCCGCGTCGTGCGCACAAAAGAGCATCAAGCCAAGCCGATGTCGGTCGACGATGCGCTCTACGAGATGGAACTCGTCGGCCACAACTTCTTTTTGTTCTACGACAAGGAGACCGAACGGCCGTCGGTCGTCTACCGCCGACACGCCTATGACTACGGGCTGATCAGGCTCTCCTGAGGGTCGGCGGACATCACGGGGTTGTCACCTACCATGGGAGTCGCCTGATAGAAGACTCCTACCAACAGGGGAACATCCCAAAGGGGACAACACCGTGCTGTCGAAATTGCTGCGCCTTGGTGAAGGTCGCATGGTCAAGCGCCTCAAAAGGGTGGCCGACTATGTCAGCACCTTGTCTGACGACGTCGAAAAGCTCACCGACGCCGAACTGAGGGCCAAGACCGACGAGTTCCGCAAGCGCGTGGACGACGGGGAAAGCCTCGACGACCTGCTGCCCGAGGCGTTCGCGGTGGCCCGCGAGGCCGCCTGGCGGGTCCTCGACCAGCGGCCGTTCGACGTGCAGGTGATGGGCGCGGCCGCCCTGCACCTGGGCAACGTCGCCGAGATGAAGACCGGTGAGGGCAAGACCCTGACCTGTGTGTTGCCCGCCTACCTCAACGCGCTGGCCGGCGACGGCGTGCACATCGTCACCGTCAACGACTACCTGGCCAAACGCGACAGCGAGTGGATGGGCCGCGTGCACCGCTTCCTGGGCCTGCAGGTCGGGGTGATCCTGGCTAACATGAGCCCGGACGAACGCCGGGTCGCCTACAACGCCGACATCACCTACGGCACCAACAACGAGTTCGGCTTCGACTACCTGCGCGACAACATGGCCCACTCGCTCGACGACCTCGTGCAGCGCGGGCACAGCTACGCCATCGTCGACGAGGTAGACTCCATCCTGATCGACGAGGCCCGCACCCCGCTGATCATCTCCGGGCCCGCCGACGGCGCCTCGAACTGGTACACCGAGTTCGCCCGGTTGGCGCCGCTGATGCAGAAGGACGTCCACTACGAGGTGGACCTGCGCAAGCGCACCGTCGGCGTGCACGAGAAGGGCGTCGAGTTCGTCGAAGACCAGCTCGGCATCGACAACCTGTATGAGGCCGCCAACTCGCCGCTGGTCAGCTACCTCAACAACGCGCTGAAGGCCAAGGAGCTGTTCAACCGCGACAAGGACTACATCGTGCGCGACGGCGAGGTGCTGATCGTCGACGAGTTCACCGGCCGCGTGCTGATCGGCCGCCGCTACAACGAGGGCATGCACCAGGCCATCGAGGCCAAGGAGCACGTCGAGATCAAGGCCGAGAACCAGACGCTGGCCACCATCACGCTGCAGAACTACTTCCGGCTCTACGACAAGCTCGCCGGCATGACCGGTACCGCCCAGACCGAGGCGGCCGAGCTGCACGAGATCTACAAGCTCGGCGTGGTCAGCATCCCGACCAACAAGCCGATGATCCGCACCGACTGCTCCGACCTCATCTACAAGACCGAGGAAGCCAAATACATCGCGGTGGTCGACGACGTCGCCGAGCGCTACGACAAGGGCCAGCCCGTCCTGATCGGTACCACCAGCGTGGAACGCTCCGAGTACCTGTCGCGTCAGTTCAAGAAGCGGCGCATCCCGCACAACGTGCTCAACGCCAAGTATCACGAGCAGGAGGCGGGCATCATCGCGGTGGCCGGCCGGCGCGGCGGCATCACGGTGGCCACCAACATGGCCGGGCGCGGTACCGACATCGTGCTGGGCGGCAACGTCGACTTCCTGACCGACCAGCGGCTGCGCGCCCAGGGCCTGGATCCGGTGGAGACGGCCGACGAATACGAGGCGGCCTGGCACGACGAACTGGCCGTCGTCAAGGAGGAGGCCGCCAAAGAGGCCACCGAGGTGATCGAGGCCGGCGGCCTGTACGTGCTCGGCACCGAGCGCCACGAGTCGCGCCGCATCGACAACCAGCTGCGCGGCCGGTCCGGCCGCCAGGGTGACCCCGGCGAGTCGCGCTTCTACCTCTCGCTCGGCGACGAGCTGATGCGCCGCTTCAACGGTGCGGCGCTGGAGTCGCTGCTGACCCGGCTGAACCTGCCCGACGACGTGCCGATCGAAGCGAAGATGGTCACCCGCGCGATCAAGAGCGCCCAGACCCAGGTCGAGCAGCAGAACTTCGAGGTCAGGAAGAACGTCCTCAAGTACGACGAGGTGATGAACCAGCAGCGCAAGGTCGTCTATGCCGAGCGCCGTCGGATCCTCGAGGGCGAGGATCTGCAGCAGCAGGCCACCGACATGCTGACCGACGTCATCACCGCCTACGTCGACGGTGCGACCTCCGAGGGGTATGCCGAGGATTGGGACCTCGACGCGTTGTGGACGGCGCTGAAGACGCTTTACCCGGTCGGAATCAGCCACGAGACGCTGACCCACCACGACGAGGACTCCGACCGCGACGACCTCACCCGCGACGAGCTGCTCGAGGCGTTGCTCAAGGACGCCGAACGAGCCTATGCCGCAAGGGAAGCCGAGCTCGAGGAAATCGCCGGCGAGGGCGCGATGCGCCAGCTGGAGCGCAACGTGTTGCTCAACGTCATCGACCGCAAGTGGCGCGAGCACCTCTACGAGATGGATTACCTCAAGGAAGGCATCGGGCTGCGGGCGATGGCGCAGCGCGATCCGCTGGTGGAGTACCAGCGCGAGGGCTACGACATGTTCATGGCCATGCTCGACGGCATGAAGGAGGAGTCGGTCGGCTTCCTGTTCAACGTCACCGTCGAGGCGGCGCCCGCCCCGCAGGTCGCCCCGGTGGAAGCTCCCGACGGGCTCGCCGAATTCGCGACCGCCGCCGCGGCCGCGGGGCAGCGGGACGGCTCGGGTGGTGCCCCCACCGCGGTGCGAGAGCAGGCTCCGACCGCGTTGCGCGCCAAGGGCATTGACGACGAAGCGCCGGCCCTGACGTATTCCGGCCCGTCGGAGGACGGTTCGGCGCAGGTGCAGCGTAACGGCGGTGGGGCCGCGGACAAGACGCCTGCCGGTGTGCCCGCCGGTGCCAGCCGGCGCGAGCGGCGCGAAGCCGCGCGGCGGCAAGGCCGGGGCGCCAAGCCGCCGAAATCGGTGAAGAAGCGCTAGCTTCAGCAATCGGGTCTGCGGTCAGCGCAAGCGGCTGGGCGAGATTCCGTACTGCTTCGTGAAGGCGCGGCTGAAGTGTGGGAAGCTGACGAAACCCCACCGCGTAGCGATATCGCCCACCGGATCGTTCGTGCTGACGAGGTCGGCGTAACAGCGGGCCAGCCGGCGGGACCGAATATGGGCGGCGAGTGGGACATCTAGTGTTTCCAGGGCGTTGTATAAGGTCCGCAGCGAAACGTAGTGCGCGGCAGCGACTGTCGCCGGATTCAGCGCTGGGTCACCGAGGTTCTGCTCGACGTACCAGAGCACACGTTCGCGCAGGTCACCGACACGGCGCCGACCCACGTCAGGCAGCACTGTTCCACCGAGGTCCGCGAGCATCTGGACGATCAGTGCGACCGCCTTGGTGGTGGCCAGCGGGCTCATTGTGGCCAGGCTGTCGCTGAGCACGGCCAGCAAGTCGAACAGGGGTTTCGCCGGGGCACGGTGCCGGCCCGGCAGCATCCGCACGGTCCCCGGGAGATGGAATCCGGGCAACAGCGCGGCCGCGAGCATGCGTGGAAGGACCAACGTTCGTTTGTGGGCCGTCTCGGTGACTTCGTAGGTTCCTGCAAAATCGCTATCCCACACCATCAGGTCGCCCGGGCCGAGAGCTAAGACCTCGTCACCTTGGCAAATGAATTCCCGGCCCGCCGTCAAGAAGTGAAGACCAACGACGTCGCGTGAAGTGACACCCACCTGACGAGCCGTCCGGATTCCGCCATGCGGAAATGTCACACCATCGACCAACCGTAGTTGCCCGAGTGGGTGCTCGCGCACACTCGCCGAAAAGCGCTCGCGCCCGTCATCGATGCCGGTCACCGCGAAGGGCAAATAAGAGTTGCGCAGCATCTCGCTGAACCTGTCGAGGTCGTCGGTAACATTCCACTGTGCCGCAGCGCTCGGTGAATCCATGACGTGATGGTTACGTCGAAACCGGTGGATCACCAACACGCGAAACGCGCAATTGAAGACACCGAACGCGAAAGCCGTCAAGACGCGGGCGTTGCGCCGCGGCGATGCCACGTGCAAAGCCGCCCATGACGTTCTCAACAGCGGCGTAGCGCCGATATTCCGAGAATGAGATCCGAAGCCTTCTCCGCGATCATGATGGTGGGGGCGTTGGTGTTGCCATGCGGGACAACGGGCATTACCGAGGCATCGGCGACGCGAATTCCGTCGATCCCATGCACGCGCAGCGTCGGGTCTACCACCGACGCCTGTCCCTGGCCCATCGCGCATGTTCCCACCGGGTGATACATGGTTTGGGTATGTGCACGCGCCGCGGCTGCGAAGCCCCGGCTCGTCGGCGCGTCACACGTCGGGAAGAACACGTTTTCAAGGTAGGGATTCAGCGCGCCCGCAGTACTCATGTCGATGAAGGCCTTGGCACCGTCGAGCAATGACTCGAGATCCGCGCTACGCGCATAAACGCCGAGGTCGATGAGCGGCGCGCGCGCCGGGTCGGTCGACGATAGTCGCAGCCTTCCACGGCTGGCCGGGTCGAGCACGGAAACGGTACCGGTGAAACAGGCTGCGGACGGCGGGCCGAGCCCATCGGCGAACGCCATGGGCGCCGTGTGGATTTGGATGTTTGGCACAGTGGGGTGACGTTTGGTGGAAAGGAAACCGCCGACATCGCACAGGGCGGAGTTGAGGGGACCGGGCTCGTCGGCGTGAAATTTTCTCAGCGAGGACGGATCCTGCGCCAGCGCAAGCATGTCGGTCGAGTCACGTGTCTTCCATATCACCGGCAAAGTTGGATGATCATGGAGATTGTCTCCAACGCCCGGCAGGTCGGCGACAACGGGAATTCCGAGTTCGTGAAGGTGTGCCGCGGGACCAATACCCGAGAGCATCAACAGTTGGGGTGACCCTATCGAACCGGCGGCCAGCACGATTTCGCCTTCTGCGCGGACAGTGTCCTCCTCGCCCGCACGGCGAATGGTAACGCCGACAGCATGTTTGCGGTCGATCACTATACGACGGGCGCTCGCGCCGGCCAGTATGGTCAGGTTGTCCCGGGGCATCGCGAGGCGCAGGTAGGCGTCTGCGGCTGAGCAACGCTTACCATCGCGCTGAGTGAGTTGGTAGGTTCCACAACCAATTTGGCTTGTGCCGTTGAAGTCCGAGTTGGCCGGCAGCCCCCACTCGATCGCCGACTGGATCCACAGTTGGTTGAGTTCATGAACGTAGCGGGGATCCTGCACATACAGGGGGCCGTCGGTCCCGTGCAGCTGCCCCCTCAGCCGGATGTTGCATTCTGCGCGTACGAAGTACGGCAGCACATCGTCGTAACCCCAGCCCACGGCGCCATGATCCGACCTCCAGCCATCATAATCCGCTCTGTTGCCACGGACGTAGATCATTGCGTTCATCGACGAGCTACCCCCGATCATCCTGCCGCGAGGGACAGCGATAGACGAGCAGGTGCCCGCTTGGCGGATCGAGCGGTAGGACCAATCAACCTGTGTGCCAATCAGTGTTGGGAACAGGGCGGGAATTCGGACGGCAGGCGGCAGCTCTGCCGGTCCTGCTTCGACCAACAGGACGCGCGTCGAACCGTCGGCGCTGAGGCGATTGGCCAGAACGCAACCGGCGCTGCCGGCACCGACCACGATAAAATCAAAGACTCTGTCGCTTAGCATAATTCGGACCCCTCGACTGTCGTATGCCTTAGAACGTACGTACGTCGGGCGGACCGCATTTGCCTTTGCGTGCACAGGCCGTTGCCAATGCCGGCGAAGTTACTAGCCGCCGAACAAGCGGTTGGCTTCACGTTGGGGGCCGAGCGTGCGGCTCGCTTCACGCTCGAGGCGCTCGCCGCCAATTGGGCGATTTGAGGCTCGATTTGAGGCAGCTGCCTCATGCGCGGCTCCGGCGGCGGCGCGCAGCATCGGTGCATGACAAAATTTCGCACGCCCGCCGATGCGGCCTCGGCCATCCTGCGCAATCCCACGCTGCCCGTGGGGGACGACGAAAGATTCGCCGGCTTCGGCGTTTTGGGGCTTCCCTTCGCCAGCGGCCACTATCTCGCCCTGCGCTGCATACCCTCGGCGTCGTTCGCGCCCGGCTACCGATCGGTGTGGCACCGGGATCCGGCCGGCGTGTGGACGTTCTACGCGACGACGCCCGCCGAGCAGAGCTGCTCGCGCTATTTCAGCTCGGCGACACCGAACGACGCGGTCCAATGCGATATCGACGTCGCGTGGGTCACCCCGTGGTCGCTCTACGTCCAGATCGCGGGGCTGCTCGAGTGGCACATGGACATCGGGGTCACCACATCGACGCTGCTGATGACGCGGATCGCCCAGCTGCTGCCCGCGGCGGCGTGGACCAATCGGCTGGCCCTCGGTGTCATGGGCCGAGCCACCGGTCCGGCAATGGGTGCCGGACAGATCCGGCTAACCGGGGCCGTGCCCAACGGGCAGCGATTCATGCTTGCCCCGAGGAGATTCTGGGCCGTCACCCGCTCGCGCGCGGTGCTGCGCGGAGACGACCTTGGCCCGGTGGGCCCGTTGCATCCGCAGGCCCGCCTGGCCGACTTCCGGGCCCCGCAGCGCGGGTTTTTCGTGGTCGGCGGCGGTCATCTCGAGACGTTCGATCCCAGTCGCCACCATGCCGTCGGGCGCACCGTCTCGATTGCCTGACCGGCGCCGGTCACCTGGGCACAATGAGTTGATGGCGGCCGAGGCATCCGAACCACCGACACGCGCGGAGCTGCTGGCCGCGCTGTCCGTGGCCATCGACCTGGGCCTGGGGCAACCCGCCGAGCACATGCTTCGCGCCGCGATGATCGCGACCCGGCTCGCGGACCGGCTCGGGCTCACCCCCGCGCAGCGGGATTGCGTGTACTACACGACGCTGATCATGTGGATCGGTTGTCATGCCGACTCCCACGAGTACGCGCGCTGGTTCGGCGACGACATCGCCGTGCGCCACGACTCCTATCTGGTCGACTGGTCGGGCCTGCCGTATCTGCGCTTCCTGTTGAGCAACGTCGGCCGCGGCGAACCGCTGACGCACCGGTTATCAATCATGGCAACGCTTTTCGTCAACGCGCGCGGTCAACTGTCCCGGTTGATCCATTCGCATTGCACGTCGGCGGCACTGCTGGCCGACCGCATCGGGCTGGGCCCCGACGTGCAGGCGTCACTCGGGTTCGCCTTCGAGCGATACGACGGCGGCGGCCTGCCCGGCGGCTCGCACGGCGACCAGATCCCGATCCAGATGCGGGTCGCCCAGGTCGCCGACATGGTCGAGGTGCACCACCGTGCGTACGGCGTCGACGGTGCCGTCGCCATGGCGCGCAGCCGCCGCGGTGGCCAGTTCGACCCGCATGTCGTCGACGCGTTCGTCGAGCACGCCGATACCATCCTGTCCGGACCGCCGGCCGGTGACGCCTGGGCGGCAGCGTTGCGCGAGGCGCCCGATCGCCACGAGCGGCTCGACGAACCGGGGTTGGACGCCCTGCTCGTCGCGTTCGGAGACTTCGTCGACCTGAAATGCCCGTTCACGCTGGGGCATTCGCGGGCGGTGGCCCGCCTTGCCGGCGACGCGGCGCTCGCGGCCGGCCTCGACGCAGGCGCGGCGGCGCTGGCCCGACGTGCCGGCCACGTCCACGACCTGGGCCGCATCGGTGTTTCGAACCAAATCTGGTCCAAGCCGGCATCGTTGAGCGCGGCCGAATTCGAACGGGTTCGGCTACATCCCTACCTCACCGTGCGGATCCTCAACCAGGTCCCCGGCCTCGCGCGGCTGGCCGAGGTCGCCGGCAATCACCACGAGTGCCTCGACGGTTCGGGCTATCCCCGTGGCCTCGCCGGGACGGCGTTGAGCCTGCCGGATCGCGTGCTGGCGGCCGCGGTGAGTTACCAATCCGCTTGCGAGCCAAGGCCGTATCGCGACGAGCTGTCAGCCGGCGCGGCGGCGCGACGACTGCGCGAGCGGGTGCGCGCCGGCGAACTCGACGCCGACGCCGCCGAGGCGGTGCTCCACGCCGCGGGCGAGCCCGCGCAGCAGCGGCCCCGCCTGCGTCCGGGCGGACTCACTCCCCGCGAGATCGAAGTGCTGTGCCTGGTCGCCCGCGGCGCGTCCAACAAGCAGATTGCGGCTTCGTTGGTGATCAGCGAAAAGACGGCCCGCAACCACGTCGAGCGAACCTACGCCAAGATCGGGGTGTCCAACCGCATCGGCGCCAGCATGTATGCGCTGCAGCACGGGCTGGTGGACCCGGCGCGCGGCTAGACATCACGACCGAAATCGTGCCTACCTCGGCGGAAAATGAGGCATCCGCCCCATGTTCAAAAGCGCCGTCGAGGCGCACAATCAGCGAATGAAGCGATTGTTGATAGTCGGCTACGGCGCCGTGGCGTACCTGCTATTTCTTGCCGCGTTCCTGTACCTCGTTGCATTCCTGGGCAACTTCTGGGTCCCGCGATCCGTCGACCACGGGATCTCCGCGCCCATCGGCCAGGCGGTATTGGTCAACCTGCTGCTGCTCGCGGCGTTCGGCGTCCAGCACAGCGTCATGGCGCGGCCGGCGTTCAAGGCGTGGTGGACACGAGTCGTGCCGTCGACGATCGAGCGCAGCACCTACGTGGTGTTGTCCAGCGCCGTGCTGGTGCTGCTGTACTGGCAATGGCGCACGATGCCGACCGTCATCTGGGACGTGTGGCAGCCGGTGGGCCGCACGGCGCTGTGGGCGTTGTTCTGGCTCGGATGGGCGATCGCGCTGGCCGCGACCTTCATGGTCAGCCACTTCGACCTGTTCGGCCTGCGCCAGGTGTATCTGGCTTGGCAGGGAAAACCGTACACGCACATAGGTTTTCACGCTCGATGGCTGTATAAGTTGGTGCGCCACCCACTCATGCTGGGTTTCTTCATCGCCTTTTGGGCGACGCCCACCATGACGGCCGGGCACGTGCTCTTTTCGATCGCGATGACCGGTTACATCCTGATCGCCACACAGCTGGAGGAGCACGACCTCGTCGGCGCGCTGGGTGACGAATACCGTGACTACCGTCGTCGGGTGCCGATGGTGCTGCCGTGGCCACGCCCGCACGCGACTCCGCACCCCACCGAGGCGGCGCCGCAGGGTTAAACCTGAGTTTCACCGGTACCGCTTCTCTTCGGGCGGTATTTCGCCGAGGATTGACTCCTATGGATGTCAAGGAGGTCTTGCTGCCGGGCGTCGGGCTCCGATACGAATTCGTGAGCCATAGCGGTGACCGGATCGGCATCGTCGCGCGGCGCGGCGGCGACTTCGACGTCGTCCTGTACGGCCGCGACGATCCGGACCAGGCCCGCCCGGTGTTTCGCCTCACCGACGAAGAGGCCGACGCCGTGGCGCAGATCCTCGGCGCACCGCGCATCGCCGAGCGGTTCACCGAACTGACCCGCGAAGTGCCGGGGCTCGAAGCGGGCCAAGTTCACATCCGGCCGGGCGGTACGTTCGTGGACCGGCCGCTGGGGGAGACGCGTGCCCGCACGCGGACCGGCGCGTCGATCGTGGCGATCGTGCGCGACGAGGACGTGCTCGCCTCGCCGGGCCCGGCGGAGACGCTGCGGGCGGGCGACGTCCTGATCGTGATCGGCACCGAGGAGGGCATCGCCGGGGTCGAACAGATCGTCGACAAGGGCTGAGCCAGTGCAGGTTTCGGGGGCGCTGCTATTTCAGCTCGGCGCCCTCCTGGCCGCGCTCGCGGTGTTGGGCACCGTCGCGCGCCGGTTCGCGTTGTCGCCCATACCGCTTTATTTGGTGGCGGGTCTGTCCCTGGGTAAGGGGGGCATCTGGCCCGTGGCCGCCGCCGGCGGGTTCATCACGACCGCCGCACCCATCGGCATCGTCTTGCTGTTGCTGACCCTGGGCCTGGAATTCTCGGCAACCGAATTCGCCAGCAGCCTGCGCCACCATTTGCCGTCGGCCGCCGTCGACGTTGTGCTCAACGCCGCGCCCGGCGCCGTGGCCGGCTGGCTGCTGGGCCTGGACGGTGTCGCGATCCTGGCGTTGGCCGGAGTCACCTACATCTCCTCGTCGGGTGTCATCGCCCGGGTGCTGGAAGACCTGCGCCGGCTCGGCAACCGCGAGACGCCGGCCGTGCTGTCGGTGTTGGTGCTCGAGGATTTCGCGATGGCCGCCTACCTGCCGCTGTTCGCGGTGCTGGCGTCCGGAGGCACCTGGCTCGAGGCGCTCGCCGGCATGACTGCCGCGGTCGTCGCCCTGATTTTGGCCTTCGTCGCGTCGTATTACTGGGGACACCACGTCGGCCGGCTCGTGGCACACGCCGATTCCGAGCAACTGCTGCTGCGGGTGCTCGGAGTCACCCTGATGGTCGCCGCCCTGGCCGAGTCCCTGCACGCATCGGCGGCCGTGGGCGCGTTCCTGGTGGGCCTCACCCTGACCGGGGAGACCGCGGACCGGGCGCGCCAGGTGCTGGGTCCGCTGCGCGATTTGTTCGCCGCGATCTTCTTCCTGGCAATCGGTTTGTCGGTCGACCCGCACGAGTTGCTTCCGATGCTTCCGGCGGCGGTTGCCCTGGCCGCCGTCACCGCCGCGACGAAGGTGGCCACCGGGGTATTCGCGGCCCGCCGCGACGGGGTGGCGCGCCGTGGGCAGTTGCGGGCCGGTACGGCGCTTGTCGCCCGCGGCGAGTTCTCCCTGGTCATCATCGGGTTGGTCGGCACGTCGGTGCCCGGCGTGGCTGTATTGGCGATGTCGTATGTCTTCGTCATGGCGATCGCGGGTCCGGTGTTGGCTCGCTTCGCCGGTGGCCCGGCGCCGGAACGCGCAGCGCAATAGCCCCCCGGGGAGTCAACCGATGTGCAGGGCAACGAGCAGCCAGCGCGCGCCCGCGATCTGTTCGACCCGGCAGGCGATGGCGTGCATGCGCTCACCGCGGCTGTAGCAGCCGAAGACCTCGGCCGCGGTCGCGGGGCGTCCGACCGGTTGAAGCCGCATTCGGCGCAGCACCGCGGCGCCCGTGTGTGCGGCCGGTGCGCGGCGCACCGATTCCACCGAGTCGACCAGGCTCGGTGCCAGCAGGGGCCGCAGCTGGGCCGGCGGCCGGCGCCGGTCGATGACTTCCAGCACTCGGCGCAGCGCGGCGTCAGCGAAGATCGCCGCCTGACGCATCGACGGGGAGAGCACCTGCGCCGCCTCCGATTGGACGCGGGGACGCCCGCCGTGGGCCCGGCCCGGTGCGCGCGCGGACCGGCGCGGCGCCGACTGCCGGGAGTCGTCGACCGGCGACGGTCGGCACGGGGGGACGTTTCGCGGCGCGAGCCTTTCCGGCTCGTACTCGACGACGCGCGTCACGGCAAAAGCGCCGCGGGGCGTGCCCACAACGGGACCAATCGCGGGACTAGTGGTCAACGGGCACTCTCCAATACGACGGTCGTCCGATGCGGACGCGGGGGGAGCCTGCTGGAGAGTGGCAGACGGTTGTTGCTAGGCCTGTTTTTAGAGCGCTCGTCGCCATCGCGCAATTCGCTCTCCCACATACCCGTGCACTGCCGCGCCGAGCGCGGGCGATTACCGTGGTCGGGTACACGGCACACCAGCCAGGCGCACGAACGAATCGAGGGCGAATTGACAAGGAGCACATGGCCGCAGTGGTGACTCGGTTGTCCCCGTCGGACGCGTCCTTTTACCGGCTGGAAAACTCCGCTACCCCGATGTACGTCGGATCGCTATCCATCCTTCGCCGTCCCCGCGCCGGATTGAGCTACGAGACGCTACTGGCCACCGTCGAGCAGCGGCTCGCCCAGATACCGCGCTACCGGCAGAAGGTTCGCGAAGTGATCGGCATGGCCACCCGGCCGGTGTGGATCGACGATCCCGACTTCGACATCACGTACCACGTCAGGCAGTCGGCGCTGCCGTCGCCGGGCAGTGACGGGCAGCTGCACCAGCTGGTCGCGCGGTTGGCCGCCCGCCCGCTGGACAAGTCGCGGCCGCTGTGGGAGATGTACCTCGTCGAAGGCCTGAACAAAAACCGCGTGGCGTTGTACACCAAGTCCCACCAGGCGCTCATCAACGGCATGACCGCGCTGGAGATCGGCCACGTGATCGCCGACCGGACGCGGCGTCCGCCGCCGTTCCCCGAAGACATCTGGATACCTGAGCGCGATCCCGGCAACACCCGGCTGGTGCTCGGCGCCGTGAGCGACTGGGTCATGGGGCCGGGAGCGCAGCTGCAGGCCGTCGGGTCCGCGGTGGCCGGACTGGCGACCAACTACGGCGAATTGCTCGACGCCGGTCGCCGCGTCGTCGATTTCGCGCGCACGGTCGCGCGCGGCACCGCACCCAGCAGCCCGCTCAACGCCCGGGTCTCGCGCAACCGGCGGTTCACGGTCGCCCAGGGCAATCTCGAGGACTACCGGACGATCCGGGCGCGGTACAACTGCGACGTCAACGATGTGGTGCTGGCGGTGATCGCCGGCGCGCTGGGGAACTGGTTGATGTCGCGCGGTGAAGCGGCGTCGCCGACCGCGACGATCCGGGCGATGGCGCCGCTGTCGGTGTACTCCGATGGTCAACATGACGCCACCGGCCCCGGCCAGACGATCAGCCAGGTCACTCCGTTCCTGGTCGACCTGCCGGTCGGAGAAGGCAACGCGGTGGTGCGGCTATCGCAGATCGCGCACGCCACCGAATCCAACCCGACGGCCGCCAGCCTCGTCGACGCCAGGACCATCGTCACGCTGTCGGGTTTTGCGCCACCGACGCTGCACGCCATGGGCATCCGCGTCGCCGCCGGTTTTTCCGCGCGCCAGTACAACCTGTTGATCACCAATGCGCCTGGGGCTCAGTCGCAGATGTACGTGGCCGGCACCAAGTTGCTGGAGAGCTATGCCGTGCCGCCGCTGCTGCACAACCAGGCGCTGGCCATCAGCGTGACGTCCTACAACGGGATGCTGTATTTCGGAATCAATGCCGACCGCGATGCGATGAGCGATGTCGACCTGCTACCGGGGCTGCTGAATCAATCACTCGAAGAGCTTCTGGAAGCTTCTCGGTAGTGGCGTCAAAATCGCTGTGTGGATATAGCATTCGTTGATGTGAGCACCGCAACGAACGACGGCGCAAAGGCGAAGGCGGCTACGGCGAAGGCGAAGAAGAAGAAATCGGGTTCGTCCGAACCCCGGATCTCCGACGCCGTGTACGAGGCCGAATTATTCCGGCTGCAAACGGAATTCGTGAAATTGCAGGAGTGGGTGCGGCATTCCGGCGCGCGCGTCGTGGTCATCTTCGAAGGGCGTGACGCCGCGGGCAAGGGCGGCGCCATCAAACGGATCGCCGAATACCTGAGCCCACGCGTCGCCCATATCGCGGCGCTGCCGGCGCCCACCGATCGCGAACGCGGCCAGTGGTACTACCAGCGCTATATCGCCCATCTGCCGACCAAAGGCGAGATCGTGCTGTTCGATCGATCGTGGTACAACCGCGCCGGCGTCGAGAAGGTGATGGGATTTTGCACACCGCAGGAGTACGCCCTGTTTTTGCGGCAGACGCCGATCTTCGAGCAGATGCTCATCGACGACGGGATTTTGTTGCGCAAGTATTGGTTCTCGGTTTCCGAGGACGAGCAGCTGCGCCGGTTCAAGGCGCGGCGCAATGACCCTGTGCGCCAATGGAAGCTGAGTCCGATGGACATGGAATCGGTGTACCGGTGGGAGGACTATTCGCGCGCCAAGGACGAGATGATGGTGCACACCGATACCCCGGTCAGTCCGTGGTATGTCGTGGAATCCGACATCAAGAAGCACGCGCGGCTCAACATGATGCATCACCTGCTGTCCACGATCGAGTACACCGACGTGGAAACGCCCAAGGTCGAGCTGCCGGAACGCCCGGTGCTAAGCGGCAACTACGAACGCCCGCCGCGTGAGCTGTCGAGGTACGTCGACGACTATGCGGCCACGTTGATCGAGGGCTAGCCATGGGCGATGCCGCGATCCACGTCTACATCCCGGCCACCCTGCCGATGTTGCAGCAGCTCGTCGCCGACGGCTCGTTGTGGCCGGTCAACGGCACCGCGTTCGCGGTGACCCCGACGTTGCGCGAGGCCTACGCCGAAGGCGACGACGAGGAACTCGCCGACGTGGCGCTGCGCGAGGCCGCGCTTGCGTCGCTGCGCCTGCTGGCGGCCCAGGACGCCGGAGGGGCCGACCCGGCCCTGCGGCCGCGGCGCGCGGTGCTGTCCGCCGAGGTGGGCTTGGGCGAATCCGGGGCCACGTTCCGTCCCGACCTGGACGACGCCGTCGTCAGACTGCGCGCGCCCGTCGCGCTCGACCAGGTGATCGCCGCGTACGTCGACAACGCCGCCGCCGAGGACGACGTCGCCAGGGCCATCGAGGCGATCGACGCTGCCGACCTGGGCGATGAGGACGCCGACCTGATCGTCGGTGATGCACAGGACCACGATCTGGCCTGGTACGCCAACCAGGAGTTGCCGTTCTTGCTCGACCTGCTCTGAGTCCACACCCTGAGCGAAGCTGTGACGCATTCTGCGCCCGCGAGCCTGGATACGGTACCGTAGGTTACGGTACCGTAGCTTGTGTGACGGGGTGCTACCAATGAGTAAGCAACATGCATCGATCGCCGCCAATGTCGTTGACACCAAACGTGCCAGTGTCGTCGGGGCGGAGCGTCATCCCGGCTGGCACGCGCTTCGTAAGCTAGCCGCGCGCATCACCACGCCGCTGCTGCCCGACGACTACCTGCACCTGGCCAATCCGCTGTGGTCGGCGCGGGAACTGCGGGGCCGGATCCTCGATGTCCGCCGCGAGACCGAAGACTCCGCGACGCTGGTCATCAAGCCCGGCTGGGGCTTCAGCTTCGACTATCAACCGGGCCAGTACATGGGCATCGGCCTGCTGGTGGACGGGCGCTGGCGCTGGCGGTCATATTCGTTGACGTCGAGCCCGGCCGAGACTTCCCGGTCCACTCTCAGATCCGGAGCGGCGCGCACGGTGACCATCACCGTCAAGGCGATGCCCGAGGGGTTCCTCTCCAGCCACCTGGTGGCCGGCGTCGAACCGGGCACCATTGTCCGGTTGGCGGCGCCGCAGGGCAATTTCGTGCTGCCCGACCCCGCGCCGGCGTCGATCCTGTTCCTCACCGCCGGGTCGGGGATCACGCCGGTCATGTCGATGCTGCGCACGCTGGCGCGCCGCGACCAAATCACCGACATCGCACACCTGCATTCGGTGCCCACCGAATCCGACATGATGTTCGGTGCCGAGCTGAGCGCACTGGCGGCCGACCAGCCGGGGTACCAGTTGCGGGTGCGCGAGACCCGCACCCAGGGCCGGCTCGACCTCGGCGCGCTCGACCGCGAGGTGCCGGACTGGCGGCAACGCCACACCTGGGCCTGCGGGCCGGAGGGCCTGCTGACCCAGGCCGAACGGGTCTGGTCGGCGGCCGGCATCGGCGACCGGTTGCACCTGGAGCGATTCGCGGTGTCCAAGGCCGCGCCCGCCGGAGCCGGCGGAACCGTGACCTTCGCCCGAAGCGGCCGCGCCGTCGCCGCCGATGCCGCGACATCGCTGATGGACGCCGGTGAGGGCGCCGGTGTGCAAATGCCGTTCGGTTGCCGGATGGGCATCTGCCAATCGTGTGTGGTTAACCTGGTGGAAGGTCACGTCCGCGACCTGCGAACCGGCCGGGAGCACGACCCCGGCACCCGCGTTCAGACCTGCGTATCCGCCGCTTCGGGCGATTGCGTGATCGACATCTAAAGGCTACTCACAGGTAACTTACGGAATCGTAGGTTACGATAGCGTAGGTACAAACAACACAACTGACTACATACCGAGCGCATGGAGGTGGAGACAATCGCGATCACAGACGTCGACGTATTCGCACATCTCACGGACGCCGATATCGAAAGCCTGGCTGTTGAGCTCGACGCTATCCGCCAGGACATTGAAGACTCACGCGGCGAGCGGGATTCCCGCTACATCCGTCGCACCATCGCGGCGCAGCGCGCGCTGGAGGTGGCCGGCCGGCTGATGCTGGCCGCCAGTTCGCGGCGTTCGGCGTGGTGGGCAGGCGCCGCCACCTTGGGCGTGGCCAAGATCGTCGAGAACATGGAGATCGGCCACAACGTCATGCACGGCCAGTGGGACTGGATGAACGACCCGGAGATTCACTCCTCGACGTGGGAGTGGGACATGAGCGGGTCGTCCAAGCACTGGCGTTACACGCACAACTTCGTGCACCACAAGTACACCAACATCCTCGGCATGGACGACGACGTCGGCTACGGCATGCTGCGGGTCACCCGGGACCAGCGCTGGAAGCGGTTCAATTTCTTCAACCTGGTGTGGAACTCGTTGCTGGCGTTGCTGTTTGAGTGGGGCGTCGGCTTGCAGCATGTGGAGATCGGCAAGATCGTCAAGAAGCGCATGGACAACGAGGAAGCCCGGCAGCGGATCGACGAGTTCATGGCCAAGGCCGGCCGGCAGGTGTTCAAGGACTACGTCGCGTTCCCGGCGCTGACCTCGCTGTCGCCCGGCGCGAGTTTCCGGTCGACATTGACGGCCAACGCGGTTGCCAACATCATCCGCAACGTGTGGGCCAACGCCGTCATCTTCTGCGGCCACTTTCCCGACGGCGCAGAGAAATTCACCAAAACTGACATGATCGGTGAGACCAAGGGCCAGTGGTACCTGCGCCAGATGCTGGGCAGCGCCAACTTCGAAGCCGGGCCGGTGCTGCGGTTCATGAGCGGCAACCTGTGCCACCAGATCGAGCACCACCTGTATCCCGACCTGCCGAGCAACCGGCTGCACGAGATCTCGGTGCGGGTGCGCGCCGTCTGCGACAAGTACGACTTGCCTTACACCACAGGCTCATTCCTGGTGCAATACGGCAAGACGTGGCGGACGCTGGCCAAGCTGTCGCTGCCGAACAAGTACCTGGTGGACAACGCCGACGACGCGCCGGAGACCCGCAGCGAGCGCATGTTCGCGGAGCTGGAGCCCGGTTTCGCCGGCACCGATCCGGCGACCGGCCGGCGGCGCGGGCTGAAGTCGGCGATCGCCACCGTGCGGGGCTGGCGGCGCGACAAGCGGGCCGCGAAGGCTGCGGCCGGCTCCGACGACGACTTGGCGGCCTAGTATTTAAGCCATGCTCGCAGCGTTCGGATTCGAAACCCTGGGCGTAGTCGTCGGCGACATGTTCTTCGTCGATCCGA
Source organism: Mycobacterium heidelbergense (assembly GCF_050205645.1). Lineage (GTDB taxonomy): Bacteria > Actinomycetota > Actinomycetes > Mycobacteriales > Mycobacteriaceae > Mycobacterium > Mycobacterium heidelbergense_A. Next base: position 117,675 of record NZ_JBNMQT010000015.1, read on the forward strand.
CTCCGCTTGAAGGTCAGGAAACCCCGGAGCGGGGCGTCAGACTGTAACTCCGGCTCATCGACCGAGCCGAGCCGCAGGGATCGATCTACGCCGGCGTTCCGATCGCCTTCAACCGTCCGGTGTGGCGGGTGGACCTTTTCGGCTCGACCGAGAGCCCGCCGGGGACACTCGACCGGGCCCATCACCATCCCCGTTTCAACGGATGGGAGCCCAGCCGCCGGCATTTCGTTCCAGAGCTGTCAGCCGACCCGTTGACCTGGCTGGCCGATCAGCTGGCAGACCCGGACGCCGTGCTGGCCCGCGCGGGCGTCGATCCCGACGAGGTCACCGAGGCCGACCGGAAGGGGCTCGCCGCTGCGGCCCCGGAGATTGTCGCCGCGGTGAAACGGATGCTCGACGGTGTGCGGGACGGGACGTTGGCCCCGGCCGCCGCCGAGCCGGTTGCCGCAGCCCGCACCGGCTGGCTCTGAGTTCCTCTCTGAGTTTCTCTGCGGCGCGGAGCAATTCGGGATCTAGCTCGACTTCTTGCCGCCCTTGCGCCCCGCGGCCTTCTTCTGCGACGTGTTACCGCCGCTGCCGCTACCGCTGCTACGGCTGCTTTGGCTGCTGCCCGAGCTCTTGCCGCCCCTGCTGGAGGCGCCGGGTGAGTTCGATATCGCGGCGGCCCGGGACTTGCTCATCCCCTTCTTGCGTAGGCCCTCATACTGTTTGTCATTCTTGACGCTGGACCCATGATCTTTCGCCACTTTGGGACTCCTTTACATCCTGCAGCTACGTCGTGCAGGTGGGATACCCATTTACCACCGCGGAGAACAACTTCCTGGGAGTTCTTGAGGGTGTGGCAGGCTGAGTGTCGGTTTCCGAGGGAGGCGCGGCATGACATATATGGGCAAGCCCTACTACCCGGTCTGGCTGGACAACCTCGCCGACGACGTCATCTTGGAAGCAGCGGCTATGGATGGCACCGCACATGGTGCCGAGGACGTGCGCTCAATCGTGGTCACCGCTCGCGAGGTATATGACAACCAGGAGTTCAGGTTCGCGGGTCTCGCTGGCGACGACGGCTTCGTTGAGGACTACACGACTGAGATCCGAGGCGTGCACACCAACGTTGTTGTGTGGGTCACCTTTAACGCAGCGGGGCAGACCCGGCAGGTCGTAGTGAATCACCGGCCACGCAGTGCGCTACTTTCCTTCTCCCGCTTGATGCTTGAAAAGTTCGCCGGCACACCGCTCGCTAAGCACTGGGAAGGTACGCCATAGGGATCGGCGTCAGTCCGCCACCTTCGCGGCAAGCGCGGCAAACTTGGCGTCGAGGTCCTTTGCGGCGCTGAGCAATTCCCAATTGTGATCCGAATTGTGACCAGCTCGTCGTAGCTCTTCGCGCTGTCGTAGCACACCCGCACACCATCGAACTGGATTTCGGGGGCGGTCATGCTTACGTCGCGTCCTTGGTCTTACGTGCACTTTACCGATGGATCGGCCAGGCCTCCAAGTAAGCGTCAATTGCCGCCTCGACTGCCAATCCGTAATCATTCGGCACATAGTCAGGTCCAAAGTTTTCTCGCAATGCAGGCGCGAGAACACCCAAGACAACGCCGTCGCTCTGCTCGTTGGTCGGCTCCCGCGCGGTGCGAAGCTCGGCCAAGAGGGCGGGGTTACGGCGCTCGAGTTCTTCGATGATTAGCGCTCGCGCATCGTCCCGGATGGCGTCGAAGACCTTGCTCACGGGTTCCTCCATCCATCTCGATTATTTGCCCACGCGGTGATCACTTTTCCGTCCTTACTTAGGACGACTGTCGCATCCTTGCCCACATATGTGTAGTTGCCGCCGTACTGATCCTGCGCATACTGCGGCGGCCCCCCGGCGCGCTCGCACATCGTATGCAGTCGTATTGATGGCCGCGCTGCAGCGAGTACGGTCACCAGCGGCCGGTTACCTTTTCTGCCAGTGCCGCGAGCTTGGCATCGAGCTGCTTTGCGGCACCCAGTAACTCGGGGTTGGGCTCGACGACCATCAGTGACGACGGCTTGACGTAGGTCAAACTGCTGTGGCCGTCCCCCTCGTCGACGAGCAGCACCTCGACCGGGGCAAACAACCCCGCGGTCACGTCGTGGCGCAACATCGTGATCGCGATCAGCGGGTTGCCGAGGATGACCCGTAACACCTTGCGTTTGATGCCGGCCTTTTTGATCCACGTGCCATGGTCGAGCAGCCCGAACAACATGAACCCGCTTGGCCCGACATGGGGTTCGACCAGCCGTTGATAGGACTGCCAGTCGTCCGCAGCCGTCGCGAAATCATTGATCGGAACCGGCTTTTCGCCGATGTCCGCAAGTAGCGAGGTGACCAGTTCGTCGTAGGTCTTGGTGCTCCCGTAGCGTGCGCGCACGCCCTGGAAGGTAATTTCAGATGTCGACATTCTCGGCCTCCTGGGACGGTTCCACGCGCTCGTGTACATGAGCCGTCGGGGTGCGATCGACCATCAGACTGAGCAGTTCGGGCCGGCTGTAGTGGCCGCTGGCGTCCATCAGGATCTTGCGGGTGTTGATCAATGAGAAGTCGAGCTCGGCCACTACCTCGCCCTCGCCGGAGCGCAGCGGCTCGCCCAGGTACTCGCCCTGGGGGCTGATGATCGCCGTGAAGAAGCCGCCCGAGATCGGGCCGATCGGCCCGCCCGTGTCGGCCACGATCTGCGCTCGCTGATCGTCATCGATCCAGGCGGTCGCGTTGACGACGAAGGCGCCCGACTCGAGCGCATGGTTGCGCACGCTGATCTCGGCCTGCTGCGCGAACAGGTCACCGCCGAACGATCCGGGAAACATGCCGGAATGGATCTGCTCGCCGTCCGCGATCAGGGCGTACCGCGCTAGTGGGTTGTAGTGCTCCCAACAGGCCAACTGCCCGATTCGCCCGACCGCGCTGTCGACCGCGCGCAGCCCGCTGCCGTCGCCCTGTCCCCAGATCATCCGCTCGTGGTAGGTCGGCGTGGTCTTGCGTCGGCGCTGAATCAGGGTGCCGTCGGCGTCGAACAGCAACTGGGTGTTGTACAGCGAACCGCCGTCTCGCTCGTTGACGCCGATGGACACCACCATGTTGGCGCCCCGCGCCGCCGCACCGATCGCGGCGACCGCCGGCGACCGTATCGTCACCGCCTGATCCATCAATTTCAGTTGTTCCGAACGCATTTCGAACGGGCGCTGGACGAAGGAGAAGTACGGATAATACGGGACCACCGTCTCGGGAAAAGTCGCGAACTGAACGTCCTGGCGGGCCAGCTGTTCGATCTTGCCGATGACCCGTTCGACCGTTCCGTCTCGGCTATAGAGAACCGGGCTGAGTTGCACAGCGGCGGCACGTATTACGTTCATTACAGCTTTCCTGTCCGCTTATCTTCGCCGATCTTGAGAATCGGAGTCCGGTTTTCCGGTTGAACCCTATCCCACAGGCCGCCTTTGCCCAGCTCTCGTCCCCGCTGGTCTTCTCGCCTCAACCACTCCTCGGCATTTCTGATCCGATGCGGGTGGATCTCGTCGAGCAGGGCATAATCCCGGTTGACGATTTCGTACTTCCACAGATTCCAGAACCCTGTGAAGTTGTCGCGAATGCTCATGGTGCTCTTGTCATTTGGGTCCGCGTTGTAGCCGGCGGGCGCATTTGCGGCGGCGCTCATTGGACCGTTGCTCCAGTACTCGTTCAAGTCGGTGTCGACGTACCGCGCCGGGTGCCCGGTGACCTTCTCGAACGCCGCGGCAAGGTCGGCATAGCGCACCTGGTCGATTGCGACCCCGAGATCCATGCCGTTGGCGCGCTCGGGATGATCGAAAAGCCAGCGAACGTAATACCCGCAATCCTCGAGCGACACGTGCGGCACGGCACCGTCACCCAGCGGAACTCGCCACGTCACGACGCCGTCCTCCACAGTTGGTGTCATGGGTGTCCCTGGCGAGAGCACCATTTCGATGTAGGGGCCCGAGGTAAAGACCGCCGCACCCATCCGATCGCGATTCGCCTGATTCTGAAACAGGATCCACTCGCCCACGCGGCCCTTGCCGTCGTAGTGACCGGTGCGGAATCTCGAGTCATATCCCGCTTTCTGCAGGCCGTAGTCGAGGTTTCCATATACGAAGAATTTGACGCCTTCTTCGATGGCTATCTCGTAAGCGCGGATTGCCCAGTAGATCTCGGTCTTCTCGCCAGTGTTGAACCCGTCGATGTTGACGAATGCCCCGTCGGCATCGCGGAATCCTTCCCGCAGGACAGCTTCGTCGGCGAATGTGCCTTCCAGGATGGAGACGTTGCCGAGTTCGAGAAGTTCCTTGGCGCGCCGGGAAGCGGGATCACGGCTGAGGACTCGAACGGAGTACTTCCTGTCGGCGACCAGGGCGCGAACGATCGGGATGCCCTGGGCTCCGGTGCCGCCAATGACAAAGATCTTGGACATGTTGGTGGCCTCCGTTCTCACACGCGCTCGATGATGGTGGCGTTGGCCATGCCGCCGCCCTCGCACATTGTCTGCAGGCCGTACCGCCCACCGCGCTGTTCGAGCGCGTTCACCAGCGTGGTCATGATGCGGGCGCCACTAGCGCCGAGCGGGTGGCCGATCGCGATGGCCCCGCCGTTGACGTTCGTCTTGGCCAGATCCGCTCCCGTATTGGCAGCCCACGCGAGCACGACGGGCGCGAACGCCTCGTTCACCTCGAACAGGTCGATGTCGGCCAGCGTCAGCCCGGCGCGGTGCAGTGCCTTCTCGGTCGCGGGGATGACGCCGGTCAGCATGTAGAGCGGATCCGAGCCCACCACGGTCGTGGTGTGGATCCGGGCCAGCGGGCGCAGGCCCAGCTTGGCAGCGGCTTCGCTCGTGGTGATCAACACCGCGGCACTGCCGTCCGAGAGCGGCGACGAGTTGCCGGCCGTGATCGACCAATTGATCTGCGGGAAGCGCTCTTCGGCTGCCTCGCTGTAGAACGACGGCTGCAGCGTGGCCAGGGTTTCCATGGTGGTGGCGGGCCTGATGATCTCATCGGTTTCCAAGCCGGCGATCGGGATCAGCTCGTTGTCGAAGAGGCCGTCCTTGGTTGCGCGGGCCGCCTTTTCGTGGCTGGACGCGGAGAACTCGTCGAGCTGAGCGCGCGAAAAGCCCCACTTCGCCGCGATCAGCTCGGCGCTGATGCCCTGTGGCACCAGGCCTTCGGGATAGCGCCGTGTCATGTCTTCGCCGAACGGATTGCTGCCGGGGAGTACCGAGCTGCCCATCGGAACCCGGCTCATCGACTCCACGCCACCGGCGATGACGAGGTCGTAGGCACCGGCGAGCACGCCCTGGGCGGCGAAGCTGATCGCCTGCTGGCTACTCCCGCACTGGCGGTCGACCGTGGTACCGGGGACCGACTCCGGGAACCCCGCGCCCAGCAGCGCGTTGCGCGCGATGTTGACCGCCTGGTCGCCGACCTGGGTCACGGCGCCGGCGATGACGTCGTCGACCTGCGCTGGGTCAACGCCGGTGCGCGCCACCAGTTCACGCAGGCTGTGGGCCAGCAGGTCGGCGGGCAGCACGTCGTGCAACGCGCCGCTGGCCTTGCCTTTGCCGATGGGGGTGCGGACGGCACCGACGATGACGGCGTCGCGGCCCTCGTAACTGGTCATGGCTCCTCCTTGAGTCCAGAATCCCGAGTCTGAAGCTAGGTATCGCTAGCTGTACCTAGGTAAACATCTGGGTATAGTAAAAGCAACCCAGATGGAGAGGTGATTTGCATGACATTCCTGCAGGGGGTGCTGGCCGACCGGGACAAATGGTCGGCGGTCGGCGAGTGCTCCATCGAGAAGACGATGGCGGTGCTCGGCACCAAGTCGGCGATGCTCATCATGCGCGAGGCGTACTACGGCACCACCCGGTTCGACGACTTCGCGCGCCGGGTCGGCATCACCAAGGCGGCCACCTCCGCGCGGCTGGCCGAACTGGTCGACCTCGGGCTACTGGCGCGGCGGCCCTACCGCGAACCCGGGCAGCGCGGCCGCGACGAGTACGTCCTCACCGATGCCGGCATCGACTTCATGCCGGTGATCTGGGCGATGTTCGAGTGGGGTAGGCACCACCTGCCCGGACGCAACCGCCTGCGGCTGGTCCACCAGGGCTGCGGGGCAGAGGCGAGTGTGGAAATCCGTTGCGCCGCCGGGCATGCGGTGCCGCCCGAGGAGCTCGGCATGCGGTTGGCTATGTCCACTCGCTAGGTCTGGTTGAGTACCACCAGCAGCCGCCGGGCCGCCGCGACACGGCGAACGGCGGGACCGGCCAGGGAGTCCAGCGCGCATTCGGGATCGGCCGGCGGTCCCAGGTGACCACAACCGCGGGGGCAGTCCTTGATCGCCTCGGCCAGATCCGAGAACGCCAGCAGCACGTCGTCGGGCTGGATGTGGGCCAACCCGAACGAACGGATCCCCGGAGTGTCGATCACCCAGCCCGAGCCCTCGAGGGGCAGCGCCACCGACTGCGTCGAGGTGTGTCGCCCCCTGCCGATATCGGTGACCTCGCCGACGGCCCGATCCGCCTCGGGCACAAGCCGATTCACCAGCGTCGACTTGCCGACCCCGGAATGCCCGAGCAGCACCGTGATGTTGCCGGCGAGCAAGTCCGCGACCGCGAGCAGGGGATCGTCGCGGCCCGCAGCGACCACCGTCAGGTCCAGGTCCACGAACTGCCGCTCGAACGGCTCGGGTGGGGCCAGGTCGGTCTTGGTCAGGCAGAGGATCGGTGCCAACCCGCCGGCGTAGGCGGCGATCAGCGTCCGGTCGACCAGACCGGTGCGTGGCGGCGGGTCCGCCATCGCCACCACGATCAGCAGTTGGTCCGCGTTGGCGACCACCACTCGCTCCGTGGGATCGGTATCGTCGGCGGTGCGCCGCAACACCGTTCGCCGCTCGCCGCGCCGCACGATGCGGGCCAGGGTGTCCGGCCGGCCGGACAGATCACCGACCAAATCGACGTCGTCGCCGACGACGATCGGCGTGCGACCCAGCTCGCGGGCCCGCATGGCGGTGACTCGGCGTTCGGGGCTGCCGCCCAGCACACACCCCCAGCGGCCGCGGTCGACGCTGACCACCATCGCGGCCTCGGCGTCGGCGTGCTGCGGACGAGTCTTGGTCCGGGGTCGCGAACCCCGGCCGGACCGGACTTTGACGTCGGACTCGTCGTAGTCGCCGGGCCTCAAACGCTGGGCCCCTCGCGGGCCAGCATGCGCGCCCACAGGCGCGGGAACTCCGGCAAAGTCTTTGTCGTGGCGGCGATGTCGTCTACCTGGACTCCGGCCACCCGCAGCCCGATGATCGCGCCGGCCATCGCCATGCGGTGATCGGCGTAGGCGCGCCAGGTGCCGGCCCGCAGCGGCGTCGCGGTGATCACCAGGCCGTCGGGGGTTTCTGCGCAGTTGCCGCCGAGGCGGTTGATCTCTGCGCTCAGCGCGGCGAGCCGATCCGTCTCGTGTCCGCGCAAATGGGCGATGCCGGAGAGGTGCGACACCGACCCCGGGTTCGCCAGCGCCGCCAGCGCGGCGACCGATGGCGTCAGCTCACCCACAGCGCGCAGGTCAACGTCGAACCCGTCGTAACCCGACGAGCCCCGCACCTCCAGGAATGAATCAGTGTGCGTGACAACCGCATTCAGCTTCGCGAAGACGTCCAGTATGTCGCCGGCGGGTTGTACGCTGCTCTCGGGCCAGTCGGTGATGCGCACCGTTCCGCCGCTGACCACGGCCGCGGCCAGGAACGGGACCGCGTTCGTCAGGTCGGGTTCGACCTCCCAGTGCCGGGCCGCGACCGCACCGGCGCGCACCTGCCAGCGGTTGGTGACCGAGTCGTCCACGTCGACCCCGGCCTGCCGCAACATCTCCACGGTCATCGCGATGTGCGGCGCCGAGGGCAGTGCCGACCCGGTGTGCTGCACGATCAGGCCGTCCGTGAACGACGCGGCGCACAACAGCAGGCCCGACACGAACTGCGATGATGCGGAGGCGTCGATCGCGACGGTTCCGCCCGCGACCGATCCGCTGCCCTGCACCCGGAAGGGCAGGCCAGTCCCGTCGATCCGGACGCCCAGACCGCGCAGCGCGTCGAGCAGCGGCGCGATGGGCCGGACGCGGGCTTGTTCGTCGCCGTCGAAGTCCACCGGCGAGTCGGCCAGCGCCGCCAACGGCGGAACGAATCGCAGGACCGTCCCCGCGAGGCCGCAGTCCACCCGGGCGCCGAGGGCGGGGGCGATGCGGCCGGCGACGGTCAGCTCGGACGCCGCGCCGTCGACGGACAAACCCAGGGTGCGCAGCGCCGAAATCATCAGGTCGGTATCGCGGCTGCGCAGCGCCCCGCCGATGGTCGACGAGCCCTGGCCCTGCGCGGCCGCCAGCCCCGCCAGCAGCAGCGCCCGGTTGGTCTGTGACTTCGAGCCGGGAACGGTCACCGTCGCGTGCACCGGCGCCGTCGCCTGCGGGGCCGCCCACGAATCGATACCGTTCACCCGCTTTATCCTGCCGTGTCGGCGGGCGTCGTGGCCACCAGGCACCATGGAAGTCATGTGCGGACGGTTTGCGGTCACGACGGATCCGGCCAAGCTGGCCGAGAAGATCAAGGCGATCGACGAGGCCACGGGCGCGGCGCCCGATGCTGGAACGTCCGATACTAAGACGTCCGATGTTGGCAGGCCCAACTACAGCCCTAATTACAACGTGGCTCCTACGTCCACGATCGCCACGGTTGTCACCCGCCACAGCGAGCCCGACGACGAACCGACCCGGCGCGTCCGGCTCATGCGCTGGGGGTTGATCCCGCCATGGGTCAAAGCCGGTCCGGACGGCGCACCCGAGACCAAGGGGCCGCTGCTGATCAACGCCCGGGCCGACAAGGTCACCACGTCGCCCGCGTTTCGCGGTTCGGCCAAGGGCAAGCGCTGCCTGGTGCCGATGGACGGCTACTACGAGTGGCGCGTCAACGCTGATACTCCGGGCGGTAAGAAGTCGCGCAAGACGCCGTTCTACATGTACCGCAGCGATGGGGAGCCGCTGTTCGCTGCGGGCCTGTGGTCGGTGTGGAAACCCGCGAAAGATGCTGCGCCGCTGCTGAGTTGCACGATCATCACCACTGACGCCGTGGGCGAGCTCGCCGAGATCCACGACCGCATGCCGTTGATGCTTGCCCCAGCCGACTGGGACGCGTGGCTGAATCCCGACGCCGCCCTTGATCCCGAATTCCTGACCCGCCCGCCGGATGCCGACGACATCGAGCTGCGTCAGGTGTCCACACTGGTCAACAACGTTCGCAACAACGGACCCGAGCTGCTGGCGCCGGCCGATCCGGAATCGGGGCAGCCGATCCTGCTATAGCGCCGCCCCCGCTATGCTGCGTCGTCATCGTCGGCGGCGTCGTCACCCTCGTCGTGCAGGAGTTTTTCGGGGTGCCAGTAGGTGTTGGTTCGTGGTTGGCCCCGTTCGAGGTGGGGCGGTGGGATCCATTCGGTTTCGCCCTTGGCGTTTTTGCGGGTGCTCCAGCCCTCGGGCTGGACGATGTGATGTTGGGTGGGGCAGCCGAAGGTCAGGTTGTCGACATCGGTGCAGCCGCAGGTGGCGTAGCCGACGACGTGGTGGACCTCGCTGTAATAGCCGGGCACCGTGCAGCCGGGGGCCGTGCAGCCACGATCCTTGGCGTACAGCACGATTCGTTGTGCGGGGGAGGCCAGGCGTTTCGTGTGATACAGCGCCAGGGTCTTGCCTTTGTCGAAGATCGCCAGGTAGTGACGGGCGTGGCGGGACAGGCGGATCACATCGCTCATGGGCAGGATGCTGCCCCCGCCGGTGAGTCCGCGCCCTGCGGCGGCCTCCAGCTCGGCCAGGGTAGTGGTGACGATGATGGAGGCCGGTAGTCCGTTGTGCTGGCCGAGTTTTCCCGACGCCAACAGGGCGCGCAGGGCGGCATTGAGCCCATCATGGTTGCGCTGGGCAGCCGAGCGGGCGTCGTTGTCGATGGCTTCTTGTATGGGAGTGCTGTCCACACCAGGGGTTTGATCGTCGGGGTTGCACATGCCGGGCGCGGCCAGTTTCGCCAACACGGCTTCGAGGGTGGCGCGCAGCTCGGGGGTCAGCCACCCGCGCAGCTGCGACATGCC
>NZ_JBNMQT010000016.1:0-125494 GCF_050205645.1 Mycobacterium heidelbergense
CCCACAACCCCATGACCGCGTCCCCGCCGCCGTGTCGGCCCCCGCAGCCGGAGCTCCGGCCGAATCGGTTCCGAGCGCCGCGTCGGCATCCGCGCCCACGGCTTCTGTGCCTTCGGTGCCCGGGCCGCATCTGTCGTCGCCGTCGCCTGCCGGCACGGCCGGCGCCGCCGGCGAAGGACCGCCGCCCGTCGGTGGGCCACCCCACGGCGGAGAACCGAGCGCGAAGCCGGGCGGCGGCGATCCGGGCGGCGGCGATCCGGGCGGCGGGACGCCGGGCGGCGGGGAACCGGGCGGGAAACCGGGCAATGGCGATGGACAACATCCGCCCGGCGACGGCGGGCCGCATCAGCCTGGCGATGGCGACGGCCCGCCTGGCGATGATCACCCGCCAGCGGGAGATGACGGCCCCAACCCTGGTGACGTGGACCCAGACCGGCCTGAATTCAATTTGGAGAACCCGCTCGACCACATGAGCGATCAGCTCCGAGCGCTATCCGAACAACACCTGACGGGAAGCGGCGAAACCGTTCTCGGACCATTTACGCCCCCTGGGGGCGGTCTGTCCTATACCGACTTCGCAAAACTACATCGAGCCAGCTACTTCGATATCGGTGACGCATGGTATGCGGCAACCCCCACGGAACGGCTCGCTGCGAACCAGCATGTACTTGACGTGGCCATCGCGAACGGTGACAAGATCACCCTGTCAGTACCGTTCGATATGGTGAATCCAAACTCGTTTACTGGCGCTGAGATTAGGTACTTAGAGTTGCACGGGTATCGCCAAATAAATGACACCACATGGGTTCCACCTGGCGGGAAGGTTGGAAAATGAAAACCCTCTTAGAGTACTTTCTGAAATATTTTGATGTGCTATATCTCGATCCCCGCTATCGTATTACAGATTCGGTTACGAGCGGTGTGGCAACAAACAATGCATCGCTGACCCTCACGGGCCCCCTCCTAAGTTGGCAACTAACCAACGACAGAGGACAGTTCCTACTTGCTGTAGCACCTACAGCGCTGGCAACGCCAGATAACTGGTTCACCGTATCGCTTATCAGACAGTACTTAAATGGGCAGGATGAGATCGAGTATTCGTCCGCAGCCGACGAGATCGCGTGGTTCCACGAAAAAGCTGGACGCGTCGAGGCACTATTTTCAGACGCCTCCAACGTCGAAGCCCTTTGCGAGACGCTTAGATCACTGCGCCGCTCCAATGCCGATAGGTACTGGACACGCTGGCGCGAGGAGCAGGGCCTTTCTTAGCTTCCATTTTTGGAAGCAGAGATCATCGGCATCCGTACATGATGAAGGTTTCACCGGCCATTCGATAGGGATGACGCAATGGAACTTGGCTGCGAATAAGCTGAGAATCAGCCATCATGCAGAGCTAATTGTCGGTGCCGTGCACAAACCGCTGTTCAAACCACTTACGATGCCATCACCCCACGGCCGAACACGGCTGCCGAACAGCGGCGAGCGTGACGCTGGCGTCACGCTCGAGTCCGAACGTGACGCTGGCGTCACGCTCGAGTCCGAACGTGACGCTGGCGTCACGTTCGGCAACGCAAACCACGCCAATCGGCGACCCGACGCGCAAAGCCATCCACACATCTGGCGGATAGGGTTGAGATCTGCCAGCGAATTAGGAGGCTTGGCGATGACTTCCCCTGAGTCGGGCGGCGCGGAACCAACCGCGCCCGTCGACTTGCAGACGCTGGCGGCCAACGCGAGCGCCGCGCGTGCGCTCGAGGGCCTGGAGGAGGAGGCAGCCGAGGAGGGGCAGCCGCAGCCGCCCATCGACCTGACCGCCGCCGCATTCTTCGACGTCGACAACACCTTGGTACAGGGCTCCTCGGCAGTGCACTTCGGTCGCGGGCTGGCCGCTCGCGACTACTTCACTTACCGCGATGTCCTCGGATTCATCTACGCCCAGGCCAAGTTTCAGTTGCTCGGCAAGGAGAACAGCGACGACGTCGCCGCGGGACGCCGGAAGGCGCTCGCCTTCATCGAGGGCCGGTCGGTTTCGGAGCTGGTGCGTCTCGGCGAGGAGATCTACGACGAAATCATCGCCGACAAGATCTGGGCGGGCACTCGCGAGCTCACCCAAATGCATCTCGATGCCGGCCAGCAGGTCTGGCTGATCACCGCGACGCCCTACGAACTTGCCGCGACCATCGCGCGACGGCTCGGTTTGACCGGCGCCCTGGGGACCGTCGCCGAATCGATCGACGGGGTGTTCACCGGCCGGCTGGTCGGCGAGATCCTGCACGGAACCGGCAAGGCGCACGCGGTGCGGTCGCTGGCGATCCGGGAAGGGCTCAACCTCAAACGCTGCACCGCCTATTCCGACAGCTACAACGACGTCCCCATGCTGTCGTTGGTGGGCACCGCGGTGGCCATCAACCCCGATGCCCGGCTACGTGCGCTGGCACGCGAGCGGGGGTGGGAGGTTCGGGACTTCCGCACCGCCCGCAAGGCGGCCCGGATCGGGGTGCCGTCGGCCCTGGCGCTGGGGGCGGCGGGCGGTGCGCTGGCCGCGTTGGCGTCGCGACGCCAATCACGCTGATAAGCTGCGCCGCTGAGCAGCTATTCGAACAGAGAGCAAATCGCATGACAGTCCCCAAAGAGGCCGAAGGCATCATCGGCAGCCACTACCGGGCACCGGACTACTTCCAGGTCGGACGCGAGAAGATCCGCGAGTTCGCCCTCGCGGTGAAAGACGACCACCCCCTGCACTTCAACGAGTCCGACGCCGCCGACGCCGGCTATCCCGAGTTGGTCGCGCCCCTGACGTTCCTGGCGATCGCGGGGCGGCGGGTGCAGCTGGAGATCTTCACCAAGTTCAGCATCCCGATCAACATTGCCCGGGTCCTCCACCGCGACCAGAAGTTCGTGTTCCACCGGCCGATCCTGGCCCACGACAAGCTGTACTTCGACACCTATCTAGACTCGGTGATCGAGTCCCACGGCGCGGTGATCAGCGAAATCCGCAGCGAAGTCACAGACGCCGAGGGCAAACCGGTCGTCACCAGCGTTGTCACAATGTTGGGAGAAGCCGCACACCAAGATGCCGACGCCGCGACAACCGCCGCGGCAATTGCATCCATATCTGCTGGAAAGTAGGGTCAATTCAATGACGTCACAGGGTGAAACGGGTGGCACCCAGCTGAAGCCCCCGGTCGAAGATGTCCGATCCCATTACGACAAATCGAACGAGTTCTTCAAGCTTTGGCTCGACCCGTCGATGACTTATAGCTGCGCCTACTTCGATGAGCGCCCGAACATGACGTTGGAAGAGGCTCAGTACGCCAAGCGCAAACTCTCGCTGGACAAACTCAACCTCGAGCCCGGGATGACGCTTCTCGACATCGGGTGCGGCTGGGGCTCCACCATGCGGCACGCGTTGCAGGAGTACGACGTCAACGTGATCGGCTTGACGCTGAGCGAGAACCAGTACGCCCACGACAAGGCGAAGTTCGACGAGATCGACACCCCCCGCCGCAAAGAGGTGCGGATCCAGGGCTGGGAAGAGTTCGACGAGCCGATCGACCGGATCGTGTCACTCGGTGCCTTCGAGCATTTCGCCGACGGCGCCGGCGACGCCGGCTTCGAGCGCTACGACGCCTTCTTCAAGAAGTTCTACAGTCTGACGCCCGACGACGGCCGAATGCTGTTGCACTCGATCATCATTCCGGACAAAGACGAAGCCGAGGAGCGCGGCCTGGAAACGCCGATGAGCCTGCTGCGCTTCATCAAATTCATCCTGACCGAGATCTTCCCGGGCGGCAGGCTGCCCCGGATCTCGCAGGTCGACCACTACTCGTCCAACGCCGGCTGGAAGGTCGAGCGCTACCACCGGATCGGCCACAACTACGTGCCGACCCTGAACGCCTGGGCCGACGCGCTCGAAGCGAACAAGGACAAGGCGATCGAGCTGAAGGGGCAGGAGACCTACGACATCTACATGCACTACCTGCGTGGGTGCTCGGACCTCTTCCGTGACCACTACACCGACGTCTGCCAGTTCACTCTGGTCAAGTAGCCGTCGAGAGCAAAGCGCCCCGGTGCCATTGGCGCCGGGGCGTTTTCGCGTAAGGGGGCCGAATCTCAGCCCAAGAAGATGTTGCGACGGCCGGCGAGCAGCCGGTAGAGCGTCTGCTGGATCGTCTCACGCACCTGGTCGGTCAGCTCGAAGGTGACCATCGGGTCCTCGGCGTCGGAAGCGGCGTAGTCGTTGGTGTAGATCGGCTCGCCGAACGCGATGCGCCACTTCGACGGCAGTGGCACCAGACCCGCAGGCCCAGCCAACGGGAATAGCGGAGTGATCGGGAAGTAGGGCAGGCCGAACAGCCGCGCCAGCAGCTTCACGTCGGTCAGCATCGGGTAGATCTCTTCGGAACCGATGATCGAGCAGGGAATGATCGGCGCCTTGGTGCGCAACGCGGCCGTCACGAATCCGCCGCGCCCGAACCGCTGCAGCCGGTAACGGTCCTCGAATCGCTTGCCCAGGCCCTTGTAGCCCTCCGGGAACACGGCGGTGAGCTCACCCGCGGCGAGCAACCGGTGGGCATCGCTCGCGCAGGCCATCGTGTGGCCCGCCTTACGGGCGGTTTCGCCGATCACCGGCAGATCGAAGACCATGTCGGCGGCCAGCAGCCGCAGGTCCCGCTCCGCCGGGTGCTCGTCGTGAACGGCCACCGACAGCATCAGCCCGTCGAATGGCAGCACCCCGGCGTGATTGGCCACCACCAGCGCCGCGCCCTCGCTGGGCAGGTTCTCGATGCCGCTGACTTCGACCCGGAACCAGGACCTGAAGAAGAACCTCAGCAAAGGCCGGACGACCGCGCTGTTGAAGTGGGGATCGAAGCCGAATTCGTCGACCGTATAGTCACCCGTCAACCGTTGCCGGAGGAATCCGGCGACGGCGGCGACGCGCTGCGCGAGCTCATTGAGCGGGGCCTCGGCTGCCGATGGCGCGCCGGCGACACGGCGGTGCTCATCGATTTCGCGGACGACGGCGGCGATCTGCTCGGCCGACGCCCGACCCCGCGGATCGGTAAGCAATGAGGGATGCTGTCGAGACGACTCCGCCCGCTGATCGGCTCTCCGCCGCGCGGCTACCCGACCCCGATTGGTGTGCAGTGGAATGACATTCGCTCTGGTTTCACCCGCCACGATATCTACCTGACCCCACCCCATGGAATTGGATTTCGGCTGCCCCAGCGCTGCGCTAAGGAAATGGCGCGACCCTCCAAGGAGCGTACCCGATCTGGATCGATTATGGGAGTGAGGCCGCGGCCGCGAACGTAGTCGTCGAACGCCTCGGCCGTCGACCATTTGGGCTGGTAGCCGAGTTCCGTGCGCATCCTGGTGGTGTCCATGACGCGGCCGTAGCTCAAGTAATTGAATTGCTCACGATTGATCTCCGTGTAGCGGTTAGCCCGTCTCAGCGAATCCAGCGCCCAGACACCGAAGCCGGGTACGGGGAACGGAACTCGGCCGGCTCGCCGGATCGCCTGCGACAGCATGAGGATGCCGTCGGCGCCGACGTTGAACGTGCCGGCCTTGCCGGCCATCGCCGCGCGCTCCAGCGCGCCCAGGGCGTCCTGCTCGTGCAGCAGCTGCAATCGTGCGTCGCGGCCGAACATCGTCGGCACCAAAGGCCCTGCTAGATAGCGTGACAGCGTGGTGTCCATCGCGGGGCCGATCATGTTGGCCAGCCGCAGGATGGTCACCGCGATATCGGGGCGGCGGCGGCCCAAGCCGCGCGCGTAGCCCTCGATGTCGAGGCTGTCCTTGGCGAAACCGCCGCGGATGGGTCGACGGCTGCTGCTGTCTTCGGTGAACATCACCGGATCGTGCGGGCTCGACCCGTACACCTCCGACGTCGACTTCAGCACGACGCGACGCACCGAGGGAGCTTTCTGGCAGGCCGCGAAAAGTTGCATCGCGCCCATCACGTTGAGTTCCTTGAGCGCCGCGCTGCCGCCGGAGCGCGGCGCGTACGACGCGGCCGCGGCGTGCACCACCGTATCGACGTCGCCGTTTCGAATCACCTTGGCGATAAACGGATTACGAATGTCTGCGCGGACGAACTCGGCACGGCCCATCCTGCGCAGCATGTCCTTGCTCGGCGCGATCGCGTCCACCGCGATCACCCCTTTGATCAGCGGGTTCTGCGCCAGGCGAGCGGTCAGGTAGCCGCCCAGGAACCGGCATGCACCGGTAACCAGCACAACCTTGGGGTAATGCATGGTGTCGGCCCCGGTTTCGGCACGGGTGCCGCCCGTCGTGCCACCATCCCCGCTCGGCGAATCCACCCGAACAGCCTAACGGCCAAGAGAGACAGCGGCGTTACGGCCGCATGACGGTCGGCGCGGGGCGGGGTTGAACCGGACGGGGCTTACTTGCCAAGTTTTCTGCGCTGCACCCGGGTGCGGCGCAGCAGCTTGCGGTGCTTTTTCTTCGACATGCGCTTGCGCCGCTTCTTGATTACTGAACCCATGAACTCCGCTATCTGACCCGTGACCGGCTTGGAAAGGACCCGGCCACTTTACCCGGCCGCCGGCATGGAACACCAAACCGGCGACCGCGTGACCGCACGCCAAATCACGCCCCTCGCCATGGTGCGGATCCGACCGCGCAGCGAAAACCTCGGTCTTGCGGCGGGTTTCAGCTCAGCCCGCGTCGAAGTACGACGTCTCCAGCATGTCGTGGACGGCCTTCGCGTGGACCCGGAAGGACCGCCCAACCCGAACCGCTGGCAGCTCGCCGTTGTGCACCAGCCGGTAAACCGTCATTTTGGAGACCCGCATCAGGGCCGCCACCTCGGCGACGGTCAGAAATTGTGTCCTGGCCTGCTGGCCATCGACTGAACCGGTGTCCCGCTTGCCAGCGGAATCTCGCGCCGATGGCCCGTTCGTAGACGTCATCGCAACCCAATCGTGTCAGGCCCGCGCAATGCCAGCGGCTTCCCCTCCGCTGGCACCCACACGTGCATACAAAAAGGAGAATAGCGGGACTAGTGGGGTTACTGGTACTGGTGGGGGACAATCAGTTCAAAATTCTTGAATTATTCTGATGTAATTCTTAGCTGCTCAGAGCGCTTTTTGGCGGCCTGGACGGCCGCGTCGACGGCCGCCCGCAATCCGCCTCGCTCGAGTTCGCGCAGCGCAGCGGCGGTTGTTCCGCCGGGCGAGGTGATGGTCGCCCGCAGTTGCGCCGCGGTGGCGTCCGACCCGGCTCCGAGGGCCTCGCCTTCGCCGGGCCGGCGGTCTTGATCCATCCGCTCCAGCAGCATCGCCGCCGACCCCGCCATGGTCTGCGCGGTCAGGTCGGTGGCCACCTGGCGGCTCAGGCCCGCCGCGACCCCGGCGTCGACCAGTGCCTCGACCATCAAGAAGAAGTAGGCCGGGCCCGATCCGGACAGCGCGGTGACCGCGTCCATCTGCGACTCGGGAACGGTCAGCACACCGCCGACCGCGTCGAACAGGGCCGAAACCTCCTCGAGCTGCGGCGGGGTTACGAAACGACCGCTGGCCAGCGCGGTCACGCCCGCGCCCACCAGGGCGGCCGCGTTCGGCATCGCCCGGACCACCGGCGTTCCGGCCGGCAGCTTCGACTCGAAGTAGCCGATCGTGATACCCGCCGCGACGGTGACGAACACCTGCTCGGCGCTGTCGTTCTCGGCGGCGGCGGCCGCCCGGCCCAGCTCCCCCATCACCGACTCGACGTCGGCGGGCTTCACCGCGACGACGACGAACGTCGCGTTCTCCACCGCCTCGGTCGGCGAGGTCACCAGCACCGAATAGGTGTCCGCAAGGTACTTGGCGCGTTCGGGCACTCGCTCGGCGACCACCAGGTCTTTGACCCGGCGCCCCGCGCGCAGCAGACCCGACAGCAAGGCCTCGCCGATACTGCCGCCACCGATGATCGCGATTCTTGCCATGCCGGAAAGCATCGCAGACACCGGCTACCCAGCGGCGGGCACCATCGCGAGTTGGCGCGCTTGCACAACGATGCGGCCCAAGCTGTCGACGACGGTGTGGTCCTCGTCGAACCAGTCGTGCCCGATCTCCGTGCACGTCGCGATGATTCGCAGCCAGCCGTCGGCGGGCAGGCTCCGCAGGAACGCGGTGAGCTGAACCGTAGGGGCCCAGCCGGTGCGCTCCACCGCGAAGGTCACCGGCGCCGACAGATCGCCGCACATGAGCGCAAACAGCGCGTCGGGGGCCACACCACGGGGGCGCGCCCACATCTGAATCACCGGTGGGCGGCCGTCGGTGCTGGGCACCAGCGTCGACAGCACCGGCCGCACGTCGCAGCCCTCGCCGAGATGGACCAGGCCGGCCAGGGGGTGGCCGGGCCCGATCGGCGCGACGTCGTCGGGCGGCTCCGGCGCCATCAGATCCACCACCGGATTCGCCGACAGCAGCGGCGCAGCCTGGCCGCCGGGCGGGAAATGCTCCGGCTCCCCCAGGTTGACCACCGCGTGCACCGCGGTCCGGCTGCCCTGAACCAGCTCCACGTCAACCACGCTGATTCGGCGCCCACGCTTGCGGATCGACGTCACCAGCTGCATCACGCCGGGATCGGGGGCCGACAGGAAGCTCGCCGCCACGGCGACCGGTTGCAAGACCGGTCCATCCGGTTGGCCGCCGCAGACGGTGCGGGCGGCGTTGGCGCACAGCGCGAGCATGGCGCCGCCGTGCACCTTGGGCCCGATAGTCCAGTGCTTGTTGAGCTCGCCTTCGTAGACACCCGGGTCGATCTCCCGCAGCGTCATGGCGTCGGTGAACAGCGCGTTCATGGTCTCCTGAGGGTTCTTGTCGGTCACCGCATCAAATGCGTGCGCGCGAACTGCAACGATTCCGCCAGCATGGCCTCGCGCTCATAGGCTGAACGCGCCGCGGAGGTGGACACCTCGAGGATGACATGGCCCGCGAAGCGGCCGCCGGCCAGCGTCTGGCACACCTCGGCGGTGGGTTGCGTGCCACGCCCCGGCACCAGGTGTTCGTCGGCGGGCAGCCCGCTGCCGTCGCACAGGTGCAGGTGCACCAGCCCCGCACCCATGCGCCGCGCCATCTCCAGCGAGTCGGTGCCGGCGGTCGAGGTATGCGACAGGTCCAGCGTGTAGTGCGCGTGGTCGCCGTCCAGCGGGTCGTAGGACGGCGCGAACGCCGAAATCGCCGGGCCGGGGCCACCTCCGCGCCTGCGCATCCGCTCGCGCGACTGATCGGCCCCGAAGAAGCGGTCCGCCCGGAACGGGAACATGTTTTCCACGGCGACCATCACGTCGCTGGCCGCCTCCAGCTCCGCGACCTGGTCGCTGAACCCCTCGGCGTAGCGCCGTTGCCAGCGAAACGGCGGATGCACGACGACGGTCTGTGCGCCCAACTGCTCGGCGGCCTTCACGCTGCGTTCCAGCTTGTAAATCGGGTTGGAGCCCCACACCCGCTGTGAGATCAGCAAGCAGGGAGCGTGCACCGACAGCACCGGCACGCGATACCGCTTGGAAAGCTTCTTGACGGCATCGATGTCCTGGCTGACCGATTCGCTCCACACCATCAGCTCGACCCCGTCGTAGCCGAGCCTGGCCGCATACTCGAACGCGGCCTCGGCCCTCAACGGGTAGACCGAGGCCGTGGACAGGCCGACTTTGATTGCTGGGCGCACTATCTGTGGATGGCGCCTAGCCCGATTGCAGGGAAAGTGCCAATGGTCCCAGGGTGATCAGCGCCCCCACCGCGACCGCGATCAGCGTGCTGCCGATGTCCTCGGTTTTGCGCACCACCCGCACCCCGGCCACCAGGCCCAGGATGACCAGCACCGACAGCACCAGCGCGACCAGGCTGTTCCACCGCCACAATTGGTCGAAGGCGATGAACAGCAGGCCGCCGAACGCCACGGCGAAGATGCACTGCAAAACGATCAGGCCCCCGCGCCACAGGTTCTCGAGCTTCTGGTGCGGGGGGTGAGCGGCCTCGTCGGCATGGTCGATGTCGAGGTGCTCCTCTTCGTCCGCCAGCGAGTCCGCCGACGCCCGCTCGCCGCTGCGCCGACGCGCCAGCTCGTCGGCGAGGGTCTGCCCGCCGAACAGCGTCGAGTCCGAAGCCTGCAGGTAGGACCGCACGTAGGCGGAGTCCTCGGTCGCGAGCTCGGCTTCGCGCACTTCGGAATCCATCACGTCGACAGGGATGTCGGCATATTGGTCCAGCGGATCCGGGCTCATGTCCTCGGCGCCGGACTGCTCGGCCTCGCCCGCGTCGACTTGGCGCAGCGGCCGTGGATATTCGCTGCGCTCCGGCCCCGGCGCGCGTTGCGGCTGCGGCGGGGACTTGGGCCAGCGCGGCTCGGGTTCGGACCAGTAGGCGGTTGGGGGCCGCTCGTCGGTGACCTCGGGTGCTACGTCCGCCACCGGTTCGGCCGGTTCGGCGACCTGGGCCGTCCCGTTGGTTCCGTGGTCAGCCTCGTCGTCGTCTTGGATGACGGGGATCTCGCCGGTCAGCTCGGCAACGGTGACGGCGTCGCTATCGCCGCGCCGACGGCGCCGCCGCCGGGTGATCTCCGGGGCGCCAATGGTCCCGTTCCTGGCCAGCAATTCGGCCACCGAGATGGGCCGAGTGCCAGGGCTCTCGGTCTCGGGGTGTGGTCCGGTCATGATTTGTCGCCTCTCGATCGGTTCGCATTCCGATCAACCTTCTGGCCTCCAGCATCGCGCACTGAGGTCTCGACGAGGGCCGTTCCGTCGGCTTCGCTGTCGAGTTTGCGCAAGATGAGACCTTCCCGTAATGCCCACGGGCAGATATCCACGGTTTCTATCGACAGCGCTCGCATGCTCGCCTCCGCCACCAGGGCGCCCGCCACGATCTGCGGCGCCCGCTCGGCGCTGACTCCTTCCAGTTCAGCTCGGTCAGCGGTGGTCATCCTAGAGATGAAAGATATGAGTTGCCTGAGGCCGTTGGACGTCAGCGTCCGCTTCACCCGCGGTCCGGCCGCCGACGGCGCCGCGCCGGTCAGCCGCGCCAGCGAGCGAAACGTCTTCGAGGTTGCGACGGCCAGGTCCGGGCTGCCGGTGTCCAGAACGGTGGCACTGGCGTCGGCCAGCTCGGCATCCAGCCAATCGCGCAGCATCGCGACCCGGCGCCGGCCGGGCGGGTCCTCGGATAGCCACTCGCGGGTCAGCCGTCCGGCGCCCAGCGGCAGCGACAACGCGATCTCGGGCTCCTCGTCGACGCCGCTGGACAGTTCCAGCGAGCCGCCGCCGATGTCGAGGTTGACGATCCGCCCCGCGCTCCACCCGTACCACCGGCGCACCGCCAGGAAGGTCAGCCGCGACTCGTCGACGCCGCGCAGCACCTTGAGCTCGACTCCGGTCTCCTTGCGCACCCGTGCGAGCACGTCGTCGGAATTCTCGGCGTCGCGCACCGCGGAGGTGGCAAAGGCCATCAGCTCCTCGCAGCCCGAGCTGTCCGCGATCTTGGCGAATTCATCGATCGTCGAAATCAGTTTTTCGGCGCCGCGTTTGGTGATCTTGCCGGAGCTGTCGAGGGATTCCGAAAGCCGCAGGGTGGCCTTGGTTGAACTCATGGGCGTGGGATGTCCACCGCGGTGGGCATCGACCACCAGCAGATGGACCGTGTTGCTACCCACGTCGAGCACGCCCAATCGCACATCAACAACCTAATCGTTGCGGCGGCGCGGGGCCTCTCGCGCCCCGCTGTGTACGCGGCCGCGGGCCACCCGAGTGTCAGCGGGTCAGCGAACACGAATCGTGGTCTAACGTTGAATGCGTGGCGAATTCGCATCTCGAGCCGGGGCAAGAAGTCGAATTGGATTTCGCCCGCGAATGGGTGGAGTTCTATGACCCGGATAACCCCGAGCACCTCATTGCGGCCGATCTCACATGGCTGCTGTCCCGATGGACGTGTGTGTTCGGAACGCCGGCCTGCCGCGGCACGGTGGAAGGCCGTCCCGACGACGGCTGCTGCTCGCACGGCGCGTTCCTATGCGACGACGACGACCGCGCCCGGTTGGACGACGCGGTGAAAAAGCTCACCGCCGACGACTGGCAATTCCGCGAAAAGGGATTGGGCCGCAAGGGCTACCTGGAACTCGACGAGCATGAGGGCCAACCGCAATACCGCACCCGCAAACACAAGGACGCGTGCATTTTCCTGAACCGGCCCGGCTTCGCCGGCGGCCCCGGCTGCGCGCTGCACAGCAAGGCCCTCAAGCTGGGCGTGCCGCCGCTGACGATGAAGCCCGACGTGTGCTGGCAGCTGCCGATCCGGCGCAGCCAGGAATGGGTGACCCGGCCCGACGGCAGCGAGATCCTCAAGACCACCGTCACCGAATTCGATCGCCGCGGCTGGGGATCCGGTGGCGCCGACCTGCATTGGTACTGCACCGGCGACCCGGCCACCCACATCGGCGCCAAACAGGTCTGGGAAAGCCTCGCCGACGAGCTCACCGAACTGCTCGGCGCCAAGGCCTACGCGGAACTGGCGGCGATGTGCAAGCGCCGCAGCAAGTTAGGCCTTATCGCGGTACACCCGGCGACCCGGCTCGCCGAATAGCGGTCAGGTCGCTCGTTTCTTGTTGTAAGACAACACCATTCGCATCGCGCTGGCCTGCAGGTAGCCCTCGACGGCCGCGGCACCTGCCGTAGCATCGCGCGCCAGCACCGCCTCGGTGATCGCCCGCAGGTCGGCCACCACCGGGCCGGCGTCGTCGTAGGCCCCGGTGAGCTCGTGCTCGCGGCCGCCGAAGGCGTGCTCGACCCAGCGGTACAACAACCCCAGCGCGCGGTTGCCGGTGGAATGGATCAGCACCCGGAAGTAGGCGAGGTCCGCGGCCTGGCGCGCCGCGGCGCTATCGGCCTCGGCCACCGCGGCCAGTGCGGCACGCAACGCGTCGGCGTCCTCGGGAGCGCGCCGTTGCGCCGCTAAGCGTCCGATCAACGGGCCCAGCGCCGCGCGGATCTCCAGCAGCTCGACCAAGAACTCCGGGCCCAGTTTCCGCACCAGCGCCTCGACCACGGCGGGATGGGTCAGCCCCTCGGGGTCGCGCACCACGTTGCCGCTGCCGTGCCGGGCCTCGATCAGCCCCATCTGTTGCAGCCGGGCCAGACCCTGGCGCAGCGAGGTGCGGTTGACGTCAAGCTGCTCGGCGAGCTCCCGCTCCGGCGGCAGCGTCGAACCGGGCGGGAAGACGCCGTCGAGGATGGCGTCGGCGATCGACGCCGCGATCTGTTCGTCCACCCGCTGGCGGTCCGGGGGCTGCAGCACACTAGACTGGTTCATTGGCTCAACCAATATACAGCCGATGGGGAGGTGGAGCGGTGAGCGACGACTGGCGATCCGCCGCCTTCCCGCGCTGGCGGGGCAGGGCCGGGCGCCTGGAAGTCTGGTACGCCACCCTGTCGGACCCGCTCACGCGCGCGGGCCTGTGGATCCACTGCGAGACGGTGGCGCCCCTGCCGGGCCCGCGGACGCCCTACGCGCACGGCTGGGCGACCTGGTTCCCGCCCGACGGCCCCCCGCGCACCCAGCGGTTCGGCCCCGAGCCCGCCCAGCCCGGAACCGACACGGCCTGGTTCACCGCGGCCGGCGCGCGCGTGGGGCCCGACGAGCTGACCGGGCACGCCGGATCGCTCGGATGGGACCTGCGCTGGCGCGACAACGGCGCGCCGCTGTGGACGTTTCCCCGCGCGGCGTGGGAGCGCGAGCTGCTGCCGGGCGCACAGGTGGTCCTCGCCCCCACTGCCGACTTCACCGGCTCGCTGAGTGTCGGCGATGCTGTCCATCGCGTCGACGGCTGGCGCGGCGGGGTCGCCCACATCTACGGGCACGGCAACGCCAAACGCTGGGGATGGATCCACGCCGATCTCGGGGGCGGTGACGTCCTCGAGGCGGTCACCGCGGTCTCGCACAAGCCGGGATTGCGCAGGCTCGCACCGATGGCCTTCATTCGCTTCCGCATTGACGGAAAGGATTGGCCCGCAGTCCCTTTGCCGTCGCTGCGGATGCGGACCACGCTCGGCTTGCGGCACTGGCAGCTGGAGGGACGCATCGGCGGCCGCAAGGTGCTGATTCGCGTCGACCAGCCCCCGGAGAAGTGCGTGAGCCTGCACTACACCGACCCCGACGGCGGCACCGCGGTGTGCACCAACACCGAGCAGGCCGATGTTCACGTCGAGATCGACGACCGGCACTGGTCGGTGCTGGGAACCGGACATGCCGAAGTCGGCCTGCGCGGCGCCGAGGCGCCCGTCGTCAACGAAAGGACACCCCAATGAGTTTCGTGCTTGACCCGCCGCTGCTGGTCGCCTCGGGAATGCTGATCGAACGCAACGTGCCCAGCGATCGCCGCGACGTCGCCGAGGCCGCCGTGCTCGGCGTCTTCTTCGGCGGCTCGTTCGGGCTCTACAACAACGTGCCCGGGCTCGGCATCCTGTGGCGGCCGTTCCGCGCACGCAATGGCCGCGACTTCATGTGGAACAGCGGCGTTTTCGGCGTGAATACCGCCGAGGCACGCTGGCCGCTGCACGCGGCGGCCGGAGCGATATTCGCGACGTACCCGTTCTTCATCAAGCTCGGCCGACGGCTCGGCCGTCTGATATGAACCGTCTCGCCGCGTCGTTCGGCACCGCGTTGCTCCCCGAAGAGCACGGCGGGCCGCCACCGGCTCAGCTGGCCGATCGCGTCGACCGCTACCTCGCGCGGCTGCCGGCGACGTCACGGCTGGCACTGCGCGCCGGGCTGGCATCCGTGGGGGCGGCGAGCTACCTGACGACCGGCCGCTCACTGGCCCGGCTTGGTCCCGACCAACGGGATCGGGTGCTGCGCCGGGTCGCGGCCCTCAACCCCGATGCGACCGTGGCCGTCGAGGCCATGAAGGCAATTGTGTTGCTCGCCAACGGCGCCGACGCCTATGCGCCGGAATTGCTCTCCCGCGCCCAGAGGCACGACGTGGCGCGTCCCGATGCGCCGTTGACGGTCATCCCGTCGACCGAGAGCCCCTCCGTCGTCACCACCGACGCCGTGGTCATCGGGTCCGGCGCCGGCGGCGCGATGGCGGCCCGCACGCTGGCCCAGGCCGGCATCGACACCGTGGTGCTCGAAGAGGGACGCCGCTGGACGGTCGAGGAGTTCCGATCCACCCACCCGATCGATCGCTATGCCGGGCTGTACCGCGGCGCCGGTGCCACCGTCGCGCTGGGACGCCCATCCTTAGTGCTGCCGATCGGCCGGGCGGTCGGCGGCACCACCGTCGTGAATTCCGGCACCTGCTACCGGCCGCCGTTGACCGTGCAACGGCGCTGGCGCGACGAGTTCGGGCTGGGCCTGGCCGACCCCGACCGGCTGGGCGCCCATCTCGACGACGTCGAGCACACGCTGCGGGTCGCGCCGGTGCCGCTGCGGATCATGGGCCGCAATGGGCGCCTGCTGCTGGATGCCGCTTCGTCGCTGGGCTGGCGGGCGGCGCCCATTCCGCGCAACGCGCCGGGATGCGAGGGCTGCTGCCAGTGTGCGATCGGCTGCCCGCGCAACGCCAAGTTTGGTGTGCACCTCAACGCCTTACCGCAGGCCTGCGCGGCGGGCGCGCGGATCATCTCGCACGCTCGCGCTGAGCGCGTGCTGCATGAGGGCGGACGCGCCCGCGGGGTGCGCGCCCGCCGTCCTGACGGCACCGCGGTTGACATCCTTGCGGACACGGTCATCGTCGCCGCCGGGGCCACCGAGACGCCAATGCTGTTGCGGCGCAGCGGTCTTGGCATACACCCGCGCCTCGGCCGTAACCTTGCGCTGCATCCGGCGACGATGCTCGCCGGACGCTTCGACGACGACGTCGTCGCGTGGCACGGCGTGTTACAGAGCGCCGCCGTCCACGAGTTCCACGAGTCGGACGGTGTGCTGATCGAAGCGACGTCCACGCCGCCGGGCATGGGCTCGATGGTCTTCCCCGGCTACGGCGCCGAGCTGCTCGGCTGGCTCGACCGGGCGCCCCAGGTCGCCACGTTCGGCGCGATGATCGCCGATCGCGGTGTCGGCTCGGTACATTCGGCGCGCGGCGAAACGCTGGTGCGCTACAACATCACCCGGGCCGGCATCGCCAAAGTGGTGGTCGCGGTCGAGGCCATGGGGCGGCTGCTGTTCGCGGCCGGCGCCGTCGAGGTGCTCACCGGTTTGCCCGGCGCGACGACGGTGACGTCGCTGCCCGCGCTGCAGGACGCGTTGCGGCGCAGCAACCCTCGAAGCCTGCACCTGGCGGCGTTCCATCCGACGGGCACCGCGGCCGCGGGCGCCGACTCGCAGCGGTGTCCGGTCGACGAGACCGGACGGCTGCGCGGCGTCGACGGCGTCTGGGTCGCCGACGCGTCGATCCTGCCCAGCTGCCCGGAGGTGAACCCGCAGGTGTCGATCATGGCGCTGGCGCTAGCCGTCGCCGACGAGGTCATCGGTGATCGAGTGTGCGCCTAGGGCTTTGCGCGTGCGTCCGGGGCGACCTCAACGCACGCGCGACGCGAGCGGCTAGCCCTCGAGCTTGTAGCCCAGCCCACGCACCGTCACCAGGTGCACCGGGTTGGCCGGGTCGGCCTCGATCTTCGACCGCAGCCGTTTGACGTGGACGTCGAGCGTCTTGGTGTCGCCGACGTAGTCTGCGCCCCACACGCGATCGATGAGCTGCCCGCGGGTCAGCACCCGGCCGCTGTTGCGCATCAGGTATTCGAGCAAGTCGAATTCCTTGAGCGGCAACGTGATTGTGTCACCGTTGACGGATACGACGTGCCGCTCGACATCCATGCGCACCGGCCCGGATTCCAGCACGCCGTCGCTGATTTCGGAGTCGTCGTCACCCCCGCGGCGCAGCACCGCCCGGATCCGGGCGATCAACTCGCGGGCCGAATACGGCTTGGTCACGTAATCGTCGGCGCCCAGTTCCAGGCCGACGACCTTGTCGATCTCGCTGTCGCGGGCGGTCACCATGATCACGGGCACGCTGGAACGGGCGCGCAGCTGCTTGCACACATCGGTGCCGGATATCCCCGGCAGCATCAAGTCGAGCAGCACGATGTCGGCGCCGGCCCGCTCGAACTCGGCGAGCGCCGCCTGCCCGTCGGTCACTACCGTGGCCTCGAAGCCCTCCTTACGCAGGAGAAATGCCAGCGGATCGGCAAGTGACTCCTCGTCTTCGACGATCAGCACACTGGTCATGAGCGCCACTCCTTCTCATCGCTACGCTCTGCATCGTCGTAAGCGCGGGTCATCTACTTAGCTCTTCCTCTCGTTGGGACCGATGGGGCCGCACGTCACGGCCCCGCGGTTGCTCTGATGGTTCGTCGTCGTCCCGATAGGCCGGGATGGACAGGGTGAACGTCGATCCGGTGCCCGGCTTGCTCCACACGCCGATGCTGCCGTTGTGATTGGCCGCGACGTGTTTGACGATGGCCAGCCCCAGCCCGCTGCCGCCGGTGGCCCGCGAACGCGCCTTGTCGCCCCGGAAGAAGCGCTCGAAGACCCGTTCCTGGTCTTCCAGCGCGATTCCGATGCCACGGTCGGTGACGGCGATCTCGATGTTGTCGCCGCGGCGGCGGCGGCTGATCGACACCGGCGAGCCCGGCGCGGAATACGCGATCGCGTTGGAGACCAGGTTGGCCAGCGCGGTCACCAGCAGCGTTTCGTCGCCCAGCACGCGCAACCCGCTGGGCGCGTCGGTGCGGACCTGGATCTGCGCATTGTCGGCGGCCACCTTGT
The DNA here is from genome assembly GCF_050205645.1 of Mycobacterium heidelbergense. Lineage (GTDB taxonomy): Bacteria > Actinomycetota > Actinomycetes > Mycobacteriales > Mycobacteriaceae > Mycobacterium > Mycobacterium heidelbergense_A. The sequence goes on from NZ_JBNMQT010000016.1 coordinate 17,766, forward strand.
GGCGTGAAATCGCTTCGGAGACAACGGTATCGACGTCAACTTCGGTGACGTTGGGCAGCCGTTCGGCGCCCTGCAGCCGGGACAGCTCGATCAGCTCGGCGACCATGTCGCCCAGCCGGTTGGCCTCGATGAGCACCTTTTCGGCGAATCGTCGAACGGTGTCGGAGTCATCCGACGACGCCAGCAGGGCCTCGGCCAGCACGGCCATGGCGCCGACCGGAGTCTTGAGCTCGTGGCTGACGTTGGCGACGAAGTCGCGCCGCGTCGCCTCCATGCGGGCGTAGTCGGACTGGTCGTGGACGAAGACGACGGCGAATCGGCGGTCCTCGTCGCTGAGCAGCCGGGCCTGCCCGTGCACCGCGAGCCCGGAGCGGCCATTGTTCTGGCGTTTGGCGGGCTGCATGTCGAACTCGACGTCGAGACCGCTCAGCGCCTGCTGCGCCGCCTGCCAGGCCTGGTCGTCGAGCTGGCGATCCCGCACCAGGCCCAATTCCGTGGCGCGCTCGTTGAGATAGACGACGTCGCGATGGGAATCCACCACCGCCACGCCCAGCGGCATCAGCGTCACGATCCGCTGCAGCATCTGCGCGACGGTGATTCCTGTCCATTCGGTGGCCACGCGCTGGCGGCGTTGCACCACCCGAGGCGACAGCCGGGTGCCGACCGCAACACCTGCGGCCAGCGCCAGCACGGACAAGACCCCGGCCAGCAACAGCGCCGAGAACACAGTCACATAGAAAATCCTACAAATCTTCCTTAACGCCGCCCTAGCGGAGCGAGGCCAAAATCGGACAAGTCACATCCTGAGCTACAGGTGTTCGGCTCCCGTTTACGCCCTGTTTGGCAAACGGGGCCGTAAAGCACACTATCGGCACGTCAACCGCGCACAACGAAGAAACGGGCAAAAACTAGCGACGGCCTTGGCTGGCTACCGCGGCGGCGCCGGCGGCGGCCGCCTCGGGGTCCAGGTAGGTACCGCCGGGCACCGCCGGGCGCAGCGCGTCATCCAGGTCGTAGCGCAGCGGGATGCCGGTCGGGATGTTCAGCCCGACGATCTCCTCGTCGGACATCCCGTCGAGGTGTTTGACCAGGGCGCGCAGCGAGTTGCCATGCGCGACGATCAACACCGTCTTGCCGGTCCGCAGATCCGGGACGATCACGTCGGTGAAATATGGCAAAAACCGCGCCACCACGTCGGCCAGGCACTCGGTCAGCGGGCCGCCGCCGATGTCGGCGTAGCGGGGGTCGGCGTCCTGGCTGAACTCGCTGCCCCGCTCGATCGGCGGCGGCGGCGTGTCGTAGCTCCGCCGCCAGGCCATGAACTGCTCTTCGCCGTAGCGGGCCTGGGTCTCGGCCTTGTTTAGGCCCTGGAGCGCCCCGTAGTGGCGCTCGTTGAGCCGCCAGCTGCGTCGCACCGGAATCCACAACCGGTCGGCGGTGTCCAGCGCGACGTGCGCGGTGGTGATCGCGCGCCGCAGCAGCGAAGTGTAGAGAACGTCGGGCAACAGGTTGTGTTGGGTCAGCAGCTCGCCGCTGCGCACTGCCTCGGCCCGGCCTTTGGCGGTCAGGTCAACGTCCACCCAGCCGGTGAACTGGTTGCTTGCGTTCCATTCGCTCTCGCCGTGGCGCAACAACACCAGCGTCGCAGTTTCACCCATGCCGGTTAGTCTCTCACGCCTGGATCAGTCGTCTTGATCCTCGTCGTCGATCAGGTGGGCGAACGCCTGCAGGTTCTTCAGCGACTCACCGCGCGACACTCGCCACTCCCACTCCTTTTGGATCGACGAGCGAAAACCCAACTCCAACAACGTATTAAAGTCCGAATCCACCGCTTCGAGCACCTGTCCGAGCACCCGGTCGATCTCGTCGGCGTCCACCGACGCCAGCGACATCCGGCCCACCAGGTAGATGTCGCCGACGTTGTCCAGCGTGTAGGCGACGCCGTAGAGCCGCCGGTTGCGCTTGAGCAAGAACCGGTAGACGCCCTCGTGGTTCTCGTCGGGCTTACGGCACACGAACGCCTCGACGCGCACCGAGTGTTCGCCGATGCTCAGGATGGTGTTGGTCTTGAGCTTGCGCTCGCCGGGCAGCTCGACCACCAGCCCCGGCAATCCGCCATGTGCCCCAGCGAATTCCGAGTACGTCAATCCGCTGGCCTTTAGCGCGTGCTCGATCACCGCCTGCACGGTGGAGTTCACGCGCCCACCCCGCGCCGCGAGGTCCAGCGGCGCGGCTTGCGCGCCGCCACCCGGTCCCGCACCCGGCGCTGGCGCCCCGCGGCGAAGTCGCCGATCGCGCGCCGGTAGCTGTCCAGCAACGCGTCGGTGGTGTTCTCCCAAGAGAATGTCGCCGCGTGGGCCGCGGCGGCGCGGCTCATCGCGCGCCCGGCCGGCTCGCCGCGCAGGCGCAGCAGGCCGTCGATGGCCGCCGCCCAGCGGTCGACGTCGTGGCCGGACACCAGGGTGCCGGTGATCCCGTCGCGCACAGCCACCGGCAATCCGCCGACCGCGGCCGCGACCACCGGCGTCCCGCAGGCCTGCGCCTCGACCGCGACCAAGCCGAACGACTCCGAATAGCTCGGCACCGCAACGAGATCGGCGGCCTGGAACAGCGTGGCCAGCTTCGCGCGGGACTGCGGCGGCAAGAACGTCACCCGCGCCGCGATGCCCAATTCGTCTGCGAGGCGGACCAGGCCGTCCGGGGACGCCAGCCCGGTCCCCGACGGCCCGCCGGCCACCACGATGCGCACGCCGGGCAGTTTCGCGGCGGCCCGCAACACGATGTCGGGCGCCTTCAGCGGCTGGATCCGGCCGACGAAGGCCACGATGTCCTCGTCCAGTGGGAGCCCCAGCGCGGCCCGGGCCGCCCTGCGATCACCCGGATGGAACACGTCCAGGTCCACACCGGGATGGACAACGTCGATGCTCGCGGGATCGGCGCGGTGGATCGAAATCAATTGTCTCGCTTCGTCATCGGTGTTGACGATCAGCCGGTCCGCCTCGTCGACCACCTGCTGCTCCCCCACCGTGCGCAGCGGCGGCTCGGGAGCATCACCGTCGGCCAGTGCCGCGTTCTTCACCGCGGCCAGCGTGTGCGCGGTATGCACCAACGGAACCGCCCAGCGGTCGCGGGCCAGCCAGCCGACCTGACCGGACAGCCAGTAGTGCGAGTGCACGATGTCGTAGTGGCCCGGGTCGTGGGACGCCTCGGCGCGCAGCACCCCGGCCGCGAAGGCGCACAGCTGGGTGGGCAGATCGTATTTGTCCAAGCCCTCGAACGGCCCGGCCACGACGTTGCGCACCAGCACACCGGGCGCTACCCGCTCGACCGGCGGATCGGCGGACGCGGTGGCCCGGGTGAAGATCTCCACCTCGATGCCCCGACGAGCCAGGTGCAGCGCCGTTTGCAGCACGTAGACGTTCATGCCGCCCGCGTCGCCGGTTCCCGGCTGGGCCAGTGGTGAGGTGTGGACCGCCAACACCGCAATGCGGCGCGGGTCGTTCAGCCGGAAGACGTCATCGTGCCGCACACTGTCATCTTTACAGGACGGGCATCGGCCCCACCCGAGGGCGCTGTTCGCGCTAAGCGGAAGACTCGTCCGGTTCGACATCCGCCCGGGCGGCCAGCGCGCCGGCGCGGCGCATCGCGCCCAGCGGATCGGCGTACAGCCCGCCCAGCGACACGATCCCGGCCCCGGCCTCCTGGACCCGGTTGCCGAACGCCGTGACCCGGATATCGCGCGGCGGCAGCACCGAGCGCGCGGCGAACGCCTCTTCCACCTGGCCCATGGCCTCGGGATACTCGGTGAACCCCTGGCCACCGACCACTAGCTCGTCGGGATTGAGCACATCACGCAGCAACGCGACGGCCTCGCCTAGCACCCGGGCGCGTTCCGCGAGCAGCTCTTTGGCGTGCTCGTTTCCGGCGCGCGCCACCCGCACCAGGTCGGTCATCGCGGTGACGGCGCCGTTCGCACGGTTCACGGGGGCGGCGGGCAGGATCCGAAGCCGGCGGGCGGCCGCCAGCACGGCCTCGTCGCTGACCGTCGATTCCAGCTGCCCGGTGCCGCCGAGCAGCTCCGAGTGCGCGGGCAGGCCGGCGATGGTGCCCGGGCCGCTGGCCGGGCAGTGCACCCGCCCGCCGATCACCAGCGCATAGCCCACGGTCTCGCGGGCGTAGATGTACAGGCTGGTCGGCGAGCTCGGCGCGAACCGCCGCATGCCGAGCAGCAGCTCGGCGCCGGCCATCGCGTCGACGTGGGAGGCCACCGAAACGGGCAGGCCCAGCGCGTCGGCCAGCACCGATCCGACCGGCGCTTGCCGCCAGCCCAGCCGCGGGTGGTCGACGTGGCCGCTGGCGCCGTCGACGGTGCCGCCGATCGCCACGCCTACCCACAGCAGGCGGCGCCGGTGCCAGCGCCTCATGTAGCGGGTCGCGCTTTCGGCCAGCGAGGCCAGCGCGGGCCCGGGCGGGCTGAGCGGTGTCGGGGTCTCGACTGTGTCCAGCGTGCGGCCGAACAGGTCGGTGGCGACGATGCTGGTGGTTCGCGCGCCGATGTGGATGCCCAGCGTCACGAACGGCTCATGGTTGATCTCGACGGGCACCCGCGGGCGTCCGATCGCGCCCGAGACCGCGAGGTCGGCGCGCTCCCGCAGCAGGCCGGCCCCGAGCAGCGCGATGACCTGACGGTTAACCGTCGCGATACTCAGGGATGTGACCGCGGCGATGACGTCGCGTCCGACGGGCCCGCGCAACCGCACCGCCCGGAAGACGGACGCCGCCGCCGAGTCGGAGATGTGCAGGGCCGGTGGCAAGATCTGGCGGTGCAACCGCAGATGGCCTTTGCGGCCGGGCGAATGATGGGTGTGAGTGAGACTGGTCGTGCGCACGAGCGTCCTTTGGTTGAGTACTGAGGGCCGGTCTTCGGCCACGCCGGGGAGTCAGGCGCGGCAAAGTGCGCGGCAACAACACGCACCTGCCGCGCAAAGACACGCGGTGGTGGTGTTGACCAGGACGCTGTACTGCACAGGGGAAATTTAGCACGTTTATTAGAGTTGTCCTGGTGAGTTCAGCGAGCGATCGGATCGCGGTCGTCACCGGTGCCAGTTCCGGGATCGGTGAGGCGACCGCCAAAACCCTTGCGGCACTTGGGTTTCACGTCGTGGCGGTGGCACGTCGGGCCGACCGGATCAACGCCCTTGCGGACGAGATCGGCGGTAGGGCCGTTGTGGCTGATGTCACAGACGACGCGGCCGTCGCGGCGCTCGCGCAGGGCCTGAGCCGGGTCGATGTGCTCGTCAACAACGCCGGTGGCGCCCGCGGGCTGGAGCCGGTCGCCGACGCCGACCTGGAGCACTGGCGGTGGATGTGGGAGACCAACGTGTTGGGCACCTTGCGGGTCACCCGCGCGCTGCTGCCCAAGCTGATCGAGTCCGGCGACGGGCTGATCGTCACCGTCACCTCGATCGCGGCGATGGAAACCTACGACGGCGGCGCCGGCTACACCGCGGCCAAGCACGCCCAGGGCGCGCTGCACCGCACGCTGCGCGGCGAGTTGCTGGGCAAGCCGGTCCGGCTCACCGAGATCGCGCCGGGAGCGGTCGAAACCGAGTTCTCACTGGTGCGCTTCGACGGCGACGAGCGGCGCGCGGACGCCGTCTACTCCGGCATCACACCGCTAACGGCCGCCGACGTGGCCGAGGTGATCGGATTCGTGGCCTCCCGGCCGTCCCACGTCAACCTGGACCAGATCATCATCCGGCCCCGCGATCAGGCCAGCGCCTCGCGATTTAACCGCCGGGCCTAGCCGGCGCCGACGTGGTGGTGGTGGTCGTCGGGGTGCCCGACAGGGTGGGAGCGTCGGACGGCGTCACCGGCGCGGTGACCGGGATCTGTGTCGACGGCGGATGCGCCGTCGGGGGCGGCAGCGCCGACATCGCCACCCAGGTGTCCCAGTCGACGGCCCAGTCCCAAATGTCGCCGTCGGAGTAGGACAGCTGAATCGAGCTTCCGGTCACCTCGACCGGATCGCCGTACATCGCGCTGCCGTAGTACTGCTCGGCATCCGCGGTGGACAGGTTGATGCAGCCGTTGGTGACGTTGGTGTTGCCCTGCGCCCCGGAGCTGGCGGGGTTGGCGTGGATGAACTCGCCGTTGTTGGAGATCCGCACCGCCCAGCGTTCGTGGATGTGGTTGTAGCCGGCCGCCGGGTTGGACATGTAGAAGTCGGCGTACTTCTCGGTGACGACGTGGATGCCGTTGCGGGTGACGTTGCGCGCCTTGTCGGCCTCGCCGTAGCTGCACGGGAAGTCCATGACGACGCCCTCGTCCCTGACCACCTGGATCCGGTGCGACGAGACCTCGGCCTTGACGACCTGCTTTCGGCCGATCTGGATGCGCAGTGAGATGTCGTCGGCGCCATATGCGCCCTCGCCGAAGGGCCGCCCGTAGAGCTTGGCGTCGACGTTGACGGTGGCGCCCGCCGGGTAGTACTCGCGGGGGCGCCAGTGCGCACGGGCGCCCTGCGCCTCGTCGGGCAGCCAGGCCCAGCTGCCCTCGACGGGCGGGTTGGTGGTGACCGTGAGCGCCTTCTCGACGGAGGCCTTGTCGCTGATCGGCGCGTCGAACTGGACGATGATCGGCGCCGCCACCCCGACGGTCTGGCCGTCGGCAAGCTGGAATGCCCCGCCAATCTTCTTGCTGGGCGACACGGTGCTGAACTTGCCGCTGACCGGGATCGCCTTGCCGTCGTGGCCGACGGCCGAGCCGCTCCAGGTGTAGGTGCCGTCGTAGCCCAGCGGCTCGGTGATCGTGTAGACGGTGCGATCGGAGTTGAACGCTCCGGCGACAACCTTGCCCGACGAGTTCGTCAGCGCCACCTTCTGAAACCAGCCGTCACCGATCTGAACGCTTACCGGCGCAATGGGAATCACGTCGGAGGCGGCGTCGGCCGGCTCGAATTTCAGGTGCGCCGCCGGGGCTTCTTTCTTCTGGGCTTGCTTGGTCACGGTCCCCGCGCAGGCGGCCAAGAAATTGGGCGCGAACACACCTAGCCCGAGGGCCGCCAAAGCCAGCCGCCGGTTGATCGGCCCCCCACTTTGAGGCGCGCTGGATGTGCTCACGACAAATAAAGATACCGGGAGAACGACTCTCGCCCGGTCACGACAACTCGCCGCCCGGGGTGCTGTTGAACGAATTTAACCGCTACAGCCTGCACCCGAGCAGGACGGGTTCGGGTTCCAGTGTGATACCAAACACGTCGCGGACTCCGTCACAGATCGTGCGGGCCAACGCGACGACGTCCTCGGCCGTGGCCGCACCGCGGTTCGTCAGAGCAAGCGCATGCTTGGTGGACAACCGGCATGGGGCGTGCTCGTCGTCCGGATAGCCTTTGGCGAACCCCGACCGCTCCACCAGCCAACCGGCGGCCAGCTTGACTCCGTCCGGTGCGGGGTAGTGCGGCACCGGACCGTCGATCTCGACCGCCAGCCGCTCGTACACCTCGGGTGCGACCACCGGGTTGGTGAAGAACGAACCCACGCTCCAGGTGTCGTGGTCGGCGGCGTCGAGGACCATGCCCTTGCGGGCGCGCAGCGCCAGCACCGCGTCGCGGACGGCCTGCGGGTCGGCGCGCTCGCCGCTGGTCACGTCGAGCGCGTCCGCCAACTCGCCGTAGCGCAGCGGCGCGCTGCGGCCCGACGCATCCAGCGCGAACTCCACTTCCAGTACCACAGAAGGGATTTCGAGGCCGCCGGCCCGCTTGAGCGCGCTGGTGCGATAGCCGAAGCCGAGCTCGCTGCCCGGTACCCACTGCGCCGTGCCGCTGCGCCGATCCAGCAGCCGGACCCGGGTGATGGTGTCGGACACTTCGGCGCCGTAGGCCCCGACATTCTGCACCGGCGTCGCGCCGGCCGAGCCGGGGATACCGGACAGGCATTCCAGCCCGCCCAGGCCGTGCTCGATGGCCGCGAGGACGACGTCGTCCCACACCGCGCCCGCCTCCGCGCGCAGCAGGTTGCCGTCGATGGTGATGCCGTCGTTGGCCAATCGCACCGCGGTCAGGTCGGTCAGGGTATCGGCGATCACCAGGTTGGATCCGCCGGCGAACACCAGCGGCGGGCCACCCGCGTTTTCGGAGTCCAGCCGCCGCACCACGGCGACGATTTGTTCGATGCTGGTACACGTGATCAGGCGCTGCGCCACGGGTCCGATTCGCATTGTGGTCAACGGCGCCAGCGGCACCGCCTCGGCGACATGCGCACCGGCAAACAGCGAACCGACCACGGGCCGTAACGGTAGCCTGGCCAGCTATGCCGCGTTCATTCGACATATCCGCCGACTACGAAGGCAGCGTCGAATCGGTTCTCCAGGCTTACCGCGAGGAGGCCTACTGGCTGGCCAGGCTTGCGGCGTCCGGTGTCGACGAGACGAAGCTGGAGTCGTTGCGCTTAGGGGGCGAGTCCGGGGACGACGGCACTATCGACGTAGTCACGCTGCAGGTGATCCGCAGTGACAAGCTGCCGGCTCTGATCACGCAACTGCACCGGGGCGATCTGTGCATCAAGCGCGAGGAGACGTGGGGTCCGGTTGCCGGCGGTGTCGCGATGGCCACGGTCGCCGGATCGATCGTGGATGCTCCGGCGAACGTGTCCGGTACCGCCGAGCTGTCTCCCACGGGCAAGTCGGTCGGCGCGCGATTGGAGTGCCGGATCACCGTCCACGTGCGCGTCCCACTCATCGGGGGCAAGTTGGAGAATTTCATCGGCACCCAACTGGCCGACCTGGTGGTCGCGGAACAGCGGTTCACCACGGAGTGGATCGCAAACAACACCTGAGCCGCCGCGCTTTAGGCTGGCGCCATGCGAATCGCGTTGGCGCAGATCCTCAGTGGCACCGATCCGGCAAAGAATCTGCAATTGGTCCGCGAGTACGCCGGCCGTGCCACGGACGCCGGCGCGCGGCTGGTGGTGTTCCCCGAGGCGACCATGTGCCGGTTCGGCGTCCCGCTGGGACCGGTCGCCGAGCCGGTGGACGGCCCCTGGGCCGACAGTGTCCGGGCGATCGCCACCGACGCGGGCCTGACCGTGATCGCGGGCATGTTCACCCCGGCCGGCGACGGGCGAGTGAAGAACACGCTGATCGCGGCCGGGCCCGGCACGCCCAACGAACCCGACACCCACTACGACAAAATCCACCTCTACGACGCATTCGGCTTCACCGAGTCGCGCACCGTCGCGCCCGGGGCGGAGCCGGTGGTGATCACCGTCGACGGCGTCGGGGTGGGGTTGTCCGTTTGCTACGACATCCGTTTTCCGGAGCTCTACACCGAACTGGCCCGACGCGGCGCGCAGCTGATCGCGGTTTGCGCGTCCTGGGGTTCGGGTCCCGGCAAACTCGAGCAGTGGACGCTGCTGGCCCGGGCCCGCGCGCTTGACTCGATGAGCTACGTCGTCGCGGCCGGTCAGGCCGACCCCGGCGACAGCCTGACCGGCCCGGGGTCCGGCTCCGGTGCGCCGACCGGAGTGGGCGGCAGCCTGGTGGCCTCGCCGCTGGGTGAAGTGGTCACGTCGGCGGGCGCCGGGCCGGAGCTCGTGGTCGCCGACATCGACGTCGACCGGGTGGCCAACGCCCGCGAGAGCATCGCGGTCCTGCGAAACCAGTCAAGCTTTGCTCGAATCGATAGGGCAGAATCGGTTGGGTGACGAACCCGCCAGGACCACCAGGACCACCTAACGAGGGCCCCTGGGGCCGTCCCGGCAACCAAGGCCCCTCGGGCCCACCACCGACCGAGCGGCCGACCGAGCGATTCCCGACCCGCGGACCCGCCCAGCCGCCGCAGCCCGGGCCCGGCCCGGTGCCGCCACCTCCACCTCAGCGTCCGCCGGGCCCGGTGCCGCCGCGGGCCCCGGAGCCGCAGACCGAGCAGCTGGGTGCGACCCGGCCGGACACGCAGGGACCGGGCTACCCGCCTCCGCCCGTTCCGCCGGCGGGCCCGACGGAACGGTTGGCAACCCCGAACGAAGAGCCGGCACCGGTGAAGAAAAAACGACGCTTCCTTCGCGACCCGCTATCGATCCTGCTGGTCTGCATCATCGTGGTTTCGCTCGTCATCGCGGCGCTGATCGGCGCCGAGCTGTACGTGCGCCACGTCGCCAACAACAAGGTCGCCGAAGCGGTGGCGTGCGAGACCAAGGATCAGGCCACCGCTTCGTTCAGCGTGACGCCGCTGATGCTGTGGCAGCAACTGACCAAGCACTACAGCAACATCTCGGTGTCCACGGCCGGCAACCAGATCCGGTCCGCCAAGGGCATGAAGATCGAAATCAACATCCGAGATGTGCGGCTCCAGTCGACTGCCAGTTCCAAGGGCACCATCGGGTCGCTCGATGCCACCATCACCTGGACGACCGAGGGCATCAAGGAATCGGTGCAGAACGCCATACCGGTTTTGGGTCCCTTCGTCACCAACAGCGTGACCACCCATCCCGCCGACGGCACCGTCGAGCTGAAGGGCATGCTGGACAACATCACCGCCAAGCCGGTGGTCTCCGGCACCGGGCTGGAGTTGCAGATCGTCAGCTTCAACGCCCTCGGCTTCACCATGCCGAAGGAAAGCGTGCAGTCGACGCTGGACAAGTTCACCGCCGACCAAACCAAGAACTTCCCGCTGGGCATTCACGCCGACAGCGTGCAGGTCACCAATTCCGGTGTGACGAGCCACTTTTCGACGCAGAACGCCACGATCCCCACCGGCAATACGAACCCCTGCTTCGCCAACCTCTGATTCAGCCGAGCCCGTCGAGGACGGCGCGGGTACCTGACAGGCCCAGCCTGGTCGCGCCCGCGTCGAGCATCGCGACGGCGTCGGCGGCGGTGCGGATGCCGCCGCTGGCCTTGACCCCCAGCCGCCCGCCGACGGTTTCGCTCATCAATGCGACGGCACGCACCGACGCCCCGCCCGCGGGATGAAATCCGGTCGACGTCTTGACGAAGTCCGCGCCGGCGTCTTCGGCGGCGCGGCACACCGCCGCGAGCGTGCGCTCGTTATGGCCAAGCAGCACAGCGGATTCCACGATCACCTTCAGAACGGCTCCGGCGGTGGCGGCACGTACCGCTTCGATGTCGGACCGCACGAAGCCGAGCTCACCGGCCAGCGCGGCACCGACGTCGATGACCATGTCGACCTCGCTTGCCCCGGACGCCGCGGCATGCGCCGCTTCTTGCGCCTTGATCGCCGAGAGATGCTTGCCCGACGGAAAACCCGCCACCGTGGCAACCCGCACGCCGCCGGCTTGGATCGCGGCGGGCACCATCGACGGGGAGACGCACACCGCGTAGACGCCCAACTCCGCAGCTTCGGCGACCAGCGCGGCCACCTCGGCCTTCGTGGTCTCGGGCTTGAGCAGGGTGTGGTCGACCACTGCGGCCAGCTGGGCGCGGGTGGGTTGGTTCGCCACTAGAACGGTCCTTCCGGGCCGCCGGGATTACAACCGGCGGCGACGATTTCGGTGTCGTCGACGACCGGCCGCCAGGGCTCGAGGTTCCAGCTGGTCTTGCCCGGTTGCGCCGTTTCGGCGAACTGCCAGTGGCACAGGAACTGTGCGCGCATGCCGGCGGTGCCGGCGTCCGGTGCCGACGCGAGCACCTCGGCCCACGCCTCGTCGGCGGCCGCCGACGTCCCGGGCTGCCTCGAGGCTGCGCGCCCGGCGGGCGTCGGGAAAACCCGCAAGCTGGCCAGGCCTCCCCACTGCATCCACTCGGTGTGATCGATGTATGGCGGCGGGTACGACGGGGTAGCCGCGCCCGTGCCCGGGTCCGCCGTGGCAGGGACGGCCGCCGCGAGGGCGACCAGCACCGCCGCCGGCAAGGCCAGCAGGGCTTTCATCCCGTCAGCGCGACTTACCCTGAATTTCGAGGAGTTTGGGCCGAACATCGACCAGATAGACGCCGGCCGCGCACGCCGCGATCGCCATGCCGAGCACGCCGAAGACGAAGCTCAGGATCGATGTCAGCGCGACGGCCAGGCCCAGGATCACCAGCCACACGGGCTTGGTCAGCTTGTCGGCGGCGGTATAGGCGTCGGGTCGCTGCAGCGCCGCGTGCACGAACGCGTACACCGCCGTCACCAGGACGGCGATCTGCAAGACCAACATGACGGTACCCACGAGGTGGCTCACGCCTTAAGGGTATGCGGGCGGCGTCCAAAACGTCGACTCCGAGTTGCCCAGGGGGCAACTCGGAGTCGAGTGTGCTGCTTGATCCGGGTTGCCCCCGCGGGGGCAACCCCGGATCTGACTACTTCTGGGTGACCTTCTTGGCCGCCGACTTCTTGGCCGCAGCCTTCTTGGCCGGAGCCTTCTTGGCGGGGGCCTTCTTGGCCGGCGCCTTCTTCGCGGGAGCCTTCTTGGGCAGGTCGATGCCGACCAGCTTGGCCGCCCGCTCACCGACCGCGCGGGTCTGCGACGCCACGGTGCCCAGCGCCTCCTGGGTCAGCTCGACGGCCTGGTCCACGGACGCCTGGGCCCGCGCCGACGCGTCGTCGAAGCCGGACTGGCTGCGCAGCCGCTCCAGGGCGACCTCGCCGCGCTCGACCAGCTCGTTGTAGCGGCTCGTCGCGGCCTCCAGGTAACCCTCGGCGGCCCTGCGCAGCTCGTCGGCGGTGAACCGCTCGCGCAGCTCGGTGAACTGCTCGGGCAGGTCCTCCTGCAGCTTGGCTAGGCGGGCACGTCGCTCCTCGACCCGGCTGCGGGTCTCGGTGCGGGTCTCCTCGGCACGCTCACGCAGGTTGGTGATCAGGTCGTTGACGGTGGCCAGGGCCAGGTCCGCCGCGCCCAGCGCGGCGAGCAACGGGGCGCGCAGGTCTTCGATGTTCGGGTTTTCAGCCATTGGTTTTCCTTTCGTCATTTCTTTCGTTATCGGTGTTACTGACTGCTGTCTGGTGGAAGTTGCGCGAGAACCTCCTGCTTGGTCGGTCGAGTGATGATCGAGTGGCATCTGCCCAGGCCGCCAGATCGGGCCAGCAGAGCCAGCAACTGGCCTGGAACGGTTGGGTCCCTTCCTTCTGGGTAACCGCGCGGCCCGCCGTCTATACGTCGCCGAGGTCAGTCGCCGTTGGATTCGGTCGAACACTCCTCTTGGGTGGATTCATTTTGCTGGGCGAATGACGCGTAGATGTCGAGCAGAATTTGCTTCTGCCGCTCGGTGATCGCGGTGTCGGTGATGATCGCGTCGCGCACCTGACTGGTCTCGCTGGGCTCGAGGATCCCGGCCCGCACGTAGAGCACTTCAGCGGAGATCCGCAGCGCTTTCGCGATTTGGTTCAGGACGTCGGCGGACGGCTTGCGCAGTCCGCGCTCGACCTGGCTGAGGTAGGGGTTGCTGACCCCGGACCGCTCGGCGAGTTGGCGCACCGACACCTGCGCGTTTTCCCGCAGGTCACGAATGAAGCTGCCGATGTCGGAGGCCACTTCGGAGGCCGCGGTCGACACCTTGGCGGAGAGCTTCTCCTCGGGTGCCATTGCGTACTCCTGGGTCGATGGTCGATCTTGAACGGCCCTCAGATTACGGGCAAGTGCTTGCTTTTGCAAGCACTTGTTAGCACCTCTAGAAAAGCAGCTGCGCGACGGCGTAGATCGCCAGCCCCGCGAGCGAGCCGACCACGGTTCCGTTGATCCGGATGAATTGCAGGTCACGACCGACGTGCAGTTCGATCCGCCGGCTGGCCTCTTCGGCGTCCCAGCGCTCGATCGTCTCGGTGATGATCGCCGTGATCTCAACCCCGTACTGCGACACCAGGTGCTGGGCCGCCCGGACGATCCAGTTGTCGACCTTGTCGCGCAGCTCGGCGTCGTCGCGCAGCGACTCCCCGACGCGAACCACGGTGTCGGCGATGCGGGTCCGCAGCGCGCTCGACGGGTCGTCGACGCCCTCGAGCACCAGCCGTTTCATCGTCTTCCATGCGCTCGCGGCGGCGTTGGCGATCTCGTCGCGGGCCATCAGCTGTTCTTTGACGGTTTCGGCGCGCGCGATGGTGTCCGGGTCGTGCTGCAGGTCGTCGGCGAATTCGAACAGGAAGCGGGTCGCCGAACGGCGCAGTTCGTGGTCGGGGTTGCGCCGCACCTTGTCGGTGAAGTCCATCAACTCGCGGTGAATGCGGTCGCCGACGAGGTGGTCGATGAATCGGGGCGACCAGCTCGGCGAGTCGCGCTCGACCACCCGCTGGATGACCTCGCCGGCATTCAGTGACCACTGAAAAGCCCGGTCGGCGAGCAACTGGATCAGGGCTTCCTGCCGATTCTCGGCCAGCAGCGTCGCCAGCACCCTGCCCACCGGCGGGCCCCACTGCGGTTCTGCGATGCGGCGCACGATCATCCGGTCGATGACCTGCTGCACGTCCTCGTCGCGCAGCAACTCCACCAACACCCGGAGGATGGTCGCCGTCTCGCTGGCCACCCGCTCGGCGTGCGAGGGCTCCGACAGCCACTTGCCGAGCCGGCCGGGCACCTGCGCGTCGCGCAGCTTGGTCTCGACCACCGCCGGCGACAGGAAGTTCTCCCGCACGAAGGTGCCCAGGCCCTCCCCGAGCTGATCCTTCTTGCGCTTGATGATCGCCGTGTGCGGGATCGGTATGCCCAGCGGGTGCTTGAACAACGCGGTGACGGCGAACCAGTCCGCGAGGGCGCCGACCATGCCGGCCTCCGCGGCCGCGCCGACGTAGCCGACCCAGACGCCCGCGCTGGTGTGGGCCTGCGCCCAGCGGCACGCGAGGAAGATGCCACTGGCACCGATCAGGAATCCCAGTGCCACGATTTTCATCCGGCGCAGCGCCACCCGGCGTTCGGCGTCGGCCTGCGGATCGGCCCCGGCGAACGACTCCGCTAGGGACGTGTGGGGGCGGCGCGCCGGGCCCGGCGACGCGACCACGTCCAGCCCCCGCGCCGGCGAGCCCGGCGAATCGGCTCTGTGTGCCACCACACCATCATGTATCCCCGCGGGCGATTAGTGTGACTTGCACTGTCCAGGGGCCTATTCTCCGCGCCCGCCATCCGCCAACCGGACGGCCCAGGCCGTATTATCGAGGGCGTCTAGGGAATGGAAATCGGCGACTGTGGCAGAGCAAATACCGGCTGTGACCGTCAAGATGGATGGTCGCAAGCGGCGCTGGCATCAGCACAAGGTCGACCGCCGCAACGAGCTGGTTGACGGAACCATCGAAGCGATTCGGCGGCTCGGCCGCTTTCTGAGCATGGACGACATCGCTGCCGAGATCGGGGTCTCCAAGACGGTGCTCTACCGCTACTTCGTCGACAAGAACGACCTGACGACCGCGGTGATGATGCGGTTCACACAGACGACGCTGATTCCCAACATGACCGCGGCCCTCTCGTCGAACTTGGACGGCTTCGACCTGACCCGCGAGGTCATTCGGGTCTACGTCGACACCGTGGCAAACGAGCCCGAACCGTACCGGTTCGTGATGGCGAACAGCTCGGCGAGCCACAGCAAGGTGATCGCCGACTCCGAGCGAATCATCGCCCGCATGCTCGCGGTCCTGATTCGCCGGCGCATGCACCAGGCCGGGTTGGACACCGGCGGGGTGGAGCCGTGGGCCTACCTGATCGTCGGCGGCGTGCAGCTGGCCACCCACTCGTGGATGTCGGAACCCCGGATGAGTCGCGACGAGCTGATCGACTACCTGACCATGCTCAGTTGGAACGCGATATGCGGGATCGTCGAGGTCGGCGGATCACTGGAGAAGTTCCGCGCGCAACCGCATCCGACGCCGATCATTCCCCGGCGGTCGCGTTGAGGCCGGTCTAGGCTTTAGGAATGCCTGAGGCGAGCGTGGGCTCACGGCTGAAGTCGTGGGCATACGCACTTCGCACCACCAACCCGCCACCCGATGGACCGATCGACACCGTCACGCGGTGGCTGGTGGTCACCCGCGCGGCGGTGTTGCCGATGACCCTGGTGTCCGGTCTGGTGGCGGCGCTGCTGGCGGTGGGCAAGCCGGGCCTGGATTGGCGGTGGCTGGTGCTGGCCGTGTTGGGAATCACGTTGGCGCACACCGCCAATAACCTGATGAACGACCTCTACGACACGCAGGTGGGCACCGACAGCGCCACGTATCCCCGTGCGCTGTACGCCCCGCACCCGGTGCTGTCCGGGCTGATCAGCCGCCGGACGCTGGGGCTGGCGATCCTGCTGGTGAACGTCGCCGACCTGGCGATTCTGGTGACGCTGACGTGGGCCCGCGGTTGGCCCGTAATCGCCTTTGCGCTCAGCGGTTTCGCGCTGAGCGTCGCGTACACCGCGCCGCCGCTGCGCCTGAAGAAACGCGGGCTGGGCGAGCCCGACGTTTTCGTCGTGTGGGGTCCGCTGATGGTGTGCGGGACGTACTACTCGGCGGTCGGCTCCGTCGGTTGGGACGTCGTGCTGGCCTCGCTGCCCTACGGCTTGCTGTGCACGACGGTGCTGATGGGCAAGCACATCGACAAGATCCCCTACGACGAGCCGCTCGGGATCCGGACGCTGCCGGTCCTGCTCGGCGAGGCGCGCGCCCGCGCCGTGACGCTGGGCATGATGGTCGGCTTCTACGTGCTGGTCGCGATCGCGGTCGCGGCCGGCGCGATGCCCTGGGCCGCGCTGGTGGTCGCCGTGGCGCTGCCCCGGCTGGCGAAGGTGTGGCCCTACTTCCGCCGCCCAAGGCCCGCCGAACCGCCACCGAAGTTTCCGGTGTGGCCGCTGTGGTACGCCGCGCTGGCGTGGGTGCACGTGCGGCAGGCGGGCGCGCTGCTGGTGGTCGGGCTCGCGATCGGCGCCGTGCTGCGCAGCGCTACTTGACGAGCGTGAACTGCCCCACGTTGGTGACGCCTTTGCGGAAGAAATTCTCGCACCCGGTCAGATAGTGCATATAGCGGTCGTAGACCTCTTCGGATTGGATCGCTACGGCCTTTTCCTTATTGGCCTCAAGATTGGCCGCCCACATGTTGAGCGTTCGCGCGTAATGCTCCCGCAGCAATTGCACCTTCTCGACCGAAAAACCGGCGGCCTGCGCAAACTTGAAAATGTCCTCCTGTGCCGGCAACTGCCCGCCCGGGAAGATTTCCGTGCCGATGAATCGCATGAATCGCACGTCGCTCATCGTCAGCGAGACGCCGCGCTCATGTTGCTGTTTCTGGGTGTACGTCAAAATCGTGTGCAACAGCATTCTGCCGTCGGCCGGAAGGACGTCGTGGGCGTGGCCGAAAAAGGCGGCCCACCGTTCCGATTTGAACGCCTCGAAGGCGCCGATGGTGACGATCCGGTCGACCTTCTCGTCGAACTCCTCCCAGCCCTGCAACCGCACCTCGACGTTGCGCCGGGTCGGCAGCCCGGCAAGCCTGGCCTTGCTGTACTCGAACTGGTTGCGGCTGAGCGTGATTCCGATGACGTTGACATCGAACTTCTCGATCGCTCGCTGCAGGGCTCCACCCCAACCGCAACCGATGTCGAGCAACGTCATCCCCGGTTCGAGGTTCAGCTTGCCCAGCGCCAGGTCGAACTTCGCGTTCTGCGCTTCCTCGAGGGTCATGTCGTCCCGCTCGAAGTAGGCGCAGGTGTACGCCATGGTCGGGTCTAGGAATAACGAGAAGAATTCGTCCGAGATGTCATAGATGGATTGCGACTCTTCGTAATACGGCTTCAACTGAGCCATGCGATTCGGATGCCTCTCGTCGGTTGTCGCGAGAATGCTACCCGATCGACACAATGGCGTCGCGCCGACCCAATCACGTGCCCGTCAGTACGTATAGAAGCCTTGCCCGGATTTCTTGCCGAGCCGACCGGCCTCCACCATGCGCAGCAGCAGCGGCGGCGGGCCGTATTGGGGCTCCTTGAATTCCTCGAACATTTTGTCCGCGATGAGTTTGAGGGTATCCAATCCGACGAGATCGGACAGCCGCAGCGGGCCCATCGGGTGCGACAGCCCGGCGACCACGGCCTTGTCGACGTCTTCGACGGTGGCGAAACCGGCCTCCACCATCCGGACCGCCGACAGCAGATACGGAACCAGCAGCGCGTTGACGACGAAGCCGGACCGGTCGGAACAGCGCACCACCTGCTTGCCCAGAACCGCACTCGCGAACTCCTCGGTGCGGGTGGCCGCGGCCTCGTCGGTGACCAGCGTGCTGACCAGCTCGACTAGCGGCAGCACCGGGACAGGGTTGAAGAAGTGCAGGCCCAGCACGCGCTGAGGGTTCCGGGTGGCCGCGGCCACCTTCATGATCGGGATGCTGGAGGTGTTCGACGCCAGGACCGCGTCGGGGTCGGTGATGACCCGGTCCAGTTCCGCGAACAGCCCGGCCTTGACGGCCTCGTCCTCGACGATGGCCTCGATCACCAGTTGGCGGTCGGCCAGGTCCTTCAGATCGGTGGTGAACGTCAGCTTGTCGAGCGCGCGGTCGCGCTCCCGCTCGGTGACTTTGCCCGCGCTGACGCCGCGCTCCAGCGACCGGACGATGCGGTTGCGTCCCGCCGTGATCAGCTCCTCGCTGGGCTCGTACACCGTCACGTCGACTCCGGCGCGCACCGAGACCTCGGCGATGCCGGACCCCATCTGCCCCGCACCGACAACCCCCACCCGCTGGATCGCTGGGTCGCTCACTATTTCCTCCTAAACGCGCGAGCAGACGCAGAGTCGCATCGACTGGGCTGCAGAAGTGCGACTCTGCGTCTGTTCGGCAGACTAACTCAGTGGAACTGACCCTCTTCGGTCGAACCGGCCAGGGCGGTGGTCGACGAGCTCGGGTCCACCGTGGTGGCGATGCGGTCGAAGTAACCCGCACCGACCTCGCGCTGGTGCTTGGTCGCGGTGTAACCGCGCTCCTCGGCGGCGAACTCGCGCTCCTGCAGCTCGACGTACGCGCTCATCTGGTTGCGGGCGTAGCCGTAGGCCAGATCGAACATCGAGTAGTTCAGCGCGTGGAAGCCGGCCAGCGTGATGAACTGGAACTTGAATCCCATTGCGCCAAGCTCTTTTTGGAACTTCGCGATGGTGGAGTCGTCCAGGTGCTTCTTCCAGTTGAAGGAAGGCGAGCAGTTGTAGGCCAGCATCTGGTCGGGGAACTCGGACTTGACGCCCTCGGCGAACTTGGCAGCTAGCTCGAGGTCCGGGGTCCCGGTCTCCATCCAGATCAGGTCGGAGTACGGCGCATAGGCCTTGGCCCGCGCGATGCACGGCTCGAGGCCGTTGCGCACGCGGTAGAAGCCTTCTTTGGTCCGCTCACCGGTGATGAACGGCTGGTCGCGCTCGTCGACGTCCGAGGTGATCAAGGTGGCCGCCTCGGCGTCGGTGCGTGCGATCACCACCGTCGGCACGCCGGCGACGTCGGCGGCGAGGCGCGCCGAGGTCAGGGTGCGGATGTGCTGCTGAGTCGGGATCAGCACCTTGCCACCGAGGTGGCCGCACTTCTTCTCCGAGGCGAGTTGGTCCTCCCAGTGCGACCCCGCGACGCCCGCGGCGATCATCGCCTTCTGCAGCTCGTACACGTTGAGCGCGCCGCCGAAGCCGGCCTCGCCGTCGGCGACGATCGGCGCCAGCCAGTTCTCCACCGACCGGTCACCCTCGACCTTGGCGATCTCGTCGGCGCGTAGCAGCGCGTTGTTGATGCGACGGATGACCTGCGGCACCGAGTTGGCCGGGTACAGGCTCTGGTCGGGGTAGGTGTGGCCGGACAGGTTGGCGTCACCGGCGACCTGCCAGCCCGACAGGTAGATGGCCTTCAGGCCGGCGCGAACCTGCTGCACGGCCATGTTGCCGGTCAGGGCGCCCAGGGCGTTGATGTACTCCAGGTCGTGCAGCTGCTCCCACAGCACCTCCGCGCCGCGGCGGGCCAGGGTGTGCTCCTCGACGACGCTGCCCTGCAGGGCGACGACGTCCTGGGCGGTGTAGGTGCGGTTGATGTCCTTCCAGCGCGGGTTGGTGTCCCAGTCGTGCTGGATCTGTTCGGCGCTCTTCGGGGTGCCAACGTCAGACATTGGGCTTAACTCCTTTGCAATTGGTGGACGGTTGACGCCGCCGTCCGGCGGTAGCTGGAGGCTCAACTTCACTGGCGTGCTAATACGACCATGGCACAGCCTGTTTATGCCGGTCCACCCGTTTCATTTGCCAATTTCCGCAACGCGTTTCCCCGATTTTGCAAATCTTGCGAAGGCGCCGCAGAACTGAACCGTTTCAGAAGCTACCGGCCAGTAACCCAAAAGCCGCAGGTCAACACCGGAATTTGAGCGGGCCGCTTAGCGGCCCGAATTCGCTACAGGGAGAAGAGCGCGGCGACGGCTTTCGTCTCGTCGCCGACGGTATATGTGAGCGTTGTAACAGGGCGATCGACCAAGCCGGGACCGAACTGATCGGTGGAGCCGGCGGGGTGGACGTGCGAAATGATCTCGAGCTTGTCGCCCAGGGCGACCGGCGCCTCGTGCTCGATGGTGGTGCGCAGCGGTCCCCGCAGCAGCTCGGGATGCGCGGCCAGGTAGTCCTCGATCACGCTCCAGTACACCGAGTTGTTCATGTGGTCGAACAGGTCGATATCGGTCACCCGGACCGGGAACTCGTGGATCTCGGTCGCGTCGTCGCGGCTGCCCGGCTTCAAGTAGCCCTTCCACCGCAGCCGATCGATGGATGTGGTCTTGTGCAGGCCCGCCAGGAAGTCGTCGGCGATGCGCGCGGGCATCTGGGTTTCCCGGTTGATGTTGATCCAGAACGCCTCGGATTCGATCAGGCCGCCCTTGCGGCCGTCGACGCGGACCCGCATCTCGCACCACCGGTTCGAGGTGCCCGAGCACCAGCGCCGGCACCGCAGCATGTCCTGGAACTCGATCGGGCGGATCAGGTCGAGCATGGTGCGGCGGACGATCCACAGCGGGTGGGTCTCCTCGAACCCCATCTCGCGCAGCTGGTCCTGGCCGATGTCCTGGATGTGGCGGCAGGCGGCATCCAGCCGGAGCCGGCCGGTGCGGTCGATGTCGCCGACGCGCAGCGGCCATTCGCGATCGAATACGTCGGGGTGGCCGTCGGGCACCGGCATCATTATTTTGTCCAGGCTCACGGCTTCGCTCCCCCGCTCGCTCCTCGTCTGGACCCCACGGTAACCGGGGGGCAGACGGGAATCATGCCAAATGGCATCTCCGAAAAACCAATCCTAGCGCGATGCCAACTCTGCAAACCGTATCTTCACAGTGGCGGGTAGGCTCGGTTAGGTGTCCAAAACATTCGTCGGCTCGCGCGTTCGCCAGTTGCGCAGCGAGCGCGGATTCAGTCAGGCCGCGCTGGCCCAGATGCTGGAGATCTCACCCAGCTACCTCAACCAGATCGAGCACGATGTTCGGCCGCTGACGGTGGCCGTGCTGCTGCGGATCACCGAGGTTTTCGGTGTGGACGCGACCTTCTTCGCCCCGCACGACGACACCCGGCTGGTCGCCGAGCTGCGCGAGGTGACGATGGATCGCGACCTGGGCATCGACGTCGAACCGCCCGAGGTCGCCGAGATGGTCAGTGCCCATCCCGCCCTGGCCCGCGCGGTGGTCAACCTGCACCGGCGGTACCGGATCACCACGGCGCAGCTGGCCGCCGCCACCGAGGAGCGGTTCTTCGACGGCAGTGGCACCGGGTCGATCACCATGCCCCACGAGGAGGTGCGCGACTACTTCTACCAACGCCAGAACTACCTGCACGAGCTGGACACCGCCGCCGAGGACCTCACCACCCAGATGCGGCTGCATCACGGCGACCTGGCCCGCGAGCTGACCCGGCGGCTCACCGAGGTGCACGGCGTGCACATCAACAGGCGCATCGATCTCGGCGACACCGTGCTGCACCGCTATGACTCCGAGACCAAGACGCTGGAAATCAGCAATCACCTCTCGCTGGGTCAGCAGGTATTCAAGATGGCCGCCGAATTGGCCTACCTCGAGTTCGGTGACCTGATCGACAGCATGGTCGAGGAGGGCAAGTTCACCAGCGACGAGTCGCACACGCTGGCGCGGCTGGGGTTGGCCAATTACTTCGCGGCGGCCGCGGTGCTGCCCTATCGCCAATTCCACGATGTCGCAGAGAACTTCCGCTACGACGTCGAGCGGCTGTCGGCGTTCTACTCGGTGAGCTATGAGACGATCGCGCACCGGCTGTCGACGCTGCAGCGGCCGTCGATGCGCGGGGTGCCGTTCTCGTTCATCCGGGTCGACCGAGCCGGCAACATGTCAAAACGTCAGTCCGCCACGGGTTTTCACTTCTCCTCGAGCGGCGGGACCTGCCCGTTGTGGAACGTCTACGAAACGTTCGCCAACCCGGGCAAGATCCTCGTGCAGATCGCACAGATGCCCGACGGCCGCAACTACATGTGGGTGGCCCGCACCGTGGAGCGCCGCGCCGCGCGGTATGGTCAGCCGGGTAAAACCTTCGCGATCGGGCTGGGCTGCGAACTTCGGCACGCCCACCGGCTCGTCTACTCGGAAGGACTCGACTTGTCGGGGGAGATCGCCACGCCCATCGGCGCGGGTTGCCGTGTCTGCGAACGCGACAACTGTCCGCAGCGGGCGTTCCCCGCGCTGGGGCGCGCGCTCGATCTCGACGAACACCGCAGCACGGTGTCCCCGTATCTGGTGAAGCAAGCGTGAGCGGGCTCCCGGCACGTCCCGTCGGCCGCATCCCGTCGGGCGGGTTCCGAGAACTCGGACCGATCAACTGGGTGATCGCGAAGCTGGGTGCGCGCACGGTGAAAGCGCCCGAGTTCCACCTGTTCACCACGTTGGGCCAGCGCCGATTGCTGTTCTGGGCGTGGGCCTTTTACGGCGGCCGGTTGTTGCGGGGGCGGCTGCGGCCGGTCGACACCGAGCTGGTGATCCTGCGGGTCGCGCACGTCCGCTCATGCGAATACGAGCTGCAGCATCATCGCCGGATGGCCCGCAGGGCGGGTCTGGACGCGGACATGCAGGCCACGATCTTCGCGTGGCCGGACTCGCGGAACGGATCCGGGCTCACCGAACGGCAACAGGCGCTGCTGACGGCGACGGATGAGTTCGTCAAAGACCGGACGATCAGCGACGCGACCTGGCAGCGGCTGGCGACTCACCTGGATCGGCGGCAGCTGATCGAATTCTGCTTGCTCGCAAGCCAATACGACGGCCTTGCGGCGACGATGTCCGCGCTCGACATCCCGCTGGACAATCCCCGGTAGCTAGAGGTAGACGTCGGCCAATACGGCCAGCGTCAGCACCACGGGAAGTATCGGCAGGCCGAAGGCGAACGCCGCCCACAGCTGATTACCGCGCCGGCGCAGCCACCAGCCCCACACCCCGGCGCAGATCCCCAGCACCACCGACATCAGCAACACCAGCGGACCCCACTGGCCCGCCGTCGAATTGTCCCCGGTCGAAATGGCCACCAGCCACAGCACATAGCCGATCGCCACGCCGCCGATGGCGCCGACGATCCGCTCGCTGGTCTTGCTGGTGTTCATCCGCGGATCAGAAGTTGATCATGTGGCCGGTCAGGCCGTGGAAGCATTCCTGCAGCGCCTCGGACATGGTCGGATGGGTGTGCACGTTGCGGGCCAGCTCGGTCGCCGTCAGATCCCACTTCTGCGCCAGGGTGAGCTCGGGCAGCAGCTCGGACACGTCGTGGCCGACCAGGTGCCCGCCGAGCAGCTCGCCGTACTTCGCGTCGGCGACCAGCTTGACGAAACCGCTGGGGTCGCCCACGCCATGCGCCTTGGCGTTCGCGGTGAACGGGAACTTGGCGACCACGACGTCGTAGCCCTCGTCACGGGCCTGCTGCTCGGTGAGCCCGAAACTGGCGACGTTGGGTTGGCAGAACGTCGCGCGCGGCAGCATCCGATAGTCGCCGAGCGCCAAAGTCTCTGCGCCGCCGATGGTTTCGGCCGCCACCACACCTTGAGCCTCGGCGACGTGCGCGAGCTGCAGCAGCCCGGTGACGTCGCCGATGGCGTAGATGTGCGGCAGATTGGTGCGCATGTAGTCACTGATGCCGATGGCCTTGCGGTCGGTGAGCGCGACCCCGGCCACCTCCAGGCCGTAGCCCTCGACATTGGGCGCAAAACCGATGGCCTGCAACACCTTTTCGGCCTTGAGCTCCTCGCTGCGACCGTCCTTGCTGACGGTCACCCTGACCACCGAACCGTCGTCGGAGATGGCCTCGACCTTGGTTCCGGTCAACACCTTGACGCCTAACTTCTTGAACTGCTTCTCAATCTCCTTGGACACCTCGGCGTCCTCGTTGGGTAGTGCGCGCGGCAGGAACTCCACAATCGTGACGTCGACGCCGTAGTTCTTCAGCACGTAGCCGAACTCCATGCCGATCGCGCCCGCGCCGGCGATGATGATCGACTCCGGCAACTCCCGGGACAGGATCAGTTCCTCGTAGGTGACCACGTTTTCCGACAGCGATGTGCCGGGCACCAACCGGGTGCTGCTGCCGGTGGCGATGATGGCGTTGTCGAACGTGACGGTTTCGGTGCCACCGTCATTGAGCTCAACCGACAGCGTGTTGGCGTCGGTGAATCTGCCGTACCCGTGAATCTCGGTGATCTTGTTCTTCTTCATCAGGAAGTGCACGCCGGCGACGCGGCCCTCGGCCACTTTGCGGCTGCGGTCGAAGGCGATCCCGTAGTCGAAGGTCGCCTCGCCGCTGATGCCGAAGGTCTTGGCCTCTTTCGTGAAGATGTGGGCGAGCTCGGCATTGCGCAGCAGCGCCTTGGACGGGATGCAGCCGACGTTCAGGCAGACGCCACCCCAGTACTTCGGCTCCACGACCGCGGTGTTGAGGCCCAGCTGTGCGGCGCGGATGGCTGCGACATATCCGCCGGGACCGGCCCCGAGGACGACGACGTCATAGTGAGAAGTCACGAGCCCCACCCTAGTGGGGCTCGACTTCGATCACGCCGCCAGCCATTTGTTGACCTTGTCCTCGTACCCG
The DNA here is from genome assembly GCF_050205645.1 of Mycobacterium heidelbergense. Lineage (GTDB taxonomy): Bacteria > Actinomycetota > Actinomycetes > Mycobacteriales > Mycobacteriaceae > Mycobacterium > Mycobacterium heidelbergense_A. The sequence goes on from NZ_JBNMQT010000016.1 coordinate 42,736, forward strand.
CCGGCGACCCGCAAGCTGCGGCCGGGCCCGCGGGTGAGCCATTTCCGATCGAGGAACGCGGCGGTGATTGCCGCCGGGAGTGCCCCGGCCAGGTGTGGCCGGCGGTCCGTCCAGTCGATGCAGCACCGCGCGAAGATGCGCCGCGTTGCGCGCACCGCTGCCGGGTCGACGCCGAGCTTGGTGAGCAACTGCTCCCCGCGGTTGGTGAGCTCGTGATCGCGGTCGTCGATCAGACGGATCGCTTCGGCGGCCAGGAGGCGGTCGCGCAGTTCGACGCCGCGGCGTCCCGCCAGGTGGTCGTAGCACGTTCGTGCCTCGGCCAGCCCGCTTGCCGCACGGTGCTGACGCAGTGAACGCACCGCAAGCGGGGGGGCGATCCGGGCGAGGGACTCCAGCGCCGCCGCCACATCCGGACCGGAGAGCTCGTGGTAGCGGTGCCGGCCCTGCAGCCGCACGCGAATCAACCCGCCGTCGGCCAGGCGACGCAGGTGCGCGGAGGCGGTGGCCGGATGCACCCCGGCCCTGCGAGCGAGTTCCCCGGCCGGCAGCGCTTGCCCGGCGGCTAGGGCGGCCAGCATGGTCGCACGCGCCGGATCACCGATCAGGCTCGCCACCGCGGCAAGATCACGGTCGGCCGGTGGGGTCGAGATGTCGTTCACATCGCCAGCCTGTCACAGGCATGGTTTGTCGGCCATCAAAGCTTTCCGGCTATACCGTGGAGTCGTCCGAAGAAGTCGGCCCCGAAGGAGGAAGTGTGACCACCCCGCACACCGGGTCCACCGAGGCGCTCGAGCGCATCTTCCACGCCTGGGATGAAGCCTTGGGCGCCAAGGACATCGACGCCTCGATGGCGCTTTATCACCCGGACGCGACACTGGAGAGCCCGCTGGTGTGCCACCTGCTTGGCACCGAGGAAGGCGTCGTGCGCGGCCGTGACGCGCTGCGCCGTTTCGTAACGCGGGTATTCGAGCACCAACCGCCGCAGCGTCGCCGCTACCGCACCGGATATCTCTCCGACGGCACGAGACTGACGTGGGAATATCCACGGCAGGCCAGTGACGGAGATCAGATGGACATCGTCGAGGTGATGGAAATCCACGACGGACTGATTCGGCACCACCGCGTGTACTGGGGCTGGTACAGCGTCCGCATGATCACGACCGGCGACCACCCCAGCTGACCGGCGCGGCCTAGTACGGGATGACGCCGATCAGGCAGTGGCCCACCCGCTCGCAGTAGTAGTAGCCGTAGAGCGGCGCCGCGGCGGCGACGGCGGCGAGCGGCCCGGACATCACCGCGATCGACAGCGCCGAGACCAGCGGCCGGCCGTGCATCGCCAGCATCACGCCACCCACCACGCAGGCGACGACGTAGACCAGCACCGCGAACACCGCGGGCGCCTTGTCGATGGTGTGGTACCACCAATAGAACAACCCCAGCCCGACGACGGCCGCCACGGCCCACACGCCGAGGAGAACGAGAACCAACTGCCACCACTTCAGGTAGTGGTAGCGGCCGGGAACGGCGACGGGCTGCACCGGCGCACCGCCGGCTTCGGTCACGCCGTCGCGCTCGGTGTCCTCCTCCGGGGCGGTCTCCGGCGCGGGCGTTTCCGGCTCGGCGACGACGGGAACGGGTTGTGAGCCGGTGTCGTCGGAGAAGTCCGGCACGAACGCCTCGGTCCGCGGGTGGGATTCGCGGTCCTCATCAGGTAAGTCAGGCACCGGCCACCACCCGCAGAGCGACGAGCGCGCCGAACCAACCCGGCGCCACCGCGAGGATGAACGCGCCGACCATCGTGACCCAGCGCCGTCCCGACAGCACGATCGTCAGCAGCCCGATCACACTGGGAATCCCCACCACGAGTGCGATCGCGATGTCGGGGCGGACCCTCGGGTGGTCCACGACGGTGAACGCCACGCCCGCCAATAACCCGACCGCGCAACCGATCAGCATGGCACTGGCCAGCAGCCACGGACGAGGAAGCGGTATCACTTTCTCGACTGTACTGCGGTTGGGCATGTCCCCAATGCCGCGTCGGCCACCACCTGACCCCGTGTCGCGGGGCGTTCACCGCGCTCGTAGTCGGCGCCGGTGATGACCGTTGCCAACGACGCCTGCTCTTGCTCGGTGAAGACGCGGCCGCGGGATAAGAACCGCACCCCCTCGGGGGCTTCCAGGCTGAACCCGCCGCCGCGGCCGGGCACCACGTCGATGACAAGCTGCGTGTGCTTCCACGCCTGGTACTGCGGACCGGAAATCCACACCGGCACCCCGTCCCCGACATCGAGCACGCCGAGCAACACGTCGCGGTCGCCGACGATGAAGTCTCCGCGCGGGTAGCACATCGGCGACGACCCGTCGCAGCAGCCTCCGGACTGATGGAACATCACCGGGCCGTGCCGGTCCTGTAGCTGCCCGAGCAGCTTGGCGGCATCCGCGGTGATCACCACCCCGGCTGGCGGGACCATCAGAAGAATCCTTGCGCCTTCTGCGAATAGGACACCATCAGGTTTTTGGTCTGCTGGTAGTGGTCGAGCATCATCTTGTGGTTCTCCCGGCCGATGCCGGACTGCTTGTAGCCACCGAACGCCGCATGCGCCGGGTACACGTGATAGCAGTTGACCCACACCCGGCCCGCCTGGATGTCGCGACCGGCCCGGTAGGCGGTGTTGCCGTCGCGGCTCCACACGCCCGCGCCCAGACCGTAGAGGGTGTCGTTGGCGATACCCATCGCGTCGTCGTAGTCCTTGAACGACGTCACCGCCACCACTGGCCCGAAGATCTCCTCCTGGAAGACCCGCATCTTGTTGTTGCCGCCGAAGATCGTCGGCTGCATGTAGAAGCCGCCGGACAGGTCGCCACCCAACTCGGCGCGCTCTCCGCCGGTGATGATCTTGGCGCCCTCGTCCTTGCCGATCTCGATGTAGGACAACACCTTTTCCAGTTGGTCGTTGGAGGCCTGCGAGCCCAGCATGGTCTCGGAGTCCAGCGGGTCGCCCTGCCGGACCGCCTTGGTGCGGATGGCAGCCAGCTCCAGGAACTCGTCGTAGATGTCGGCCTGGATCAGGCTGCGCGACGGGCAGGTGCACACCTCGCCCTGGTTGAGGGCGAACATCGTGAAGCCCTCCAGCGCCTTGTCCTGGAAATCGTCGTGCGCGGCCATCACGTCGGAGAAGAAGATGTTGGGGCTCTTGCCGCCGAGTTCCAGCGTGACCGGGATCAGGTTCTGCGACGCGTACTGCATGATCAGTCGCCCCGTGGTGGTCTCCCCGGTGAAGGCGACCTTGGCGATGCGGTTGTTCGACGCCAGCGGCTTGCCCGCCTCCGCGCCGAATCCGTTGACCACGTTGACCACCCCGGGCGGCAGCAGGTCGCCGATCAGCGACATGAGATAGAGCACCGACGCCGGCGTCTGCTCGGCGGGCTTGAGCACCGCGGCATTGCCGGCCGCCAGTGCCGGCGCCAGCTTCCAGCTCGCCATCAGGATCGGGAAGTTCCACGGAATGATCTGGCCCACCACGCCCAGCGGCTCGTGAAAGTGGTAGGCGACGATGTCCTCGTCGATCTGGGACAGCGAACCCTCCTGCGCGCGGATCGCCGCCGCGAAATACCGGAAGTGATCGGCGGCCAGCGGAATGTCGGCGGCCAGCGCCTCCCGGATCGGTTTCCCGTTGTCCCACACCTCGGCCACCGCCAGCGCGGCCTTGTTTTCCTCGATGCGATCGGCGATCTTGTTCAGGATCGCCGCACGCTCGGCGGGCGCGGTCTTGCCCCAGGCGGGTGCGGCCGCGTGGGCGGCGTCGAGCGCCTTTTCCACGTCGGCCTCGTCGGACCTGGCCACCTCGCAGAACGTCTGACCTGTCACCGGCGTCGGGTTCTCGAAATAGCGGCCGCCCGCCGGCGCGACCCATTGGCCCCCGATGAAGTTCTCGTACCGGGATTCATACGACATCAATGCCCCGGCGGCACCTGGACGTGCGAAAACAGTCATCTGCTCGGCTCCTCGTTCTGTCCTCCTGCGATACAGCTCACACTACCGCCGGGGCCACAATGGCTTCCATGACTTCAGAGGCTGCTGCTGACCACCACTTGGCCGAGGACCCGTACCTGTGGCTGGAGGACGTCACCGGCGAGGAGGCGCTGGATTGGGTCCGGGCGCGCAACGAGCCGACGCTCGCCGAATTCCGCGATGCGCGGTTCGAGGAGATGCGCATCGAGGCGCTCGAGGTGCTCGACACCGACACCCGAATCCCCTACGTCGTCCGCCGCGGCGAGCACCTCTATAACTTCTGGCGCGACGCCGCCAATCCGCGCGGGCTGTGGCGGCGCACCACCCTGGACAGTTACCGCACCGACTCCCCCGAGTGGGACGTGCTGATCGACGTCGACGAGCTGGGACGCGCGGACGGCGAGAAATGGGTGTGGGCCGGCGCCGGCGTCATCGAACCCGACCACACCCGCGCGCTGATCGCCCTGTCACGGGGCGGCTCGGACGCGTCCATTGTGCGCGAATTCGACATGGCGACACGGGAATTCGTCGCCAGCGGCTTCGAGCTGCCCGAGGCCAAGTCGCAGGTCTCCTGGGCCGACCCGGACACCGTGCTGGTGGGCACCGATTTCGGTGCCGGTTCGCTGACCGAATCGGGCTATCCCCGCGTGATCAAGCGGTGGCGGCGGGGCACGCCCTTGGCCGACGCGGAGACCCTATTCGAGGGCACCCCTTCCGACGTCCGCGTGTTCGCCTCGGCGGACCGCACACCCGGCTTCGTGCGCACCCTGTTGCTTCGCGCCCTCGACTTCTGGAACGACGAGGTCTACGAACTGCGGGGCGCGGAGCTGATTCGCATCGACGCGCCCACCGACGCCAGCGTGTCGATCCACCGCGAATGGATATTGATCGAGCTGCGCACCGATTGGTACTTCCGCGACGCGGTATACACCGCGGGTTCACTGCTCGCGGCAAACTACGACGAATTCCTCGCCGGCACAGCGGAATTGCGGGTGGTGTTCGAGCCCGACGAGCACACCGCGCTCAACCACTACGCCTGGACGAAAGACCGCCTGCTGATCGTCACGCTGGCCGACGTGGCCAGCCGCGTGGAGATCGCCACGCCGCCATCGCGTGACGACCCGTCCCCCGCAAGCGGGAGGTGCCCCCAGCGCCCGGCTTCGCCGCGCTTGCGATCGTCACGGGGCACGTGGCGGCGCGAGCCGGTGGCGGGCATCCCGGCCGCCACCAACACGGTCGTCGTCACCGCCGACGACACCGGCGACGAGTTCTTCCTCGACTCCAGCGGATTCGTCACCCCCTCGCGGCTCTTGCGCGGCGCCGGCGACGGGCAACCCGACCCGATCAAATCCGCACCGGTATTCTTCGACGCCGAAAACTTGTCCGTGGCACAGCATTTCGCGACGTCCGACGACGGGACGTCGATCCCCTACTACGTGGTGCGGCCCGGCACAACGGACGGCCCCGGCCCCACTCTGTTGAGCGGTTACGGCGGATTCGAAGTCGCCAGGACCCCCGGATACGACGGCGTACTGGGCCGGCTGTGGCTGGCCCGCGGCGGGACCTTCGTGATGGCCAACATCCGCGGCGGCGGCGAGTACGGACCCGGATGGCACACCCAGGCGATGCGCGAGGGCCGGCACAAGGTGGCCGAGGATTTCGCGGCGGTGGCAACCGATCTGGTGCGCCGCGGCATCACCACCGTCGAGCAACTCGGCGCTCGCGGCGGCAGCAACGGCGGTCTGCTGATGGGCATCATGCTCACCCAATACCCGGAAAAATTCGGCGCGCTGGTCTGCGACGTGCCGCTGCTGGACATGCGGCGCTATCACCTGTTGCTCGCGGGCGCGTCCTGGGTGGCAGAATACGGCGATCCGGACAACCCCGACGACTGGGAGTTCATCTCCAAATATTCGCCGTACCAGAACATCTCGACCCGGCAGTATCCGCCGGTGCTGTTCACCACGTCCACCCGCGACGACCGGGTGCACCCGGGCCACGCCCGCAAGATGACGGCGGCGTTGCAGGCCGCGGGACACAAGGCCTGGTATTACGAGAACATCGAGGGCGGGCACGCCGGCGCGGCCGACAACGAGCAGGTCGCGTTCAAGTCGGCGCTGAGCTACTCGTTCCTCTGGCGGACCCTGGGAGGCAAGGCATGAAGATCCTCGACATCATCGAGCTCGGGTTGGTCGCTGCCGGGCTGGTCCTGATCGCCGCCGGCTGGGCTCAGGTTCGTTTTCGCTTCATCGCCGAGCGCCGCAAGGCCCGGTACTTCTATTGGGGAACCTCGGCTCTCGGCATCATCTTTTTTGCGTTCGGGACGGGCAAACTCTGGCCGAACGCCGTCATGACGACGTTGATTTTCAGCGCCATCGTCGTGGGATCGGCCTACCTGACAACGCCTTATCTGAAGATCGGCGACCGGATCTACGCGTGGAATCCGGAAAACCGCCAGCCCGACCCACCCGATGAGGAGCGCTAGCCCATGCCCGACTTCGAGACGCTGATCTACAAGGCGGCCGGTCCGATCGCCACCATCACGCTCAACCGCCCGGAGCAGCTCAACACGATCGTGCCGCCCATGCCAGACGAGATCGAAGCGGCGGTGGGCCTGGCCGAGCGCGACCCGGACGTCAAGGTCATCGTGCTGCGCGGCGCCGGCCGCGCATTCTCCGGCGGCTACGACTTCGGTGGCGGATTCAAGCACTGGGGCGAAGGCATGGCGACCGACGGCAAGTGGGATCCGGGCAAGGATTTCGCGATGGTGAGCGCCCGCGAGACGGGGCCGACGCAGAAATTCATGGCCATCTGGCGGGCGTCCAAGCCGGTCATCGCGCAAGTGCACGGCTGGTGCGTTGGCGGGGCCAGTGACTATGCGCTGTGCGCCGACATCGTGATCGCCAGCGAGGACGCGGTGATCGGCACCCCGTACAGCCGGATGTGGGGGGCCTACCTGACCGGCATGTGGCTGTATCGGCTGAGCCTGGCCAAGGTCAAATGGCACTCGTTGACGGGCCGGCCGCTGACCGGAGTCCAGGCCGCCGAGGTCGAGCTGATCAACGAGGCGGTGCCGTTCGAGCGCCTCGAGGCTCGCGTGGCCGAGATCGCCGCCGAGCTGGCGCGAATCCCGCTGTCCCAATTGCGGGCGCAGAAGCTGATCGTCAACCAGGCCTACGAAAACATGGGCCTGGCGTCGACCCAGGTGCTGGGCGGCATTCTCGACGGTCTGATGCGCAATACCCCCGACGCCCTCGACTTCATCAGGACCGCGGAAACCCAGGGTGTGCGCGCCGCGGTCGAGCGCCGCGATGGCCCTTTCGGCGACTACAGCCAGGCCCCGCCGGAGCTCCGCCCGGACCCCTCGCACGTCATCGTCCCTGATAGCGGTACTTAGTAAGATAGGTTACGAATTCGCTACCGGCTGTCCTTCGCCACCTGGAAAGTGCTACCGTAGCCACTATGTCTCGGCTCAGCTCCAGCCTGCGTGCAGGCGCCATGTTCCTCGCCCTGGGCATCGCCGCTGCGACGTTCCCGACGACCGCCGCGGCCGATTCCACCGAAGACTTCCCGATCCCCCGCCGGATGATCAATACCACCTGCGACGCCGAGCAGATCCTGGCGGCGTCCAGGGACACCAGCCCGGTGTACTACCAGCGGTACATGATCGACTTCAACAACCACCCGAACGTCCAGCAGGCGACGATCGACAAGGCGCATTGGTTCTACTCGCTGTCGCCGGAGGACCGCAGGAATTACTCCGAGAACTTCTACGCGCCAGTCTCCGATCCGCTGTGGGTGGCCTGGCCCAACCACATGAAGATCTTCTTCAACAACAAGGGTGTCGTCGCCAAGGCCACCGACATCTGCAACCAGTACCCGCCCGGCGACATGTCGGTGTGGAACTGGGCGTAGCGCTCGGAGCTAGCTGACGCGCGCTAGCCGCTCATCGAGGGTCGCGTGAAAGCGGCCGATGGCGCTTTCGTGGCGCCCGAACTCCAGGAACGTGTTCGCCCCGGCGTGCAGGCCGCGCTGCACGCCTTCGGACATCTCGTTGTCCTCTAACGCACCGGCATCGAGCAGGCTGCGCGCCCCCGGCTCGGCGTCGCCCGAGTTCGACAGCTTCTGTGCAACCGCGGGCGTGACCATCGCGTAGAGGGAGACGACGGAGTTCGCGACGTCCACGGGCTCGATCACGATCAATATCGTTTGGTCGGGGAACGTCGCGATCATCACGTTGGGGAACAGGTGATACACATATGTCACCCGGGCATCGATGTTCCACGCCGATTCGGGACGATCGCGCAGCCGCTCAATGTTGCGGTACGGGAACGTGATTCGCGTATTGGGGCCGAAGGATTCCACGACGGTGAGATCGTCGTACTGGAGCGGATAGAACGTGTCCCTGTGCGTCGAGCGGATGTGATAACCCTCCAGGAACTGTTCGACGAGGACCTTCCAATTCATCTGCCGCGCAGTGGCGTTCACCAACACCAGCCGCTCGGCCGGCAAAAGCTTGTCGCGCCAGGGGCTGCCGTCGGAGAGCCCCGCGATGGCGGCGTCGACCTGCTGTCGCCCCGACTCGGTTGCCGGCGGATCGAGCGGGTCGATGACGATCAGGCCGTCCACCTCGCGGCTTTCCACCTCGACCAGGCCGCGGGCCGACACGTCCAGATCGGGGAACGCCTCGTCGTGCGGAACGTGTGACAGCGAGCCGTCCAGCCGATACGTCCAACCGTGGTAGCGACACACCAGCGCGTGCGAGCAGCCCGGACCCTCGACGAGGGCCAGCCCCCGGTGCCGGCATGCGTTGCGGAATACCCGGGACCGGCCGTCGCGACCGCGCACGGCGAACAGCGGCACCCCAAAGGTGGTGCGTTCGGCGTGGTCGCCGACGTTGGGGATGGCCACCGAGGGCAGGTACACACTCGGGAACGCGCGCAGCACCCGCATCTCCTCGGCGAAACGGCTCGGATCCACGTAGTTGCGGACCGGCTCGCGCCACACCTCGCCCTCGTCGGTGGTTCCCCCGTCGATGTGGGAAAGGATCCGCCGGACGATCTCCACGTCCGGGGCTACCGGAGATCTTGTCGGAGTGCTCATACTCTGGAAGTATCACACTGTGCCTGTCACGCGTCAATCGTTTCGTGATAACCGTTCCGAGGTCGCCGCGGTGGTCGGAGACCGCGCGCTCAGCGCGCGATCGGTACTGGCGACCGCGTTACTGGGGGCCGACCAACCTCGGCTCAGCGCCGCCGAGCTCGTCGCGGTGGCCTCACTGTTCGGGATCAGCGGGGGCGCCGCACGCACGTGCCTCTGGCGCATGGTCTCCAGTGGGGAACTCACCAGCGACGACGGTACCTACGCGCTGGCGGGACACTTGCTGGAAAGACGCGAACGCGTGGACGACGCCTCGCGCATCCCCGACGTGGCGACTCGCGGCTGGGATGGAACGTGGGAACTGGCCGTCGTCTCGGCCGAGCGCCGGCCGCCGTCCGAACGGCTCGAGCTGCGCAAGGCGGCCACCGCGCTGCACCTGGCCGAACTTCGCGAGGGCGTGTGGATCCGACCGGATAACCTTGACCCGCAACGACTCCCGTCGATGCGCAGCGTCCTGGACCGCCAATGCGTCCACTTCCACAAGGCCGCCTCGACGATCGCCGACGACACCGTGAGATCGCTGTTTTCCCTTGATGATTGGGCCAGCGAGGCAAAACGGTTGGCCGGCGCCATGCGGGCCGAACTCGACGGCCCAGCGCTACACCATGACGACACCAGCGCCAGCTTCCGCTTCCAGTTCGCGTTGTCGATCGCCGTCGTCCGGCACCTGCAACTCGACCCGCTACTGCCGACGCACTTCATCCCGGAAGACTGGCCGGGAAATCGGCTGCGCGATACCTACCGGGTTTTCGACGAGGCGTTCAAACACCGTATGCTCAACGCCTTTCGGCGCACACCGTAAGATCAGCGCGCTTGTACCAACCCGCCCGCCGGGGGCTCCTGGACGTCGATCAGCTCGCGCACGGCGGGACGCGGTCCGAATGGCCGCAGCATGGTGCTGGCCGGCCGGGGTCGCACGTGCTGCGGCCACCAGAACCAGCGCCCGAGCAGGGTGGCCAGCGACGGTGTCATGAACGACCGCACGATCAAGGTGTCGAACAACAGACCCAGCGCGATCGTCGTACCCACCTGGGCCATCACCAGCAGCGGGCTGAACATGAACGTGGCCATGGTCGCGGCGAACACCAGACCGGCGGAGGTCACCACCGAGCCCGAACCGGCCATCGCGCGGATCGTCCCTGTCTTCAGCCCGGCGTGAATTTCCTCCTTGAACCGCGATATCAGCAGCAGGTTGTAGTCCGAGCCGACCGCCAGCAGCAGGATGATCGCCATCGCCAGGACCATCCAGTGCAACTTCATGCCCAGGATGTACTGCCACAGCAGCACGGAGAGTCCGAATGAGGCGCCTAGTGACAGCAACACCGTACCGACGATCACAAAGGCCGCCACGACGCTTCGGGTGATCACCAGCATGATGATGAAAATCAGTGTGGCTGCGGCAATTCCGGCGATCAGCAGGTCGATGTTGGAGCCGTCGTGCATGTCCTTGTACGTCGCGGCGGTACCGCCGAGGTAGACCTTGGCGCCCTCCCAGGGCGTGCCCTTGATCGCCTCGTGCACGGCCTGCTTGATCGGTTCGATGTGACGGATGCCTTCGGGACTCGCCGGGTCGCCCTCATGGGAGATGATCAACCGGACGGCGCGCCCATCCGGCGAGATGAACTGTTTGAGACCTCGCGCGAAATCCGGGCTGTTGAACGCCTCCGGCGGAAGGTAGAACGTGTCGTCGTTCTTCGCTTTGTCGAAGGCATCGCCCTGCGCGGTGGCGTTGTCGGCCTGCGCCTTCGCCTGGTCGTTGAGACCGTTTGTGATCGCGTAGTTCGACATGACGGTGTCAAGGTTGCGCTGCTGACTCTCGATCTGCGGCGGGATCAGCGCCACCAGCTTCGGCTGAATCTGATCCAGCTTGTCCAGATTCGCGCTGAGCTCCACGATGTTCTCAGCCACCTGGTCGATGCCGTCGAGCGCGTTGAAGACCGACCGGAGTGCCCAGCAGGCCGGGATGTCGTAGCAATGCTTCTCCCAGTAGAAGAAGCTACGGATCGGCCGGAAGAAGTCGTCGAAGTTGGCGATGTCGTCGCGCAACGCCTCGGTGATCTTCACCGTTTCTTTGGTGAGCCTGGTGGTTTCGTGTGTGGTGTTGCTCAGATCCTGGGTGACCTGCATCTGCTCACGCAGCGTTGCCATCGTCCTGCGCAGCTCGTCCGCCTGCTTGAGCAGGTTTGCCGCCTGCTGTTCCTGATAGTGCTGGGTCTGGAGCCGCCCTGCGGCTTGTGCGCCCATCTGAAAACCGAGGGTGCTGTGGTCGAGCGGCGTGCCCAACGGCCGGGTGATGGTCTGCACCCGGCCGATACCGGGGATGTGGAAGACCGCCTTGGCGACCTTGTCCAGGACGATGAAGTCGGCCGGGTTACGCAAGTCGTGATCGGTCTCGATCATCAACAGCTCAGGATTGAGCCGAGCCTGGTCGAAGTGCCGATCCGCGGCGGCATAACCGACATTGGCCGGGGTGTCCGCCGGCAGGAAGTGGCGGTTGTCGTAGTCCGTCTTGTAGCCGGGCAGGGCGAGCAGACCAACCAATGCGATCCCGATGGTCACCGCGAGAACCGGTGCGGGCCAGCGGACGACCGCCGTGCCGATACGACGCCAGCCCCGAGTCTGCAGCTTTCGCTTCGGATCCAGGAGCTTGAAGAATGACGCCACCGTCAGTATCGCCGGAGCCAGCGTCAAAGCCGCGAGCACCGCGACCAGCATGCCGACCGCACACGGCACCCCCAGCGACTGGAAGTACGGCAGCCGGCAGAAGCTCAGGCAGTACATCGCGCCGGCGATGGTCAATCCCGACCCGAGCACGACGTGCGCGGTGCTGTGGAACATGGTGTAGAACGCTTTTTCGCGCGACTCGCCCAAACCGCGCGCTTCGTGATAGCGCCCGACCACGAAGATCGCGTAATCCGTCCCGGCGGCGATCGCCATCAGCACCAGCATGTTGTTGGCGAAGGTGGACAGCCCCATGACGCCGTAGTTACCGAGCGTCGCGACGACACCGCGGGCCGCCGCCAGCTCGATGAACACCATCGCCAGCATGATCATCATGGTGACGACCGAGCGGTAGACGAACAGCAGCATCACCACAATCACTGCGAAGGTGACGAGCGTGACCTTCGCGACGCCCTTCTCACCCGCGTGGGACTGATCGGCGAACAGCGGACCCGCCCCGGTGACGTAGGCCTTGATGCCCGGCGGCGCGGGCACCGAGTCCACGATCTTGCGGACGGCCAAGGCAGACTCGGTCGCCTCCCCGCCTCCCATGTTGCCGGCCAGGTAGACCTGGACGTACGCGGCCTTTTGATCGTGGCTCTGGGAACCCGCCGCCGTCAGCGGATCGCTCCAGAAATCCTGGACGTGCTGAACGTGCTTCTTGTCTTGCGCGACGCGCCTGACGATCTCGTCGTAGTAGCGGTGCGCTTCGGCCCCGAGCGGCTTGTCGCCCTCCAGCAAGATCATGGCCGAGTTGTCGGAGTTGAACTCCTTGAACGTCGATCCGACCTTCATCATCGACTGAAAGGACGCCGCGTCCGTCGGACTCATCGACACCGAGTGGGTTTTGGCGACGACCTCCAGCTGCGGGGCCACGGTGTTGGTGATGAACACGATGCCCAACCAGACCAGGACGATCGGCAGGGCCAGCCGGTGGATCATCCGCGGCAGGAACGGCGGGATCAGCGGCTGGTCGACGCGCGGCGGAGCCTCGGCTGGCTCGCTCATGCGGACTTGTCCAGGCAGTAAACGAAGGCGTTCACGGTTTGGTTGGGATTTGAGCGGTTCGGAGTCTTGATGACGTCACCGCTCCCGTCGTGCTTGTTCACCACGAACTGGCAGGCGATCCAACTGCCGTCGCCTTGCGCCACCAGGTTTGCCGGGATACCGGGCTTCGTTGAACTCAATACTTTGCTCCAGGGCAAGGGCACGTTGAGGGCCTGCTGTGGGTGGGAGTTTTCGTCGAGGTAGTTGATGGTTGCCGTGCTGCCCGGTGGGCCCCAGACCTGGAGCGTGATCGTCTTGGCGTTGAACTCGTCGAGGACCTCGCCCGAGGTGCCACCACCGAACGAACCGCGGTGAACGCCGAAGACGCCGTGCAATCGGTATACGACGAATCCCGACACCGCGACGACAGCCGCGATCGTGAGCACCAGCCAGAAACGCGCGAACAGCCCCTTTTTCCCACCGCGCTGCGGGGTCTTGTTGTCCTCGCTGTCGGCGGAGCCCTGCTTCTCTATTGGCTCGGTCCTTGGCTCAGTCATCGTCATGGGCGCTTCAAGTCCTTCACGGGCGAAACATTAAACAGCCTAACGTTAGCGACGCCCCACAGCCTCTCGGACGCGGAGCGCTCGGAGATCCCGGGACCGGTCGCACGGGTCGCAATTCGCCAAGCCACAGCGCCGTCGTCTCCTTTCCTGATCATGACGATTCAAGGCCGATGCACGTCGCCGTCAGCACTCGGGTCAGGGCGGATGCGAAGTCGATGTTCCACTCCGGTGGCAGGGCGTCGGGCTCCTCCGCATAGGCGTCGGTCAGCCGCTCCGGGGGGTTGGCGATGTGCCAGAACGCCGAGGCCAACGAGTACGCGGCGATCAAGACGTCGAACGCACCGGAACGACCCAGCGCGGGCAGCGCACGCTCGATGGCGTCGGCCAGCGCGACCGCGGCGGCGGCGATGTTCCGCCTGATCTCGACGACCCTGTCGATCTCCACCTCGTGCTCGAGGTGCAGGTGAAAGTTGGAGAGCAGGTCACAAAACAGCGGGTCGGCCGCCAGCCCATTGGCCAGCGTCTCGGCCACCCGCGCCGGTGACTTCGGCCCCGGCTTGCCCAACTCCTCGCACACCGTGCCCGACCAACGGGCCCAGCCTTCGGCGGCGAGCTGGAGCAGGACCTCCTTGTGCGACGTGAAGTAGCGGCGCACGGCGGAGTAGTGAATTCCGGCGCGGCTGGCGACTGCGGTCAAAGTGACTGAGGCGACTCCGGTCTCGACCGCCAGCGAGCGCGCGGCTTCGACGAGGGCCGCCGCACGTTGGCGCTTGTTCTCCTCCGTGCGGGCGCGCTGGAAGGTGAGTTGCGCCACCGGCTGAGGATAACGCACATCGTGTGATTTGTATAACGCACATCGTGTGATTTGCGGTCGTTCACCCTCGGCTAGACATCGGTAAGCGCCCAGCAGCCCGTCCGCCAGGTCGATGGTTCCGAATAGCTGATGTGGATCAGCCCTACGCACGCTCGGTCGCGGTCATCGGCAGCGGCGTCGCCGGCCTCACCGCCGCCTACGTCCTGTCCGGGCGCGACCGCGTCACCCTGTACGAGGCCGACGCGCGGCTCGGCGGCCACGCGCACACCCACTTCGTCGACGACGGTGACGGGCGCATCATCGGCGTCGACTCGGCCTTCCTGGTGCACAACGACCGGACCTACCCGACACTGTGCCGATTGTTCGGTGACCTCGGCATCGCCACCCAAGAATCGGAGATGTCGATGTCGGTGCGGGCCGACGACATCGGGCTCGAATACGCAGGCGCTCTTGGCCTCCGGGGCCTGTTTGCATGCCGGCAGTCGTTGCGACCGCGCTATCTGCGGATGCTCGCCGAGATCGTCCGCTTCCACCGTGCCGCCTTGCGGCTGCTGGGCGACGATGCCGCCAGTCTCGAGACGCTGGACGCCTTCTTGACCCGACACCGGTTCTCGCCGTACTTCGTCGACTACTTCATCACCCCGTTGGTGGCGGCGGTGTGGTCCTGCGCCGGCGACGACGCGCTGCGGTATCCGGCCCGCTATCTGTTCGTCTTCCTCGCGCACCACGGCATGCTGTCGGTGTTCGGCTCCCCCAGGTGGCGCACCGTGACCGGGGGTTCGGCAACGTACGTGGCGGCCGTCGCCGCACGGCTCGACGAGGTGTCGACCTCGACGCCGGTGCACTCGCTGCGCCGGGTGCCCGACGGGGTGGTGGTGCGGGCGGGCAACAACCCGCCGCGCCTTTTCGACGCCGCCGTCGTCGCGGTCCATCCCGACCAGGCGTTGCTGTTGCTCGACGGCGCGACGCCCCGGGAGCGCGCCGTGCTGGGCGCGATTCCGTACTCCACCAACCGGGCCCAGCTACACACCGACTCCTCGGTGCTGCCGCATCACCGCCGCGCGCGGGCGTCGTGGAACTACCTGGTGACCCCCGGCAACGACCGCGTGGTGGTCAGCTATGACATCAGCAGGCTGATGCGTATCGACTCCAAGCGCCGGTACCTGGTCACCCTGGGCGGGCATGACCGCGTGCGGCCCGAATCGGTGATCGCCGAGATGACCTACAGCCATCCGCTGTACACCCCGCAATCCGTTGCGGCCCAATGCTTGTTGCCGACCCTGGACGACGACCGCGCGGTCTTCGCCGGCGCCTACCACGGCTGGGGGTTCCACGAGGACGGCGCCGCGTCGGGGCTGCGCGCGGCCCGCCGGCTCGGCGCCGACTGGCCGGCGGCGACCCGTCGCCGGGAGGTGGCCGCGTGCTGACCGACGCGCCGACCGACGCGCTTCCCGACGCGCTCACACCCGCGATCTACCGCACCACGATCACCCACTGTCGGCGGGTTCCGGTGCGCCATGCGTTCGAATACCGAAGCTACAGCTGGTATGTCGACGTCGACCACCTCCCCCGGCTGCGCTGGTGGCTGCGGCCGTTCGCACGATTCCGCGCCGATGATCACTTCTCGAACGGCGGCTCACTGCGCGAACGCCTCGGCGCTTTCTTCGCCGAGAACGGCGTGGCCGCACCCGAGGGCCGCATCACCGCGCTGCTGCAGGCCCGCGTGTTCGGCTATGTCTTCAACCCGCTGTCCGTCTTCTGGTGCCATGACCGGGACGGCCGGCTGCGTCATGTGATCGCCGAGGTGCACAACACCTACGGCGAACGTCATGCCTATCTGTTGCCCCCGGCCGACCTTCCGGTGGTGACGGCCAAACGCTTCTACGTCTCGCCGTTCAACCCGGTGGACGGCTACTACCTGGTTCGGGCCCCCCGGCCCGGCGTCGACGTCGACATCACCGTGTCGCTGCACCGCGATCACCGTCGGCCGTCGCCGGAATTCAGTGCCACCATGCGCGGACAGCGGCGTCCGGCAACGAGCAGACAGGTCGCGATCATGCAAGTCATTTCGCCGCTGGCGCCGTTGGCGGTGGCCGCGCGCATCCGGATACAGGGGATCAAGCTGTGGTTACGTCGACTTCCGGTGGTACCGCGATGAGTCTGAAGACCATCCAAAAGCCCTCGGCGGCAATCGATTCGAAGCGCTGGCCGGCGGTCGCGACGGTGCCGTCGGGCGCGATCGCCGCGGCTATCGCCGACCGGCTGCTGCGGCGCGCGGCCGCTCGCCTGCCGCTACGGCTGGTCTACCCCGACGGCGCGGTGGTCGGAGCGGCCGACCCGACTGCCCCGACGTTGGTGGTGCATCGACCGGATGCGCTGGCGCGCCGGATCGGGCGACACGGGCTGATCGGGTTCGGCGAGTCGTACATGGCCGGCGAATGGGCGTCGGAGGACCTCACCGCGGTGTTGACGGTCTTCGCCAGCTCGGTGGCCGATCTGGTGCCGCGCGCGTTGCAGTGGCTGCGGCCGATCGGCCCGGCATTTCGGCCGCGCTGGCGCGGCGCCGGCCGAGATCAGGCGCGCCGCAACGTCGCAGAGCACTACGACCTGTCCAACGACCTGTTCGCGGCGTTCCTCGACGAGACCATGACCTACTCGTGCGCGCTGTTCCCCCGGTTGCCCGCGGCCGCGGGCGACCTGGCCGCCGCGCAGCGACGCAAGATCGATCGGCTGCTCGACATGGCCGAAGTCGGCTGCGGCAGCCGGGTTCTCGAGATCGGCACCGGATGGGGTGAGTTGTGCATCCGCGCGGCCGCCCGCGGGGCACACGTCCGCTCGGTGACCCTGTCGGCCGAGCAGCAGCGCCTGGCGCGGCGTCGGGTCGCCGCGGCAGGGCTGTCGGAGTCGGTCCAGATCGACCTGTGCGACTACCGCGACGTCGACGGGTGTTACGACGCGGTGGTGTCGGTCGAGATGATCGAGGCGGTGGGATATCACTCGTGGCCGCGGTATTTCGCCACGCTCGAGCGGCTGGTGCGCCCCGGTGGTCGCGTGGCGATCCAGGCGATCACCATGCCGCACCGCCGGATGCTGGCCACGCGCAACACCCAGACCTGGATTCAGAAGTACATCTTCCCCGGCGGGCTGCTGCCGTCCACACAGGCCATTTCCGCGATCACCGAGCGGCGCACCGGTTTACACACCGTCGACGTGACGTCGCTGCGCCCGCACTACGCCGAAACGCTGCGCCTGTGGCGCGAGCGGTTCACGCGGCAACGAGATGAGTTGACGCACTTGGGTTTCGACGAAGTCTTCGCGCGCATGTGGGAGCTTTACCTGGCGTACTCCGAGGCCGGATTCCGGTCGGGCTATCTTGACGTCTACCAGTGGACGTTCGCACGCGAGGGCCGCAGATGAATCCGATCAACCTCCTGGAGGTATCCGGCGCGTCGATTGTGGCGCTGGCCGTGGTGCACTCGGTCACGTTCGCCATCGGCAGGCGGATCGGCCGTTACAACGTCGTCGACGTCGCGTGGGGCGTGGGCTTCGTGGCCATCGCCGCCGTCGCCGCGACGCTCGGGCACGGCGAGGCGAGCAGGCGATGGCTGCTGCTGGCGCTGGTGACGTTCTGGGGCCTGCGGCTGAGCTGGCACATCCAGCGCAAGACCGCGGGCAAGGGGGAGGATCCCCGCTACGGCGCCATGCTGCGCGAGGCCACGCTGTCCCAGGTGATACGCAAGGTCTTTGTGCTGCAAGCCTTCATCACCTGGTTCGTCTCCTTCCCGCTGCAGCTGTCGGCGGTCAGCGGTCCCACCCCGAAGCCGCTGACGGCCGTCACCGTGCTTGGCGTGGCCGTGTGGCTGGTCGGCGTGACGTTCGAGGCGGTCGGCGATTGGCAGCTGAAGGCATTCAAATCCGATCCCGCGCACCGCGGCATGGTGATGGACCGCGGCCTGTGGGCCTGGACGCGCCACCCCAACTACTTCGGCGACGCGGCGGTGTGGTGGGGATTGTGGCTGATCACGATCACGGGGTGGGTGTCGCTCGCGACGATCGGCTCGCCGCTGCTCATGACCTACTTCCTGGTGTACGTCACCGGCGCCCGGCTCACCGAGAAGTTGATGGCCGGCCGCCCGGGCTTCGACGAATACCGGCAACGGACCGCGTTTTTCTTCCCGCGGCCGCCCCGATCGGTGTGGCGATAGGCTACCGATCGATGACCGGAGCGGCGCAGCTGAGCGGGGACCTCGACGCCCTGCTGGGCCGGGTTGCGCGCGGGGACCGCGACGCCTTCGCCGCCGTCTACGACCTGACCAAGAGCCGGGTGTTCGGACTGGTGGTACGGGTGCTGCGCGACGCCGGCTACAGCGAGGAAACCACGCAGGAGATCTATCTCGAGGTGTGGCGGACCGCGTCGGAGTACGACGCCGCGAAGGGTTCCGCCCTCGCCTGGCTGATGACCATGGCACACCGGCGGGCCATCGACCGGGTGCGCGCCGAGCAGGCCGGCAGCCGTCGGGAATCACGCTATGGCGCAGCCAATGTCGAACCCGTCAGCGCCGCGGCCCACGACCCGGTCGCCGAATCCGCGATCGCCGTTGAGGAACGTCGCCGGGTGACCGAATGCCTGGACGCGCTGACCGAGGCGCAGCGGCAGTGCATCGAGATGGCCTACTACGGCGGCCTGACGTACTCAGAGGTGTCGCAGCGGCTGGCCGCCAATTTGTCGACGATCAAGTCACGCATCCGCGACGCACTGCGCGGCCTGCGCAACTGCCTGGACGCGTCATGACCGACCCGACCGAATTCGAATTGCTCGAACTGGCCGCGCCATATGCCCTGCACGCCATGTCGGAGGGGGAACGGGCCGACCTCGACCGGCGGGTGGCGTCCGCGCCGACGCCGCTCGCCGCCGCCTTCAACGACGAGGTCCGCGCCGTCCGCGAGACGATGGCGCTCGTGGCGGCGGCGACCGCGACCGAACCCCCGGCCCACCTGCGCACGGCCACGCTGGCGGCGGTGGACACCCCCAAGGTGCGCCAATTGAGTTGGCGGACGGCCGTTTTGGCGTCCGCGGCGGCGGCGGTCGTGGTGGGCGCCGCGGCGTTCGGCGTCGGGGTGCTGATGCGGCCGCCGGCGCCGTCGACGGTCGCCGAACAGGTCCTGGCCGCCCCGGATGTGCGGACGGTCTCGCGCCCGCTGGCGAACGGGACCGCCACGGTGATGTTCTCCCGTGACCGCAACGCGGGCGTGCTGGTGATGAACAACGTGCCGCCGCCGGCGCCGGGCAGCGTCTATCAGATGTGGCTGATCGGGGCCAACGGCCCGACCTCGGCCGGGACGATGGGCGCCGCGGCGGTCGCGCCGTCGACGAAGGAGACGCTGACCAACCTCGGGTCGTCGACGGCCCTGGCGTTCACCGTCGAACCCGGCGCGGGGTCGCCGCAGCCGACCACCCCGATATTGGCCGAATTGCCGCTGAGCTAGGCCGTTTTCGGGGACTTCTGCAGCAGGGCGCCCAGCACGGCGACGACCACGCCCAGCACCACCAGCGCGGCGCCGGCGACCAGGGTCAGGTTCAGCCAGTGACGCAGCCCGGCCTCGGCGTGGCCGACCATCACATCGGCGATCTGGCGGATGTCGCCGGTGGTGCGGTTGAGCGCCGTGTTCACGTACCCGCCGGCGGCCTCGATTGCCGCCCAGCCCGCCGCACCGACGAGCAGCGCGGAGACGCCGAGGCTGGTCAATGCCTTGCCGCGGCGCCGGGCGACGGCCAGCGTCAGCAGCGCGCAGAAACCGCTCAGGGCCGCCGCGCCGATGCTCACCCATGGGCCCCAGGTGGCGAACCGGCTCAGCTGGCCCTGCCGCAACGGTCCGGACACCGTCAGCGGAACGGTCAGCGTCGCAGGCACTTTCACGTTGTGACTGTTCAAAATCCGTTGGAGTGCATCGTCTTTGAGCATCGGGGCCAGGTCGACGACCCATGAGTCGCTCGATCCGCTGCCGGTGAACAACCAGCCGTGCGCGGCCCGGTTCACCTGGGCGAACAGCGGCGGAAAGCCAGGCCCGGACGTGAACGCGGTGGCGGCGTCGTGCACCTGCTGGCCGTCGACCGGGTAGCGTCCGCCGCCGCGCTCGGCGATGAGCGCCATCGCCCGGGTGGTGAGCTCGGAGGCCGCCGCCGACTGCAGCGCGGGATCGGCCGCGGCATTCTTCGCCAGCGCGGCGTAGCCGTCGTCGTTGATGAGATTGCACTGCGCCCACGTCGCCGGGATGGCTACGGCCAGCGCAACCGTGGCGGCGAGCCACATGACCGCCTTGGAAACCGCAGCCGCGAATCGCACGCGTTAGAACCTACTGTGCGATCCCTCGCAGATAGGCCGCCTGCCCGAGGTGCTGGGCGCAGTCGTCGATGATGCTCACCAGCCGCGCGCTCGCGGTTACCGGGGGGTCCCAGTTGGTGTCCACGACGCGGGACAGCTCGGCGGCGGTCACGCCCGCGACGTAGGACAGCGTGAGCTTGTGCACCTCGTGGTAATAGCCGGACAGCAGGTCGGCGGGCGCGCGCACCTTGGCGACCTCCTCGGGGCCGTGCCCGTAGCCGCTGTCGTTGCGCGGCAGGTCCAGCCCGAACCGGTCCACCCAGCCGTCGCGGGTCCACACCTGCTCGACCCCGGCCACATCGGCCAGCTGGATGTCCTGAACCCGGGCACTGTGCCAGATCAGCCAGGCGATGCTGTTGGCGTTCGGTGTTGGCCGGTAATTGGACAGCTCGTCGGTCAACCCGTCGGTGAGCTCGTCGACGTGTTCGATCAATCGGGTGAACGAGTCGCGAAGCAGCTCCTGCGCGGCGGCGTCGGCGCCGGGGGTGTTGGCCATGCCACCGACATTACGGGCGCCCGTGCCAGACCGCTTCGACGTTGTTGCCGTCCGGGTCGCGCACGAACGCGCCGAAGTAGCCGGGGTGGTATTCGGGCCACACGCGGGGCTCGTGGAGCGACTCGGCGCCCAGACCCACCGCGGCCTCGTGGAACGCGCGCACCGCTTGCTCGTCGGCGGCCTCGAACGCGATGTGGTTTTCGCGGTTGGATCCCATTCCGGCGCCGTCGGAGATCCAAAATGCCGGATGCCCGTCGCGGCCATATCCGATGGCCCGGCCGAAGTCCAGCTGCCGCGAGTAGCCCAGCGTGCCCAGCACGGTGTCGTAGAACTGTTGCGATTTCGGGTAGTCGGCGCAGTTGATGCCCAGGTGGTCGATCACGGAACTGATCCTGGCATGACCGCCCGACACGGTCGTAGATTATTTAGATGACCTACGACCTCATCATTCGCAATGGCACCATCGTCGACGGCTCGGGCGGTGAGCCGTACGTCGGCGACGTGGCGGTGAAGGATGGAGTGATCCAAAAGGTGGGGGCCGTGGGGTCGGTCAACGGCGACGGCGCCGCCCGGGAGATCGACGCGACCGGGCTGCTGGTCACGCCCGGTTTCGTCGACCTGCACACCCACTACGACGGCCAGTCGATCTGGTCGGAACGCCTGACCCCGTCATCGGCGCACGGGGTGACAACGGTCGTGATGGGCAACTGTGGGGTCGGCTTCGCGCCGTGCCGCCAGGAAGACCACGACGTGCTCGTCGACGTGATGGCCGGGGTCGAGGACATTCCCGGCGTCGTGATGACCGACGGCCTGCCCTGGACGTGGGAGACCTTCCCCGAATACCTGGATGCGCTGGACGCGGGAAAGCGCGACATCGACGTGGCCGCCTACCTGCCGCACTCGCCGCTGCGGGTCTACGTGATGGGTCAGCGCGGCGCCAACCGCGAGCCGGCCACCGCCGACGACCTCGCGAGGATGCGTGCGCTGGCGAAGGAGGCGGTCGAGGTCGGCGCGCTGGGCTTCGCGTCGTCGCGGTTGACCATCCACAAGACGGAGAGCGGTTCGCCGATCCCGAGCTACGAGGCGGCCCGCGAGGAGATCGAAGAGATCGCGCGCGGCGTCGTGGACGGCGGCGGGGGCCTGCTGCAATTCGTGCCCGACATTCCCGCCGGCGGCTACCAGCCGGTGCTGCAGACGGTTTTCGAGGTCGCCGAGGACGTCGGGCTGCCGCTCACGTTCACGCTCGTCGTCGCCAACGCCGGAGACCCGACGTGGCCGGAGGCCATCACGATGATCGAGAAGGCCAACGCGGCCGGGGGCGATATCACCGCGCAGCTGTTGCCGCGGCCCATCGGGCTGATCATCGGGCTGCAACTGTCCGCCAACCCGTTCGTGCTCTATCCGAGCTACCGCGAGATCGCCCACCTGCCGCTGGCCGAGCGGGTGGCCGAGATGCGCAAGCCGGAGGTCCGCGCCCGCATCCTGGCCGACAAGCCCGGCGTCGGTCACCCGATCCTGTACGTGGCGCAGATGTGGGACTGGATTTTCCCGCTGGGAGACACCCCCGATTACGAGCCGGACCCGTCGACGTCGGTCGGGGCCCGCGCGCGGGCCCGTGGGGTGGACCCGATGGAGGAGGCCTACGACCGGCTGCTCGACGACGACGGCCGCGCCATGCTGTTGGTCGCCACCAGCAACCTGGAGCGCAATTCGCTGGACACCGTCGGGCAGCTGCTGCACCGCGACGACGTGGTGCTGGGCCTCGGCGACGGCGGCGCGCACTACGGCATGATCTGCGACGCGAGCTACTCGACGTACTTCCTGGCGCACTGGGCGCGCGACCGGAAGGCCGGACGGTTCACCGTGCCGGAGGCCGTCCGCGAGCTGACGTCCGTGCCGGCCCGCATCGCCGGGCTGGGCGATCGCGGCCGCATCGGCGTCGGCTACAAGGCCGACCTCAACGTCATCGACCATGCGGCGTTGCGGCTGCACAAGCCCGTGATCACCTACGACCTGCCCGCCGGCGGGCGTCGCCTGGACCAGACCGCCGACGGCTATGTCGCGACGATCGTGTCCGGTGAGGTGATCGCCGAGGACGGAGTTCCCACCGACGCCCGTCCTGGCAGGTTGGTCCGCGGCCGCAAGCCTTCTCCGGTACCTGCGCCATAACGCCACGAAGGGCGGCTCGTCCCGGTTAACTTTGGTTAGTGACGAGCCCGCACTATGCGCGGTTGCCGCCCGAAATCAACTCGGCACGAATTTTCGCCGGACCCGGTGCGGCGCCACTGCTCGCTGCGGCGAAGGCGTGGGACGGGCTGGCCGAGGACCTCGCATCGTCAGCATCCTCGTTCTTTTCGGTGACATCGGATCTGGCCAACGGTTCCTGGCAGGGCGCGTCGGCGGCGGCGATGATGTCCGTCGCGACCCAGTATGTGAGCTGGCTGTCCGCGGCGGCCGCCCAGGCGGAGGCGGCGTCCAGCCAGGCCTCGGCCATCGCGGCCGCGTTCGAGACCGCACTAGAGAGCACGGTGCAACCCGCGGTGGTGGCCGCCAACCGCAACCTGGTGCAAGCGTTGGCGTCGACGAATCATTTGGGGCAGAACGCCCCGGCCATCGCCGACATCGAGGCCGCGTACGAACAGATGTGGGCAACGGACGTGGTGGCGATGTCGGGTTACCACACCGACGCGTCGGCGGCGGTGGCGAAGCTGGCGCCCTGGCATCAGGTGCTGCCGAAACTCGATCTCGGCCCGCCCGCTGTGGGTCTAGCCACGGGCACGCCGGCCGACGTCACGGGCGGCGTGAGCCCCCACATCGGCTCGGGCATCCTCAACTCGACCACCGCGAGCACGGGCTTCAACCCCGGCGTCAGCGGCCCCGGCTTGCTCAACCAGACCTGACCGACGCGCCTATCCTCGACTTCATGCGCACGAAGAAGAGGGTGGACTTGCAGCGGCTCGCGGCCGCCCTGCCGGACTACCCGTTCGCGTATCTGATCACCGTCGGCGACGACTACCGCGCCCACACCGTGACGGTCGAACCGCAGCTGCGCGACGGCGCGGTCCTCGACGTCGGGCTGATCGGCGGGCGCACCCGCGAAAACCTCGCCCAGCGCAGCGATGTCACCCTGCTGTGGCCACCGACCGAGCCGGGCGGCTACTCGCTGATCGTCGACGGCACCGCCGAGGTGAGCGACGGCGGCGACGAGGCGGTTCGCCTGGACGTGGTGCCCACCCGCGCGCTGCTGCATCGCGAGGCCGACTCCCCGTCGGCGGCCAAAGGCTGCCTGCACGACTGCGTGGTGTTCTCGCTGCCGGCGTGAGTCTCGCCCTCACAGCCGCCGAACGTGAAGCTGGCGGCACGCTCGGCGTCGAATGTGCGGCTGGCCGCACATTCGGCGAAGGCCCACGATCGGCGACACGAAAAAGCCCGGCCCCCAAGGGAACCGGGCTTTTTCGTAACTGGGACCTAGAAGTCCATACCGCCCATGCCGCCGGTCGGGTCGCCCGCCGGAGCGGCCGCCTTCTCCGGCTTGTCGGCTACGACGGCCTCGGTCGTCAGGAACAGCCCCGCGATGGACGCCGCGTTCTGCAGCGCCGAACGGGTCACCTTGACCGGGTCGGCAACGCCGGCCTTCAGCAGGTCCTCGTACTCACCGCTGGCGGCGTTCAGGCCCTGGCCCGCCGGAAGGTTGCGCACCTTCTCGGCCACCACGCCCGGCTCCAGCCCGGAGTTGAAGGCGATCTGCTTCAGCGGAGCCTCCAGCGCCACGCGGACGATGTTGGCGCCGGTCGCCTCGTCACCGGAGAGCTTCAGCTCCTCCAGGACCGGGGCGGCCTGCAGCAGGGTCACGCCACCGCCGGCGACGATGCCCTCCTCGACGGCTGCCTTGGCGTTGCGGACCGCGTCCTCGATGCGGTGCTTGCGCTCCTTGAGCTCCACCTCGGTGGCGGCGCCGGCCTTGATCACCGCAACACCGCCGGCCAGCTTGGCCAGGCGCTCCTGCAGCTTCTCGCGGTCGTAGTCGGAGTCGCTGTTCTCGATCTCGGCGCGGATCTGGGCCACCCGCCCGGCGATGGCGTCGGAGTCACCGGCGCCCTCGACGATGGTGGTCTCGTCCTTGTTGATGACGACCTTGCGGGCCTTACCCAGCAGCGAGACGTCGGCGTTCTCCAGGGTCAGGCCGACCTCTTCGCTGATGACCTGGCCACCGGTGAGGATGGCCATGTCCTGCAGCATCGCCTTGCGCCGGTCACCGAAGCCGGGGGCCTTGACGGCCACCGACTTGAAGGTGCCACGGATCTTGTTGACGACCAGGGTGCTCAAAGCCTCGCCCTCGACGTCCTCGGCGATGATCAGCAGCGGCTTGCCCGCCTGGATGACCTTCTCCAGCAGCGGGAGCAGGTCCTTGACGGTCGACACCTTGGAGCTGACCAGCAGGATGTAGGGGTCCTCGAGGACCGCTTCCTGACGCTCGGCGTCGGTGACGAAGTAGCCCGAAATGTAGCCCTTGTCGAACCGCATGCCCTCGGTGAGCTCGAGCTGCAGGCCGAAGGTGTTGGACTCCTCGACGGTGATGACGCCCTCGTTGCCGACCTTGTCCATCGCCTCGGCGATCAGGTCGCCGATCGACTGGTCGCCCGCGGAGATGGCCGCGGTGGCAGCGATCTGCTCCTTGGTCTCGACCTCCTTGGCCGTCTTGAGCAGCGTCTCGGTGATCTTCTCGACCGCCTTCTCGATGCCGCGCTTCAGGCCCAGCGGGTTGGCGCCGGCCGCGACGTTGCGCAGGCCCTCCTTGACCAGGGCCTGGGCGAGCACCGTGGCCGTCGTCGTGCCGTCACCGGCGACGTCGTCGGTCTTCTTGGCGACCTCCTTGACCAGCTCGGCGCCGATCTTCTCGTAGGGGTCCTCCAGCTCGATCTCCTTGGCGATGGACACACCATCGTTGGTGATCGTGGGGGCACCCCACTTCTTCTCTAGGACGACGTTGCGGCCCTTGGGACCCAACGTCACCTTTACCGCGTCGGCGAGGCTGTTCAGGCCCCGCTCGAGGCCGCGCCGGGCCTCTTCGTCGTACGCAATTGTCTTGGCCATTGCGAAGTGATTCCTCCGGATTGGGGATGACACGTCCTGGCCGGGTGCAGTGCCCGCGACGGACGACCGGGCTGTCGTTGGACCTGGTCTCACCGTCCCGACCTAGCACTCACCGGTCGCGAGTGCCAACGTCATTCTTAGCACTCGCCTATGTCGAGTGCAAGAAGACCCCGGCGGTTATCGCCCCGCGCGTAAACCGTCGACGACGACTTCGATCACCCGGTTGGCCAACTCCGAGTTGTACGCCTCCATCGCCTGGCAGCCGACCAGGATCGACTTGACCTCGCGCACGCCGACGTCGCGGCGCGCGGTGCCCGCTTCCTGCGCCGCGCGCAGCAGGTCGTCGAGCGCGGCCAGGAACGCATCCTCGGCGTCGGGCGCGACGCTCGCGATGTCGATGCCCAACCCGGCCAGCGCGTCAACCAGCCCGCGGTCCGTCGCGCCCCACTGCAGCACCATCGAGCGCAGGAAACTGAAGAGCGCTTCGCCCGGCCCGTCGGATTTCAGCAGGGCATACCCGTCGTCGACGAGGTGCTGCATCCGGGCGTGGATGACGGCCTGAAAGAGCGCCTCCTTCGTCGGGAAGTGCCGGTAGACGGTGCCGGCACCGACCCCGGCGCGCCGGGCGATCTCGTCGATGGGCACCGACAGGCCCTCGGCGGCAAAGGTGTCGTAGGCGACCTCCAGCACCCGCGCTCGGTTGCGCGCCGCGTCGGCGCGCAACGGTCGGGCAGCCGGTTGCGCCATGTGCTCAGCACCCTTTCGATTGACAAAGCGGGGCGGTCGTTCCGTATAGTACGAATCAACCGGAGCGCTCGCCCCGTTTACCTTACAAGCTTAGGAGCTTGCATGACCCCTTCTAAGGCCAAGTGGACCACCGCCGACATTCCCGACCAGACCGGCCGCGTCGCCGTCATCACCGGGGCCAACACCGGTCTCGGCTACGAGACCGCCGCCGCGCTCGCCGACCATGGCGCCCATGTGGTGCTCGCGGTGCGCAACCTCGACAAGGGCAAGGACGCCGCCGCGCGGATCACCGCCAGCAGTCCGCATGCCGACGTCGTGCTCCAGGAACTCGACCTGACGTCGCTGCAGTCCATTCGCGCCGCCGCGGAACAGCTGCGCGCCGAGCACGAGCGCATCGACCTGCTGATCAACAACGCCGGCGTCATGTACACGCCGAAATCGACCACCAAGGACGGCTTCGAGCTGCAGTTCGGCACCAACCACCTGGGCCACTTCGCCTTCACGGGTCTGCTGCTCGACCGGCTGTTGCCGGTTGCGGGTTCACGGGTTGTGACGGTCAGCAGCGTCGGCCACCGCATCCTGGCCGACATTCACTTCGACGATCTGCAGTGGGAGCGTCGCTACAACAGGGTCGCGGCCTACGGGCAGGCCAAGCTGGCCAACCTGCTCTTCACCTACGAACTGCAACGGCGGCTGGCGTCCAACGGGACGACGATCGCCGCGGCCGCCCACCCCGGCATGTCGGACACCGAGTTGATGCGCAACATGCCCGCCCCGCTCGTCTCGGCCTTCGAGCGGGTCGCACCGCTCATCGCCCAGGACGCGGCCACCGGCGCGCTACCCACCCTGCGCGCGGCCACCGATCCCGCAGTGCTCGGCGGGCAGTACTACGGGCCCGACGGCCTTGGCCAGACGCGCGGCTACCCCAAGGTCGTGGGGTCGAGCAAGAAGTCGCATGACGCCGATCGGCAGCGCCGGTTGTGGGCGGTGTCGGAGGAGCTGACCGGGGTGGTCTATCCGGTCGGCTGATCGGCGGCGGGGGCCACACTGGACTCATGTCCCTTGTCGTGCCGCCCTATCCACCGCCCCGATACACCAAGGACGAGCCCGAGATCAGCGCCTGGCTGAAACGGGCCCCCGAAAATGGAGGGGCGCCGCCGGACTATCACTCGCCCGCCGGGATTAGTTACCACTACCTGGCCAATCAGCGGGCCACCGATGGCGACTACGGCCTGTACCGGGTCGACATCGCCCCGGCTGGCGGCGGCCCCGGACCGCATTTTCACCGCGCCATGTCCGAGGCCTTCTTCGTGCTGTCCGGGACGATGCGGCTCTACGACGGCACCGACTGGGTCGACGGTCACCAGGGTGACTTCCTCTACGTCCCGCCCGGCGGCATCCACGGTTTCCGCAACGAGGCCGACGAAGCGGCATCGATCCTGATGCTCTTCGCCCCCGGCGCGCCGCGCGAGGCCTACTTCGAGGGTTTCGGCGCGCTGGCCGACATGACCGACGACGAACGCCGGGAATGGTTCATCCGGCACGACAACTACTGGATCCAGTAATCGTCGGGAACCAGCGTGCGGGTCCGTTCGAAGAAGGTCCGCCCGCTGTACGGCAGCTGCGTGACGACTTTTCCGCTGGGATGCCTGAAGTAGTTGGTGCACGCCAGCCAGACCTTGCCTTGCATGGCTGATTGGATCTCGTCGTTGTAGCGCCGCTGCGCCGCGGGCGTGACCTCGACGGTGCGCGCACCGCGGCCATCCACCACGTCGAGAATGTGGCGGATGAAGGTGGTCTGCGCCTCGTGGATGTACAGAATCGAGTTGACCCCGTTGGTATTTGGGCCATACAGCGTGAAGAAGTTCGGATACCCGGTGATCAGCGTGCCGAGGTAGGCCTCCGCGCCGTCGCTCCACTCGTCGCGAAGGTGGCGGCCGCCGGTTCCGTAGACGTCGATGCTGGAGAGGTAGTCGGCGGCCTTGAAGCCGGTGCCGTAAATGACGGTGTCGACGCGGTGTTCGACGCCGTCGACGGTGCGCACTCCCCGTTCGGTGAGCTCGGCGATGGCCGTCGTTTCCAGGCTGACGTTCGGCAACGCGAACGTCGGATACCACTCGCGCGACATCAGCGGGCGCTTGCAGCCGGCGGGATAGTCCGGCGTCAGCTTTGCGCGCAGCTCGGGGTCGGCCACCTTGCGCGCCAGATAGCTGCGGGCCAGCTCGGTCGCTTCGCGCGTCTGCGCGGCGTCGACGTCGAAGCTGGACGACTCGTAGGCATCGAAAGCCTCGTCGCGCAGCTTTTGCGCCATCTCGGGATGGCGTTCGAACTCCTCGTGCTGCTCGACGGTGAACGGGAAGTCGAACCGGGGCGCGATCCAGATCGGGGTTCGCTGAAACACCGTGAGGTGCGCCGTCTTTGGCGCGATGGCGGGCACGTATTGGACCGCGCTGGCGCCCGTCCCAATCGACGCGACCCGCTCGCCGGCCGTGGGCTTGCTGTGGTCCCAGCGCGACGAATGGAATTGGCGGCCCCGAAACCGCTGTGCCCCAGGGATTTCCGGAATGTGGGGCACATCGAGCATCCCTACGGCGCTCACCACGAAATCGAAGTCGTGCTCGGCGCCGTCGTCGGTACTCAGCGTCCAGCGGCGCCGAGAGTCGGACCAGCGCGCCGTGGTGACCGCGGTTCCCGGCCGCAGGTGTGGACCCAGCCCGTGTTCGGCGGCCACCTTCTCCAGGTAGGCCAGGATCTCGGGTTGGTTGGCATAGGTCTTGCTCCACCGCGGGTTCGGCGCGAACGAGTACGAGTACAGATGCGACGGCACGTCGCAGGCCGCGCCGGGAAAGGTGTTGTGGCGCCAGGTGCCGCCGAAGCCGTCGGCGCGGTCGAAGATCGTGAAATCGTATCCGCCGTCGGCGAGTTGGATGCCCATCGCGATGCCCCCGGCACCGGCGCCGATGACACCGACCCTGCGCTTCACCCCCATTGGGCGAAATAGGGTCGCTCGGGCCGGGTCTTCTCCACGAGGATGAACACCACTCCCCACGGGTCGACGAACCACGTCGTGCGCACCCGCGCGACATCCGCGATCCCGCTGACCAGAAAGCGCACGCCTTTGCTCTCCAGCTCCGCGCGCGTCGCGTCGAGGTCCTGACAGATCAGCCCGACGTGCGAGAGCCCGTGGTCGGTCAGGGCCGCGGCGGCGCGCTGCCCATCGCCGTCGACGCCGAGGTATTCGATCACTTCGAGGACGCGGTCGCTGCCGTCGTCGAACCCGACGATGGCCGCCTTCATCGTGGGATCGGACACCATCTCACCCATGTCGTCGCGAATGGCGTTACCGGCCATCACGTATGGCGGCGACAGCACACGCAGGCCCAATACGTCTCGGTAGAACGCCACCGCGGCCTCGCAATCGGGAACGCACACGCCGGTGTGGGCCAACCCGGTAATCACGTTCTCGACTGTACGTCCGCGAGCCGGAAATCGGGGAGGCCGATAATGGCCGAGTGCGCTCAGTCGACGAACATCAGCGTGTTGTATCGGGCATGATTCACGCCCGCCCGGCGGTCGCGGTCGCGTTGGCCGAGGCCCAGGGGCTGGTCCTGGCCGAGGATGTGGTCGCGCAGCTGGCGCTGCCGGTTTTCGACAACTCCGCGATGGACGGATATGCGGTGCGAGCCGAGGACACGTCGGAAGCCACGCCCGAACGCCCCGTCGTGCTGCCCGTCGCCGAGGACATCCCCGCCGGGCGCACCGACCAGTTGACGCTGCAACCGAAAACCGCGCACCGGATCATGACCGGCGCGCCGCTGCCGGCCGGCGCGACGGCCATCGTGCCGGTCGAAGACACCGACGGCGGCGTGGACACCGTCGCGATCCGGGCGCCCCGCGAGCCCGGCAAGCACATCCGGCGGGCGGGCGAGGACGTCGCGCCCGGCACCACGGTGCTGCGCGCGGGTCAGGTCGTGACGCCGGCCGTGCTCGGCCTGGCCGCGGCGCTGGGCATGCCGGAGCTGACCGTGATCCCGCGCCAGCGGGTGCTGGTGATATCGACCGGGTCGGAGCTGGTGGCGCCCGGCACCCCGCTGCGCCCGGGGCAGATCTACGAGTCCAACTCGATCATGCTGGCCGGGGCCGTCCGCGAGGCGGGCGCCGACGTGATCGCCGTCGCGACCGCCGAAGACGATGTCGCCCAATTCAGTTCGCTCCTCGACCGATACGCGGCGGACGCGGACCTGATCATCACCAGCGGCGGCGTCAGCGCCGGCGCCTACGAAGTCGTCAAAGACGCCTTCGGCCGGGACGGCGATCAGGGCGTGGAATTCGTGAAGGTAGCGATGCAACCCGGAATGCCGCAGGGCATCGGGAGGGTCGCCGGCACCACGATCGTCACCCTGCCCGGCAACCCGGTCAGCGCGCTGGTGTCCTTCGAGGTGTTCATCCGCCCCGCGCTGCGGGCGGCCATGGGACTCCCCGATCCCGAGCGCCCACACCGGCCCGCGATCCTGGCCGAGTCGTTGACCTCGCCGCGCGGCAAGCGCCAATTCCGGCGCGCGATACTCGACGCCGACACCGGCAGCGTCACCAGTTACGGCCCCCCGGCGTCGCACCATTTGCGGTGGTTGGCATCGGCGAACGGGCTGCTGGACATCCCCGAGAACGTGGTGGAAGTGTCCGCCGGAACCCAACTGCAAGTCTGGGATCTGAGCTAGGCCGTCGCTCCGTAAGATGGCCGCGTGGCACGACGCCCCCGCACCATCGGCCCGACGGCCGAGGATCCGACTTTCGGCCCGCAACACATCGTGGAGTTGGTGCGCTCCACCATCCCGCCGGTGCACCCCGCCGGGCGACCGTTCATCGCCGCGGGCCTGGCGGTGGCCTTCGCCGGGCGCAATCACCGCTGGCTGCGCCGCGCCGGGCTGCTGGCGGCGGGTGCCTGCGCGGGGTTCTTCCGTCATCCCCCGCGGGTGCCGCCCACCCGGCCCGGCGCCATCGTCGCGCCCGCCGACGGCGTCGTCTGCGTGATCGACTCCGCGGCGCCGCCGGCCGAGCTCGGCATGGCGGAGACACCGCTGCCGCGGATCAGTATCTTCTTGTCGCTCTTGGACGCTCACGTGCAGCGGGCACCGGTCAGTGGTGAGGTGATCGCGATGCAGCACCGGCCGGGCCGCTTCGGGTCGGCCGATCTGGCGTCGGCGAGCACCGACAACGAGCGCACCAGCCTGCGGATCCGGACGGCCGGCGGCGCCGACGTCGTCGCGGTGCAGATCGCCGGTCTGCTGGCGCGCCGCATCGTGTGCGACGCGCACGTCGGGGACAAGCTGTCGATCGGCGACACCTACGGCCTGATCCGGTTCGGCTCCCGGTTGGACACCTACCTGCCGCCGGGCGCGGAGCCGCTTGTCAAGGTGGGGCAGCGAGCGGTCGCCGGCGAGACCGTCCTGGCGGAACTGCCGTGATCAGCAGGTCCCGCGCGAGGCGCCCGGTAAACCTCCAGATCCTGCCCAGCGCGATGACGGTGCTATCCATCTGCGCGGGGCTGACGTCGATCAAGTTCGCCCTCGAGCATCAGCCCAAGGCCGCGATGGCACTGATCGCCGCGGCGGCGATCCTGGACGGCCTGGACGGCCGGGTGGCCCGCATCCTGGACGCTCAGTCGCGGCTCGGCGCGGAGATCGACTCACTGGCCGACGCCGTGAACTTCGGAGTGACGCCCGCGCTGGTGGTCTACGTGACCATGCTGTCGAAGTCGCCGGCGGGCTGGGTCGTCGTGCTCCTGTACGCGGTCTGCGTCGTGCTGCGGCTGGCCCGATACAACGCCCTGCAGGACGACGGGTCCCAGCCGGCCTACACACACGAATTCTTCGTCGGGATGCCCGCGCCGGCCGGCGCGATCTCGATGATCGGGCTGATCGGACTCAAATTGCAGTTCGGCGAGGGCTGGTGGACGTCGGCGACGTTCCTGTGCATCTGGATCACCGGGACGTCCGCGCTCATGATCAGCAAAATCCCGATGCGCAAGATGCACGCCGCCGCGGTGCCGCCGAACTGGGCTGCTCCGCTGCTGGCCCTGCTGGCCATCGCCGCGGCCGCCGCGGTGCTGGCTCCCTACATGCTGATCTGGGTGATCATCGTCGCCTACCTGTGCCACGTCCCCTTCGCGGTGCACAGCCAGCGCTGGCTGGCCGCGCACCCCGAGGCTTGGGACGACGAACCCAAGCAGCGGCGCGCGACGCGGCGCGCGATCCGCCAGGCGCACCCGAACCGCCGATCGATGACGCGGCTGGGGCTGCGCAAGCCGGGCAGGCGGCTGCCGTGAACCCCGACCGCGCGGGCAGCCAGCTCACCCTCACCGCGCGGCTGAACACCTCGGCCGTCGACTCACGCCGCGGCGTCATCCGATTGCACCCGAATGCCATTGCCGCCCTTGGCATCCGGGAATGGGATGCCGTGTCGCTGACCGGATCGCGGACCACGGCCGCGGTGGCCGGCCTCGCCGACCAGGACATCCCGGTGAGCATCGTGCTGCTCGACGACGTGACGCTGTCCAACGCCGGGCTGCGCGAGGGCACCGCGGTGATCGTCAGCCCGGTCACCGTCTACGGCGCGCGGTCGGTGACGCTGTCCGGCTCGACGCTGACCACCCAATCGATCACGCCGACGAACCTGCGGCAGGCCTTGCTGGGCAAGGTGATGACGGTCGGCGACGCGGTGTCGCTGCTGCCGCGCGACCTGGGCCCGGGTACATCGGCCCCTGCCGGCAGCCGCGCGGCTGCCACTGCACTGGCGTCGGCGGTCGGGATCAGCTGGACGTCGGAGCTGCTGACCGTCACCGGCGTCGACCCCGAGGGACCGGTCAGCGTGCAACCGAACTCGCTTGTCACCTGGGGCGCCGGCGTTCCCCCGAGCACCGCCGCGCCGGCCCGGGGCTCGGCCAGCCTCGCGAACCCGCCGATCCACGCCGAGGACCTCAAGGGCGCGCAGGTGCAGGCCGCCAAGCTCACCGAGTGGCTCAAGCTGGCGCTCGACGAACCGCATCTGCTGAAAACCCTTGGCGCCGGGACTAATTTGGGTGTGCTGGTGTCGGGTCCGGCCGGCGTCGGCAAGGCGACGCTGGTCCGCGCGGTGAGCGCCGGTCGCAGGCTGGTGGAGCTCGACGGCCCGGAGGTCGGCGCCCTGGCCGCCGAGGATCGGTTGAAGGCCGTGGCCGCGGCGGCGACCACGATCCGCGACGGCGGCGGTGTCCTGATGATCAGCGACGTCGACGCCCTGCTGCCGGAGGCCGCCGAGCCGGTAGCGGCCCTCATCCTCGCCGAGCTGCGCATCGCGGTGGCCACGGACGGGGTCGCGTTGATCGCCACCTCCTCGCGGCCCGATCAGCTCGACGCGCGACTGCGTGCCCCCGAGCTGTGTGACCGCGAACTCGGCCTGACGCTGCCCGACGCGGCCACCCGCAGGGCACTGCTGGAGACACTGCTCAAGCCGGTGCCCACCGGCGACCTCGATCTCGACGAAATCACGGGCCGCACACCGGGTTTCGTTGCCGCCGACCTGGCCGCACTGGTGCGCGAAGCGGCCCTGCGGGCGGCCTCGCGCGCCAGCGTCGACGGCCAGCCGCCCAAGCTGGAGCAGCCCGACCTCGTCGGCGCGCTCAGCGTCATCCGGCCGCTGTCCCGTTCGGCCAGCGAGGAACTGACCGTCGGCAATGTCACGCTCGACGACGTCGGCGACATGGCCGAGGCCAAACAGGCGCTGACCGAAGCGGTGCTGTGGCCGTTGCAGCATCCCGACACCTTCGCCCGGTTGGGTGTCGACCCGCCGCGCGGGGTGCTGCTGTACGGCCCGCCGGGCTGCGGCAAGACCTTCGTGGTCCGCGCGCTGGCCAGCACCGGACAGCTGAGCGTGCACGCGGTCAAAGGCTCCGAGCTGATGGACAAGTGGGTGGGCGCCTCGGAAAAGGCCGTCCGCGAACTGTTCCGGCGGGCCCGCGATTCGGCACCGTCACTGGTGTTCCTCGACGAGATCGATGCGCTGGCGCCGCGGCGCGGCCAGAGCTTCGACTCCGGCGTGACCGACAAGGTGGTGGCCGCGCTGCTGACCGAACTCGACGGCATCGACCCGCTGCGCGACGTCGTGGTGCTGGGCGCCACCAACCGGCCCGATCTGATCGACCCCGCGCTGCTCCGCCCGGGCCGGCTGGAACGGCTGGTCTTCGTCGAACCGCCCGACGCCGCCGCCCGCCGCGAAATCCTGCGCACCGCAGGCAAATCCATCCCGCTGAGCGCCGACGTCAACCTCGATGACGTGGCCGCGGAACTCGACGGCTACAGCGCGGCCGATTGCGTGGCCCTGCTGCGGGAGGCCGCGCTCAGCGCGATGCGCCGGTCCATCGACGCCGCGGACGTGACGGCGGCCGACCTCGCGGCGGCCCGCAAAACCGTGCGCCCCTCGCTCGATCCGGTCCAGGTGGACGCGCTACGCGCGTTCGCCAAAGCCCTCTAGCATCGCCCTCGCCGCCGCCGCCACGTCGGCTTCGAGCCAGCGCGGCATCGGCTCGTCATGCGCGTGGCGCCGCACCACGGCGTACGGCAGGTCGGCAACCGCCCGGGCGACCGCATCGACGGACCGCGCACTGCCGCTGCCGAACAGCTCCCGCGCCAGGCCGCGGACCCGCTGGATCAGCGGCGCGTTCATCGCCGCCAGCGTCTGCGAGAACGCCGCGTCGGGCTCGCCGTCGAGCAGATCACCCGGCCGCATCGTCAACAACAGCCGGGCGTCCTCGGGAAGGTCGCGAGTAAAACCGATGGCCGCGACGGCCATCGC
Source organism: Mycobacterium heidelbergense (assembly GCF_050205645.1). GTDB lineage: Bacteria > Actinomycetota > Actinomycetes > Mycobacteriales > Mycobacteriaceae > Mycobacterium > Mycobacterium heidelbergense_A. The sequence goes on from NZ_JBNMQT010000016.1 coordinate 78,542, forward strand.
GACGGCGCTCTCCATCGGGTCGGCCGTTTTCGTCCCGGCCGCCATCGCCCGCGCCTGAAAGCGTTCCAGCGCCCTCAGCCACGCCGCCGCCAAGATGCCGTCGCGGTTGCCGAACCGGTGATACAGCGTGCCGGCCGGCGCACCGCTGGACTTCGCGATCGCGGCCACGCTCGCCGCCCGCGGTCCGCCGTCGAGCACCAGCGCCCGCGCTGCGTCGAGGATCACATCGGTTTCGTGCTTCCGCGGTGGGGCCATGATCTAGTACGATCCTTCTATATGGAACGATTACCCTATATCGATGAGCATGCCATAACCGTTGACGCGAATCGCGACGACACGTGGTCGGCACTGCTGCAAGTGATGTGCCGCGACCCGCGCGACCCCTGCACGGTGCCGCCCGGTTTCGTGCTGGACGAGGCGCGGCCACCCGAACGGTTCGCGCTGAAGGGGCGCCACCCGTTCGCCGTCTACCGCTGGGTGTTCGAGCTGGACGAATCGGGACAGCAGACCCGGCTGCGGGCGGCGACGTGGGCGGATTTCCCGGGTGTCCACGGCAAGGCCTATCGCGCGCTGGTCATCGGAACCGGCGGGCACCGCGTCGCGGTGCGATGGACCCTGCGCCGCATCGCCGCGGCCGTGCTCGCGGCGCCGGCACAAACCGGCGAGACCGCGGCCGACTACGCGGACGTCTTCGAAATCCCTATCCTGGACGGCGACTCGCGCACCGCCGAACAGGCTATCCGCGACGGGTTGGGGGACGAGCCGGGCACCCTGGGCGACCTCGTCGTCTGGATCCACCGCCACATCCTGAGATTTCGCCTGGGCCCGTATTCCTCGCCCGAGCACGTAATCGGCTGGCCGATCGCGCATTCGGATCGCGACGAGATCGAACTGGCGACGGGCGGGCCCCTCATGGACGCGCGGCTGACGCTGGGGCGCGAGGACGGTCGGCGCGCCGTCCTCACCACGCGCCTGCACTACCGTCACAAGGTCGCCGCCCGAGTGGTCTGGTCCGCGGTCGGCCCGCTGCACCGGATCGTGGCGCCGCGGCTGATGGCGCGCAGCGCCCGCCGCGGCCTCACCCGCGGAGCGGCCGTCCCTTGAGCCCGGGCCTGACGTGGGGGGCGCGGCCGGCGGAACGGACGGTTCCGCTGCCATGCGATGCGCTGTGCGGGCGCGCCGGCGTCCAGGCCGACCGCGCGATCAGCATCGCCGCGCCGCGGTCGATCGTGTTCTGCTGGCTGTGCCAGTTGCGCGTAGCGCCCTATAGCTATGACATCCTGGACAACCTCGGCCGCCGCAGTCCTCGAGCGCGCGACCCCGAACTGGTTCACCTCGAAGTGGGACAGCGATTCATGACCGTGTTCACCTTGCAGTCGTTCACCGACGACGAGCAGATCACCCTGCGGTCCAAGGGCGTCACCGTCACCTACGCGGTCCGGCCGGAGGGGCCCGGCTCGCGGCTGCACGCGCGCGTGTGGTTCGCGGGGCCGCGGCTGCCCGCTCGCGCGCTGGCCCTGGGCGACCTGGTGATGATGCGCAAGCAGCTGCTCACGCTGAAGTCCTTGGCCGAGCGGGAAGCCGGATCGCGATGACCGAACGCCCGACGGCCCTACAGGTCGTCGAGGGAATCGACCTGTCCGGCAAGGCGTGTGTGATCACGGGCGCGTCGTCCGGCCTGGGCCGTGAGTCGGCACGGGCGCTGGCCGCCGCGGGCGCGCATGTGGTGCTGGCCGCGCGCAACCATGACGCGCTGGCCCAGACCGCCGAATGGATTCGGGCCGAAGTGCCCGGAGCGCGGACGTCGACGGTTCACCTCGACCTCACCGCGCTTTCCAGCGTGCGCGCGGCGGCCACGGCGATCGGCGACCTCGCGCCGGTGATCCATGTGTTGATGAACAACGCCGGCGTCATGTTCACCCCCTTCGGACGGACGCACGATGGATTCGAAATGCAGATCGGGACAAACCATTTCGGGCATTTCGAACTCACCCGGCTCCTGGTCCCGCAGCTCGCGGCCGCCGGAAACGCCCGCATCGTGATGCTGTCGTCGCGCGGTCACCTCCTGGGCGACGTCGACTTCGGCGATCCCAACTGGATGGGCCGCGACTACGACAAGTTCGCCGCGTACGGCGCGTCCAAGACGGCGAACATCCTGCACGCCGTCGAGGCGAACCGGCGCCTGCGCGAGAGCGGAATCCGCGCCTACGCCGTCCATCCCGGCACCGTCGCCACGTCGCTGGCGCGGTACATGTCGCGCTCGGATTTCTCCCAGCTACGCAAACACGCCGCCGCCGGCGGCGCGGCACGCGGCGAAGCGTCCGAGGGCTTCCTCGACGTCGTGACGCCCGAACACGGTGCGGCAACCCAGGTGTGGGCGGCGGTAAGCCCCGACCTGGCGGACCGGGGTGGCTCGTATCTCGAAGACTGCCGTGTCAGCGACGCGGTCGCGCCCTATGCCCGCGACACCGAGCGCGCGGCGCAGTTGTGGATCCTGTCCGAGGAGTTGTGTGCGGCGCGGTGAGCTCTCACGGCTCCGGTAGAGCCGTCCACTCGGCGGAAACCCGCGCGCTGAACCGCGGCGGCCGGCGATCCAGGAACGCGGCGACACCTTCGCGGGCGTCCGCGGTTCCCATCACCCGGTGGTGCAGTTGCGTTTCCAGCGACGCGACCTCCCGCGCTGTGTAGTTGTTGATCGCGCTGTCCCACAGCAGCCGCTTGGCCAGCGCCGCGGACATCGGGGCGACATTGACCGCGATGTCGCGCGCCATCTCCATCGCATGGGCCAGCACCCGTTCGGCGGGCAACGCCGCGTTGGCGACGCCGAGCCCGACGGCTTCCGCGCCGGTGAAGGTGCGGCCGGTGAGCAGTATCTCCGCGGCCGCGCCCAGGGTGGTCAGATGCGCCAACGTCCAGTGCGACATGCAGTCCGGAATCACGCCCCGGCGCACTTGCACCACACCGTATTTGGCGTCGCTCGCGACGATGCGGATGTCGGCCTGCAGCGCGATGGTCAGGCCGATGCCGATGGCGTGGCCGTTGAGCGCGGCGATCACCGGCTTGCGCAATTCGAAGGCCGCCGGGTTGATCGGCGATGCCGAGAAGGTCTCGGCCGGGGCGTCGAACGGCGATACGTTGCCCGAGAAGTCCGCGCCGGCGCAGAAGGCGCCGCCCGCCCCGGTGACGACGATTGCGCGGACGTTGTCGTCACCGTCGCAATCCCGATAAGCCCGACTCAGCAGCGCGCCCATCTCGGCGGTGTAGGCGTTGAGATGTTCGGGACGATTCAGCGTGAGCACCGCCACGCCGCCGTCGATCTCAACTGTCACATCGGTATTCATTCGGATAGCTGGAACTCCACCATCTCGGCAACGGTGTCCACGGCCTCGCGCAGCGCGGCCAGCCGATCGGCCGCCGACGGCGCGGACAGCACGGCGTAACGGTCGGCGGTGCCGATCGGAAGGCGGGATGCCAACGCGAACATGAGCGAGCCTGGGTCGTCCGCGTCGGCTTCCTCGTAGCCCAGTAGCACGTCGCGGCCCGGCAGCTGCGCGCCGCGCGCTTCGGCGATCCGCTCGAACAGTGCGATCACCCGGTCCTCGAGGTCGTGCAGCTGCGCGCGGGTCACCGGATCCCCCGGCTCGTCGGGCCACTGCGTGACGGTCGCCCGCGGGTAGGGGTCGTCGGTCAGCCACTCGCGCACCCGAATTCGCTCGCCGGTACGGCAGCGCAGCGAGTATCGGTCGAGGCCGTGATCGACGCATTCGATGATCCGGGTCAAAACGCCGACGTCACACCGCGTCTCGCCGCCGCCGACCTCGCGCCCGCGGGAGATGAGCACCACGCCGAAGGGATCGCCGGCCTCGACGCAGTGGCGCACCAGCGCGACGTAGCGGGGCTCGAAAATCCGCAGCGGCAGATCCTGGTTGGGCAGCACCGCCGATTCGAGCGGAAACATCGCCATGTCAACAGCTTCGAGGTCCGGCATGACTCAGCTGTCCAGCTCGCCCACGAGCGCGTCGACAACGGCGCGCAGATCGCCGTCATGGTCTTCGGCGACCCGCCGCTGCCGCTGGTAGGAGGCTCCCACTCGCGGGATGTCGGCCACCGCGGCCAATTCGTCAGCGCAGTGCAGCGACTTCGCGACGGGCTCGAGCCGGTTCAGCACGTCGAGGAGATCCTCGGTGACCAGGCGCTCGTTGCTGTCGGCGTCCTGGATGATGATCGCGTCCAGGCCGTAGCGGGCGGCTCGCCACTTATTCTCCTGCACATGCCAGGGCGGCATGGTCGGCAACGACTCGTCGGCGTCCAGCCGGCGGTCCAGGTCGACAATCAGGCAGTGCGTCAACGCCACCAGCGCGCCCAGCTCGCGCAGGTTGGACACGCCGTCGCAGACACGCACCTCGAGGGTGCCCAGATGCGGCGAAGGCCTGATGTCCCAACGGACTTCGTCCATATGGTCGATGATGCCGGTCTTCTTCTGGTCGTAGACGAAGCCCTCGAACTCCGCCCAGGTCTGGAACTGGAACGGCAGCCCGGCGGTGGGCAACTGCTGAAACATCATCGCGCGATTGCTGGCGTATCCGGTGTCCTCGCCGCCCCACCACGGTGAAGAGGCGGACAACGCGAGCAGATGCGGGTAGTACTTCAGCAGCGACGACATGATCGGCATCACCTTGTGCGCCGACGAGATTCCGACGTGCACATGCACACCCCAGATCAGCATCTGCCGGCCCCACCACTGCGTGCGCTTGATCAGCTCGGCATAGCGGGGCGCGTCGGTGAGCTTCTGGGTGGACCATCGCGCGAACGGATGGGTGCCCGCGCAGAACAGCTCCATGCCGCGGTCGCGGACGATCCGGCGTGCCGGTCCCAGAGTTTCGCGCAGGTCCTCGATCGCCTGCCCGGTGCAATCGCAGATACCGCTGACGACCTCGACGGTGTTGCGCAGCAATTCCTTGTGCACGCGCGGGTTTTCGCCGATCTCGGCGATGACGGCGGTGGCCTCGTTGCTCAGGTCGCGGGTCTGCGCGTCGACGAGCGCGAACTCCCACTCCACGCCGATGGTCGGCCGCGGTGAGCGCTTGAAATCGATGCGAGCGCGGGTCTTGTTAGCCGGCACCGATGACACCGCAGGCCACCCGCTTGCCGGCGTCGCCGGTGCTCATCGTCGTCGCGTCGGGCCCCGGCGTGCCATTGGTCTGGGTGTAGCGATCGCGCGGGATGTTGCCGAAGTTGTCGGCACCGGCGTGAATGATGATCGCGGTCTTCTCGCCATTCAACAGGTCTTCCATCGTGAACGCGTCGGTGGTCGTCATCAGCGTCCCCGAACCGTCCTTGCGAACCTCCAGCGACGTCAGGTCACCGCTGGCCGGCTCGGCCGCGTGCCCGGGCACCTGGAAGTGCCCGCCGGCGGACAAGAAGTCGCCGGGCGCGCCGCCGGTGGGTGCGACCGAATTCGGCTCGCACTTGCCCACCTTGTGGATGTGCACCCCGTGGAAGCCGGGCGTGAGCTGACCCGGACCGGTCGTCGCGATCGTGATGGTGGCATACCCGTTGGCGAACTCGAGCGTCGCGGTTGCGACCTGGGCGCCGTCCGGAGCCTTCAGATGGGTGATCATGCGCTGCGATGCGGACGCCGCGCCGGCGCCCGCGGGCGCCCCCTCCTCGCCCGAGCCTCCCGACGGCGCGGGCGAGCCGGTCCAGACCGTGGGCGTGGTGCCCGGGGTCGTCGACGCGTGTTGGGGCGACGAACACGCACCGACCAACGCGATCGCGAACGTGGCGGCGGCTGCGACATTGCGGTGCTTAGGCATAGCGGAAGCCTAGCCCGCCGACCTCCGAATTTGCAGCGATGCGAACGTCAGCCGGTCACCAACACGATGACGCCGGGCGGCTGGTTGGCCAGTGCGGGGATCCGCGGTTGGACGGGCGCGCTCAACTTCTGGCCGACGGCATCGGCGGTGGCGTGCTCGTCGTCGGCGTCGGTGTAGTACACCGTGGTGGCCGCGACATCGGGGATCGACAGGTTCCCAACCTCGGTGACCTTGAAGCCGGCACCCGTGAGCTGGTCCTTGGTGTGTGCGGCGACGCCCTCTTTGGACGAGACGTTGTACACGCGCACCTCGGCCTGGTTCGCCGGGGGCTTACCGGTCGTCGAGGCCGTCGTCGACGTGGTGCTGGTCATGCTGGACACCTGCGACGCCGAGTCGTCCTCGGAGTTTCCCGAGCTACCCAGGGCCTGCCAGCCCAGCAGCAGGAAAATGACGCCGAGGAACAGCAGCACCATCACCATGGCCCGCAGGGGAAGCCCCGTCGAGTCGGGGACGCGCTCTTTCATCGCAGCCCACTGTAGCTAGAACCGGGCCGGAACCTGCAAAGGCGCGTCAGGTGTCAGGTGACCTCGAAGCCCAGGCGCCGCGCCGCGCGGGCCTTCTGGCGGCTGGCGCGCAGCCGTCGCAACCGCTTCACGAGCATCGGGTCGGCGGCCAGCGCCTCGGGCCGGTCCACCAGCGCGTTGAGCACCTGGTAGTAGCGCGTCGCGGACATCGAGAACAGCTCTTTGATCGCTTCTTCCTTGACCCCGGCAAATTTCCACCACTGGCGTTCGAATGCGAGGATGTCGTGTTCGCGGCGCGTCAGCCCATCGGCGATTTCAGAGTCGTCCCCCGATCGATTTGCCCGCGCCATGGCGCTGTCCATATCGCTTCCCCTGGACCCTTCTCGGCGATTCTCAACTGTGCGAATGACTTGACTTACATAGGGGCATGTTTCGGCGAATATTGAACCACGCCGCGAACCCTCAAGCCGTAATCCAGACCCGCGAGTCGGCCGATTGGCCAAGATTGCCCGGCTGTCCCCCAAGCCGATGTCCACCCCGCCTAAGCTAGCCGACCATGGCAGTCGTACCCATTCGCATCGTGGGCGATCCGGTCTTGCACGCCCCGACCACACCGGTGGCGGTGGCCGCCGATGGTTCGCTCCCTGCGGATCTGGCCACATTGGTCTCCGACATGTACGACACCATGGACGCCGCCCACGGGGTGGGGTTGGCCGCCAACCAGATCGGCTACGGACTGCGGCTGTTCGTCTACGACTGCGCCGAGGACCGCGGAATGACGGACCGCCGCCGCGGTGTGGTCGTCAATCCCGTCCTGGAAACTTCCGAAATCCCCGAGACCATGCCCGACCCCGGCGACGACGACGAAGGGTGCTTGTCGGTTCCCGGCGAGTCGTTCCCCACCGGCCGCGCGAAGTGGGCGCGGGTCACCGGGCTCGACGCCGACGGCAGCCCGGTCGCCATCGAGGGCACCGGCCTGTTCGCGCGCATGCTGCAGCACGAGACCGGGCACCTGGACGGCTTTCTCTATCTGGACCGACTCATCGGCCGACACGCCCGCGCCGCGAAGCGCGCGGTGAAGTCGCACGGCTGGGGCGTTCCGGGTTTGTCGTGGTTGCCCGGCGAGGGACCAGACCCGTTCGGCCACTGATGGTCTCGTGGCCCGAGCCGGGAACGCGGGTGACGGTTCGCTACCGACGCCCCGCCGGTTCGGTCCCACCGCTAACCGATGCGGTGGGGCACCTGCTGGCGGTCGAACCGGTGGTGCGAGTACGGACGAAAACCGGCGCTGTCGTCGAGTGCTCGCCCGCCGAAGTGGTGGCGCTGCGGGTGCTGACCGACGCACCGGTGCGCGCGTCGGCCATCCGGGCACTCGAACACGCGGCCGCCGCCGCGTGGCCTGGGGTCGAACACGCGTGGCTGGACGGCTGGCTCCTGCGCGCCGGAGACGATACCACCCTCTGGGCCAATTCCGCTGTACCCCTGGATATTTCGGCCCACATCGCTTCGATCCCCGCGATCACCGACTGGTACGACCGGCGCGGCCTGACACCCTGGCTGGCGTTTCCCGACCGGTTGCTGCGGCCGCCGCCCGGCCTGGCGGCCGAGCACACGGAGCGAGTCTCGGTGCGCAACCTGTCGAGCGTCACGCCACCGTCACCGCCGGACCCGAGCGTCATACAACGGGAGCGCTGGCGAGCCGCGGTGACCGACGCACCCGACGGCACCCGGTGGATGTTCCTTTCCGTGGCGGGTGAACCGGCACGCCCAGCGGGCGAGGCGCTGTTGGCCTGGGGTGCGAGTCGCGGCGCAACTCGGTGTTGCGTGCAAGTCGGCGACGACGACAGCGCCGGCATCGCATTCGCCGATGCGCTCGGCTTCCGGCTGCACCACCGCCGCCGCTACATGCCGGCCCGAAGAATCGATACGGTCTAGCCATGCCCGACGGCACGCTGCGGCTCGCCACCTGGAACGTGAATTCGATCCGCACCCGCCTGGACCGCGTCGTCGACTGGCTTGCTCGCGCCGACGTCGACGTGCTGGCCATGCAGGAGACCAAATGCGCCGATGGCCAATTTCCCGCCCTGCCGTTCTTCGAACTCGGCTACGAGGTCGCACACGTCGGCTTCAACCAATGGAACGGTGTCGCCATCGCGTCCCGCGTCGGTCTGGAGCAAGTGCAGATCGGCTTCGACGGCCAGCCCAGCTGGAGTAGCAAGCCCGAGGTGGCCGCCGCGGCGGAGGCCCGCGCCCTGAGCGCCACCTGCGGTGGTGTTCGGGTGTGGAGCCTCTACGTGCCGAACGGACGAGCCCTGGTCGATCCGCACTACGCCTACAAGCTGGATTGGCTTGCCGCGCTGCGCGATACGGCGGCCGGCTGGTTGCACGACGATCCCACAGCGCAGATCGCGCTGGTCGGCGACTGGAATATCGCCCCCACCGACGACGACGTATGGAGCACCGAATTCTATGCCGGGGCCACGCACGTCTCCGAGCCGGAGCGGCGCGCGTTCAACGCCATCGTCGACGCGCAATTCAGCGACGTGGTAAGGCCTTTCACACCGGGCCCCGGGGTCTACACCTACTGGGACTACACCCAGTTGCGGTTCCCGAAGAACCGGGGCATGCGCATCGACTTCATCCTCGCGTCGCCGGCTCTGGCCGTCCGCGTGATCGATGCGCAGATCGTCCGTGAGGAGCGCAAGGGCAAGGCGCCGAGCGATCACGCGCCCGTGCTGATCGACATTCGCTGAGCCGAATCCGTACGGCCGTTCGCTCCCGTTGAAATCGTGCAGAGCCGGCGTACGCTTGCGATATCTAAGGCCAGGGAGTTGCTATGGGTGTCGTTGGCGGAACAGTCCGAAGCGTGGGCAAAACGGTGAATCGTGCGGCAGCGGCGACCACGGCGACCGCTGGAGCGGTGGGCGGCGCGGCGGTGAACGGAATCGTCGGCGGCGTAACCGGAGCCGCGGAAGGCATTAGGCGCGGAATCAACTCTGGCAGTCACTCGACGCCCGCGGCCGCGCTGGCCCTCGGTGCGCTCGGTGTCGCCGGCTTGGTCGAGTGGCCGGTGCTGTTGGCGGTCGGCGGCGGGGCGCTGTTGCTGCAGCGGCTGAACCGCAAACCGGAGACGCCAACGGCTGGCAAAGCAAACCTCAAGCCGGTTCCGACGGAGCAGCCCCCGCAAAAGGCCCAGAAAGCCGCCGCCAAGCGGCCGGCCAAGAAGACGACGGGCCGCCGGACGGGCAGCGCCCAATTGCGCAGCACCAACTGAATGTTTGAGTACCGGGCTCAGCCGACTGCTCGGCTGTGCCCCGCCCGGCTCGCTGGCGCGGGCTCGGAGGCGCGACGAGACATCGGATCGGGCTCCACAATCTCCACGACGCCCACGCGCCAGAGCAGCGCATACAGCTGCTGTACGGGCATGGTCAGCACAGAAGCTACCGTCGAAGTCATCGGATCGGCCAGGGCGTTGGTCGTCGACATATGTCCGACGTTGACCACCCGACCCGGCTCAACGGCAAATCCTTAGTTACGGAAAGGCAAATGATGGCCGAAAAGAAGGCTCGCAGGGGGACCTCGCAGAGCGAGGCGGTGCAGAAAATCCGCGAAGGCGAGACCTTCGCCGTCAATCTTCCGGTTTTCGGCCAGCTGGAGATTCCGCGGCCCGAGCAAATGGCCTACTACGGCGGTCTGGCCGCGCTGGCGGCGTTCGAACTCATCGACTGGCCGGTGGCCATGGTCATCGCGGCCGGACATCTGTTGGCAAGCAACCACCACAACAAGGTCCTCGAAGAACTCGGCGAGGCGATGGAAGAGGTCTAGCCGCGCCCCGTCACCGGGTGGATTCGGCGGGGACGCGCTCGTGCACGGTCAGCAGCACGTGGTCGAACTGGCTTTGCACGGTGGGCGACGGCGGCGGCAGGCTGACGACTTCGGCGACGAGCTGTTTGGCCAGCACACGCAGCTTGACGTTGGTCTCCTGAGAGCGCCACTGCAGCACCCGAAAGGCCTGATCCGCACTCACCCGGTAGACGGCTATCAGCACGCCCTTGGCCTGCTCGATGGCCGCGCGGTTCTCGAACAAGTCCGGCAGCGCCTCGTCGAGCACCTCCTGCCGGGTCTCCGAGCGCGCTTCACCGAATGTGTCGGTGAGGTCGATGTAGTAGCCCGCCGTACCCAGCACCGCACCCGATTCGTCCACGATGCGGTCGGCCACGACGATCGCATCGTGCTCACCGCCGGCGGTGTCGATGAAGCGGTGGCGGCTGGAGAACGACTCTCCCGACTGCACCGCGTGGTCGAGCAGATCACGGACGTGTTCACGGTCATCCGGATGCTTGTGCGACAGAAGCAGGTCCGTCGTCGGCACCACCGACCCGGGTTCGTAACCGTGCATCCGCGCGACCTCGTCGGACCATTCCCAGCGCTCGCCGGCGAACCAGAAGCGGAAGCTGCCGACGCTCAAGTGTCCCGAGGCGGCGCCCTCGGCGTCGCCGGTCGTTGGCGTGGGCTGTGGCACGTCTCCATCATTCCACCGGCTGGATTCGACGGCGAGAGTCGTCAGGCACGGGGTTGGGGGTAACGTCGCGTGCGGACGATCAAACAATAGGACGCGGGAGCGCACGCCCAGTGCGCTGAGAGGACGGCTGGGGCCGTCGACCGTACGAACCTGACCGGGTAATGCCGGCGTAGGGAGATGACAATGACCGCAACTGTCGAACCGTCCGTGACCACGGGACCCATCGCGGGCAGTAGCAAGGCCTATCGCGAAATTGCGGCGCCGGGCACCGGCGCTGGTCTCAAGGTTCCGTTCCGACGGGTGCACCTGTCCACCGGCGACCACTTCGACCTCTACGACACCTCCGGTCCGTATACGGATCCGGAGGCGATGATCGACCTCGCGGCGGGGTTGCCGGCGCGGCCCGGCGTGGTCCGCGACCGCGGGAGCCAGCTGCAGCGCGCCCGCGCCGGCGAGATCACCGCGGAGATGGCGTTCATCGCCGCGCGCGAGGACGTGTCGGTCGAGCTGGTGCGCGACGAGGTCGCCCGCGGCCGCGCGGTGATTCCGGCCAACCACAACCACCCCGAGAGCGAGCCGATGATCATCGGCAAGGCATTCGCGGTCAAGGTCAACGCGAACATCGGCAACTCGGCGGTGACGTCGTCGATCGCCGAAGAGGTCGACAAGATGGTGTGGGCCACCCGCTGGGGCGCCGACACCATCATGGACCTGTCCACCGGCAAGAACATCCACGAAACCCGCGAGTGGATCCTGCGCAATTCGCCGGTGCCGGTCGGCACGGTGCCGATCTATCAGGCGCTGGAAAAGGTTAAGGGCGATCCGACCGAGCTGACGTGGGAGATCTACCGCGACACCGTGATCGAGCAGTGCGAGCAGGGTGTGGACTACATGACCGTGCACGCCGGCGTGCTGCTGCGCTATGTGCCGCTGACCGCCAAGCGCGTCACCGGCATCGTGTCCCGCGGCGGGTCGATCATGGCCGCCTGGTGCCTGGCGCATCACCGGGAGTCGTTCCTATACACCAACTTTGAAGAGCTCTGCGACATCTTCGCGCGCTACGACGTCACCTTCTCGCTCGGTGACGGGCTGCGTCCGGGCTCGATCGCCGACGCCAACGACGCCGCGCAGTTCGCCGAGCTGCGCACCCTGGGCGAGCTGACGAAAATCGCGAAAGCCCATGGCGCACAGGTGATGATCGAGGGTCCGGGACACATCCCGATGCACAAGATCGTCGAGAACGTGCGGCTCGAGGAGGAGCTGTGCGAGGAGGCGCCGTTCTACACGCTGGGCCCGCTGGCCACCGACATCGCGCCGGCCTACGACCACATCACCTCCGCGATCGGCGCGGCCATCATCGCGCAGGCCGGTACCGCGATGCTGTGCTACGTGACCCCGAAGGAGCACCTGGGACTGCCCGACCGCAAGGACGTCAAGGACGGGGTGATCGCCTACAAGATCGCCGCGCACTCGGCGGACTTGGCCAAGGGCCATCCGCGCGCGCAGGAGCGCGACGACGCCTTGAGCACGGCACGCTTCGAGTTCCGCTGGAACGATCAGTTCGCGTTGTCGTTGGACCCCGACACGGCACGGGAGTTCCACGACGAGACGCTGCCCGCCGAGCCGGCCAAGACGGCGCATTTCTGCTCGATGTGCGGGCCGAAGTTCTGCTCGATGCGGATCACCCAAGATGTCCGCGACTACGCCGCCGCGCACGGGCTCGACAGCGAGGAAGCCATCGAGGCCGCGATGGCCGAGAAGTCGGTCGAGTTCGCCGAGCACGGCAATCGGGTGTATCTACCTATAACGTGACGTACCTGCCGCTGCCCGGGCCGGGCGAGACGCCGCTGCGGGTGCTGGCCATCGCCGGATCGGACTCCGGTGGCGGCGCCGGTATGCAGGCCGATGTGCGCACCTGCACGCTGCTCGGGGTTCATGCCCTGTGTGCGGTGAGCGCGGTGACGGTGCAGAATTCGGTGGGCGTCAGGGGTTTTCACAAGGTCCCCGGCGACGTCATCACCGCCCAGATCGAGGTGGTCTGTCACGACATCGGGCTGCAGGCTGCCAAGACCGGCATGCTGGCGTCGGGCGAAATCATCGAAGCGGTCGCCGCGGCCTGGCGTGATCACGGCGGCGACGCGCCGCTGGTGGTCGACCCGGTGTGTGCGTCGATGCACGGCGACCCGCTGCTGGACGCGAGCGCACTGGATTCGCTTCGCACCGAACTGTTTCCGCTGGCATGCTTGGTCACGCCGAACCTGCACGAGGTGCGGCTGCTGGTCGATATCGACGTCGTCGACTCGCGGTCGCAGCGGGAGGCCGCACACGCGCTGCACGCCTTGGGACCCAAGTGGGCGCTGGTCAAGGGCGGGCACCTGCAGGGGTCGGCGAACAGCACGGATATCTTGTTCGACGGCACCGACTTTCACGAGTTCGACTCACCGCGGGTCGACACCATTCACGACCACGGCGCCGGGGACACCCTCGCCGCGGCGACGGCCTGCGCGCTGGCGCACGGCTTTACCGTGCCCGACGCGGTGCAGTTCGCGAAGGGGTGGGTGACCGAATGCCTGCGCGCATCCTATCCGCTGGGCCACGGACACGGGCCGGTCTCGCCGCTGTTCCGGTTGTCATGAACCTCGAACGGATCGCGGGTGTCGCGCATCGACCGGCGGGCCCGGCCACCGGGGTGGTCGTGCTGACCCACGGCGCGGGGGGTAGCAGGGAATCCGCACTGCTGCAACAGGTTTGCGACGAATGGGCGAGACGTGGCTGGCTCGCGGTGCGCTACAACCTGCCCTATCGCAGGCGCCGGCCCACCGGCCCGCCGTCCGGCTCGGCGGCGGGCGACCGTGCCGGAATCGTGGAGGCGATCACCGTGTGCCGCGACCTCGCCGACGGCCCGCTGATCGCCGGCGGACATTCCTACGGTGGCCGGCAGACGTCGATGGTGGTCGCCGCCGACGAAGCACCGGTGGACGTGCTGACGCTGTTCTCCTATCCGGTGCATCCGCCCGGCAAGCCCGAACGGCCCCGCACCGAACACCTGCCCAACATCACGGTGCCGACGGTGTTCACCCACGGCACGTCGGACCCCTTCGGAACCCCCGACGAGGTTCGTGCGGCGGCGGCACTGGTCGCCGCACCGATCGAGATTGTCGAAATCGCCGGCGCCCGGCACGATTTGCGATCCAAGAAACTCGATGTGCCCGCGCTCGCGGTGGACGCGGCGCTGCGCCTGCTGCGCTGACATTCACCAGGTTTTGACCTCGGTCGCGATCGTCTCGGCCAGCGTCGCTGCCGTATTCGGGTCAACCCGCGCGGTGATCATCACGCCGATTTGCGCCGCCGCCAGGATGTCCGCTTTGGCTTCGCGGTCGTGAACGCTTTCGGCCGTCCCGCCCAGCGCGTGGAGGATGGCCGCCCGCACGCGGCTGCGGTACTGCAGAACGACCTGGACGGCCTCGTCGTCGAGGACATTCAGCTCCGTCGACGTGTTGGCGATCAGGCACCCGCGCGGCAAGTGTGCGTGCGGCGAACCGCGAAGACGGGCCGCCTGCGCGACAAAGTAGCCGGCGATTTCCTCGCGGCCGGCCCCGGTGGCCTCCATGGGCGCAAGGATCGGCCAGATCAGCTCGTCCAGGTAGTTCCGAAGCGCGCGGGCGAACAGCCCTCTCTTGCTGCCGTAGGTCAGGTACAGGCTGGATCGGCTCAGTCCGGTCGCCGCCTCGAGGTCCGCCAGGGAGGTCGAGGCATAGCCGCGCTGCCAGAACGCGTCGCGGGCGGCGCGCACCACCGTCGCGTCGTCGAACTGCTTCAGCCGACCCACCCGGCGATGGTACCGACGATTTGACTTATTGAACCGATCGGTTCAATATTGGATTTCGGGATCCCGCGCAGCCAACCAACGGAGTCCAACGCCATGTCCGAACACACCTCCACCGTTTTCGTCATCGGCGGCACCGGCGCTCAAGGGATGCCGATCGTGCGTGACCTCGTCGCAGACGGGAAGTACTCCGTGCGAGTGCTGACCCGTGACGCCACCTCGTCGCGGGCCCAAGCCTTGCTCGCGCTTGGCAACGTCTCCATCGTTGAAGGTTCATTCGCCGATGATGACGTCCTGCGGGAAGGGTTCCGCGGATGCGACGGGGCGTACGTCAACATCGACGGATTCAACACCGGCGAGAAAACCGAAACCTACTGGGCCATCCGTAGCTACGAGATCGCCCTCGAAGAGGGAATCAAGTTCTTCGTCTACGGAAATCTGGACTATGCGCTCAAGAAATCCGGCTATGACTCCACGTTTCGCGCGGGCCACTATGACGGCAAGGGGCGCATCGCCGAATGGATCCTGTCCCAGAACCAAAACGGGAACAGGATGGGTGCGGCAGTTTTCACGTCGGGCCCCTACATCGAAATGACCATCTCGCCACTGACCCCCATGACGCCAACCGTCGAAGACGGCGTCGTCACTTGGCGAGTTCCCCTCGGCCAGGGAGCCATCCCGCACGTGGCTCTGGACGACTGCGGCTTTTACG
The DNA here is from genome assembly GCF_050205645.1 of Mycobacterium heidelbergense. Taxonomy (GTDB): domain Bacteria; phylum Actinomycetota; class Actinomycetes; order Mycobacteriales; family Mycobacteriaceae; genus Mycobacterium; species Mycobacterium heidelbergense_A. The sequence continues at coordinate 93,942 of NZ_JBNMQT010000016.1, forward strand.
TACGCTGGCTTTTCGACCATCCACGCCTGGCCAACGGCATGAACCTGGAAGTGGCCATCGGCCACATGACCTACACCGAAGTCGCGTCGGCGTTCGAGAAGGTGACCGGACACCCCGCCCAGTACATCGACACTGATCTCGATGACTATTGGAAGAACGGGCCACTCAGCGGGGTTGCGGACCTGCCGGCCGGGTACAACGCAGACCCAAACGACAAGAGCACCATGAGCTTCCGGGAAAACTTCACCGGGTTCTGGAACATCTGGAAACACGGGATCATCACCCGCGACTACGCCCTGCTCGACGAGATCCACCCCAACAGGATCAGCAGTGCCGAGGAATGGTTCAGACGAGAAGATCAGTTGGGACGAGAGCTCGGAAAAGGCAGTCTGTGGGAGAGGATCCAGCCGGAAAACTGGAGCCTTGACTCCGCAGTCCTCAAAGGCAGTGCAGATTTGAGGACCGGCAAGCTCTAGCTGCGCCTGCTGCGCCGATCACAGGGTCGTGACGAAGCCGCCGTCGATGCGATAGTCGGATCCGGTGATGTTGCCGGCGCGTTCACTGACAAGGAACAAGACGAGGTCGGCGACTTGTTCGGGGGTGGTGAACCGGCCCGTCGGAGTTTTCTCGATGATCGCGGCCCGGACTTCCTCGGGCGTGCGGCCATCGGCGGCGGCATACTGAGCGGCCAACCTGCCCTCGTCGGTCCAAATCTCGGTCAGCACCGCCCCGGGGCTGACCAAGTTGACTCGGATGTTCTTCGGCGCCAACTCTATTGACAATGCTTTCGAAAAACTGGCGAGGGCAGCTTTGGCGGCGCAATAGTCATAGCTTTCGGGATTGGCAAGGTAGGCGTTGATCGAGCCGATGATGACGATAGAGCCGCGGCCGCGCCTTTCGATCTGGGGCAGCGCGGCGCGGATGGATCGCACCGCGGCCATCACGTTGAGATCCCACGACGCTTGCCACTCGTCGTCGGTAATGCCGGCCAGCCCGGCCGCACGCACCTTCGAACCGCCGACGTTGTTGACCAGAATGTCGATCCCGCCGCGCTCGGCTGCCACGGCGACCAGCTCTTCGGCGGCGGCGGGCTGAGAAAGATCGACGGACACGAACGACACCTGCCCCGTCTCTTGAAGCGCTGGCAGTCCGTTGCCGGGGGTCCGCGACGCGGCTACGACATGCACTCCCGCATCCACGAGGGCCTTGGTGATCGCGAAACCGATGCCTTTGCTGGTGCCGGTGACCACTGCGGTCTTCCCCGCGAGATGCAAATCCATATCCGTCCTTCCCGCGTCTGCGGCGCGCTCGACGCTAAAGGCTACGCCGCGCTGGGCGTCGACATGGTCAAATTCGGTCGGGTAGGCCGATCAGCCGATAGCGAGACTCGTTGGGATAGGTTGAGCTGCAACGACTATCGCCGTCGCCGGCGCGCTGGAATGCGTGTGTGACGCGCCGCCGAAGACGGCCCCGACGATCCCCGCGAGTATCACCAGCGCGGTCACGATGCCGCCGATAACGATTCCGGCGACCGCCAATCCGCGGCCGCCCTGGCCGCTCTGCCTGATTTGGCCCAGCGCCACAATGCCGAGGATGATGCCCAGAATCCCCCCGATGACGCACAGCCACCCGAACAAGGAACACACCAACGAGGCGATGGCCATCCCGTTGGTGCCGACGGCCGGCGGTGGCGGTTGGTAACCATAACCATCCGGGGGCGGGGGCGCGCCGTAGCCACCCGGTGGTGGCGGCGGATAGCTGGGAGGTGGTTCCGACACGGACGCCTCCTTATCCGGGATAACGCGAGAAGCACGCGTCCATGTTGCCGGTCACGCCGCCGCGGAACGCCGCTATCCGCGTGAAACCGGCCGGAACGCTGGTACCGTCCGCGTCGCTGGCCACCAGGTGGTTGGTGAGCAAGCCCGCGACGGCTTCGTCGAGATCGCCGGCGGTCAGCAAAAGCTCCTTCTTGGAAGGCAAGTCGATGGGTTCGGCCATCTTGCGATGCACAACACCGGTCAGGCATGCGGTGCGCAGCGCGGTCCACGGGCTTTGCATCGCCAGCTCGCGTTCGTGCTGTACCGCCAGCGCGTATCGCGACATGACGACCGACAGCGCGGTGTCGTCACCCTGCGGCAGCGTGTGTTCGCTCTCGGCGGAGATCTTGCCCATCTTCGCCAGCCCGGGCAGATCGACCACGATGGTGTTGGTGGCCGGACAATACGACGCCGGCGGGCTGGCTTTCGCATCCGGGCAATCGGCCGGCTTGTAGGACAACGTCGGCGGATTCTTCGGCGAGAAGATCTTTCCCAGCAGCTCCATCAGCGTCGACAGGGTGTCTTCGTTGAGCGTGACCTCGCCCGTCTCCGGGTCCCCGTTGTTATCGACGCGCAGGGTCTTGGGAAGGTCGCCGCGGCGCTGCTCGATTTCCTGCTTGTTGATTCCCGCACAGGCCGAGGCCCCGCTGATGAAGCCCATCTGGAAGGCGCTGATCCGATCCAGGGCCGATCCGTGTTCGTCGTCGTTCACGGTATCGGCGTCCATCACCGGATCACGGGTGGTGATGATTCCGGCCAGCACGTGGTCGAGTCCGTCGGCGGTGCTCAGCGTGAAGCGCGGCGACTTGCCGTCGGCCACCCAGAACAGATACACGCCGGCGAAACAATCGGCCTGCTGCTCGCGAACGATGGTGGGGTCCTTGCGGGTCACCAGTTTCGCCATCTGCTGCAGGGCATGCCCGAACTCGTGGGCCAGCACGCCATTGACGGACATGTCGCCGAAATAGCGTTGCGCGACAGGCATGAACACGCCGCGATCCCAGGCGATCAGGTTGCATCTCGACGTGAAAAAGGCGTTGACGAGCTTGTAGGTGTCGTTGTGGCAGACGATCGGACTGCTGGGATTGTTGGAGTCGTAGGAGATGAGCTTGCCGACCGGGACGAACGTTCCTTGCAGCGATTCTCCGTAGACCGACTTCCAGTACTCCTCGATGTCGTTGATCGATAGCAATGACAACTTGTCGATCGTGCCGTTGTCGGTGTTGACCACCGTTCCGGTCGGAGCGGGTGCGTTCGGGCGGATCCCGCTGGGACCGTTGGTGGCGGGCAGACCCCCGACCCGGAACGGGTCGTTGAGCATCGACAGGGCTCGACCCTCGACGAAGGTGCTGCAGCCGGCCACTACGAGTATCGCCGCCGCGCAGGCGATTGCCACCCGCAGCGATGCCGCCGCTCTGCGTCGGCGACCTCCGGCCGGTCGACGTCGATACCGCGCGTGGTTATCCATGACCAACCTCATCCCGACCGGCCTGCACGACTGCATCAAAGGGACTCATTGTAGATCCGTTGATCAACGAGCGTGCCATAAATGAGAGCGCTACGGCAGTCGCGTGCGGTGCCGCTTGTCGTGGGACGGGACGCCGTTGACGCCCCCAATCGACACGGCATAGCTGCCGACCGCGTACGCCACCGCAGAACCCATGACCGCCAATGCTTCCCGGCTGATGTTGTCGATGGTGTCGCGGGGGGTCTGGAAGTTGGGATCGAAGCCGACCCCGGCCTTGCCGCCCCATAGCCGTGCTTGCACAGGGGTTTTCAGCTGTGACGCGCCGGCACTCAGACCGCCGATCGGCACGCCCGCCACCATGAAGGGGTGGTAGTCGGTCCGGGTGCCCAGCGGCATGTCGGCGGGCCGCTTCCCGGCCAGGTTCAGGTAGCCGTCTAGCGTCCGCTCGATGCCGGCCGAGCCGTCGGGCACATCACCGAACGAGACGCCCTGTCCGGGCGGACCGGACTGATCGCCGTCGTCGGTGAAAAAGCCGGCGTTGAGCGAGCCGATCAGGTTGACGTTCAGGTACATGGCGATGTCGTTGCGTTGCTGGTCATCCAGGCCGAACACGTAGTCCATCACGCCGTTGAGCCCGTCCTCGTCGGCACCCCAGAACACGAACCGCACCGCGTTGTTCACCGGCGCCAGCGGCCCGAGCTGCAGCGCGGTTGCCAGCACCGCGGCAACCCCCGAGCCATTGTCGTTGATGCCCGGGCTGTCGCGCGGGCCGTCCAGATGCGCGCCGACCATGATCACGTCGTTCGTCGAGCCGGTCTTGGTCTGCGCCAGCACATTTCGCGACGTGATCTTGACGTTCTCGGCGTCCAGGACCAGATGCACCGGCGCGGTGCTGCGTGCGAGCGCGCCGGCGGCGTCGGCGCCGGCGACCGCGACCGGAACGGTCAGCTGCTTGAAGTAACCGGGATTGAACAACGTCGGCGGCGCGCCCTGGCCGCCCGGCGTGCTGAGCACCACCAGCGCGACGGCGCCCTTTTCCACCGCGCTGTTCTGTTTGTCGACCAGCGAGCAGCGGGTGTCGTCGACGACGGCGATCGCACCCTTGGGTAGGGCGGCCGGGTAGTCGCCGACCGCGCAGCCCGACGGCGCCGCCGGCCGGACCGGTTGCCCGGTCAGACCGCCGGGCGGTGTCCGGACCAACAGCGAGGCCTGGTCGACCGGATAGCCACGCCCGGCGACCGTCAGCGCCGGCTTGCCCTGGGCAATGGCGTACAGGCGGTCGAACTGCGGCGTCGATACCTCGAAACCCTTGCCGCGCAACGTCTTCACCACATACTCCACGCTGGCGTCGTAGCCCGGTGTGCCGTCCGCCCGGTTCCCCTTGTTGGCATTGGCGACGTCCTGCAGCGCGCGCAGGTGGCCGAACATCTCCTCCACGCTCACCTTTGCGGCCAGGCCACGGCCGAGGTCCGGCGCCGCGGCGGGCGGAGCCGGCCGCGCCGACGAACAGGCGGCCAGCAGCCCGATCACCAGCAGCGCGCCCAGCCGACGGGGCATGGCACGCGTCATGGCTTGGAGAGCACGTGGCGCGTTCGGTCCGCCATGACCGGGACGCCGTTTCGTCCGCCGAGGTCCTGTGCGTACAGCGCCAGCGTGTAGGCGACGCCGCCGCCGTTGATGCCCAGCGAGGTGCGGTCGATGTGGTCGAGAGTGTCGCCCTTCTGGTGGTAGTTGGGATCGAACGGCTCGTTTGCCGTCCCGCCCCACAGCTTGGCCTGCTCGTCGGACTTCTTGTTCTCCGCACCCGAGAACAGGCCGCCCGCGGGGATGCCCGCCAGGGTGAAGCCGTCGTAGTCGGAGCGCCCGTCGAACGAGGTGTCCTGTGCGGTTTTGCCGGCCGACTTCAGGTAGTCGACAAACGTGCGCTCGATGCCCGCCGAACCCTCAGGTACCACCGGCTGCCCGCGCGCATCCGGCGGCAGCGATTGGTCTCCGTCATAGGTGAAGTAGCCGGGATTCGGCGACGCGAGCATGTCGAAGTTGAGGTACAGCGCAATGTCTTTGAGCGCGTCGAGGTTGAGTGACTCGACGTAGTTGCGCGATCCGATCAGTCCGAGTTCCTCCGCACCCCAGAAGCCGAACCGTACCGCGTTGTGCACTTGCGGTGAATTACCCAGCTGCACCGCGGTTTCCAGAACGGCGGCTACGCCCGACCCGTTGTCGTTGATGCCCGGTCCCGCCGGCACGCTGTCCAGATGCGCCCCCGCCATCACTACGTCGGTGGGGGAACCGGTCTTGGTCTGCGCGATGACATTGCGAGCCTTGAAACTCTGGCTGCTGGCATTGAGCTTGATCGTCGTCCGCCCCGGCTGGACCCGCAGCTGCACCCCCACGGACTTGCTCACCCCGATCACCGGGATCTTGACATCGGTGTCCGCGCCCAGGGTTCCGCCCATCTGCTGCTCGTCGACGTTGTCGGCGACGATCATCGCCACGGCGCCGCGCTGCGCCGCGGCGTCCTCCTTCTGGGCGAAGGGGCAGGTGCCGCGGTCCACCAGCACCACGGCACCGTGCACCGCCAGCCCGTCGAAGTCGGAGGCCTTACAGGCCGCGCTCTCTCCGGTCGGAGCGGCCACCAGTGGCCCGCTCACGCCGTCCGGCGGTGTGGCGGCGCTGTAGTCGAGCGCACGCGCCTCCACGGGCTTGCCGCCGACCGTCACCTCCGGTTTGTCGGCATGGAACACCCGGGCCGAGAACTCCGGCGTCTGCACGTCAAACCCGCTGTTACGCAGTGTATTCACCACATAGTCGACGCTGGCCTCATAGCCGGGGGTGCCTACCGCACGGGTGCCGTTGTTGGCATTGGCGATGTCCTGGAGCTTCGACAGGTGCGCCATCATCGCATCGGTCGTGACCTTGTGCTGCAAGGCACTGGCGAACTTGGCCGCGGCGGGGGTAGGTTGCGGCGAAGTGGTCGCCGGATGGAAGCACCCGGACGCAAGGACGGTGACGCCGACCAAGCCGAGCACCGCCGCGACAGCCCTGGATTTGTGCACCATCGCGCCCAACGTTAGACGCGGGGGGTCCGGAGCTCCAGCTCAGACATACAGCGCGCTGAAGGGCGCAAACGGGATGTTGCGCACCACAAACCAGGCCAGCACCACCACGAGCGTCACCGCCGCGGACCATCGATGGTGCTGCCAGCCGCGAATCCGGCGGCCCGAAACGCGGCCGTAGGTCCACGCCGCGAATGCCCACACCAACAGTGCGATCGCCACCAGGCCCACAGCGTTAAACCTCGCGGCCGCTAGCAGATTGCCGTGCATCAACGAGTACAGCATCCGCAAGCTGCCGCAACCGGGGCAGTCGATCCCCAACAACGCCTTGGTCGGGCATACCGGCAGCGGACCGTGCGGGGTGGTCGGATCGCCCACCCAGATGGCCGCGCACACCAGCGTCGTGCCCGCCGCCACCATCAGTGGCGCACCGAGACTCAGCCGGCTCGAACCAGGGATCACCGTGGAACCAATCGCGACCTTAGAAGAACATCGTGGCAAGCATCGCCGAGTTCGAGTTGGTCGCCAACCCGCCCGCAATCGCGATGATCGCGTAAATGATGCCCACGACAACACCAATGACGGCCGACCAGATCACGAACTTTTTGGCACTGTCGGCGGCCGCCTGCGCCTCGGCATATTGGCCCTGCGCCCATAATCCGTTGACTTGGCTGGACTTGACGATTGCCACGATCCCCAGGGGAAGGCAGCAGAACAACGTCACCAAAATGGACCACACCAAGTAGTTGTTCGGCGCTTGCCCCGCGGGCGGCTGCTGCGGCGGGTAACCGGGAGGGGGAGGCGGCTGTGCAGTCATCGGGTCTCCAGTCAAGAGAAGTTAGCTGGCGTAAAGCGTGCTTACCATACCTGAGCGCCGCCCTTCGAGCAGCATGTCCGCGAAATTCCTAACTCAACGATTCTTCCCAAACGCGGTGGGAAAAATTGCCGGGTAGACGTTTCCTGTCGAACGCGGGCGAATCAGATCGAAATGGCTTGTCTACTGGGCGCTTTGAGCGCAGGCCGGTTTTCGGCACGGCACCGAGGCGCGCCTAGAATGATGCCCAAACAGACAATTTCCAACGGAATGTGTTGCATAGCCACGAGATAGCCTTACGATCCTTTTAGCTGAAGCGCTGTTTTCGGCGGACAACGCAAATACACTCCGGGACGTCAGCGCAGCCGCACCGTCGGTCCGGCGACCGTAAGGAGTCATCGAATGTCTCACCTCACCATCACGTTGCGAGCCGCGACGGCGGCAGCACTCGTGAGTAGCTCTGTCTGCCTTGGCACCGCCACCGCCGCCGCAGATCCCACCGACACGCTTGCCGGCCTGCTGTCCAAGGGCTACAACACCAGCAACTGCTCCTCGCAGTCGCCCCCGAGTGGCGTGTCGGCCGTGCTCCAGTGCGGCCAGAACAACGACCCCAGCGGGCCGGTGTTCGCCAAGTACCTGCTCTTCAACAACGCCAGCGACCTGGCCAGTTCGTTCACCAACAGCATCGGCTCCGACACGTTGGCCAATTGCGGGGACGCCAAATCGCCGACCGTGTGGCACCAGGGCAGCTCGACCGACTCGGCCGGGCAAGTGGCGTGCGGCACCTATCAGGGCCAGGCCGAGGTCATCTGGACCACGGATGCCAAGACCGTGATGAGCCTGATCCGCGGATCCAACGGTGACACCGCCGCCCTCTACCAGTGGTGGCGAGCCAACGGCTGAACGGTTGCACCGCACCGCATTCCGGCGTGGCGGCCCGAGACATCCTCGCATTACTCGGTTTTCCCCTCAAACAAAGGAGTGCAGAATTGTCCCCCCTCACCAACACGCTGCGGGCGGCGACGGCCGTAGCGCTGATCGGCGGTTGCGCCATCGCCGGTACCGCCACCGCAGCGGCAGCCCCCGTCGACACGCTCACCAGCGCACTGTCGAAGGGCTACACCAGCAGCAACTGCTCGCCACAGCAGGTCTCCGACGTGCAGGGCTCGTTTTCCGCCCCGGTGGTAGCGGTGCTGCAGTGCGGACAGAACGCCGACTCCAGCGGTCCGATGGGCGGCAAGTATTTCCTGTTTGGCAGCAGCGCCGACACGGCCAGCTCGTTCACCAAACTGATCAGTAGCGACACCCTTGCCAACTGCGGGGACGCCAAGTCGCCGACCACATGGCACCAGGGCAACTCCGACTCGGCCGGACAGGTGGCGTGCGGAACGGATTCGGGCCAGGCCGAGGTGCTTTGGACCGTCGACTCCAAGAACGTCCTGGCGTTCATCCGCGCGTCCAACGGTGACACGGCGGCCCTGTACAAGTGGTGGCAGGCCAACGGCTAAGCGTCACAACCGCGCTGATACCAGCTCCGCTACCGCACACATCCCCGCGCCGTTGGGATGCAGCGGGGCCGGTCGACCCGGCAGCGGCACACCGTAGCGCGCCGGCAGGGTTGTCCACGGCTCGGCCGACCACGCGTGGTGTTGCCGGCTGGCGGCGGCGGCGCTGACGACCTCGCAGCCGGTCGCCGCGGCGGCCTCAGCAGTGAGTCGTTCGAGCGTCCCGGCGACGTGACGGCCGAGGTCGAATTCCGCGGGCGCGAGCGGCGGGGCCGGTGCGTCCGCGGGCAGGATCGTCAGATAGTCGACGAAGTAGATCCGGGCGCGCGGCGCGCGCTCGCGCAGCGCGCGCCCGACCGCGCACAAGGAATCGAACACCTCGGCAAGGGCGCGATCGCGCGTGTCACGGTCCAGCAGTTCGGATATGCGCCCGCCGAGCAGCGGCAGGCGTCGCGCCCAGTGTGGCAGTGCGGCGGCCATCAGCAGCGGGACGTAGCCGACGTCGTTGCCACCGATGGTGACCGTGACCAGGCTCTCCGAGCCGTCCAGCGCGGCGATCTGCGGCGGCTGACCGTGTTGGTGGTCGACCAGCAGGTGGGCGGTGGTCGCGCCGGAGAAGGTGACGTCGACCAGGTCGAGTTTCAGCCGTTCGGCGAGCAGATGCGGGTAATTGCGGGCCGATCGGCCCGACCACCGGGGCGCGCCCGCGGCGCGCGGCAAGATACCGGGACCGGCCGCCATCGAGCTGCCGAGCGCCACATAGCGTGTCATCGTTGCGGGCTGGATGCCTGCGCCCAGAACCGCTTTGGGATCCTCCCGGCGCGCCGCGCCAGGTAACCGGCGGTGACGGCGCCGGCCATCGCCGCGGCCATCGCGGCCGGGTCGGCGGCCCGGGTTACCGCGGTGGCCAACAGCACGGCGTCGCAACCCAATTCCATCGCCAGCGCGGCGTCGCTGGCGGTACCGATGCCGGCGTCGAGCACCACCGGAACGCCGGCGCTGGCCACGATCATCTCGATGTTGTGCGGGTTGGTGATGCCGAGGCCGGTGCCGATCGGCGAGCCCAGCGGCATCACCGCGGCGCAGCCGGTGTCCTCCAGCCGGCGGGCCAGCGCCGGGTCGTCGTTGGTGTAGGGCAGCACGACGAACCCATCGTCCACCAATTGCTCTGCTGCCCTGACCAATTCGATCCCGTCGGGCAGTAGCGTCCGTTCGTCGGCGATCACCTCGAGCTTGATCCAATTGGTGCTCAGCGCCTCGCGGGCCAGTTGCGCGGTGAGCACCGCCTCGGCCGCGCTGCGGCACCCCGCGGTATTGGGCAGCGGCGTGATGCCGAGCCGGTTCAGCAGATCCAGCAGCCCGGTGCCACCCTCGGCGTCGACGCGGCGCATGGCGACCGTGGTCAGCTCGGTGCCCGACGCGATCAGCGCCTCCTCCAGCACCGCCAGGTTCGTCGCTCCCCCGGTACCCATGATCAGCCGCGACGCGAAGCTGCGGTCCGCGATCGTCAGCTTGGAATCAGCCACCCTGCACCGCCGTCACCACCTCGAGTCGGACCGGCTCGGAAAGCTCGGAAAGCCTTGTCGTCCAGCGTGATCGCGGCAGCAAGGACAAGTCCATGGCCACCGCGATGCCCCGGTCCGGGAAACCCAGCGACTCCAGCAGCGCCGCGACCGTGGTCCGCTCGTCGACCTCGACCCGTTTGTCGTTGACCATGACGATCATCGGTGGGCCCCCACCGGAACGAGTTGACAGACAATCTGTTCGGCAGTCCACGGGGCCAGCAGGAACCCCGCTCGCCCGTGGCCCGCGGCGACCAGGCTGCGCGCGTCCAGGCGTTGCACGAGGGGCAGATTGTCCGGTGTCATCGGGCGCAATCCGGCGGCGCACTCGGCGAGCTCGTACTCGCCCAGTGCCGGCACCACCGCGCACGCGTCGTCGAGGAGGTCACGCACCCCGGACACCGCCGGGGCGGTGTCACGGCCATGCTCATACTGGGTGGCGCCGACGACGACGCCGTCCGCACGCGGAACCAGGTAGACCTGCCGGCCGTGCACGCGCGCGCGAATCACCCTGCCCAGCAATGGCATACAGCCTTTTCGCCAGCGCAGCCGCAGCACCTCGCCCTTCACCGGGCGCACCGGCAGGCCGGGCCACAGCGCGGGAGCGTCGATCCCGTTGGCGATCACTACGGCGTCACCCTCGACACCGGCCAGCTCGCGCACCGGCGGCGCCCACTGCACGCCGAGACGCTCGCAGTCCAGTGATAGCGCGTCGAGCAGCACCCGGTTGTCCACCGCGAGTTCGGTCGGCGCCCGAAAGCCGTGTCGAATGCCTTGTGCCAGCAGCGGTTCGACGTCGCGGGCGGCCGACTCCCAGATCACCGGGTGCCCCTGCGCGGACAGCCATTCCGCGACCGTGCGCAGGTCCGCGACGTCGGCCTGGTCGACGGCCACCACCAACGACTCGCGCGCGGTGATCACCTCCGGTGGCAGCCCGTCGGTAAACCCACCCTCGCGCCACAGCCGCAGCGACTCCAGGCCAAGCCGCAACAGCCGCTCTTCCCCTGGCCAGCCTTCGCTGTGCGGGGCCAGCATGCCCGCGGCGACCCACGACGCGCCGGCCCGCCCGGTGCGGTGCACGCGCACCGACCATCCGGCCCGGGCAGCCGCGCGCGCGACGGATAATCCGATGACGCCGCCGCCTACCACGGCTAGTGAGCCGGCCATCGGCATCCTCCGCTCCCTTCGCCGGCATGACCCGGATCAGGTTCGACGGTAAGGGCGGGCGCGCCCACTCTCAGTCCCCGCTCGCCGGGACTCCCGTGCTCTTCTTCTTGTCCTACGCTAGCGCGCTAGCGTCGCGGTGTGCACGAACGTCTCATGCGGCTGGCCGCGGCCCGGCTGTACCTGTGCACGGACGCCCGGCGGGAGCGCGGCGACCTGGCCCAATTCGCCGACGCCGTGTTGGCCGGCGGGGTCGACATCATCCAGCTCCGGGACAAGGGCTCAGCGGGCGAACGGCGGTTCGGACCGCTCGAGGCGCGCGACGAGCTGGCGGCGTGCGAGATCCTCGCGGACGCCGCGCGCCGGCACGGGGCGCTGTTCGCGGTCAACGACCGGGCCGATATCGCCCACGCAGCCGGCGCGGACGCCCTGCATCTGGGACAGGGTGACCTGCCGCTCGATGTGGCGCGGGAGATCGCCGGGCCGGCGACGCTGCTCGGGCTGTCCACCCACGACACCGGCCAGGTCGGCGCCGCTGTTGCTGGTTCGGGGGCCGGCGCGCCCGACTACTTCTGCGTCGGCCCCTGCTGGCCCACGCCGACCAAGCCGGGTCGCGCGGCGCCCGGCCTGCGGCTGGTGCGCGCCGCCGCCGAACTGGGTTCCGACAAGCCGTGGTTCGCGATCGGCGGCATCGACGCCCAGCGGCTGCCCGAGGTGCTCGAGGCGGGAGCCCGCCGGGTCGTGGTGGTGCGGGCGATCACCGCGGCCGAGGATCCGGGGGCCGCGGCGCAGCGGCTCAAGTCAGCGCTTGCAGCAGCGAGCTGATCTGCGGGCTCAGCGGCGAAGCTTCCTGATTCGCGTCGCCCGGCATGCACCAGACGAACACCCCGGCCTCGATCTCCAACGTTCGCGGCAGGCGCTGCCGCCGTTCGTCGGCATGGCCCAGCGGCACCAGGGCCGGGGCGGTGCGCAGCCGTTGCCAGCTCGCGGCGAAGCCGGGGTGCAGCGGCAGGTCGGCGACCTCGTCCTCGCCGACCCAGCGCAGCTCGGCGCTTTCGCGGTTGGGCACGGTGTGCAGCAGCTCGCCGGCGTCGGCGACGACCGTGGTGTAGCTCCAGCGCGCACCGCCGTGCCCGGAGACCTCGGCGGTGACCACGGTCGCCCGCACGGCCAGCAGCTCGGCGAGGAGCCCCGCCTCCTCGCGCGCTTCGCGGACCGCCGTCTCCTCCGGGGACTCGTGACTGTCGCGGGCGCCGCCCGGTAACCCCCAGGTGCCGCCCTGGTGGCTCCACACGGCGCGATGCTGGAGCAGCACCGCCGGGGTGCCGTCGGGTCGCGGGGCTCGCAGCAACAGACCGGCCGCGCCGTAGCGGCCCCAATAGTGGACGCCGCCGTCGGATATCACCCATCCGTCACCGTCGCCCTGCACGAGTTCAGGATATGCAGGTCTGCGACGCCCGGGCCCAATTGCCTCCGCCTCCCCCCACACGCCGGAACATTCTCTTAGAATTCGCTTAAAGGTTCGTGCAGCGACTTTTTCGAGGCCGAAAGGTGAGGTCTGAACAGACGTGACGGTTGAGCTGGCGCACCCGTCGACCGAGCCGCTGGGGTCGCGGTCGCCGGCCGAACCGGCTCATCCACGCTGGTGGTTCATCTCGACGACGCCGGGCCGCATCTTGACCATCGGGATCGTGCTGGCGGCGCTCGGCGTCTCCAGCGCCTTTGCCACCTCGACGACCATCAATCACCGGCAGCAGGTGCTGACCACGGTGCTCAACCACACCGAGCCGCTCTCGTTCGCCGCCGGTCGGCTGTACACCACGCTGTCGGTGGCCGACGCCGCGGCGGCGACCGCGTTCATCGCCCAGGCCGAGCCGCGCCCGGTCCGGCAGCGCTACGAGCAGGCCATCACCGACGCCGCGTCGGCCGTGACCCGGGCGTCAAGCGGGCTGACCGACGAGCCGCTGGTGCAATTGCTGGGAAAGATCAACGCCGAACTGGCCGTGTACACCGGCCTGATCGAGATCGCGCGAACCAACAACCGAGCGGGCAACCCGGTCGGTTCGTCGTATCTGTCGGAGGCATCGGGACTGATGCAGTCGACGATCCTGCCCGACGCGGCGCAGCTCTACCAGGCCACGGCCGACCGGGTCGATACGGAAACCACCGCGTCGACCCACTTCCCGGCTCCGGTGATCCTGGTCGTCGCCACGACGGTGGTTTTCGGCGCGTTCTCCCATCGCTGGCTGGCCCGGCGGACCCGGCGCCGAATCAACCCGGGGCTGGTGGTCGGCGCGCTCGGTATCCTCGTCATGGTGGTGTGGGTCGGAACTGCGCTGACAATCTCGACGACTGCGAGTCGCAGCGCAAAAGACACTGCGGCGGAGTCACTCAAGACGGTGACCAATGTCGCGATCACCGCTCAGCAAGCGCGAGCTGACGAGACGCTGTCGCTGATCCGGCGCGGCGACGAGGACCGGCGCAAGCAGTCGTTCTATGAGCGGATCGACTCCATGCACGCCCAGCTCGAGCAGTACATGTCGCGCAGCGACGCCGTCGACAAGCCCGACCTGCAGGGCGCCGATCAGCTGCTGGTCCGCTGGCGGCAGGCCAACGACCGGATCAACTCCTACATCTCGGTGGGCAACTACCGGGCCGCCACCCAGGTCGCGCTCGGCAGCGGCGAGGACGACTCCACCCCCGCCTTCGACAAGCTCGAAGACCAGCTGGGCAAGGCCATGGAGCAAAGCCGCATCCACCTGCGCAACGACGTCCTCAGCGCGCGCGGCGGGCTGTCGGGCGCCCAGGTCGGCGGCGTGGTGCTCAGCCTGGGCGCCGCCATCGCGGTCGCGCTGGGCCTGTGGCCCCGGCTGAAAGAGTATCGATAATGGTCCGTCCGGCCCGGGTTCGACGGGTGTGCGGCGCACTCGCCGCCGCGGTCGTCCTGGCGGGTTGCAGCCACACCGAATCGCTGACCGTGGCCACGGTGCCGACGCTGCCGCCACCCTCGCCGGTCGGCATGGACCAGCTGCCGCCGGAGCCCCCGCTGCCGCAGGGTGACTCCGCCCAGGACTGCAACGCGACCGCAAGCCTTCGTCCCTTCGCCACCAAGCCCGAAGCCGACGCCGCGGTGGCCGACATCCGCGCCCGCGGCAGGCTGATCGTCGGGCTCGACATCGGCAGCAACCTGTTCAGCTTCCGCGACCCGATCACCGGAGAGATCAGCGGTTTCGACGTCGACATCGCCGGCGAGATCGCACGCGACATCTTCGGCGCCCCGTCACATGTCGAGTACCGGATCCTGTCGTCCGACGAGCGCGTCACCGCGCTGCAGCAATCCGAGGTCGACGTCGTCGTCAAGACCATGACCATCACCTGCGAGCGGCGCAAGCTGGTGAACTTCTCGACCGTCTACCTCGACGCCAACCAGCGCATCCTCGCCCCGCGTGACTCGCCGATCGCCAGGGCGGCCGACCTGTCCGGCAAGCGGGTCTGCGTGGCGAGGGGCACGACGTCGCTGCAGCGGATTCGGGAGATCGTGCCACCGCCGGTCGTCGTGTCGGTGGTGAACTGGGCCGACTGCCTCGTGGCAATGCAGCAGCGGGAGATCGACGCCGTCAGCACCGACGACTCGATCCTGGCCGGATTGGTCGAAGAGGACCCCTACTTGCACATCGTCGGACCGAACCTGGCCACCCAGCCCTACGGCATTGGGATCAACCTGAACAACACGGGGCTGGTTCGCTTCGTCAACGGCACGCTGGAACGGATCCGCCGGGACGGCACGTGGAACACGTTGTACCGCAAGTGGTTGACGGTGCTGGGCCCGGCGCCCGCCCCGCCCGCGCCGAGGTATGTGGACTGATGGCCGAGCCGATGAAGAAAGAGGACAAGAACCCCGAGGCTCGCGAACCGGCCGACCAACCGGACGAGGACGTCAGTCCCGCCACGCAGCCGCCGGACACCTCGACCGGTGGGATGGCGACGGGGCGGCTGCAGGCCACCCAGGCGCTTTTCCGTCCCGATTTCGACGACGATGACGACGACTTCCCGCTCATCCACGGTGTCGACACCGAACCGCAGGAGCGGAAAGTAGCGACACGGGTTCTTCCGCCGACCAGGCAGCTCGGCGGCGGGCTGGTCGAAATCCCCCGGGTCCGCGACATCGATCCGCTCGAAGCCCTGATGACCAACCCGGTGGTGCCGGAATCGAAGCGGTTCTGCTGGAACTGCGGAAAGCCCGTCGGCCGGTCCGGGGAAGAGGGCAAGGGGGCGTCGGAGGGCTGGTGCCCATCCTGCGGCAGCCCGTATACGTTCCTGCCCCAGCTGAATCCCGGCGACACCGTCGCCGGCCAGTACGAGGTCAAGGGCTGCATCGCGCACGGCGGGCTGGGCTGGGTATATCTGGCGGTCGACCACAACGTCAACGACCGGCCAGTGGTGCTCAAAGGCCTGGTGCACTCCGGAGATGCCGAGGCGCAGGCGATCGCGATGGCCGAACGGCAGTTCCTCGCCGAGGTGGTTCACCCCCAGATCGTGCAGATCTTCAACTTCGTCGAACACACCGACCGGCACGGCGATCCGGTCGGCTACATCGTCATGGAGTACATCGGCGGGCAGTCGCTCAAGCGCGGCCTCAAGGACGGCAAGGTCGACAAACTGCCGGTCGCCGAGGCCGTCGCCTACCTGCTGGAAATCCTGCCCGCGCTGAGCTATCTGCATTCCATCGGCTTGGTCTACAACGACCTGAAGCCCGAGAACATCATGCTCACCGAGGAGCAGCTCAAGTTGATCGACTTGGGCGCGGTGTCGCGGATCAATTCGTTCGGCTACCTCTACGGCACACCGGGCTTCCAGGCGCCGGAAATCGTGCGGACCGGTCCCACGGTCGCCACCGACATCTACACGGTGGGGCGGACATTGGCGGCGTTGACCCTGAACCTGCGCACCCGCAACGGCCGCTATGTCGACGGGCTGCCCGAGGACGACCCGGTGTTGGGCACCTACGACTCGTTCGGCCGGCTGCTGCGCCGCGCCACCGACCCGGACCCGCGGCGCCGGTTTTCCACCGCCGACGAGATGTCCGCACAGTTGATGGGCGTGCTGCGGGAGGTGGTCGCGCAGGACACCGGGGTGCCGCGGCCCGGGCTGTCGACGATCTTTTCCCCCAGCCGCTCGACGTTCGGGGTGGACCTGCTGGTCGCGCACACCGACGTGTACCTGGACGGCCAGGTGCATTCCGAGAGGCTGACCGCCCGGGAGATCGTGACGGCCCTGCCGGTGCCGCTGGTCGATCCGACGGACGTCGCCGCGTCGGTGCTGCAGGCGACGGTGCTGTCCCAGCCCGTGCAGACGTTGGATTCGCTGCGCGCCGCCCGCCACGGCTCGCTGGACGCCGAGGGTGCCGACGTGTCCGAGTCGGTGGAGTTGCCGCTGATGGAAGTCCGGGCGCTGCTGGACCTCGGCGACGTGGCCAAGGCCACGCGCAAGATCGACGACCTGGCCGAGCGCGTCGGCTGGCGCTGGCGGCTGGTCTGGTACCGGGCCGTCTCGGAGCTGCTCACCGGCGACTACGACTCCGCCATCAAACATTTCACCGAGGTGCTGGACACCTTCCCCGGCGAGCTGGCGCCCAAACTGGCGCTCGCCGCCACCGCCGAGCTGGCCGGCAGCACCGACGAGCACATGTACTACGAAACGGTGTGGAAGACGAACGACGGCGTGATCTCCGCCGCCTTCGGTCTGGCCCGGGCCCTTTCCGCCGAGGGTGATCGGGCCGCCGCGGTGCGCACCCTCGACGAAGTCCCGGCCACCTCTCGGCACTTCACGACCGCGCGCCTGACGAGTGCGGTCACGCTGATGTCCGGCCGCTCGACGAACGAAATCACCGAGGAGCAGATCCGCGACGCCGCCCGGCGGGTGGAGGCGCTACCACCCACCGAACCGCGGGTGCTGCAGATCCGCGCCCTCGTTCTGGGCGGCGCGATGGACTGGCTCGAGGACAACGACGCCAGCACCAACCACATCCTCGGATTCCCGTTCACCGAACACGGCCTGCGGCTGGGCGTCGAGGCGTCGCTGCGCGCCCTGGCCCGCGTCGCGCCCAACCAGCGGCACCGCTACACGTTGGTGGACATGGCCAACAAGGTGCGGCCGACGAGCACCTTCTGATTTTGCTTTTGGTCTCGCGCCGTCGAGTGTGCGTCCTGGGCGGCCTGAGCGCACCCTCAAAGCCCTTGGCGCACACTCGATGCGGCCAGCGCGGATTTGACTCGTCGGATCGTGGCGGCGGGGCCGTCCTCCGCGACGACCCGGACGATGATCCAGCCCATCCGCTCCAGCATCTCTTGCCGCCGAATGTCCTTGACGTACTGCCGGCGGTCGCTGCGGTGTTGGTCGCCGTCGTACTCGACGGCGACCATGCGGTCTTCCCAGCCCATGTCGAGGTAGGCGACCGGAATGCCGTCGACGCCCAACACGGGTATCTGGGTCTGCGGCCTCGGCAGGCCCGCATCGATGAGGAGCAGCCGCAGGTAGGTCTCCCGCGGCGACTGCGAGCCCGCGTCGATCAGCTCCAGCGCGGCATGCAGTCGCCGAATTCCAGGCGAGCCCGAATGGCCTGCGGCGATTCGCAAAAACGTCGTCGACCTTGAAATCCGTCGCGTGTGCCAGCGTGTCCAGCCGCGCAACGGCCGAATGAACGGCCCCGCGCCGGCCGATGTCGAAGGCGGTCCGCTCGGCCGTGGTGACGGCGCGGCCGTCGATAATCTGCGTCTCGCCGTCGAGCAACGCGTCGCGCCGCGTCAGCACGCCGCGAGGTGCGCGGGGATTGGCATGGATCAGCTCGACCGGAACGTCGTCGGGAATCCATTCGGCGCCATGCAATCTGGCGGCGGCGGCTCCCGCGATGGTCGCGCGGCGGCCCGACCATAGCCACGCCGCGGCGATACGCCGTTCGAGCGAGGCCTCTGCATCCCGCGAAAGATAGACATTCGGAAACAGTGCGCGGTAGTAGCTGCGCAGTTGATGGCGGGTCACCTCGCCCAGCTTCAGTGCGTCGCTACCGATGAACGGTTCTCCCAGGTGCCGCATGGCGCGACACTTGCATAACATGGCCAACCGCGACTTCGTCTATGCACAAGGCCCATCGAGTGTGCATCGTTGGCGGCGTGCTCGCACACTCAGAGCCCTCAACGCACACTCGACAAAAACTTAACTCCCTCGGCCCAGCAGGCTGACGCAGTCGCGGGCGATCGCGAGCTCTTCGTCGGTCGGGACCACCAGCACGGTGATCGGCGAGCCGTCGGCGGAAATCTGTCGCGCACCCTTGCCGGCGCCGAGGTTGCGCGCCTGGTCGAGCACGATGCCCAGCTCCTCCATGCCGGCCACGGCGTCGCGACGGACCGCCGGATCGTTCTCGCCGATTCCGGCGGTGAAGCTGATCACGTCGGTGTGGCCCAGCACCGCCAGGTAGGCGCCGATGTACTTGCGCAGCCGGTGAATGAACACGCTGTAACCCAATTGTGCTGCGCTGTCCCCTGATTCGATCATCGCCCGCAGCTTGCGGAAGTCACGCTCGCCGGCCAGGCCCCAGACACCTGACCGGTGGTTGAGCATCGACTCGATCTCGTCCACACCCATCTTCGCGGTCCGCCATAGGTAGCCGATCACGCCCGGGTCGATGTCGCCGCTGCGGGTGCCCATCACCAGACCCTCCAGCGGGGTCAGGCCCATCGAGGTGTCGATGGGCCGGTTGCCGGCGATCGCCGAGGCCGAGGCGCCGTTTCCCAGATGCAGCACGATCTGCTTCAGGCCGCCGCGCGGTCGGCCCAGAAACGCGGCGGCCTGCTCGCTGACATACCGGTGCGACGTGCCGTGAAATCCGTAGCGGCGGATCTGCCACCGCTCGGCCAGGTCACGGTCGATGGCGTAGGTCGCGGCCGCGGGCGGCAGGTCGTGGAAGAACGCGGTGTCGAACACCGCGACGTGCGGAACCCCGGGTAGCAGCTTTCGCGCCACCTTGATTCCCTGCACCGCGGGCGGATTGTGCAACGGGGCAAGCTCCGATAGCCCGTCGAGGTCGGCGAGAACCGCGTCGTCAACCAACGTCGGAGCATGAAACTTGTTGCCTCCGTGCACAACCCGATGCCCGACGGCCAAAAGGCCGCACGACTTCAGGTCTATCCCACCCTCGGCCAGGTGCTCGAACGCCAGGCGCAACGCCTCCTCATGGTCGCCGACCCGAGACGACGGCTCGCCGATGCTCTCGACGTTGCCGGTCGCGCGGGCCGTGCCGGAATCGGGGTCGACCAGCTGGTATTTCAGCGACGACGAACCGGAGTTGATCACCAGGACAGCGCTATCGGCCATCGTGCACGCCCTGCGCCTGAATCGCGGTGATGGCAATGGTATTGACGATGTCTTCGACCAGCGCACCCCGGGACAAGTCGTTCACCGGCTTGCGTAGGCCTTGCAGTACCGGCCCGATCGCGATCGCCCCGGCGCTGCGCTGCACGGCCTTGTAGGTGTTGTTGCCGGTATTGAGGTCGGGAAAGATCAGCACCGTGGCGTGACCGGCGACCGGCGAGTCGCGCAGCTTGGTGGCTGCGACCGAGGGTTCGATCGCGGCGTCGTACTGGATGGGCCCCTCGACCGGCAGCTGCGGGTCCCGCGCACGCACTAATTCCGTTGCCGCCCTGACCTTGTCGACGTCGACGCCGGTGCCCGAATCGCCGGTGGAATAGGACAGCATGGCCACTTTCGGCTCGATGCCGAACTGGGCGGCGGTGCGCGCCGAGCTGATCGCGATGTCGGCGAGCTGTTCGGGTGTGGGATCCGGGACGATCGCGCAGTCACCGTAGGCCAGCACCCGATCGGGCAGGCACATCAGGAAGATGCTCGACACCGTGGAGACGTCCGGAGCGGTCCTGATGATCTCGAACGCCGGGCGAACGGTGTGCGCCGTGGTGTGGGCGGCACCGGACACCATGCCGTCCACCATGCCGTTGTACACCAGCATGACGCCAAAATACGAAACGTCGTGCATCATCTCGTGCGCCTGCTCGACGGTGATGCCCTTCGCCTTGCGTAACTCGGCGTACTGTTCGGCGAACCGGTTTCGCAGGTCCTCGTCGTCGGGGTCGACGATCTTTGCCGCGCTCAGTTCGACCCCGAGTTCCGCCGAGCGCAACCGGATTCGGGCCTCGTCACCCAAGATGGTGAGGTCGGCGATGCAGCGCTTGAGCACGCGACCGGCGGCCTTGAGGATCCGGTCGTCGTCGCCCTCGGGCAAGACGATGCGCTTGCGATCCGAGCGCGCCTGCTGCGACAGCCGGTGGGTGAACATCTGCGGGGTGGTCACCGTCGGGATCGCAATGGCAAGCTGCGCCAGCAGATCCGCGATATCGACGTGGCGCTCCATCAGCTCCACGGCCGTGTCGATCTTGCGCTGCGACGTCGCGGTGACCCGGCCGCGCGCCGAGGCGACCGCGTTGGCCGTGTCGTAGGTGCCCAGCTCGGTGGCGATGATGGGTAGCCGCAGCCGCAGGCCCGACACCAGCGCCGAGATCGACGGATGCAGGTCGAATCCGCCGTTGAGGATCAGGCAGCACAGCGACGGAAAGCCTTCGGCCGCATGGGCGCTCGCGACCGCCAGCACGACGTCGGAGCGGTCGCCGGGGGTGATCACCGCCGTGGCGTCGCGGAGCCGTTCCAGCACGTGGTCCGCCGTCATCCCGGCCACCAGCACGTTCATCGCTTCGCGTCCCACCAGCTCGGCGTCTCCGCTGACCAGCGTCCCGCCCACCGCTTGCTGCAATTCGGCGACCGTCGGCGCCGACAGCAGCGGATCGTCCGGCACCACATAACTGGGCGGGACGAAAGAGCGCAGCGCTTCCGCGACGGCGCGCAGCTCCGTGGGCTCGCAGCGGTTGGCGACGACCGCGGCGGTGTGGGCGCGCTGCGCCAGCAGCTCGGCGAGGCACACGGTGACGACACTGGCGACTTCGGTTGGGCTGCGGCCCTTTCCGCTCACCGCCAGCAGCACCGGTGCGCCGAGGTTGACCGCGATCCGGGCGTTGGCCGAAAGCTCGGCGGGGCTCGCGACGTCGGTGTAGTCGCTGCCGACGATCACCACCGCGTCGCACGCCTGCGCCATCGCGTGATAGGCGTCGACGATGGTGGCGATCGCGGCGTCGGTGTCGGCGTGCAGCTGCTGGTACGTGACGCCGACGCACCGCTCGTAGGGCAGCCCCGCGGTAGAGCGTGTCAGCAGCAATTCCAGGATGTAGTCCCGATCGCCGTCGTGGCGGGCAATCGGCCGGAACACACCGACTTTGGCGACGGTCGCGGTCAGTCGGTTGAGCAACCCCAGCGCGATAGTCGACTTGCCGGTCTCGGGCTCGGGCGCCGCGATGTAGATCGCGGAGGTTTCAGCCAAGTCGCCGCAACCTGGGCGCCAGGTCCTTTTCGAAGAGCTCCAGGAATCGGCGCTGGTCGTGTCCGGGCGCGTGGAACACCAGGTGGTTGAGGCCCCACTGCACGTACTGGCCGACCTTTTCGACGGCCTCGTCGGGGTCCGACGCCACGATCCAGCGTTTGGTGATCTGCTCGATGGGCAGCGCGTCGGCGGCCTTCTCCATCTCGATCGGATCGTCGATGCTGTGCTTCTGCTCGGCGGTCAGCGACAGTGGCGCCCAGAACCGGGTGTTCTCCCGGGCCAGTTCGGGGTCGGTGTCGTAGGAGATCTTGATCTCGATCATCCGGTCGATGTCGTCGGGGTTTTTGCCCGCGGCTTCGGCGCCCTCGCGCATCGCGGGGATCAGCTTGTCCTTGTAGAGCTCTTCGCCCTTGCCGGAGGTGCAGATGAACCCGTCGCCGGCCCGCCCGGCGTACTTGGCCACCTGCGGTCCGCCCGCGGCGATGTAGATCGGGATACCGCCCTCGGGCACGTCGTAGATCGAGGCGCCCTTGGTCTTGTAGAACTCGCCCTCGAAGTCCACGCGGTCGCCGAGCCACAGTTCGCGCATCAGCCGCACCGACTCGCGCAGCCGCGCGTAGCGCTCCTTGAACTCCGGCCATTCGCCTTCGTATCCGGTGGCGATCTCGTTGAGGGCCTCGCCGGTGCCGACCCCGAGGAAGATGCGGTTCGGGTACAGGCAGCCCATCGTGGCGAAGGCCTGGGCGATGACGGCGGGGTTGTATCGGAAGGTCGGAGTGAGCACCGACGTGCCCAGGACGAGCCGTTCGGTGCGTTCACCGACGGCGGTCATCCACGCCAGCGAGAACGGGGCATGCCCGCCCTTGTGCCGCCACGGCTGGAAGTGATCACTGACGGTGGCGCTGTCCATGCCGTGCGCTTCGGCGGCGACGGCCAGTTCGACGAGCTCGCGCGGTGCGAATTGTTCAGCGGAGGCTTTGTATCCAAGTTTCAGTTCGGCCACCAGTTATTTCTACTCCTCCAGCCGCTCCTAAACTCGGGGGGCATGGGACCGGCACCGAACCTTGTCCAGGTCACCGACACCGTGTACCTCGCCCAGGGCCCGGCCGTTAACTGGACGGTGGTCGTCGACGGGACCGGCGTCATGTTGATCGACGCCGGCTATCCCGGCGACCGGGAGGCTGTGCTGGCCTCGCTTCGGCAGCTGGGCTACGGCGCGGGCGACGTTCGGGCCATCCTGCTGACGCATGCGCACATCGACCACCTGGGCTCGGCCATCTGGTTCGCCAGCGAGCACGGCACGCCGGTGTACTGCCACGCCGACGAAGTGGGCCACGCCAAGCGGGAGTACCTGGAGCAGGTGTCGATTCTCGATGTCGCCCTGCGCATTTGGCGGCCGCGGTGGGCGGTCTGGGGCCTCCACGTGGTCCGCAGTGGCGGCCTGGTCCGCGACGGCATCCCGAGCGCGCAGCCGCTGACCGCCGAGACGGCCGCCGGCCTGCCCGGTCACCCGATGGCCATTTCCACGCCCGGGCACACCAGCGGGCATTGCTCGTACGTCGTCGACGGCGTGCTGGCCAGCGGCGACGCGCTGATCACCGGCCACCCGTTGCTGCGCCACAGCGGGCCGCAGCTGCTGCCGGCGGTGTTCAGCCACAGCCAACAGAATTGCCTGCGCAGCCTGAGCGCGCTCGCCCTGCTGGACACCGAGGTGCTGCTGCCGGGTCACGGCAATGTGTGGCGCGGCTCCATCCGCGAGGCGACCGATCGGGCACTCGCGCTGGCGCAATGAAAGGAGGGGCATGTCAAACAACGAAAGTTTTCAGCAATCCGCCGAACGGATCTATCACGACTGGGACGAGGCGCTCAGCAACGACGACGTCGAGGCGCTACTTGCGCTCTACGCTCCCGACGCGGTCTTGGAGAGCCCGGCGGTTCCGCTGACGATGGGCACCGAAAGCGGGATATGCCGCGGACACGACGAGTTGCGGCCGCTGCTCGAACGGGTCGCCGCACGAAAGCCGCCGTTGCGCACCTACTACCGCACCGGCTTTCTCACCGATGGCAGCCGAACAATGATCTTCGAGTACCCGCGCGCCACACCCGACGGCGAGCAGATGGACTTCGTCGAGGTCATGGAGATCGCCGACGGCCTGATCCAGCGCCACTGCGTCTACTGGGGTTGGCGCGGCGTCAAGGTCATCCAGGACGACGCGTATCACAAGTAAGCCCAAGGTGGTCGCGCAGCGTTTCGCCGCTGTACTCGGTGCGAAACGCGCCGCGCTCCTGCAAGAGCGGCACCACGCGATCGACGAACTCGTCCAAACCGTGTGGTGTCAGATGGGGCACCAGGATGAACCCGTCGCAGGCGTCGGACTGGATGTACAGGTCGATCTCGTCGGCGATTCGAGAGGGGGTGCCGACGAACTGCTGCCGACTGGTGACGGCGATGACGAGCTCGCGGATCGACAGGTTGTCGGCTGCAGCGCGCTCGCGGTAGCGGCGGGCCACCGCCACCGGGTCACCGTGGCGCACCCGCCCCTGGGTGATGTCGCTGTCGACGACCGGATCGAACTCGGGTAGCGGGCCGTCCGGGTCGTGGTCGGAGAGCTCGCGGCCCCACACCTGCTCGAGCATCGCGATTGCCGTCGCGCCGCTGACCTGCTGATAGCGGATGTGGCGGGCCTTCTCCTCGGCCTCGGCGTCAGTGTCGCCGATGACGAACGTCGCCGCAGGAAAAACCTTGAGCCGGTTGGGGTCTCGGCCGTAGGACGTGGCCCGGCCCTTGACGTCGGCGTAGTAGCGCTGCCCGTTTTCCAGCGACGAATGCAGGGTGAACAGGGCGTCGGCGTGCCGGGCGCCGAATGCGCGCCCGTCGTCGGAGTCGCCGGCCTGCAGCAGGATCGGATGGCCCTGCGGACCGGCGGGCAGCGTCGCGAAACCGCGCACATCGAACTGCGGACCGAAGTGCTCGACGCTGTGCATCCGGTCCGGGTCGACGTAGCTCCCGGCCCGCACGTCGGCCAGCACCGCATGGGCTTCCCAGCTGTCCCAGAACCGACGGGCGACGGTAAGGAATTCCTCGGCGCGCGCATAGCGGTCGGCGTGGTCGAGAAATCCGCCGCGCCGGAAGTTCGCGCCGGTGAAGGCGTCCGACGACGTGACGATGTTCCATCCGGCGCGGCCGCCGGACAGGTGATCGAGGGTCGCGAATTGCCTTGCCACTTCGAATGGTTCGTTGAAGGTGGTGTTGATCGTCCCGGTCAGCCCGATCCGGTCGGTGACGCCCGCCAGGGCCGCCAGCACGGTGAAGGTGTCCGGCCGGCCCACCACGTCCAGGTCGTAGATCCGGCCGCGGTGCTCGCGCAGCCGCAGCCCCTCGGCCAGGAAGAAGAAGTCGAACAACCCGCGCTCGGCGGTGCGGGCCAGGTGCACGAACGAGTCGAATTCGATCTGGCTGCCCGCGTTGGGATCGGTCCACACGGTGGTGTTGTTGACCCCGGGGAAGTGGGCCGCCAGGTGAATGGGCTTGCGCTGCTTGCCCTCCCGAACACTCATTCGGCCAGGCCCCACCGTTTGGCGATGAGCTCGTGGGAACGCAGGCGGTCGGTGTGCCGGTGGGTCACCGAAGTGATGACGAGTTCGTCGGCGTCGGTGGCCCGTTGCAGGGTGTGCAGGCGCTCGGCGACTTCGTCCGGATTGCCCACGAATTGCGTTGCTATCCGGTCCTTTACCACGGCCAGTTGTTCGTCGGTCAGCGGCGGGCAGTGGTCGGGTTCGGGGTATGGGATGGCCCCGCCCCCGGCCCGAATGGAGTACACCCATTGGCCGTAGCTGGATGCCAGGTGTTTGGCGGTGGCGCTGTCGTCGGCCACCACGATGTCGGCCGACACCACGACATAGGGCCGCGACAATGCCGCCGACGGCACGAAGGCGTCCCGGTAGGCGCCGATCGCGTCCAGCGCGGTGGCAGGGGTGATGTGGTAGCTAGCGACGAACGGAAGGCCCAGCGCGCCGGCCACCTTGGCGCTGCGTCCCCTGCTGCTGCCGAAGATCCACGGCGTGAGCGCCGCGCCCTCCCCGGGCACCGCGTGCAGGTCGAAGCCGTCGACCTCATAGGTGCCCGCGAGCATCGCGATGATGTCGCCGAGTTGCTCTTCGAAGTCGGGCGCGACCGCCTCGGGCTGCTGCAGGACCGACATGCTCGCCTTCACCCGGCCGCTGCCCAGCAACCCCCGCAGGTCGAACGGCGGCGGTATCACTACCCCGTCGACCTCGCGCCATTCGCGCGACGGTTCCGGCCTCGGGGGTCGCGGCCCTTTGGGCTTCGATATTCGTCGCTGCGCCGAGCGGCCCAAGCCGAGATCGATGCGGCCCGGATAGAACGCGTCCAGCATGCCGAAGCTCTCGACCACCGCGGCGGCCGTGGTGTGGCTGAGCTGCACCGCGCCCGATCCGACGCGGATCGTGTTGGTAGCGGCCGCGATTTGTCCGATCAGCACGGCCGGTGCGGCACTGGCGACGGCGACGAAATGATGTTCGGCGATCCAGAAGCGGCGATAACCCCACTCCTCCGCGCGCTGGGCCAGCTCGATGGTGTTGCGCAACGCCGTCGCGACGTCGCCGCCTTCGCTGACCGGCGCGAGGTCCAGGATCGAGATCGGAACCCCGCTCATCGGTTGACCGCCGTGTACCGGTTTACGGCGACCGGCAGGCCGAGCCGGGCGCGCAGCGTCTCGCCGTCCCGATAGCCGCCGCGGAACCGTCCGGCCCGCTGCAGCAGCGGCACCACTTCGTCGACGATCACCGGGAGGTCGGTGGCGTTGACGGCCGGCCGTAACCGCGCGCCGTCGATGCCCAGCCGCTGCCACTCCACCAGCAGGTCCACCAATTCCGTTGCGCTGCCGACGAAGACGAGCGCGTCGGATCGGAAGTCCCCGTTGCCGTCGAAGGACACCACCACGTCGGCGAACACCTTCAGCTCGGTGCCGCCCGCCGCGCGCACCTCGCCAAGGATACCGCGGACCGACGCCTCGTCGGTCGGCGTGATGAAGACGAGATCGGCGGTGGCGGCGGCGAATTCGTAGACCGGGCCGGCGTGCGCGAGGGCGGCCACCACCGGCTGACCCTGCGGCGGGCGCGGGGTGATCGAGGGCCCCTTGACGGAGAAGTGCTTGCCGGCGAAGTCGATGTAGTGCAGTTTGTCCGTGTCGACGTAGCGCCCGGTGGCCACGTCCCGGATGATCGCGTCGTCCTCCCAGCTGTCCCACAACCGGCGCACCACGTCGACATACTCGGCGGCCTCTTCAAAGAGAGGCGACGTCGGAATCTGGGCGGCATCCCGCCGGCCGAACAGCGCGGCCTCGTGTGTGGTGACACTCACCCGCGGTTGCCAGCCGGCCCGGCCGCGCGACACAAAGTCAAGGGTCGCAATGGCTTTGGAGATGTGGAACGGCTCGGTGTGGGTCACCGTGGCCACCGGGATCAGCCCGATGTGGCGCGTCGCCGGCGCGATGCGGGCCGCGATCAACACGGCGTCGCCGCGGCCGGCCAGACGATCGGGATGGATGCGCTCGCCCCGTCCGATTTGCGGCATCAACGTGTCGTCGATGGTGAGGAAGTCGAGCAGCCCGCGCTCGGCCGTGGCCGCCAGGTGAGACCAGTAGCCGCCGCTGAGCACCGATGGCATGTCGGGGTTGGACGCCAGCGTGGCCCGCCAGGCCTGCGGGTGCCAGCCGTACCCGTCCAGTGCGAGCGCGAGATGCAACGGAGTGGTCATGCGGGTCCCCCCGCGAGGATTTTCTCGAACGCGATGGGATGAAACGGTCCCCAGGACGGCATCGGCTCGGCTTCCACCCGTGTGTACCCGGTCGCGTCGTACAGCGCCTCGGCCTCGGGCTGGCGATTGCCGGTGATCAGATACAGCCGCCGGTAGCCGCGCGTCGCGGTCTCCGCCTCCAGCGCCGCCAGCAACGCCTTCGCGTACCCGCAGCGACGATGCGCGCGGTCGGTCCAGATCCGCTTGAGTTCGGCGGTCTCGTCGTCGAAACGCCGGAACGCGCCGCCCGTCACCGGCACGCCGTCCAGCACGCCAATCAGCAGGCCGCCGTCCGGCGCCGCCAGTTCGGCGGGCGGCACGGGCAGCCAGGCCAGGTGCGCGCTCGGTGTACCGCCGTATCGCTGCGCGTATTCGACGGCCAGCTCGGCGAGCAGCGGCTGCGCCAGGGGGTCATCCTGGGCGGCCGCTACGAACCGGAGTTGGGAACTGGGCATCACCTAACTGTCTAACGCCTGCTATGTGGATGCATTCCGGCCAGGGCTCAACCGCGCGCCCGGGACCGGGTGGCGGTGACGTATCGCGGGGTGATCGCGTCGTCTTCCGGGCCGCCGCGCCATCGGCTGGCCATTCCGATCGCGCCGAATAAATCCGCGACCTTCCGCTCGACCGTTTGCCAGCCGCGGGACGCCAGATACTGGGGGACATAGCGGTATTCGCCCGGGTACGTCAGCGCGGCAAGATCGACGTCCAGGCCGTGTTGGCGCCAGATGTCGATGAACGCCCGCCCCCCCTCCAGCTGCGACGGGGTCCAGGTGGGCATGTGGTCGGCGGCCAGCCGGCTACCGGCGGCGCTCGCCGAGCTGAGAGTTTCCAGTAACCGATTCTGCGCGTCGGGCGGCAGGTATCCCACGAGCAGATTCTCGGCAACCCACACGGTGCGCTGCTCGGCGTCAAACCCCACGCGTCGCAGCCCGTCCAGCCAATCCTGACGGAGATCGAGGCCGATCGCGCGGCGGTTCGCGGTCAGTTCGGCGCCCAGCCCGCGCAGTACCTCCGTCTTGAAGGCCACCACTTCGGGCTGGTCGATTTCATACACCGTCGTCCCCTGGGGCCACCACAGCCGATAGGGCCGGGTGTCCATGCCCGACCCCAGGATCACCACCTGCCGGATGCCCGCCCTCCCGGCGTCCGCGAGGTAGTCGTCCACGAATCGTGCATGTGCCGCAAGGAGATTGATGAGCGCGGTCACGACGGGCGAGCCGCCGGCGTCATCCGCGTACCGCTGATCCTCGATCAGGCGGGTGAAGTAATCCACGCCCGCGGCGCGGACCAACGGCTCGGCGAACGGGTCGTTGAGCAGTCCCCTGTTGGTGCCCACCGCCCTCGCGACCGCGCCGAACGTCGCGGTGGTACCCACGCCGGTGGCCGGGTCCCAGGTGTCGTCGTCTGTCCGCGTCATCGTCTGTCGACGCCGTGCCGCGCCGTCAGCCCGACGGCGGCGCGCCAACCGAGCAGCAGGACCGCGGTGACCGATGCCGCGACCAGCACGAAACTCGCCGCCACCCCAGCCGAGCTGGCCTTGCGCAGCAGCATGCCAACCGCCACCGTGCACAGCCAGACGACCACCCCGGTGGGCACCACGGCCGTCGGGCGCTGCCAGGCCCGGGACAGCAGCCACCCGATCACGGTTCCGGTGAGAAACGGCCATGCCGTCGTCGCGACGCCGGCGATGTCGAGTCCTTCGTCGTGGCTGCGGCGGCCGACGGCGTAGAACACCAGCACGCCGATGACGTCGACGCTCAGCCACGCCAGCCGTTGCATGCAGCGAGACTACCGGGCGCGGCGACCGTCTTGCGCATCGTGGCAGGCTGGGGCCATGAGCACCGATGCGCTTCCCGCCTTCGACCGATACGACCCGCTCGGCCTCGACGCATCCCTGTCGAGCGACGAGATCGCGGTGCGCGACACCACCAGGAAGTTCTGTGCCGAACACGTCCTCCCCTACGTGGCGGAGTGGTTCGAGATCGGCGACCTGCCGGTCCGCGAGCTCGCCAAGCAGTTCGGCCAGCTCGGGCTGCTCGGCATGCACCTGCACGGCTACGGCTGCGGCGGAGCGTCGGCGGTGCATTACGGCCTGGCCTGTACCGAGCTGGAGGCCGCCGACTCCGGCATTCGGTCGATGGTCTCGGTGCAGGGATCGCTGGCGATGTTCGCGATCTGGAACTTCGGCTCGGAGGAACAGAAGCAGCAGTGGCTCCCCGGAATGGCCGCGGGCGAGCTGCTCGGCTGCTTCGGGTTGACCGAGCCCGACGTCGGGTCCGATCCCGCCGCGATGAAAACCACTGCGCGGCGCGATGGTTCGGACTGGGTGCTCAACGGGCGCAAGCTGTGGATCACCAACGGCTCGGTCGCCGACGTCGCGGTCGTGTGGGCCGCCACCGACGACGGGATCCGCGGGTTCATCGTGCCCACCAAGACCCCCGGCTTCGCCGCGAACACGATTCACCACAAGCTGTCGCTGCGGGCATCGATCACCAGCGAACTGGTGCTCGACGACGTGCGGCTGCCCGCCGACGCGACGCTGCCCGAGGCGAAGGGGCTGCGGGGGCCGCTGTCCTGCCTGTCCGAAGCGCGCTACGGGATCATCTGGGGGTCGATGGGAGCGGCCCGGGCGGCCTGGCAATCCGCGCTGGACTATGCCACGCAGCGCACCCAATTCGGCCGTCCGATCGCCGGATTCCAGTTGACCCAGGCGAAACTCGTCGACATGGCCGTCGAACTGCACAAGGGCCAGCTGCTGTCGCTGCACCTCGGCCGCCTCAAGGACAGCGTCGGGCTGCGTCCAGAACAGGTCAGCTTCGGCAAGCTGAACAACACCCGTGAGGCGCTCAAAATCTGCCGGGATGCGCGAACGATATTGGGCGGCAACGGGATATCGCTGGAGTACCCCGTGATCCGGCACATGGTCAACCTGGAGTCGGTGCTGACTTACGAGGGCACCCCCGAGATGCACCAGCTGGTGCTCGGCCAGGCGTTCACCGGCAGCGACGCCTTCCGCTGATGGCGGCCGGTCGGTAGCCTCGGAAACTATGGCGCTTCGCATTGGCGCGGCCATAGCGGCGGGTGTGCTGTCGCTGAGTGCTGTGGCCGGGATACCCACGGCGACCGCCGATGTCACGCTGCCCGCGATGACATCCGGCGGGGGCGGAGCGATCATCGGCGGCGGTAACAACCCCGGGATCTCGCAGCAGCTGACGAGCCTGGGGAATCCGAATGTCCAAGAGGTCGACGGCTCGGACGCGGCTCAGTTCATCACGGCTGCCGCCGCGGTGAGCAATGCGCAGCTCGCCGCGCCCTTCGGGTTGCTGCGCCGGGCGCTGGCATGCCAGACCAACAACGCCGGATTCGGGGCGCGTGCCTACCGACGCAACGACGGCCTGTGGGGAGGCGCGATGCTGGTCGCCGCGAAGAGCTCCGTCGGCAACGTCGATGCCCTCGCGAGCTGCGCCAAAACGAATTGGCGCAGGCCCACGACCGGCAACCAGACGTCGATGTGCGACAACGGCTGGACCACCCCCAACTCCTTCGAAAGTCGGGGCGGCGAAGCCTATTACATCTTGCTCGCCGGTACGGCGGACGACTTCTGCAGCCAGCTCAACGGCAAATACAAGACGAACGCCGGCGCCTGGCCGTTCTAAACGTCATATGCGCCCGGGCATACCGCCCATTTCCGGCGGCATGTCGATCCGAGGGGGCGACGGCGGAAGCGGCGGCGGCTCCTCGATCGGCGGGGGCGGCGGCGGAGCCATCGGCGGCGGCGGTGGAGCCATCGGCGGCGGTGGTGGAGCCATCGGCGGCGACGGTGGAAGGAAAGGGCTTCCCACACAGGCCGCATTGCCGGGCGCGGCGGCGCATTGCGGATCAAGTGGGCCAGTGGGAGGTCCGGGAGG
>NZ_JBNMQT010000017.1:0-112705 GCF_050205645.1 Mycobacterium heidelbergense
GGGCAAGACGGCGCTGGTGTTTCCCGGCCAGGGCTCGCAGCGGTTGGGGATGGGCGCCGCGTTGTATGAACGTTTCCCGGTGTTCGCCAACGCCTTTGACGAATCCGTGCGCGCATTGGACGGGCAGCTGCGGCTGCCGCTCAAGCGCGTGATGTGGGGCGACGATGCAGCGCTGCTGGAAAGCACCGAGTTCGCCCAGCCGGCATTGTTCGCCCTCGAGGTCGCGTTGGCGGCGTTGTGGCAATCGTGGGGTGTCGTACCGGACGTGGTGATGGGTCATTCGGTGGGCGAGCTCACCGCGGCGTATGTTGCAGGCGTGTTGTCGCTGGGGGATGCGGCGAAGGTGGTGGCGGCTCGGGGCCGGCTGATGGCGGGGTTGCCGGCCGGTGGGGCCATGGTCGCGGTGGCCGCTGGGGAAGACGAGGCGGCCGCGCTGCTGCGTGACGGCGTGAGCGTCGCGGCGGTCAACGGCCCGGCGGCAGTGGTGATTTCGGGTGAGCAGGGCGCGGTGGCCGCCATCGCGGATCGGTTCGCGCAGCAGGGCCGCCGCGTGCATCGGCTGGCTGTCTCACACGCGTTTCATTCGCCGTTGATGGACCCCATCCTCGACGAGTTCGGGCGGATGGTGGCGGACGTGTCGGTGCGTCCGCCGCGAATGGGATTGGTATCCAACGTGACTGGGCGGTTGGCGGGCAACGGCTATGGGTCTCCGCGGTACTGGGTGGAGCATGTGCGGCGACCGGTCCGTTTCGTCGACAGTGTGAGGGCAGCCGAGTCGCTCGGGGCCGACGTGTTTGTGGAGGCGGGTCCCGGGGCGGCCCTGACGGCCGCGGTCGAGCAATCGTTGATGGGCGCGCGGGCCAGGGCGGTGGTGACGTTGGCCGACGACCGTCCCGAAATCGATTCGCTGCTCACCGCCGCCGGGCACGTGTTCATCGCAGGTGTGAAGGTGGATTGGTCGGCGGCGTTGGCCGGCACACCGGCCCGTCGAGTGGAGTTGCCGACATACGGATTCGCCCGCCAACGGTATTGGCTGGGCGCGGCCGCGGGGCCGCCGATCGCGAGCCGCTGGGCGGGCCTGGCCGAGCAGCTGCGAGCGCTGCCCCCCGCCGAGCAGCACCGCCGGCTACAGGAGTTGGTGTGCTCGCATGCCGCCGCGGTGTTGGGGCACCCCGCCGGACACGGGATCGAGGCCGACCGCGCCTTCGAAGACCTGGGGTTCGAGTCAATGACCGGCGTCGAACTGCGCAACCGTCTCATGACCGAGACCGGGTTGGCATTGTCGCGCACGCTGATCTTCGACTACCCGACCCCATCGGCATTGGCCGATTACCTTCAACAACTTCTGCACGGCGATCACCGAGAATCGGACGACGAGAAGATTTGGTCGACGTTGCGAAAGATTCCACTGCAGGAGCTGCGCCGAACAGGATTGCTCGACAAGCTTTTACTGCTCGCCGGCGAATCGGAAAGCGGTGTTCCCGATTCCACCGTTAGTGACGACGTCATCGACTCTTTAAGTCCCGATGCGTTGATCGCAATGGCGCTCAATCAAGACGACGACGATGGCATTGATTGACGAAAGCTGCGCTGGCAGAATCGATTACGCGACGGCCCCCGGATAGCTATTCGACAGATGTTGAATAGCAGTGGCTTTGCCGCACGACACGTGACGGCTAAACTTTGGGAACCGGGGAAATCCCATTCGAGCAGAGGGTAGGGCATGAGCGTCATCGCAGGTGTGTTCGGCGCCTTACCGCCGCATCGGTACAGCCAAAGCGAGATTACCGACCAATTCGTCGAGTTCCCCGTATTGAAAGAACACGAGGGCATTGTCCGACGCCTGCACGCGGGCGCGAGAGTGAACAGCCGCCACCTGGTGCTGCCCCTGGAGAAATATCCGTCGCTGACCGACTTCGGCGAGGCGAACGAGGTCTTCATCGAGAACGCGGTGGACCTGGGTTGCGAGGCGCTGCTGGGCGCCCTCGACGAGGCGGGCCTGCAACCGCAGGACATCGACATGATCGCCACGACAACCGTGACCGGCGTTCTGGTGCCGTCGCTGGACGCCAGGATCGTCGGTCGCCTGGGCCTGCGCCCCGACGTGCGGCGGGTGCCGATGTTCGGTCTGGGTTGCGCGGCCGGGGCGGCAGGGCTGGGTCGGCTGCACGAATACCTGCGCGGTGCGCCCGACGGCGTCGCGGTCCTGGTGTCGGTCGAGCTCTGCTCGTTGAGCTTCCCGGCGGTCAAGCCGACCGTGTCGGGTCTGGTCGCCACCGCGATGTTCGGCGACGGGGCGGGGGCGGTGGTCGCCGTCGGCGATCGTCGCGCCGAGCAAATGACGGCAAGTGGCCCCGACATCCTCGATTCGCACAGTCGCCTGTACCCGGATTCGCTGCAGATCATGGGCTGGAACGTGGATTCCGCCGGCCTGCAGCTGGTGCTGTCACCGGAGCTGCCGACCCTCATCGAGCGCTACCTGGCCGACGACGTCAACACCTTCCTCGCCTCGCGCGGCCTGACCAAGGACGACATCGGTGCCTGGGTGGCCCACCCCGGTGGACCGAAGGTGATCGACGCGATCGCCACGAGCGTGGAGCTTCCACCCGAGGCGCTCGAGCTGACGTGGCGTTCGCTCGGCGAAATCGGCAACCTGTCGTCAGCCTCGGTGCTGCACATCCTGCGCGACACGATCGCCAAGCCGCCGCCGAGCGGTAGCCACGGGCTGCTGCTGGCGATGGGCCCCGGATTCTCCTCGGAAATGGTGCTATTGCGCTGGCACTGAGTCGATGACGTCGACGGTCAGGCCCGGCCGCGGTGCCAGTGCGGCGAGGTTGGCCGCGCGAATCCGCTGAGCCGGCAGCCGCAGCCGGGTCCTGGCCACCAGCCGGGCCAGCATGACCGTCATCTCGGTGGTCGCCATCGCCGCCCCGATGCAGCGATGCAAGCCGCCGCTGAACGGGATGAACTCGTGCGGCGCGGGCTTGCGGTAATCGGGTGCATCGGGATCCCAACGGGCCGGCCGGAATTCGTTTGGCTCCGGCCAGATCTCGGGAAGCCTGTGCGTGACGTACGCGCTGAAGATCAGCAACCGCCCGGCACGGATGCGATGGCCGTCGAACCGGAGGTCGCGCATCACCCGCCGTGCGGAGATCACCCCGGGCGAGTACAGCCGAAGCGTCTCGTGCACAACGCCGTTGAGGTAGGTGAGCGCATTCAGATCGGCCGCGGTCGGCGGCCGGTCACCGAGCACACGCGTCACTTCCTCGGCGGCGCTGTCCCACGCGCCGGGCAGGGCGAGCAGCGTGTAGATCGCCCAGGCGAGCGCGCCGCTTGTGGTTTCGTAGCCGGCGGTAATGAGCGAAACGATCTCGTCGCGAATTTCGTTGTTGCTCAAGGCATAACCCTCGTCGCCGCGACCATTGATCAACATGGTCATCATGTGGTCGTCGGGCCTGGGAGCGGCGCGGGCGCAGGCGATTTGGGCGTCGACGAAGTCGTGCAGACGCGAGCGCGCGGCCATTGCCCGTCGCCACCCCCGCAAGTTGAGCCGCCGTTGTAGCGCCACCACCTGCGGCAGGTGGTGGGTCAGGTCCAGCAGCGGTTGCAGTTGCTCCCCGAGGAAGTCGGAGTGCATCGCGATCCGCGGGCCGAACAGGCTCTCCGCGGTGCTATGCCGGACCGCCGAGCGACACTGCCGATAGATGTCCAGCCGTTGCCCGGGCCGCCAGCCGTCGATGACGGTGTCGATCGTGGACACCATGGTCTGCACGTAGTCCTGGATCTGCCGATGCCGCAGGCCCGGCGCCACCACACTGCGGCGACGCCGGTGGTCGTCCCCATCGCTGACGATCAACGCCGTGGGCCCGTCGACGAGCGCCAGGTTCTCGAAGGTTTCGCGCCAACTGAACGCGTCGGCGTTGGCGAAGACGAACTTGTTCGCCTCGGGGCCCAGCAGATAGGTGTAGCCGCGCCGGCCGATGCCGGAGTTGATCACGGTGCCGCGGCGCCGGTACAGCGCGAGCAACGCCTCGCCGGGCAGGTAAGGCACCGGCCGGTAACTCCTCATTCGAGCGCCTCCGATAGTTCGAGCCAGCGCGCTTCCGTCGCCGCCACCTCATTTTCGAGGTCGCGCAACTCTTCGGTCAGTCGGGTCAACGCGACATGGTCGGACTGGTCATGCTCCGCGAGTTCGGTGTGTTTGGCCGCGATTCGGTCGGCGAGGCGGGCCAGCTGGCGATCCGCCGCGGCCAATTCCTTTTCGGTAGCGCGGCGCTGCGCGCCGGGCTTGGCTCGCGGCGGCTCTTCGGTCGTCGTGGTGGTCGTGGAACGGGTTGCCAGCCGCAGGTATTCGTCGATGCCGCCGGGCAGGTGCCGCAACCGGCCGTCGAGAATCGCGTACTGCTGGTCGGTCACGCGCTCGAGCAGATACCGGTCGTGCGAGACGACGATCAAGGTGCCCGCCCACGAGTCGAGCAGATCCTCCGTGGCGGTCAGCATGTCGGTGTCCACGTCGTTGGTCGGCTCGTCGAGCAGCAAGACGTTCGGCTCGGACAACAGGGTGAGCATGAGCTGCAGCCGGCGTCGCTGGCCACCCGACAGGTCGCCAACTCGCGCGGACAGCTGGCCCCGGCCGAATCCGAGCCGCTCCAGCAGTTGTGCCGGGGTGACGTCGCGGCCGTCGACCTGATAGCCGCCGCGCAGCCGGCCCAACACGTCGGCGATCCGGTCGCCCGCGAGCGCGGCAAGGTCCTCACCCCGCTGGTCGAGCACGGCGAGTTTGACGCTCTTGCCGCGCTTAACGCGACCGGTGTCTGGCCGAATCGTGCCGGCGATCAGCCCCAGCAGGGTCGACTTCCCAGCGCCGTTGGCGCCGACGATGCCGGTGCGCTCGCCCGGGGCGATCCGCCATTCGACGTCGCGCAGCACCGCCCGGTCGCCAAACGAGACCGACACGTCGAGCAGATCGACGACGTCCTTCCCGAGCCGCGCGGTCGCCAGCTTGGCCAGCTCGACCCCGTTGCGCAGCGGCGGCACGTCGGCGATCAGCTGGTTGGCGGCCTCGATCCGAAACTTTGGCTTCGACGTCCGCGCCGGCGCCCCCCGCCGTAGCCAGGCCAGCTCCTTGCGCATCAGGTTCTGCCGTTTGGCTTCGGCCGCCGCGGCTAGCCGGTCGCGCTCGACGCGCTGCAGCACGTACGCCGCGTACCCGCCTTCGAATGGCTCGACGATCCCGTCGTGCACCTCCCACGTCATGGTGGCGACCTCGTCGAGAAACCAGCGATCGTGCGTCACCAGCAGCAGCCCGCCGGTGTTGCGCGCCCAGCGCTGTTTCAGGTGGCCCGCCAGCCAGGTGATGCCCTCGATGTCGAGGTGGTTGGTGGGCTCGTCGAGGGCGATCACATTCCATTCGCCGATCAGCAGCCTGGCGAGTTGCACCCGCCGCCGCTGGCCGCCGCTCAGCGTGGCGATCTCCGCGTCCCAGGCGATGTCGGAGACCAGGCCGCCCATCACGTCGCGGACTCGCGGGTCACCGGCCCACTGGTGATCGGCCCGCTCGCCGACCAGCGTCCAGCCCACGGTGCGATCCGCGTCGAGGGTGTCCGCCTGACTCAGCGCGCTGACGCGCAACCCGCTGCGCCGCGTGACCCGGCCGGAGTCGGGCCGCAGCTGGCCGGTCAGCAGGCCCAGCAGGCTGGACTTGCCGTCCCCGTTTCGGCCCACGATGCCGATGCGCGCGCCGTCGTTGACACCGAGCGTGACCGAACCGAACACCACCTGAGTCGGATATTCGAGGTGTACGGCCTCGGCCCCGAGTAGGTGTGCCACGGGGCCGACGTTAGTCTCCGGGAATCCGGAAATTGGGATCGGTAGCGGCCCCAGTCCTGTTTGCTGAGGCAATGGCATATAACAGGACCGCAAAGAAACTCGTTGCCGGGGCGCTGATGTCGGGAGTTGTCGCGCTCACCGGAACGGGGCTCGGCCTAGGTGTCGCACACGCCCAGCCGCTTATTTCGGAGGACGGCCCGGTACCGCCCGGCGCGTCGGGGCCGTACAAATGCTGCCCGGGCGACGAAAAGGGCGGCCTTCACCCACAAACCGGTCGCGGCTGCCCGCCAAACGTCAACTGGGACAAGACTCAATGCCACACGTGGTACGGCGTCGTCTGGGGGCACGGAAACGTCACCCCCGGAGTTTGGGAGGGAACCGACCCGCCGCCCCCCGAAGCGACACAGAAGCCATGGTGCGGGTTTCCCTTTATGTGTTCGGGAACACCGTGATCAACGGCCGGTAGCCCACGAGTGACTTTTTGGAATTGCCAGGCGATTTCACCCAATTACGTCTACTGTTTTCGGCCATGGATATGGCGAAGAATGGTGGCATCATCCGGTCGTTCGGCGCGCGCAGGGGCGCGATAGTCGGTGTCGTCTTCGTGGCCGTCGCGGCTTCGGCCGTCCTGCCCGATGCGAACGCCGATCCGCCACCGGGATGCGTCGTTGGTCCCGGACCGGCTCCGGACTGCGCTATGCGTGCGTTCGAGGCAGACGTCGCCGCCGCGGGTTACCGGGATGCCGGGGGCAGAACGGTGGGATTGGATCAGGCCCTGGATATGTGTGGGCTGATGGACCGAGGCCTCACTCCGCAGGAGACGGCGAGCTATTTCCTGCGGGACAATCCGGGGCTCGGTCCGGACGGGGCGAACCAGATCGTCGGGATCGCCATCAACGACCTGTGCCCGTGGCATCGCTGACAACGAACCCGCGGTCAGCACATCACGTGGCTCAGCGCACGGATGGGCTCGGTCGAGGTGTCGATCTCTCCGGCCAGCTCGCGGCGCGCGAACAACTCGAACGCGAGTTCGTGGGCGATGACTTGGTCGACGATCGGGGCACCATGCCGGCAAAGTACGCCTCGCCCAATACTTCACCCTGGTAAGCCTCCACCCACAGGCGGGCGGCTTCGTCGTTAGTGGCACTGACTGAATCGGTCATCGTCGCCGTTGGACGCGGCGCCAAGCAGGATGGTGATTTCGGCGCCGCCAGTGGGACGGTTGCCCGCGCTGACAGTCCCGCGGTTGCGTCGGGTGAGGGTGTCCACGATTGCGAGCCCAAGTCCGGTGCCGCCCGTGCTACGCGCGGTGTCGGCGCGGGTGAATCGGTCGAACGCGCGTGGGAGGAAATCGGGTGGGAACCCTGCGCCGTGATCGCTTACCTGGATCTCGACGCCATCTGCTGTGGTCCGCTCGACGCTGATGGTGATCGGTGGGGCACCGTGTTGGGCGGCGTTGTCGACAAGGTTGCTCATGATCCGATCGAGGTCCTCGGGGTCGGCACGGACGTGTTGGCCTGCGGGGCAGTCGATGTCGAGTTGACCGCCGAGGTTGTGGCGGTACCGCTCGCGGATAGCCAGTAGGTGGGTGTGTAAGTCAACGGTGGGGGGCTCGGCGGGGCGGCCGGCGTCTGCGACAGTGAGCAGATCGCGCGCCAGACGGGACAGCCGGGTGGTTTCGTTCAGGGCGGAGCGGATTGCGGCGACGAGCTCCGGGTTGCTTCGCGGCCGCCGGAGGGCGAGTTCGAGTTCGGTGATCAGCAAGCTAAGGGGGGTGCGAAGTTCGTGGCCCGCATCGCTGACGAATTGTCGTTCTCTGTCTAGCGCGTCGTGCAGCCGTCGCAGGAGGTCGTTGAATGTTGTTCCGAGATAGTGGATTTCGTCGCGTGCCGATGGGACGGGCAGGCGGGCGCCTAGGTCGGAGGCGCTGATGCTGGCGGCACGGGCGCGCATGCGTTCGACCGGTCGAAGGGCGGCCGCGGCCAGCAAGTACGCGCCTAGGGCGGCAGCCAGCAAGACGATCGGGAAACCGGTGGCCAGTTCGTTGCGCAGGTCCGCCACGGCGGCGTCGCGATCTGCGAGGCTCTGCGCGGCCACCACCACCCGTCCGCCTGGAACCGGGCCAGCCGCCACCCGCACGGGTCCCTCGAGGTTGCCAAGGCGGGGGTGATCAGCGATCAGCTGCCCGCGTCGGGCAGAGGCCAGTTCGCCGGGTGAGAGGGCGATCTGCCCGACGAGATTCGGGGTCGCGGCCAACACCTGACCATCGGGGGCGATGATCTGCTGGGCGGTATCGGGATTGCCGCCCGTCAGCACCGGATCGGTCGCGGCGGCGATCGGGCCAAGGCTGGCTACCCGATACGCCAGGGACTCGGTGATCGCCTCGTCCAGCGATTCCTTCGTGTGGGCAACGGTCAGCGCCCCAACCACCACGAGGACCAGCGCCATCGCGGCGGTGAAGGCGGCGGCGAGCCTGACCCGGATCGGCCAGCGCCGCATCATGTGCCCGTTTTCTCGGGCACGCCGCCGTCGGAGCGCATCCGGTAGCCGATTCCACGCACGGTTTCGATTGAACGCGTCCGGAACGGCCGGTCTATCTTGTCGCGCAGCGCGCGGATGTGGACGTCGACGACATTGGAATGTGACTCGTAGGCAAAGTCCCAGCAGTGTTCCATCAGCAGCTCTCGGG
The DNA here is from genome assembly GCF_050205645.1 of Mycobacterium heidelbergense. GTDB lineage: Bacteria > Actinomycetota > Actinomycetes > Mycobacteriales > Mycobacteriaceae > Mycobacterium > Mycobacterium heidelbergense_A. The sequence continues at coordinate 8,519 of NZ_JBNMQT010000017.1, forward strand.
TCAGCACTGTGCCCGGTCGACGCATCAGTAGTTCGAGCACTCCGAATTCCTTGGTAGTCAAGGCGATTTCGACCTCGCCGCGCCAGCACCGGCGGCTGGCGGGATCGGCTCGGAGTGCTCCGACGGCCAACACGGTGGGCCTCGGGGTTGGCCCGCGGCGGATAAGCGATCGGAGCCGGGCGAAGAGCTCATCGAGGTGAAACGGCTTGGTGAGGTAGTCGTCGGCGCCGCCGTCAAGTCCCGCGACGCGATCGGTGACGGCGCCGCGGGCGGTGAGCATCAGCACCGGCACCCAGTGTTGCTGGTCGCGCCATTTGCGGCAGATATCGAAGCCGGATATCCCCGGCAGCATCACGTCCAGTACCACCGCGTCGTAGTCGTAGACCAGCGCGGCCTGGTAGCCGCTGGTGCCGTCGACGGCGACGTCGACGGCGTAGCCGTCTTCGGTCAAGCCGCGGCGCAACAAGTCGGCCATCTTGGGCTCGTCCTCGACGACGAGTACACGCACCGTTGCCACCATCCTTCCCGTGCTCGGCGTCGTGCCCGACTCCATCATCACCTTTATGCGCCGTGAAACCGGTGTAGTTGGCGTTGATGAAGCCACGATGAGGATGCGTGGTCGACCTTCATCGTGACTTCATGAAGAAGCGATAGACCGTGGGCTAACCGATCGACGGGAGAGGGAACGCGCATGGCGGGCACCAAGCTTGTTGCCAGGATCGTCGCGATTGCCGCCGCGGCGGCGCTGGTGCTAGCGGGTTGTAGTTCGGGCTCCAAGGGTGGCGGCGGCAGCGGCAACGGCCAACCCGGCACACCCCGTCCGGCGGTGACCACGACCGATGCCGATTGGAAGCCAGTGGCCGACGCGTTGGGACGTAGCGGCAAGCTCGGCGACAATAACACTGCGTATCGCATCAACTTGCCGCGCAACGATCTTCACATCACGTCCTACGGCGTGGACATCAAACCGGGCCTGTCGTTGGGCGGATATGCGGCATTCGCCCGCTACGACAACAACGAGACGCTGCTGATGGGCGACCTCGTGATCACCGAAGAAGAGTTGCCCAAGGTCACCGATGCATTGCAGGCGCATGGCATCGCCCAGACCGGGCTACACAAGCATCTGCTGCACCAAAGCCCGCCGGTGTGGTGGACGCACGTCCACGGGATGGGTGATGCCACCCAACTGGCCCAAGGGCTCAAGGCGGCGTTGGACGCCACAGCGATCGGTGCGGCGACCCCGCCGGCGGCACAGCAACCCCCGGTCGACATCGACGTCGGCGCGGTGCAACAGGCCTTGGGCCGCAAGGGAACCCAAGATGGCGGGCTGTTCAAGTACAGCATCCCCCGCAAGGACACCATCGTCGAGGACGGGCACGTGCTGCCCGCAGCCTCGCTGAATCTGACGACCGTGATCAACTTTCAGCCCGTCGGCGGCGGTCGCGCAGCGATCAACGGTGACTTCATCCTGACCGCCCCCGAGGTGCAGAAGGTCATCCAGGCATTGCGTGCCGGCAATATCCAGATCGTGGAGTTGCATAACCACGGACTGACCGAGGAGCCCCGCCTGTTCTACATGCACTACTGGGCCGTCGACGACGCGGTCACCCTGGCGCGGGCGCTGCGTCCGGCGCTGGACGCCACCAACTTGCAGGCTCCCTAAGACTGTCAGTCGTTATCCGGCGCCTCGGTGCCTACGAAGTGGAAGCCCTGGTCGAGGTGCACTTCGATCTGTGTGCCGTCGGGTTTCGTGACGAGTACCCCGTAATAGGCGGGGCCCTCGTTGGTTTCCCTTTCTACCTTGCCGGCTTTGCCCGGTACGGCTTGTAGTGCCGCGGCGCGGGCCTGATCCGCGGCCGGTCCGGTGATCTCCTGGTCGTCGGCGGTGGCGACGCCGACGCCGATGCCCGCCATGACGGCGGCGCTGGCTACACCGATGCCGATTTTCGTTCGGAACCTCATCGATCCACCCCTTCCGGTCGTAGCGAAGGCGACGCTAGCGACGGCACATGAAGCCAGGATGAAAGCGATCGCATTCGTTTTGATGCGGGCGAAGGTGTCGGTGGGGCCATCTATGCTCGAACACATGTTCGATACACGGCTCCACGACTACTGGGAGCCTTCTGACACCGGCGAGTCGCGCGCCCTGATAGATCGGATGTGCGCGGCGTGGCGGACCGAGGCGCGGGCGGTCGCCGACCGGTTGGATGCGATCGGGGAGCTGTTCGAGCTGCGCCGGGCCGAACGTGGCGAACACCAAGACTGGGCCGTGGATACGTGGGCGGCGGTCGGTGCCGAGGTGGCAGCGGCATTTCGGATCAGCCTGGCCATGGCCGGCAGCTACCTGCGCTACGCGTTGGCGATGCGCGAGCGGCTTCCGCTGGTGGCCGAGGTGTTTCGGGCCGGCGACATCGACTATCAGTTGTTTCAGACGATGGTGTACCGGACCGATCTGATCACCGATCCCGACGTGTTGGCGCGCGTGGATGGCGAGCTGGCCGTTCGCGCCCCGCGGTGGCCGTCGATGACGCAGGGCAAGCTTGCCGGGGCGGTCGATCGGATCGTGGCCGCGGCGGACCGGGATGCGGTGCGCCGGCACCGCGACCGGATGCGGGACCGCGAGGTGTCAATCTGGGAATCCGAGCGCGGCATGAGCGAATTGCACGGCAGCCTGTTCGCCAGCGACGCCGAAGCGCTGGACAAGCGCCTCGATGCCCTGGCGGCAACGGTGTGCGCGGCCGATCCGCGGTCCAAGGATCAGCGGCGGGCCGATGCCCTGGGTGCCCTGGCCGCGGGCCTCGAAGCCCTGGGCTGCCAATGCGGCAGCTCCGACTGCGTTGCCGGTGGGCGCGCCGCGCCGGGGCCGGTGGTCATCCATGTGGTGGCCGAGCAGGCGACCGTCGAGGGCCGGGGAACCAACCCCGGATCGCTGTTGGGTGCCGACGGGCTGATCTCCGCCGAGCTGGTGGTCGAGCTGGCCAAGACCGCCCGGCTGCAACCGTTGCTTCCGCCGGGCGGCGCCGAACCCCACTACACTCCGTCGGCCAAGCTTGCGGCCTTCGCGCGGGCGCGGGATCTGACCTGCCGGGCGCCGGGCTGCGATCGCCCGGCCACCGAATGCGACCTGGACCATACGATTCCGTTCGCCGACGGTGGTGCCACGCATGCGTCGAACATCAAGTGTCTGTGCAGGTTTCATCATTTACTGAAAACGTTCTGGGGGTGGCGCGACCAACAGCTGCGCGACGGCACGGTGATCTGGAGCATGCCGGACGGGCACACGTACGTCACCACCCCGGGCAGTGCGCTGCTGTTTCCCGCCCTGTGCGCGCCCACCGGTTCGGTCCCCACACCGGATCGCGCAGACCTGGATCGCCGCGGCGACCGCACGGCGATGATGCCGCTCCGCGCGACGACACGGGCCCAGAACAGAGCCCACCGCGTCAACGCTGATCGCGAACGTAATTATCGAAACCGTCAACCTCGTCCGCCGGTATCCGTCGGTGCGCAAGAGATCGACTACGTCCCAACCGATCCCGACCCACCGCCCTTCTAACCGCGACGGCATCGCGCTCGGGCAAAACACCCTGACCAGAACCGCACGGACCGCCGATGTGCCATGATGGCCACGCTGTCAACAGTTCAGGGAGCGCCGGGTGGATCTCAATTTTTCGATGGTCACACGACCGGTCGAGCGCCTGGTCGCCACGGCGCAAAACGGTCTGGAAGTACTGCGGCTGGGGGGCCTGGAAACGGGGACTGTCCCGTCGCCGTCCCAGATCGTCGAGAGCGTGCCGATGTACAAGCTTCGGCGCTACTTCCCACCCGACAGCAGGCCGGGGCACGCGCCGGTGGGCCCGCCCGTGCTGATGGTGCATCCGATGATGATGTCCGCCGACATGTGGGACGTCACCCGCGAGGACGGCGCGGTGGGCATTCTGCACGCCGCCGGACTCGATCCCTGGGTCATCGACTTCGGGTCGCCCGACAAGGTCGAGGGCGGAATGCGCCGCAACCTGGCCGACCACATCGTCGCGCTCGGCCAGGCCATCGACACCGTTAAGGACGCGACGGGCAGCGACGTCCATCTGGTCGGGTACTCGCAGGGCGGCATGTTCTGCTATCAGGCCGCCGCGTACCGGCGTTCGAAGAACATCGCCAGCATCGTGGCATTCGGATCCCCGGTGGACACCCTGGCCGCCCTGCCCATGGGTATCCCGGCGAACTTCGCCGCACCCGCCGCCAACTTCATGGCCGATCACGTGTTCAGTCGGCTGGACATCCCAAGTTGGATGGCGCGCACCGGTTTTCAGATGATGGACCCGCTCAAGACGGCGAAGGCCCGCGTCGACTTCGTACGTCAGCTGCACGACCGGGAGGCGCTGCTGCCGCGCGAGCAACAGCGCAGGTTCCTGGAGCGCGAAGGCTGGATCGCGTGGTCGGGCCCGGCGATCTCGGAGCTGCTGAAGCAATTCATCGCCCACAACCGCATGATGACAGGCGGTTTCGCGATCAACGGGCAGATGGTCACGCTCACCGACATCACCTGCCCGGTGCTGGCCTTCGTCGGGGAGGTCGACGACATCGGACAGCCGGCGTCGGTGCGCGGCATCCGGCGCGCGGCACCCAACGCCGAGGTCTACGAATGCACCATCCGGACAGGGCATTTCGGTCTCGTCGTCGGATCAAAGGCCGCGAGGGAGAGCTGGCCGACCGTCGCCGAATGGGTGCAGTGGCTGTCCACCGGTGGCGACAAGCCCGCGGGCATCGACCTGATGGCCGATCAGCCGGCCGAATCCACCGACAGCGGTGTGGCGTTCAGCTCGCGGCTCGCGCACGGCATCGGCGAAGTCTCCGAGGCGGCGCTGGGCCTGGTCCGTGGCGCGGCCGGCGCCGTCATCGCGGCCAACAAATCGATGCGCACCCTGGCCGTGGAGACCGCACGGACCCTGCCCCGATTGGCTCGCCTGGGACAGATCAACGATCACACCCGAATCTCGTTGGGCCGCATCATCGACGAGCAGGCACACGACGCCCCGCAGGGCGAGTTTCTGTTGTTCGACGGGCGAGTGCACACCTACGAGGCCGTCAACCGGCGCATCAACAACGTCGTTCGCGGCCTGATCGAAGTCGGTGTCCGGCAAGGCGACCGCGTCGGCGTGCTGATGGAGACCCGGCCCAGCGCGCTGGTGGCGATCGCCGCGCTGTCCCGTCTGGGGGCGGTCGCGGTGGTGATGCGCCCCGACGCCGACCTGGCCGCCTCGGTGCGGCTCGGGGGAGTGAGCGAGATCCTGACCGACCCCACCAACCTGGAAGCCGCCCGCGAGATGCCGGGCCAGGTGCTGGTGCTGGGCGGCGGCGAGACGCGCGACCTGCACCTGCCGGAGGACGCTGACGTCATCGACATGGAGCAGATCGACCCGGACGCGGTCGAGCTGCCCGCCTGGTATCGCCCGAACCCGGGATTGGCCCGCGATCTGGCGTTCATCGCGTTCAGCGCCGCGGGCGGCGAGCTGGTGGCCAAGCAGATCACCAATTACCGCTGGGCGGTGTCGGCGTTCGGAACGGCGTCGGCCGCCAACCTGGATCGCCGAGACACGGTGTATTGCCTGACGCCGCTGCACCACGAGTCGGCACTGCTGGTCAGCCTGGGCGGCGCGGTCGTGGGCGGCACCCGCATCGCGCTGTCGCGGGGGCTGCGGCCGGACCGGTTCGTCAAGGAAATACGGCAGTACGGGGTCACGGTGGTCGCCTACACCTGGGCCATGCTGCGCGAGGTGGTCGACGATCCGGCGTTCGTCCTGCACGGCAACCATCCGGTGCGGCTGTTCATCGGGTCGGGCATGCCGACCGGGTTGTGGGACCGGGTCGTCGAAGCGTTCGCACCCGCCCACGTCGTCGAGTTCTTCGCCACCACCGACGGGCAGGCGGTTCTGGCCAACGTGTCCGGCATCAAGGTCGGCAGCGAGGGCCGCCCGCTGCCCGGCGCCGGACGCGTCGAGCTCGGCGCCTACGACGCCGAACACGACCTGATCCTGGAGAACAACCGCGGCTTCGTCCAGGTCGCCGACACCAACGAGGTCGGCGTGCTGCTCGCCCAGTCCAACGGCCCGATCGACCCGACCGCATCGGTCAAACGCGGGGTCTTCGCTCCCGCCGACACGTGGATATCGACCGAGTACCTGTTCCGCCGCGACGAGGACGGTGACTACTGGCTGATGGGCAGGCGCGGCACGGTGATCCGCACCGCGCGCGGGTTGGTCTACGGCGAGCCGGTCACGGACGCGCTGGGCTGTATCAACGGCGTCGACCTCGCGGTGACCTACAACGTGCCGGTCGGTGATCATGAGGCGGCGGTCTCGGCGGTGACGTTGTTGCCCGGGTCCACCATCACCGCGGCGGACCTGACCGAGGCCGTCGCCAACATGCCGATCGGGCTGGGACCCGACTTCGTGTGCGTCGTGCCGGAGATGACGTTGAGCGCGACCTACCGCCCCACCGTCAGCGCCCTGCGGGCCGCCGGAATCCCCAAGGCCGGACGCCACGTCTGGTATTTCGACGTGGACAGCAACGAGTTTCGCCGGCTGACCCCGGGTGTGCGGTCGGAACTGGGCGGCGAGCACTGACGTGGTCGACGATTCGCTGCTGAACATTCTGGTGTGCCCCGCCGACCGGGGCCCGCTGCTGTTAGTCGCCGCGGACGACGGTGCCGAGTTGCTCTACAACCCGCGCCTGAGGCGCGCCTACCGCATCGAGGACGGCATTCCGGTGCTGCTGGTCGACGAGGCCCGTGACGTCGACGACGACGAGCACGCACGGCTTACGGCGCAAGCGCCTCCGGCAGATCCCCGGTGAGGTAACGCTGCAGGTTCGGCGCGATGGTTCGCGCGATCTGTTCGGCCGGCAGCGATGCGAACGGTTCGATCTGCACGATGTAGCGCGCCATGACCACACCCATCAACTGCGACGCGACGAACTGAGCGCGGATCCTTCCCGTCCCGGGTGGCGTGTCGACGCGCGAACCCACCTCCCTGACGACCACCTCCTGCAGGAATGAGCGCGCCAGACTCACGTCGGCGCCGGCAAGCAACGATCGCAGCGTCGCGATCAATCCCGTGCCCATTTCCGAGTCCCAGATCGGCAACAGGATCGACGGCAGCCGTAGCCCGAGTTCCTCTATCGGCGTTTCCCGCATCGGTACCAGCACCGTCATGGGATCGACCGGAAGTTTGATCGCGGCGGCAAACAGCTGCTCCTTGGTGCCGAAGTAGTGATGCACCAGGGCGGAGTCGACGCCGGCCCCCGCGGCCACGGCCCGAATCGACGTCCTGTCAATGCCGTTGCGGGCAAACAGCTCTCGGGCGCTGGCCAGGATCCGCTCCCGCGTGTCGGAAACCCCGGCGGGTCGTCCGGGCCGCCGCCGTCCGGTTTGGGTCGTTGCCACGCTAGGGCGTCCGTCGTCGCAGGGTAGCCGCGGCCAGGCACAACGCGGCGAGCGCGAAACACATGACGACGACGATGTCGCGTACGGCGGTGTACGTCAAATCCGAATGCGCGCCCACCTGCTGCAGCGCCTCGAGCGCGTAGCTTGCCGGCAGCACGTTGCTGATCCATTGCAACCAGTGAGCCATCAACGCCCGGGGGACGATGATGCCGGCCAGCAGCAGCTGCGGCACCATCACCAGCGGGATGAACTGCACCGCCTGAAACTCGGTGCGGGCGAACGCACTACACAGCAGGCCCAGGCCGACGCCCAGCACCGCGTTGACGATCGCTATCACGAACACCCAGACCGGGCTGCCCGCGGTGTCGAAACCGAGGAACCAAAACGACACGCCGCATGCCAGAATCGCTTGCGCCGCAGCGGCGATCGAGAACGCGGTGCCGTAGGCGATCAGCAGGTCGAGCCGGCGCAGGGGAGTGGTCAGGATGCGCTCCAGCGTCCCCGAAGCCCGTTCGCGCTGCATCGTGATCGACGTGATGATGAACATCACGAAAAGCGGGAAAAGGCCCAGCAGGATCAGGCAGGCGTTGTTGAACGGCGTCGGCGTGCCCGGGCGGTGCGGTGCGTTTTCGAACATGAAGTACATCAACGTGATGACCAGGACCGGCACCAGCAGGATCAACGCGACGCTGCGACGATCGGCGACCAGTTGGCGCAAAATCCGCGTCGTCGTCGCCGCGTAGCCCTTGAGGCCTAACCGGCTTGGCGTGTGGTGCTGTGCCTGATGATGGACAGAAACCCGTCCTCCAGTGACGTGCATCCGGTGTCCTCTCGTAGTTGGGTCGGGGTGGTGTGCGCGACCAGATACCCGTCGCGCATCAGCAACAGATCACCGCAGTGGTCGGCCTCGTCCATCACGTGGCTGGAAACCAGCAGCGTGGTGCCGCCGCGAGCCAGGTCGGTGAATTGTTCCCAAAGATCCACCCGCAGCACGGGATCCAGGCCGACGGTGGGCTCGTCGAGCACGAGCAGATCGGGCTGGCAGACCAGCGCGCACGCCAGCGATGCCCGGGTGCGTTGGCCGCCGGAGAGGTTGCCGCAGAAGGCGGTTCGGTGATCGGTCAGCCCGACCCGGTCGATCGCGGTATCGGCGGCGCTGCTGTCGAAGCCATACAGCGACGCCAGGTAGCGAACGTTGTCGACGATCCGCAGATCGTTGTAGAGCGTCGCGTCCTGCGGCATGTACCCGACGCGGCGGCGCAGCGGCGCGGATCCGGCGGGGTGGCCCAGCACCGTCACCGTCCCCGACGTCACGATCTGCGTACCAACGATGCAGCGCATCAGCGTCGTCTTGCCGCAGCCGGAGGGGCCGAGCAGACCGGTGATGCTGCCGCGCGCAATCCGCACCGAGAAATCGTGCAGAGCGGGGCGTTTGCCGCGGATCACCCGCAGGTGGTTGATGTCGACGGCCGGTTCCGCACCGCCCTGCCTTAATTCATCATGCGATGAAATCATCATGTGATGAATATCCGCCGGTGCGGCGGGATTGTCAAGGGGTGGCGGCGCCGGGCCTGGCCGGCGGGGAATTTATCGTTCGCCGGCGCCCGGGCGGCGCTGCGGCAGATGTCCGTGCACGCCTTCGGCGTAGGCGGTCTCGGCGTGCTGAGTGACGTCGACGCCGGCGGTCTCCTCTTCGGCGCTCACCCGGAAACCCATCGCCCGATCGATCAACTTCGCAAGAACGAACGTCACGATGAACGCATAGAGTGCCACCACGACGATCGCCAGCGTCTGCTTGCCCAGCTGGGCGAAGCCGCCGCCGTAGAACAGGCCCTGCGGCCCCGACGTCATGACGGCGGTGGCGAGCAGCCCGATCAACGACACACCGACGACGCCGCCGACGAAGTGCACACCCACCACGTCGAGCGAATCGTCGTAGTTGAAACGGAATTTCGCGCCCACGGCGAAAGAGCACACGATGCCCGCGGCGACGCCGACGACTGCGGCGCCGAGCGTGTTGACGGTTCCGCACGACGGGGTGATGGCGACGAGGCCGGCGACCACGCCGGACGCCGCGCCGAAGGTCGTCGGCCTGCCGTCGCGGAGTTGTTCGACCGATAGCCAGCCGAGCATGCCCAGGCAGCCGGCGACGAGGGTGTTGAGGAAGATGGCCGCGGCAGTTCCGTTGGCGGCCATGGCCGAACCGGCGTTGAACCCGAACCAGCCGAACCACAGCAGCCCGACACCGACAAACAGCAGCGGCAGATTGTGCGGCCGCATGGCGTCCTTCTTGAAGCCGATGCGGGGCCCGAGCACCAGCGCCAGGGCCAGGGCGGAGCAGCCGGAGACGATCTCCACGACGAGCCCGCCCGCGTAGTCGAGCACGCCCAGCTTGGCCAGCCAGCCGCCGGGTCCCCATACCCAGTGTGCGACAACCGAATACACGACGATCGCCCATGTCGGGACGAACACCACCCAGGCCGCGAACTTGGCGCGATCGGCGATCGCGCCGCTCACCAGGGCGGCCGTGATGATCGCAAACGTCAACTGGAATGTCGCATAGAGCAGTTCGGGCACCGCGCCGTGGGCGGTGTCGGGGGTGATGCCGAGCATCCCGATGTGCCGGAGGTTGCCGACAAACCCGCCGGCCCCGTCCTGGGAGAACGCGATGGTGTAGCCGACCAGCAGCCACGCCACGGTGACCAGCGGGATGGAGATGAAGCTCATCATCATCATGTTGAGCACCCCGGTGGTGCGGACCATGCCGCCGTAGAAGATCGCTAGGCCGGGGGTCATCAGCAGAACGAGTGCGGTGCTGGCCAGTAGCCACGCGGTGGCGGCGGGGTCGATCGCATGCATGATGACCGGATACTGCCATGTTCGGGGTGCCGGTAGGTTCGGTGGGTGCGATCCGGTCGCGGCGCGGGCCAGCTGTCAGTCGACCCGGTCGAGGCCGCGCATCGGTTGCTCGGTGCGACCATCACCTGTCGCGGGGTGCGGGCCATCGTCGTCGAGGTGGAGGCCTACGGCGGGGTCCCCGACGGTCCGTGGCCGGACGCCGCGGCCCACTCGTACCGGGGCCGCAATGGCCGCAACGCGGTGATGTTCGGGCCCCCGGGGCGGCTTTACACCTACCGGAGCCACGGGATCCACGTCTGCGCCAACGTCTCGTGCGGCCCCGACGGCGTTGCCGCGGCCGTGTTGCTGCGGGCCGCGGCCATCGAGGACGGGCTCGACGCCGCCCAGGTCCGGCGCGGCGAGGCGGTTCGGCACATCGCGCTGGCACGCGGTCCGGGGAATCTGTGCTCGGCTCTGGGAATCACCATGGCCGACAACGGGGTCGATGTGTTCGACCCGAAGAGCCCGGTGCGGCTGGCGCTCAACGAGGCGCATGGAGCGGTATCGGGCCCGCGCGTGGGGATCAGCCAGGCCGCCGACCGGCCGTGGCGACTGTGGCTGGCCGGCCGGCCGGAAGTCTCCGCCTACCGCCGCAGTCCCCGCGCCCCGGCGCCCGGCGCCAGCGACTAGCCCCCCAAGCCGTCTAGGCGGGTGCGGGTGCCGGTGAGACGGCACGAAACGCGGGGTCCACCCGGCGCGCGAGGAAAATGAACGTCACGGCCAAGAGCGGTGCGACGGCGCTGTAAATCGCTGCCGGCGTGGCCATTTCGGCACTGTTCAGCAACTGCGGACTCAACGCGATACCCATCGCCACCACGGCATTGTGCATTCCGACCTCCAGGCTGACAGCGACGGCCTGCCGCGGGGCCAGCCGCATCAGACGCGGTGCCAGATAGCCGATCGAGAGGCTCACGGTGCAGAACGCGACGACGGCTCCGATCAGCACGCCGAAGTTGTGCCACAGCGTCGTTCGCCCCCCTGCGAAGGCCGCCAACACCGCGAGCACCAAGAGCGCGATCGCGGCCATTCGGACCGGCTTCTGCAGCCGCCGGGCCAGCTCGGGGAAGTGGTGGCGGATTGCCACCCCGATCGCGATGGGGACGAGCACAAGGCCGATCACCGAAAGGAGCTTGTCCAACTGCAGGGGGAGAAACCGCCCTTCGCCGAGGAACCAGGACATCGACACCGCCAGAATCGCGGGCAGGGCCACGACCGACAGCACGGCGTTGATTGCGGTCAGCGTGAGGTTAAGCGCCAGGTCACCGTTGAACAGATGGCTGAGCAGGTTCGCCATCGTTCCGCCGGGTGTGGCCGCCATCAGCATGAGCCCGACCGCGAGATGGGGTTCGAGGTGAAAGACCTCGGCAATCACCAGGCACACGGTCGGCAGCAGCAGCGATTGGCAGGCGAGCGCCAAGACGAGTGGTTTGCGCAGCGTTGCGGCCCGCTTGAAGTCGTCGACCGTGAGTGTCAGCCCGAGCGCGAGCATGATGATGGCGACGACCAACGGCCAGTACTGGTTGTTCATGACGCTCCGGGTTGTCGTGCGCTGACGGGGAAAGCCATAGCGCGACGATGCGCCACCTAGTTAGCTTGCCTTAGATAGCCGCGCGGTAGCGAATCGTGGGCGCGCGACCGACTAAAGTCGTGCGCGATGTCTTCCGGAATCCTCGACGAGCTGGGCTGGCGTGGGCTGATCGCACAGTCCACCGACCTCGACGCGCTGGCGGCCGAGGACCCACCGCTGACGGTGTACGCCGGTTTCGATCCGACCGCGCCGAGCCTGCATGCCGGACACCTGGTGCCGCTGCTGGCGCTGCGGCGCTTCCAGCGCGCCGGCCACCGGCCCATCGTGCTCGCGGGCGGCGCCACCGGCATGATCGGCGATCCGCGGGACGCCGGCGAGCGCACCCTCAACCAAACGGACACGGTCGCCGACTGGACCGAAAAGATCCGCGGACAGCTGGAACGATTCGTCGACTTCGACAGCTCACCCACCGGCGCGATCGTCGAGAACAACCTCGAGTGGACGCGCGAGATGTCGGTGACGGAGTTCCTGCGCGATGTCGGCAAGCACTTCTCGGTGAACGTGATGCTGGACCGTGACACCATCCGGCGGCGCCTGGAGGGCGAGGGAATCTCCTACACCGAGTTCAGCTACATGCTGCTGCAGGCCAACGACTACGTCGAATTGCACCGGCGGCACGGCTGCACACTGCAGATCGGCGGCTCGGACCAGTGGGGCAACATCATCGCCGGGGTCCGCCTGGTCCGCCAAAAACTCGGCGCCACAGTGCATGCGCTCACGGTTCCGCTGGTGACCGCCGCCGACGGCACCAAGTTCGGCAAATCGACCGGCGGTGGCAGCTTGTGGCTCGACCCGCAGATGACCAGCCCCTACGCCTGGTACCAGTACTTCATCAACACCGCCGACGCCGACGTGATCCGCTACCTGCGCTGGTTCACCTTTCTGTCGGCCGACGAACTGGCCGAGCTCGAACTCGCCACGGCCGAACGTCCGCAACAACGCGCCGCGCAGCGTCGGCTCGCAACCGAACTCACCGTGCTGGTGCACGGCGAGGACGCCACCGCGGCCGTCGAACACGCCAGCCGCGCGCTCTTCGGCCAGGGCGAGCTGGACCGGCTCGACGAGGCGACGCTGTCCTCGGCGTTGCGCGAGACGTCGGTCGCCGAGCTCAAGCCCGGCGCCCCGGACGGGATCGTCGATCTGTTGGTGGCCAGCGGACTTTCGGCCAGCAAGGGTGCGGCCCGGCGCACGATCAGCGAGGGTGGCGTGTCGGTCAACAACGTTCGCATCGACAGCGACGAATGGGTACCGCAGAGCTCGGACTTCCTGCACGGCCGCTGGCTGGTGCTGCGCCGCGGCAAGCGCAATGTCGCGGGCATAGAAAGGGTCTAGAACCGCGTCGCGAAACGCGTTAGTGCGCAAAGCTTTATCGCGCCGTGTTTTAAACGTGACTTCCGCTGGCCACTGTTGTCACAGTGATTTACGCGCGGGGGACTCGGCAGGCGGCGGCTCTTCGGTTTATCGCGTTGGCGGCGGGTCTGCTCGCCACGACGACTGTCTCAGCGGCCCCGATCCGGGCCGACATGCTCGGCAACGCGTTTCTCTCGGCGCTGAACAACGCCGGCGTGCCCTACAGCCAGCCGGTCAGCACGACGGCGGCGGGCCAGGCGGTCTGTCCGATGCTGTTTCAGCCGGGTGAGTCTTTCGACGCGGTCGTGCGCGAAATGGCCGTCAGGAGAGGGATGTCCGAGAAGTCGGCCGGCGTATTCACCATCGTCGCCATCGCGACGTACTGTCCGGCGGTATTGGCACCGCTGCTGAACGGGCGGCTGCAGGCCTAGTTCGCCCCGCCGACGACATTCGGCGTGCCCGTATCCTTTGCAGCGTGGTCGACGACAGGCATGGCCGAGACGGGGAGCGACGGCCGCGCTCGGCATCCCGGTGGTCAGGACCGGGGCGGGCGCGCCCGGCCCAACCGCAGAGCGCTGCGGCGGACCGCCCGGCCCAGGACGGCGCATCCCAGGACGGGCCCCCGATACCGCCCGGCGTGGACGCGAGGCAACTCGCACCCGAAATCCGCCGCGAACTGAGCACCTTGGACCGCGCCACCGCCGACGCCGTGGCACGCCATCTGGTCGCGGCCGGCGAACTGCTCGACGAAGACCCCGAAGCCGCCCTCCGGCACGCGCGCGCGGCGCGGTCGCGGTCCAGCAGGATCGCCGCCATCCGCGAAGCCGTCGGAGTCGCCGCGTACCACTGCGGCGATTGGGGCCAGGCGCTCGCCGAATTGCGCGCCGCCCGCAGGATGGGCAGCAAGTCCTCGCTGCTCGCGCTGATCGCCGATTGCGAACGCGGGCTCGGCCGCCCGGAGCGGGCGCTCGAACTGGCCCGCGGGCCGGAGGCGGCCCAGCTCAGCGGAGACGACGCCGACGAGCTGCGCATCGTCGCGGCCGGCGCCCGCTCCGATCTCGGGCAGCTCGAGCAAGCGCTGACCGTCTTGTCCACGCCGCAGCTGGACCCGACCCGTACCGGCTCGACGGCGGCGCGGTTGTTCTACGCGTACGCCGACACGCTGCTGGCCCTGGGCCGCGACGACGAGGCGCTGCGGTGGTTCTTGCGCTCCGCAGCCGCCGATACCGACGGCGTCACCGACGCCGAGGACCGCGTCAGCGAGCTCGGCTGAGAGTTTGGCTGACGTGAAAACCCTTGCGCAGGAATATGATTGCCTGCTGATAGACCTGGACGGGACCGTGTTTCGCGGCGCCCAGCCCACCCGGGGCGCGGTGCAGTCGCTGGACGACGTCCGCAGCCGCAAGCTGTATGTCACCAACAACGCCTCGCGCAGCCCCGACGACGTCGCGGCGCACTTGCGCGAGCTCGGCTTCAGCGTCACCGGCGAGGACATCGTCACCAGCGCCCAAAGCGCCGCCCATCTGCTCGCGGGGGAGCTACCCGCGGAATCGCCGGTCCTGATCGTCGGCACCGACGCCCTGGCCGACGAGGTCGCCGCGGTCGGCCTGCGGCCGGTGCGCAAATACGAGGACAGTCCCGTCGCCGTCGTGCAGGGCCTTTCGACGACCATCGCCTGGCCGGATCTCGCCGAGGCGGCGCTGGCCATCCGGGCCGGCGCGCTCTGGGTCGCGGCCAACGTCGACCCCACGCTGCCCACCGAGCGGGGCCTGCTGCCCGGGAACGGGTCGTTCGTGGCCGCGCTGCGGACGGCCACCGGCGCCGAACCCCGCGTGGCGGGCAAGCCCGCGCCGACGCTGATGACGGACGCGGTGGCGCGCGGCGATTTCCGGGCCGCGTTAGTGATCGGCGACCGGTTGGACACCGACATCGAGGGCGCCAACGCCGCCAAACTGCCCAGCCTGATGGTTCTCACCGGCGTCAACACCGCGCGAGACGCCGTCCACGCCGAACCCGCGCGGCGACCCACCTACATCGGCCACGACCTGCGCGCATTACACGACGACGCGAGCCGGCTCGCGGTCGCGCCGCAGGCCGGCTGGCGCGTCGACGTCGGCGAGCAGGCGGTGACCGTCGCAGCCAACGGCGACGACGACGGGGACGGGCTATCGGTCGTGCGCGCCGTCGCCAGCGCACTGTGGAGCGCACCGGATCCGGATTCCGTACGGATCGAGGCCGCCGACGACTGGGCGCGCGACGCGCTGCGGCGCTGGTCTCTGGTCTAGCGTAGGTACGCGATGACTATCGATCCTGAACAGATTCGCGCGGAAATCGACACCCTGCTGGCCCAGCTTCCCGATCCGGGGGACCAACAGGCCGTGGAAAACGGGCCGTCGCTGGCCGAGCTTGAAGAGATCGCCCGCCGTCTTTCCGAGGCGCACGACGTGCTGCTGCAGGCGCTGGAGTCCGCGGAGAAGGGCTGAGTGCCCCGATGCCTCGACGCGCCCGCGTTGACGCCGAGCTGGTGCGGCGCGGCCTGGCCCGGTCTCGTCAGCAGGCCGCGGAGCTGATCGGCGCCGGCAAGGTCAGCATCGACGGCCTGCCGGCTGTCAAGCCTGGCACCGCCGTCGCACTCACCGCGGCGTTGACCGTCGCCGACGAGGGCGAGCGCACCTGGGTGTCGCGGGGAGCGCACAAGCTCATCGGCGCGCTGGATGCCTTCGACATTCCCGTCGCGGGCCGCCGCTGCCTGGACGCGGGCGCATCGACGGGCGGGTTCACCGAAGTCCTGCTGGACCGCGGGGCTACGCAGGTGGTGGCCGCCGACGTCGGGTACGGCCAGCTGGCCTGGTCGCTACGCTCCGATTCGCGGGTGGTGGTCGTCGAGCGGACCAACGCCCGCGAGCTATCCCCCGAGGCGATCGGCGGCCAGGTCGACCTGGTGGTGGCTGACCTGTCGTTTATCTCGCTGGCCACCGTGTTGCCCGCGCTGGCTGGATGCGCTTGCCCCAGCGCGGATATCGTTCCCATGGTGAAGCCACAGTTTGAGGTGGGGAAGGGTCAGGTGGGCGCCGGCGGGGTGGTCCGCGATCCCGGGCTGCGTGCCGACTCGGTGCTCGGCGTCGCGAGGCGCGCCGGGGAGTTGGGCTGGCACACCGTCGACGTCATGGCCAGTCCGCTACCGGGACCGGCGGGCAATGTCGAATACTTCTTGTGGTTGCGCGCCGAGACCGATCGGGGGCTGTCTGCTGATCGGCTGGTGGAAGCGGTGCGGCGCGCCGTCGCGGAGGGCCCGCAATGACCACTGAGCGTACCGTCCTGCTGATCGTCCACACCGGGCGCGACGAAGCGACCGAGACCGCGCGGCGTGTGCAGAAAGTGCTGGGCGACAACGGCATTGCGCTTCGCGTCCTGTCCGCCGAGGCCGTCGACCGGGGATCGTTGCACCTGGCGCCCGACGACATGCGGGCGATGGGCGTCGAAATCGAAGTGGTCGACGCCGACCCGCACGCCGCCGAGGGCTGCGAGCTGGTGCTGGTGCTCGGCGGCGACGGCACTTTCCTGCGTGCCGCCGAATTGGCCCGCAACGTCGGCATTCCGGTGCTGGGCGTCAACTTGGGCCGCATCGGCTTCCTGGCCGAGGCCGAGGCCGAGGCCATCGACACGGTGCTGGACCATGTCATCGCGCGGACCTACCGGGTCGAGGAGCGCCTGACGCTCGACATCGTCGTGCGCCAGGGTGGCCGCATCATCGACCAGGGGTGGGCGCTCAACGAGGCCAGCCTCGAAAAGGGCCCGCGGCTGGGCGTGTTGGGCGTCGTCGTCGAAATCGAGGGACGGCCCGTGTCGACGTTCGGCTGCGACGGGGTGTTGATCTCCACGCCGACCGGATCCACCGCCTATGCGTTCTCCGCCGGCGGTCCCGTGCTGTGGCCCGACCTCGAGGCGATCCTGGTGGTGCCCAACAATGCTCACGCGCTGTTCGGCCGACCGATGGTCACCAGCCCGGACGCCACCGTCGCGATCGAGATCGAGGCGAGCGGCAATGACGCCCTCGTGTTCTGCGACGGCCGCCGCGAAATGCTAATACCGGCCGGCGGGCGGCTCGAGGTAACCCGTTGCGGCACACCGGTGAAATGGGCGCGCCTGGACAGCGCGCCGTTCACGGACCGCCTGGTGCGCAAGTTCCGGTTGCCGGTGACCGGGTGGCGCGGGAAGTAACGGCGCTGCAACGGTGCTGATGCAATGCTGACTGAAATCCGCATCGAGTCGCTGGGCGCCATCAGCGTCGCGGTCGGAGAGTTCGGCCGCGGTCTGACCGTGTTGACCGGCGAGACGGGTACCGGCAAGACGATGGTGGTGACCGGGCTGCACCTGCTCGGCGGAGCCCGCGCCGACGCCACCCGGGTGCGATCCGGAGCGGACCGCGCGGTTGTCGAAGGCCGTTTCACGACAACCGATTTCGATGACGAGACGGCCGCGCAACTGGACAGCGTGCTGGAATCCTTGGGCGCGGAGCGCGACGAGGACGGCAGCGTGATCGCGCTGCGCTCGGTCAGCCGCGACGGGCCGTCGCGGGCGTATCTCGGCGGTCGCAGTGTGCCCGCGAAGTCGCTGGGCGACTTCACCGCCGAGCTGCTCACCTTGCACGGGCAGAACGACCAGCTGCGGCTGATGCGGCCCGAGGAGCAGCGCGGCGCGCTGGATCGCTTCGCGGCCGCGGGCCCGGCGCTGGAGCGGTATCGCAAGCTGCGCGAGGCGTGGCTGTCGGCGCGACGCGACCTCATCGAACGCCGCGACCATGCCCGCGAACTCGCGCAAGAGGCCGACCGGCTCAAATTCGCGCTCAACGAGATCGACAGCGTCGACCCGCAACCCGCCGAGGACGAGGCGCTGGTCGCCGACATCCGACGGCTCTCCGAGCTGGACACGCTGCGGGAGGCCGCCGCCGCGGCCCGCACGGCGTTGTCCGCGGACGACACGGACGCGTTCGGCTCCAGCGCGGTCGACAGCCTGGGGCGCGCGCGAACCGCGCTCGAATCCGCCGACGACGCCACGCTGCGGGCGCTGGCCGAGCAGATCAGTCAAGCGCTCACCGTCGTCACGGACGCGGGGCAGGAACTGGGCGACTATCTGGAGCAGCTGCCCGTGGACGCCAGCGCGCTGGAGTCCAAGTTGGCACGTCAGGCCCAGCTGCGCACGCTGACCCGCAAGTACGCCGCCGACATCGACGGGGTGCTGCGATGGGCGCAGGAATCCCGGGAACGGTTGGCGCAAATCGACGTCTCCGAGGAGGGCATCGCTGCGCTGGAACGCCGGGTCGACGAGCTGGCGCGCGAACTATGCGATGCCGCAGTCGATCTCAGCAATCTTCGCCGCAAGGCCGCCAAGCGGCTCGCCAAAGCGGTGACGGCCGAACTGGCCGGGCTGGCGATGGGCGACGCCGAATTCACCATCGGCGTGACCACCGATGTCGCGTCCGACCAGGACGATCCCGCCACCCTGACGCTGCCGTCGGGCGAGCTGGCCCGTGCCGGCGGCGATGGTGTCGACCAGGTCGAGTTCGGATTCGCGGCACACCGCGGCATGACGGTGTTGCCGCTGGCGAAGAGCGCATCCGGCGGCGAGTTGTCGCGGGTGATGCTGGCGCTGGAGGCGGTGCTGGCAGCGTCGGCGGCGGGCACCACCATGGTGTTCGACGAGGTCGACGCCGGCGTCGGGGGCCGCGCGGCGGTTCAGATCGGGCGACGGCTCGCGCGGCTGGCGCGCACCCATCAGGTCATCGTGGTGACGCACCTGCCGCAGGTCGCTGCCTACGGCGATGTGCACCTGGTGGTGCATGCCGCCGGGCCACGGGGGACAAGTGTGGTGCAGCGTGTTACCGGCGACGATCGGGTGGCCGAGCTGGCGCGGATGCTGGCCGGGCTCGGCGAATCCGACAGCGGCCGCGCACACGCCCGCGAACTGCTGGACGCCGCTCAAAACGACGAGATCTGATTTCGGCCCGGGTGCGACCAAGCTGTTATGAGCTTGTGACAGATGTGACTCTAGATAACTTGTGAGGCTGATGTTACGGCGCGCCTCCTCGCCTCGGCCGGGCTTCACCGACAGAATCGCCCCCATGAAGATGTCAGGCCTGCTAACTCGTAATGCCTCCCGACCGGGCCTTACCGGCACCGCGCGGGTTGACCGCAATATCGACCGACTGCTGCGCAGGGTGTGTCCCGGCGACATCGTGGTGCTCGACGTCCTGGATCTGGACCGCATCACCGCGGACGCGCTCGTGGAAGCCGACATCGCGGCCGTCGTCAACGCATCCCCGTCCGTCTCGGGCCGCTATCCCAACATGGGCCCCGAGGTGCTGGTGAACAACGGGGTGACCCTGATCGACGAGACCGGACCCGACATCTTCAAGAAGGTCAAGGACGGGGCCAAGATTCGCCTGCACGAGGGCGGCGTGTACGCCGGCGACCGCAGGCTGATCCGCGGCACCGAGCGCACCGACCACGACATCGCCGACCTGATGCGGGAGGCCAAGAGTGGACTGGCCGCCCACCTGGAGGCGTTCGCCGGCAACACAATTGAGTTCATCAAGAGCGAGAGCCCGCTGTTGATCGACGGCATCGGCATCCCCGATATCGACGTGGACCTACGTCGCCGGCACGTGGTGATCGTCGCCGACGAGCCGAGCGCCGAGGATGACCTGCGATCTCTCAAACCGTTCATCAAGGAGTACCAGCCGGTGCTCATCGGCGTCGGCAGCGGCGCGGATGTGTTGCGCAAGGCGGGATATCGGCCGCAGATCATCGTCGGCGACCCCGACCAGATCAGCTCCGAGGCGCTGAAGTGCGGCGCCCACGTGGTGTTGCCCGCCGACGCCGACGGGCATGCGCCCGGCCTGGAACGCATTCAGGATCTCGGCGTCGGGGCGATGACCTTTCCGGCCGCGGGCTCGGCGGTCGATCTGGCGCTGCTGCTCGCCGATCATCACGGCGCGTCGCTGCTCGTGACGGCCGGCCACACCGCCAACATCGAGACGTTCTTCGATCGCACCCGCACGCAAAGCAACCCGTCGACATTCCTGACCCGACTTCGGGTGGGGGAGAAGGTGGTGGACGCCAAGGCGGTTTCCACGCTGTACCGCAGCCACATCTCGGCGGGCGCCATCGCGCTCTTGGCGCTGACGATGCTGATCGCCGTCATCGTCGCCCTGTGGGTGTCCCGCACCGACGGCCTGGTGCTGCATTGGATCACCGACTACTGGAACCACTTCACTCTCACCGTGCAGAGGTGGGTGACCTAGAACGGTGCGCACATGATCTCGTTACGCCAACATGCATTCTCACTGGCCGCGGTCTTCCTGGCGCTGGCCGTGGGAGTCGTGCTGGGTTCGGGCTTTCTGTCCGACACCCTGCTGTCCAGCCTGCGTGACGAGAAGCGGGACCTGTTCACACAGATCGGCGGGCTCAACGACCAAAAGAATGTGCTGAACGAGAAGCTCAGTGCGGCAAACAATTTCGACACCCAGCTGGGCGGTCGGATAGTGCACGACGCGCTCGGCGGCAAGTCGGTGGTCGTCTTCCGCACCCCCGACGCGCGGGATGACGATGTCGCCGCGGTGTCGAAAATCGTCGGCCAGGCCGGCGGTACGGTCACCGGGACGGTGTCACTGACGCAGGAGTTCGTCGACGCCAACTCCGCGGAGAAGCTCCGCACGGTGGTCAACTCGTCGGTCCTGCCCGCCGGCCAGCAGTTGAGCACGAAGCTCGTCGACCAGGGCTCGCAGGCCGGCGACCTGTTGGGCATCGCCTTGCTGGTCAACACCAATCCGGCCATCCCGCCGGTGGACGACGCACAGCGCGACACCGTGCTGGCTTCGCTGCGCGACACCGGCTTCATCACGTATCAGCCCAGCGACCACCTGGGCGCCGGGACTGCCGCTCTCGTCGTGACCGGCGGCGGACTGCCCCAGGACGCCGGCAATCAGGGCGTCAGCGTCGCGCGATTCGCCACCGCGCTGGCGCCACACGGCGCCGGCACCCTGCTGGCCGGGCGGGACGGGTCCGCGACGGGCGGCGCCGCGGTCGCGGTGGCCCGCGCCGACGCCGCCATGGTCTCGGCGATCAGCACCGTCGACGACGTCGACACCGCGCCCGGGCGCATCACCGCGATCCTGGGCCTGCATGACCTGATCAACGGCGGCCACGTCGGGCAGTACGGCACCGGTCACGGGGCGACGTCGATCACCGTTCCTCAGTAGCCACTCAGTAGCCGGTCCGCACGCCGGGCGTGTTCCCCGCGGCGCGGCACGGTGGATGTTAGGGTGGATTTCCGTGGGTCGGCAGGCCCAGCTGGTTAAGGCTAGAAAAGTCGAAGCCCTGCCCGTCTTCACGGAGGTCGCCAGTGCGTAAGCACCCGCAAACCGCCACCAAGCACCTCTTCGTCAGCGGTGGCGTCGCGTCGTCGCTCGGCAAGGGGCTGACCGCGAGCAGCCTGGGCCAGCTTCTCACCGCGCGCGGGTTGCACG
This sequence comes from Mycobacterium heidelbergense, assembly GCF_050205645.1. Classification (GTDB taxonomy): domain Bacteria; phylum Actinomycetota; class Actinomycetes; order Mycobacteriales; family Mycobacteriaceae; genus Mycobacterium; species Mycobacterium heidelbergense_A. The sequence goes on from NZ_JBNMQT010000017.1 coordinate 30,326, forward strand.
TGACGATGCAAAAGCTCGACCCGTATCTCAATGTCGACCCGGGCACGATGAACCCGTTCCAGCATGGCGAGGTCTTCGTGACCGAGGACGGAGCCGAGACCGACCTTGACGTCGGCCACTACGAGCGGTTCCTGGACCGCGACCTGTCCGGCTCGGCGAATGTTACTACCGGACAGGTGTATTCGACCGTCATCGCCAAGGAACGACGCGGCGAGTATCTCGGTGACACCGTTCAGGTCATCCCGCACATCACCGACGAGATCAAGCGGCGGATCATGGCGATGGCCGAACCGGATGCCGACGGCAACCGCCCGGACGTCGTGATCACCGAAATCGGTGGCACCGTGGGCGATATCGAGTCGCAGCCCTTTCTGGAGGCGGCCCGCCAGGTCCGCCACGACCTGGGCCGGGAGAACGTCTTCTTCCTGCATGTGTCGCTGGTGCCGTATCTCGCACCGTCGGGCGAACTCAAGACCAAGCCGACCCAGCACTCGGTGGCCGCGCTGCGCAGTATCGGTATCACCCCGGACGCGCTGATCCTGCGCTGCGACCGCGACGTCCCCGAAGCCCTGAAGAACAAGATCGCGCTGATGTGTGACGTCGACATCGACGGCGTCATCTCCACCCCGGACGCGCCGTCGATCTACGACATCCCGAAGGTCTTGCACCGCGAGGAACTCGACGCCTTCGTGGTGCGCCGGCTCAACCTGCCGTTCCGCGACGTCGACTGGACCGAATGGGACGACCTGCTGCGCCGGGTGCACGAGCCACACGAGACGGTGCGAATTGCGTTGGTAGGAAAGTATGTCGAGCTTTCCGACGCCTACCTGTCGGTCACCGAGGCGCTGCGCGCGGGCGGGTTCAAGCACCACGCGAAGGTCGAGATGGTGTGGGTGGCCTCCGACGGGTGTGAGAGCGCCACCGGCGCGGCGGCGGCGCTCGGCGACGTGCACGGTGTGCTGATTCCCGGCGGGTTCGGCATCCGCGGCATCGAGGGCAAGATCGGCGCCATCCAACACGCCCGCTCGCGCGGTTTGCCGGTGTTGGGGCTGTGCCTGGGCCTGCAGTGCATCGTGATCGAAGCCGCCCGCTCCGTCGGTCTCACGGAGGCCAACTCGGCCGAATTCGAGGCGGGTACACCGGATCCCGTCATCTCCACGATGGCCGACCAGGAACAGATCGTGGCCGGCGAGGCCGACCTCGGCGGCACCATGCGGCTGGGCGCGTATCCCGCGGTCCTGGAGGCGGATTCCATTGTGGCCCAAGCGTATGGGACGACGGAGGTATCGGAGCGACACCGGCACCGCTACGAGGTCAACAACGCCTACCGCGACCGGATCGCCGAAAGCGGTCTGCGTTTCTCCGGCACCTCACCGGACGGCCACCTGGTGGAGTTCGTCGAATACCCACGAGACATCCACCCGTTCGTCGTCGGCACCCAGGCTCACCCCGAGCTGAAGAGCCGCCCCACCCGGCCGCACCCGTTGTTCGTCGCATTCGTCGGGGCGGCCATCGACTACAAGAAGGGCGAGCAGCTGCCGGTGGAAATCCCCGAGCACACGTCCAACGGCGATCAGCATCTAGACAGCACGCGGCGGCCGTTACCCGAGCCGGCGACCCGTGGCTGAGCACGTCTTCGAAACGGCGTCATCCGAAACGCTGCATACCGGAAAGATTTTCGCGCTGCGCCGCGACCAGGTCCGGATGCCCGGCGGCAAGGTCGTCACCCGCGACGTCGTCGAGCACTTCGGCGCGGTCGCCGTTTTGGCGATGGACGACGACGGCAACATCCCGCTGGTGTATCAGTACCGCCACGCGTTCGGCAGGCGGCTGTGGGAACTGCCCGCCGGGCTCCTCGACGTCGACGGCGAGCCGGCGCATCTGACCGCCGCCAGGGAGCTGCGGGAGGAGGCCGGGCTGCGGGCCGACACCTGGCGGGTGCTCGTCGACCTGGACTCGACACCCGGGTTCAGCGACGAGTCGGTGCGGGTCTATCTGGCCACCGGGCTGAGTGAGGTGGACCGGCCCGAGGCGCACGACGAAGAAGCCGACATGACGTTGCAGTGGTATCCCCTCGCCGACGCCGCCCGCAAGGTGCTCGGCGGTGAGATCGTCAATGCCATTGCCGTGGCGGGGATTTTGGCCGCCCAGGCGGTGACCAACGGCTTCGCGGACCCGCGTCCGCTGGACAGTCCCTGGATCGACAAGCCGAGCGCGTTCGTCGCGCGAAAGGCCGGGGGATGACGGCGCCGGCGCTAGAGACTCAGATGCAGGGCTATCTCGATCATCTGACGATCGAGCGCGGCGTGGCGCCCAACACGCTGAGCTCGTATCGCCGCGACCTGCGCCGGTACTCGAAACACCTGTCGGACCGCGGAATTCACGATCTGGCGAAAGTCGGTGAGGACGACGTCAGCGAGTTCCTGGTGGCGCTGCGCCGCGGCGACCCCGATTCCGGGACGGCGGCGCTGTCCGCGGTGTCGGCCGCGCGGGCGCTGATCGCGGTGCGCGGTCTGCATCGCTTCGCCGCCGCCGAAGGGCTGGCCGAGCTCGACGTGGCGCGGGCGGTCCGCCCACCGACGCCGGGCCGCCGGCTGCCGAAAAGCCTGACCATCGACCAGGTGCTGGCCCTGCTCGGAGCCGCCGGCGGCGAGAGCCCGGCCGACGGTCCGCTGACGCTGCGCAACCGCGCGCTGCTAGAGCTGTTGTACTCCACCGGATCACGGATCTCCGAAGCCGTCGGCCTCGACGTCGACGACATCGACACCCAGGCCAGGTCGGTGTTGTTGCGCGGCAAGGGCGGCAAGCAGCGGCTGGTGCCGGTCGGGCGTCCCGCCGTGCAGGCGCTGGACGCCTACCTGGTGCGGGGGCGCCCGGAGCTGGCTCGCCGCGGCCGGGGGACGGCGGCGATCTTCCTCAACGTGCGCGGCGGCCGGCTGTCGCGGCAGAGCGCATGGCAGGTGCTGCAGGACGCGGCCGAGCGCGCGGGGATCACCTCGGGTGTGTCGCCGCACATGCTGCGGCATTCCTTCGCCACCCATCTGCTCGAGGGCGGCGCCGACGTTCGGGTGGTGCAGGAGCTGCTCGGCCACGCCTCGGTGACGACGACACAGATCTACACGCTGGTCACCGTGCACGCCCTGCGCGAGGTGTGGGCCGGGGCCCACCCCCGCGCCCAATAAGCCCGCGGGGATTCAGGCCAAGAGCTCGGATTCCAGCACCAGGTCGGAGACCATCGACTGGTATTCGAGGTGCGCCTTGTGCTCGACGGTGTTCCATTGACTGCCCTGCTGTTGGCGCATGTATTCGCGGTATTTCGGTGCGCCCGGCACCCTGACGTTGTCGGCGACCACGATCGAGCCCGGATGCAGCCAGCCCCGGTCGAGGATGCTCTTCAGGTCGTTCAGGTAAGCGTCCTTGTCATGGTCGAGGAACACGAAATCGAGTGCGCCAGAAGTGAATCCATACTCGTTCGCCAGCCGGTCCAGGGTGCGCCCGCCGTCGCCGATGGTGCCGACCACACAGGTCACCCGGTCGGACACGCCGGCGTGTTCCCAGATCTGGCGGGCGTTGATGGCGTTGGCCTCGGCGAGTTCGACGGAGTACACCCTGGCGCTCGGGGCGGCCCTGGCGATCCGCAGCGCCCCGTAGCCGCAGTAGGTGCCCAGCTCCAGCGCGAGCGCGGCATTGGCACGGCGCACTGCGGCGTCCAGCAACAGCCCCTTCTCGTCGCCGACGTTGATCAGGATCGACTTCTCGTAGGCGAACTTGTCGATCGTCGCCAACACGTCGTCGATATCGCCGGCCCTCGCGTTCTTCAGGACGTACTGCACCGCGGCGGCCTCGCGGCCGTCGCCGATCTGGCCCGTCGTCAGGATGTTGCGAGTCCCGGTGGCCATTCGCCAGACCGACCATCGCAGGAGCGGTATGCGTCGCTTGAGATCCATGGGGATCCACGATAGTGGCGCCGGCGGCATGGCCGGCCAATGTTGCTGGTGTGACTAGTGTTAACGCTGCGCGCTATTGTGCCCATTACCAGCGATATTCGGCCATATTCGCTGGTTATCTCGCCCGCGGGTCGCCCGGTTTCTGCGCGTCAACCCGTTAGACTCTGCTGCGATGTTCACCTCCCGAACACTCGACCGGCGATGACCGATCCGTCCGACAGCGATATCGCTATCGGTCTGACCGGGCGTCCGCCGCGGTCGATCCCGGAGCCGCAGCCGCGCACCTCGCACGGCCCGGCCAAGGTTGTCGCGATGTGCAACCAGAAGGGCGGTGTCGGGAAAACCACGTCGACGATCAACCTGGGCGCCGCGCTCGCCGAGTACGGCCGGCGCGTGCTGCTGGTCGACATGGACCCGCAGGGCGCGCTGTCGGCGGGGCTCGGCGTCCCGCACTACGAGCTGGAAAAGACCATTCACAACGTGCTGGTGGAGCCGCGCGTGTCGATCGACGACGTGCTGCTTTCCACCCGGATCAAGCACATGGACCTGGTGCCCAGCAATATCGACCTGTCGGCGGCCGAGATCCAGCTCGTCAACGAGGTGGGCCGCGAGCAGACCCTGGGCCGGGCGCTGCATCCGGTGCTGGACCGCTACGACTATGTGCTGATCGACTGCCAGCCGTCGCTGGGCCTGCTCACCGTCAACGGGCTGGCCTGCTCGGACGGCGTGGTGATTCCCACCGAGTGCGAGTTCTTCTCGCTGCGCGGGCTGGCGTTGCTTACCGATACCGTCGACAAGGTGCGCGATCGACTCAACCCGAAGCTGGAAATCAGCGGCATCCTGCTCACCCGCTACGACCCCCGTACCGTCAACGCGCGCGAGGTGATGGCTCGCGTCGTCGAACGATTCGGCGATCTGGTGTTCGACACGGTGATCACCCGCACCGTGCGTTTCCCGGAAACGAGTGTGGCGGGTGAACCCATCACCACCTGGGCGCCGAAGTCGACGGGCGCCGTTGCGTACCGCACCCTGGCCCGCGAGTTCATCGACCGATTTGGCGCGTGAACGACACCGCTAATGGTGAGGCGCCACCGCAGAACGGCTACGCGGCTGGTTTCCAAGTCCGCCTGACCAACTTCGAGGGGCCGTTCGATCTGCTGCTGCAGCTGATCTTCGCCCACCGGCTCGACGTGACCGAGGTGGCGCTGCATCAGGTCACCGACGACTTCATCGCCTACACCCGGGCTATCGGTTCCCAGCTGGAGCTGGAGGAGACGACGGCGTTCCTGGTGGTGGCCGCGACGCTGCTCGATCTCAAGGCGGCCCGGCTGCTGCCGGCCGGACAGATCGACGACGAAGAGGACCTGGCGCTGCTGGAAGTCCGCGACCTGCTGTTCGCCCGGCTGCTGCAGTACCGCGCGTTCAAGCACGTTGCGGAGATGTTCGCCGAGCTGGAGGCCACGGCACTGCGCAGCTATCCGCGCGCGGTGTCCCTCGAGGACCGGTTCACCGAACTGCTGCCCGAGGTGATGCTCGGCGTCGACGCCGAGCGATTCGCCGAGATCGCCGCGGTCGCGTTCACCCCGAGGCCGGTGCCGACGGTGGCCACCGAGCACCTGCACGAGCTACAGATCTCGGTGCCCGAGCAGGCCCAAAAATTGCTGAGCATGCTCGAGGCGCGGGGCACCGGTCACTGGGCGACGTTTTCCGAGCTGGTCGCCGACTGTCAGGCGCCGATGGAGGTGGTGGGGCGCTTCCTGGCGCTGCTCGAACTGTATCGGTCCCGGGCGGTAGCATTCGACCAGTCAGAGCCGCTTGGCGTGCTCCAGATTTCATGGACCGGCGAACGTCCGGCCAGCGAAGCCCTGGTAGAAGTGCAGGACGAATAAGTGACTGAAGAACTGCCCGAGATCGACCTCGGCTACGGCATCCCCGAGATAGCCGAAGCGGCGCCGATGGACGCCGAGGAACTCGGCTCCGTGCTCGAGGCGCTGCTGCTGGTCGTCGACACCCCGGTCACCGTCGAGGCGCTGGCCGCCGCCACCCAGCAGCCCGTCTACCGCATCGCCGCGAAGCTGCAGCAGATGGCCGACGACCTGACCGAGCGCGAGAGCGGCATCGACTTGCGAAAAACCAGCGAGGGCTGGCGGATGTACACCCGGGCGCGCTTCGCCCCCTACGTGGAGAAGCTGCTGCTGGACGGCGCGCGCTCCAAACTCACCCGGGCCGCGCTGGAGACGCTGGCGGTGGTGGCCTATCGCCAGCCCGTCACGCGGGCGCGAGTGAGCGCGGTGCGCGGCGTGAATGTCGACGCCGTCATGCGCACCCTGCTGGCGCGCGGCCTGATCACCGAGGCGGGCGTCGACGACGACACCGGCGCCACGACGTTCGCCACCACCGAGCTCTTCCTGGAGCGGCTTGGTTTGACGTCGCTGGCCGACCTTCCCGATATCGCGCCGCTGCTGCCGGATGTGGACACCATCGAGGACCTCAGCGAATCACTGGACAGTGAGCCACGTTTCATCAAACTCGCGGGCGGTCAGGCGCCGGAGCAGTCACTGTCGTTCGACGTGGATCGGGATTGATGGTCCAGCCGGAGGAGCCCCGGGGAACGCGTCTACAAAAAGTGTTGTCCCAGGCCGGGGTCGCGTCGCGGCGGGCCGCGGAGAAGTTGATCATCGACGGCCGGGTCGAGGTCGACGGGCAGGTGGTGACCGAGTTGGGCACCCGGGTCGACCCGGACGTTTCGGTGATCCGCGTCGACGGCGCTCGGGTGGTCCTCGACGACTCGATGGTGTACCTGGCGCTGAACAAGCCGCGCGGCATGCACTCGACGATGTCCGACGATCGCGGCCGGCCCTGCATCGGCGACCTGGTCGAGCGCAAGGTGCGCGGCACCAAGAATCTCTTTCACGTCGGGCGGCTCGATGCCGACACCGAGGGGCTGATCCTGCTCACCAACGACGGCGAGCTGGCGCACCGGCTGATGCATCCCTCCCATGAAGTGCCCAAGACGTACCTGGCGACGGTGACGGGTTCGGTCCCGCGCGGGCTGGGCAAGAAGTTGCGCGCCGGCCTCGAATTGGAGGACGGCGTCGCGCGCGTCGACGATTTCGGTGTGGTGGACGCCATCCCGGGAAAGACGTTGGTGCGGTTGACGTTACACGAGGGCCGCAATCGCATTGTGCGCCGGCTGTTGGGGGCCGCGGGCTTCCCGGTGGAGTCGCTGGTGCGCACCGACATCGGCGCGGTATCGCTGGGCAAGCAGCGTCCGGGCAGCATCCGGGCGTTGCGGCTTGACGAGATCGGGCAGCTGTACAAAGCGGTGGGCCTGTGAGCGCGGACGTCGTCGTCGCTATCGACGGGCCGGCGGGAACCGGAAAATCCTCGGTATCAAGGGGATTGGCGCGGGCACTGGGTGCACGCTACCTGGATACGGGGGCGATGTATCGAATCGTGACGCTGGCCGTTCTGCGCGCCGAGGTCGAGCCCGTGGACGCCGAGGCCGTCGGAGAGATCGCCTCTAAGGTGCAGTTGTCGGTGAGCTACGACCCCGAACGCATCACGTGTTACCTTGACGGAGAAGATGTTTCGATCGAGATCCGCGGTGACGAGGTAACTCGAGCGGTTTCGGCGGTGTCGTCGGTTCCCGCGGTGCGTACCCGGCTCGTCGAGCTGCAGCGGGCCATGGCCGCGGGTCCGGGCAACGTCGTAGTCGAGGGCCGAGACATCGGCACGGTGGTGTTGCCCGACGCACCGGTGAAGATCTTCCTGACCGCGTCGGCCGAAACCCGCGCCCGGCGGCGCAACGACCAGAACGTCGCGGCGGGCCTGGTCGACGACTACGAGGGTGTTTTGGCCGACGTGCGGCGCCGCGACCACCTGGATTCCACCCGGGCGGTGTCGCCGCTGCGCGCGGCCCCGGACGCGCTGATCGTCGACACCAGCGACATGACCGAGGCGCAGGTCATCGCGCACCTGCTGGAGTTGGTCAAGCAGCGAAGCGGGGCAGTGCGGTGACCCAGGACGGCACCTGGACCGACGAAAGCGATTGGGAGTTCGTCGAATCCGGCGTCGAGGAAGCAGCGGGCCCCGCGCCGGTCGTCGCGGTGGTGGGCCGCCCTAACGTCGGGAAGTCGACGCTGGTGAACCGGATCCTGGGCCGGCGCGAAGCGGTGGTGCAGGACGTCCCCGGCGTCACCCGGGACCGGGTGTCCTACGACGCGCTGTGGACCGGACGCCGGTTTGTCGTGCAGGACACCGGGGGCTGGGAGCCCGACGCCAAGGGGCTGCAGCAGTTGGTGGCCGAGCAGGCATCGGTGGCCATGCGTACCGCCGACGCGGTGATCTTGGTGGTCGACTCGCTCGTCGGCGCCACCGCCGCCGACGAGGCCGCCGCCCGCATCCTGCTGCGCTCCGGTAAGCCGGTGTTCCTGGCCGCCAACAAAGTTGACAGCGAGAAGGCCGAGGCCGACGCGGCGGCGTTGTGGTCGCTCGGGCTGGGGGAGCCGCACGCGATCAGCGCGATGCACGGTCGCGGCGTCGCCGATCTGCTCGACGAGGTGCTCGCCGCGCTGCCCGAGGTGTCCGAAGCGGCCCCTGCGGCGGGCGGTCCCCGGCGGGTGGCGCTGGTCGGCAAGCCCAACGTCGGCAAGAGCTCGCTGCTGAACAAGCTTGCGGGCGACCAGCGTTCGGTGGTGCACGAGGTCGCGGGGACGACGGTGGATCCGGTGGACTCGCTGATCGAGTTGGGCGACAAGGTGTGGCGGTTCGTCGACACCGCGGGCTTGCGGCGCAAGGTCGGCCAGGCCCGTGGGCATGAGTTTTACGCCTCGGTGCGCACCCACTCGGCGATCGATGCCGCCGAGGTGGTGATCGTGTTGATCGATGCGTCCGACCCGCTGACCGAACAGGATCTGCGGGTGCTGTCGATGGTCGTCGAAGCCGGACGGGCGTTGGTGCTGGCATTCAACAAATGGGATCTGGTCGACGAGGACCGGCGCGAGCTGCTGGAGCGCGAGATCGACCGCGAGCTGGTGCAGCTGCGCTGGGCGCAGCGGGTCAACATCTCCGCCAAGACGGGTCGGGCGGTGCAAAAGCTGGTTCCCGCGATGGAGGCCGCGCTGGCGTCGTGGGACACCAGGATCGCCACCGGCCCGCTGAACGCGTGGATCAAGGAGGTGGTGGCGGCCACGCCGCCCCCGGTGCGCGGCGGCAAGCAGCCCCGCATCCTGTTCGCCACCCAGGCCACCGCGCGGCCGCCGACGTTCGTGCTGTTCACCACGGGCTTCCTCGAGGCCGGGTATCGACGGTTCCTGGAACGGCGCCTGCGCGAGACGTTCGGGTTCGAGGGCAGCCCGGTCCGGATCAATGTCCGGGTCCGCGAAAAGCGGGGCGGCAAGCGCCGCTGAATGCGCACCCACTAGGTTCGCGTGTGCGCCCAGGGCGCCCTGGACGCACACTCGCCGCCCAGGATGCACACCCTTTACTCCTGCCCGGCACGAATCCCACGATGCGGGTGGTGCAAGCTACATCACAGGATAAATCGTTGACTTTGTATCCTGGCGCTCCCTAACGTCTCTTGTATCTCGGGTTGATATACCCGCATCGTGAGAATTACGGAGACAGCGATGAAGCTGTTCAGCCTGCAGGACAAGTCGATACTGATCACCGGCGCGACCGGGGCGCTCGGCAGTGTCGCGGCGCAGGCCCTGGCCGACGCGGGTGCCCGGCTGACCCTGGCGGGCGGTAACGCTGCCCGCCTGTCCGAGCTGGTTGCGCAGCCAGGCCTCGACGACGCCGCGGCGGTCACCCGCCGACCGGACACGCCTGCCGACGCGAAGGCCATGGTCGAGGCCGCCGTCGCCCGGCACGGCCGCCTCGACGGGGTCCTCGTCGCCTCCGGCATGAACCACGTCCAGCCCATCACCGAGATGGCCGTCGAGGACTTCGACAGGGTGATGGACGCGAACGCGCGGGGCGCCTGGCTGATCTGCCAAGCTGCCGGGCGGGTGCTGCTGCAGCAGGGCGGCGGGGGCAGCATCGTCCTCGTCTCGTCGGTTCGTGGCTCGCTTGGCCACCCCGCCGGCTATAGCGCCTACTGCCCGTCCAAGGCCGCCACCGACCTGCTTGCCAAGTCCTTGGCGGCCGAGTGGGGCGCCGAAGGGATTCGGGTAAATGCGCTCGCCCCAACGGTTTTCCGGTCCGAGCTGACCGAGTGGATGTATGCCGGCGACGAGAAGGGGCGCACCACCCGGGAGGCGATGTTCGCACGGATCCCGTTGCGCCGCTTTGCCGAACCGGAAGACTTCGTCGGCGCACTGATCTATCTGCTCAGCGACGCGTCGAGCTTCTTCACCGGCCAGGTGATGTATCTGGACGGAGGCTACACGGCGTGCTGACTGAAAGGGAGATGATGAATATGAACTGGCCGCTCGGCGATGCCGAGTCCACACTCGAGTTCTACGACCTGTCCCATCCATGGGGTCTTGGCGTGCCGGCGTGGCCGTACTTCGAAGACGTCAAGATCGAGCGCCTGCACAACATGGCCAGAAGTCGCGTTCTCACCCAAAAGGTCACTACCGTAATGCATTCCGGCACGCACATCGACGCGCCCGCACACGTCATCGAGGGAACGCAGTTCTTGGACGAGATCCCGCTGAGTGCGTTCTTCGGCACCGGAGTCGTCGTCTCGATCCCGAAGAAGAAGTGGGAGGTCGTCACCGCCGAGGATCTGGAGAACGCCACGCCGCAGATCCGGCCCGGCGACATCGTCATCGTCAACACCGGATGGCATCACAAGTACGCCGACAGCGCCGAGTACTACGCCTACTCGCCGGGTTTCTACAAAGACGCAGGTGAGTGGTTCGCGGCCAAGGGTGTGAAAGCCGTCGGCACCGACACCCAGGCACTAGACCATCCGATGGCCACGTCGATCGGCCCGCACGGGCCTGCCGAACATGCGGGCGGCCTATTGCCTTGGGCCGTACGTGAATACGAAGAGGAGACCGGCCGCAGAGTACTCGACGACTTCCCGGAATGGGAGCCGTGTCATCGGGCGATTCTGTCCAAGGGCATTTACGGTTTCGAGAACGTCGGCGGCGACCTGGACAAGGTCACCGGCAAACGGGTGACATTTGCCGCGTTCCCGTGGCGCTGGGTCGGCGGGGACGGCTGCATCGTGCGGCTGGTGGCGATCGTCGATCCCACCGGAACCTACCGCCTCGAGACGGGTCGGGTGGCGTGATGAGCGTCATCTCAGAAGAGGCCCGCGGCAGCGGTATTCAGGTCATCGCGCGGGCGGCCGAGATGCTGCGGTTGCTGCAGGCTCACCCCGGCGGGCTCAGCCAGGCCGAGATCGGCGAGCGGCTGGGGATGGCGCGTTCCACGGTGAGCCGAATCCTCAATGCCCTGGACGACGAAGGCCTGGTGGCCTCGCGCGTGGCCCGCGGCCGGTATCGGCTGGGCCCCGAGATCGCGCGCATGGCGGCCACCGTGCGCCTCGGCGTAGTGATGGATGTGCACCCGTTCATGGAGGAGCTATCGCGGGAACTGGAGGAGACCGTGGACCTCTCGATTCTCGACGGAGACCGCGCGACGTTTGTCGATCAGGTCGTCTCGCCCCATCGGCTTCGGGCGATTAGTGCGGTCGGCGAATCGTTTCCACTGCACTGTTGCGCCAACGGCAAAGCGCTGCTCGCCAACTTGTCGGCCGACGAGCAGGCGCGGGCCGTGCCGAGTCGAATGGCGCGACTCACCGACAACACGATCACCACTGCGGCCGCCCTGCGCAAGGAGCTCGAGCGCATCCGAGCCGAGGGCATTGCCTATGACCGTGAGGAGCAGACCGAGGGCATCTGCGCGGTGGGCGCGGTGCTAACCCGGGTCCCCGAGCAGATGGTGGCGATCAGCGTGCCGGTTCCGGCCCAGCGGTTCTATCGCCGCGAGGAAGAACTCGCCCGGACCCTGCGGGCCTGGGTCCGCAAGGTCGATGCTCAGATCGCGGCGGCGCGCACCTAGGGACGGCCGGGCGTGCGGTAGGCTTTCGACCTGCTGCCGATGATCTAGGCGGTAACCGGGCTGTGGCGCAGTTTGGTAGCGCACTTGACTGGGGGTCAAGTGGTCGCAGGTTCAAATCCTGTCAGCCCGACACAGGTCAGGGAGGTTTTCATCGCTGACGACCGAGGCCAGTTTCACCGGCGTTGATGGGTAAGGCGTGCCCCTTAAGCGTGTTGACGAATTGCAGCCCGGAGACAGGATCCGCATGAAGATCGGGCACGCCACCGTCATAGCGGTCGCATCTCTTGACGACGAGCGCACGCTGCTCACCTTCGCCTACGGGACCAAGGGCGCCGCCGACAACGATCTCACCGTGGATGTCCTCGACGATGACGAGTGGGGTTGGGAGGAAGACCATGAGTGAGTTGGCTCGCGAGCTTGGCCACCCCGAGGCCCGGAAGCTGCTCGCCGGTTCCATGGCCCGGCTCGCCTACAACGGACACGACGGCTTCCCGCGAGTCATCCCCGTCGGTTTCTACTGGACCGGCGAACGCATCGTCGTCTCCACGGCACCGACCTCCCCGAAAGTCCGCGCGCTTTCATCGCGCCCGCAAGTCGCGTTGACGATCGACACCGGCTCGACTCCAGAAGAGGCGAAGGCGCTCTTGGTGCGTGGGCTCGCAACGCTCGAAACCGTCGACGGCGTGACCGACGAGTACCTCGCGGCGGCGAGGACGTCAATGGACGAGCCTGATCTTGCCGAGTTCGAACGCAACGTGCGATCGACCTACAAGCAGATGGTGCGCATCTCGATCGAGCCGCTATGGGCGCGGTTCTATGACTTTGGCGCTGGCCGGTTACCCGGTTTCCTCGCCGACCTCATCAACGACGGTTAGCGTCTTGCTCGTCGTAATGGCGGGGGCGCTGCTTCTTCTGAACGTTGTGGAAAAATGCCGTTGCCACTAGGGCCAGCAGCACAATTGCCGGGCCAACCCCCACGCCATAGCTAAACAATCCGTCCATTTTTCCCCTCCTGACTGTCGCCAGGGTAATAGTCCGCCGGCTACGCCGTCCCGGGATTGGCGAAGATCACAGACAGGGGGTTCGAAGCCGTCAGAACACGGTCGATATGCGTCGCGCGACCTCGCCGTATCGCTCGAAGCGCTCGGGATCGGCCAGGGCGTTGTACAGGACGATGCGGGTGGCGATTCCTTTGTACTTGTCGACCAGCGCGTCGGCCAGGCCGTCCCACGTCGACTCGGTGGCGAAGGTGGCAATATGGTCGTCGCTGATCTGCGCTGCCATGCCTTTGAAGTCGCCGGCCTTCTGCTTCTCGCGGATCCGCGCGGTCGTCCCCTCGAATCCGGCCTCGTCCATGATGAACGCGTAGTTGGGTGTGCTTGCGTAAAAGCTGAGGCTGGCTCGCACGAGCTCGCGTTCGGTGTGGCGTGCCTCTTCGGTGTCGCCGACGATCGTGATGACCGGCACGATGACCGCGATGTCCGATGGTGTGCGCCCCGAATTGGCCGCCCCCGCAGCGATGTTCGGCGTTGCATGGCGCGCGAGATATCCGGGCTCGCCGAGCGGATGAATGTGCACACCGTCGGCCACCTCGCCCGCCATGCGCAGCATCCACGGGTTCACCGCGGCGATGTCGACTTTGGGATCGGGCGCGTCGATGGGTCCCGGGCTCCACTGCGGAGTGATGAAGTCCAGCTCGTAGAAGTCCCCGTGGTGGTCCAGTGTCGCCGATCGGAAGGCGGTGAAGCACGCTTTGACGGCGAGCACGTAGTCGCGCAGGCGCGGGCCGGGGCGATCGAAGGGCATCCCGTAGCGGCGCACCACGTGTCTGCGGACCTGCGTGCCGAGGCCCAGCCGGAACTTGCCGTCGGTCGCCTCCTGGAGTTCCCACGCGGTTGCCGCGGTGACGAACGGGCTGCGCGGAAAGGCGACCGCAACCCCGGTCGAGAGTTCGAGACCCGGCGCGGCCTGCGACGCAACCGCGGCGTTGAGGTAGGCGGTACGCCCCGTTTCGGTGAAAAGAAGACCGGAGAATCCCGAGGCCTGCGTGCGTCGGGCAACGTCGGCGATCTGCCCCAACGGCTGCGGAACGGCCATCACATCGACCTGCATCGTCGAAAGGTACCTCGTCGGGATCGCGGGTGTGCCCGCCCACTATTCACTCCACCGCCGCACCCCGGTTGACGTGCATGCGAGGATCACCTGATGGCCCCCCCGCTCACCCTGAACATCGAGCGTGGCCCCGATGGGACGCCGCGGGTGATTGCGACGGGCGAGATCGATCTCAGCAACATCGACCAGTTCATCCGGGCGCTCGACACCGCCAGCGCAGGGAATCGCAAGCCGATCACCGTCGATCTCAGCACCATCAAGTACCTCGACAGCAGGGCGATCAACGCGCTATTCGATCAAGCCGACAAAGTCGATGGCCTGCACGTCATCGTGCATCCCCTGCTGGTTCGTGTCCTCACCATCAGCGGTCTCAACAAGGTTGCGACCGTCGAATCCGCGCCGGCAGCTTCGCCCTAGGTCAAATGTGCGCTGCCGTCGTGCAATTCGTCGCGGTGCAGATTCATCGGGGTGACGGCGGGGACATCGCCGCCGGCGATCGCCGCCCGGGCGATCGGGGTGAGCGCCCGAAACAGGGTCTCCACCTCGTCGTCGCCCAGCGCATCCAGCGCCGACAGCGCGAGCGCGTCGGTGCTCGATTCGATGTGGTCCTTCAACTGCCGGCCCGCCGCGGTCAGCGATCCATCGCCGTCGAGCAGGCCTCGCTCGGCGAGCCGTTGCTCGTGGTGACGCCACGCGGCCTCGTCGTAGTCGCGGGTGCGGGCGATGTAGTCACGGGGGACTTTGCCCGCCGCGGCGTGCAATACGTTGGATTCCCGACCGGAGACACCCGCGGCGGCCAGCACCGCCACGTGGCCATCGCCGCGCTGCTCGCGCAATAGCGTCGTCGCGTGCCACAGCGCGGCCAGCGGATCCTCGGGCCACGGCAGCGCGAGGTTCGCGGCGAACAGCGGCCGGCCGTCGACAGGGGCCTGCCGGGCCGCCTTTCCCGCCAATTCGGCTGCGACGCGGACGTTTTCGTCTGCGGTGATGCCGTAGCGACTCAGCGCCGCAACCGCGGATTCCTGCCGGGCGTGCAGCGCGGCTTCCGGACCCGCGATCTGCCATGCCGTCGGCAGGGCTTTCGCGACCCGCTCGGGCGCGAAGTTGTAGAAGATCGCGGTCACTACCTCTGTCGGCACGATGCCGAGTGGCGCCGACCGGGCGGCGAAGTAGCCCATCCAGAAGCCGCGATAACCCAGCCCGTCCAGAGCCGCCCGCGCCTCCGGCGCGAAGTACGTCACCGCGTGCACGGGCTCGAATCGGTCGTAAAGGCGTCGGGCAAGTCGCGGTTCTCTGGGCATCGCGGGTTACAGCCCCTTGGGCGCGTCGCGAACCGCTTGGACCGCGGGCGGATCGCCCGCGAAGTCGACTCGGGCCTGGCGTCCGACGGCGAACAGCAACAGCTCCTCTGGTGCGCCGGTGACGGTGACGGCCGGGCCACGCCCCGCGGTCAGCACCGTCTTGCCCTCCGGGGTGCGCAATGCGACCCGGCCGGGGACCTTCGCCAGCGTCAGGCGTGCCATCAGCGGCAGGGTGCGACGCAGTTTGGCGGCGAGCGACGGCTCGAGCGCCCGCGGCTCCCAACCCGGCTGCGCGCGCCGGACGTCCTCGTGGTGGATGAACATCTCCGCGACGTTGGCGACCGGATCGAGCAGTTTGAGCGGCGAGTAGACGGGCGGGCCGGATGCGACCTTGTCCAGCAGCTCCTCCCAGTCGCTGCGTTGGATCACGTCCTTTTGCACCTTGTCGGTGCGGGCGGCGAAGAGCGGGATGACGATGCCGGGCGCGGCGTCGAGGCGGTATTCGCGGATCACCAGATGGGCCGCCAGGTCCCGGGTGGTCCAGCCTTCGCACAGGGTGGGCGCGTCGGGCCCGACGCTGCGCATGGTTTCGACGAGGGCGGCACGTTCGCGTTGAGCAACCGACACCCTGTCAGCCTAGAGGCTGGCCTGATCCGCGGAAGTGCCTCAGCGGTCCTTCGTGACGACGGCCGAATTGTGGTTGGGGGCCCAGGCGCGCTCGAACGTCGCGATCGGTACCCGTTCGTCGCGGCCGGTGTCGATCCCGCTGTCGTTGAGGTGCACCACACCGGCCTTGGTGTCGATGCCGGTTACCACGACAAAGTGGTTGGCCCGGTCGTGCCTGCCCGCTCGGTTCCAGATGGTTTCGGCATTGAGGATCACGACGATCTTGCGCCTGTCGGCCAGATCCTGCTCCAGCGCGTTGGTAGTGGTCTGGATGTTCTCGGCCCTGATCCAGTAGTGCCAGAACAGCGCCGGCAGGTCTCGGATATCGGTGTTGCCGGAGGGTCTCCAGATGGGTCCGGGAGCCGCTGTGCTGGGGGCGGTTTCGGCCACCGCCGTGATCTGCTGCTCGGTGGGTTCGCGGCCGGTGATTTGGCCGACCGCGTCGGCCACCGCCATCTCCGCGCAGTCCGAGGAGTGTTGCTTGCGCCAATAGCGCGCGGCCGCACCGGGGTCGCCGTACATCCCCAGCTCGTGGTTGGCGTCCGGGACGGACACGCCGGTTTCGGCATGGACCGCGCCGGCCGATGCGACCCACGACGCGGAGACCGCCCCACACACCAGGGCGACGACGAGGCACGCGGCCGCCGCGACCGTCGCCCCGTTGGTGCGCGCCATGGAGGGATCATCGGCGCAGAACAGGCCAAAACGTTGCAGCGACTCGCGGGATTACCCGATGAGCTTGGTGAGCCAGGTCGCGTCCTGATAGTTGATCGCCTTGGTGCCGTCCCACACGAACGGCGTGCCCGTGGCGTTGAACCCGGCCAATGTCGTGTCTCCGGCTCCGGCCTTCGCTTTGGCGGTGGCGACGTCTTCGCCCGACTTGATGCAGTTGAGCACGCTCGGGTCGACGCCGACGGTTTTGGCCAGCTGGGCCAGTTCGCCGTCGGTGCGATCCTGCGCGGCGTTCTCCGCTGGCTGGAAGTTGCTCGCGAAAAGCCCCGTGTAGAAGGCGCTGTAGAGCTTCGGATCGTTTTGCGCGGCAACGCAATACGTCGCCGCCACCGCCCGGGTCGAGTAGTCCTTACTGTGCGACCTGTCGTCGAGGAAGTTGAGCAGGTGATAGCGCACCGCGAGCTTCTTGTTGTTAACCGCGCTGTCGATATCGCCCGCGTTCGACCGGATGAAGCTGCCGCATGGCGGACAGATGGGCTCGTTGAAGATGTCGATCGTCGTCGATGCCGCCGAGCTGCCGATAAACACGCCGTCATCGAGCACTCGCAACTCGACGGCGTCGGCCGGCTGCGGCGGGGACGTCGGCGCGGGCGGGGACGCCTTCCGCGACGGAAGGGCGACAACGAGGACGACGCCGACGACCGCCGCCGCGACGATGGCGGCGACGCCGACCCAGAGCCAGGCTTTGTAGCTGCGCTGGGGCGGTTGGCCCCATGGCGGGGTACCCGCGCCCAAATCGCCTGGCGCCCAGGCGGGAGCGCCGCCCCATCCCGTCGGCTGTGGCACCGGTCCGCCGGGACCGACCGGTGAGCCCGTGGCCGATCCCCAGCCCGGGACCGGTGTGGGTGGCGTTGGCGGTGCGTGGGCGACAGCGGGCGGCGACGGCGCGACACCACCGGGGGGTTGGCCGGTGAACGCCGCCGGCCGGCCGGCCAGTTGGCTTCGCTGCAGGATGTCGGTGGCGCGATCCTGATCGGGTGTGGCCAGCGCCGCGTACGCGGCCGCCGACAGATCACCGCAGGTGGCATAGCGGTCCGCGGGATCTTTGGCCATGCCGCAGGCGATCACGCTGTCGAAGGCGACCGGAATGCTCGGCCGCGCCGCACTCGGCCGCGGGATCGCCTGGTTCAGGTGGGCACCCATCACGCTGATCTGGTCGCCCCGATACGGCGGCGACCCGGTCAGGCACTCATACAGCACACACGTCAATGCGTAGATGTCGGCCCGGTAGGTCACGTCGGAGTCGGTGAACCGCTCGGGGGCCATGTATTTGAAGGTGCCCACCGTGGTGCCGAACTGCGTCAGCTTCTCGTCGGAGGTGGCGCTGGCGATCCCGAAATCGACGAGGTAGGCGAAGTCATCCGCGCTCACCAGAATGTTCTCCGGCTTCACGTCCCGATGCAGCACTCCAGCGGCATGCGCGGCGTCGAGCGCCGAGCCGATTTGGCGCACAATCGCCACCGCCCGCGGCGGGGACAGCGGCCCGTATCGACTCAACATGGTCGCCACGTCCATGCCGTCGATCAGCCGCATGTCCACGTAGAGCTGCCCGTCGATCTCGCCGAAGTCGTGGATCGGCACGACGTGGGGCTCCTGCAGCCGGCCCGCGGTCCGGGCCTCGCGCTGCATCCGGGAGCGGAACACCGGATCGCTGGACAGGGTCGGTGACATCAGCTTCAGCGCCACGATCCGCTCCCGCACCGTGTCCTCGGCCTCGTAGACGTCGCCCATGCCGCCACGACCGACGAGCCGCCGCAGCCGATACGGCCCGAACTCCGAACCCTCCCGCGAATCCGCGGTCGTGTCACTCATCGCCGACTCCTCACCCGCGGTGGCGTGCCAGGCATAAGGCTAATGGTTTGGGCAACCGCGGGGCACGGTGAATGCGGAGAATTCAGCGCGCCGTATTAGAGGTGGTCTTCGCCGCCGGTTCTGCGTTCGCTGAGGCCCTCCCGCGACAGGGCGCGGACAAATCCGTAGGCGTGCATCCCAGCCGGGCCAGGATTTTGGGTGATCCAGTCGTTGATTTTTCCCAGCGCGTTGGCCAGGTCATCGCGGCGGACCCGGACCAGGTAGGTCTTTCTGTCGTCGTCCGGATCGTCAGTGGCTTCCGCCACGGCGACGGGGTGCTTGAACGCATACGCGATCCCGTGCACCGAGTCATGATTGAGCGCCCAGTGAAGTTCGCTGGGCCGCAGTCGATTCACGGCCAGATTGCGGAAATCCTTGTCGTCGTTAGCGCTGCTCACGCCGATGGCCCTCCTGTAGAACGCCCGCGAGAATTTCGGCGACGTGGACTGAAGGTGATGTCGCGCATGCGATTCGATGAAAGCTTCACCCCGGACCCCCTCATCATAGGAAGGTCGGCGGTTCGTCGCCTGTCGAGCGCGTCCGGCCGGTCAGCGGCCCAGCAGGCGTCGTTTTAGCTCGAGGAATTCCTCTTCGGTCAGCACTCCCGAGTCGCGAAGCTCGGCCAGCTCCCGCAGCTCGGCGGCGATTCCCTTCACGACGCCGCCGCGTTCGAGCGACTCCGTGCCACTGGCAGGTGTTTTGGCGCGTTCCCGCCGGCCCGCGCCGAGGGCGCCGCTGAGGGCTCGGCTGGCCGTTGCTCCGACGGCCATGTCGCCCAGCGGGCTTCCGGTGCCAATGGTCAGCGCGGCGTCGGGCGCGGCGCCGGCGCTGCTCGTCGGCAACCCCAGCGCGGCGGGCCGTACGGCCGGGGTGGTCTCGGCCGTCCAGCCAGCGGGCACCGACAGCGCGCCGATCTTGTTCGCCCCACCGAGGGCCGCCGACGCCGTCGTCCCGCCGGCGAGGTTGGTGATCACCGGGAACGGTGTCGGGGGGACGGGTGCGTTCCCCGGCCAGGCCTGGATGCCAGCCCAGCCACTGACGATCTCGTCGGTGTGGGTACCGGTCAGGGCACTCACAGTATCGAAGGGCAGGGCCACCGTGCCGACGGCAAGCCCCGCCGCGCCGATTTCCGGGTCGACAAAGATCGAGCTCAGGCTGCCCAGCAGGCTGATCACGTCAAACAGCGACAGCGGGGGATCGGCCGCGGCCGGGGCGGCGAGGCCGGTCAGCGCGTTGGGCACCGCGGCCAGCGAAGAGACGGTGCTTTGCACGTTCCCGGCGGCGGTGCCGGTGCTCTGGCCGACGGCCGCGGCCTGGTCGGCCAGCCCAGTCGGGCGAGTGGTCTGCGGCGGCTGGGTGAACGGCGACAGCGTGGTCGCGGACGCCGACGAAAACGCGTAGGCGTACATCGCCGCGGCGTCCTGGGCCCACATCTCGGCATACTCGGCCTCGGTGGTCGCGATGGCCGGAGTGTTCTGCCCGAATATGTTCGTGGCCACCAACATCGCGAGCAAACTGCGGTTGGCCGCGATGGCCGGCGGGGGCACGGTGTCCGCAAACGCGGTCTCGTAGGCGGCGGCCGCCATCTTGGCCTGGACGGAGGTTTGCTCGGCCTGCGCGGCGGTCGCGTCAATCCAGGCCGCGCTGGTGGCAGCGGCGGCCGCCATCGAGGCGGCGGAGGGGCCCAGCCACGGGCCGGCGATCAATCCGGCCATCACCGATTGATACGAACCGGCCGCGGAGCGTAGTTCGGCGGCCAGCGTGTCCCAAGCAGCGGCGGCGGCCAGCATGGGGCCCGACCCGGCACCGGCATACATCCGCCCGGAATTGATTTCAGGTGGCAATGCCGCGAAGTCCATCGCTACACACCCTCCCGCAGGTCGCGTCCGAAGCGGTCCTGCGCCGCCGTGTCTTGCCCCGTTCTTGCTACGTTAATCGCCAGTTAATGTGACTTTTCCAGCGCCAACGGTATACCCATTGCCGCACACCCGATTGCAAATCGCCGCGGCCGTCAGGTATCGGCCTGGCGGAGAAATCTTGTCGAGTTCGCCGGACGAATGGCCGTACAGTAATTGGATCTCACCTTCGGGGGTTGCGAGGAATCATGACCGAACGCATCGAGATCCAACGCATCATCCCGGCACCGGCGCCCGACATCTTCGCGCTGCTGTGTGATCCGCAGGGGCACGTCGCGATCGACTCATCGGGGATGCTTCAGGACGCCGAGGGCGACCCGGTAGCGGCCGCTGGCGACACCTTCGTGGTCCACATGGACCGCGAAGCGCTCAACGATTTTCCGCAGTTCGGCAAATACGACGTCACCGTCAGCATCACCGAGTTCGAGCGGGATCAGCTAATCGCGTGGACCGTGCTGGGCCAGATAAAGCCGCCCATCGGCCATGTCTACGGCTACCGCCTCCAGCCGGCCGACGACGGGACGGGCACCGTGGTCACCGCGTTTTACGACTGGTCGAACATCGATCAGAAGTGGCGCGACGCCGGAATCTTCCCGGTGTTATCCGAGGGCGCGCTTCGGGCAACGCTGGGCATTCTCGATCGCACGGTGCGCCGCGGTTATTAGGCCTCGTGGCCCGGCGGCAAGTGCTGAACGTCGCTGAAGGACACCCAACGCTCGAGCTCGTGCGGCGGGCTGCCGTCCACCGGTTGCAGCAGGTGTCCGACGTGGTCGCCCAGGGAAAAACGATCGAGGATCTCGCCGACGAACCAGGCGGCCGCATCGTCGATGATGGGCATCTGCGCGGGGCCGTGATGCCAGGAACAGCGCTCGAACTTGTTGACCCTGTCGCCGGTTTGGCTG
The DNA here is from genome assembly GCF_050205645.1 of Mycobacterium heidelbergense. Classification (GTDB taxonomy): domain Bacteria; phylum Actinomycetota; class Actinomycetes; order Mycobacteriales; family Mycobacteriaceae; genus Mycobacterium; species Mycobacterium heidelbergense_A. The sequence goes on from NZ_JBNMQT010000017.1 coordinate 51,772, forward strand.
CCGAACAGTTCGACGACGTCGAGGTGCTCGCGGTCGAACACGTGCACCGCCAGGTGCGTGGCTTCGGCGGCCACGCGGAACGTGTGGTTCTGCGTGGACAGGCCGACCAGAAATCGGGGCGGATGGATGCTGGCCTGACTGGCGAAGCCCACCAGACATCCGGCCGCGATGTCGCTGGCCTGCGTGGTGACGACGAACATCGGATAGTTCAGCAGCGCAACCAATTTCTCGAATGCTTGCGTCCCCGGCTCGGCCACGCGCTTTAGTGTTCCCGTTCGGACCGCAATGGAATCGCGTGCTTGTTTTCGCGCACCCCGCGATACATGACCCAGCGAACGATCCACGGCATCACCACCCGGTCGACCGACCACGACGGGAAGCGGAATGCATTGCCGGTGGGGAAGAACACCTCCAGCCCGTTGGGCTGGATACCGAACAGCGATCCCCACCGCCGCCCGGGCGTGCGGAAGGTGCGCAGCTTTCGACCGGCGAACTCGGCGCGGATGTTGTGGGCCACCAGGGCATCCCCACGATTGCGGGCCGAGCTGCGCAGCGGGTCGGTGGCCGCGACGTCGCCGACCGCGAAGACACCGCGATGACCGGGCACGCGCAGGTCGGGTGCCACTCGCACGAACCCGTGTTCGTCGAGCAGTTTCGCCGGCAGCCAGTCGGTATTGGGTCGCACCCGGCCTATCGCCCACAGCACCGCATCGGCGCGAGCCGGGGGTTGTCCTGTGCTCCAGCTGACCGGTTCGCCGGTGATCTCGTTGCCCGCGAAGCCGTCCGGGATCACGGCGCGGTGCCCGGGGTGCACGCCTACACCGAGGTCGGTCAGCCTGCCTCGGATGCGCTGCCAAATCCCCGGGTGGTACGCGGCCAACGCGCGCTCTCCAGGGAAATAGAGGTCAATCCGCTTGGCGGGCCACGTGGTTGCCATGTTGGCGGCGCTGCTGACCGCGGCCGCGCCGCCGCCCAGGATGATCACCGAGTTGGCCGCCGCCAGCCGGTCGTGTGCGGCGCGCAGGCCGGCGCCGATCTCGGCGGCCGACTCCAGTGTCGGCTGCCGCCAGAAGCCGTTGGTGACCCCGGTCGAGATGACCAGCGCGTCGTATGCCTCCGTGATGGTGGTGCCATCGTCGCGCCGCGCGTGAACCGTTCGGGCGGCCAGGTCCACGCCCGTCAGCGTCGCGTGAACGGTCCTTACGCCGTCCAGCCGGCGGAACCTGTCGAACGGAATCCAGTAGTCGCGGGCCCAGTCGTGGGGCCGGGCGAGGCGTACGCCGAGTTCCTGGCCGCTCACCAACGCTGGTTTGACCGAGATTCCGACGACGTCGGCGTGGCCGGCCAGGCGGATCGCGGTCAGCAGACCCACGTCTCCCAAGCCCGCCACGACGACGCGTTTGCGGCTCGGCATCGCAGTCAATTCACTTGGGCCACAGGGCGTTTCGGTGGTCAGGAGGACCGTGGCCAGCGGGGGTGAAATCCATGCGAGCCTCCTTACGCGAAGTCGGCAAACTGTAACACGTTCTAGCAGCGTGCGCGGCCGCCAAATCGGTGGTTCACTATGCCCATCAGCAAAACGGATGCTCGGACCCTCATCGCGACACGCGGCGCCGCGGTCGTCGTTTGCCTTGCCATCGCAACCGCCCCGGCTATGGCAGCGTGCGGCTCGGGCACGTCCTCGACGTCGTTGTCCACCAGCGCCGCATCGTCCCTTGCAACCAGCAATGCGGCGTCCCCGGCCGCCGAGGGAGCGCCCGGCAACTCGCCGTCAATGCCGCAGCCGACCGTCGGCCCCGGCGTCTACGGCGACCCGGGTGCGGCGGTGAAGTTCTGGCGCGCGCAGTCAAAGGAAGACAACTGCGGACTGATGGCGGTGTCGTACATCGTCGGCGAGCGCACCGGTAACCAGCCGAGCGAGCAAGAGATGATCACGCTGGCGCAGAGCACCCCTTCGAGCGTTAACCCGGGGACGATGATCTATGCGGCCTCGAACGATCCGAGCCATGAGGGCGCCAATGGCGGTGTCTCCGTTGAGGATTTGGTTGTGCTGCTCGACCACTTCGGCATCAAATCGGCGATGACCTATGGCGACCAGACCAGTATGGAGCAGCTGCAGCACTATCTCGGCGACGGCCGCAAGGTCATCGCCTGGGTGAATTCCACGATCATCGGCGACCAAACGGGTAATAGCACCGACCAGCGCACCAAGGCCGATCATTACGTTGAAATCACCGCGATCGACACCAACAAGGAGATCGTTCACCTGAGCGACCCCGGCATCGATCACGCCGACGAGCAAATCCCCGTCGCCACCTTCACGAGTGCGTGGCAGACCGGGCAGGACACGATCGTCGCCACCGCGCCGCCCGCCTGAGCGCGCCGAGGCGGCTTGGCGCGGACGCTACGGTGGAGCGGATGTCCGAGGTGAGTAGGCCGAAACGCCAACCCGTGCGCGGCGCGCTGCGCGCCGCGATGAATGCATCGCCTGGTCACCGCGTGGCCGCCGAAAGGGCTGCGGAAGACTTCGAGAAGGGTCCGTGGGCGGCATTGCGGTCCGAAGTTCGCTGGGCGTTCACCCCGCCGCGCATCTGGCTGTCGGGGGTGCTGGCCAACCTGTTGCTCGCCGTGGCGTGGTTGGTGGTGCAACGCCTGACCGCGCCCACCCACCACCCGACCCACTCCCACTACCATCACGCCGGTTTTTACCATCACCATCACTTCGACTGGGTAGTCCTGATCAGCACCTACTTCGCGTCGTTCGTCCTTGCCGACGTCACCACGACCAACCTGCTCGGCGCCGACCACCACCGCGTCGCAAAGGGCTTGTCGGACGGGGTGTCATTTTGGCGGGTGCTCTTGATCAAGAACCTGGCCCTGATTGTGATCGTGGGCCTGCCGACCTTGGCGATGGCGATGGCGTTGACATTGTGGAAGCAAACGCCGGCGCACTTGGCCCAAACGATTCCCAACGTCGCCGTTCCGATCGTGACCTGGCTCGGCGTCGGCAACCTGATCTCCGTGCTGTTCCCGGTGGGTGCCGAGCCGCTGCTGCAGCGGTGGCAGGATCGCCGTGACTGGCGGCGTACCGGCGCCTGGATTCTCGCCCTGACGCTGCCCTATGCGTTGTACTACGTCGCCGACCCGATGGGCGGAATCGAACACAAAGTGTTGTGGACACAGGTCCCCGCCGCAATCGGGCCGGTGTTCGGGCGCGATACGAAAAGCTTCGTGCATCTCGGCATCGCCCTGACGGTCTGGGTGGCGGGAACCGTGTTGGCCGTGCTGTGGGTCCGCAAGCGCGGGCTGCACATCAGGTGAGTCAGCCCGCGGGTGTGATTCCCGAGCTGGAGATCGTGAAGCCGCGGCCCGAGGCGACCGTGCACGTGATCCCGCTGACCTCCGACCGGCAGCTGAACGGGCCGATGCCGGCGGTTTGGCCGTAGGGGAGCGTTGCCTGGCCCAATCCTGGGTTGCCCAAACAGGTTTCACCCGTGCAGACCGTGAACGCGCCGGTGGGATCCATGTGCACGGACCTGTGCGGCGACATGGTCTGGCAATAGGCCTCGTCGGGCATGCCGGCGCCGCGTTGGTAGTCGATCTCGCAGCTGATGTTGTGCGACGGGGAATAGAAGGAGCACACGTTGGCCAAACAGATCGGGTCATCGGCGGCGGCACTGGGCATTCCCGCACAGCCGCCGGCCGCGACGATCCCGGCTACCGCGATTCTCCGCCCCGCCACCGCGATGTTGTGGATCACGAGGCGGTGTCGCTGTGCAGCCGCACCATGCGCGTCGTGCTGCTCTCGTCCAGGTCGACGAGATCGCTGCGCGAACGGAGAAAGTCGCTGAATGACTTGAACCCCAAGGACTTCTCGCTGAACGACGGGTCCATCCGTTTCATCTGGGCCTTGACCGCCGAGTTATGGAGCCAGTCGGCGTCGTCCTTTTCTTGGCCGATGCGCAGCGCGCGCTCGAGTAGTCCGGTGGCGGCGGCTTGCGGGTCGGCGGGCGCCGGTTCGTCGTCCGGCTCGGACGCGTTGGTCTTTCGGCCGCGCCTGCCGTTCTTCGGGGCCGACGCGACGACGGTGGGTATGCCGGGGAGCGCGTCGTAGGTGACGAACTCGTCGCATGCGGCGGCCAGCGAGCGGCTGCTGGCGCCCGCCACGCCGATGCCGACGACGTAGCGGCCGAGGCGTTTGCAGCGCTGGGCGAGGGCGATGTAGTCCGAGTCGCCCCCGACGATGACCACGTGGGTCAGGTCGGGCAGCCGGAACATGTCTTCGACCGCGTCGACGGCCAGCCGGATGTCGGCGCCGTTCTTGCCGTAGGCGGCAGCCGGGAACAGTTGCACCAGATCGACCGCGCGGCCCACGAGCTGGCCGTGGTAGGCGGCGTTGACGTCGGCGGACCAGTCCGCGTAAGCGCGCGTGAGCACGAGCGTGCCGAACGACGACGCGAAGTCGATCACCGCGCCGATGTCGACGGCCGCCAACTCGAGACGCTCCTTGTCCAGCCCCTTGGCCTTGTCGCGCTGGAATGAGTTGCGCCCGTGCACCTGGTCGTACCGCGAGATCACGATGTTGTCGAAGTCGAGGTAGACCGCAACGCGCGTGGGGCCGGATTCGGTCATGGTGCCAGCGAACCATACCGATCACCTTGGGTGAAGCTGCGATTCGTCGTCGGTGTCCCGGCCAGCGGTCAGTGTTACGCAAAGTTCTGTTCTGTGTTGTTAACCTGGCGGCGTGGACTCCGAGACGGACCCTGCCAGCGAGAACCCGACGAAGGCGGCGCTCGCCGCTACCAGTTGGGCGCTCCTGGGCATGATGTCCTACGAGGAGGAAGTCTCTGGCTATGACCTCAAAAAGTGGATCGATTGGAGCGTCGACCTCTATTACTGGAGCCCGTCGTACAGCCAGATCTACACAGAGCTGAAGAAGCTCGAGGGCCTGGGATTGGTGACATCCCGCGTCGAACGCGACGAGGGTACCCGCAGTCGCCGGCTCTACAAGATCACCGCGGCCGGGATGGAAGCCGTCACCGAGTGGACGAACGATGCACCCGTGGACCCGCCGGTGCTCAAGCACAGCGTGCTGCTGCGGGTGACGTTCGGGCATCTCAGTAACCCGGCTCGACTCAAGGAGTTGTTGCAGGAGCACGTGGCGTACGCGGAATCCCGGCATCGCAAAGCGATCGAGGATGCCGAGGGGGCTGAGGCCGAACCCGCCTGGGCGTATTCGGTGATCGCCTTGCGTTGGGCGGCGAAATACTATGCGGCAGAGCGTGAGTTCGCTCTGGAGCTGATGAAGGACATCGACGAGGCCGACGCCATCATCGAGAAGGCCGCCAAGGGTGGTTTCGGGAGACCCCGCCCTACGCCTGGCTATTGGCGTGAGGTCGAGAAGCAGGTCGAGGCCAAGCGCGCGGCTGACTAGCCGACCCGAAGTGTCCCGCTCACTGAGATGAGCTATCGCCAGCTGTTGGCCCGGCTCGGAACCTAGCGAGTACATTTGCAACGACGGAGGACAGATGGCTGCAAGCTGGGACACGATCGATCGCTATGTCGTCATCTCGACGGACACCCACGCCGGGGCGGATCTCCATGACTACAGGCAGTATCTGCCGGCCAACTTGCACGACGAGTTTGATGCCTGGGCCAAGGCATACGTCAGCCCCTTCGACGACCTGATCATCGCGACTGCAGATCGAAACTGGGATCACGATCTCCGGACCGCCGAGATGGACGCCGACGGCGTGGCCGCCGAGGTGTTGTTGCCGAACACGGTCCCGCCGTTCTTTCCGACCACTCCCAACATCACCATCAGCCTGCCCCGGACCCGTGACGAGCTCGAGAAGCGGTGGGCCGGAGTGCAGGCCCACAACCGCTGGCAGATCGACTTCTGTTCGCTGGCCCCGGACCGCCGCCGCGGGTTGATTCAGGTCTTCCCCAACGATGTCGAGCTGGCATTGGAAGAGATCCGCTGGGGAGCCGAGCAGGACTGCTTCGGCGGCGTGCTTATCCCGCCAGTTTCCCCCGGCGATCCTCAGGTGGCCCCGCTCTTCCACACCCGCTACGAGCCGCTCTGGGCACTCTGCACGGAGCTGGACATGACTGTGGTGCAGCATGCGGGGGCCGGTAGCCCCGAGATGCCGATGGACCAGCCAGCGTCTAACGCGGTCCTGATCACCGAGATGGCGCTGTGGGCCCAACGCACGCTCGGCCACCTGATCCTGGCTGGGGTGTTCGAGCGGTATCCCACCCTGCGGTTCGTACCGACCGAGCAGGGCACGCTGTGGGTTCCTCCGCAATTGGCGATGCTCGACGCCATGGTGCCCACCATGAAATCCGAGGCTCACAACCGCACCTACGGAATGTTTGGCGGGTCGTCGGTCGACGCACTGACCATGACCCCGAGCGAATACGCCAAGCGCAACTGCTATCTGGCCAGCGAACTGGCACCGTTTGATTCCGCGATGATCGACTTCATGGGCGCTGACCACATCATGTGGGGCAGCGACTATCCGCACGAGGAAGGCTTCGCGCCCCAGTCCAAGCTGGCCATCCGCTGGGCGTTGCACGACAGGTCCGAAGACGATTGCCGGATGATCCTGAGTGGCAACGCGGCTCGTTTGTACCGGTTTGATCTCGAGGCGCTGGCACCGCTTGCCGCCAAGATCGGTCCGTCGGTCGCCGAGGTACACACGCCGCTTGAGGACACTGGCTATCGCGCGCCGGCCGCGTTCGGCTACCGGCCGTTCGAAGGCGGGCTGGCCCTGCAGCGTCTGGCGCCGGAGCGTAGTTAGCCGTACGACTAGCCCGCCGCGTCCCGGGCGGCGATGTAGCCGTACACCAGTCCCTGCGCGATGGTCGCGCCGGCGCCCGGGTAGGTTGTGCCGAACGCATTGGCGGCGGTGTTGCCGATTGCATACAACCCGTCGATTGGGGCGCCGTTTTCGCGGAGCACTCGCGCCCGCTCGTCGGTCTTCAACCCGCCACAGGTGCCCAGGTCACTGAGGACCATCCGCACGGCGTAGAACGGGCCTTTGATCAACGGACGCAGGTTGGGGTTCGGCTTGATCGTCGGGTCGCCGTAATAGCGGTCGTAGGCGCTGCGGCCCCGACCGAAGTCGGGATCCTCACCGGCAGCGGCGTTTTGGTTGAAGCGAGTCATCGTCTGGAAGAATTCCGATACCGAAACACCCATCTGCTCGCCCAAAGCGCCGAAGTTGTCGGCGCGCACCGCGATGCCCGCGTCGTACCACGCCTGCGGAATCCGCATCCGCGGAAAGAGCACGGCACCAAAGACATAACTGTTGCGGTATTGCTGATCGAAGATGATCCACATCGTCTCGACTGGGCTTCCGGCCCGCTCCAATTCGATCAACCGCTGGCCGAAAGACATGTAATCCGACGACTCGTTGGCGAACCGGTGGCCGTTCTGATCCACGATCAGACAGCCAGGAAGTGACCGCTCGGCCAACATCACCGCGGGTGCCTTACCAGGCAGCGGAGCGACGGCAGGGAACCACCATGCCTGATCCATCAGATCGAGGTCGGCGCCCAAGTCCTGGCCCGCCCGGATGCCGTCGCCGGTGTTGGTTTTCGCGCCCAAGCTCACGTTGGCGCCCAACGACTCCGACTGGAATTTCCATCGCATATCCATGGCGTGGTCGAAACCACCAGTAGCCAGCACCACGCCGCGCCGGGCGGTGATGGTCACCTCGCGTCCGTCATGGTCCACGACCGCGCCGGTCACGCGGTCGCCGTCGCCGGCGAGACGCAGCAGCGCGGTGTCGGTCCACACGGCAATGCCGGCGCGCAGCACACCCGCGAACAGCCCGGCCATCAGGCCCTGGCCGCCGGCAGCATAGCGCCGGCCGAGCAGCCGCCCGCCGACGCCTTGTGTCAGTCGTTTGCCGAACGTCGGAATGCCTTTGTGGGGGACGCGTGCAACCAGGTTCATCCAGCGGTAGTCGGCACCCGTCGTGGGTATCGGGACGGTCGACTCCATCACGCCGGGCTGTAGCCGGGCACGGTACTCGCCGAGGATCGACGTATCGAAGGGGCGGCATTCGCAGGTGCGGCCCGCCGCGCTGCCGCCGGGCTCCTCGGGGTGGTAGTCGGAGTAGTCCCGAGCCCAAAACAGTCGTAGCGGGGTCGTCCGGCGCAGCATTTCAACCGTTGCGGGCACATGCGCTAAAAACCCGGACGAACGCTGTCGGGACGCCGATCCTGCGACCACCGAATCCAGGTAAGCGGTGGCGCGCTCCGTGGTGTCGTCGGCGCCGGCCTCCCGCAGCACCGGGCAGGCGGGGAGCCAGAGAGCGCCACCGGACCGCGCAGTCGAGCCACCCACGTAGCAGGACTTTTCCACGATCAGCACGGACAGCCCGAGTTCGCGGGCCGCCAGCGCTGCGGCCATGCCCGTGCCTGAGCCGACAACCAACAGATCGACGGTCGTGTCGGCCACCGGAAGTCCAGCAGGGATGGTCGTGCTCTGCGCGGTCACGGTGAGAACGGTAGACGGGGGCGGTGCGACGCAGGAAGAGCCGTCCTGATGAGTGGAACAGGCGGGTCGCACGGGTCGGGTCGGAGGAGTTAGATCATGCCGATGACGTCGCAGACTGAGGCCGACACAGTTCGGCTTATTGAAGCGCAGGCCGCACCGACCCGGTTCGCGCGCGGCTGGCACTGCCTGGGCCTGATCAGAGATTTCGGTGACGGCAGGCCGCACGCAATCAATGCGTTCGGGCACAAGCTGGTCGTCTTCCGCGGCGGTGACGGCAACATCAATGTGCTCGACGGTTACTGCCGGCACATGGGTGGTGATCTGTCGCAGGGCGAGGTTAAGGGCAACGAGATCGCGTGTCCGTTCCACGACTGGCGTTGGGGCGGCGACGGCCGCTGCAAGCAGGTGCCCTACAGCAGGCGCGCACCGAAACTGGCTCGCACACAAGCGTGGACCACGCTCGAGCAGGACGGCATGTTGTTCGTCTGGAACGACCCTGAGCGCAAACCGCCGCCACCGGAAGTCGGCATCCCGCGCATCGAGGGCGCCACCAGTGACGAGTGGACGGACTGGCACTGGTACACCACAGTCGTGCACAGCAACTGTCGCGAAATCATCGACAACGTCGTGGATATGGCGCACTTCTTCTACATCCACGGCTCGTTGCCCACGCATTTCAAGAACATCTTCGAGGGGCACGTGGCGACGCAGTACATGAACGGCGGGAGCCGACCCGACCTGGGGAGCACCGAAGGGTCCCAGATGCTGGGTACCACGTCGGTGGCGTCCTACTACGGTCCATCCTTCATGATCGACGATCTGACCTATCACTATGAGCACGGTGATGCCAAAACCATCCTGATCAATTGCCATTACCCGATTGACTCGAATTCTTTTGTGCTGCAATACGGCATCATCGTGAAGAAAACGGACACGTTGCCCGGCGATCAGGCCATGGAGACCGCGATCAGTCTCGGCGACTTCGTGAAGCTGGGCTTCGAGCAGGATGTTGAGATCTGGCGACACAAGGCGCGCATCGACAACCCGCTACTGGTCGAGGAGGACGGCCCGGTTTACCAGCTGCGGCGCTGGTATCAGCAGTTCTATGTCGACGTCGCAGACGTGCAACCCGATATGGTGGACCGTTTTGAGTTTGAGCTAGATACCACCCGGCCCCACGAGGCGTGGATGAAAGAGATCGAGACCAACATGGCGGCGCAGGGAGTCGGTTAGGTGTGATGACGCTCGATCCGTCTGTCCGGGAGGACAATCGCCTCGATGAAATGCCAATGATGCCAGTCGTGTGCCGCAATTGTGGCGCGCACGTGTTAGCTCGCAAGAGCAGCTGGAACCAGACCAGTGTGCAATGGAATGCCGAGGCGACTGGCCGTTGTGCCGAGCGTGCCGAAGCACAGAAGACATCTGCGCACGGCCATGGTGTGTTTCTGGCGTGCTTAGCGCTGAGTGAGTCGATAACCGAGGCGGTGCGACACGGCGACTTGGCTATCGTAGATGAAATAGCGAGTGCACCCTCGTAATTCACGGCGCCGGAGGGGGTTGTGACTCGTTCACGCTAGTGAATTCCCGGGGCGTGATGAATACGCCTTCGGCTTCCACCGTGACACCATCGACGTTACGGAGTTGGCCGGCCGCGTAGGTTTTGGTGCCATCGGTCCGCTCCATCCGCGCCTCGGCTCGCAATGCACCTAGCCGCGTGGGGCGCAGATAGCGCACCGTGAGGGTGCCGGTGTAGGCGGGTTTGCCCGGTTGATGTGCGGTCGCGCCCAGGACATGGTCCAGGATGAGAGCGCACATCCCGCCGTGCACGTGGCCGGGTGGTCCCTCGTAGCCGGCGCCAAGGCGCACGTCGGCATGAACGCCGCCCGCCGCATCGTGCCGGATGACTAGGGGCGGAGCGATCGGGTTATGCAGCCCGACGGCCACATTGCCCCAAACGACGTTTTCGCCGTCGGGATTGGTGCGCACACCGAACGATCCAGGGATGAGTCGCGTGCTCAGCAGCTCGACGGTTTGGTCGACCAGAGCCAAGGCCTGTGCCACTGCGTCTTCGTCGGCCTCGCTGCGAATAGTGACGTCAATGAGCCGTCGCACCGACTCCGTCAGTCGTTGGTGGAGGGTGTCATTCATGCGCGCCGCTGTTCATCGCCGCCGCACAGCAATCTTTCGGTCGGATCGACTGAGTCACAAGGAATTCCGGCCGCTGCAAGCGCGTAGCCCTTGAACACCCGCGCCGCCGGGCTTAGCACATGCTGGACCGTGGCCATCGTGCGATTGACCCCCACGGGCCACTCCGCACCCCAGAACGCCACTTCGGTCAGCTGGTTGTCCAGGGCTTTGAACACTCTCTCGCGGATGCGAACGTCCCCGGTGAACACCTCAGCGCTGACTGCCAAACTGTGCCCCGGGATGCGGCTCGCCGTCGAGACTAACTCCAACGCCGATTTCGAGTTGAACTCCAAAGCCTGCAGCCCGAGGATCCGCAGCGGCCGGGTATCGCAGCCACGCGCTAGCAATACCGATACCGACCAACCCGACCTGGCCCGGTCAAACAGCCACCCTCCGGCGGACTGCACGACGTCGAGGGTGCTGGCGGCAACCACGTCGAGTCGATATCGCAAATACTCGTCATCGGCACGGGTTCCTCGCGCAGTTGTGATCCCGCCGCCCCGGCTGATATGGGTACTCGTGACCATCTGTTCCTTACTTGGTCCTCAGGCGTGCGCGCCGCCGTCGATCCGGATCTCGGTGCCCGTGATGAACGCGCCATCGTCGGAAGCCACCATGGCGATCACCGACGCGACGGAGCTCGGGTCGCCGAGGATGGCGTCGGCTCTCCCGTGCAGCAACGGTGTCTGCTTGGCCCACAAGCCGATGTCGTAGTCGGCGGGCATCTTGTCCAGCGTGCTCAGCGCCAGCGCGGTGGCGACGCCGCCTGGTTGGATGTTGACGGCGCGCAGCCCCTGTTTGGCGTATTCGAGGGCTAAGGAATGCGTCAGCGACAACACTCCTCCCTTGCTGGCGGCATACGCGGCCATGTAGGGATGCGCGAAAGACGCTGCGGTGGAGGTGAAGTTGACGACCACACCGCGGCCGGATTCGAGCAGAGCCGGCAACGCCTGGCGGATCATTAGGAAAGTGCCGGTCAAGTTCACCGCCAATGTGCGGTTCCAATCGTCCAGCGTGTGCTCATGCATGTTGGCACAGCGCTGAATGGCAGCGGCGTTGACCAGCACGTCGAGGCCGCCGAGATCGTCGACGGCACGGCTGACCGCGCCGACGACCGCGTCTTCGACTGACACATCGACTATTTCGGTGCTCAGCCGTTTAGCCGTGCCGGCGGTTTCTGCCGCCGCGGTGGTTTCGGCGAGCCCGTCGGGCGAAACGTCATATCCCACGACCGTTCCGCCTTCGTCGAGCAGTCGCAGCGTGGTGGCCTGCCCGATCCCCGAGCCGGCACCGGTGATGATGATTCTGCGGTCGTGGAATCGATCTAGCATGCAGGACCTTTCGTTGCGTCACGCCAGCTGAAAGGCGCTGATCGGTGCTTCTTGCGGATAGTTCGACGGACCGCCGAGGTCGTAGGCCGCGTTGAGGGTGCGGATGAATTCCGGGTCGTGCAGCGGATCGTCCGGGATGGCAAGTTTTATGCCTTGAGCATTGACGTCCTTGACCATGGTGTCGATGGCCCGCTCGGGGGTCAGGTCGTCGGAGCCTTCCATGTTCTTCTTGAGCTCGTCGAAGTCCGAGAACACCTCGGCCGACCAGTGCACCAGGAACCGCAGTTCGTCGGTGTGGTGGCGCGCGATGATGTCGTCGTCGTTCTTCAGCAGCCAATGGTCGCGGTCGTCAGGATCGCCGGTGAAGACGGTGTCGAAGGCCAAACCAGCGGGAACCTGTTGGTCTAGTGGCCCGTTCGCCTCGCCGCGGTGCACCATCATCTCGTTCTGCACAAGAACCCCGCGGTTGTTGATTGGCGGCAGGACTCGCTGAGGGGGCTGCAGCGGTCCGTTGGGCCAGTAGGTGAATCCGCTCCCGCTGTCCAGCGAGAACCAGGTGATCACCTGGGCCATCTTGATCAGGTAGTCCTGGAAGAGGCCTGACTTGCCCATCACACTGGTGAGCCAGGTCGGCGCGTTCTCGGATCGCACACCGCGGAAGCTCGGCGAATCCAGGTGTCCCGGATCACGATTGGCGCATGGGCCGTTGATGTTGAACAACATCATCTGCGGCTTGGCGTATTGGGCGTTCCAGTAGCTTTTGGCCATCTCCAGGAACTGGGGGTTGTAGAAGCAGTCGTGGAGTTGCGGGTACAGCACCGCGCCATAGTTGGCGAGGTAGCCGCGGAAGGTCGGGGTGAGGAACAGGTCCAGTGACGGGGTGAATCCCTCGGGGAAGACGCCGCTCATGGTTGCGATCAGTTCCTCTGCCGACGCGAAGTGTTGCGCAATGATCAACTTCCACGGTCCATCGGTGCGCACGATATCGAGCAGGCGCTCGCGTTGGTCGTCGGTGTAGGCATTGTCGATCTCGCGAGGCGGCGCCGCCGGCCGCAACACGTCGGAAAGTTCCATCCGTCGCTCGTCGGTGAGCATCAGTTGTCTCCCTCTGCCAATACTTCGTTGGCGTGATTGTGTGCGACGTCACCGCGCCGCGGCGCCGTCATGTCCGGTGATCGGGACGTCGAAGCGGACCGGGTGCGCGAACTTCGCTCGCAGCAGCGCGCCGATCTCGGCGATGGCCAGCCGCCCGCGCGCCGTAGCGTCAGAGCGCATGAGAAAGCCGTGGCACATGCCGGGATAGCGGGTGGTGGTTGTCTGCACGCCGGCATCTCGGAGCCGCGCGCCGTAACGCTCACCCCAGTCCTGAATCGGATCACATGCCGCGGTCACCACGATCGCGGGCGGCAGGCCGGACAGGTCGGACGCGTAGGCCGGAACCAGGTACGGGTCGCGCGGCGGGCCCGCCGTCCCGTCGGCAAGGGCATGCATGTAGTCGATGTCGTCGCGGGCAAGCAGCGGCGCATCGGGTAGCGCCGTGATTGACGGGGCCGTCATGTCGCGATCCAGGCCCGGATATAGCAGCACCTGCGCGCAGATCGCCGGCGCGTCACGGTCGCGTGCGGCCAACGCGACCGCGGCCGCCAGGGACCCGCCTGCACTGTCGCCAACCACCGCAACGCGCCCGGGGTCGACACCGAGGTCGCGTGCGTTGCGTGATACCCATTCGGTCGCGGCGTAGGCGTCGTCGAACTGCGCGGGTGGCGGTGACTCCGGGGCCAGCCGGTAGTCGACGGCCACGACGGTGGCGCCCGACGCTGATGCCAGCTCGCGGGCCAGCGGCTCAAAAGAATGATTCGAGCCCATGACCAGCCCGCCACCATGAAAGTAGACAAGCACGGGCTGAACGGAATCGTCTGTGGGACGGTAGATCCGGATGGGAATCGATCCGGCGGGCCCGGGTATGGCCACATCGCGGATGGTGGCCATTCCCGGCATCGCGTCCGGCAGCGGCGCGGACTCGACCGCGGCGCGCACCGCAGGCAAGCCGCGTTCGCGCATCGGCGGGATCACGCCGAACGCCGCCACCCGCTCGGCGGCGTCGGGATCCAGCGCGGGAACGGTCATCTCAACACCGGAGGCCGTTGCGCAGCAAGCACATTCGCGCGGTCTGCCATGGCCGATGCCACGGATTGCTGGGTGAGTAGATAGAACCGGCCCTCGGCGGCCTGCTCGAATAATGTCTCGGCGGCCGCCAGCGGATCCATGGCCGCGGCCTTGATGTCCAGCATGGCGGCGCGCTGAGACTCGGCGGCAGCGGCATCGCTGGCGTCAGGGTCGACTCCGCCGGCCGCCTCGAAGATGTTGGAGACCACTGCGCCGGGCAGCACGGCCTGGATGTGGATGTGGTGGTCGTGCCCGGCCGACTGAACATCCAGATGCAGGCACTCGGTCAACGCCAACACGGCGTGTTTGCTCATGATGTAGGGCGCCTGCAACGGAATCGCACGCACTGCGCCGACCGACGACAGGTTCCACACCCAGGCCTGCTCGTCGGTGGCCATCATCTTCGGGAGAAACGCCCGCACGCCAAAAAAGACTCCGCTGATGTTGATGTCGACGATGCGCCGCCAGTTGGGCACCGGTGTGTCCCACAAGTAGCCGAACTGCTCAACGCCGGCATTATTAACTAGCAGCCGCGCCAGACCGACTTCGCGGTAGACGCGGTCGGCGAGCTCCTGGAGGGCGTTCGGGTCGGTCACGTCGCACACGATGTCTACCGCCGTGCCGCCCGCTTCGCAAAGTTCGTCGCGCAGCGCGGCGATGGCGACGGCATCGATGTCGGCAAGGACGACGGCCATGCCCAGGCGGCTGGCGTACCGCGCCAGTCCCGCGCCGATCCCGGCACCGGCCCCCGTGATGACGGCGACACCCCCAGAGAATGTCTCGCGTGCGCTCACGAACCAGCGGCGCTGCCGGCGGCAAGTTCCGACAGCAGGACGGAGTCGGTGGCGTCGAGCACGACGTCCATCTCGGTGAACACCAGCCCGCTCGCCTCGCGCCGGACGCCGACGTTGACGACACCGCTAGACACCGCGAACGGTACGAAGTTGGCGATTTGGTTGACGAGGATGTAGAAGCGCGCGCGGGTAACGTCGCCGTCGGTTCCGGTCCGGTGCACGTTGGTGGCATGGTGGCGCAACGGGTATGGGCTCTGCTTGCGATGTTCCGACAGCCATTCCATCACCGCATCGCGTCCGTGCAATTCGGGTGACATCAATTCTTCGAAGGGGCTGGCTCCGGAATCGCTGCGGGTCAGGTAGCGCACGTCTTCGGCGTAGGTCGCCGCGAGCTCGTCGTAATGCGCTTCGTCGTAGTGGTACCAGAAGCTGCCGATGAACTCCTGCAGTTCCGGCAGCGTGACGTCGTTGCTCATGTCGGCGAGTCAACCCCGGTGCGGCCCTGATGACACCGCGGATGCCCGGTCAGTGGAACACCGTACTGGCGTCATCCCGGTGTGAAGGCGAAGGGACCAGCGAGCTCATCTCAGATTGGCCAGCTGCTTGTCAAGGCTGAAGCCTTCGCGCAGTTCGCGTTTAAGCAGTTTGCCGCTGGGGTTCTTCGGCAGTGAATCCACGAGGAATACGCATTTCGGTACCTTGAATCCGGCCAGGTGCTCCCGGCAGTGGACAACCAGATCATCTTCGGTGAGTGCGACTCCAACGCGGGGCACCACCGCCGCCACCACAGCTTCCACCCAGACCGGGTGCGCCAGGCCGAACACTGCGACTTCCTGGACACCGCTGTGTCGGTACAGCACTTCCTCGACTTCGCGGCTTGCCACGTTCTCGCCGCCGGTTTTTATCATGTCTTTCTTGCGGTCGACGACGTGCAGCAGACCGTGTTCGTCGAAATAGCCGAGATCGCCGGAATGGAACCAGCCGGTGCGAAAGGCCTCGGCGGTGCGTTCGGCATCGTCGAGATAGCCCAGCATCAAATGCGGGCTGCGGTGGGCGATCTCGCCGACGACACCGGTGGCAGCCGGGATGTCGTTGTCGTCGAGAATCGTCGTCTCCACGTTGACCACGGGGCGGCCGGCCGCACCCGCGTGGGCGTCCTGTTCGTCCGGACCGAGCGCCGACGCGAGCGGCGCCATCTCGGTCTGCCCGTAGAAGTTCCACAAACTCAGATTTGGTAGCCGCGTGCGGATCTCGTTGAGGATCTCGATGGGCATCGCCGAGGCGCCGTAGTACCCCTTACGCAGGCTGGACAGGTCCACCTCGTCGAAGATCGGGCAGCGCAGCAGACTGATCCACACCGTCGGTGGCGCAAAGTAATTCGTCACGCCGTAGCGTGCGATGGTGCGCAGGACCAGTTCAGGGTCCGGACGGGGGAGGATGATGCTGGTCGCGCCGAGGTAGATATCGGTGGCCAGAAAGTTGTCCAGCTGCGCGCAGTGGTAAAGCGGCAGTGAGTGGATCTCGATGTCGTCACCGGTCATCGACCCGGCGACGACGGTGCTCACGTACTGCCACATCAGGCTGCGGCTGGAGTGCATGGCCGCCTTGGGGCGCGACTCGGTGCCGCTGGTGTACATCAGCCGCACGAGCTGGTCGTCGTCGATGCGCGGGTTGGGGGTCGCGGCGGTAGTCGTCAACCACGCCGCGAAGTCTGCCCAGCCCGCCGCAGCCATGGCCCCGGCCGGCAGCAGCGCGACTTTCGTCGTGACTGAGCCGCCCAGCCGCATCGCTTGTTCGGCCGTCGGGATCAGTTCCGCTTCGACGACGAATCCGCTGACTCGGCTATGGCCCAAGATATAGGCGATCTCCTCGGCGGTGAGCATGAAGTTGATCGGCACCAGGACCACCGCTGCCCGTGCGGTCGCGAACGCCAGCACAGCGTACTGCCAGCAGTTGTGCGCCAGCAACGCGATACGATCGCCAGGCGCAAAGCCGTTGTCGTGCAACGCTGCCGCGGCTCTGTCGACCAGATGATCGAACTCGGCGAAGGTCAACACGACGTCCCCGTCAATGATCGCCGTCTTGTCCGGCTGGCGGCGGGCCGACCGGCGCGGAATATCGCCGAGCGAATGGCTGCGGGCTTGCGCGATCACGGCGTCCGCCCGTTCATCGAAGCGAACCCGGTCCATGTGTCGGAGGGTATGCGTCGGATGCCGCCGCGGGCCTACTGGTGTCCCGCTGAGTAGACAGATGGCCGCGCGACTTAACCGCCCGGCTCAATACTCGACGGCATGACCGCCGCCACGGAATCGACGTCGCGCAACGGCCCCGCCGCTCCTGACCCCGGCGAACTGCGGGACAACCTGCGGCAGGCTGACCCCGGCGTACTGGTGGCGGTGCTGGCTCAGCTCACCGGCGACCCGTCGGTAATCGATCTGTACGCGCCGAAAATCTCGCACATTCCCGACCCGCCCGAACGGGCCGGCGTCACCGACCCCGATACTGCCGCGGCGCTGGTACAAGCCGTCATCGACGCACTGGATCAGCCCCGGCGCGCCCACGTGACCGCCGCCGACCGGGAATTGTTCGCCCGATTGCTACCGATCGCGCTGGGTTCAGAGGTGGACGACGAGCAGGTGGACCTGCTGCTCGAGCAGGGCGGCTTCCACCGCTCCCAGCCGACGTTGCCACGCACGGCGCCGATTCCCGACACTATGAACGTCGCCATCATCGGTGCGGGCATCGCGGGGATGAGCGTTGCGCTGGCCGCCGCAGCCGAGGGGGTGTCCTACGAGATCTTCGACCGCAACGAGGAAGTCGGCGGCACCTGGCTGACCACCACCTATCCGGGGATCGGCGTCGACACGCCGTCGGCGTATTACTCGCTGTCTTGGGATGTCAACCCCGACTGGAGCAGCTACTACCCGCAAGGCGCCGAGTATCAACGCTATCTGGTGGCACTGGCCGACAAGTACAAGCTGCGCGAGCGGACCCGGTTCGGCACCGAGGTCGACGCGTTGTGGTGGGACGCCGACCGCAACCAGTGGCAGATCCATTCCGTCGATGCCGACGGCCGTCGCGACGTCAGCTATGCCTGCGTCGTGGTCACCGCCGCCGGCTACCTCAACCGCCCGCGCTGGCCCGATGTCGAGGGTCGGGAGACCTTCGCGGGCACCAGCATTCACTCGGCACGTTGGGATTCATCGCTGGATCTCACCGGCAAGAAGGTCGCGATCATCGGGGCCGGATGCACGGCGGTGCAGATCGTCGACGCATGCGTGGACCAGGTGGACCACCTGACGGTGTTCCAGCGTCAGCCGCACTGGGTGGCACCACGCAAACGTCCCACCGACGAGGTGCCCGCGCATCGACGCTACCTTGGCCGCCACCTGCCTTACTACGCGAATTGGAACCGACTGAAATCCTATTGGGGCACAGCGGACAACAACTATCCGGTGATCCTGCAGGATCCGGAGTGGGCTAAGAACCACTTGTCCATCTCTGCGGCCAACGACGTACTGCTGCAGATGTGTCTCGAGTACATCGAGCAGACTTTCGGCAAGGACACGGAGCTGGCCAAGAAGGTCACGCCGGATTTCGCGCCGTACGGCAAGCGGATCATCCGCGATCCGGGCGGGTATTACGCGGCGTTGACACGCGATCATGTTGAAGTCGAGGCCAGCGAACCTGCCGAGATCAACGCGAAAGGCATTGTCACACAAGATGGTCGGCAAATCGATCTCGACGTGATCATCTATGCCACCGGCTACTACCTGGACTTCCTGTCCACCGTCGACATCCGGGGCCGCGACAGCAGGAAGCTGACCGACGAGTGGGGTGACAGCCCGCGCGCCTACCGCGGCGGCACCGTGCCCGGCTTCCCTAACTTATTCACCATGTCGGCACCGAACTACAGCCCCGGTCACGGTGCGGGCGCGAACTTCTCGATGGAGGTGCTGGCGCATTACATCATCGAATGCCTGCAGTTGATGGCGCTGCGCGGCGCCGACACGATGGAAGTCACGCGGCGGGCCTACGAGGACTACGTCGCCGCGATCGACAAAACGATGAGCGGCACCGTGTGGTGCCATACGCCGAAGGCGCACACCTATTACCGGTCGGGATCGGGTCGGGTGGTGGTGGCCACGCCGTATCGGCTGGTCGACGTCTGGCATCAGCATCGCGCGCCGATCGAAGAGGATTTCACGTTGCGATGAGTCGATTGCTCACCGGTAAGACGGCTTTGGTCACCGGCAGTAGCCGCGGCATCGGGCGCGCGATCGCCCAGCGGCTGGCGGCCGAGGGTGCGACCGTCGCGGTGACGGCGCGCGCCCACCAACCGTCGCAGTCGACCCGGTCTGGGGTCACTGCGGCGATACCGGGGACGATCGACGAGACCATCGGCCTGATCGAAGAGGCCGGCGGATCGGCGTTCGGGCTGACCGCCGACCTAGAGGACGGCGCGGCGCGCGACGGCCTGGTCGATTCGGTGCTCGACCGTACCGGTCGCATCGACATCCTGGTCAACAACGCCGGTTTCGCCGACTACTCGGTGATCGAGGACATGTCATTGAAAACCTTCGACCGAACCATCGAGCACTATCTCCGGACGCCGTTTGTTTTGACCAAAGCTACTGCGCCCCATATGCGTAAGCAAGGTGGCGGGTGGATCGTCAACATCGGATCGGTCACCGGCGTGGCGCCGGTGCGTCCGTACCGCGAGTACAACAAAACCTCCGGTGACGTCATCTACGCGTCGTGCAAAGCCGCATTGCATCGCTTCACTCAGGGTGTGGCCGCCGAGTTGCTAAATGCCAACATCGCCGTCAACTGTGTTGCCCCTTCGACGGCGATTCGCACACCTGGTGCCGCACAGCTGATCCCCGAAACATTCTTCACCGAGCCCGTCGAGTATCTGGCCGAGACCGTGCTGGCGATGTGTCATCTGCCGGCCGCAGAGCGCACTGGCCTGGTGGCCTTCAGCCTGCACTATCCGTGGTCGCAACGGCTGCCGGTGCACAGCCTCGACGGTAAGGCGGAGCTGCCGCCACTGGAACCGCCGGCATCTGCCAACCCAAATATTCTGACGACCGGCCTTTAGCATGAAAGGGATGATGACGCGTGAATTCTGATGACCTGCAACGCCTCTGCGATGAGCGCGACGTGCAGCGCGCATTGACCCTGTTCGCCCGGGCCATGGACGATCGCGACTGGACCGCGATGGCGGAAATTCTCGCCGACGATGCAGAAGGCGACTTTGGCACCGGGCGTCTGCACGGAAGCGCGGCGATCATTGAGCTGATACGGGGTTTCCTCGACAGTTGCGGTCCCACCCAACACCTACTGGGCAATGTTGTCATCGACGTCGACGGCGATGCTGCGGTCAGCCGGTCCTACATTCGTGACGTTCATCTCCGCTCTGATGCTGATCCATCGGCGCGGTTCTATACCCTCGGCGACTATAAGGACACGTGGCAGCGGCGCGGCGATGGAACGTGGTGCCTGACAGAGCGGATCAAGGCCAACCGCGCCCACGTCGGGTCACTCGGCATCTTCAGCAGCTAGTCGGCAAGGCAGTGTCGCATCGACAGAAGCTGTGGCACACCCGGTCCCGCACGATCACATCAGGGCATTCCGGATCGAACCATCGGTCCACCACCGCCCAGTGGATCGGATGCATGAGGTAGGAACCCATCAGTCCGTCGAGATCGCGGAACTCCTGCTCGAATACGTGCGTCCATGGCGACGTTCCGATGGCATCATCGACGCGGCTCAGCTGCCACGCTCTGATGGCCGGTATGTAGTGGGGCATCGAGGACAGCTCGTCTTCGAAACGTCTGCGGGTGGTGGCGTCGGTGTCTGGTAGGACCCGCAACAACAGGGCGCGATAAACGGTGCCCGCCCCGCCGTCGCTGCGGGCCGGAACGCCCGGGTAAGTGGCTCCGTTGATGCGTGTAATCCTGGGGTCCTGCAGAACAGCAGCGAATTCATCTGCGGCCGAAAGCCATTGACTTCGGGAATCGAACCTCAAATGGACCAGCACGTCGCCGCCGTTGCGTGACCCCGGCAGCGTCGGCTCGACAAGCCGGTGGTGTGCGTGGGTGGCTTCGGCCCCCGAACGCACGGCCGCCAGCACGCGATCCCGCCCCACGTCGACGACGTCGAGGAGTCTGATGACGCTATACATCGCAGAGCTGTTCGACGTCGGCGGCGGCAGCGGCGAAAGACCGGGACCGCTCCGTAACCAGTTCGCTAATCCGAGACCACCATTCGCCCAGTGCCGGGTCCGGCCGGCCCTTCCAGGTCATCTCCCACCATGCCTGCGCGCTGGGCAGAGTCCAGCTGATGGTGACGGTGTTGGAGAGATCTTCCGACCAGATCGGAGGACTGACGAGGACGTCACACAATGTCATACCGCGAGAGCGGGCACTCGGTGCGTATTCGGCGAGATAAGTGTCGACGAATACTTTGGCGCAGCCGGGCTTCGTCACTACCCGGTCGATCACGAATATCTGGCCGCCAGCCATGGGCCGACCGTAGGCACTACGCGAGACCTTGAATGGGTGCAATCCCGGCCATCGGGAGAACCTCGTTGACCCGACCTGGATGATCGATGACGGTGGACCGATGAGCAATCCGTTTGGCCCCGTTCAGCTCGGCCCCGTCACGTTGCGCAACAGGATCATCAAGGCCGCTACATCTGAAGGGCGATCACCCGAGGGGCTGGTCACCGATGATCTGATTGCATTCCATCGGTCGTTCGCCGACGGAGGTGTCGGCATGACCACGGTCGCTTATTGCTGTGTGTCGGCCGAGGGTGCCAGCGCGCCCGGCCAGATCGTGATGAGTCCACAAGCTGTGCCGGGGTTGCGCAGGCTCACCGACACCGTTCATGAGGGCGGTGCCGCGATCTCCGCCCAGCTCGGCCACGCCGGCGTGGTGGCACCGAAAGCGTTGACTGGGGTAACGGCGGTCGCGCCGAGCCGGTTCATCAACCCCACGTCGTTCGCGTACTGCCGCGCCATCACCCGCGACGAGATCAGGACGGTCATCAATCAGTTCGGCGCTGCGGCGCAGTTGGCGATCGATGCCGGATTTGACGCGGTCGAATTGCATTTCGGGCACCTATACTTGCCGAGCTCCTTCATGAGCCCGCTCATCAACCGCCGCAAGGACCAGTACGGCGGGTCCATCGACAACCGATCCCGCTTCGCGCGTGAGATCGCCGAGCGTGTCCGCAAAGTGGCGGACGGCCAGATCGCTGTCATCGCCAAGCTGGACATGGACGACGGAGTGCCGGGCAGCATCTGGATCGACGAGGCATTGCGCACCGCACAGCTGCTCGACGCCGACGGCACACTCGACGCGATCGAGCCGACTCAGGGCTCCTCGGTTTTCAAGCCGATGTATCTGTTCCGAGGTGACGTCCCGGCGCGGGAGTTCGCCCGTGTCATGCCGGCCGCTTTGCGGCCCGCCGTCAGGCTGGCTGGAAAGCGAATAATGGGCAGCTACCCCTATACCGACCTCTACATGCTCGAGGCGGCGCGGCAATTCGTACCGGTTGTGCGAAACACCAAGCTGATTCTCCTGGGCGGTATCACTAACCGCGATCATCTCGAGACCGGGATGCGCGAGGGATTCGACTTCATGGCAATGGGCCGGGCGCTGCTGCGTGAGCCCGATCTGGTCAACACGATGATCGGTGATCCCACCGCACGCAGCAGGTGCACACACAACAACAAGTGCATGGTCACTGTTTTCGGGCGCACCCACTGCGTACTCGATCCCGGACAACGCTACGGTCCGGTGCTCGCGAAGATCGGAGGCATTGCGGCGACTCCGGTTGACGCGCGGCCGATCGGCACCTGACCGCTAGGGGCGCCCGCGGAAGCCGCCAGCGGATATAGGCCCCACGCACTGTTGGTGGCGTACACGCTGAAACCACCTTTCAGCCAAGTAGTCGACCAAGTTCCAGACACGCCCGCTGCCGCGCTTCGTGAGCTATGTCGAGCATCGGCATCGTCATGAACCCGTGGATGCCGCCGTCGAAGCGGCATCGCACCGTGATCACACCCGCAGCTTCGAGTGCGTCGGCGTAGGCGTTGCCCTCGTCGCGGAGTGGATCATGACCCGCGATGACGACGACTGCGGGCGGCACTCCGGCCAGGTCGGCTCGAAGCGGCGAGGCGTAGGGGTGTTCCCGATCGGCACGCGCCGGGACATACTGATCCCAGTACCACTGCAGCGCCGGCTTCGGATTGTAGAAACCGTTGCCGAACAAGCGATATGACTCGTTGTTGAAGTCGGCTGCGATCACCGGATAGATGAGCAACTGGCCGGCGATCGGGGGACCGCCACGATCGCGCGCCATCACCGCGGTGACGGCGGCCAGGTTTCCTCCCGCGCTGTCGCCGCCCACCACAACGCGCTTTGCATCGCCGCCAATCGCGTCCGCATTGTCGGCCGCCCACCGGGCGACCGCGTAGACGTCCTCGGCTGCGTCAGGCCACCGATGCTCCGGCGCCAGGCGGTAAGCAACCGAAATCACAACGGCGGGAATACTATTAGCGATGGTGCGGCACAGGCCGTCGTGACTTTCCAGGTCGCAGAACACGAAACCACCGCCGTGGGCGTACACCAGAATCGGCAGGCCCTCACCGTCGGGTCGGTAGATCCGCACCGCGATGTCGCCGCCGGGCCCCGGGATCGATTCGTCTCGCACCTCGGCAACGGGTTCGAGCTTGGCAGGTGGCACGAAACGGGAGCGGATGATCGCCCGGGCCTCAGCACCGGTCATGGTGTGGACCGGCGGGAATCCGGCGTCCAGCGCCTCGATAAGGGAAGCGATCTGTGGATCGAGGCTCACGCGTACTGCAGGGCGGGACGTGGCGCGGGTCGTGCCAGTCGCAATGGCCGAAGCGGTTGCAGGGTCGGCGCCACCCGTTGCGGGCCGTCCTCGACGTTGCGCCAGATGGCCATTGCGGTCATGCGGACGGGCGCGGCCAGGCGCTGATCGAACATCATGCGATTCATCGGACCGCACACCGACACCGCAGCGACGGCCTCACCCGGGCTGCCGATCGGGGCTGCCACACAACCGAATCCGAGCAGCGACTCCTCGCGCTCGAACGCGAAACCGTGGGCGCGCACCTTGGCCAATTCGATCGCCAGTTGCGAGCTGTTAACGATCGAGTACTTGGTCTTGCGGGCCTGCAGATCCACGGCCCTGTCCTCGTCACTGTAGGCCAGGATCGCCTTGCCGACGGCGGTGCAGTGCGCGGGTTGACGGCCCCCGACTCGGGTGGGGATCGCGCCGTTCATCGGTTCGCCGACCTTGTCGAGATAGACGACGTCGGGTCCGTCCAGGACCGCGAGGTGGACGACAAGCCCGGTGGCGCGGTGCAATTCGCCCAGCAGCGGCCTGGCCGCGCGCACCAGACGGTCCTGGTGTACGGCTAGTGAACCGAGCTCCACCAAACGCATACCGAGCTCGTAGTCGCGGCCGCTGCGGCGCAGCCAGCGCAGTTGCACCAAGCGCTCGAGCATCCGATGCGCCGACGAGCGCGGCAGGCCGGTGCGGCGGACGATCTGTGCCAGCGTCAGCCGTCCCGGTCCATCGAAGGCATCAAGCACCAACGAGATGCGGTCGATAACGGCACTGGGTGTTGGCTGGGCGGTCGCGACGGCGTCGGTTCGTGACATCGGTGTCCTCAAGGGTTGCTATAACTGGCTGTAATATTCCTATTAGGAATATATGCACCATACCGCTGTGGCTGCTGTCACACAAGACACGAAAAGGCGCCGCCGGACCCGGTTTAGTCGACGGATTAGCGCAGGTCAGCCCTTGGCGGCCGAGCGGCCCGCGCGGCGGCCGTAGAAGCTTCCGTCACCGAGCGAGACCCCGCTGGCGTAGCCCCACGCGGCGAGGCCCGCGGTCGAACGCCCCGCGGCGAAGAGGCCGGGGATGGGCTCACCGCTGACGTGCAGCACCTCGGCATCCAACGTGGTACTTAGGCCGCCCAGGGTGAAGCCGCCGGTGCTCTCGCGCAGGTCGATCGCGCCGACCGGGCAACCTATCGGCTTCACCCATTCCTGCTTCTTGTGCAGGAGCGGATCCTCGCCCCTGGCGGCCCCGTCGTTGTAGGCGGCGACGGTCGCCTGCAGCGAGCCGGGCGTCAGCCCCATGTCGCGTTCCAGGTCGGCGACGCTGTCGGCCACCCACGTCGCCGGCCGCAGCATGAACTTCGGTGACCACGACGCCATCGCCTCCTCCTGGGCATCGCCGTCGATGATCAGGTAGGCGGTGTTGTCCTGCTGATACAGGGTGAGCTGCCCGATCCTGCCCGGGTAGGTGTCCTCGGTGACGTAGCGCTGACCGCGGCCGTTGACCAGGATCCCGCGCACCAGCTGTTGCGGGTCGATGAAGATCGCGACCTCGGTGGCGTCCATGTGGGCCAGGTCGGCACCCAGGCCCTGCGCCATCCGGATCGCTTGCCCGTCGTGCTGCTCGATCGATGCGGCCGGGCGGCCGGCGATCCGCGGCGCATAGCGCGTCACCATCGCGTCGTTGTAGGCGAAGCTGCCCGTCGCGAGCACCACGCCCGAGCGCGCCCGCAACGCCATCTCGGTGCCGTACTGCCGGGCGCGCAGGCCGACCACCCGCCCATCGGATTCGACGATCAGCGACTGCACCCGCACGTCGTAGAGGGCACGCGCGCCGGCCGCGGTGGCCGTCTCGACGAGCGGTTTCATCAGCATGTAGCCGGCGCTGGCCTCACCCTGCTTCTTGTTCGACATCTGCGGGACGTGTCCGCGCGGGGCGGGGGTGGCGATGGTGTTGAAGGGATAGGCGTTTTCGCCGCCGCTGTACATCAGGCCCTGGTCGCCCATCGGTTCCCAGCCGGGTTCGGAGAAGAATTCTGCCTTGAATGGCACACCGCAGCCCACGAGCCAGTCGAAGTGGGCGACGCTGCCGGCGCAGTAGTCGGCGATCCGGTCCTCGTCCGCGCCCGGCCCCATCGCGATGTTCAGGAATGCCGCCATGTTGTCGACGGAATCGGTGAAGCCGCAAGCCTTTTGCAGCGCGGTGCCACCGCCGAGGTAGATGAAACCGCCCGCCATCGCCGCGGCGCCGCCCCACGAGCCGGTGCGCTCGAGGACCAGGACGTCGGCGCCGGAGCGGGCCGCTTCGACCGCCGCGGCGGCGCCGGCCACTCCGTAGCCGGCGATGACGACGTCGGCCTCGTCGTCCCACGAGGTGATCGACGCGGCGGGGACGGGCCTGACGTCGGTGTCGGGCGTCATAACCGCATTGCCGCGGGCATCTCGCCGACCCACTGGTGACCCCAGTAGCTGTCGGCAGTGATTTCCTCTGCGGTGTAATAGGTTTCGTCGACCCGCATGCCGTCGGTGCCGAATTCGATGTCCCAGTCGCCGGGCGCGCGGACGTAGAAGGAGATCATCTTGTCGTTGGTGTGGCGTCCCAGGGTGGACGACAGCTGGAATCCCTCGGCGTTGACGCGGTCCAGCGCCTGGCCCACCGCGTCGAGGGTGTCGACCTCGACCATGATGTGCACGAGCCGCGGGTCGCGCTGATGTGCGGCCGGGACGATCGCCATGCTGTGGTGTCGTTCGTTGATGCCAAGGAAGCGAACCCGCACCGGGCCGAACTCTTTCGGCAGCGGTACCCGGAACGCGCCACGGGAACGGAAACCCAGCACATCCGTGTAGAAATCGAACAGTCCGTTCGGCTCCATGGCCGGCACCACGACATGCCCCAGCCCCTGATCGCCGGTGACGAATTTCGCGCCGAACGGGGTGACGACCGGGCTGTGGTCGAGCACCGCCCCGTGAAACACCTCGAGCGTGGTGCCGGCCGGGTCCTCTAACGTGATCACCTCTTCCACCCGGCGCGCCTCGGCCTCGTCGGTGGACAACTGTTTGAACGCAACCCCGGCACCATCGAGGGTGGCCTTGACCCGCTGCAGCGCCTGGTGGTCGCGCACTTCCCAGCCGACGGTGAGCACCCGATCGGTCTCACCGGGCACCACGATCAGCCGGGCCGCGCGCTCGTCCATCCGCAGATACAGTGCGGACGCGTCGGGCCCCTTGCCTTCCGCGAATCCGAGGACGCCGAACGCGAATTGCCGCCAGCGGTCGATGTTGTTGGTCGAAATGGTGATGTAGCCAAGGCTTTTCAGGTCGCTCATGGTGAAGCGTTCTCCTAAATCAAGGCTCGCAGCGGACCCTCGGGCGGATCGATGCCGATCGAACTGAGCGCCGCCGCGTGATAGGTGGTGCCGGGCACGTGGATGGCGTGCATCTGACCGACGTGCACGTCACGCCAATACCGTTGCAGCGGCTTGTCCATGCGGGCCGCGTTGCCGCCCGAGCGGGCGAAGATCTCGTCGACCGCCGAGACCGCGCGCCACACCGCGCGAACCTGGGTGCGCCGGCCGGCCGCGCGGTCGGCGAACGACACCTCCTTGCCGGCGGCGACCATGTCGTAGATGCGGTCGGCGTTGGCCAGCAGTTCCTGGCGGGCGGCGTTGATGTCGGCGGCGGCCTCGCCGATCGCGTGCATGACGTAGGGGTCGTCCTTGATCGCGGTCCCGGTGGCGCCGACGCGCCCGCGCTGGTAGTCCAGGTGGGCGGCGAGCGCCCCCTCGGCGATGCCGATGGTCGCCGCGGAGATGCCCAGCGGGAACATCGTCGACCACGGCATCAGGTACAGCGGCTCGGTCATCCCCGCCTCGCGCTGGGCGGTCCCGTCCATCACCTTCGTCGCGTCCATGGTGCGGTAGGTCGGGACGAACGCGTCCTTGACGATCACGTCCTTGGACCCGGTTCCGCGCAGACCCACCACATTCCACGAGTCCTCGACGATCTCGTAGTCCTTGCGCGGCAGGATCATGTGCAGCATCTGCGGCGGCATCAGCGGGATGCCCTTCTCGTCGCCGAGCATCGCCCCCAGGATGATCCAGTCGCAATGATCGGTGCCGGAGCTGAACTGCCAGCGGCCGTTGAAGGTGTAGCCGCCGTCGACGGGCTTGGCCACGCCCTGCGGCGCGTACGGGGAGGCCATCCACGTGTCGACGTCCTCTGCCCAGATTTCCGCGGAGACTTTCGGATCGGCATAGGCCAACTGGTAGGGATGCACACCGACCACGCCGACGATCCAGCCGGCGGCCGGATCCAGCGCCGCAGTGGCCATCGTCGTCTCGGCGAACTCGCGGGGGTGGGCCTCGAAGCCCTGGTATTGCTTGGTCTGCAGCAGCCGGATCAGGCCGGCACCTTTCATCAGCTTGACGGTGTCGTCGGTGAGCCGGCCAATCCTTTCGGCTTCGGCGGCCTGGTCGCGCAACTGATCGGCCATGGCAACTACCCGGTCGAGTACCCGCTCGCTCATATCGTTCGTCCTAACGTGTGGGGGCGTAGTAATGGTCTACCGCAGTCCGCGCCGAACCCGAAGGCATTCCCGGTGAGCGGACGTAAACGCGGTCAAAACTTGATGTGGAGATGGTCGCTGGCCGGCCTGGCCTGGCACGCAAGAATCAGGCCGTCTCGCAGGTCGTCGGCTTCCAGGAGGTCGCACGCCGCCATCTCGGTCTCGCCCGCAACGACGGTGGCCACACACGAACCGCAGCGGCCCGCCCGGCACGAGTGGGGCGCGTCGATGCCCGCGTCGAGCAACGTGTCGACCAGGGTCTGACTGCGGGGCCAACGCAAACGATGTCGCTCACCATCCAGCTCCACTACGACATGAGCAACTTCTGACATGAGCCGATGATCTGCGATCTGCGGCGGTGGGCGAGTGCGCACGCCCAGTGGTCGGGAAAACTCGGCCGGAGCGTCCGTTGACCGGGAAAGGGAACCGCCTGCGACGACCAAGGCCCTACCGTTGCTGCCTGTGACCAATCCCGGCCAGCAGCCTCTCGACGTACTAGTGGTCGGCGCGGGGTTCGCCGGTCTGTACGCCCTACACAAGCTACGCAGCCAAGGTCTGTCGGTGCGGGTGCTCGAAGCCGCACCCGAGGTGGGTGGGACCTGGTACTACAACCGCTATCCGGGCGCGCGCTGCGACGTCGAAAGTGTCGACTACTGCTACTCGTTCTCCGACGAACTGCAGCAGGAATGGAACTGGACCGAAAAGTATGCCACCCAGGCCGAGATCCTCGCCTACCTGAACTGGGTCGCCGACAAACTGGACCTGCGCCGCGACATCGCCCTCAACACCCGCGTCGTGTCGGCGGTGCTGGATGAGGCTGCGTTGCGCTGGACAGTCACCACCGACGGCGGGCAGGCGCTTTCGGCGCGGTTTTGTCTCATGGCAACCGGCCCGTTGTCGACCGCGCTGACGCCGACCTTCGATGGCTTGGACGATTTTGCCGGCCAGATCTACCACACCGCCCAATGGCCCCACGATCCCGTCGACTTCACCGGCAAGCGGGTGGCGGTCATCGGCACCGGGTCCTCCGGAATTCAGTCGATTCCAATTATCGCCGAGCAGGCGTCCCACCTCTATGTCTTCCAGCGCAGCCCCAATTACAGTGTCCCGGCTGGCAACAAGCCGTTGTCGCCGGAAGAGCTCGACGACATCAAGGCCGGCTACGCGGAGCGGCGCAGGCTTTCGTGGCGCAGCGGCGGTGGCTCCCCGCACATCACTGCCCCGAAGCCGACGATGGAGTGCACGCCAGAGGAGCGGCGAGCCGCGTTCGAAAAGCGTTGGCAGCTGGGTGGCGTGCTGTTCTCGAAGACATTCCCCGACCAGATGATCGATCTGGCCGCCAACGACGAGGCCCGAAAGTTCTACGAGGAAAAGATCCGGGCCGTCATCGACGATCCAGCGGTCGCCGACATGCTGATTCCCAATGATCACCCGATCGGCACCAAGCGAATCTGCACCGACAGCAACTACTTTCAGACATTCAATCGGACCAACGTGTCCCTGGTCAGCGTGCGTGCGACTCCGATCGAATCCGTCGATGCCGGCGGCATCAACACCGCCGAGGCCCGGTACGACGTCGACATGATTGTTCTGGCAACGGGTTTCGACGCGATGACCGGGGCGCTGGGCAAGATCGACATTGTCGGGCGTAACGGCACGGCCCTGCGTGACGACTGGGCGCACGGACCGCGCACCTATCTGGGGCTGGGCGTCGACGGGTTTCCCAATCTTTTTTTGATCTCTGGCCCGGGAGCACCCGCCGTGCTGGCGAACATGGTGTTACACGCGGAAGCTCAGGTGAACTGGATTGCTGAGGCCATCACCTACCTGGATAACCACGACTACGCCGCGATCGAAGCCACTGTGGACAGCGTGGACGCCTGGGTCGCTGAATGCTCCCGGCGCGCCGAGACGACGCTGTTCACCAAGGCGAATTCCTGGTATATGGGCGCGAACGTGCCGGGAAAGCCAAGGGGTTTCATGCTGTTCGTCGGGGGCTTCGCGACCTACAACGACATCTGCGTCGAGGTCGCCGACTCCGGCTACCGGGGATTCGACCTGATCACGATGCCGCAATGAAAGGACTGGTTGACAAAGTCGTGCTGGTAACCGGCGCCGCCCGCGGCAGCGGACGCGCGCACTGCGAGCGGTTCGCCGACGAGGGCGCCGACGTGATCGCGCTGGACGGACAGGCGGCGGAACGCGAATTGAGCGATACCGCAAGGGAAGTCGAGAATAGGGGTCGGCGCTGCGTGACCGGCGTCGCCGATGTGAGCGACCTCGAAGCGATGACGGCCGCGATCGATCACGGCGTCGTAGAACTGGGTCGGCTTGACGTGATCGTCGCCAACGCCGGAATCCACCTTCCCGGCGCGCCCTCGTGGGAACTGGACCCGCGAGACTGGCAGCGCACGCTCGACGTCAACCTCACCGGCGTATGGCACACCATCAGGGCGGCTGTGCCGCACATGGGGGAGGGGGGCGGCGCCATCATGATCATCAGTTCGACCAACGGAATTCGCGGCACGACAAACACCGCCCACTACACGGCCAGCAAGCACGCGGTGGTGGGCCTTGCGCGCACCCTGGCCAACGAACTCGGGCCGCGCCGCATCCGGGTCAACACCGTCCACCCCGGCGCGGTCGCAACAACCACGGTGCTCAACGAGGCGACGTTCAAGCGCCTGCGGCCCGATCTGGAGAACCCCACGGCGGCCGATGCTGCCGAGGTGCTCGAGGCGCGCAACCTGCTGCCGGTGCCGTGGCTGGAACCGGTCGACGTGGCCAACGCCGTGGTGTTCTTGGCCTCCGACGAGGCCCGCTACATCACGGGTACGCAGCTCGTCGTCGACGCAGGCCTGACTCAGAAGACGACGTGAGCGGGCGGCTTGCCGGGAAGGTCGCCCTGATCACCGGCGCGGCGCGGGGGATCGGGCGCGCGCAAGCCGTGCGCTTCGCGCAGGAGGGCGCTGACATCGTGGCGCTGGACGTGTGCGGACCGGTCGATACGGTGGTGATCCCGCACAGCACACCCGCCGACCTCGACCACACGGCCGCCCTAGTCACAGACGCCGGTGCCCGGGTGCACACGGAGATCGTCGACGTGCGGGACCTCGCCGAGATGCGCACTGCCGCGGACCGAGGCGTCGAGCGGTTCGGCGGACTGGACGTAGTGTGTGCGACTGCGGGAATCACCTCTCGCGGCATGGCGGTCGATCTGGACGAAACCGCGTGGCGCGCCATGCTGGACGTCAACCTCACCGGCGTGTGGCATACGTGCCGGGCCGGGGCGCCGCACCTGATCGCGCGAGGCGCCGGGGCTCTGGTCCTGACGAACTCGATCGCCGGATTGCGTGGCTTACTCGGTGTCGCGCACTACACCGCCGCCAAGCACGGTGTGGTCGGTTTGATGCGCAGCCTTGCGAACGAGCTTGCGCCGCACAATGTTCGGGTCAACTGCATCCATCCGACGAATGTCGACACTCCGATGATCCAGAACGACGCCGTTAGGAGCGCGTTTCGCCCGGACTTGGACCGGCCGCCCACGCGTGCCGAGTTCGCCGAGGCGGCTCGCGGCATGAACATGCTCGCGGTGCCATGGATAGATCCGGTGGACGTCGCCAACGCCGCGCTGTTCCTGGCGTCCGACGAGGCGCGATACATCACCGCAGTGACCCTGCCGGTCGACGCGGGCGCCACCCAGCGATGAGGGATCGACGAGCGGTTAGCCGTTCTTACGGGACAGGAACGCCAGGACCGTACTTTCGAACGCTTCCTTGGCTTCGATCATCGCCCAATGCCCGGAGTTGGGGAATATGTGAAGTTCCGCGTTGGGGATGGTGCGCATGGGGATCAGCGCCATGTCGGGCGGGCTCACCCTGTCGTCCCGGCCCCACGTCAGCAGGGTTGGCGCCGTCAGCTTGTGCATGATGGCCCACGGCAGCGGCCGGTCGGACGCCGCCATGGCGGAGTTCATCCCGGCGAACGCCGCCTTGCCGTACATGCGGCGCGCGGCATCCAGTGTCGCGGGATCGGTGGCCAGCGACCAGCGTTCCTCGATCAGCTCGTCGGTGACCAACGATTGGTCGTAAACCATCGATTTCAGCCAGTCGACGAGCCGCTGCCGGGTGGGGTCTTCGACGAACTCCTGCAACAGCCGGATGCCCTCGCTGGGGCTGGGGCTGAAGATGTTTGTCCCGATGCCGCCGATGGTGACCAGCCGGCCGACGCGACCGGGATTGGCGATGGCGAAATTGATGCCGACGCCGCCGCCCATCGAGTTGCCGACGATGTGCGCCTTGTCGACGCCCAGCGCGTCCAGGAAAGGCGATACGGTGCCGAATGCCGTCACCATCGGGTGGCCGCCGAAGTCGTCGCTGACCCCGAAGCCGGGGAATTCCAGGATCAGGCAGCGGAAACGCTCGGCGAAGGTGGGAAGGACCCCGCGAAAGTTGCGCCACCCGGTGACGCCGGGCCCCGAGCCATGCAGGAACAGCAACACCGGGCCGCTGTCGGCGCCGCAGTCGTAGTAGCGCAATGCGCCGTTCGGGGTGCTGATCTCACGCAGGTCGTGCTCGACGGTCGGAGTCTTGGCCACGAGGTCACCCTGCCACGTCGCCGCGACGGGCGGGAGCGGTGGTTCCGCTGATCGGTCAGCGCCTCGTCTACAGTCTTGGGGCATGCGCTTGCTGGTCACCGGCGTTGACGCAGCCGGGCGGTCATGCGCCGCCCAGGACGGCCCCGTCACACTGCAAGGGAATGCCGGGCTGGGCGGCATCCTGTATTCGGTTCTCTACGCGACGGCCTCCGCTCCGTCGATCGATGATGGCGGCGGGCGCGTCGCCGATGTCCTCGACCTGGCGGTCCCGCCGGGTTCGATGCGCTGGGCGGCGATCGAGTATTCCCCGGGTGCGGAATTCTCCATGCACCATACGGACACGGTCGATTTCGACGTGGTGCTGTCGGGCTCGGTGGAATTGATCCTGGATGACGGTGCGCACCTGCTGACGGTCGGCGACAGCGCTGTGATCACGGGCGTCGACCACGCCTGGCGCGCCGGCGCGGACGGCTGCCGGCTCAACATCATGACGATCGGTGTTTCGGCGCCGAACGTGTAACTGCTACGACGACCCGCCGACACCGGTCGCACTGATTACACGTTCGGCGGCCGCCGAGCCATGAGGGAGTCGGGTGCCGCCCAATCGGTCGATACCTTGCGATGCTTGATCAGCCAGGTATCACCGTCGGGCACCAGGACGTCGCGATAGCGTCCGAAATGGTCGAGTCCGATATGGGTGACCACGGTGAAGTAAGACTCGACGTGGGCCTCGTCCGGGGTCAGTCCCGTGAACACCACGGTGGCGACGTTGTGCCGCACGACCGGCTTGACGTCAGCGTTGTCGGCGAGGTTGCCGGTGACACCGCCGAGGAAGGCCGCGATCTGGGATCGGCCGCGCAGAGGTTCGGACCCGCGAATCTCGAGAACACCGTCCGCGCAGAATGTTTCGGCAAGTCCGTCGAGCCGGCCGGCGTCACCCGACCAGTTGTACCGCGCGAGGGTGTCGCGGATCTGCTCACGCGCGACCAGTTCCCACATCTCCATCGTCGCGACTTTAGTCATGCGCCGCGGAGGCGCGCCGAATTACCTGATGACGTAGGGCCGGAAGCCGTGGCCGCCGACGGGCGTGACTCCGTCGAGGTCGAAGACGGCGATCATGGCCCGCAGGAGGGCGGGGGACCAGTCCTCGAACGGGTGCGCATCGATCCGGTCGAGTAGCTCACAGCGGAGGTACTCGATGTCCTGCCGATCGGTCATGTACCCGACGCTAGGGTCGGCGTCTCGCCGTTGTACAGCCGGCTTGGCAGATTCAAATGTGTCTCAGGGCCGATCATCAGCGGTTTATCAGCGAGTGCCGTGCTTTTTGGGTACTTCCGCTACGGACAGTAGCGGAATACAGTGGGTGGGTGACGACCGGCGACAACGGCAGGCATCTGCGGACCTGTCCACTGTGTGAAGCCATGTGCGGCTTGGAGATTCACGTCGAGGGCGGCCCCAAAGACGGGAAAGTCACCAGCATCCGGGGCAACCCCGACGACGTCTGGAGCCGCGGGCACATCTGCCCCAAAGGCGTGTCCCTCGCCGCGCTGCACGACGACCCCGATCGCATCCGCCACCCACTGATCAAGGTCGACGGCCGCTGGCAGGAAGTCAGCTGGGACGTCGCGTTTCGCCGCTGCACCGAGTTGCTGACGCCGGTGATCCAGAAGTACGGGATCGGCGCGGTCACCGCCTATACCGGCAACCCGCTGGCGCATTCCTTCTCGCTCGCCCGCTACTCGGGCGTGCTGCTGGGCATGTCGGGGATGCCGGTCACGTATTCGCCGGGGACGGTCGACCAGTGGCCCAAGAACCTGTCGTCGCACCTGATGTACGGCCTCTGGTGGAACTTCCCGGTGCCCGACATCGAACGCACCGACCTGATGGTCATCATGGGCGCCAACCCCGCCGCGTCGCAGGGCTCGCTGCTGGCCGCGCCCGATGTGATGGGCCTGATCGAAGCGATCCGCAAGCGCGGCAAGGTGATCGTGATCGACCCGGTGCGCACCCTGACCGCCGCCCGTGCCGACGAGTGGCTTCCGATCGTCCCGGGCACCGACGCGGCGCTGCTGCTTGCGGTCGCGCACACACTCTTTGACGAAGACCTGATCGACCCCGGACCGCACGTCGACGGCGTCGACACGATGCGCCGGGTCGCCGCGGACTGGCCGCCGGAGCGGGTCAGCGCCGTCACCGGCATCCACGCGGACCGGATCCGCGGGCTGGCCCGTGAGCTCGCGGGCACCCGGAAGTCGGTGGTGTATGGCCGAATCGGCCTGTGCAATCAGGAGTTTGGCAGCCTAGCCAGCTGGCTGGTCGATGTGGTCAACATTTTGATCGGCCATTTCGACACGCCCGGCGGCGCGATGTTTCCGAAGCCGGCGGCCTGGTCGATCACCTCGCAGCCGCTGCCCGGCCTCGAGGGCGGCGCCCCCGAATTCGGTCGCTGGCACACGCGGGTTCGGGGCGCGAAAGAGGTCCTCGGCCAGGCGCCGGTGTCG
Organism: Mycobacterium heidelbergense; assembly: GCF_050205645.1. GTDB lineage: Bacteria > Actinomycetota > Actinomycetes > Mycobacteriales > Mycobacteriaceae > Mycobacterium > Mycobacterium heidelbergense_A. Next base: position 87,304 of record NZ_JBNMQT010000017.1, read on the forward strand.
TGCATGGCCGAAGAGATCGCCACACCGGGCGACGGGCAGCTCAAGGCGCTGATCACGGTCGCGGGCAACCCGGTGTTGTCCACGCCCGGGGGAGACAAACTCGACGAGGTGCTGCCGATGCTGGACGCGATGATCTCGATTGATCTGTGGCTCAACGAGACAACGCGGCACGCCGACGTGATCCTGCCGGGGCTCTCCCCACTCGAGCAACCTCACCACGACGACCTCATCTTGCTGTTTGCGATCCGCAGCATCGCGAACTACTCGGCCCCGGTGTTCGACCCGGGCGACCGCCCGCACGAGTGGGAGATCCTGATCCGGCTGACCGGCCTGTGCACCGGCATCCCCGCCGAAGACGTCGATGTCGCGGCGATCGACGACGGCTTCTTCGACTACCTGGCGTTCACCCGCGGCCTCGACGGCGCGGAGATCCGTAAGCTCTACGACGATGCCGGTTTGAAAGGCGGCCCGGAGCGGATGCTCGACCTCACGCTGCGAACCGGCCCGTTCGGGGACCAGTACGGACAGAACCCGGGCGGCCTCACATTGGACATGCTCAAGGCCAACCCCAACGGGATCGACTTCGGGCCGATGGTGCCCCAGCTGCCCGACATCCTGGACACGCCCGACAAGAAAATCCGCCTCGCCCCGCAATACCTGCTCGACGACCTGCCACGGCTGGCCGCACGCCTGGAACGGCCCGCCGAGCCGCTGGTGCTGGTCAGCCGACGACACCTGCGGTCGAACAACACCTGGCTGCACAACGTGCCCGCGCTGATGAAGGGCAAGGACCGGTGCACGCTGCTGATCCACCCCGACGACGCCGCACGCTTCGGTGTGGCCGACGACGACGTTGTCACGGTGAAATCGGAGGCCGGCGAGATCAGTGTCCCCGTCGAGATCACCGACGCGATAAAACCCGGCGTCGTGTCGATGCCGCACGGCTGGGGCCACGGCAAGCCGGGCACCCGCATGTCGGTGGCCAACAGCTCGCCCGGCGCCAACACCAACGTGCTGTCCCCGCCGGCGTTCGTCGACGAGCCGTCCGGCAATGGTGTCCTCAACGGTATTCCGGTCACCGTGATCCACGAGCAAGCACGATTTCGAGCCGCACAAGGCGTCTGATCTCACAGCGGATCGATAACTTCGATCCAGGTTCTTGCTAATCCCAGCGCGCAAGTTGCGTGATGGCGGCGAACAAGCAACGCATTTTGACGCAAACGATTCTCGCCGATATCGCGACGTTGCGATGCTAGCGCTATCCCACGCCCCGCAATATGACGACGCGAAAACCGTTGGGGGATCGGCGTTTACCCGCGTCGTAGCCGATGGCAACGACCTCGAAGCCCAACTGCAACTGGACCTCCGGCAAGCCCAGCAAGACGAGCAACAGGGCCTACAGGTCGAGCAGCAAGCCACTGTCTCCGTCCCCGGAAGTTAACGGCTGCTTCAGGGTTCGATCGGGCGATTCGTCCATTCGCGATCGGCCCGGCGCGACGAGCGGAACCACCCGCCCGCCGCGCCGGTGCCGCCGTCGGTCGGGATGGTGTGGCCGGTGACGAACGCCGACAGGTCGGACGCCAGGAAGAGGATGACTCGGGCCTGGTCTTCGGGCAGGCCCATCCGCCCGACGGGAACCCATTGCGGCCACTGCGTCTGCTCCTCGGCGGATAGCCACTGCGAGTAGGGCACCTGGAGCGATTCCGTGACGTCGGGGCCGACACCGTTGACCCGCACTCCGTCGCGGCCCACCTGGACCGCGAGGCTGCGCGTGAAATGGATGACGGCCGCCTTGAACGCGGCGTAGACCGGATCCTCCGGGTAACCGCGCAACCCTTCGACCGACGAGACGTTGACGATCGCACCCGCGCGCTGGCGGATCATCGCCGGCAGGAACGCGTGGGTGACGAGGAAAACATGGTGCAGGTTGATGCGGTAGAGCTCATCCCACAGTTGCGGATCGGTGTCGACGAAGTTGCCCGGGTGACGCAGCCAATGACCGACGTTGTTTACCAGGATGTCGATCCGCCCATAGCGATCCAGCACCGTTTGCGCCAAGGCCGCAACCTGATTGGCGTCGCGAACGTCGGTGATCACCGCCAACGCAGAACCCCCGCTGCTCGCGATGTCGTCGGCCGTTCGTCGCGCGAGTTCGGTGTCGCTATCCGCGATGACGACGCGCGCGCCGTGCTGGGCGAACAACCGGGCCGTCGCTGCGCCGATTCCGCCACCGCCGCCGGTGACCACCGCGACCCGATCCGACAGCAGCCGAGCATCGATTGCGTCCATGCCCATATCTTGGGCCATCATGCTGGCCGCGCGCATAGATAAGGCCGGAATACCCGCCTTTCGCGCGCGTAAACAGTGAGAAACCCAACTTTGCCACAGGCTTAACGCAGAGTTTTCACGTGCTGGAGGCCGGGTATCCGCTCGTCAAAATAGGAGTTGTTGTCAATGGCCACAAGGGATCCGGAGCGTCGTCGTTCGTTGCGGCACGTGGTGAGCAATCGACGCATCCACCACCGGCACAGCGCGCAATCGGTTGCGGTGTCATGGGCCAGCCGGTTGATCGTGAAAAACGCCGTGCGCGCCTGGGCAATTCAGCCGCATCTGCATTGGCCGCTCGAATACGTCGACGGCATGGCCGGTCTGCTGCCACATTCTCGTTCGTCGGCGACCGTCGAACCCATACAACTCGAACACTGCGGCGCGGAATGGATTCGCGCGCGAGGGGTGTCTCCGGCGCGCGCGATCCTCTACCTGCACGGCGGGGCGTTTTTGACCTGCGGCCTGAACACCCACCGTTCGGTGGTGTGCCGCTTGTCGAAGGCGGCCGACGCCGGTGTGCTCACGGTCGGATACCGAAAGTTGCCGTCGCATCAAATCAGCGACGCGATCGAAGACGGCCTCAGCGGCCTGCGCTGGTTGCGGGAGCGGGGCTACGACGATGACCGAATTGTCGTGGCGGGCGACTCCGCCGGCGGGTACCTGGCGTTCATGACCACGCTGGCAGCCATCCGGAACCACGTCGCGAAACCTGCTGGAATCGCCACGGTTTCGCCGTTCACCGACCCGGATCCCGCCCGCAAGCTCAAGCATCGCAACGCACGCAAGTGCTCGATGTTCACCCGCGGGGCGTTGTCGATGTTCGCCCGGTACCTCGGCGAAGTGCAACTGCCGGCGGGCAAAGGGAGTTCCAAGGCCCGCGTGGTCTCCCCGGTCGACGCCGACTTGTCCGCGCTGCCTCCCGTGACGATCCACGCAAGCTCCGATGAGCTGTTGCTCCCGGACGCCGAGCTCATGGCGAAGCGCTTGGAAGCCAGTGGAATCCGCTGCGATTTGCATCTTTGGGACGGCCAGATTCACGACTTCCCCTTGGCGGCCGACATCCTGCCCGAGGGGCGACGTGCCATTCGTTACATCGGGGACTTCGTCAAGGATGTCACGACCGGCCCCGGCGGCGCCTGGCGCGCGCCGGAGATCACTGCCGCCGCCGGATAGCCTGGACCGACCAGGTGCCGCGAAAGCGTCTGCGCCGCAGGTCTATTCGTACTGCTCGCGTTCGTCGAGTTCCGGGTCGATCAGGACCGTCTCACGTTGTTCCTGCCAGTCGGAGGGGGCCGCCTCGAGCGGCACGTCGCGGTCGTCCGGCCAGGATGTGGCGTCGTCCTCGTCGGCCGGCGAGCCGGAGGTCGGCTGCTGTTGCTCAACGGCATCCGCGACGGGCACGTCGTCGGGGAAGTCATTGTCGCTGTGCTGCATGGACGGCGGATTACCCGCCGTTTCGCCGTCGAAAACGTTGCGATGACTTGCCCTGCGCTTGGCGCCAGCCGATACAGTTGGCTTAATGAGCCGACCAGCCCCGCCTGTGCTGACCGTGCGGTATGACGGAGCCGAGCGCACCTTCTCCGCAGGCAACGATGTCGTGATCGGGCGTGACCTGCGGGCGGACGTCCGCGTTGCCCACCCTCTGATATCGCGCACGCACCTGCTGGTGCGATTCGACCAGGGCCGATGGGTCGCGATCGACAACGGCAGCCTCAACGGCCTCTACGTCAACAGCCGCCGGGTGCCGACCGTCGACATCCTGGACGGCCTGCGGGTCAACATCGGGAACCCGGACGGTCCGGCGCTGGCCTTCGAGGTCGGTCGCCACCTCGGCTCGGCCGGACGCCCACCCTTGACAACGTCGATTCCGCTTCTGAGCCCGTCGAGCGAACCGAGTGGCCCAGCACCGGTCCAGGGCTCATCGGGAACCGGCACGTCACCTTGGCGGGGCCAGCCGCAGCCCTCCCCGTCGGGGCCGTTGCGGTCGCAGCCGACGCGTCCGCCCACCGGACCGGAAGCGGTCCAGCCGCCGCGCCACCCGTCCGGGCCGCAGCCGCGTTACCCGACCGGTGGGCAACCGGCGGCTCCGCCGAGCGGGTCGCACTCGGCACCGCAGATCTACCGGGCACCACCGGCGAAGGTCGCCCCGGCCGGACCCGAGACCATGCGCGTCGGCGCTGATGCGTCGAACCTCGCGACCTCGATGTTGAAGATGCTGCGGCCGGGTAAAGCGGAGGCGACGCCCGGCGCCATCAAGATCGGCCGCGCCAACGACAACGACATCGTCATTCCCGAGGTTCTGGCATCACGCCACCACGCCACCCTCATCCCGACGCCGCGCGGCACCGAGATTCATGACAACCGCAGCATCAACGGCACCTTCGTCAACGGATCCCGGGTCGAGGTGGCGGTGCTGCAGGAGGGCGACGTCGTCACGATCGGCAACATCGACCTCGTCTTCGCGGGCGGCACGCTGGCCCGTCGCGACGAGGCCGCGACCGCGACGCGCACCGGCGGCCTCGATGTCCGCGGGGTGACCTGGACGATCGACAACAACAAGACGCTGCTGGACGACATCTCGCTGGGCGCGCTTCCCGGAACGCTGACGGCCGTCATCGGTCCGTCGGGCGCCGGGAAGTCGACGTTCGCCAGGTTGGTGGCCGGGTACACCAGCCCGACCAACGGCACGGTGGCCTTCGAGGGCCACAACGTTCACGCCGAATATGCCTCGCTGCGCAGCAGAATCGGCATGGTGCCGCAGGACGACGTCGTGCACGGCCAGCTGACCGTGCAACAGGCGCTGATGTATGCGGCCGAACTACGGCTGCCGCCGGACACCACCAAGGAGGACCGCGCCCAGGTGGTGGCCCGGGTGCTCGAGGAACTCGAGATGAGCCAGCACCTGCAGACTCGGGTGGACAAATTGTCGGGCGGCCAGCGCAAGCGCGCGTCGGTGGCGCTGGAGTTGCTGACCGGGCCGTCGCTGCTGATCCTGGACGAGCCGACCTCCGGTCTGGACCCCGCTCTGGACCGGCAGGTCATGACGATGCTGCGGCAGTTGGCCGACGCGGGCCGGGTGGTCCTCGTGGTCACCCACTCGCTGACGTACCTCGACGTGTGCGATCAGGTTCTGCTGCTCGCCCCCGGCGGCAAGACCGCGTTCTGCGGGCCGCCCAGCCAAATCGGTCCGGCGATGGGAACCACCAACTGGGCCGACATCTTCAGCACGGTCGCCGGCGATCCCGACGCGGCCAAAGCGCGGTACCTGTCGCAGACGGGCCCGGCCCCGGCGCCGCCACCCCCGGAGAAACCCGCCGAGCTGGGCGATCCGCCGCAAACCAGCCTCGTCCGGCAGTTCTCCACGATCGCGCGGCGACAGATTCGGTTGATCGTCAGCGACCGCGGCTACTTCGCTTTTCTCGCGCTGCTGCCGTTCATCATGGGCTCGCTGTCGATGTCGGTGCCCGGTGACGTCGGCTTCGGCATACCCAATCCCATGGGTGAGGCGCCGACCGAGCCCGGGCAGATCCTGGTGCTGCTCAACGTCGGTGCGGTCTTCATGGGGACGGCACTAACCATCCGCGATCTCATCGGCGAGCGCGCGATCTTCCTGCGTGAGCAGGCGGTCGGGTTGTCCACCACCGCCTACCTGCTGGCGAAGGTCTGTGTCTACACCGTGTTCGCGATCGTTCAGTCGGCGATCGTCAGCGCCATCACGCTGCTCGGCAAGGGTGGCCCGACCCAGGGCGCCGCAGCGCTGGGCAAGCCCGGGCTGGAGCTGTTCGTCGATGTCGCGGCGACCACGGTCGCCTCGGCGATGCTCGGGTTGGCGCTCTCCGCGATCGCCAAGTCCAACGACCAGATCATGCCGCTGCTCGTCGTGGCGGTCATGTCGCAGCTGGTGTTCTCCGGCGGCATGATTCCCGTGACCGCGCGCATCGGGCTGGACCAGATGTCGTGGGCCACACCGGCCCGGTGGGGTTTCGCGACGTCGGCCTCCACCGTCAACTTGATTCACCTGGAGCCGGGTCCGCAGGTGCCGAAGGACTCACACTGGCATCACAATGCCGGCACCTGGTGGTTCGACATGGCCATGCTGGTGGTGATCAGCGTTTTCTATCTGTGCTTCGTGCGCTGGAAGATTCGGCTCAAAGGAGGCTAGGGGGACGCTAGGCCCCCTTGCGGACCACGTGGTCCGCGGCCGCGTGCATCCGGTCTGACAGTTGCAGCAGATCATGCTCGCCCACGCCGTGGGGCATGGTGTATGCCAGCTGCCGTAGTTCAACGGCGCAGTTGCGCAACTCTTCGCGCAGGCGCGTCTCGATGGTGGGCATGCCCAAATTTTCGCAGGCCCCGCGCCCATCCGCGATGGCGGCGAAGTGTTTTAACGGGAGTTTGACAGCGTTTTTACAGTGGGGCGCATGAAAAGTATCGAGCGCAAGGTCGTCGCGATCACCGGCGCAAGCAGCGGCATCGGAGAGGCGACCGCGCGGCTGCTCGCCGAGCGCGGGGCGAGCGTGGTTCTCGGAGCGCGCCGCACCGAGCGCCTCGCCGACATCGCGAGCGAGATACGGGATCTCGGGGGAGCGGCCGTGATTTGTCGGGTGGACGTCGCTCGGCCTGAGGATCTGGAGCGACTTGTCGGTATGGCCATCGATGAGTTCGGTCAGCTGGATGCCTTGGTGAGCAACGCGGGCATCAGCAAGGTAGGCCCGATATCGGATCTGGACGTCGGCGGTTGGTCGGCCATGATCGACGTCAACCTGCGCGGGGTGCTGCACGGCATCGCGGCGGCGCTACCGGTCTTCCAGCGGCAGGGCCGGGGCCACTTCGTCACGACGGTGTCGACGGCCGGGTTGAAGATCGTGCCCAACATGGCCGTCTACGCGGCCACCAAGAATGCCGTCCGCACCCTGATGGAAGGCCTGCGCCAAGAGTCGACCGACGGGATAGTGCGCACCACATCGATATCGCCGGGGTTCGTCGATACCCAACTCGACAGCTCCATAGACGACGTGGCGGTGCGTGAGCAGATCCGGCGCACGATGAACGAGTTCGGTCTTCCGCCATCGGCGGTGGCGCGAGCGATCGCCTTCGCCATCGAACAGCCCGAGGACACCGAAATCGGAGACATCACGATCCGCTCAACAGTGCAGGGATAGCCGACAGAGCGTACTGGTTTCCTATGATCTGGGGATGAGCGCCGGCGGGCTGGACACCGTGGGCTCGCCGGCATTCAGCGACGAGGACCCGGCCCGGTTTCGCGCGGCCGGCTGGTGGTCCGACTCGACGCTGTCGGACGCGGTACGCCGCAACGCCGTCCACTCGCCGGGCCGTCCCGCCTATATCGACCACGCCGGCGCCTCGTTGACATGGCGTGAATTCGACGATGCGGCAACCAATTTGGCCGCACAACTGACCGGTGCCGGCATCGCGCGGGGCGATCGAGTCGCGGTCTGGCACGGCGACTCCGCCGCGATTCACGCGCTGTTCGTGGCGATCGAACGCTGCGGCGCGGTGGTCGTCGGCGTCGGCGCGCGCGCCGGAACCCGCGAGGTCGCCGCGATACTGCGCGCTGCGCGGCCAAAGGTCCTGATCAGCGACCACCGGCGCAGCGAGCTCGCGGCGGATATGGCCATCGAGTCGATGACCTTGAGTCACGACGCGGTCGGCCTGCGCCTGGACATCGAGGTGGAGCCCGGGTCACCGGGATCCAGTTCCGGGCTCGGTCCCGACGATGTCTTCCTGATCAACTCCACGTCCGGGACCACCGGCCTGCCCAAGTGCGTCGTGCACACCCAGAATCGCTGGTTCTACTTTCACCAGAAGGCCGTCGCGAACGGGCTCCTGACGCCGGGCGACGTCTTCTTGCCGGTCATCCCGACGCCGTTTGGCTTCGGAATATGGACCAGCCACACCACCCCGATCCACCTCAGCGCCACCGCGGTAATCCTGGAACGCTTCGCTCCGAAGGCGGCGTGTGAAGCAATAGCGCAACATGGGGTCACCGTATTGTGCTGTGTCAGTACACAATTGACGATGTTGATGGCCGACCCCGCATGCCGGGAGTACGACCTCAGCACCTTGCGGGTCGTTTTCGCCGGCGGCGAGGCGTTGCCGTATCGGCCCGCCGTCGAGTTCGAGCGGCTCACGGGCGCAACGATTCTGCAGTTCTACGGCTCGAACGAGACCGGACTGCTCAGCGGGACCACGTTAGACGACACACCGCAGCGCCGGCTCCGCACGGGTGGCCGGGTCGTCCCCGAGATGGCGGTCCGGCTCTTCGACGGCGATAGAGACGTCACCGATACGGGGCGAGGGCAACCCGCATGCCGCGGCCCGGCGACGAGCTTGGGCTACCTCGACGGCCTCGACCACGACCAGCTGTTCACCAGCGACGGGTGGATGCGGATGGGAGACATCTGCGAGATCGACGCGGATGGCTACCTGAGCGTCACGGGCCGGACATCCGACTTCATCGTGCGGGGCGGCAAGAATATCAGCGCCGCCCAGGTTGAGGACGCGGTGCTGACGCACCCCGGGATCGCGCTGGCGGCCGCGGTGGCGATGCCCGATCCGGTGTTCGGCGAAAAAGTCTGCCTGTATGCCGAACTCGCCGATGCGCAGGCCATCGACTTGCCCGAACTCGTCAACCACCTGCTGGCACTGGGGGTTTCCAAAGAACTACTGCCGGAACGACTCATCGTCATCGACGAACTACCCCGATCGTCCGGAGGAAAGATCGCCAAAGGCGAGCTCCGCCGCGATATCCGAGGAAGGATGGAGGCCGATCATGAACGCTCCTGAGGCACGGCGAGGCGGTCTGGAGGTATGGGCGCCCTCGGTGGTGCCCCCGATCCCGGAACTATCCGACGAGCAGGCACTCGCGGTGGCGTTTCGCCACCTGGCCGGCATCGGATTCGCCGAGAACATGGCCGGACACATCACCTGGCAGCCCGACGGGCACACCGACATGTTCGTCAACCCATGGGGACTGTGGTGGGCCGAACTCACCGCCTCCGATATCTGCGTGGTGGACGGCGACGCACGGGTGGTGCGGGGCCGTTGGGACGTGACGCCGGCGATCCACATCCATACCGAACTGCACCGGGTCCGCGAAGACGCCCGGGTCGTCATCCACAACCACCCCTACTATGTCTGCGTACTGGCCGCCCTCGGCCGGCTGCCGGAATTGGTGCACCAGACCGGTTCGCTCTTCCTGGATGACCTGTGCCTGGTCGACACGTACGACGGCGAAATCGACAGCCCCTCCCGCGCGGCCGAACTCGCCGCCCGCATCGGCGGCGCCAACCTGACAATTCTGGCCAACCACGGCGTCATCGCGACCGGAAGCAACCTGGCCCAAGCCGTTTATCGCGCGGCATCGATCGAACGGGTATGCAAGCTGGCCTACGACGTCATGCTCACCGGCAAGGAACCGGTGAAGATGAACTGGCCGGACATGGCGGGCATGCAGCGGTCGCTGGTCGAACGGGCCGCCGACGTGTACTGGGCGGGGGCAGCCCGGATGACGATCAAGGCCGATCCCGATGTGCTCAGGTGAATCATGAAATCGATCGACGAGTTGGCCGCGAACCTGAACTTCACCACCGCCAGGACGGGTGAGGATCGCTCCGTCACCTTTCTTCCGGACCCGCCCCGGGCACCGCGGCGCTACACGGTGATCTCGGTGGACGATCACATCGTCGAACCGCCGGATACCTTCGCCGGACGCCTGCCGCACAAGTTCGCCGATCGTGCACCGAGAGTGGTGGACACCGAGGAAGGCGGGCAAACGTGGGTCTACGACGGCCGCGAATTGCCCAATGTCGGGTTCAACGCGGTGGTCGGTCGGCCGGTGGCCGAATACGGGTTCGAGCCGGTCAGATTCGATGAGATGCGCAGGGGCGCATGGGATATCCACGAGCGCGTCAAAGACATGGACCTCAACGGCATCTACGCGTCGCTCAACTTCCCGTCGTTCCTACCGGGGTTCGCCGGGCAGCGCCTCCAACAGGTGACCACCGATCGCGACCTCGCGTTGGCCGCCGTCCGCGCCTGGAACGACTGGCACCTCGAGGTGTGGGCGGGGTCGTATCCCGAACGGATCATTCCCTGCCAGCTGCCGTGGCTGCTGGACCCCGAGCTGGGCGCGGAGATGATCCGCGAGAACGCCGACCGTGGATTTCACGCAGTGACGTTCAGCGAGAACCCCGCGATGCTGGGATTGCCGAGCATCCATTCGGGTCATTGGGATCCGATGATCGCGGCATGCGCCGAGACCGGCACCGTCGTCAATCTCCACATCGGTTCGTCGGGCGCGTCGCCGTCCACCACCGACGACGCGCCGCCGGACGTGCAGGGTGTGCTGTTCTTCGCCTACGCGATCTCGGCGGCGGTCGACTGGTTGTATTCCGGTCTGCCCAGCAGGTTCCCGGAACTCAAGATCTGCTTGTCCGAAGGCGGAATCGGCTGGGTCGCAGGTCTACTCGACCGCCTCGATCACATGCTCAGCTATCACGCGATGTACGGCACCTGGCAGGCGCTCGGTGAGAGTCTGTCTCCCGCAGAGGTTTTCACCCGCAACTTCTGGTTCTGCGCGGTAGAGGACAAGTCGTCGTTCGTGCAGCGCGACCGGATCGGTATGGACAACATCATGCTGGAAGCCGACTATCCACATTGCGACTCGACGTGGCCGCGCACCCAACAAACGATCCACGAAGAAATCGGCGACCTACCGCCCGACGCGATCCGCAAATTCACGTGGGAGAACGCGTCGCGCCTGTACCAACACCCGGTGCCCGTCGAGGTCCAGCAGAATCCCGACGCCTTCTGACGCGGGCAGCGCCCCGATACGTGTGCGTTTTGAGCCGACGATGTCGGGGTAACCACGCTTCGGCGTTTTGCGCCAAGCGCACGATCGCAAGTTGCACAGAGTTAGCAGGTCAGATGAACACTCTTGTGTTGCTCGCTGGCCGGTACGAGATGCACAACAGGCTGGGCCTTGGTGGCATGGCCGAGGTTCGCGACGGCTGGGACACCCGACTGCGCCGCCCCGTTGCCATCAAACTCCTGCACCCGGCGTTGAGTGCCCAGAATGGCATCCGCAACCGGTTCGACGCCGAGGCGCACGCGGCCGCGACGCTCAACCACCCGAACATCGTCGCCGTCCACGACATCGGCGAGCACGACGGCACACCGTTCATCGTGATGGAACGGTTGCCCGGAGAGAGCCTGGCCGACCAGATAGCCGCCGGTCCGCTGTCGCCTGCGCGGATGGGTGCGATGCTCGACAACGTCCTCTCGGCGCTGACCGCGGCGCACAGCGCCGCGATCCTGCACCGCGACATCAAACCCGGAAACATCCTGCTCGCGGCGGGTGGCGAGATCATGAAGGTCGCGGACTTCGGGATCGCCAAGACCCCGGAGGCCACCAACACTCTGACCGGCCACATCGTGGGGACCATCGCCTATCTGAGCCCCGAGCGCCTCGCCGGTGCGCCCGCCCGCGTGGCCGACGACCTCTATGCCGTCGGAGTCGTCGGCTATGAAGCGCTCGCCGGGCATCGCCCGTTCCCGCAAGAAAATGTGGCAGCGCTGGCCAGTGCCATTTTGCACGGACAGCCACCTCCACTCGCCGGGCTGCGGCCCGACGTCGATCCCGGCCTGATAGCGCTGATCGAACGCGCGATGGCCCGTGACCCGCGACAGCGGTTCGGCAGCGCCGAGGAGATGCGGGCCGCGCTGCACGGCGGTTGGATCGTGCCCCCGCTGGGCGTGCGAGTTGCCCAACCGCGGCGTCCCGCGACCAAGGTGCTGGACGGACCGCCGCCCGGCTTGGTCACCAACACGTTTTTTCCCGCGCTAGTTCAAATGACGAGCACCCGAAGGAAGGTGCTGGGCGCCCTGGCGGTTTTGGCCGTCCTGATGCTCATCCCGCTGGCATTCGCGCTCGACGCGTCGTCCTCGCACGCGCCCGCCAAACCCGTCACCACCAGCACACCCGTGCCGGTTCCCGTCAGCAATCCCGCGCCGCCGGCGACGCCGACGGCACCGCCCCCGGCCCCGCCGTGGCACGGCCCGGGCAAGGGCCACGGCAAGGGACACGGCGGCGGGGGAGACTAGCGACGGCGCGGGGGTAGATCAGAGCTCGGAAGCCAATCGTCGCAGAATGTCGGCCGTCGGCTCCGCACTGGCGTGGCGGTACCCGGTGCCCGCCCACAGATGGACGTAGTCGGGTTTGCCCGCCGCCGCGGCGGCTTTGCGCATAGCGGTGGTGAGGTAGTGAACCGCCGGATAGCCCAGGGGCGCCTCCGCCTCGTGCGCGTCGATGAACGCGTTGCGCAGGCCGCGGGCCGGCCGGCCGGTGAAGGCCCGAGTGATCACCGTCTCGGTGTATGCGGGATCGATGAGGGCCGCCTGGTGGGTGGCCGAGGCGCCGCTTTCGGCGGCACGAAGCAGGACCGTTCCGACCGCTGCCGCCGCGGCGCCCGCGCGGATGACCTCGGCCACTGCGGCCGGAGTGGCGAGCCCACCCGTGGCCATCACCGGCAACGGCACGGTCGCGATGATCTGTTTGACGAGGTCAACGATCGGGACGGGCGTCAACGGTTTCCGCGGCGAAAGGGTGGCGGAATGGCCGCCCGCGGCCGCCGCCTGCACGGCAAGCATGTCGACACCGGCCTGGTGCGCTTGCGCCGCCTCCTCGACGGTTGTAACCGTTTGAACGACAACGCTATTCGCCCGTTGCAGCGCGGTGATCACTTCGCGCGGCGGTATCCCGAAGGTGAAAGACACCATCGGCACCGGATCGTCGAGCAACAGCGCGATCTTCTCGTCGAAGGCGTCGGTGTCCTCAATCGGCTCCGACGGCACGGTCACGCCGAACTGGTCGGCCTCCCTCTGGATGGTCGCGGCGTACACCCGGTAAGCGTCGGGATCGACCGGCAGCGGATTAGGGGCAAACACGTTGATGCCGAACGGGATTCCCTCGGCGCGAACGCTCTTGATCTCGGCCTCGACAGCCTCCACGGTCTTGTAGCCGGCCGCGAGGAGCCCCAGACCACCCGCTCGGGTCGCCGCCGCCACCATCGCCGGGGTCGTCGGGCCGCCCGACATCGGGGCGGCGACCAACGGAATGGACATCCCAAACTGTTGCAGCATCCACTGACCATAACGGCGATGGCGGCGGCGACAGAAGTTCCGTTCGGCCGCCAGACCTGACAGGATGCTTGACCGTGAAGCGGCCCAACTTCTTGGTCATCGTGGCGGACGATTTGGGGTTTTCCGATATCGGCGCCTTCGGCGGTGAGATCAACACGCCGAATCTGGACCGGCTCGCCTACGCGGGGGTCCGGCTGACCGATTTTCATTCGGCGCCGGCCTGCTCGCCCACCCGGGCGATGTTGTTGACCGGCACCGATCACCACATCGCCGGCATTGGAACGATGCTCGAGGTCGCGATCCCCGAATTCCAGGGCGCGCCCGGCTACGAGGGCTATCTGAACGATCGCGTCGTCGCGTTGCCGGAGCTGCTGCGCGACGCCGGATACCTGACGCTCATGTCGGGCAAATGGCACCTGGGCGACACGATCGAGACCTCCCCGTGGGCGCGCGGATTCGAGCGGTCGTTCGCGCTGTTGCCGGCGGGTGCCAGCCACTACGGTGGTGCCGCGGCCGACGGTTTCGCGCCGGTGCCACGGCTTTACACCGAGGATGACCAGTTCGTCACGGTCGACGACGACTTCTACTCATCGGACTTCTACACCGACACCCTGCTGCGCTACTTCCGTGAACGCGCCGAGCGCCCCGACGATCAGGACCGACCGTTCTTCGCCTACCTGCCGTTCCAAGCGCCCCACTGGCCGCTGCAGGCGCCCGACGAATCCATCGCCACCTACCGCGGGTGCTACGACGCAGGTCCGGACGCGCTGCGCGAGGCTCGCTTGGCGGCGCTCACGCGACTCGGTCTGTGCCCGCCCGGCGTCACCCCGCACCCGGTCGTCGCCGACGGCGCTCCGGAATGGGCCGACATGACCGACGAGCAGCGCGCGCTCTCGGCGCGCAGCATGGAGGTCTACGCCGGGATGGTCGACCGGATGGACTGGAACATCGGACGGGTGATCGACTACCTGGCCGGCACCGGCGAACTCGACGACACGGTCGTGATCTTCTTGTCCGACAACGGCGCCGAGGGCGCGATCGTCGAGGCGATGCCTCTGCATGGCGCCCGGATCGCCGCGCAGATCGAGAAGTACTACGACAACAGTCTCGACAACCTCGGGCGGCCCACCTCGTACATCTGGTACGGGCCGCGCTGGGCCCAGGCCGCCACGGCGCCGTCGCGGCTGCACAAGGCGTTCACCACCGAAGGCGGAATCCGGGTGGTGGGCTTCGTGACCTGGCCCGGCTTCGACCGGCAGCGCGAGATCGGCACGGCCTTCGCGACCGTGATGGACATCGCCCCGACCGTCCTGGAACTCGCCGGCACCACGCACCCCGGAACCAGCTACCGCGGCCGCGAAATAGCACCCATGCGCGGCCGGTCGCTGGTGCCGTACCTGTCGGGCGACACCGACGCAGTCCACGAGGGCGACACCGGCACCGGTTGGGAGCTGTTCGGCCGCCGCGCCATTCGCCAGGGCGACTGGAAGGCGCTGTGGCTGCCCGAACCCTACGGTCCGGGCACCTGGCAGCTCTACGACCTCTCGGCTGATCCCGGTGAAATCGACGACCTGGCCGCCGCGCGTCCCGAGAAGCTTGCCGAACTGCTCGAGCTGTGGGATCGCTATGTCGAGGAAAGCGGCGTGATCCTCGATCCCGTCTCGGTTTTCGAAATCGACACCCAATTGCTCGGCTGAAATCACCACGTACGCTGAGCGCTGATGGTCGAGGAAACTACTTGCGCGATTATCGGCGGCGGCCCGGCCGGGATGATCCTCGGGCTGTTGTTGGCTCGGGCGGGCGTGGACGTCACCCTGCTGGAGAAGCACGGCGACTTTCTGCGCGACTTCCGCGGTGACACCGTGCACCCGACCACGCTGCGGCTGCTCGACGAGCTGGGCTTGTGGGAGCGCTTCTCGGGGTTGGGCTATAGCGAGGTCCGCAAGGCGAGGTTCGAGTCCAATGGCCGCTCGGTGACTTACGTCGACTTCGAACGTCTGCGCCAACCCCATCCCTTCATCGCCATGGTGCCGCAGTGGGACCTGCTCAATCTGCTGGCCGAGGCCGCCCAGGCCGAGCCGACCTTCACGTTGCGGATGAAGACCGAGGTCACCGGGTTGCTGCGGGAGGGCGGCAAGGTCACCGGGGTGCGCTACGAAGGGCCCGAGGGCCCCGGCGAACTGCGGGCCGAGTTGACGGTGGCGTGCGACGGCCGGTGGTCGATCCCGCAGCGTGACGCCGGACTCAAGACCCGGGAATTCCCGGTGAACTTCGACGTGTGGTGGTTCAGATTGCCGCGGGACGGTGAAGAGGAATTCACCTTCTTGCCTCGCTTGGCGCCCGGCAAGGCCCTTGTCGTGATCCCGCGCAAAGGCTACGACCAGATTGCCTACCTCGGGCCCAAGGGGGGCGATGCGCAGTTACGCGCACGCGGCATTGAGGCCTTCCGGCGCGATGTTGACGCGCTACTGCCCGATGCCGGCGTATCGGCGGCGACGCTCACCTCCATGGACGACATCAAGCACCTCGACGTGCACGTGAATCGGTTGCGCCGCTGGCACACCGACGGGCTGCTGTGCATCGGCGACGCTGCGCACGCGATGTCTCCGCTGGGCGGTGTCGGCATCAATCTGGCCGTCCAAGACGCCGTCGCGGCGGCAACGATCCTGGCCGAACCGCTGCGGCGGCACCGCGTCACGGATCGCGACCTGGCCGCCGTCCGGCGCCGCCGCCTGTTTCCGACCGTGGTGACCCAGGCGGTGCAACGCGTGTTGCAGAGGGCGCTGCTTGGCCCGCTGCTGCGCGGGGCGGACCCGACGCCACCGGACGCCCTCCTGGGCTTGGTGCAGCGGCTGCCGTGGCTGTCGGTGGTACCCGCGTATTTCGTCGGCGTCGGGGTTCGTCCCGAGCACGCGCCCGCATTCGCGCGCCGCCCGAGTGTGCACTGAGGGATTTTGCGTGTGCGCGCAGGGCGCCGTGGACGCACACTCGAAGCCCTGGACGCACACTCGACGGGCGCAGCGGAATGAGCCGCGTCAGCTGCTAGCGTCGGTCCGTGTCTGAACTCGTACGGATCGGCATTCTCGGCGCGGCCCGCATCGCGCCGTTGGCGCTCACCAACCCCGCCAAGGACAACGCCGAGGTCGAGGTGGCCGCCGTCGCGGCGCGCGATGTGGCGCGTGCTCAGGCCTTCGCCGCGAAGCACGATATCGCGCGGGTGCACGACGACTACGACAAGCTGATCGCCGACCCCGGCATCGATGCCGTCTACAACCCGCTGCCGAATGGCTTGCACGGCAAATGGACCCGCGCCGCGCTCGCCGCCGGCAAACACGTGCTGTGCGAAAAGCCGTTCACCGCCAACGCCGCCGAAGCCCGCGAGATCGCCGAACTTGCCGCGAAGTCGGATCGCGTGGTGATGGAGGCATTTCACTACCGCTACCACCCGCTGACATTGCGGGTCGAGCAGATCATCGCGTCGGGGGAGCTGGGCACGCTCCAGCGGGTGGAGGCCGCGCTGTGCTTCCCGCTGCCGAAGTTCTCGGACATCCGCTACAACTATTCGCTCGCCGGCGGCGCGACAATGGACGCCGGGTGCTACGCGGTGCACATGGTCCGCACGTTCGGCGGTTCGACCCCGGAAGTCGTTTCCGCGCAATCGAAATTGCGCGATCCCCAGGTCGACCGGGCCATGACCGCCGAGTTGCGGTTTGCCGGTGGGCACACCGGGCGGGTTCGCTGCTCGATGTGGTCGAAGCGCCTGCTGCAGATCAATGCCAAGGTCGTCGGCGACCGCGGCGAGCTACGGGTGCTCAACCCGGTGATGCCCGCTTATTTTCATCGGCTCTCGGTCCGTTCGTCGGCCGGCAGACGCACCGAGCGATTCCCACGCCGCGCCTCCTACGCGTATCAACTCGACGCGTTCGCCGCGGCGGTGCTGCGCGGCGAGCCGGTCAAGACGACCCCGGAAGACGCGATCGAGAACATGAGCGTGATCGATGCCATCTATCGCGCCGCCGGACTCCCGCTGCGCGAGCCGACCCGATCGTAACCCGTTCACCCAGTTGATATTTCCGCCAACAAACGGCGGGCCGCGTCCACGCACGGGCGCAGGCGGTCGATAGGACCGACCCCGGCCAGCGCCAGCGATCGCCGGGGCACCTCGAGTTCGATCACGATGTCGGGTGGCAGTGCGGCGAGGATGTCGCGCAGCGGCAATTCGCCTTCACCGGGAACCATGCGCTCGTACATGGCTTCCTCCATGTAGTTGTCCAGGCACGGCGCCAGCGTGGTGTCGTTGAGCTGGGCGTAGCCGATGTGTTCGGGTTCCAAGGCCGAAAGGTCCGCGGCGCCGGACCCCGAGCGCACCAGATGCATGGTGTCGATCAACAGCCGGAAATCGGGTCGCCCGACGTGTTCCAGGGCGGCGACCGCGGTGGGCAGGTCGCCGACGGTCAGGCCGGGCACCGGTTCGACGTTGGTTTCGATCTCGCGTTGCGCACCGAGTTCGGCCAACGCGCCGAATTGGTCGAACGTGTGGCCGAGATCGGGATCGAGGCTGACCACGTTTATCCGGGGAACGCCGAGCTCGGCCAGGGCGTCGAGGTCCGAGCGAAAATCGCGCACATCGGCCCCGGGCAGCACGAGGAACCCGTCACCGAGCGTGATCGTCACACCGCGGTCGTTCATCGCCGCACGCAGCTCTCTCCTCTCGGCGGGGTCCTTCAGCGAGAATGGCCGAAAGCCGAGTGGCACCAACGGCTGTCCCTGCACGATGGTCGAGATGTGCCGGCAGCCCAGGTCTGCCGCGACGCCGACGAACTCCACTGGCGGAAGCGCGAATACGCTGAGGAAGCCGACGGCGAGCTCGGTCACGCGGGGCGTCCGGCAAGTTGCGCCAACTGATCCGCGGCCTGAACGGTCTGCGTGGTCAGCGCGATCTGTCCGGAGGCGACCGGGTACTCGATCAACGGGGCTTCCAGGACGAGATCGTCACGGATGAAGGCGACGTGGTCGTGCAGATTCGCAGCGGTGAACGACGCCCAGGCGGCCGCCGACGGCTGGTCCAGCGTCAGCAGCACCTCGTAGAAGCCGGCGGTCAGCGACTTGGGTGGGTCCACCTGGGTCAGCCCGAGCCGCATCGCCTCCGGGCCCAACGTATAGAGGGTGGTCCGGGCGAGGTCACAGGCCGCGAGGACCTTGTCGGGCGCGGCGGGGGCGGTCGCATTCGCCGCGGGGCACTTGTCGGGCGAGGTGGGTTGCGACTTCTGCACCTTGCGAACCGGCAAGGGCTGAATGTTGACGGGTGCTGGCACCGATTGAGTCGTTGCGGGCGGCGCCTTGGTGGTCGGGGTGGTGGATGACGCCGGGTGCTGAGTCGTGTGGCACCCACACGTCACCGCGGCGAGCAGCACGACGCTCGCCGTTGCTTTCTTTGCCGGACCCACCGCACTCCTTTCGCAAACGGGACCAAGCCGATCGTAGCGGCAAGTCCTTTACCGACACTACGAACATAGAGTAATGTCGGCCGTCTCATGGCTCGATACACGCCGGCCGCGGCGAAACGGCGAAAGCCCAATCCCGTGGAGCGCCGCCGCGACCTTTGCGATGTGGCGATCCAACTGCTGGCCGACGACGGGGCCAAGGGGCTGAGCCATCTGAAGGTGGACCGCAAGGCCGGTGTACCCGAAGGCACGACTTCCTTTTACTTCCGGACCCGTGCGGCGCTGCTGCGCGCCGTCGCGGAACGACTGGCCGAGCTGGACCTCGCAAGCCTGCGCTCCGTCGCCGACACCGCCGATGGCCGGGGCGACAATCCCTCGCCGTCGCGATTGTCACAGGTGGTGATCCAAGCGGGCGCCGAGCCGCAGTTGTCCCGAACGAAGGCACGCTACGAGCTGACGATGCAGGCCGTGCGCGATCCGGCGATGGCCGCCATTCTGCAACAGGCCACCGATGGGTTCACCAAGTTGCACCGGGAAATCCTGGTGCAGCTCATGCCGCACGGTGCCGAATTGGAGTCGGGCGTCATCGACGATCTGAGCAACATCACGCTGACGTTCATCAACGGGCTGCTGCTGCGATTCGCCCACGGCGACAGGATCATTGACAGCCCCGAACGACTCGACCGGATCTTGGCGGCGATCGCCACCGGCGTGCTGAAGAGTCCGGACAAGGGACGCTTGACCGGGGCGGGCGGCCCGCGCCGACGGAAACGCTAATGGTAGGAGGGATTTCGTGACGGCGAGCACCGACAGTCAGGTTCATTTCGACCCCTACGATGTCGATCTCATCGCTGACCCGTATCCGATGTTCGCCCGCCTGCGAGACGAGGCGCCGCTGTATTACAACGCCGAATACGACTTCTACGCATTGAGCCGGTTCGCCGATGTCAACAAGGCGCTTGTCGACCACGGCACCTACAGCTCCGCCCGCGGCGTGATCCTCGAGCTGATCAAAGCCAACCTCGAAATCCCTGCAGGCATGCTCATTTTCGAAGACCCTCCGATCCACGACGTGCACCGCAAGCTGCTGTCGCGCATGTTCACCCCGCGCAAGATCAACGCGCTGGAGCCGTTGATCCGGGACTTCTGCGCGCAGCTGCTGGATCCACTGGTGGGGTCCGGGCGATTCGACTTCGTCACCGATCTCGGCGCGATCATGCCGATGAAGGTCATCAGCATGCTGCTCGGCATCCCCGAGGACGATCAGGAGTACATCCGCGACCGGGGCAACGCGCAGCTGCGCACGGAAGCCGGCAAGCCCATGAAGGCCGCGGAGCAGGGCCTGTCCGTCGGCGAACAGTTCGAGGCCTACATCGACTGGCGCGCCGAGCATCCGTCCGACGACATCATGACCGATCTGCTCAACGTCGAGTTCGTCGACGAAACCGGCACTACGCGGCGCCTGACCCGGGCGGAAATCCTGGTGTACCTCAACGTCGTCGCCGGAGCGGGAAACGAAACGACGACGCGCTTGATCGGTTGGGCGGGCAAGGTGCTCGCGGAGCATCCGGATCAGCGCCGCGAACTCGTCGACAACCCCGCGCTCATCCCGCAGGCGATCGAGGAGCTGTTGCGCTTCGAGCCGCCGGCGCCGCACATGGCGCGGTATGTGACCCGCGACGTCGCGCTGTATGACCGAACGGTGCCCGAGGGCAGCGTGATGATGATGCTGCTCGGGGCGGCGTGCCGCGACGAGCGCCAGTTCGGCCCGGACGCAGGCGAATTCGACATCCATCGCGAGGCCCGGCCGCACCTCACCTTCAGCGTGGGCACCCACTTCTGTCTCGGTTCGGCGCTGGCGCGCCTGGAAGGCCGCGTCGCGCTGGAAGAAATCCTGAAGCGCTTCCCCGAGTGGGAGATCGATATGAGCAACGCCAAGCTCAGCCCGACGTCGACGGTGCGGGGCTGGGAGTCCCTGCCGTCGTTGCTGCCTAGATGACCGATAACAGAAGTGGAGAGAACCCATGCCTGAGTACGACTACGTGAAGCTGAAGAAGGAAGCGGAGCAGTACATCAAGTTCGAGAAGGACAAGAAGAACCGGATCGCCTACATCACCTTCGATCGTCCCGACGCGCAGAACTCCACCACCCTGGGGATGCGGCAGAACTATGCCGATCTGATCCACAAGTGCAACGTGGACGACGACGTCAAAGTCGTCGTGATCCGCGGCGAGGGTGAGGATTTCGGTAGCGGTGGCGACCTGCCCGAGCAGCGCCCCATGCTGGAGAACCCCGGCATGCCGCTGCTGCACGAGCTCGCGATCAACGACGACGACGTCAAGTACCCGCCGGGCGGCTCGTACCGCTATCTGTCCACCGTCACCGATTTCTATGCCAAGGCCCCCGCGGGAAACCGGCCGCTGCAGGAACTGCGCAAGATCAGCATCATCGAGGCCAAGGGCTATTGCTACGGATGGCATTTCTATCAGGCCGGCGACGCCGATTTGGTGATCTCCTCCGACGACGCCCTCTTCGGGCACCCGGCGTTCCGCTACGTCGGCTGGGGGCCTCGGCTGTGGTGGTGGGCCGAGACGATGGGTCTGCGAAAGTTCTCCGAAATGCTGTTCACCGGGCGGCCTTTCAGCGCAAAGGAGATGTACGAGTGCGGCTTCGTCAACAGTGTGGTGCCGCGCGAGAAGCTCGAAGACGAGACGCTCAAGTACGCGATGGCATGCTCGCGCTCCCGTCCGACCGACACCGTCGCGGTGCAGAAGACCTTCCTGGAGCTCTACAAGCAGCACAAGGGCGAATACTTCGGGAGCCTGCTCACCGGCATGGTCGAGGGCATGCTCCCCCTGATCGCCAACGACCGGGACAACGAGGTCGACCTCACCGAAGGAACTTTCGGCAAGGGACTCAACAATGTCGTGAAGGACAACGACCTGAACTTCCCGCCCGAATGGCGGCTCAGCCGCTCCGGACGCAAGAAGCCCTGATCTCGTTGCGAGGGTGGGCATGTCGGCGCTGACCGGTATCAGGATCATCGAACTGGCCGAGTCGGTCGCGGGGGAGTACTGCGGAAAGCTGTTGGCCGATTTCGGCGCCGAGGTCATCAAAGTCGAAGCGCCGGGACGCGGCAGCCGCACGCGGGCGATGGCACCCATCCTCGCCGACGGTCCTGACGGCAGCGTGTTGTTCGCCTACCTCAACACCAACAAGCAATCCATCGAGCTTGACGTCAGCGACGCCGCGCGCTTGCACAAGCTCATCGCCAGCGCCGACGCGGTCATCGAGGAGCGCGCGGCCGACTGGCCCGAACGACATCCGGGCGTGGTGTTCTGCTCGGTCACGCCCTTCGGCCAAGGCGCGCCCGCCGAATTCGACAACGCCAAGAGCATCAACGTCTTTCACGCCAGCGGCTGGGGATACCACACTCCCAGCCATCCGGACCCCCGCCGGCCGCCGCTGCAAGGTCCGGGCCGGTTCCTCGCCGACTACGAGGCGGGGCTGGAGGCGGCGCTGTGCATCGCGGCATCGCTGTTCGGGCGCCTGCACACCGGCCGGGGCGAGTCCATCGACATTTCCGAGCATGCGGTGCTGGTCTCGCGGGCCGACTCCATCCTGGGCCGATTCATCACCGGCGAGGTCGCGGCCGCGGGCACCCGCGACGACTATGACCAGCAGGGACCGGCGGCGTTCTTCCCGTGCGCCGACGGCTTCGTCTACCTCTACATGACCAGTCGCGCCCACTGGCACGGCATCAAGGCGCTCATGGGTCAGCCCGAATGGCTCGACGCGTTCGACGACGACTGGCTGGAATTCTCCGTTACCCCGGAAAAGGTTGCCACGTTTCAGCGCGGGTTCGCGGAGTGGGTCCGGGGTCTCGCCAAGGAGATCGCGGCCGACCAAGCCCAGCGGCTGGGCGTGCCGTTGGTCCCGGTCAACGGCGCCGCGGATCTGCACCGGGCGCCGCAGTACCGCCATCGTGGTTTCTTCCAAGACGTCACGCACCCGGTCCTGGGTCGTGCGGGGTATCCCACCGTGCCGTACACGCTCGGTGCCACACCGGCCGAAATCGCCACCCCGGCACCGACTCTCGGCCAACACACCGCCACGATCTTGAAACGCCTCGACACCCCGCGGACGCCGGCGGCGGCGACGTGGGCACAACTCAAACCGCCCAAGAATCCGCGCGGTGGTCCGCTGCAGGGCGTGCGCGTCGTCGAGCTGACCAAGGTATGGGCCGGACCGTACGCCGGCAAGCTCCTGGCCCTGCTGGGCGCCGAAGTGATCAAGGTCGAAACGGCCGCCCACCCGGAGGAGATGCGGGCCTACGGCGGCACCGACATCAACCACGCCCCGTACTTTCTGAGCATCAACCCCGAAATCCTCAGCGTGGACCTCGACATCAAGTCGCCGGACGACATGGCGCGGCTGCACGAGCTGATCGCCCGCAGTGACGTCGTCATCAACAACCTGCGCCCGGGCGCGATGGAGCGGCAGGGCCTCGGCCATGAACAGCTCACGGCGGTCAAGCCGGACATCATCTCGGTGTCGGTCAAGATGTGGGGCAACGACGGACCGCTGGGCCATCAAACGGGCTACGCGCCGTGCTTCGCCGCGCTGGCCGGTCTTGCTTCGCTGGTCGGCTATCCCGGCGGGCCGCCGCTCGGAACGAGCATCCGGTACGGGGATTCCACTGTCGGCGCGGCGGCCGCGTACGCCGCGGTTGTCGCGTTGCTGCATCGGGATCTGACCGGCGCCGGACAATTCGTCGACGTGTCCGCGGTGGAAACCCTGTCGTCGATGATCGGGGATCGCCTGCTCGAACAAAGCCTCACCGGAACGAGCCTCGGGCCCGACGGCAACAAGCACCCCGACATGTGCCCGCACGGCTGCTATCCCTGCTCTGATGGTTCGTGGATCGCCGTGGCGGTGGCCGACGACGACGAGTGGCGGCGGCTGTGCGAGGCGCTCGACGCCGCGGCGCTGGCCGCCGATCCGCGCTACCGCGCGGCGGAAGACCGGCACGGTCACGCCGAAGCGCTCGACGCCGACCTCGCGCTGCTAACCCGGCACCACGACGCCGAGCAGCTGGCCCACCGCCTGCGCCTGGCTGGAGTGTCGGCGACCAAGAGCGCCACCGCCCTCGACGTGATCGGCGATCAGCGGTTGTGGGACCGCGGGCTGTATCGCTTCGTCAGCGATCACCGCGAAGGCCAACGCCCGATCCTGGGCCCCTCGTGGCGGATGGCGCGCGCCCCGGCGCGGATCTCGCGCGGCGCACCGGACCTGGGCGAGGACAACGACTACGTCCTGCACGAGATACTCGGAACATGACGGGTGAACTCGCGGGCACCGCGGCGCTGGTGACCGGCGCCAGCAGCGGTATCGGCGCGGCAACGGCGAAAGCGTTGGCCGCCCACGGTGCCGCGGTGGCCCTGCTCGCCCGCCGGGCAGACCGGCTGACCGAGCTGAAAAACAAGATCGAATCCGCCGGTGGCACAGCGCTTGTCGTGCCCGCCGACGTCACCGACGCCGCACAGGTCGCGTCCGCCGTGCAACACACCGTCGCGGAATTGGGTCGCCTGGATACCCTGATCAACAACGCCGGACTGATGCAATCCGGGCCCGCGGCCGAGGCACCATTGCGAGACTGGGACGACATGGTCGCGGTCAACGTGCAAGGCGTCCTCTACGCCACCCGCGCCGCGCTGCCGCACCTGATCGACGCGGGCGCGGACTCGCCGCGCGGGGTGGCGGATCTGGTCACCATCGGCTCGACGGGCGGCTGGGTCGCCCGACCCGGCACCGCGGTCTATTCCCTGACCAAGTTTGGGGTGAACGCGTTCAGCGAAGGCATCCGACAAGAGTTGCTCGGCAAGAGGGTTCGCGTGGGCGTGGTGAGTCCGGGCACCGTTGACACCGAGATTTTCACCCACCTGGCCGCACCCTCGCGTGCGGCGTTCGAAAAGCAAACCGCCGGCATGGTCAAATTGCGGCCGGAGGACATCGCGGATGCGGTGTGCTACATGGTGACTCGCGACCGCCGGGTGGCGGTCAACCACATGCTGGTGCGCGCGGCCGAACAAACCTGGTGAGTGTACGACGACTACATCATCGCTGCGGCGCCCGCGGGCTATGCTGCGTCGTCATCGTCGGCGTCGTCGTCGTCACCGTCGTCGTGCAGGAGTTTTTCGGGGTGCCAGTAGGTGTTGGTTCGCGGTTGGCCTCGTTCGAGGTGGGGCGGTGGGATCCATTCGGTTTCGCCCTTGGCGTTTTTGCGGGTGCTCCAGCCCTCGGGCTCGACGATGTGATGTTGGGTGGGGCAGCCGAAGGTCAGGTTGTCGACATCAGTGCAGCCGCAGGTGGCGTAGCCGACGACGTGGTGGACCTCGCTGTAATAGCCGGGCACCGTGCAGCCGGGGGCCGTGCAGCCACGATCCTTGGCGTACAGCACGATTCGT